>JAZTZM010000049.1:0-34737 GCA_045637465.1 Acutalibacteraceae bacterium | reverse complement strand
CCTTAGAACAGACTTGGATATAATTAAATTTATTATATAACTTTATCTATTTAAAGTAAATATCAAATACATCAAAATCTATTTTTGGGGTACGAAATCAAAAACAATTAATTGTATACGTAACCTTAGCGAGTTGTACGTACCTTCTCAGCCGTTTTCTTTTATGATTTAGTAGTCGAAATACAATAAACATAACTATTATGATAAATTTCTTATCAATGGCTTGCGACTTTTGGTCCTTATTTGGTCCTTATTCTTATGAAAAGATATGCAAAGATGTGAAACGGGACAACAAATGTGAATTTTAAAATTCGTTGAAACATAGCGCTTTACTACGTCATGTGCAACGATACGCAAAGACTTCTTCAGCTTTCAAGTCCCGTCACTCCGACCACCTAAGTACAACTTAGGTAATAAAGCCGAAATCCCTTGAACGCGGGGTTTCGGCCTTTTTTATGCCTTAAAGCACTCTGAAAATGAGTGCTTTTTTCATTTTTACGACAATTCTGTAAGTGTAATAGTTGTCGGGGTGTAAAAATGAAATAGTTTTACGGAGTATAAAACCATCACCCCGATGCTTGTAACTGTGTAAAAAGCTGTTGAATTGTCGTTGGTACGTGTGTATAATAGTTTTATAAAACCGTAAAGGAGAAGGATTATGAAAAAATTTATTAAGAAAACTCTTTGCATAATTCTGGTGGTAATAATGACTACCACTGCAACGATAACAGGTTTTGCTATAGGTTCAGATTCCCTGCTGAAGTTCGACGAAAACGGTGATTTTACCATTCTTCATTTAACAGACTGGCACACTGCTTATCCGATGCCTGAAATTCACAAGCAATATGTCAAAGAAGCACTCGCTGCGTCAGACCCCGATCTCGTTGTATTGGGCGGCGATATGAGCGAGGCATCAACAGAAGATTATCCTGCTGCAGTCAAGGAAATCTGCGACTTGTTCATTGAGTCAGAAACTCCATTTGTAATCACATTTGGTAATCATGATTATCTTCACGGCATTACAATTGATGATATGTTTGCTCTTTATAAGGAATACGGCGGTGAATACTTCCTGAGCGAGGACGAGAATCCTGAGCTCTTCGGCTGCGGAACCTGCAGCCTTTCCGTATATTCTAACGATAGCAGCCGTGTAGCATATGAAATCTACTGCTTCGATTCAGGCTGCGAGGTTGAGGGCAAGGGTTACGAGTCAGTTCATCCCGATCAGATCGAATGGTATCAGAACAAGGCTGAGGAATTAAAAAACGCAAATGGTGGTAAATATGTTCCTTCCGTCGTTTTCCAGCATATTATAGTGCAGGAAATTTTCGATAAACTTTTCCCCATCGCAAAGGAAAATGACACAAAAAGCATAGAAACCTTTGACGGAATAGCTTACAAAATGAAGGCTATTCCTAATCTTTCAAATATAAAAAGCGGCTATCTTCTGGAAAAACCCTGCCCCGGATATTATAACTACGGTCAGCTTGATGCTATGAGTGAAAACGGTGATGTTAGAGCGATGTTCTTCGGTCACGAGCATTCCAACAGCTTTACAGTCGAAATTAACGGTGTGGATATTGTCAACACACCGAGTGTTAAGCCTCACTCAATTTTTAAAATCATCAACTGGGGCAGCAGAGTCATCACTCTGCATGAAGACGGCACTTATGAAAGTGAAGTTTTAACAGGATATGAACTTGCAGAGGAGAAAAACTCTGAAATTATCGATGTTGGCGGTGTCTCATGGTTCGAGATTATATTTACTAAAATCTGGAAAGCATTTATAAAATTTTCTCTTGTTTTCTGGAATTTTGCAACAAAGGTGTACTACGACTTTTAAGTTGTTATTTTAAGTTTATAACCATATTTTGTATCAAAGCTGGAGTGGTCAGACATAGTGAGTGTTCATAACATAAGTGAACACTCACTTTTTTATATCACATTTAGAATTTGATTGTTAAAACGTATTGCAATTTTTAAAATAAAGTGATACAATGCAGAAAACATAATATTTTATGGTTGAAGTTTGCAGAAGAAGCAAATGCTGCCGAAGGAGTAACGCTCTCAGGCTTCCCGAAAGGGAAAGGGACTGCAAACGGACATAACTTTGGAGAAGCTCATTAAATTGAGTGCCGAAGGGGCAAGGCAAAACGCTAATCTCTCAGGCAAAAGGACAAAGTTTTTATCACCCGATTTTTTCGGGATAAATTTGTACTTTTGTCGGATTACGTCTTGTAATTCGACTTTTTTATTTACAGGAGGAATTTTTAAAATGGAAGCTTTTTTTGACAAAGTGGCAGAAATCAACGGTGCTGTCAACGGTGTCGTATGGGGCAAATACGGTCTTATTCTGCTCATCGGCACGGGTATTCTTATGACTGTTGTTACCAAAGTATTTCAGGTGTCACACATTGGTCATTGGTGGAAAAACACAATCGGAAGCCTTTTTACAAAGAACGTTATGGGACATTCAAAAGAAAAAGGCACTATTTCGCCGTTCCAGGCTCTTTGCACAGCTCTTGCCGCAACGGTTGGTACAGGTAATATCGCCGGTGTTGCCGCAGCTATATGCATTGGTGGTGCTGGTGCGGTTTTCTGGATGTGGGTAGCCGCATTATTCGGTATGATGACTAACTACTCTGAAAACGTTCTTGGTATCTATTTCCGCCGCCGCAATATAAAGGGCGAATGGTCTGGCGGTGCAATGTATTATCTCCGCGATGGTCTTGGAAATAAAAAAGGCTGTAAGATAATAGGTAAAGTTCTTGCGTTCCTTTTCTGTATATTCACAATGCTCGCTTCTTTCGGTATCGGTTCAATGGGTCAGGTTAACAAGATTGTTGCAAACGTTGCGAGTGCATTTGATGTTCAGGCGCTTTCTTCCATTGAGGTTTTCGGCGGAGTTTCGCTTTATAATCTTATCCTCGGTGTTGTGATAATGATTCTTGTTGCTCTTATTACCCTTGGCGGCCTTAACAGAATTGCAAACGTTGCCGAGAAAATCGTTCCCTTTATGATTGTTCTTTTCATTGCGGGCAGCCTTATTGTCATCGGTGTTAATTATGATATGATTATCCCTGCATTCAAGAGTATTTTTGTCAACGCATTCAAGCCGGAAGCATTTGTTGGCGGTACACTCGGTGCTGCAATCAGCGCGGCAATTACACAAGGCTTCAAGCGCGGCGTTTTTTCAAACGAAGCAGGTCTCGGTTCATCGGTTATGGTTCACTCGAATTCCAGTATCAAAGAACCTGTAAAACAGGGTATGTGGGGTATATTTGAAGTTTTTGCCGATACAATGGTAGTTTGTACAATGACAGCTCTTGTTGTTCTTACATCCGGTGTGTTTGATGCAAAAACCGGTGAAATAGCAGAGGGACTGACTGATGCAACACTTGTTGCCGGTGCGTTCAACTCTGTATTCTCATGGGGCAATATCGGTCAGAGATTTGTTGCGATAGCAATGTTCCTTTTTGCGTTCACAACCGTTCTCGGCTGGTCTCACTACGGCTCAAAGGCTTGGGAATATCTTTTCGGTGCAAAAACAACAATCATCTTCAAAATTATCCATGTTATCACTGTTATTTTCGGTGCGGTAATGACATCAACTCTTGCATGGGATATTTCAGATACGTTCAACGGACTTATGATGATCCCCAACCTTATCGGTGTTGTTGTTCTGTTCCCGCTCGTTATGAAAATCACTAAGAACTATGTTAACCGTAATATTAAAGATAAGGATATAAAACCCGTTCTTTCTTATGATCCGGATATTCAAACTGAAGCCGAAGCTAATTTGAACGAATAATAAAACGATCAGCCAGAATTTTATCCATAAAAGCCGGAAAACGCTATGTGTTTACCGGCTTTTTCACTTTATTAAAAATATTATTATTGTACTTTTTGAATTTCCGTGGTATAATTCGAAAAGTTTAATTTTTGATTTTGGAAAGTGAGGCTAATATGAAAAAGTCTAAAGCATCAGCACTTATTCCTATCGGAGTATTTGTAATTTTTTATTTATTATTGGGACTTGTCTTCGAGTATATTATGAAAATTCCAATGGGTTTTTATAATGTACCTGTTGTCGTCGCTTTTCTTGTAGCTTTACTTGTAGCTGTGGTTCAGACTAAGGGAGTTTCTCTGGACAAAAAGTTTGAAATTATGGGGCAGGGTATAGGTGACAAAAACATTATAACTATGCTGATAATCTTTTTGCTTGCAGGCATTTTCGTCGGTGTTGTTGGCAGAGACTCTGCTGAAAGTGTAGCATATTTTATGCTTTCTGTTACTCCTCCGAGGCTTGCCGTTGCGGTGATATTTGTTATCAGCTGTTTTGTTTCCACTGCTATGGGCACGTCTGTCGGCACAATTACCTTGATTGCACCTATAGCTGTTGCAATTTCCGAACGCTCAGGTTTTCCGCTTGCCCTTTGTTTGGGTACGGTTGTCGGCGGTGCCATGTTTGGTGATAATCTTTCGTTTATTTCTGATACTACCATTGCTGCATGTAATGGTCAAGGGTGCAGAATGAAAGATAAATTTCGCACGAATTTTGCGGTAGTTGTACCTGCTGCAGTGTTGACTCTTGCTCTTATTCTTATATTATCTTTTAAGTCGGATGTTGCTCCGATCGTTAATAAGGATTACAACCTCCTTCAGATTCTTCCCTATGTTCTTGTGCTTATAAGCGGAATTGTCGGTGTAAACGTGTTCCTCACTTTGTTAATCGGTATTATTTCAGGCAGCATTATTATACTTGCAACTGATTCGGTTGCGTTTCCCGATTTACTTTCCAATATGGGTACGGGAGCCTCAGGTATGTTTGAAACCTCAATGGTTGCAATTCTTGTTGCGGCACTTTGTGCACTTATCAAATATAACGGTGGTTTTGAAGCACTTCTTAACGGTATACGCAAAGTTT
Organism: Acutalibacteraceae bacterium; assembly: GCA_045637465.1. Lineage (GTDB taxonomy): Bacteria > Bacillota > Clostridia > Oscillospirales > Acutalibacteraceae > UBA8612. Next base: position 29,810 of record JAZTZM010000049.1, on the reverse strand, counting down.
TTAAGGGTAGAAAAAGCGGACAGCTCGGTATCGGTCTTTTGGTCGGTCTTATGGATATAGCTACTGCAAATAATACGGTTGCTATTGTTATGGCTAACCCCATTGCGAGCGAAATGGCTAAAGACTTTGACATTTCTCCTCGAAAAACAGCATCAATTCTTGACACTTTTTCCTGTATCTTCCAAGGCGTGCTTCCTTACGGTGCGCAGATCCTTGTAGCTCTGTCTGTCGTAAATACATTAGGTTATGAATTGACTGCTTTCAATATAATTTCAAATCTTTTTTATCCGATGTTTCTTTTATTGAGTTCACTTGTATTTATCTTCGTTGTTCCGGAAAGAAAGAAAAAAGCATAAAGATCGCGTAAACAGAGTAACTTTTCTGAGTTACTCTGTTTTTTTTGTCTTGTTTTGTTTGATCTGTTATTTATATATAATTAACAAATTTCTTGCATAAATTATTACATAGTGAATAACCAGAAATTGTTGAATTTAACAGTTTAATATGTTAAAATACAAATATATATTTTGTGAGGAGTGTGTATGATTTGAAAGAGTCAAACAAACATACAGATTCTTCCGCTGAATCAGATAATGCTTATAAAAAGCATTGTAAGCAATCTCCTGTAATTATACTTCCCGGCATTAATCATTCACCAACTTTTTTGTATGATAAATATGATAATCCGGTTTTAAATGGCGGCTCGCAGGTTGGCGGCACACTGCTTATTCTTAATAAAGATATTTTGACAAGGCATACTTTTTTAAAATTCTTTTTAAGAGTGCTTGCTTCACTTGTTACTCAAGCTGATGCCGGAATTGAGAAGTTTGTTTACGAACTCATTGCTGAAGTACTAAAATATCAGCGTTGTGACAAAGACGGTAATCATATTGAAAACCTTAAAACCAAGCGGTGGAACTATTCTCTCAAGCAAATGACAACTGAAGAAAAAGAGTGGGTTTACCGTATGGTTCCTATGCGAACTCTTGTCGAAGAAATAGGGGAAGAGTCAGTATATTTTTTCACTTTTAATCTTGTTGGTGATCCGATGCAATCGGCTGATGAGCTTGACGATTACATCGAAACCGTCAAAGAACAAACAGGCTGCGATAAAGTAACGCTTCTGCCTATCAGCCTGGGTGGCACAATTCTTACTGCTTATTTAGACAAATACGGCCATAAAAAAATTGATCAGATAGTTAACATTGTAGCTTGTCTTAACGGCACGGACATTGCAGCCGATTTTTATGCAAGAGAGTGGAGACTTGATGATGAATATCTGTATCATCAGTTTTTTGCAAACATATTCGCTGAATCTGATGGTATGTCTACAAAAGGCTATCTTATCAACATAATTCTGCACTTTTTTCCAAGAGCAGCGGTTAACGGCTTACTTTCTGGCGCAATTGCCGCTATACTTGATAATTTGATGCTTAACTGTCCGCAATTTTGGGCGATGATGCCATCATACAGATATGATGAACTTTCGGCACGGTATTTGACAGAAAAATCTGCGCTGAAAGCCAGAACTGATAAATTTCAGCATGCGAGGCTTCGGCTGAATAAAAATCTTCTTGCTGCCGCGGCTGACGGTGTGCGTGTCGACTCAATCGCCTGTGCAAATCTTGATTTTGGCGAACAGATGTATACATTTTTTAATATTGTTGATAAAGCCGAAAAAGTTAACTCAGACGGTATAGTTAATCTCAGCTCTGCTACTCTCGGGGCAACAGGTGCTCCCGGTCAGAAGACACTTATAAATTATGAATATGAAAAAACATCACACTGTAATAATGCTGATCATAACCATATTTCAGCTGATAACAAGGTTGATGTTTCGACAGCTTTGTTTCCTGAGAATACCTGGATTTTTCTTAATCAACACCATGAAGTCGGCGGCAACGATGTTGTGATCAATCTTGCAAAAGCCATTATTCTCGGAGAAATCAGCGATGTAAATACCGACCCTCTGAATTATCCTCAGTTTAACGGCGCCTGCAACACTCAGAATTTAAGGCGGCGGATACTTCCTGACGCATATAAGCTTGATAAATCTAAAGTCGGTGCTGAAGATATGGCTGAACTAAATGCAGCAATAACTGAAGCACAAGCTGTTTTGAAAATGACTGTAGCTGATAAAATGAGAGTTGAAGCAGCTGAAAGACAACTTGTTGAAATTCTTCAAAGAATAGGTGCAGCAGGTTATACAAATAAAAAACGAAGAAGAATATCTGCGCCGGATTCGGTTCTTGAATCTGTGATGTTTCTTTTGAGCAAAGGCACATTAAAAACACTTGGTGGCGGCAGTCTTGTTGATAGGACTGTTCATATATTAAAAAAGTTCAAAAATAAGAAAGAGGTCTAGTTATGAAAAAGGTATTATCTGTTTGTCTTGTTTTTGTCCTCATGTTCTCTGTTCTTGCGCTCCCGTCTTCTGCGGCTGTTAAAACAGAGTGTCAGGGCAATTGTGACACATGCCCCGCGATTGTAGTTCCGGGTATCGGACAGTCAAACGTATGGGCTCTTGATGAAAACGGCGATTATCTGCTCGATGATGAGGGAGAGAGGATCACCTGCTTCCCTGCAACGTTTGATATCCCCTCAATCATAGGAAAAGTTATTTTCCCCGCGCTTCTTACACTTTTTACTCAGTCAGACATCGGTCTTTCTGATGCTCTTTGTCAGGTTGTGCTTGATAGTTTTGCTGTCAATGCCTGTGACCCTCAGACAGGTAAAAACACTGGTAACATCGAAGTTGAAAAATATCCTTATTCAGTTGCTGAATGCAGTGATTACGAAAAAGGCGAAATCTACGGCAATATTCCTCTTCAGGCATATTCTGAAATGGTAGGCGAAGATCATCTCTATTACTTTGCTTACAACTCATTCGGCAATAACTATGAGACTGTTTGTGAACTCTATGATTTCATTCAGATGGTAAAAGAAGAAACCGGTCATGATAAAGTTAATATCGTTCCGATTAGTATGGGCGGTTCAATTGCAAACGGACTTCTTCAGTATTTTCCGCAGGTGATGGATGATCTTAATAAGGTTGTTTACATTGTGCCTGCTCTCAATGGCTCCACAATTGTCGGCGACCTTTATACAAAGAACTTTGCATTCTTTGACACTGAGTTCCTCTACAATGGTTTCCTTGAGACACTTATGGACGAGGAAGATGCAAGAATGATCGAGGTTATTGCACGAATTCTTCCTGATCAGGTTCTTACCGGTGTTCTTAAAAACGTTGCAAACTGCCTTGTTGAAGATGTAGCTTCCAATGTCACAAGCCTCTGGGGTCTGTGCCCGAAGGAGTATTATCCGCAGGCTGCACAGATGCTTCTTGCAGATAAGCCTGAAATCAAGCGTCAGACAGATATGTTCTATAAGGCACAGTTAAATTCCGATGCTAATATTCAGAAACTTATCGATAAGGGTGTACAGGTATTCAATATTGTAGATTATGATGTACCTCTCTATCAGATCGGCAGATCCTGGAATACTGATAACGCTGACGGTGTTATCCATCTTTCCTCTACTTCTATGGGTGCGGTAAGTGCATGCGCAGGCGATACATTAGGCGAAAATTACATACAGGCTAACACAAGTAAAAACTGTTCTGATCCTACACATAACCATATTTCGCCTGACGGTGTTGTCGATGCTTCTGCAGGTCTTCTTCCTGATACAACATTTTATTTCGACGGTCAGAATCACGAACAGACTGCACGAAATGATATAATTATTTCTCTTGCAACAAGACTTCTTGCAACTGATGATATTACTGACGTTTATTCTACACCTGATTATCCTCAGTTCAACGGACAACGTGATCTGAGAAAACTTAAGAATAATTATATCCCCACCGCTAAATCTGTTGATACATCAAAACTCAGTGCTGAAGATGCACAGGAACTTACTGCAGCAATCGCTGAAGCAGAGGCATTTGTTAACGGCACAGTCTGCTATTACGGTCAGTACAGAGAGATTGAAAACAGACTCATAAACATACTTGTTAAGGCAGGTGCATGGACTGTTGAAGAGGAGGAAGAACCTTCAACATTCTTTAGCGATCTCAGTATCTGGCTGTTTGACAATTTTGGTGCTAACGGTTACTCAGAGCTGCCGTATGTAACATTAACTTCAATTCTTGGTACAATATTTACTTTAATTACCAATTATATTATTGCTCCAATTTTCGGTGCATTATAATTAATTAAATATTAATTGCCCCGCAATACAAAAGTATTGCGGGGCATAATTTTTATTAAAGCAATATCAGAAACTGTCTACGAATCGTGTCGGGCGATGGGGGAATGCCTTGAAGAAATCATCAGAGCTATTATTGAGTTGAACACCATTGAGATAAGCGGCACTTTCTGCGGTATGACCTTCACCGGCAAGCAGTAGTCTTGCGGCGGCGTGAGGCTCAAGAGAAAGGTCATATTTGCCGTCTTTACACAACGTAACACAAGCTTTACCTTTTTCGTATTCAACCTCAAATATACCGGAATTCTGCTTGTATTTATCAAGGCTGTTCAATCGGAAAACACCGTGCTCTTGAGGATATATATTGCTTTCAAGAACCTTTTTAATATCGTAAATTCTTGCTGCCATACAACCGTCCCAGCCGTATTGTTCGCCGGATATTCTGTCAGCAATAAGTGAGTAGGGGGAACCTTGATACTGTCTTCTGATAATAAGTTCTTTTACAATGCCGTCGTAGTTGCGAAGAAATCCGAGAATACCGAAAAGAGCATCAGGTGTAAGAAAATATAAATCCTCAACAGTAAGTGTATTGGGTCTGCTGACAGTGAAACGCACATAAGCATCAGCTTCACCTTTTTCATTACGACGATAATAGGTGTAGTCAGTGTTTTCGTGCGGCTTGTCACAGAAACATTTTTTATCTTTGCGGTAAGTGAGAAGATTTTCCATTAATACACATTTATTGTGAAGTGCACTCAATTCTTCAAACTGTTCGCCGGTATAAAGAATTGCATTGGTATTTCTCGGTATGTGGTTTAAGTTAACAAAAGGTACTTTGATAGTGTGCAATTGATTAAGATGGCCGTAACCAAACTGTTCGTAGTACTCAATTGAAAAAGGATGAAGAAAACCGAGAGTCCAGTTGTGTTCAAGTGCGGTTTCACCGATTTTATCAAAAAGAGCTCTTACTGCACCCATTCTTCTCGCTTCCGGTAAGCAACAAACACAACCTATACCGATTGTGCCGAGTGAAGTGCCACAATAATTACACTCAAAATCAATTGCCTCAAGACCTGAAATTAGTTTACCGTTATCAAAAACCGCCAATACGGGTGTGTCGACATGGTCATCAACCTTCTCATCAAATTTCCATATAAACGATGTAGAGGAAACCTTGAGAAAATCTGCAGCTTCTTCCGGTTTTATAAATCTAACTTCCATAATAATATCTCCAAATAAATCTTTAATGTTTTATTTATCATACATCTTTTTTCGCTTTATCGTTATTGATTTCAGCTGCTGTTGATAACATTTTACGGCGAACAAGAAGCTCGGCATACATCTGCTCTTTTCGCTTATTGTTCAGGTTGTAGAACAGCATAGGTATTATACCGAGTGAACCAGTTACTGCAGGGATAATTGTGAACATTGCAAACAGATAGAATTTAACTTTATCTGTCTGTTCTTTGCCGACTCTAAAAGCCTCTGTCTGATATCCGATTCTGCTCTTGATTGCTGTGGTGACAACCGTGCTTACGCTTGTTGAGAGCTTTGATGCGATGCCCTTGGCAACAGAAGCCATTGCCTCAGTGCGGTATCCGTTTTTCCATTCGCAGTAATCCATTGCTTCGTTATACATTTCTGTACCGATAACCGATTTAAGACCAAAGAAAACAGTCCAGATTATCTCCCATAATGCCATAGCAAAGCCCATCGGCAGAGCTTTTTGGTATAAACCGCCTGAATAATCTTTCTTCATACCTATACATCCGAAGAGGAATACAGGCACATAAAGAATATTACCGATTTCTTTTGCAAGTATGTAAAGCAGGCGGCTGGAAAAATGCCTTCTCATCCAGGGTACCCAGGCGTAACTCATCGGGCTGATGGGTGCCGCAGGAATGCCGGCAACAAGTGTCATTGATGAGAAGTGAAGAACGTCAGTATAATAATCATCTTCGCTTCCCTTGATTGCAAATCCGCTGAGAAAATCTGAAAGCGTAATCAGAAGCAAAGGTCTGTTGTTTATGACAGATTTTATCGACATTAACACACTTGGCGATTTTATTGACTGCATAACTCTTTCTTTGGAGTTATAGAAGAACCAAAACGAAGAAATACTTGATGCGACTGTTGTGAAAACACCCATACCGACAAATAAATGGGTATATGCTTTTGAAAGCTTTTTAGAATCGTTCAAAAACATATTTCTGAACACGTCAATCAGTATTGTGACAGCCTGCTCGGGGAGCTTTTCACCAAAAAATCCCGATGCAAAGTTTGCGAGTGTAATAAGCCTTGTTCTGTCGTTCGGATGCGGCGTTATTGTCGCCATAAGACCTGTTCTTGAAATTGTCTGAAATGTTGTTACGCCTTCACGAGCAACTGTAAGGAAGAGATAGAATGCAAATTTTAATATGTTAAGCTCTGAGGAACTGCCAAAGAGATGAGGCATAAGCCAATAAAGTGATGTCAGAATACATCCGGGTACAGCGAGAAAAAGCAGATACGGTCGGAATTTACCCCAACGGGTACGGGTTTTATCAACAACAGCACCAAAAATAATATCGTTTAAAATATCCCACACACTGTTTATTGAGTTAACAAGTGTTTGCGATCTTAAGCTGATTCCTACTATGCTGGTGATAAAACGGTTTGAGTAAATATTAATATTGAAACTCTGTGCCGCATCCCATATAACAAATCCTAAGGATTCCTTAGTGCCTACATAACGTCTGTCCTGAACCTTTGCCGCATCAGACTTTTGCTGTTCAGCAAGCTCGGCTTGTCTGAGCCGTTCAAATTCTTTTGCATTTGCGTTGGATTCATTTCGTTTTGACATAAATTCACCTCTTAATCATCAAATGAATTCTCAAAGATGTTTCTTTGTTCTCGATGAAATAATTTTTTGTGCTTTCTTTTTATAAGTGAAGCTATCAAAAATCTTTCGTATAAAATAATATAATTCGCTCAAAGAAACCTCGTTATATGAGTTAGGTGCTTTTGCTTTTACATTGACGCGTCTGTCAAATATCTTATCTAAAATACGTTCTGCAGTTGACGGTTTCATATGTTTTACTGCGTATTCAGAGAAAGTATAATCAAACTCGCGTTTTTTCAATTTATCAAAGTGATCGTCAGCAGGAACAAATGAATATTCATCGTTTGAAGCACTTGCAGCAAATACAACGAGAGTATCATCTTTCGGTAGCTCAACCAAATTGTTTTTGCCAACAGGTATTATGGCATCAAACATATAAAACTGTTTTGCTGTTAAATTCCCTTGTTTGTTATGAGTGTGCGAAACGGTTAATGCCTGATGTTTATCTTTGATATAGCCGGTCAATTTAAGCAGCATAAAATCCCAATGACCGAGTGGTTCGAAACAGTCGGGGATAAAAGCTTTTATTTCTTTATTACCGGATTTGAATACAGGATATTTGTCACCGTCAAGAGAAGCGAGCAACAAATGAACTGTGTTATAGCCTTCCGGTACCGAAATAAGCTGACCATCACAAATGATACAGTTTGTTTTATCTTTGCAGAATTTGTATTCAACGCCTGAGTACAGAAGACTGTCCGGAAGCATTTCGCTCGGTACAGAATAGCCACCCTTTAATGTGGAAGTGTGTCTGTCAGCATCAGATGTAATACCGATTGAATTATACTCAAGATTTAAAGGCTTTGAATGTGCATAATCAGTATCGGTTTTATCAAAGGTTAGTGCAAAGCTCTTGATTTCATTATGACCGATATCAAATTTGAGTTTACCGTCACATGTGCAATAGGGCGAAAGCTCAACCTCGTCACCGCGCACAAGTGTTGCGCTTATAATATTCTTATCAAAATTTACTTCAACATTTTTCTGGTCCAAACCTGAACATTCAGCGACACGAAGTATAATATTGTCAGAATCCTGTGATTTTTTTAGCGCAGTTATTCTGACATTATCATTGTTAATGCTGACAAATGAATATTGACTTCCTGATTTACCGCTGTGTTTATCGGTTATAAAAGTATGCATAGGCTGGCAGAACATATCGGCGTATGCAGTTACATTCTCGGGTTGACCGTTATGACCCATTATTGCAAATGAATAGCGATTAATGCCCATATCCAACAAGTGCTGTGAACATTCCCAACGATAGCTGGACATCGGAGTATGAACGAGTGTGAGTCGGATTGTTGATTGATCAGGTTTATCCCAACCTGTTCTCGAATCACTGAATACGCTTACGCCATATGAATTATCGTCATTTGTGATATCAGCCCATTTCTGCGCAGGCACTTCACAAAGTGATGGCGTATTTGTTGCGCGCTTTGTTGAACCGATACCGATATCATATGATGCAAATTCATTTTTGGTAGTGAAACTGAACTGAGCTTTAAGGAGCGATGCCTCTTCGCGCCAATCCGTTTCGTTATGAATGCTCACGTACTCACTTTCGCAGTCAAGTGAAATTAACTGATTAAAAGTTGATTTTCCGACTTTTCTGATAATTCTAATCGAACAAAGTGCAGGTCCGTTATCAACAACACTTACGTCAGGGTTTGCGGGGTATGTATAAGGTTCACCGCATAAGTCGTCATATTTGACTTCCCATGCCGGCCAATCAAAACTGTGTGTATTGTTTAAAACAGCAAGTCTTATCGGCTGGCTGATAAGCTCTTTTTGAATTCGTTTATCAAAAACAGAGCAGATATCACCGTTAGAATCAAGTGTAACTTTAATATTTTTGTTTTCGATAATGTTATCACTTGCGGTAAGTTGAGTTTTAATTTCTGTTGGTTTTTCAGCTTCGCGGATATCATAAACCGAAAGAGAACACGAAGAAACAGCAGCTATAAAAGTTACTTCTCTTTGGGTTTCTGATATTTTTCTTACCTGTGCAGGGGTTTCGTTTCCGTTGCTGTCAAAAACACGGAAGAATTCAGCTGTGCTGTCAATGGTTGCCTTTACTGCTTCTTTTCTTGAAGAAGTAGTTTGAAGCGGGTTAGCAACAATAACGGCAACACCCTGAACAAACGAAGTGTCAAGCTGATTAGAAAGTGCTTTACAAGCTGAAGTTAATTCACTTGAAAAAGTATTCATTGCCTGAACGTAATCGTTATGGCTGCGTATATAACATTCTTCGAAAGAAGTGCCTGTTATATCGTCGTGAAAGTGATGAGCTATTACGTTTTTCCAAGCTTTATCGAGACCGTATTGCGGATAATTGGCAAGTCCGTTAACAAAAGCTGCTGTTGCAAATCTTTCGGCGGCATCTGCCAGCTGCTCACAGCGTTTGTTCCAACGCTTTGTGACGGAGCGTGATGTGTAGCTGCCTGCACCGTGGGCAGTGAGCAGAAACTCATTGTTATATGTAGGCATTTTTTCTTTTTGCTCATCGGGTAAAGCTTCGAGCATATCAAAATATTCTTTAGTTGATGCCGAATATACAAGTGTCTCATTTATATTATTATTTCGTTGAGCGAGAGAAACGTTTCTTACAGAAGATTTATGAGGAGAACCTCCGCGGTCGCCTATTCCGTGATAAGCAAAAGTGAAAGAGGGGAGACCGTTTTTAATGTTATTGTCTATCTTTTCAAGCACGCGCTTTGCCTTTGTCATCTTTTTAAAGCTTGTTGTATATGAAAAAGGCATAAGAGCTGACCAGATATATTTTCCGTCAGGTCCGGTCCATTTTCCGGTGTCGAACGGAATCGGAACTGAGCTTCCCCAGAACAGCTTACCCGTTGAAAAACCCGTAAGTCCCGAATGGGCAGAAATTGTCGGCAAAGCTCTTCCAAATCCGAAACAGTCCGGCAAGAAAATATCGTTTGAACGAACTCCGAATTCGGCATCGAAAAATCCGTTGCCGTAAAGAATATTTCTCGTCATAGCCTCAGGAGAGGGGATGTTGACATCGCCGTTTTCATAGCAGGATCCGCAGGGATGCCATCTTCCTTCTTTTACATATTCTCTTATTTTTTCAAATTGTTCCGGATAATATTCTTTAATAAGTTCGTACCTGAGGCTTCCTTCAAAATTGAATTTATACTCAGGATATTTTTCCAGAAGTTTAAAATTGCATTTAATTGTATCGGGGATGTATCTTTCAATTGTTTCTTCGAGAGTCCACAACCATGAAGTGTCAAGGTGTGCATTTGATATGGTATAAATCTCAGCTTTCTTATTTTTCATGCGCACACTCCTAAATATATATTTATTCAATATTAACATAATAAATCTGGTATTACAAGTAAAATGAAAAAATAACGCTTCCCTCATCAGAAGGAAGCGTTATGCTGTATCTGATATTATTTTTCTTTAGGTTCTTTATAGCCTTTTGAAACAAGGAGATTTTCGATTCTGTCTGCGGGATCAAGGAGACCACTGACGGAAAGGTCGTGGTTGAGAGTATCAATAATATATGATACATACTTTGAAAGGTCAACTTCACCATACCACTTGCGAGAGAGAAGTTCGGGTGTGCGATAGATGAGGTTTGTTGTAAATACTTTGTCAATAAGACCCTTCTCATATGCCTCATCAAAGGCATCGAGACCGTTGCAGAAAAGACCGAAGCTTGTACATACAAAAACTCTTTTTGCTTTGAGACCTTTAAGCTTTGTAGCAACCTCAATCATGGATTCACCGGAAGAAATCATATCATCAACTATGATTACATCTTTACCTTCGACATTTGCACCGAGGAATTCATGAGCAATAATCGGATTACGGCCGTTAACAATTCTTGTAAAGTCGCGGCGCTTATAGAACATACCGAGCTCAACTTCAAGAACAGTTGAATAATAAATGCATCGACCCATACCGCCCTCATCAGGGGAGATAACCATAAGATGATCTTTATCAAAGTGAAGATCATCTATGGAGCGAGTCATAGCCTTGATCATCTGGTAAACAGGCTGAACGTTTTCAAAACCGCTGAGAGGAATAGCGTTCTGGACTCTGGGATCGTGAGCATCAAAAGTGATGATATTATCAACGCCCATATCGTGGCAAAGCTCCTGGAGCATATTTGCACAGTCGAGTGACTCACGTGAGGAGCGCTTGTGCTGTCTGCCTTCATAAAGCATGGGCATAATAACTGTGATGCGCTTTGCTTTGCCGCCGACAGCACTTATAGCACGCTTGAGATTTGAAAAATGCTCGTCGGGACTCATCGGTACATCCATACCGTACATTTCATATGTAATGCCGTAATTAAAACAGTCACAAAGTATGAACAGGTCATAACCGCGAACAGTCTGATGAATTGTTGCCTTACCTTCACCAGTGCCGAAACGGGGGAAACGCATATCAATAAGATAGGATGAACGGTCGTATCCGCGGAAATGAAGTGTTTCCTTATTTTCAGCATGTCTCTGAGATCTCCAGGAAGTGAGGTACCAATCAATTTTCTTTGCAAGTTCCTCACAGCCGGGAAGTGCAATTATTCCGAGAGGTCCGTTAGGAATTGTCTGGAAGTTGTCATCAAGCTCAGTAAATTTCACGGTTATAATTCTCCTTTATATTTAGTATAATCCGTTTTAATTATCAATATATATTGTACCTAAAATATTTGTTTTTGTAAACCAAAAAAATATTTTTGTCGGATTTTGTTAGTAGAATAATTAATTAAAAAAGCTCACTCTTTTGTTGAAAATAACAAAAGAGTGAAAAATCAGTTGTAATTGCGGTCGATTGTAACAACAGCGTAATAGTTTTTTTCTAATGCACTAAGCTTTTGATTTATCAATTCGATTACTTCAGAGCTGTCTATCTTACATGAGTAGGGTAGGACAACATCAAAAATCAGGTTTGTGTGGTGCGGTCCGGAAACCATTCTGAAATCGTGAATACTGAGAGATGAATCGATTTCTCTTACAATATCACCGACCATTGCTTTGGCTGCGTTAGTTTTTTCATCATCCATAACGATCGGGTCCATATGAAGCGTAATAATATAACCGGTATCGTTGCGCACTTCCTGTTCGATAACGTCCATCAGATCATGACTTTCCATTATATCAGCTGTTGAAGGCACTTCGGCGTGTGCTGTTACAAAGCATCTTCCGGGACCGTAATCGTGAACAATAAGATCATGCACACCGAATACACCGTCATATGAAAGTATTTTTTCTTCAAGCATTTTGACAGTTGATTCTTCAGGAGGTTGTCCGAGCAAAGATGCCGTTGTTGCACGAAACACACCAATGCCTGCCCAGATTACAAAAAGAGATACTACAACGCCGAAAATACCGTCAAAAGGCAAGTCAAAGTAACGTGAAAGGACTAAAGAAATTATTGAAACAGCTGTTGCAGCCATATCACTCAGACTGTCTTTTACTACTGCATCGACTGTGTCTGAATTGATTGCTTTACCGATCTTTCTGTTGAATAATGCCAACCACAATTTGCCGAAAATAGATAAAACAAGCACGATAACAGCAGCGTAACTGAATTCAGGGACTTGGGGATGTATTATTTTATCAACTGATGATTTGATAAGTTCAAATCCCATAAACATTATAATTACAGAAACGCCGAGTCCGCAGATATATTCAACTCTTCCGTGTCCGTATGGGTGCTCTTTATCAGCTGGCTTTGATGCAATTCTGAAACCTATAAGAGAAATTGTTGAGCTGCCGGCATCCGACAAGTTATTAAGTGCATCACCTGTAATTGTAATGCTATGCGTAATACTGCCGATTATCAGTTTTGCAATTGACAGCAGTATATTAACAACTATTCCTACACTTCCGCTTAATGTGCCGTATGCTGAACGCACTTTAACATTACCGATATTATCTTTGTCTTTGATAAAAAGTTTTATTAATAAACCCGTCATATAAATATCCTCTTTCTCAGTTTACTTCTGAATAATATCTGAAATTTACTCAGTTAGTCAAGTATAATTTTAATTTTTAATTAATCTCCCAAGCTTTGTTTTTTCGTCTTTATTTACACAACCTGAGCAGTTCAGAGTGAATACATAAAGCGCCATAAAACTGAGAACAGATAAAACTAAGATAATAATGCTGTTAGCTGCTAACGAAAATAAAGGTAAAATTGATGAATATATTATTCCGCAACACAAAAGTGCACAACAAAACGGCTTTAAAATATCGTTAATTAAATCAACACTAATGCCGATTTTTTTAATCAATCTGTTAATACTCAAGCTGAAATTTATTATTTCACTTAAAAATAAAACAAAAATATATCCGCTTACAGAATAGCGAGGCACAAGCACAGCGACAAGAATAACGCAAATTGCTGAATCAAAAATATTATATCTCATTGATGCTGCTTGTTCGTCGAGACCTTTTAATAAACCGTCAGTTATCATATCGCAGTACATAACAGGCACAAGAACAGAGAGAAGCTTTATGAAAAAAGCTGCACTGGTTTCCTTATATACAGCCAATGATACTGTATCGGAAAAAGCGAAAAAGAAAGCTGCTGCTCCGAATGAAAAAATCATTGCAAATCTTAAAGAAATTCTGCATACAGCGCTGATTTTAGCAGAATTATTGCATAATTTGATTTGTGACAATTCTGGCACCAGCATTGATGACAGTGAGGAAACAAATGATGACGGATACAGAATTATAGGTAGTGCCATTCCGTGAATATATCCATAAATGCTCATAGCATTTTCAGTATCGTATCCTGATTTTTTAAACCCGATTGGAATGAGAATATGTTCAACAGTTAATAAAACAGACCTGCAGCCGCTACCCATTAATTCCGGTATTGATATATGTAATAATTTTTTGAATAGGCTTGAGTCTGAATAATATTGAGTTTTGTTTTTTGAGCGAAATAGCGAATATGAAACGAGTACGGAAAAAATTTCAGAAATTGTTATACCTAAAGCAACGGCGGAACATGCATTTTCAGTTCTGTCGGTGCCGATAAGTGTGATTGATATAATGGTTATCAAAATTTTAACAGCTTGCTCACTTAACTGAACGACTGCAAATTTTGCCATTGTTTTTTGAGCTGTAAAATATCCGCTTAATGCCGAAGAAACTGCAACAGAAGGTAAACTCAATGCGAGGATTTTCAGCGATGCAGCAGCTCTTTTATCGTCAATCCACTTATCACTAATTATACCTGAAAAAATAAAAAGAAAAATTGCAGCTGTTACTCCAGCAGCAAGTGCGTACTTTATGCAAATATGCATTATAAATCCTGTTTTGCTTTTATTTGATAATTCAGCTTCGCTTACAAGACGTGTCGCGCCAAGTTTCACTCCTCCGGAAGCAAATGTTATCATAAGATTATATACAGTAGCTATAAGTTGAAACAAGCCAATGCCGGCTGAACCTATTCGGTTAGTCAGATATACATTAAAGAAAACCGATATCGACCTCATCAGTACAGTTCCGATTGTCAAAACAGATGTATTAAGAATCAATAATTTTCCGTTACGCATAACAGCACCTCGATTATAATTATGATTACTTAATTATAAAAATACTTGCATTTTCTTAATAGCTTTGTTATCCTATAAGAAAAAAATAAAAGGTGAGGATTTGTTATGAAATTTGATATAAAACGCGAATTTATTTTTGATGAAACTAATGCACCGACAAAATCAAGCCATGCATCTACCGTTATTGCAATGGATAACGGCGAAATCGGTGTTGCGTGGTTTGGCGGCACATATGAAAGCCATGATGATGTTGATATCTGGTTTGCTTCACGCGGAAAAAAGGGTTGGAACAAACCTGTCAGAATCACAGCTGATCTTCAGATACCTCATTGGAATCCGGTTTTGTTTAAAAATGATGACGGTTCTTTAACGCTTTTTTTCAAAGTCGGTAAAAAAATCCCTGATTGGCAGACTTATTTCAGCGTTTCGTATGACTGCGGCAAAACATGGTCCGAGCCGGTTGAACTTGTACCGGGCGATACAAGCGGCGGCAGAGGTCCGGTAAAGAATAAAGCAATTCGTTTGCTCAGCGGCAGAATTATTGCTCCGTCATCATCAGAGCAAAATAAGGATTGGCGCTGCTTTGTTGATATTTCTGATGACAATGGCAAAACATGGAATAAAACAGACTTTATCGAGCGTCCGAAACGTTACGGCAAAACTGTAGGTATGATTCAACCTACCTTATGGGAATCTGCTCCCGATACCGTGCATATGTTTGTCAGAACAAACAGAAGGTACATTTTCAGAAGTGATTCAATAGATGGTGGTAAAACTTGGTGTCCCGCGTATAAAACAGGTCTGTTCAACAATAACAGCGGTATTGATATAGCTCGTACGGACGACGGCAGGCTTTTCCTTATATCAAATCCCGTAAAAGAAAATTGGGGTGAACGCACACCTCTTACGGTTATATGCTCCGATGATAACGGCAAAACTTGGGGTCTTGGTGCTGTGCTTGAAAGCATGCCGGGAGAATATTCATATCCTGCTATTATTGCCAACGGTAATGAACTTCTCATCTCCTATACTTGGAACAGAAAGCGCATCTGTTTTGCCCGTATTAAAGTTTCGGATTAACCTGAAGGGAGACAATAAATGAAATCTGAAAAAATTAATTTTACCGTCAATTCAGTACTTAAACCTGTTGTAATTCACGGCTTTTATTATGCTCCTGTTGTTAAAGCTACTGCAAAAGCAGTTGTTCAGATTGCACACGGTATGGCCGAACACAAGGAAAGATATGAAGAATTTGCCTCTTATCTTGCTGAAAACGGTTATGCTGTTATTGTTCACGATCATCTCGGACACGGCGAATCCGTAACTGATGATAAATATCTTGGATTTTTCGGTGAAGAGGACGGATGGAAAAATCTTGTTGAAGATTGTTATACCATAAACAAATATGCCAGAGAGCTTTTTCCGAATAAACCGGTTGTGCTTTTCGGTCACAGTATGGGCTCGTTTATAGCAAGAGCTTATTCCGAAATTCATAACAATGCCCTTGATGCTGCAATTTTCTGCGGTACAAGCGGTCCTAACCCTGCTGCAGGAATTGCAATAAAACTTGCAAATTATATTGCAAAAAGCAAAGGCAATTTTTACCGCAGCGAATTTATAAATACTCTCGCATTCGGTACATACAATAAAAAAATTAAACCCAAGAGAACAGACTTTGATTGGCTTACAACCGATAACGCAATTGTCGATAAATATATTGGCGATAAATATTGCGGATTTCTTTTTACAGCTTGCGGATACCGCGATTTATTCTCAGTTCTCAAATACGTATCTTCAAAGAATTGGTATAAAGGTGTTCGTAAGAATTTACCGATTTATCTTATTGCAGGCGATGCCGATCCGGTAGGCGAATACGGCGCAGGTGTCAAACAGGTAGCAACCGACCTTAAAAAGTCAGGACACAGAAAAACTGATATAAAGCTGTATAAAGGTATGCGCCACGAAATTCTTAATGAGACAGACAGAGCCGACGTTATGAATGATATAATTAACTGGCTTGATAATACTGTCCGGATCAATAAACGCAATTAACGAGGGCTTTAATGAACAACAGACTTAACTCCAAATCACTGTTAAAAACATATTTTGGCATTTTTACAGTGTCATCTTCTTTATTCTTTATAATGCTCGCACTTACCGACGGTCAATCATTTCTCCACACTTTGTTCAGAAATTCTGTCGGTACAGACTTCTTTATGGATTTTTTCAATTCAATCCGTGATGCAAGCACAAAAGATGTGTATAAAGAGGGGATAATTTATCCGCCGCTGGCAAACGTTTTCTTTTATGTTTTATCGCTTATGATTGATCCTGAATTGGCGGCAACAACATTCTCAAGACGTACAATGTTGCAAAGAGATTATGTCTGTCTGTTTATTTACTTTGTTTTTGTAACGCTATGCTTGTTGCTGTTTTCAAAAATAATAAAACAGTATTTTATCAAGCACGGACTTGAGAAGTTTTCATCGGCATTTTCGGTTATGCTTATTTTTTCTTATCCGATGATTTATTGTGTACAGCGCGGCAATATCGCATTGCTTTCATTTGCTTTTTCTATGTTTTTTGTCTTATACCGAAACAATGATAATAAAGTAATAAAAGAGTTATCTTTAATATTGTTAGCTATAGCAGCAGGAATCAAACTCTATCCTGCGGCATTCGGTTTGCTTTTATTTACTGATAAAAAACATAAAGATGCAATGCGGCTTATTGTTTACGGTCTTATTTGCATTATTGTGCCTTTTTTCTTCTATGACGGATTTGAAAGCATCAGCGATTTGCTCAACAATCTCAATGAATTTTCGGATTACTCGCTTAATAAGCTATCACCGGAGTTTGTTTGCATTGATGTTTTAGCAATGTACGCAAACACCTTATTCGGAATTGGGTATTCTAGTGCATATACATTCTTTGCAACGGTAACTTATTTATCGGCACTTGTAATAATTATTATTTCGGATAAAGAATGGCAAAAAATCTGGGCTGTTGTTTATATGATAATGAATTATCCATCAACTGCCAGAACGTATATTCTTATCTTTGCAATAATTCCATTTATTGTTTTTGTTTGTTCTAAGTCATTCAGAAAACGTGACGTGCCTTATTACGTTGCTTTCTTATTAATGCTTGTCGTAATTCCGCCGCTGTATATATCTAAAATCGGTGACTTTTTGGATCTGATTGATGGCATTCCGGTTCTGGATCAATTAATATACTTTATTAATGATTACCTTGCTTCGCCGAATCAGTTGATTTCTGCGTTTGTTGTTACGGCGGTTACTTTATATATGTTTGCTGATGTTCTTATTTCATTAAGTCGCAGTGAAATTCAATTGCCACGCATTAAATTCAAATCGAAACAAAAATAAAATGCTGCCCATTTAAAGAGCAGCATCAAATATCAAAAAATAAACCTTCGATAAATGAACCGCTAACAATTGTGCGGAATTTACCGAAGGCTTTTTTATTAGTTAAGTGATTCTACGGTTTCCATAAGATAATCGCCGAATTCGCTGCAGGTGCATCCGTCATCACGACCTGTAATAACAAGCTTTCTCTCGGTGATCATACACTTGTCAAGTGCAGCTTCAAGAGCATTTGCTTTTTCTACATAGCCGATGTGAGAAAGAAGCATAACAGCAGCTCTGAGCATTGAGCAGGGATCTGCATATGCTCCTCTGCCTTCGCGGATCATTCTGGGAGCAGAACCGTGAATAGCCTCAAACATAGCGTATTTCTTACCGATGTTTGCGCTTCCTGCTGTACCTACGCCGCCCTGGAACTCAGCAGCTTCGTCAGTAATGATATCTCCGTAAAGATTGGGAAGAATAAATACCTTGAAATCACGGCGACGCTTGGGATCGATAAGTTTAGCTGTTGTGATGTCAATATACCACTCATCGGTTGTGATTTCGGGGTATTCTTCACCGATACGCTTACAGATTGAGAGGAACTTACCGTCAGTAGTTTTGATGATGTTAGCTTTTGTGATTATTGAAACTCTTTCTTTGCCGTTTGCACGTGCATAGTTGTATGCAAGTTTTGCGATACGCTCAGTACCCTCAGTTGTTGTAACAACAAAGTCTGTTGCAAGATCGTCAGTTACGTTAACACCCTTGGAGCCTACTGCATAAGCACCCTCTGTGTTCTCACGGAAGAAAGCCCAGTCAATTCCTTCTTCGGGAATCTTAACGGGACGCAGATTACAGAAAAGGTCAAGTGCCTTTCTCATAGCAACGTTTGCGCTCTCAATATTCGGCCAGGGATCGCCTGCCTGTGGTGTGGTTGTCGGTCCTTTAAGAATAACGTGGCAAGACTTAAGCTCTTCCATAACATCATCGGGAATAGCCTTATTTGCAGCAACACGGTTTTCAATTGTGAGACCGTCAATCTCTTTGAATTCAACTTTTCCGCTTGCAACCTCATCAGCGAGCATATAGCGGAGAACACGTTCTGCCTCTTTACATATAATCGGACCGATGCCGTCGCCGCCGCAGATGCCGATAATGATCTTATCGAGCTTTGCATAGTCTGTAAAATCACCGATTGATTTTATTCTTTCGTTTCTTTCAAGCTGCTCACGGAGAAGATCAGCATATCTTTCAGCAGCTGCTTTGATTTGTGCTTCGTACATTATTTGTCGTCCTTTCCGTTTTCTCTTGTATAGTTAAGAAGTCCGCCTGCAAGAATCATATCTCTCTGGCGATCTGAAAGATCGTAGCAGAGAACATACTCTTCATTCTTGGTTTTGTTAATGAGCTTAACTTCTTTACCGGCTGTGATTTCAGCCTTGACATCAGGCAGATAAAGAACATCATTCTGATCAATTCTGTCATAATCATCAGCATTCTTAAATGTGAAGGGAATAATACCGGCATTTATAAGGTTAGCGCAGTGGATACGTGCAAATGACTTTGTAATAACACACTTGATACCAAGGTAAAGAGGAACAAGAGCAGCGTGTTCACGGGAAGAACCCTGACCGTAGTTTGCACCGCCGATTATCATACCGCTGCCTTCGCGCTTGCAGTTTTCTGCAAAGTGCTCGTCGCACTGACGGAAGCAGAAGTTTGAAAGGTAGGGGATGTTTGAACGGTAGGGGAGAATCTTAGCGCCTGCAGGCATAATATGGTCGGTTGTGATATTGTCACCAACCTTAAGAACAGCTTTGGCTTCAATGCTGTCAGGAAGAGCAACGCTTGTGGGGAAAGGTTTGATGTTGGGTCCGTATTTGATTTCAACACTGTCAGCTTCCTCAACGGATGCAGGAAGTTCAACCATATTATCGTTGATAAGGAATTCTTCGGGCATTTCTATAGCAGGGCATTCGCCAAGTGTTCTCGGATCAGTAAGTACGCCAGTGATAGCACTTGCTGCAGCGACCTCAGGGCTTACAAGGTAAATACCTGCATCAGCTGTACCTGAACGGCCCTCAAAGTTTCTGTTAAATGTTCTGAGTGAAACACCGTTTGAATTGGGTGACTGACCCATACCGATACAAGGACCGCAAGCAGACTCAAGAATTCTTGCACCTGCTCCAATCATATCTGCAAGTGCACCGTTGAGTGAAAGCATTGTGAGAACCTGCTTTGAACCGGGAGCGATTGAAAGGCTGACGTCGGGATGGACTTTCTTGCCTTTAAGGATTGCTGCAACCTTGAGCATATCCATGAGTGAAGAGTTTGTGCATGAGCCGATACAAACCTGGTCAACTTTGATTTCGCCGATTTCCGTAACAGCCTTGACGTTATCAGGCATATGAGGCATTGCTGCAAGCGGAGCAAGAGTTGAAAGATCAATATCAATAATCTTCTCATACTCTGCATCGTCATCAGCTTTAAGCTCTGTCCAGTCTTCCTCACGACCCTGAGCTGCAAGGAATGCTTTTGTATTTTCATCTGACGGGAACACGGATGTTGTTGCACCGAGTTCTGCACCCATATTGGTGATAGTTGCTCTTTCGGGAACGGAAAGAGTTTTAACGCCTTCACCGCCGTATTCAATAATTCTGCCAACGCCGCCCTTGACGCTCATAATTCTGAGAACTTCAAGGATTACATCTTTAGCGGCAACCCAGGGGCTGAGCTTACCTGTAAGGTTGACCTTAACAACATTCGGCATGGGAATATAGTATGTGCCGCCGCCCATTGCAACAGCAACATCCATACCTCCTGAACCGATTGCAAGCATACCGATACCGCCGCCTGTGGGTGTATGGCTGTCTGAACCGATAAGAGTCTTGCCGGGTTTACCGAATCTTTCAAGATGAACCTGATGGCAGATACCGTTACCGGGTCTTGAATATCTGAGACCTCTTTTCTTTGCAACGCTCTGAATGAATCTGTGGTCATCAGCGTTTTCAAAACCTGTCTGAAGTGTATTATGATCAATATAAGCGACAGAAAGCTCTGTTCTGACTCTTTCTACGCCCATTGCCTCAAACTCAAGGTATGCCATTGTTCCAGTAGCATCCTGAGTAAGAGTCTGGTCAATTTTAAGTCCGATTTCCGTGCCGGGAATCATTTCACCGCTTACAAGATGGCTCTTGATAAGCTTTTGTGCTATATTATAGCCCATAATTTTAAAACCTCCCTTAAAATATACATTAGATATATTAAAGGGAAAATTTGTGTTTGTCAATCAAAAATGCTAAAAATACTAGATATTGTGAAAGTAATAATAAAAACTTACATTCTTTTGTTGATTGTTTGTGAAAAAAATGATATAATACATCCTGGAATTTTAGATAACAAAGGAAATGAAGAAATGGCAGACAAAAGAAAAACAAATTCCGGCAACAGTCGTAATACGCAAAATAAGAATACTTCCCGTAGTAAAAACGCAAAACAGAGCTCGACAAATAACAAAAAGAGCACGCGCAACTCACCGGCTAATAAATCCGGAAGCCAGAATAAATCAAATATTAATCCGCCCATCAGCACTGCTGCAAAGAAGCAAATTGTATCATGTATAATTTTTGCTTTGTCAATATTTTTACTGTTTGTAATTATAATACCAAGCGGAGTAAGTGAAGGTGAAACAAACCTCTGGCAAGGTGCTAAAAACATATTCTTCGGCATTTTTGGCTTTTGTTCATTTGCGATTGTACCGATTATGGTTTATCTTTCGGTATCTCTCGCAAAAGATAAGCCTCTGAGCAGTTATATTGTTCGTTTAATGAGTTGCATATTAGGTGTAATATGTCTTTCAACATTGGCTCACATATTTCCGCACTCAACAGAATTTCTTAAAATTAACACGTTAAGTGATCAAATTGCAATTGCGTGGGACGCAGGTTTTAAAGGCTCAGGTGCAGTCGGTGCTTTTTTTGGCGGCGGCATCGCACTGCTGTTTGGAAAAGCCGGATCAATCGTAACAACTTTTATCCTTCTTTTTGTTGCTGTAATGATAATCAGCGGAACATCAATGTCCAGCCTTTTTGATGGCTTTTCTTCTACGTTCGGTAAAGTTTCAGGTGCCACAAAGGAACGATTTGAAGAACGTGAACAAAAGAAATCTGAATCACCGCGCGAACCGCGAAAAAACCGAAAAGAAAAAGAATATCGCGTACCGAGAAGCGAAGATATATATGAAGATCCAGCCGATGTTTCTGCTAAAATAGAAAATGTTCCGGAAATTGAAAACATTGTTTTTGAGGAATCCGACATTGCTGAAACTGAGACTACAGAAATACCGGTTTTTGATCCTATGCCGATTCCTGATTTTTCAGGCGCTTCGACACCCGCTTATACTCCTGATGAATCAGACGAAACTGATGAAATCTCCATTGATAACGAGCCGGCTGATATACCTATTTCTCGCGGTCCTGTAAAGCAGACAGATGAAGTTATTGATTTGATTAATAAAGCAAGCGAAGACAATACAGCTGATTATGATGATCAATCTGATTATGAAAATGAAGAATCAGTTGAACAAGAAGAAAATGAACATGTTTATGTTCTCCCTGACGTTGAATGTCTTGCTCAGGCAAACAGCGCAGGAGATGCAGATATAAAAGAAGAACTTACTGCTAACGCTAATAAACTTGTAGAAACTCTCAGAAGTTTCAATATCGAAACAAAAATCGTTGATATTGCCCGCGGACCGTCCGTAACCCGTTACGAGATTCAGCCTGCGCCGGGTATTAAGATCAGCCGTATAGCAAATCTTTCTGATGATATTGCAATGAACCTTGCAGCTTCAGGTGTTCGTATTGAGGCACCTATCCCGAATAAAGCAGCTGTAGGTATTGAAATCCCTAACCGCACAAGATTAACTGTCAGTCTGCGTGAAATTATCGATTCACCTCAATTCAAATCTGCCACAAGCAAGCTGAACGTTGCACTCGGCAAGGATATTTCTGGTAACGTTACCTGTACCGATCTTGCCAAAATGCCGCATCTTCTCATTGCCGGTACAACAGGTTCCGGTAAGTCAGTTTGCCTTAACGCAATGATTATCAGCATCTTGTTCAATTCAAATCCTGATGAAGTCAAGCTTATAATGATTGACCCGAAGCAGGTTGAATTTACGGTATACAGAGATATACCTCATCTTATGGTTCCTGTTGTTTCTGATCCGAGAAAAGCTGCAGGTGCGCTTGCATGGGCTGTTTCTGAAATGACCAAAAGATATAAGATGTTCTCTGAAAAAGGTGTACGTGATATCAAGGGATATAACAAGATGGCTGCAAAAGATCCCGAGATGACACCGATGTATCAGATATGTATATTTATTGATGAGCTTTCTGACCTTATGATGGTTGCTCAGAATGAGGTTGAAGATTCTATTTGCCGTCTTGCTCAGATGGCGCGTGCCGCAGGTATGCATCTCGTTATTGCAACTCAGCGTCCTTCTGTCAATGTTATTACCGGTATTATTAAAGCTAATATTCCCAGCCGTATTGCTCTTTTTGTATCGTCTCAGGTTGACTCAAGAACAATTATCGATACGGCAGGCGCGGAAAAATTGCTCGGCAACGGTGATATGTTGTTCAACCCCGTCGGTGTTTCAAAACCTGTCAGACTTCAGGGATGTTACGTATCTGATGAAGAAGTCGAACGTGTTGTTGATTTTATTAAATCTCAGGGTCAATGCGAATATGACAGCGATGTTATGGAAGAAATTGAAAAGCAGGCAGTTGCTGAAAAGAAGAAAGAAGGATATCACGTTGATGCTGACGCTTCTCCCGACAGCGGCGCTGATGAAGAAACAATGCGAGCTGTTGCGGTAGTTGTAGAAAATCAACTTGCATCAACCACACTTCTTCAGAGAAAGCTCAAAATCGGCTATGCCAAAGCTGCAAGAATTATGGACGAACTTGAAGAAAAAGGAATTATCGGACCGTTTGAAGGCAGCAAACCCAGAAAAGTACTTATGACAAAACAGCAATATAATGAAATGATAGCTTTAAACGGCGGCAGTTTTGCCGGTGTTGACGGCAACGAGGAGTAAAAATGCCATTTTTTCCGATAAACAGACAGCAAATGAATGAACGCGGCTGGGATGAAGTTGATTTTGTTTATGTAAGCGGTGATGCTTACGTTGATCATCCGAGCTTTGGTGCGTCTATCATTTGCCGTGTACTCGAGAGCAGGGGATACCGAGTTGCTTTTCTTGCACAGCCTGATTGGCGTACAAATGACGATTTCCTGAAATTCGGCAGACCAAGACTCGGCTTTATGGTAAGCAGTGGTAACATCGACTCAATGGTTGCGCACTATACTGCAGCAAAAAAACGCAGAAGTGATGATGCTTATTCACCCGGCGGTAAATCAGGAAAACGTCCTGACAGAGCTGTTATTGTATATTGTAATAAAATCCGCGAAATTTACGGTGATGTGCCTATAGTTATAGGCGGTCTTGAAGCTTCGCTCAGGCGCTTTGCACACTATGACTATTGGGATGATAAAGTTCGCCGTTCAATTCTGCTTGATTCTCAGGCTGACATACTCTCTTACGGTATGGGAGAAAAACAGACAATCGAGATAGCAGACAGGCTTAATGCAGGCGAAAAAATATCCGATATACGCGATGTCAAAGGCACCTGCTATTTATGTGATGTCCGAGAAACACCTCTGATGGGTGCTGAATGTCCGTCATTCGAAAACGTTGTTAATAACAAACGCGAATATGCGATTTCTTGCAGAATTCAGATGGATGAAGCTGACCATATCAGAGGTAAACTCGTAAAACAGCGTCACGGTAACAAGATGCTTGTCCAGAATCCGCCAATGCCGCCGCTTACTACGGAAGAGCTTGATTCTGTTTATAAACTTCCGTTTATGCGTGCTGTGCATCCTTGTTACGATAACGAAGGTGGCGTTCCCGCGATTACCGAGGTCGAATTTTCAATCACTCATAACAGAGGTTGTTTCGGTGCGTGTAATTTTTGTTCACTCGCGTTTCATCAGGGCAGATTTATTACATCCCGAAGTAGAGAATCTATAATTGAAGAAGCAAAACTGCTTACAACATTACCAGGCTTCAAAGGTTATATACACGATATCGGTGGTCCAACTGCTAATTTCCGCAGACCTGCTTGTGATATACAGCTCGAAAAAGGGTTATGTAAAGGCAAAAAATGTCTTGCTCCTAAGCCTTGTCCCAACCTGATAGCAAATCATGATGAATATCTGTCAATTCTTCGTGAAGTCAGAGCTTTGCCTAAAATAAAAAAAGTGTTTATCCGTTCCGGTATCAGATTTGATTATCTTATTGCTGATAAAGATGACCGATTCTTCCGTGAGCTTGTTGAGCATCACACAAGCGGTCAGCTGAAGGTTGCGCCCGAACATTGTTCTGCTGCCGTGCTCGACAAAATGGGTAAACCACATATTGAGACTTACCTCGAATTTGCAAAGCGTTATTTCAAATACAATAAAGAAATCGGAAAAGAGCAGTATCTTGTGCCGTATCTTATGTCCTCACATCCCGGAAGCACGCTTAAGGATGCTGTTGAACTTGCCGTATTCCTTAAAAATAACCGTATCAGACCAGAACAGGTGCAGGATTTCTATCCAACACCCGGCACGGTTTCAACTTGTATGTTCTATACAGGTCTTGACCCTTATACATTAAAAGAAGTTTACGTCGCCAGAACTGAACATGATAAAGCTCTACAACGTGCGCTGCTTCAGTATTTCAACCCTAAAAACCGAGCACTGGTAATTGAAGCGCTGAAAAAATCAGGTCGAAGTGACCTGATAGGCAACGGTAAGAATTGCCTTATCAAGGATGAAGCCGATAACCGCTATCGTAAACCCGACAAGAATAAAAATTACAATCAAAGAGGTAAAACCAATGGCAGGAAAACGAAAAAGCGCTAATAAATTAATCTATATTGTTTTATCTGTTTTAGCCGCAATCATTGTATCGGTTTACGGCGCCAAAAACGGTGGTTTTGAAACATCGGAAACAAAGGAAGTACAGCTTGATTACGGTGCTTTTTCCGTTCATTTTATTGATGTAGGTCAGGGAGATTGCTCACTGATCAAAACTGATAAAGGTAATATGCTTATTGATGCCGGTGAAAACGGTCAGGAAAACAAGGTTATCAGTTATCTTGAAAAGCACGGAATAACCGAGCTTGAATATTTTGTTGCTACTCATCCGCATTCTGACCATATTGGTGGTGCAGCTGAAGTTATCGACAATATTAAAGTCAAAAATATTATAATGCCTAAGCTTTCCTCAATAAATACGCCCACAACCCAG
This sequence comes from Acutalibacteraceae bacterium, assembly GCA_045637465.1. Lineage (GTDB taxonomy): Bacteria > Bacillota > Clostridia > Oscillospirales > Acutalibacteraceae > UBA8612. The sequence continues at coordinate 3,438 of JAZTZM010000049.1, read as the reverse complement.
ACTTACGAAAATATGCTAAAGGCTATTAAAAAAAGCGGAGCTAAGGTTATTGCCGCAGCGCCTGATAAAAGCTATACCTTCGGCGATGTTTCTTTTACTGTGCTTGCACCGTTTGAACAGGATGAAAACCTTAATAATATGTCGGTTTCACTCAGATTGAACTATGATAATTACAGCTTTATGTTCACTGGCGATGCCGAAAAAGAAGTTGAAAAGCAGATTCTCAGCTCCAGTTCCGACGTATCGGCAGATGTATATAAGCTTGCTCATCACGGAAGTTCTACTTCGAATACACTTAAATTTCTCCAAGCAATTTCACCTGAATATGCTGTTATTTCCTGCTCAGCTGATAACAAATACGGACATCCTCACGATGAAATAGTTGATTCGCTTGAAAAGCTTGGTATTGATTATTATTCAACTTATAAATCGGGCAATATTATTTTCAGTATTGATGAAAACGGTCTAGTTATTGATGAGGTTAAAAATATCTCAGAATGAGGTGTAATCAATGTTAATTACAGTTGACAGAATTGAAGGCGAATTTGCTGTATGCGAACTTGAAGATGGGACAATGGAAGATATTCCGTTAAATAAACTACCGTCTGAAATTGAAGAGGGAAGTGTGCTTGAATTTGTCGATGGTGAATACAGAATTGACCTTGAAGCTCAGCGAGAAAGAATAACAAAGATTTTAGCTTTACAAGACAGTATTTTTGATGAATAATTAACTGTTTTTGTAATAATTTTTGTCAGGTCAGTCAATTCGTTTTTTCTTGACAACATACTGCACTTATGATATTATATTACAAATGATATCTTTAAGTGCGATGCAGTGACATCGGCAAGATTGATCATAACATAACCGCAGCGTTTGTTGGCGGTGTTTTGTGCTGTAATCAAACCTTGCCGTGTTGCAAGGTTTTTTTCGAGAAAGGAGTTAAGTATGAAGGCGTATTTTGAAAATTGCTTCAAATATCATAACGGTTCTTTCGTTAAAACTTCCTTCCCTGTTGATTCAATACAGGGTGGTAACGCCATTGACTTTACTTTCAATAATTGTTTTATATTTCCCGCTTTTTGTGATGTACACGTTCATCTCAGAGAGCCGGGTTTTTTTTATAAGGAAACTATAGCTACCGGTACAGCAGCATGTGCAAGAGGCGGATACACCGATGTTTTCTCAATGCCCAACCTTAATCCGGTTCCTGACAGTGTTGAAAACATGATGGTCCAACGCGAAATTATAAAGCGCGATGCCGTGATTAATGTTCATCCCTATGCTTCTATAACTGTCGGTCAGAACGGTGAAAAACTTTCAGATTTTGATGGTCTTTCTTCCGTTTGCGCCGGTTTTTCCGATGACGGCAGGGGAGTACAGAGCGAAGAAATGATGCGAAGCGCAATGCTGAAAGCAAAAGAGCTCGATAAAATCATTGTTGCGCATTGCGAAGACAATTCACTTCTTTTTGGCGGGTATATCCATGACGGTGAATATGCAAAAGCAAACGGACACAAAGGTATCTGCAGCGAAAGTGAATGGAAACCGATTGCACGTGACTTGAAACTTGTTGAAGAAATCGGTTGCAAATATCACGTCTGCCACATATCTACAAAAGAAAGTGTGCAGATCATACGCGAAGCAAAGGCACGCGGTGTTGATGTAACCTGTGAAACCGGTCCTCATTACCTTGTTATGAATGACGGTATGCTTAAGGATGAGGGAAGATTCAAGATGAATCCACCGATTCGCAGCGAGGAAGACAGACTCGCTCTTATCGAAGGCATTAAAGACGGCACAATAGATATGATTGCCACTGACCACGCACCGCATAGTTCTGAAGAAAAATCAAAGGGTCTTGCTGGCAGTCTGATGGGAATAGTCGGTATTGAAACAGCGTTCCCGATTCTTTATACAAAGCTCGTTAAAGAGGGTATTATAACTCTTGAAAAACTTATTGAACTTATGTCGGTAAATCCGAGAAAACGCTTCGGATTGCCGGAAACAGAAGATTATTGTGTATATGACCTTGAAAAGGCTTATAGAATAGATCCGGATGAATTCCTTTCAAAGGGCAAAAGCACGCCGTTTGAAAATGAACTTGTGTTCGGAAAATGTGAACTTACAGTATGTGGAGGTAAAGCAGTATGGATATGCAAAGATTGATGAATTATGACAAAAAAATCGTGCTTGAAGACGGCAGTGAATATTACGGCTACGGTTTCGGTTACGACTGTGAAAAAGTTTGTGAGCTTGTTTTTAACACAGCAATGCTCGGATATCAGGAAATTATTTCTGATCCTACATACACCTATCAGGCTGTTGTTATGACTTACCCTCTTATCGGTAATTGCGGCACAGCTGATGACGATTTCGAAACTAAAGTTCCTACACTTGGCGGTCTTGTTGTAAGAGAATATAACGACGTACCCTCTAACTTCCGTGCAACAAAGACACTTGCCGAGGTTATGGAAGATTATAAGATTCCCGGTATCAGCGGTCTTGATACACGTGAGCTTACGAGAAAAATCCGTGACAACGGCACTTGTAAGGTTCTTTTCACATCGGCTGAAACAACAAAGGAAAAAGCTCTTGAAATTCTTGCTGCTGCAGAAATTCCTACAGATGCTGTTTCAAAGGTAAGCTGCAAAAAGCGCTGGTATTCAAGAACTCCCAATATGAAGTACAACGTTGTTGCTATAGATTGCGGTATAAAGCTCAGCCTTATTCGCACTCTTAATTCAAAGGGTTGCAATATTACAGTTGTTCCTTATGATACAACAGCTGAAGAAGTAATGAAAATGAAGCCTGACGGAATTTATATTTCCGACGGCCCCGGCAATCCCGAAGACGTACAACCTGTTATTGACCTCGTTAAGACACTCAGAGGCAAATGTCCGATTATCGGTGTAGGTCTTGGTCACGAAATCATCGGTCTTGCTTACGGTGCAAAAACTTACAAGCTTAAGGCAGGTCACAGAGGTTGTAACCATTCAGTCAGATCACTCATCAACAACACACTTCGCAACCATCTTCAGAACCACGGTTATGCTGTTGACGGTGATTCGATTGACGGAACTGACCTTGAAATTACACATCTCAATGTTTTTGATAAAACTGTTGAAGGCATCAGCTGCGAAAAGGATAACGTATATGGCGTTCAGTATCTTCCCAGCGAATGCTCAACATTCTATGAAAGATTCATTAACCTTATGAAGGGGGACAAGTAAGATGGCAAAGAGAACAGATATTAAGAAGGTACTTGTTATCGGCTCAGGTCCGATTGTTATCGGTCAGGCTGCCGAGTTCGACTATGCTGGCACACAGGCTTGTCTTGCACTTAAAGAAGAGGGTTATGAGGTTGTTCTTTGTAACTCCAACCCTGCTACAATTATGACAGATACTACTATTGCCGATAAGGTTTATATGGAGCCTCT
>JAZTZM010000048.1:0-23183 GCA_045637465.1 Acutalibacteraceae bacterium | reverse complement strand
CAACAATTACAAACGGGAACAAGCATTTTTCTTTTGCTCATCGTTCCGCAGAGATACAAGTTCCTGCACTGCTCACTATATCCGTGAGAAGGTAATCTACAATCTTGTGCTCGAAAATATGCAGAGAGTGTTATGGTATGTGCAATGTTTTGAAGAAGATTTTGCGGCAAAGCAGATTGAAGAATTAGATTTGAATCATCAAAAAGATTTGAAAATGAAACGTAAGGAACTTGAAAAAGCAAAGAAGCGAATTGCAGAAATTGACCGCATCATCCAAACTCTGTATGAAGATAACACAAGAGGAAAAATATCCGATGAGCGATTTGCAACACTCTCTGAATCTTTGGAAGATGAACAACGGGAATTAAAAGACAGGGTTCCTGAAATTGAAACATTCTTGGAAGAAACGGAAATCAAATGCGAAGGTTTACAGCGTTTCATTGAACGGGCAAAAAGAATAACCCGACTGACAGAGCTGACACCTGAGTTAGTTCACGAGTTCATTGAGAAAATCGTTGTTTCTGCACCCGAGAAAATTAACGGCAAACGACATCAGACCATAGACATCTACTATCACGGTGCTGGAATAATCAAGATGCTCTCTGCTGAAGAAATGGAAGAAGCGTACCAACAACATATTTCAAAACAGCATAAAACAAAAACGGCATAGCCACAGCTATACCGTTCTCAAAAAACATTATTTAGTTTTACTGCAAGAGCCGCCTCGGGGTAACTTCCTTATGGAGGGTACCCCGAGGGTCTGCGTTTTTATTTGTGAAATATCAGAAATGTCCGCCGCGGATTGAAACAACAACCTCGTCTATCTTCATATAGACAAGACCGAGGAACTCAACGAGCTTATAAAGCAAGCTGCGGAAGAAAACAGAAACCGGGTTATCGTCAAAGCCCTTTGTCTTTTCGATTGTGATGCTGTCAAGCAGCTCACTGTTGTCACCTCTGAATGTCTTGACAGACATTGTTGTGTCGGTAAATTCAACAGTTGAGTAAGTTGTGACGTCCGCATCCTCAAAAGCATATGCAGTGTAGGGCCAGAGGTACATATCATCCATTGAACCCTGATCACAGCAGGCATTTGTATTGAGGTAGATTATGCCGTTGGGGTCTTTATAGGTCTTGCCGCTTTCAGCCTTACCGACAACCACACCGTCACTGATGAAGTTTGAGCGACCCTGCATATGTGTGTGACCTGTGAAGACAATATCGAGGTCATACATCTCATAAATAGGCTGGAAAACAGCGTTGAGAAGCATATTTGTTTCAGGCTCGAGCATTGCAATACCGGGCGCATAAAGTCCCTGATGCATAACACCGATACGCCACTTTGCATCGGGATTTGCTTCTACAGCTTCTGCAGCCATTGCTCTGTGGTCTGCTGCAGAGCCTGAGCAGGCGTCAAACACAAGGTAGAGCACATCGCCGTATCTGAACCAGAAATCTCTGTCAAGACCTGTGAAATACTGGCCGAAGAATTCGTTGGGCATATGGGTATAATAATCGTACATCATACCCTTCTTATCGTGGTTACCGATTGCAAGTGCCATAGGCAGATTGCGTGTGTATCCGGGCATAAGTAGTGTCTGCCACTCGTCAGCCGCCTTACCTGTTGAAGTGTTGTCGCCGGGTGAAAGAAGGAAGCTGATATCGGGGTTCTTTGTGAGCGCCTCATCGAGCACACTCTGCCAGACGTAACCGATTCTTGACTGCTCTTCGGGGTTATCCGTGCTCTGACCGCCGATCTGGATATCGCCGATGAGCATCATCTTATAGCTGTCAAATCCTTTTGACTCATACTTGTTAGCTTCGCTCCAGCCGTTATCGCCGAGCCACTGATAGTAATAAGTTGTGTTTGCCTCAATACCTGTCATTGTGACACGGCATACAACCTGCTCCTCAGTTTCTGCAGGTGTGTTTTCACCCGTAAACTCGACATAGTCGCTCATATCGGCGCTCTTTGCGAGCCTTACCTTGGGCTGTGCGGTTTTTGCATCAGCGTGCCAGCAGATGTTGAGCTGAGTTTCGTCAGCGCCGACGCAGAGCGTAGGCAGTGTGTTTTCATCCCTGAGTTGAGCATAGAGGTTGTTCCACTCATCCTGTGTCATTGACTTATCGTCAAACGCTGCAGAGGATGAAAGCATTACACATTGCATTGCAATTATCATTGAAAGAAATGCTGCAAGAAATTTGAAAGTGCGCTTCATATTTTTTGCCTCCTTTAGATTTATATTTTCATATTAGCACAAAGATATACCGCAATCAATATTTTTGCTGAGATTTTTCAATTCTTTTCCAATTGAAAAAGCCATACAAATCATTTGCCAGAAAAGCAACAAAACAGAAAGCCATCGGCAGGTAGGATATATCTTCAACACTTGCAATAATCCATAAAACAATCAGCACAACGTCATTTGCCGAATAGCCGAGCGCATAATACGGGCTGCGGAAAAAAGTCAGACCCGATGCGAGAAAGCTCGTAGTAACCGAAACCGTGCTCGGTATAAGCGAGCTGTTACCCATCGCCTTGAGTATAAAATAGAACATAACCGTAACAACCGCCGCACCAATGCTCAGCACAGCCTTTTGTACTGATGAAAGCCGGCTTACCTCAACCTGTGCAGTTTCTTTAAAAGGGTGCCTGAGCCACGAAAAAACCGCGGCAAGAGCAATCGGTGCAGTCATGCCGAGATAAGTTATCATCTCGCCGTAATAACGAAGCTCATATGAAATCACACCGTAAAATATGCTGAAAACAACCGTCAGCACCTGACCGAGCACCAAACCCTTGGCAACGAAAATCAAAGCTGTTACACCAATCAGCGAAGCGACAAGGTTGAGCACGTCACCGCTGAATACAAACGCCGTAATAACAGTTAAAACCGAGCATATCCATAATGCCCACTCAAACCTCGTCAGCGATTTAATTGACACGAGTATATTCACACCCTCACTCCTTTAAACAAAAAACATCCGCACGGCACATCTTCAAAGACCTAACGATGTGAACCGAAACGGATGACAAGCATCTTCACTACCCGGTGGCAGTACAATATTTTTTGTGATTTTATCACAGCTTTTATTTTATGTCAAGATATGATAAAATCAGTAAAAATCATAATCTGAGGATTAGCTATGGAACAGATTGTAAAAACACTTTTTGAAAAGCAGGATTTGACATACCGCGATTTTCACAGCAGACTTATGCCGGGAATTGACAAAGAAACCGTTATCGGTGTACGCACACCCGAGCTGAGAAAACTCGCAAAAGAAATCAGCAAATCACAGCAGGCAAGCCGGTTTCTCTCATCACTGCCGCACCAATACTATGAGGAAAACAACCTTCACGCTTTTCTTATAGAGCAGATAAAAGACTATGACGAATGTATAGCACAGCTTGAGCGATTTCTGCCCTTTGTTGACAACTGGGCAACCTGCGATATGCTGCGTCCGAAAATCCTGAAAAAGCATCTGCCTGAACTGAAAGCAAAGTGTTTTGAATGGATTGAATCAGACCACGTATACACGGTGCGATTTACAATTGAAGCGCTGATGCTTTACTTTCTTGACGAACATTTTGAGCCGGAAATTGCCGAAAAAATTGCCGCAATAAAAAGTGACGAATACTACGTAATTATGATGGTTGCGTGGTATTTTGCAACGGCACTTGCAAAACAATATGACTGTGTGCTGCCTTATCTCACGGAGAAAAGACTCGACATCCGCGTACACAACAAAGCAATACAAAAAGCACGCGAAAGCTATCGGATAACGCCTGAACAGAAACAATATCTGCATACTCTTGTGATCAGCGGTTAAATTAATGTTGATTCGCCTTTTCCTTATTGACTTAATATAATAAAAGCTATATAATTTTATATGATAATTATTTAATGGAAAGTGTTTGCTTTTCACTCAGTTTACAGGAGGATTATGCAATGAGAAAAATACTCAGCTTCAATGACGGATGGTCATTCTCAAAGAATGTTTCAAACATTCCGTCAGCATTACCGACAGATTGGGAGAGCGTCAATCTGCCTCACACCTGGAACGCAACAGACGGTCAGGACGGCGGTAACGATTACCACAGAGGCACATGTTACTATGCAAAGCAGGTATCAAGAGCCGACCTTCCTCAGACGGACAAGGTTTATCTTGAAATCAAGGGCGCAAACTCCTCTGCCGAAGTTTACGTAAACGGCAGTAAAATCAAATCACACGACGGCGGTTATTCCACATGGCGTGTTGATATGACAGATAACCTCAAGGACACAAACCTTATCGTGATTGCTGTTGACAACTCACCTAACGACCGTGTTTATCCGCAGATGGCTGACTTCACCTTCTACGGCGGTCTCTACCGTGACGTCAACGTTATAGGTGTCAGCGCTTCTCATTTCGACCTCGATTACTACGGTGCACCCGGCATAAAGGTCACACCCGAAGTCAAGGGCAGCGACGCTGAAATCGAAATTGAAGTTTTTGTCACAAATAAAAAGGACGGTCAGACACTCCGCTACACCGTAACGGATGCAGAGGGCAACGTTGTTGCGACAAAGACATCTGACGATAAAGAAGAGGATATCGACATCAAAAACGTTCACCTCTGGAACGGTAAGAAAGACCCGTACCTCTACACTGCAACAGTCGAGCTGCTCGAGGGCGACACCGTGCTTGATAACGTCAGCGCTCGCTTCGGCTGCCGCACATTCAAGGTTGACCCCGAAAAAGGTTTCTTCCTCAACGGCGAAAGCTATCCTCTCCGCGGTGTATCACGCCATCAGGACAGATTGGGTGTCGGCAACGCTCTTCTTCCCGAGCACCACAAAGAAGATATAGAGCTTATCTGCGAGGTAGGCGCAAACACAATCCGTCTTGCTCACTATCAGCACGATCACTATTTCTATGACCTTTGCGACGAAAAGGGTCTTGTTATCTGGGCAGAGATTCCCTATATCTCCCAGCACCTGCCCAACGGCAGAGAAAACACAATTTCTCAGATGACAGAGCTTGTTTCACAGAATTACAACCACGCTTCAATCTTCTTCTGGGGTCTTTCAAATGAAATCACAATGGGCGGTGCAGAAGATCCCGACCTTATCGAAAACCACAAAATCCTGAACGACCTTGTTCATAAAATGGATAAAACCCGTCTTACAACAATCGCCGTTGTTTCAATGTGCGGCATTGATGCATCATATATCAAAATCCCCGACCTCGTATCCTACAACCACTATTTCGGCTGGTACGGCGGCGATACAACAATGAACGGTCCGTGGTTTGATAAATTCCACGCAAAGTATCCCAACATCCCGATAGGTATGAGCGAGTACGGCTGCGAGGCACTCAACTGGCACAATTCCGACCCCAAGCAGGGTGACTACTCCGAAGAGTATCAGGCATTCTACCACGAAGAGCTCATCAAGCAGCTTTTCTCACGCCCCTACATCTGGGCAACCCACGTGTGGAATATGTTTGATTTCGGTGCTGACGCAAGAGCAGAAGGCGGCGAAAACGGACAGAACCACAAGGGTCTTGTAACATTCGACCGTAAATATAAGAAGGATTCATTCTACGCATACAAGGCATGGCTTTCAGATGAGCCTTTCGTTCACCTTTGCGGCAAGAGATATATCGACCGTGTTGAGGACACAACAAAGGTTACAGTATATTCAAATCAGCCCGAGGTTGAGCTTTTTGCAAACGGCAAGAGCCTTGGCAAGAAGACTGCGGCTGACCACTTCTTCTACTTTGACGTGCCAAACGCAGGCGAAACAACACTCACGGCAGTTGCAGGCGAATGCAAGGACGAGGGCATAATCCGCAAGGTTGACAAATTCAACGAAGACTATCTGCTTCGCGAAAAGGGTGCAGTGCTTAACTGGTTTGACGTAACAGAGCCGGAGGGCAGACTTTCACTCAACACACCTATCAGCGAAATTCTCAAAACATTCCGAGGCAAAATCGTATTGCTTTCAGTCGGAAAAATCATAATGACACAGCTCAAGGCAAACTCAAAATCCAAAGAAAAGAGCGGCGGATTCTCTCTCGCAGGATTCAAGCCTTCACCGGATTTACTGAAAATGCTTGGCGGTTTCTCAATCCTCAGAGCTTCCAGCATGCTGGGAATGGTCAACATCAGCATGACAAAAGAGCAGCTTCTCAGCATTAACAGAAAGCTCAACAAAATAAAGAAGCCGAAAAACAAATAATAAGGAGAAAGCACAATGAAACTTTCATTCCGTTGGTACGGCGAATCAGACCCGATTTCGCTCCAATATATCCGTCAGATTCCCAATATGAAATCAATCGTCAGTGCGGTTTACGACGTAAAACCCGGCGAAGTATGGCCCGAAGAATCCATTGCAAAAATGGCAAAGCAGTGTGAGGATAACGGACTTGTTTTTGACGTTGTCGAATCAATCCCCGTGCACGAAAACATCAAGCTCGGCAGAGGCAACGTTGATGAGCTGCTCGAGGTTTACTGCGAAAATATCCGCCGCTGTGCAAAGTACGGCGTTAAATGCGTAACCTACAACTTTATGCCCGTATTCGACTGGACACGCACTCAGCTTGACAAGGTTGCAGCCGACGGCTCAACAAGCCTTGTTATGTACTGGGAGCAGATGAAGGGTCTTGACCCGCTCAAGGACGATATTCACCTGCCCGGCTGGGATTCAAGCTACACTCAGGACGAGGTAAGAGAGCTTATCTCCGCTTACGGTGAAATCGGCGAGGAAGGACTCTGGGCAAACCTTGAGAAATTCCTTAAAAAAGTTATTCCCGTTGCAGAGGAATGCGACGTGAGAATGGCAATCCATCCCGATGACCCGCCCTATCCGATTTTCGGTCTGCCGCGAATCATCACAAACGAAGAAAACCTCGACCGTATGCTCAGCATCGTTGACTCCCCCGCAAACAGCCTCTGCCTTTGCACAGGCTCACTCGGCTGTGCGGCAACAAACGACGTTGTGAAGATGGTAAGAAAATACAGCGAAAAAGATCGCATTGCGTTCATGCATATGAGAAACATACTCATTATGGAAGACGGCAGCTTTGAAGAGAGCGGTCACCTTTCAGATTGCGGCAGCCTTGATATGTACGAAATCACAAAGGCACTTGCCGAAACAGGCTTTGACGGCTACGTCAGACCCGACCACGGCAGAATGATATGGGGCGAAACAGGCAAACCCGGCTACGGACTTTATGACCGCGCACTCGGCGCAGCATATATAAACGGACTTTTTGAAGCCTGCGAAAAAGCGGCAAAATAAGGGAGGAAACAAAAATGCAGAAAAACGTACTTAACACAGACCTCACAGGTAAGGTTGCCGTTGTAACAGGCGCAGGCGGTGTGCTCTGCAGCGCTTTTTCCAAAACACTTGCACGTGCAGGCGCAAAGGTTGCTCTGCTCGACCTCAATGATGCTGCAGCTGAAGAGGTTGCGGCACAGATAAGAGCTGAGGGCGGTGAAGCCAAGGCATACAAATGCGACGTACTTAACAAAGAAATCTGCTACGAGGTTGCAGACACGGTTGAAAAAGAGATGGGCAAATGCGACATCCTCATCAACGGTGCAGGCGGCAACAACCCCAAGGCAACAACAGATAAAGAATATTTTGAGCTCGGCGATATTGATGCAGACACAAAGAGCTTTTTCGACCTTGACAGCGCAGGTGTAGGCTTTGTGTTCAACCTCAATTTCCTGGGCACACTAATCCCCTCACAGGCTTTCGCACGTCAGATGGTCGGCAGAGAAGGCTGTAACATCATCAACATCAGCAGTATGAATGCTTACACACCTCTCACAAAAATCCCCGCATATTCCGGCGCAAAGGCTGCAATTTCAAACTTCACACAGTGGCTTGCAGTACATTTCAGCAGAGTCGGTATCAGAGTCAACGCAATCGCACCCGGCTTCTTCTCAACAAAGCAGAATGCGGCACTTCTCTGGAATCCCGACGGCTCACCCACAGCACGCACAGGCAAGATTCTCGCCGCAACTCCCATGGGCAGATTCGGCAAGAGCGAAGAGCTTGACGGCAGCCTGCTCTTCCTTTTGAACAACGATGCCGCAAGCTTCATCACGGGTGTTGTCATTCCCGTAGACGGCGGTTTCTCAGCATATTCAGGCGTATAAGGAGTAAATAAAATGAACGCTATTTCAGAAAAAATTTCATCAATCGGTGTTGTACCGGTAATAAAGCTCAACAATCCCGAAAGAGATGCAGCTCCCCTTGCAGCTGCTCTTTGCAAGGGCGGTGTACCTGTTGCGGAGGTAACATTCCGTGCTGCAGGTGCGGCAAAGGCAATCAAGCTTATGAGCGAGGCTCAGCCCGATATGCTCGTCGGTGCAGGCACAGTTCTCACAACCGCTCAGGTTGACGAGGCAATCGAGGCAGGCGCAAAATTCATCGTAACACCCGGACTTGACATTGAAATTGTAAAATACTGTCAGGAAAAGGGCATTGAAATTTACGCAGGCTGCACCACACCGACAGATTATCACGCAGCATATAAACTCGGTCTTGAAGTGCTCAAATTCTTCCCCGCAGAGCAGAGCGGCGGTCTTGCCAAAATCAAGGCAATGAGCGCTCCCTTCCCGATGTTCAAGGTTATGCCCACAGGCGGCATTTCACTTAAAAATCTCGGTGAGTACGTCTCCTGCTCCGTTATTGCGGCTTGCGGCGGCTCATATATGGTAACCGCAGACCTCATTGACAACGGCAAGTGGGACGAAATTACCGAGCTTTGCGAAAAATCTGTACAGATTGTCAAGGAGGCACGCGCAAAATGAAAAAGGTAGTAACATTCGGTGAGCTTATGCTCCGCCTTCAGCCTTATGATTATCTGCGCTTTGTACAGGCAGATTCGTTTGAGGCAACATTCGGCGGCGGCGAAGCAAACGTTGCCGTATCGCTTGCTAACTACGGCTTTGACGCACACTACGTAACAAAGCTCCCCAAGCATGCAATCGGTCAGATGGCTGTAAACAGCCTTCGCAAATACGGTGTCAACACCTGTGACATCACACGCGGCGGCGACAGAGTAGGCATCTACTTCCTCGAAAAAGGCGCTTCACAGCGCGGCAGTGTCTGCATCTACGACAGAGCACACAGCGCTATCGCAGAAGCAAAGGCAGAGGATTTTGATTGGGATAAAATTTTCGACGGTGCAGAGTGGTTCCATTTCACAGGCATCACTCCCGCACTCGGCGGCGACCTTGTTGAAATCTGCAAGCAGGCTTGTATTGCGGCAAAGGCTCACGGCGTAAAGGTAAGCTGTGACCTCAACTACCGCGGCAAGCTCTGGACACGTGACGAAGCAAGAGCAGCTATGACAGAGCTTTGTCAGTACGTTGACGTATGCATCTCCAACGAAGAGGATGCAAAAGACGTTTTCGGCATTGAGGCAGAAAACACAGACATCACCGCAGGCGAGCTCAACAAAGATGGCTACAAGTCAGTTGCCCGTCAGCTTGCCGACAAATTCGGCTTTGAGAAGGTTGCAATCACACTTCGTGAAAGCAAGAGCGCATTTGACAACGATTGGAGCGCTATGCTCTTTGACGTTGCAAGCGACGAATACTGCTTCTCAAAGGTATACCACCTTCACATCATCGACCGTGTAGGCGGCGGTGACAGCTTCGGCGGTGGTCTTATCTACGCACTTCTCAGCGGCAAGGATACTCAGGCTTCTGTTGAGTTTGCTGTTGCAGCTTCCGCACTCAAGCACTCAATTGAGGGCGACTACAACTTCGTCACCGTTGACGAGGTAGAAAAGCTCGCAGGCGGCAACGCTTCAGGCAGAGTGCAGAGATAAATTTTCATATTTAACAAAAAAACGGTGTGATTTTTGTCATACCGTTTTTTATATTTTTATTGCTTTTTTATTTTATGGTTGGTAAACTGTAACTATATATAAATGCGTTTTATAAAAACGCAAATTATGCAAAAAATTTGCAAATCATGATTTTGAAAAAAATCAAATAATGCCGTAAGGCAAATCATAAAAAACTCAAACATCAAGACAGAGAAGAAAGTTTCTTCGGTGTGATTAACATTCAATGGCGTAGCTGCTTAATTGAGGTATTAAAATGATTTGGCTTGCAGCCATGATTTGTTGTGTTGCAACATGATTTGAATTGATAAATCAATTCATTTTATTTTAAGGAGATTTTGCCTTATGTTTGAAAATGCAAAGTGGATATCCAAAGGCACAAAGCGTGATGACGGCAGCAGGCTTTTCCGCAAGAGCATCAGGATTGAAAAAGCGGTTAAAAAGGCTGTTATGCACACCGTTGCGCTCGGCTACGGCGAATATACAATAAACGGTAAAATTATAACCGATGAAGTGCTTTCGACCCCATTCACCAAGTTTGATTCACGCACACTTTATCTCACATATGACGTGACCGAATTTTTAACTCAGGGTGAAAACGTGATCGGTGTTTTTGCAGGTAACGGTTGGTATAACGACGTGGGCAAAGTTTGGCACTATCAGGCGGCAACGTGGCGCAACAACATAAAAATGATAATGCAGCTTGATATTGAATACACCGACGGCTCAACCGACTGCATCGTTTCCGACAGCAGCTGGAAAACCGAAAACGGACCCGTCATCTACAACCACATCCGCGAAGGCGAGACCTATGATGCAAGGCTTGAAATTCCCGGTTGGAACACGGCTGAATTTGACGACAGCGGTTGGATAAATGCCAACACCTGTGGCGGACCGGGCGGCATAATCGAACCTGCCGACCGTGTGCCGATAAGAAAAATCCGCACACTTGAAAGCAGATATATCGGCAATTCAATTTACGATTTCGGTGAAAACGTTTCCGGTTGGGTAAAAATCAGAACAAGCGGTGCAAGAGGCACCGAAATTGAGCTTATTTATGCAGAGCAGCTCAAACCCGACGGCAACGATATCGACAACGAAAACATAAACTCATTCACAGAGTTTCAGCGCCACACAGACAAATACATACTCAAGGGCGAGGGCGTTGAAGAATGGGAGCCGAGGTTTGTTTACCACGGTTTCAGATACGTAAAGGTTGTGAATGCGCCCGAAAATTTTGAAATTGAAGCTTGTGTTATCCACACGGATTTGCAGAGCATCGGCTCGTTTGAATGCTCGGACGAAATGCTCAACAAGATTCACGCCGCAACACGCCTTGCAACGCTGACAAACTTTATGGATATACCCACAGACTGCCCTCACAGAGAGCAGAACGGTTGGACAGGAGATGCACAGCTTTCCTGTCAGCAGGCAATGCATAATTTTGAGATGGTGAAAGCCTATAAAAAATGGCTGAACGATTTCAAGGATGCACAGCGACCCGACGGCTCACTGCCTGCAATTATCCCCACGGCAAGCTGGTACGATTGGTACATAGGTCCTGCGTGGGACGGAGCAATAATCAACATCCCGTGGCAGATATATCAGTTGACGGGTGACAACAGCGCAATAAAACAGATGTGGGAAAATATGAAGCTGTATCTGTCGCATCTCGACACTGTGCAGGATAACGGCATACTCTACATCGGTCTTACCGACTGGTGCGCACCCGAGCACACAGAGCGCTGCCCCAACTCGGTTACAAGCACGGCAGATTATTCCGACCTTGCAAAAACAATGGCAAAATGCGCCGCAATTATGGGCGAAGACCCCACACCCTACAGAGAGCTTTCCGAAAGGATAAGGCTTGCCTGGCGCAACAAATTCCTTGGCGATGAGGAACTCGAAAAGAAACAGACCTGCCTTGCCTGCGGAATTTATTTCAGAATGTATGAACCTGACGAAATACCGCAGAAAGCGGCTCAGCTTGCAAAGCTGATTGAAGAAAACGGCTGGCACATCGACTGCGGAATCCTCGGCGCAAAATACATCTTTTCTGCTCTTGACGACAACGGTTACAGCGATGTCCTTTATAAAATGGTAACCGAGCCGACATACCCGAGCTACGCACACTGGATAAACAGCGGTATGACAACGCTGTGCGAAGACTGGGAGATGAAAAACTCACTCAACCACCATATGTACAGCGAGGTTGACCATTGGTTTTACAGGCACGTTGCCGGCATTAAAATTGACGAAAATGCTCTTGTAATCGAGCCGAATTTTCTGTCAGCTCTTGATTGGGTTAAGGCAACGCACAGAGATATAAGCGTCGAATGGACAAAAGAAATGCTGAGCGTAACCGTACCGTGCGAAGCCACGGTAATCATAAACGGCATCTCAACAAAAATAAAAGCAGGCTCACATAAATTTATTTTGGGAGGTAACTGAAAATGTTACGCACTGTATTAAAAGCTCTCGTAAAATTCATTATTATTGTCGCTACCCTTATCAGTCCGACTGCACCCGCTTTGCTCGACATGGGCAGAATCCCCGACGGTCAGCAGCTCGATATGAGCAAATTCACAGACGAGCCTGTGTGGGAAGACAACTTTGACGGCACTGAAATTGACAGAACAAAGTGGAACTTCCCCTGGTGGGAAACAGAGCGCAAAGGCGGCTACTGGCACGAGGATATGGCAAGCGTAAAAGACGGCAACCTCATTATCCGCGCAGAATATCTTGAAGAACCGCTCGAAAACAGATACTACGAGCAGTGGAAAGACGAAATAAATTTCAAAGAGTACAAGCCCGGCTGGTACACAGCCTGCCTGCGCACAGCAGACCTTTACGAGCAGTGTTACGGTTACTTTGAGGTGCGTTGCAAGCTGCCTGCCGCAACAGGAATGTGGAGCGCATTCTGGATGATGAACCACGACGTTGAAGACGTTGACGGCACAGGTAAAGACGGCACAGAGGTAGATATCTTCGAATCAATGTACTACAAAGACTATTGGTGGGGCAACGACGCAGTTATAAGCGGCATTGTTTATGACGGCTACGGTGCAGACAAGAAGGGTGACTCCATAGGCAAGGTTTATGTCGAGGGTGACCCCTACAATGAGTTCAACACCTACGGTCTTGAGTGGAGTCCGACAGAATACATCTTCTACATCAACGGAGTTGAAACAGGCAGACTCTCAACAGGCGGTGTTTCGCAGAACCCCGAATACCTCATCCTCTCCTGCGAATTTGCAGGTGAGAACGGCGTTCAGTGGTCTGACAGACACGGCACAGGCGAAATCAGCAAAACGCCCGAAGAAAACTGGCCCGCAGAGTTCGTTGTAGACTACGTAAAATGCTACCAGTACAAGGAATTCGTCAAGTAATATTCTTGACATATAAGGTTTTTTAATATATTATAAATTGAAATCAAAATTATAAGGTTGGTGAAACAAATGGGTGCAGAAAAAACGTTTGATAACAACGGCATAGCATTGTACCTTATTGCAGGAATTGTAATCCTCTTTGTTCTCGTTCAGTCGATCTTCTTCCTTGTCAAAGCCTTGAAGCGCGGCAAGGAGCTCGGCATTTCGAAATCATCCATTCGCAGCGTCATTACTTCAAGTGCTGTATTTACTCTACCCTCAGCACTTTCCGTTCTCGCAACGGTAATTGCGCTTTCCAAAGCTCTCGGCTTCGTAATCCCTTGGGTTCGTTTGTCAGTTATCGGCAACCTCACTTACGAAACCGTCGCCGCAGAAAAAGCGATGACCGCACTCGGTCACGTGGGCGGTATGGCTCTTCCGGTAGAAGATCCCACCACCTACACAGGCATCATCTGGGTTATGACCTTCGGTATCATTATGCCGCTCATACTTTGCCCCTTCCTCGCAAAGCCGATACTCAAAAAGATTAACGGCACAAACAAAAAAGAGAAGAAGGCAGATGCCAAGCCTGAAAACGGCAAGAAAAAGAAGATTAACTTCGCAGCTCTTATGGACTATGCTTCCCCCGCAGTTTTCATCGGTCTTATCGGTGCTTTCGTTGCCCGTGCAATAGCAGGTAAGGGCAAGGCAGATATTTTCGGTGACGGTGCAGGTATCCTCTCTATAATAACTCTTGCAACCGCACTTATTGTTTCGGCAGCACTTGAGCTGCTTTGCAAAAAGCTGAAACTGACAAAGCTTGAACCGTTCGTTATGCCTATCGGCATGATGGCTGCTATGGCTGTTGCAATTATTTCCTATAACCTGTTACCTGACGGTCTCAGAGAACTTGAATGGAGGGGTTAAGACATGAGTAAAAATAAAACACCAAAATCATATCTTGACAAAGTTCATGTATGGGGCAGAATTTCTCACATTACTGCCGTATGTGCACTTATCGCTTTCCCTCTCGGTATATCACTTTACCTTAATGCTTTCCCGCCCATCGAAGGTGTTATCAAGGGTGTTCTCGGTCTTATAGTTCCCTATTGGGTATTTGCAGTTGTTGAGGTTATCACCTACACACCCATGCTCGGTGCAGGCGGCACTTACCTCTCTTTCGTTACAGGTAACATCCCCAACCTCAAACTCCCCTGTGCTATCAGCGCAATGGAATCTGCAAAGGTAAAGCCAAACTCAGAAGAGGGCGAGGTTATTTCAACAATCGCAATCGCTGTTTCTTCAATCGTAACAACAATTATACTTGCTGTCGGCGTTCTTGCGTTTGCTCCCATTCTGCCAAAACTCACTGAAAGCGATTTCTTCAAGCCTGCTTTCGCACAGGTTACACCGGCAATATTCGGTGCACTCGGTGCAAGCTATTTTGTAAAGCATTGGAAAATTTCTATTTTCCCGATGGCAGTTATGATAATCGTACTCCTTGTTTCACCGTCAATTGATGCAGGCACACTCCTTTTCCCCGGCATCATAGCCTCTGTGCTTGGTGTTGTTGCAATGTTCGCATTAGGCTGGATAGGCAAGGAAAAAGAATAATCCAAACTGATTTTCGCCCATTCTCCGCCTCGGAGGCTGGGCGATTTTTTTAAGGTGATGAAAATGAAAAAAATCCGCATAGGTATATTCGGACTCAGACGCGGCGAAAGCTTCATCGGCAATCTCACGGCAAACGGTGCGGAAATAGTTGCCGTATGTGAACGTGACAAAAAGGTTATCAGAGAGCGTAAAGACGTAATTGAAGGAATCACGCTCTATAACGATTTTGATAAGTTTATCGAACATCCGATGGATGCTGTTGTTCTTGCAAACTACTTTACAGAGCACACGCCATATGCAATACGCTGCCTTGAAAAAGGTCTGCACGTGCTCAGCGAATGCACGTCAAACGGAACAATGGCTCAGGGCGTTGAGCTTGTAAGAGCGGCTGAAAAAAGCAACGCCATTTATATGCTTGCGGAAAACTATCCGTTTATGCTGTTTAACAAAGAGATGAAGCGTGTGTGCGACGGCGGCACACTCGGCAGGATTCTTTATGCAGAGGGCGAATACAATCACCCGTTCAATATGTACGACGGTGAAGCGGCGGCTATGCTTGCACCGCACGAAAACCACTGGCGCAACTATCTGCCCCGTGCATACTATATCACCCATTCACTTGCACCAATTATGTATGCAACAGGCTCTGTGCCCGTAAGAGTTACCGCAATGGCTGCGGCAAACGAAATTCCGTCCGACTGCTCTGCCGCAAGACACGTCAGCGATGCTGCCGCAATTATCACCACGCTCAACAATGACGGCTCTGTATTCAAGGTAACGGGTTGCGCCGCATTCGGTGCGCACAGCAACTCCTACCGAATCTGCGGTGCAAACGGTCAGATTGAAAACATACGCGGTATGGGCGAAAAAATAATGCTGCGATATAACGGCTGGCAGATTCCCGAGGGTATGCAGGAAACTAACTGCTATGACCCCGAACAGAGCATGGAGGATGCCGAGCTCTCAAAGAATGCAGGCCACGGCGGTGGCGATTTCTTTGTAGCCCGCGAATTTCTCGAGTGTATCCGCACAGGCAAGAAGCCGCCGTTTGACGTATACTTTGCAACAACAATGGCTTCTGTCGCAATACTCGCACACCGCAGTATTCTAAACGGCAACCAACCGTACGATATACCCGATTTCCGCAAAGAAGAGGACAGGGTCAAATTTGAAAATGACCACGACCTGCCCATCCCTCTCTCCAATGGCACACAGCCGAATATCCCCTGCAACTCCCGACCCTGCACACCGTCAGAATTACAGAAAGAAAACTACCGCAAGGCAATTGAAAAATACGTAAAATAAAATCAAGGCTGTGAGCAAAATGCCCACAGCCTTTTTCCATATCATTATGTGGAGTGAAACAACGAAGAATCTTATACCAAAAGATTCTTCACTTCGTTCAGAATGACAAATTATAAACCTCAGACAAATCTTTCCATTCAGGGTTTACACTTTCAATCAGCGCATTTTTCTTTGCTCTTGTCCACCCTTTAATCTGCTTTTCTTTTTCTATTGCAGAGTATACATCACTTGTACAATCAAACCAAACTAATTTATAAACATTATATTTTTTGGTGAAGCCTTCAACTGTACCGTTTTTGTGCTCAAACAATCGCCTTTCAAGATTATTTGTCACACCTGTGTATAATACGTTGTTATTCCAATTAGTAATCATATACACATAGTACTGTAAGCTATCACCTCGAAGGTTTAATTCATATTTAAATTATGTACAGATTCTTCGCTTGCGCTCAGAATGACAGGTAACTTTTCCTCATGTCATTCTGAGGAGCAGAGCGACGAAGAATCTTTCGTTTGTTTTTCATTCTTCTCTTTACTAAGAATGACAATTAATTCACAAACAAAGCTTTGCGTTTGTTAAAATAATAAATTTCAAGCACAATCAGTACAGCTGTAGTCGCAAAACCGAACACTACCGTACCGAATATATCGAGCTTTGTGTCCGTGACAAAAGCAAAAACTATATCGTAGACATAGAAGATTGCCTGCTCTGCAATAATAAGCGCATAATATTTTTTCAGTGCATCGGCAGTGAATCTCTTCATGCGTGAACGCACAATGAGGTCTGCAACACCCAGAAGCACAAACAAAACACCGCAAACAATATCAAACACTTTGTTGCCCGAGTACAAATATTCTTCAAAGCCGATTAAACCCATATCAACCGGAATAAAATACATAAGCGTTGATGCCGATACAATGCCTAAAAGAATATTTGAAACGCCTGCGAGAATCAATATAAACTTAACCTTGAAATTATACCATTTCATAGGTAAGACTTTGGGTTCTTCTTCCTGAATCACAACACGGTTTTCTTCCATATCAATCACCTTATTCAACAATATAAGCTGATTTGATAACAATATCTTCTACAGGCTTGTCGCTGTAATCGCGCTCAATTTCGAGGAATGAATCAACAACCTCCATGCCCTCAATAACCTTACCGAATCCGGCATACTGACCGTCGAGAACATCTGTATAAGAATCGTTATAGCAAATAAAGAACTGGCAGCTGCCCGAATCGTAGCTGTCGCCGCGACGAGCCATTGAAACAACACCTCTTGTATGAGAGAGTGTGTTGTCAACACCGTTTGCGATAAACTCACCCTTTATGGGTTTGGAACCGCCCGTGCCGTTGCCTTTGGGGTCACCGCCCTGAGCAACAAAGGGGCCATAGCCACCTTCAGCAATACGGTGGAAGATAAGTCCGTCATAGAAGCCGTCCTCTACAAGACCGATAAAATTCTCAACAGTGATCGGTGCCTGCTCAGGATAAAGCTCCATTGTGAAGCTGCCTGCATCCTTGCCGGCGATTTCGATTTCAAACTTAACCTTTGTATGCTCTGTGTTTAAAGACGGTTGAGCATCATTAGAGGTCGCTTTTTCGTCGGGTGAATTTTTGCCGTCTGAACAGCCTGCAAAAGCGCAGATGCCTATTACAGCTGCAAGGGCGAGAGCCAAGACTCTGAAAATAATACTTTTTTTCATTTTTTGTCACCTTTTTTCAATATTTATTTGATTTAATTGTATCATAGAGTTAATATATTTTCAAGCCGACTTATTTCTCTTGACTTAATATTAAGGTAAGATTAAAATAAAGATACAAGCAATAAAAGGAGTATCCTGATGGCACACCTTATTGAAATAAAAGACGTATATAAAATCTACAACCCCGGCGAAAACGAAGTGCATGCGCTTGACGGCGTTTCGCTGACGATTGACCGCGGCGAATTTATCGCAATTGTCGGTCAGTCAGGCTCGGGCAAATCAACACTTATGAATATGCTCGGTCTGCTTGACGTTTGCACAAGCGGCTCATATATGCTCGACGGTGTTGACGTTTCAACAATGAAAGATGATGACCTTTCGGCAATCCGCAACCAGGAAATAGGTTTCATTTTCCAAGGCTTCAACCTCATTCCCAGCCTTACGGCGCAGGCTAACGTTGAGCTTCCGCTTGTATACAGAGGCGTCAAGGCGGCACAGCGCAAGGAGCTGAGCACAAACGCACTCAAACGCGTCGGCCTTGAAAAACGTATGAATCACCTGCCGAATCAGATGTCCGGCGGTCAGCAGCAGCGTGTTGCGATTGCAAGAGCCGTTGCGGCAAAGCCTCCCGTAATCCTTGCCGACGAGCCTACGGGCAACCTTGACACAGCCTCAGGCAAGGAGGTTATGCGAATCCTCCACGAGCTTCACGAGGAAGGGCGCACGGTTATCCTCATCACACACGACAACGGCATTGCCGACGAAGCTCAGCGCGTTATCCGAATTCAGGACGGCAAAATTATCGAAGACTATCGAAACGAGTAAAACAATCAGCTGATATCAACAAAGACCAAATTTCAAAAAAATCAACCCCTACGGCGGGAGACGCCGCAGGGGTCATTTTTCTGGTGCCGGTGGCGGGGGTCGAACCCGCACGGTATCGCTACCAACGGATTTTGAGTCCGCCTCGTCTGCCAATTCCAACACACCGGCAAATCAGCAACGAATAAAATTATATACTAAAACGCAGAAAAAATCAATAGTTATCGGTAAATTAAAGAATCCTGAAGCCCATTGCCCTGCCTTTGGAAAAGTTGAGCAAGGTTTTAAAGCCGTAACGCTTATAAAAATTAATGCCACGCACGTTTTCACCATCAACACACAGCTGCACACCGCGCACACCGTTCTCCTTAAGGTGGGCAACAAGCGTGTCCATCAACTTTGTGCCTGTGCCGTTACCTCTGTAATCCTTGAGAATATCAATATGCAGATGCGCGGGATATCTGCGTGCAAAAAGGCTGTGCGCCACAATCTCACCGATTCCGTTGAGCTTTTCGCTGAGCTTGCGGTGTCGGATTCTCGGGAAGTACTCCTTCATAAACACCTTGCGCCAGCGCTTAACGTCATCTGAGCAGATGATGTAGCCTACCGCCTCATCGTTTTCATCGGTACAGACAAAGCAGTTTTGCGGCTCCTGCTCGGTATAATAATCGTTATAAAGCGTCAGAAAAAGCTCTGCATTTACTCTGTTGAGCCCCTCAAAAACAACTTCATCTTTAATTGTCTGCAGACAAATGCGCTGAACAAAATATTTATCCGTTTCACGGTAAGGTCGTATATTAGCCATAGGTTTATCCCTTCAATATATAATAATGATATTATATATTATATTCCTATTACAGTAAAGAAAAAGTTTATAAAACAGCAAAAACTTTAATTAATGCTATTGACAAATCATAAGCGATAAGTTATAATAACCAACGTTGTGGACGTTTAGCTCAGTTGGTAGAGCACTCGCTTGACGTGCGAGTGGTCAGCGGTTCAAGTCCGTTAACGTCCACCATAACGACCTTACCAATCGGTAGGGTCGTTTTTTCTTTTAGAAAAATTACCAAATAATGCTATTTTTGCCAAAACATAGGCGTTGATACTATAGACATAAGCTATATATTGTGTTATAATTTCATAAACATAGTAAAATGCGGTAGAAGTATTTTCTGCAGTGTTATAAAACGGAGGTATCACTGATATGCCACTCAGCAATAACGATTTTACCTACATCTACAATCAGACCGCTAAGAAGCTGTACAATATGCTTGCAGGCGTCTTCAAATCAACAGACGAAGCTGTAAACATTATGAATGAGACATTCAACTCTATAGCATCTTCAGACAAAGCGGATGAAAGCACTGTATACAAAACCGCAGCCGCTTTATCTTTAAAAAGATTAAGCATACCTACCCCCAATTATTATGATAAGAATGTTCTGGAGTCTTTTTTCACCTCCTGCGAACAGTTTAATACTTATGTTTCTCCCGAAGCCGCCGAAGCTTCAGATGCTTTGCTTGAATATTTTGAGCCTGTAGATACTTTTTATCTGCTCGTGCTTTATCTGAGAATGTACTGCGAGCTGAGCATAGACGACATCGCTCAGATTGTAGGAACGAGCAAAAACTCTATGATGTATCTTCTTGTAGACAGTTACCGTTCATTTATGACGACAGCTGCCGCAACAGTTAAAGAAGATCCGCTCCTTAACCAATTCCCGCTGCTTCAGCTTTTCCACATAGCACTTATCAACCAGAAAGCAGCAGTATTCAACGACACTACGTACAACGACTTTTTCGATTACACGCTCAACCGTTTAATGTCTGAGGAAGAAGAAGTTGCAGAAGAACTTCCTGCGGAGGAAGAAATCGCAGAAGAGCTTCCCGTTGAGGAAGAAATCATCGAAGAACTTCCCGTTGAAGAAGAAATCACAGAAGAACTTCCCGTTGAGGAAGAAACCGTCGAAGAGCTTCCCGTTGAGGAAGAAATCACAGAAGAACTTCCCGTTGAGGAAGAAATCATCGAAGAGCTTCCCGTAGAGGAAGAAATTGCAGAAGAACTTCCCGTTGAGGAAGAAATCATCGAAGAGCTTCCCGTAGAGGAAGAAATCATCGAAGAGCTTCCCGTTGAGGAAGAAATTGCAGAAGAACTTCCCGTTGAGGAAGAAATCGTCGAAGAGATTCCCGTTGAGGAAGAAACCGTCGAAGAGATTCCCGTTGAGGAAGAAATCATCGAAGAGCTTCCCATTGAAGAAGAAATCACAGAAGAGCTTCCCGTTGAGGAAGAAATCGCTGAAGAACTTCTTGAAGACGATGATGAAGATGACGCAGACGACTACGAAGATGATGACGACGATGATGATGATTCTCAGATAGAAGACATTTACAGTAACGGCGCTGAATCTGATTCTTCCGACAGTGTGCCATCTGCACCTGTTTCAGCCAACAAAACCCCGACAAAGTTTTCATTCAACGACAGTCCCGAGTGGTCAAGACTCAAGAGCATATTCCGCTTCTCCGTAACCGACGAAAGCAATATGAAGCTCTCCCGTGCGTTTGAGCTTATTCTTGACGGTCAGTTTACTCCTGCTCTCGGAATTCTCAACAGCGTCAAAAAAGACTGTGACAACGCAGCTGTATATCTCGGTCTGCTTATGATTGACGTCAGAGCACGAAGCATTGACGAACTTCTCTTTGTCAGAACAAACTTCCGTGAAATGCAGAATTTCATCGACACAGACAACCGTGCAAACGTTGAGCTTAAAGATTTCCTTTCAAGAATTGCAAAGAAGGCAGATGCCGCCATGGCAGCTGCACCTGCACCGGAAGTTGAAGAAAAAGCTGCAAAGAAAAAGAAGAAGAGCTCAGGCGGCACCGTTGCAATTATCGTTATCAGCATAATTTTAGTCGTTGCTGCAATTGCGGCTGTTATGTTCTTTGGTAAAGACCGTCTGCTGCAGCTATTGCCGACACGCGAAACAACAACGGAAACTACTCAGGCACCCGTGCTTCCCGTTATGACAAAGACTGCTTCATACAAGGTGAAGATTAACGGTGACCAGCCCACACAGATTGAGTTCCGTCCGTTACAGAGCGGATATTACGGATTCAGATCAAAGGATAACACCGCTAACGTTGCGATAAAAATCCTTGATAAAAACGGTAATGTTATTGATGAAGACCGTAACAGTGTCGGTGAAACCGAGTTCCTTGCGCTTGCTCAGTGCGAATCCAACTCTTCAATAATAATTTCAATCTATGCTGAAAAAGCTGTTCCCGCACCGGAACAAATCAGCTTTACCGTTTACACTCTGAGCGATGCAGAAGCTCAAGCCACAAAGAAATACCGCGAGTATGCACGCGCAGGTGTAACGCTAACAGCTGAAGATAAGCTTCACATTGTCCACGATAAAACAAGCCAGGCTTATCGCTACCCGACAGGCGCAAAAGCAATGCCGGTTGATTTCTATATTGATCAAGCAGACAATACGGTATGGCTCGCATTCAACGCCAAAGTTTCCAGCAGCAGTGCTACACTCTGGTATCCCGTAAGCTTAGGCGAAAAGGAAGAGCAAACCACCGCTGAGCAGAAGCCGTCAACCACAAAGAAGCCCTCTACCACAAAGCAGCCTTCCACCACAAAGAAGCCTGCAACAACAAAACCGCAACCTTCCACCACAAAACCGCAGACAACAGCATAATGTAAAACAAAAAGCTGACAGTTGAACTGTCAGCTTTTTTATGTGCATATATAATTATTGAACTATTGTTCTGTTGATACCGAAAAGATCTTTGAAAAACGAAATAAGTTTCTGAAAGAAACCTGCTTTTACATTTATCGTCTGCGTATCTATCAACCCCAATGTTTCTCCGTCTTCAAGCTTTATATAAACCGCCTCACCGTCTTCATCAACGATATATACTGTAACAGTTACTTTGCCTGACTTTACTGCTTCAATTTCGCAATACTCACCATACGATGTAAGTTGAACCGAACCATTATCAACCTTCCACACATAATTTTCTTCAGTTAGCTCATCTTCTACACGCTCACCATCACTATAAGGAATCGCTCTAAGTCTGAGTGTATCTCCGTAATTTAAGGTTGTCTCACCTGGATTGTTTTCAATTCGAAGATCAATACTTCTGTAATATTCCATTGATTCACAAGCTATTCGATGTATGCTGAAATCAATATCACTACCATAGATTATTTCGCCGCATATATTGCAATAATTACCTTCGCCATCGCAAAACATATGATGCATATCTACACCTGCAATAACTTCTACTGTTTCGCCGCATTTTGTACAAACATAGGTGTAGCTATCGGCAGCAAAAACGATCAAAGAACTGCCAAACACTAAAACAGTTACCAATAAGAACGAGATTAGTTTTTTCATAAAATATTGCTCCTTTTAATTAATTCGCTTAATAAAAGCAAGCAAATTATATCATCGTTGATATTTAATGTCAACCATAATATTAGAAATCATTAATATTTACTCTT
>JAZTZM010000047.1:0-68344 GCA_045637465.1 Acutalibacteraceae bacterium | reverse complement strand
ACTCCGTCATTCATCAGCCAGAATGCACTCCAGATATCAGCACCCTTGGGCAGGATACAGCGGCACTCAAAATAGCCGAATTTCTGACTGAAATCGTTGGGAGAATCTGCATCTGTATCGATGCCTGCGCTGTACCAACCTGCGCCCTTGCCGCCCATACCGTCTTCAAGATATGTAACGGGAATTATAAGATTGCCGTTTTCAGTCTTTGCAAGGTACTGATTCCAGTAGCTGCCCTTACGTGCTTCTGTTGTGTTGCCGTACTGGTAGTGACCTGACCACACGCTACGGTCAAGCTCACCCTCAAACTCTTCGACAAAGGTTTCGGTAAACTTATCCATATCAACCTTCTGACCCATAGGGTAACAAGGAATATCAAGACCGACACAGATAGAAATTATAATCGAGCTTAAAAATGTAATTATTCTGCTGAAAAAACTCATACTATATTCTCCTTTTTATTTTATATAGCAATTATAAATCTATCATCTTTATATGTCAAGGAAACAAAAAAAGTCGTCCGAGGACGACTTGAGACTGTAGATAAAGTCACCGAGAACACGCACAAAAAACAGGGAACAGTCTTCAACCGTTCCGCAAAGCAAAGAAATAAAAAATATGAGGATCTTAAGTCGATTTTCCTGTTTTTCGCATTTATTATATCAAATTTTGTGCGTTTGCCGTGTTTTTGCCCTCTTGCGGTACCTTTGTACAGCTTCGGGGCAAAGAACACCGCATCTCGTCACCTTTCTCGAAGTCTCACAGCTTGCCGAAAAATACTTTTTCGACAAGCTGAAAAGTCGATGCTTTGCATCGGCTTTTAGTCTTTTCAAAAGCTTTATAAGATGCTATAATAATATAAAATCAAATGTCCGGAGGTTGATGTTTTGACAGGAGTATTATTGACTGCACTCGGAGTCGGTGGTGCGACGCTCATCGGCACGATAATCGGCTTTATATTCAAAAAGATATCGCATAAATTTTCTGATATTGTGCTTGGTTTTGCTGCAGGTGTTATGCTTTCGGCTGCGGTGCTCGGTCTGATTGTCCCGTCGCTTGAGCAGGGCGGAAAATACGGCATTGTGGTCACGGTTGCAGGCGTTTTCGTCGGTGCACTCTGCCTTAACCTGATTGATAAGCTTGTGCCTCATCTGCATAAGCTTGTTGGCCCTGAGGATGAAAAGCACCATAACGCAAACTTGAGTAAGGTGCTGCTTTTTGTCACGGCAATTGCTATACATAATCTGCCCGAAGGGATTGCGGCAGGTGTCGGCTTCGGCTCGGGTGATACGGCGCAGGGCTTGCTGATAGCAGGCGGTATTGCTCTGCAGAATATACCAGAGGGTATGGTTATAATCGCACCTATGCTTGCTGCAGGTGTCAGCCCGAAAAAGACTTTTTTGTGTGCGGCGGCAACAGGTGTGATTGAAGTTATAGGCACACTGATAGGCTATTTTGCTGTCAGCTTTTCAGCGGCGATTCTGCCGTTTGCGCTGAGCTTTGCAGGCGGAACGATGCTCTATGTTGTCAGCGATGAGATGATTCCCGAAACCCACGCGCACGGCAACCAACGCGGCGCGACCTACGCACTGCTTGTCGGCTTTTGCGTTATGCTTGTTTCAGATGTGCTTTTAGGATAAGAAAAAACGCCGTCATTGACGGCGTTTTTATTTTTGGTTTATTCTGATATCTGGCGCTGTGCCGAATAGATTACGTCAACACTCTTTTTAAAGAGCATATAGTCATACTGCGGTCTCCAGCTGTCACCTGTTTTGACGTTTGCTTCGAAATCTTCTTCGCTTCGTGCAACGTTAATCTGTGCAATACCGCAAAGCTGACCGTCTTCCTTATAGACGTTGTCCCAAAATGCGTGGTGACCGATAAAGGTTACGCTTTCGGGAATATAGATGTATGTCAGCGCCTGATTGTAGCTGAGTGCATCGGAACCGATATACTCGAGTCCCTCGGGGAGAGAATCGTAAACGATACCGAGTGACTCCGGACCGTGATATGCAGTGTCTGTAACAGCCTTGCCACCAACCGTGCGGTAGGTGTAGATGTTGTCGAGTGAGGGTGTGTTGCCCCATTCGTCCTTAGGCTCGTGGAGCTTGAAAACAGAGAGTGTTTCCATTCTCTTGAGACCTTCGGGCAGATAAATATCTCTCAGATTAACGTAGCTGAAGCAGAGTTCGCCGAGCGTTGTTACCGTTGAGGGTACGACGTAGGTCTGGATGTCGCGTCTGTACTGCTCTGTTACATCGTTGCGGTAAAGTTCCTTCTCATAACCGAGCTTTTTTCTCAGATATTCGTCGTGGTTGCAGGGGTAGTTGATAAGCACGGTTTTATCTTTGTTGTACAGCACGCCGTCAATGTCGCAGTAGTTGGGATTGTTCTCGTCAACCTCAATGTTTTCGAGTGCCCAGCAGGAATAAAAGGCATTGCTCTGAATAACCTCTACATCTGCACCGATATGAATCGTTTTGATCTTATCGTCACAGTTGAGTGAGTATGCTCTGATTTCGGTTACCTTTTTGCTTTCGTCTTTTGTGAAAACGTATTCTTTCGTGATCTGGTCGTAGTCTACTGTTGTGACATAGTCAACGGTAAGCTCTGTCATTTCACCTGTGTTGCTGAACTTAGAAAGCATATATGTGCCGTTGCCTTTGACATCATAGGTGAACGTATCTTTGTTTGCTATTGCAAGAATACTGAAATAGCAGGAAAGAGAAACGGCGATAACAATCGTTACGATGAAGATTATCTTTTTTAAAGTGAAATACTTGTAAGGTTTGTTGATGTGTGGTGCGGCAAGTCCCGGCACCTGATATGACCATATTTCATCTTCGGGGATATTGAGTGTTATGTTTTCAGCTTCGTTTACGGGAGGCATATCCATATCTTTTTTTGCTTTTTTACTCATAAGATTTTGCCTCCTTCCTTAACCTTTATATCCGCCGGAAACTTTTTCGTTAGCTTCTTCGGCGCGTTTTTCGGTTACTTCGGCACGTCTCTTGAGAACTTCCATAACCATATTCTGTTTGTTGCTGTCATAATCCCAGAAGATATACGGGATCGTCATAAGCACGAAACCTATGATATCTACAATCAGCGGAATTGCGATAATGTTTCTTCTCGTGCTATCTAAGAAGAGGACTTCCCAGTTGCTGTTGAAGCCGTAGTGAAGCAGGAACAGCGGAATCAGCAGACCGACAAATGAAGTGATCGGGCCGGTGAACCAGCCGAAAACGCCTGCAAAACTTTCAAGACGCTCGCCTGAAATATACATCTGATAGTCGGCAATTCGCACGTCCATATCGTGTCCTGCCGTTGTGGGTACGGTCTTTGTCATCTCCATAAAGAACAGCACGACAACGCAGATTGTACCGCACAGTGTGAGGTTATCTCCGCAGAACCAGATTGCCGCAACGATTGCAGCATTACCCAGTGCGCGTGAAAGCTGATAGAAAATCATAATCTGCTTGTATGAAAAACGCTTGAGGAAATAAGGAGATAACAGATCAGGCGGAGTGCCTGCAAACGAGATGAGCATAACGATAAGGCTGTAAGGCAGACCGCTGAGACGGAACGTATAGAAATAGAGAACCGTTACAAACGGCAGCATACCGTTACCCAGTGCATCAATAAGACCGACGACATTTTTGATGAGCAGATATTTGTTTTTGAGAACGCCGAACATACCGTCCCAGAATTTGATCTGAACCTTTTTCTCGACAGGTGGCTGGGGGATTCTTTCCTTGATTCTGCCTGCAAAAATCATTGTCATTGCTGCGAGAATAATGAAAGTTATCGGAATAACGTAGCGATAAACGTTGATGTCTGCCCACTCGTTACGCAGCATACCGATTGCAATGGGCATAACGATGCCGACAATTGTGTTGAAAAAGTGCGAAAGCTTTACGGGATAGCTTCTTACGTAAATTCTTTCCTGAAGGTTGGGGCTGATGCTCTTTGTGCAGATTTCAAGGTTGTTTGCAAAACCGAAAACATTGTACGTTGCAAACAGGAGATTGGCAACCCATACTCGTGTTGCAACATCGGGGATATTGTATACGGGAAGCCAGCCGATAAGGATAACCATTATGCATTTGGGAACAACGTCACAGTAAAGTGAATACTTATATCTGCCGAATTTGGGCAGAAGTTTTTTGCGCCAGAATATGTTTCTTGCGCCGACCCAGCCTGTGTAAAGGAAATGCGTGCCGAACGTTTTGAAGCACGCGGCTGCGTTCATTCCCTCAAGGCTGTTGAGGTAGCGTATGAATCCGCTGCTCTGCTCAAACAGGCTCGAATAGTCAAACACAATGGTTGATATACCGAACGCAATCATCGCAAAATATACGCCGTAGAATTTGCGCTCGGTTTTTTTCTGTAAAAATCCGAGGTTGTCGCAGACGAGCCACCACATCAGCGCGGATATGTAGCCCAGCGGCATATTGATAATGCCTATGATTGAGAATGTCAGATACGGTAGCTTGTAGTGGTGCATAATGAGATAACAGGCCGAGAAAAAGCCTATGTACTCAAGCACCTTTGAACCTGCATAGTTGCTGCCTACTGCCAGAAGGACATCCTTATATTCTTTGTAAGGCACGTATTTACCTTCGGCAGGGGTGTTCCAATGGGTTTTGATTTCGGTGACAAATTTGGTAAGCTTGTCTTTTGACAGAAGCTTGCTTTTGTTACTCATGGAGCCTCTCCTTAAATAATTTTATACGGAGTATTATATCAAAAACAAACTCTGCTTACAAGCGAATTTATAAAATATAAACAATTTAATTTAAAGATTGTCAGCACAAAATATTAAAAATAACGGCACTCCTTGAGTTTTGGAGTGCCGAAATCGGTTATGAGGCTCTGTTCATTGCGGCGAGCGGATCAACAATAACACCGTTCACCGTGATTTCAATATGGAGATGAGGTCCGTCAGCCTGTTCAATCGGAATTGTTCCGAGCTTACCTATAACTTCACCCTTTTGGACAGTGTCACCTTTTTTTACGGTTGTGCCGCTTTTAAGTCCGCAGTACTTGGCTGTCATAGTGTTTCCCAAATCAATTTCCGCTACAACTCCCCACATCGGGTCATCATATACCTTGGTTACCGTGCCTGTCTGAATTGCAAAAATATCAGCCGAATCAATACCCGTGAAGTCTATGCCGTTGTGTACACGCCAATCGCCCATTGTTTTTGAGCTTACCATTTCACCGTCGGAATAATCCTTGAGAATTTCTGTGCCGAGGGGGAGCGCAAAGCTGCCTGTAAATGGAAGGTTATTCGGCTTTTGTGTCGTTTCTTCGGTTATCGGCTCTGCCTGCGGAAGCGTGACTTGTGTGGCAGGTACGTCTGCTTCAACTCTGCCGCCCTGGTTATCCCAGTCAATCTCTGTCATCGGCTCTGTAACTGCTTCATATGTCTTTTTCATAAAAGAATACGTGCCTATGCCGGATGCTGCAACGCAGAGCGCAAGAACGGTGTAAACTCCTGTTTTTACCAGTGAAAATCTGCT
This sequence comes from Acutalibacteraceae bacterium, assembly GCA_045637465.1. GTDB lineage: Bacteria > Bacillota > Clostridia > Oscillospirales > Acutalibacteraceae > UBA8612. The sequence continues at coordinate 62,819 of JAZTZM010000047.1, read as the reverse complement.
TGTCTTTTTGAAATTGATATCCATATTTTGATCCCTCCGTACAGCTATTTTTGTCTGCACAAAGAGGGTTTATACAGCAAGACGGAAAAAACGCCCGACATAACATCGGGCGTCTTTTCACAAATTTGAGGGGGTAAAAAGCACTTATACGAGAAAAAACAATGCGGCTTTGCTTTTCTCAAGTGCAAATTTATAATAACAGCAGCCTTTGTGATTCTGATGAATAAACTGTTAAAATATCATGTTTTTTTGATTGCAGAGCAGAAAATTAAAAAAATTTCCGAAAAACGACAAACAAATGTTTGCTTTTTTGAAAACAGTGTGCTATAATCAAATCAAACATATGTTCTGATAAGAAGAGTGTGAAAATTTACAGGGAGGTTAACTCTTATGTTGAACGATACCCAGAGAAGGATTTATGAATTTTTGCTTGAAAGGTTACAGGACGGTGTTCCGCCTTCGGTTCGTGAGATAGGTGCTTACGTCGGTCTCAAATCGACATCATCCGTTCAGGCTTGCCTTGATGCTCTTGAGCGCGAAGGCTTCATTTCGCGCGATCCTCTTCTTAAGCGCTCAATCCGCATTGTCGGTCAGGAGGAAACAGCCAACATCAAGCAGGTGCCGATTCTCGGTACAGTCACTGCAGGTGCCCCCATTCTTGCTGTTGAGCAGGTTGAGGGTTACGTGCCTTACACAGGCTATGCCGCCAAGGATAAATCGCTCTTTGCGCTTCGTGTCAAGGGCGAAAGTATGATTAACGCCGGTATTCACGACGGTGACCTTGTCGTTGTTGAGCGCACACCTGTTGCGCGCAATGGCGAAATTGTTGTTGCACTTGTCGAGGATGAAGCAACCGTCAAACGCTTTTTTAAAGAAAACGGTCATTTCAGACTTCAGCCCGAAAATGATTCTTATGAGCCGATTATTGTCGAAGAGGCAATCGTGCTGGGCAAAGTTGTAGCTCTGCACCGCTATTATTGATTTTTTTAACAAAATCACAAGTAGTAATGCTGTAAATATTTTACTAAATTTTATTTGCAGTTTGTATTGAAATTTTGCTCTGTGCTTGTTATAATTAACCCTAATAACTATAAATAAGTGGGGAGAGATAATTATGATGAGCCGTGAACAGAAATTCTACAAAGAAGGTCTGACATTTGACGACGTTCTGCTTATTCCTGCAGAGTCAGATGTTCTGCCCAAGGATGTTGATGTTTCAACTCAGCTTACAAAAAACATTAAACTCAATATGCCTATCATGACCGCTGCCATGGACACCGTTACGGAGTCCCGCATGGCTATTGCCATTGCGCGTGAAGGCGGCATGGGCGTTATCCATAAGAATATGCCTATCGAGGCACAGGTAGAAGAAGTTGACAAGGTAAAGCGTTCTGAGAACGGTGTTATCTCCAACCCCTTTTTCCTTTCTCCCGAGCATATGGTCCGCGACGCGCTCGACCTTATGCAGCGCTACCGCATCTCAGGCGTTCCGATTTGTAAGGACGGCAAGCTTGTCGGTATCCTCACAAACCGTGATCTTCGCTTTATGACCAATTTCAACGTTCAGATCGGTGCGGTTATGACAAGCGAAAATCTTGTTACATCTCACATCGGCACAACCCTCAGCGAGGCACAGGATATTCTCATGAAGCACAAGATTGAGAAGCTCCCCCTTGTAGATGAGGCAGGCAACCTCAGAGGTCTTATCACAATCAAGGATATTGAAAAAGCAGTTCAGTATCCCAACTCCGCAAGAGACGGCAGCGGCAGACTTCTCTGCGCTGCAGCAATCGGTGCAACATCCGACGTTCTCGAAAGAGCAAGTGCTCTTGTCGCTGCAGGTGCTGATGCTCTTATTCTTGACTCGGCTCATGGCCATAGCAAGAATATCCTCAACTCAATTTCAAAGGTCAAGGCTGCATTCCCTGACATTTCTCTTATTGCAGGTAACATTGCAACTGCTGAGGGCACAAAGGCTATTATCGATGCAGGCGCAGACTGCGTAAAGGTCGGTATCGGCCCCGGTTCAATCTGTACAACACGTGTTATCGCAGGTATCGGCGTTCCTCAGATCACAGCTATTTTCGACGCTGCAGAAGAGGCTTCAAAGCACGGCATCTCCGTTATTGGCGACGGCGGCATCAAGTACTCAGGCGAAATCGTCAAGGCACTTGCTGCAGGCGCAAGCTGTATTATGGTCGGTTCACTTGTTGCCGGCTGTGAGGAATCACCCGGAGATACAGAAATCTATCAGGGCAGACAGTTCAAGGTTTACCGTGGCATGGGTTCACTCGGTGCTATGGCAAACGGCAGTAAGGACCGTTATTTCCAGGAAGATAACCGTAAGCTCGTTCCCGAAGGTGTTGAGGGACGTGTTCCTTATAAGGGACTTCTTTCCGATACAATCTTCCAGCTTCTCGGCGGTCTTCGTTCCGGTATGGGCTATTGTGGCTGTCACACAATCAAGGATCTTCAGGATAAGGCTCAGTTTGTCCGCATCACAGGTGCAGGTCTTATCGAAAGCCATCCTCACGATGTTTATATTACTAAGGAAGCTCCCAACTACTCAGGCGGCTGCTGATTAATTAAATCCACAAGGAAGGTCTGAATTTTTTTGAACAGACTTACTCTTATTATTGTTCTAGTGCTGTGTGTTGCGGTTGCGCTGATAGGCGTAGGATACTTTGCCCTTGGCTCAAAGAGTGATGAGACAACAACCGAACCTTTACAGGAAGAAACGACAGCCGTTGATATGTTTGTAACAGATAAGGCTGTTGAAGGTTTTGTTGAAAGGGAAACTGAAACTCAGGAAGAAACCGAGGGTAAACAGGATAAAAAGCCTGAAACAAATCCGTCGGTTGAAACAAAAAATCAGAAGCCCGTAACAACACAGGTAACAAAGCCGACAACCACTAAGGCTCCCATAACTGCAAAAAAGCAGGAGCCTGTCAGTGAGTATGAATATGCATACGCAGGTTTCAATCCGTCCGTTGCGGTAGTCAACAGTGAAAAGTGGAATCTTCTGCTTGTAAATCAGGATTATATTCTTCCTGATGATTTCACTGTCAAAACAGCCGAAGTAAAGGGCGGCGGTCAATCGCTCGATTACCGTGTTGTGCCTTATTATAACGATATGATAACTGCGGCTGAAGCTGACGGAATATCGCTTATTCCCGTTTCGGGCTATCGCTCACGCCAGCGTCAGCACAATAACTTTGAGCGCAAGATTAAGTATTATACCGATCTCGGTTACGGCAAGGCTGAAGCAACACGTATCGCTTCGGAGATTGTTCTTATGCCGGGCACAAGTGAGCACAACGCAGGTCTTGCGATGGATTTCGGTACAAACGGCAACTATACGCTTGACGAAAACTTTGCAAAAACAGATGCTTTCAAATGGCTCAGTGAGCATGCGGCGGATTACGGCTTTATTCTCCGCTACGAAAGCGACACCAAGCACATAACAAAGATTACTTATGAGCCGTGGCATTGGCGATATGTCGGAGTTAAGGCTGCAAAAGAAATCAATGCATCAGGCGTAACTCTTGAAGAATATTTAGGAATGGCATAAGGGCTATATAATGAAGAAAAAGACACTTAATCCGATTCCTCGTATGCCGAACAAGACGATATGGCTTTGGTGGGCTTGCCGCGCGGCATTGCTCATCTGGGGTATCAACGGCTTGTTCAGAGGCTACACGTCAGAGTTTTTACAGGGTTTGTTCGCTATCGCGTTCACGCACCTGTGGGATATGTTCCAGATTCTTGGCGGCAAATCCTTCATAACTCAGCTTCCGTGGCAGTTTCAGACTCATCTGACCCTTTTCATAACGTTTGGTGTATGCATTGGTTCAACTCTCAATAACCGCACGGATTTCACATATTCCGATATTGTGACGCACTTCTTTGCAGGCTTTATTGCTTCCGGTTGGAGCGCAAGGCTGCTCATAATTATGCAGGAAAAAAAGAAGATTCCGCTGGCACCGTCTATCGGAGCAATGGCAGGCTTTGCAATGGCTGTTGCGATTCTTGTCGGTTGGGAATTTTATGAGTTCACAATGGATAAGATTTACGGCTTTAACCTTCAGGTGTCAAGTCCCTTTACGAATGAAGGGCTTATCGACACGATGTGGGATTTCATTCTTGGCGCTGCCGGTGCAATGACCGGGATGTTCTGCTTTGCATTTTCCGATGCAAAAAAGAGAAAGAAGCAACAGTCGCAGGAAAATAATAAATAACGCTATAAAATCCACCTTTTAAAGGTGGATTTTTTTATGTGCAGGAACATATCATTAATTAATTTGTAAGTTCGGAGTGTTGATATGTTTTCGGTTTTAAATATTGCTCAGCCGAATAAAAGCCTGTTCGGTAAAAAAAGGAAGTGCACGGTTGAAATGTTGCTCAGCCCTGTCAAAGGTGCGGCACCGTATAAGGTCATTAACGTAACGCCGGGAAAAAAGGGTATTGACTGGAGGCTGGTTGCTCAGGCGGCAGGAGCAAGCGGAAAATGTATGCTTGTGACTGACGGTGTGGAGATTCCGCACGGAGCAGGAATTGAGAGATTTGTGCCCAAGGTGCTTCCTGCAGTTATACTGCTGAACACAGTTGCAGCCAAGGCTTCGGAAAAGCTTAACCGCAGCATACTTATAGTTGACAGATGCGGTCGGCTTGCAGATTATGTGAAGCGCGTAGTGCCGAGCGCATCAAAAATTACCGTTGTTACGGATGAGCCTGAAAAGTACATTGATGCATGCGTTGAAATTATGGAAGAATACGGTGCGAGTATCCGGGTGTGCAGTGAAACGGGCGATGACGAAAAGTTTGACGTTGCAATATCCGATGAGGCGGTGAGTGGCGCAGCGCTTTGCTTGTCGCCTGCGGATGTCAGGAAGCGTATCTGTAACGATAAAATCTTGCAGGATTATGTGCATTTGTGCAATGAGAATACAGATGCGTTTTTGTTTGTTTGTGCGCTGTTTGAGTGCAGTGGTTTGAAGCAGCCGGGAGAATTGACTTTAGGCGACATATGAAGTATAATTTCACGGGTGAATAATATGAAAACAATTGTCCCGAATTATTATGACAAATTTTACTGCATAGCGTCAGAGTGTAAGCACAGCTGCTGTAAAGGCTGGGAAATTGACATTGACGAAGAAACCTACGAACTTTATAAAACATTTGACGGCGAAATAGGTGAACGATTAAAACACAGTATTTCATTTGATGAAACACCTCACTTTATTCTCGAAAGCGATGAGCGCTGTCCGTTTCTGAATGAAAATGGCTTGTGCGACATAATTATTTCTTGCGGTGAGGATGCACTTTGCAATATCTGCGCTGACCATCCGAGGTTTCGCAATTTCTTTTCAGACAGAACAGAAGTAGGGCTTGGGTTGTGCTGTGAGGCGGCAGTCAAGTTGGTTTTGTGGTTTGACAAACCGTTTGATTTTACTGTTGTTGACGATGACGGTGAAGTATATGCCGCTGATGAAGAAGAGGCTGAACTCATTTTGCTCAGAAATGATGCTTTTAGCATTGTAAAGGATAAGCGCTTTACAATTGCTGAGAGGATGGAGCGTCTTACCAAAAGCTTTTCTGTGCGTTTGCCCGATGTTTCACCGGCTGAATTATCCGATTTTTTTGTTTCGCTTGAACGCCTTGATCCGCAATGGAATACCTGCCTTAAGTCGCTTTCAGCAAAAAAAACATTGGCGGAAAGCTGTGGAAATGAAACAGCGGCAGAAAATTTATTGTGTTATTTTTTGTTCCGACATATGCCGTCGGCACTGTATGATGGCGATATTCCTTCAAAAATCGCTTTTGCCGTGCTAAGCTGCAAGGTGATTCTCACTTTGGCTGATGAATTCGGCATTGAAGAGGTTACAAGAATGTATTCGTCTGAAATTGAGTATTCCGATGAAAATCTTGATAAGATATTTGATTACCTTGGATCAGTTGATTGCTGATGGATTTACTAAGTGTAAAGCTAATAAACTTTACGATAGAATTTTGAAAGTTAGTATAAACATTCAGGTTTCGAGTGTTAAAAACAAGAATAACGTTATAAAACCGCCGCTGAAAGTGTTGCTTTCAGCGGCGGTGCTGTTATGTTTATTTAAGATGTGAAGTGTTGTTTGCTGTCCGGAGTAAAGGAACATTGTCCTTTCTGATTGCAACAACTGTAATGGCGCTGTTATCAATCTGAGAGTTGAATGATTCTTTACCTTCTGCGTTGAGAGCAGCTCTTACAAGATAGCTGAAAAAAGTGCCATGCGTTGAAATGATAACTGTTTCACCGTTTTGGTATATACCCTTGACGTATTCAATAAACCGCTTTGCTCTTGTTTGTGCCTGCTCATAGCTTTCGGGCACGGGCAACAGTCTGGTACCGCCTGCGGGACTTGTGTCGCTCACGCAGGGGATTGCAAGCGGAAAATCTTTTTCAATTTTCTCTGTGTCGCAGCCTGCGGTTGTTGAGCCGTATTCGAGCAGATCAGGCATCAGCTCGATTCTTTTGCCGAGCTTTTGTGCCGTCGGATAAATCGTCTGAATCGTGCGGCTGAAAGGACTGGCGTAGATGTGCTCAACCTCAACTCCGTCAAACCAATAATCGGCAAGCGCCTGAGCTTGGCTGATACCGTATTCGGTCAGCGGAGTGTCCTCTTCGCTGTAACCGTCGGGTGTCGGCAGACCGAGGTTGCCGTATGATTCGCCGTGCCTTACAAACACAAGCTGTGTTGCAATATCGTCTCGTGCTGTCAGTTTATCCATAATTATCCGAAGTAGTAAACTCTTGTTTCGTAGGGTCTTGTGGTGAAGCCGTTACCCTGAAGCGGATTGTTCTCGTGGCTGCAGAGGATAGCCTTGCCCTTTGAAAGGTCATAGCCTTCGGGTGCTTTGAAGTTAACAGCCTTTTCGGTGAAGGAGCATATTACAAGCATCTTCTTGCCTTCGTATGTGCGCTCGTATACGTAGAGGTCTTTGCTGGATTTGTAGTACTCTTTGTATGCACCGTATACAGCAATCGGGTTTTCCTTACGGAATTTGATGATTGCCTTGTAGTGGTTGAAGATTGAGTTGGGGTCAGCCATCTCGGCCTTTGCGTTGATACCGTCTTTATAGTTGGGGTTGACAGGCATCCAGGGTGTGCCTGTTGTGAAGCCTGCGTTTTCGCTGTCGTCCCACTGTACGGGTGTACGTGCGTTGCCGCGGCTTGCTGTCTTGAGGCGCTGCTCAACCTTCTCGTCTGAGAAACCGAGCATCTTGAGTGTCTTGCGGTTGTTGATTGCGAAAACGTCCTGATAATCTTCAACTGTGGGAAGGTGGATGTTTACCATACCGATTTCCTGACCCTGATAAATGAAGGGTGTGCCGCACTGAAGCATATAGGAGTTTGCAATGGACTTACCGCTTGCGTTTCTGTATTTTTCACTGCCGTAACGGGAGATGATTCTGGGATGGTCGTGGTTTTCCATATAGAGAGCATTCCAGGACTTGCCGTAGAGACCTTCCTGCCACTTGGAGAATGCACTCTTGAGTCGCTTGAGGCTGAAGGGCATAGCCATAAAGTCTGTGAAGAGACAGTCAGCTTCCATGTGCTGGAAGTGGAACATCATATCAAGCTCCATACCGTCGCCTTCTTTGATGTATTTGAGAGCCTTCTTGGGTGTCATCATCGGTGCTTCACCGACTACGAAGCAATCATACTCGTTAAGTACCTCGCGGAATTCCTTAAGATACTCGTGGATGTGCGGACCGTCCATATAGTGCTCCATACCGCAAGCCTGGGGAATGGGGAAACCGTTGGGCAGACCTTCACGCTTTGATACGAATGTGATAACGTCCTCACGGAAACCGTCAACGCCCATATCGAGCCAGAAGCGCATAATATCCTTGACTTCCTGACGTACCTTGGGGTTATCCATATTGAGGTCAGGCTGTTTCTTTGAGAAAAGGTGGAGGTAATACTGGCCGTTTTCTTTGTTGTATTCCCATGCCTTGCCTTCGAAAAGAGAAGACCAGTTATTCGGACGCTTCTTGCCTTTGCCGTCGCGCCAGATGTAATAGTCGTGATATTCGCTGTTTTTGTCAATACCCTTCTTGAACCACTCATGCTCATCAGATGAATGGTTGACAACAAGGTCCATTATGACCTTGATGCCGCGCTTGTGAGCCTCGTCAAGAACCTTCTTGAAAAGCTCATTGTTGCCGTAATCAGGAGATATGTTTCTGTAATCGGATATATCATAGCCGAAGTCTGCGTTGGGTGAGCAGTAGAGAGGAGAAAACCAGATACAGGTTATGCCGAGCTCCTTCAGGTAATCAAGCTTTGAGAGAACACCTTCAAGGTCACCGATACCGTCACCGTTTCCGTCGCAGAAAGAACGGGGCCAGATCTGGTAACAAACTACGTCTTTGTACCAATAAGTTTTTTTCATTGCTATTAAAGCTCCCTTCGGGTTTGGTTGTTAAACTTAATTATATCAAATTTAATTCTTTATAACAATATGTATTTTATATAAAAAGGGCTGCTTCAACTTGGTGAAACAGCCCTTTGAATTTATCCGTTTACGATTTCCTGCATTGTAACAGGCTCTTTTTCATAAAGAGATACGTATTTATCCTGATAGTAGTTTTCGTTTTTGCAGTCAAAGCTGCCGTCGGGTGAGTATGTAATAACAGTGCAGCCTCTTTGTATTCCTTGCTTGTAAATTCCGGGATATGCAAGATAATCTACACTCATTGCATATGACAGACGTATACCCTTGTAATCTACAGAGAAATTGTTTTCGTGATCGTGTCCGCAGAATACAGCTTTTGTAGAGCCGAGTTCGAGCATAGCCTCAAACAGTCCGTCTTCGCCCATACCGGGATAAACGATTTTACCGTCTTCACCGGCTACACCGTAAATGAATTTAACGTTTTCAGTGTCTTTGTAGCCGTTGTCCATAAATTCATACCAGGCATCACGCTGCTCTGTAAGCGGAATGTGGAAGAATGCGGTGGATTTTACTGTCGAAGCGGGATTGTTTGTTACAGCGGCATTGTGTGTGTTCAGCTTCTTGACAGTTTGTCTGTACCACTCAACCTGGTTATCGTGTATGTTGTCATATTTCCAGAAAATTCCGAAATAGTCTCCGTCTGTATATGAGTGGCTGTCAAACATGAAGAATGACTGCGTGATTTCACCCTTGGAATTTTTTACGTTTATAACGTGGTTGCCGTATCCGTCAACATCCTCGGGACCGGGCTGATAAAGACAGTATTTAAAGCCGCTGTTTGCATAGAAATCAGAAACTTTTTCGCGGTTGTAATAGCTGTAAATTTCAGAATCGTGGTTGCCTAATGTTACGGTCCAGTAAATGCCGAGCTTTTCCATAAGTGCGGCAAAAATCTTTGCTCCGGAGCGGTTGTTGAATGTGCCTGCCTGGAAAAATACGGGGTAGGCGATATCGCCTGTGACTATAACAAGGTCGGGCTTTTCTGCGGTAATCATTGCGGCAACCGCGTTGAGTGCCATCGCATCCTTTTTAAGCGACATCCATCCGCCGCCGATGTGAATATCCGTCAGCTGCAGGACTTTGAAATCTCTGTCCGTTGTGAAGGTATGGTATCCGTTTTCATCTTTTTGAGGTATAAGTTTATCCTCTGACTGTACAGCTTCAAAGCTTTGAGCTTTTTTCAGGTTTGCGTTGTTACCGATTACGGTTACACAACATGTTATCGCTACAAAGAGCGCGAATACTGCCGCGATTATTCCTATGATTCTAAGCGCTTTTTTACCTTTCATAATCTATCCCCACTTTTGAATGTTCTGTAATGAAAATGTTTATATCGGTTTGCTGCTTTACGGCTTTGCTGATTTCTTCAAGTCTGCTTTCATTTTCTTTACTTATTTCAACTTCGGCAATGCATATATCGCCGTCCGTAAATCTTATTTTGTGAATGCGTTGTATGCTTTTGTGTGATAAAAGCAAGCTTTCGATTTCTTCTCTTTTTTCTTTGCTTTTATAGTTAATAAGCATTTTTATGGCATTTACGATTCCTTTGACGGCAGAAATGAAAATGAAGATGCTGATTGCGATTCCGCACAGCGCATCAAATGCGTACTTGCCGTTTTTTGAGAGCAGAAGTGTGAGCACGGTTGTGCAGCCGATGCAAAAATCAAGTACACTGTCTGTTGCCATAAGTCGTACCAGATTCATAGAATAGACGGCAGATGTCTTTTTCAGAATCAGAAACATTACGAGCTTTATTGCAGCGGTAACGCTTATCAGCAGCAAATATTTCGACGTGTACCATACGGGTGTAGGATACATCAGCCTTTCTGCAGATGAGTAAAAGAAATATGCGCCTGAAAAACCGATAAAACACGATATTAAAAAGGATAACAACTGTTCAGTCTTTTCTGCATATGCTCCCGTGCTTAAAACAGAAAAAGAACATAAAGTAAGCACGGCGCTGATACAGTCAAAAAGATTATTGATTGCATCTGAATATATACTGATGCTGTTGGCAGAAAGTCCTACAGAGAGTTTGACTAAGAACAGAATCAGGTTAATAAGCAGAACGCCTGAAACAGAAAGAAGCAGTGCTTTGTTTTTGAATTGTGAATTTTTAATCATAATTATTCGCCTATCAGCGGTATTAGCATATTTTTTTCAAGCTCTTCCCTCGGGAGGAAGGGGGCAAGATCCTCAAGCGGAGCGGAAACAATGCTGCCGTCTTCAAGACGCTTTGACGAGGCTTTCGGCTCGAATTTCTGCTCGGGGCTGACTATAATTTCGCAGAATACGGGACCCTCCTGAGCGAGAACTTCATCGATAACCTTGCCGAGATCTTTGTTCTTGTCACAGCGGTAATATTTCATACCGTAGGCAGGTATGAGCTTGGACATATCGGGGAAGCTCAGGTCGCCGCTTTCGGGGCCGACACCTACGAGCGGATCGCCGAAGAAATTCATCTGCGACTGTCTGATTGAATGATAACCGCCGTTGTTTATCATAAACGTTTTAATCGGCATTCTGTTCTGAAGAATCGTCTGGATTTCCTGAAGGTTCATTTGTATGCTGCCGTCACCCGTGATGAGAATAACATCGTTGGGCGCAATTGCCGCTGCCGTGCCGATTGCTGCGGGCAGGTCATAACCCATTGAAGCGATAGCGGAGTTTATAATGAAGCGCTGATCTTTTTTGATAACGTAAGCGTGGCTGCCTACAACGCAGGCTGAGCCGTTGCCGACAACCGTAACCGTGCCCTCATCAAGCTTGTTGCTCAGCTCCTTGATGAATGCGTATACGTTTGCCTGTTCATCCTCATAGTGCTTGGGAAGCACAACGGGATATTTGATTTTCCAATCCGTGCAGATGTTGTGCCACTCGGATTTCGGGAAGCTGAAGCCTCTTGCATCAATTCTTCTCTCAAGCGCTTCGAGGAAGTCTTTGCAGCCTGCCCATATCGGATAATCGGGGTTGACGTTCTGCTTTTTAAGCTCCTCACTGTCAATGTCAACAACAATCTTCTTTGCGGCTCTTGCCCAGGTCTGGTAGTTATAGCCAACCTGACGGATGCTGAGTCTGCTGCCGACACTGAGAAGCAGATCACTGTTTTGTACGGCAAAGTTGCCGGGGCGGTCGCCCATTATGCCTGCTCTGCCGACGTAGAGATCGTGTTCGTCTTCGATACAGTCTATGCTGTTCCAACCGGTTACAACGGGGATATTGAGCTTGTTTGCAACACGGTAAAAAACTTCGTGTGCACCTGCAATTCGCACACCGTTGCCGACGTTGAATACGGGTCTGCTGCTGTTTGAGATAAGATCAAGCACATTGTCCGCTGTTTCATCACTTATCGGCGGAGGCAGAGTTTCGTCTTCTTCACCGTTGTAGCCTATAAGATCATCGGTTTCGATATATGCGCCCTGAACGTTCATCGGTATGTCCAGCCAGCAAGGGCCGGGTCTGCCGCTCTGTGCAAGCTTCAATGCCTTTTCGAGGCAATATCTTATTTTATTCGGGTCAATCACCATTTCACTGTATTTGGTCATACAGTCAACCGCTTTTGTGATGTCAAACTCCTGGTCGCCCATTGCTCGCAGATTGAGTCCGCTGCCGCGTGCAGTTGTGTCGTAACGCACCTGACCGGAGATTATGAGCATCGGTATTGAATCGAGCCAGCCGCCGACAACGCCTGTGATTGCATTTGTGCCGCCGGGACCTGTTGTTACGCATACGGCAGCAATACGGTTGTGAAGCCTTGCATATGCTTCAGCTGCAATTGCGCACGCCTGCTCGTGATGGTTGTAGAAGCATTTGAGACCCTGCTGATGACCGAATGCGTCGTTGAGGTGCATTGCGCCGCCTCCGGTTACGGTGAACATCGTGTCAATGCCGTGCTCTACGAGAAACGCAGATATATAATTGGAAACTTTTATTTTCATATCGCGACTCCTTATCTTATAAAGGATATATTCGTATTATATATTATTGGAACAATGCTGTCAAATGCAAACAGGCGAGCCTGTAGGCTCGCCTGTTCGCAAAAGGAAGGAGTAAATGAAAAAGAAACAAAAAGAAGAAATCTTAGTAATTGACAGAAAGCCGATGTGCTTTCCGTGTTTTAATATTACAATATAATTCGTCACAGTTTGATAATAAATAGTGTCTTTTTTGTGAATAAACTGTAAACGATAGATTGCGTTTTTGTTTCAGAATGATATAATTTATAAAAAATTTATCTTTTTGAGTTGACGGTTTTACTCTATTTTGTGTTTTGGTGTGACAAAAAATACAACTAATCGTCGCCGTTGTCTTTTTTCACAAGGTTTTGTGGAAAAAACGCCACTCTTTTGTGCTTTGTAAAGCCTTGACACGGCAGAAGTTTTTTAGTATAATAGCAGCTTGTAAAGACCAAATGCTTTACACAAACACGTTAGGAGGAGATCCTTTTGGCTAAAAATCTCGGTGTAACCGTTTTGCTGGATTTCTACGGCGAAATGCTGACCGAGAAGCAGCGCAGCTTCTTGGATTATTACTATAATGATGACCTTTCTCTCTCCGAAATTGCTGAGAACGAAGGCATCACAAGGCAGGGCGTACGCGATGCTATAAAGCGCGCTGAGGCTCAGCTTTTTGATATGGAAAATAAGCTGGGACTCGTTGCTCGTTTTGAGGAGCAGAAGAGGGGTCTCAACGAAATCGTGGAATGCGCAACCTTAATATATGAGCAGAATATGCGTTTCGGTCTCTCGAGAGAAATAAACGAGGCATCCGTCCGCATACGCGCAATTGTTTCAACTCTGGTTGAAAACTGATTACCTACTACATAAACCACAGTAAAGGAAGTGTATTTTCTTGGCATTCGAAGGTCTTTCCGACAGACTTGAAGCTGCGTTTCAACGCCTTAAAAGCAAAGGCAGCCTGACAGAACACGACGTACGCGACGCTATGCGTGAGGTTCGTCTTGCCCTTCTTGAGGCTGACGTTAACTTCAAAGTCGCCAAGGATTTCACAAATACAGTAACCGAACGCGCCATCGGCGCACAGGTTATGGAAAGTCTGACACCCTCTCAGATGGTTATCAAAATCGTCAACGAAGAGCTTACTGCTCTCATGGGTGGCACACAGACTTATCTTACCAGAGCACCTCATCCGCCCACGGTTGTTATGATGTGCGGTCTTCAGGGTTCCGGTAAAACCACACACAGTGCAAAAATTGCACTTTCACTCAAGAAAAAGGGTCACCGTCCGCTTCTCGTAGCCTGCGATATTTACCGTCCCGCTGCTATCAAGCAGCTGCAGGTTGTCGGCGAGCAGGCAGGCGTGCCTGTTTTCGAAATGGGTCAGACAGACCCGGTTACAATTGCAAAGGAAGCAATCAAGCTTGCTAAGGATCAGGGTTACGACTACGTATTCCTCGATACTGCAGGCCGACTTCATATAGACGAAGAGCTTATGAATGAGCTCAAAGCTGTCAAAGCAAACGCTCATCCGCACGAAATTCTTCTTGTTGTTGACTCAATGACAGGTCAGGATGCGGTTACCGTTGCAAACGGCTTCAACGACGCTCTCGGAATTGACGGTCTCGTTCTCACAAAGCTTGACGGTGATACGCGAGGCGGTGCTGCTCTTTCGGCAAGAGCTGTTACGGGTAAACCGATCAAGTTTGTCGGTATCGGTGAAAAGCTTGAGGATCTTGATGTTTTCCATCCCGACCGTATGGCTTCCCGTATTCTCGGTATGGGCGATATGCTCTCCCTTATCGAAAAAGCGGAGCAGGCAATTGACGAGAAGAAAGCACGTGAGCTTGAAGAAAAGCTTCGCAAGAACAAGTTCGATATGAACGATCTTCTTGATCAGTTCGAACAGGTTCAGAAGATGGGTTCAATCAAGGATACTCTCGCAATGATTCCCGGCATCAACAAGCAGCTCAAAGACGTTGAGGTTGATGAGAGACAGTTCGACCGTATCCGTGCAATCATCCTCTCAATGACTCCTCAGGAGCGTGAGAACCCCGACATAATCAATCCGTCACGCAAGCGCCGTATTGCGGCAGGCTGCGGTATGCAGGTTGAGGATGTCAACCGTCTTCTTGCGCAGTTCAAGCAGATGCAGAAAATGTTCAAACAGTTTGGCGGCAAGGGCGGAAAGCGTATGTCCAAGTCGTTCAAAAAGAACAAAAAGCGCAGATAATTAATTTTCGGATGTAATTACAATTCACATATTATTACATTATAAGCAAAACATTTTTTTGGAGGAAACAAAAATGGCAGTAAAAATCAGACTTCGCCGTATGGGCGCAAAGAAAGCACCGTTCTACCGTATCGTAGTTGCAGATTCACGTTATCCTCGTGATGGCAGATTCATCGAGGAAATCGGCACATACGACACAACTAAGGATCCTGCAGACATCAAGGTTGATGTTGAGAAGGCTCAGCAGTGGATCAAGAACGGCGCACAGCCCACAGATACAGTTAAGGCTATTCTTAAGAAGTCAGGCGTTATCGGCTGATTCTTATAAGATACAGCAAAAATAACAGGAGGTGCCCGCAATGACAGAGCTTTTGATCGCAATTGCGCAGGGTCTTGTTGAGGATCCTTCAGCAGTAACAGTTACTGTTGACGAGCCCAATGAAGAGGGCGTAACGGTTTACCACCTTCACGTCGGCGAGAATGATATGGGCAGAGTTATCGGCAAACAGGGCCGAATCGCCAAATCTATTCGCACCGTTATGCGTGCTGCTGCGACCCGCAACAACGAAAAAATCGCAGTTGAAATCGAGTAATTCGATTCATTGGTTCAAACCACAAATATGAACACCGTTGCTCTATGTGCTTTTTCAGAAATTAAAAAGCCATAGGGCTATTGGTGTTTAAAACGCATTATCTAACGGAGGCTTTTATGCTCAAACCTTATCTCGAACTCGGACAGATAGTTTCCACCCACGGAATAAAGGGCGAAATGCGCGTCAACCCCTGGTGCGACAGCCCGGAATTTGCCTGTGGGTTTAAAACCGTATATTTTGATGACAAGGGTGAGAAGCCCGTCAGAGTTATCGCATCGCGTCCCCACGGCAACATTGCACTGATGAAGCTTGAAGGTATCGATACCGTTGAGCAGGCAGCGGCAATGAGAAACAAAATAATCTATATGGCACGTAAGGATGCAAAGCTCCCGGAGGGCAGTTGGTTTATCGCTGACCTTATCGGCTGCAAGGCTGTTGATGCTGACGATGAGAATAAAATCTGGGGCACTCTTACCGATGTCAGTCAGACCGGTGCAAATGACGTGTGGCACATTACGGATGAAAACGGTAAGGAGTATCTTCTGCCCGTAATTCCGCCTGTAGTTATCAGCACCGATGTTGAAAACGAAAAGGTTTATATCAGACCGCTCAAGGGGATTTTTGACAATGAGGATTGATATACTTACTCTATTTCCCGAGATGTGCGAGTCTGTTGTGAGTGAGAGCATTCTCGGCAGGGCAAGAGAAAAGGGACTTGTTGAAATCAATTGCCGCAATATAAGAAAATATACACTCGATAAGCACCGCAGGGTTGATGATTCTCCTTACGGCGGCGGCTCGGGTATGGTTATGCAGGCACAGCCTGTGTATGACTGCTATCAGTCACTGTGTGAGGATCTCGGCAAAAAGCCTCATCTTATTTATATGTCACCGCAGGGCAGCGTGCTCACCCAGCAAAAGGCGATTGAGCTGCTTGAATATGACAATATCGCTCTGCTTTGCGGACATTATGAGGGCATTGATGAGCGTGTGCTCGAAGAAATAGTTGATGAAGAAATTTCAATAGGTGACTATGTGCTCACTGGCGGTGAGCTGCCTGCGATTGTTGTGGCGGACAGCGTCTGTCGTATGCTTCCCGGTGTGCTTTCAAGCGAAGAGAGCTTTATGAATGAGAGCCATTTTGCTTCGCTGCTTGAGCATCCGCAGTATACAAGACCCGAGGAGTGGCACGGTAAGAAAGTGCCGGATGTGCTCCTGAGCGGTCACCATGCAAACATACAGAAATGGCAGCGTGAAAAACAGCTTGAGCGCACCTTAGCAAAGCGCCCCGATATGCTCGAAAAAGCTGAGCTGACAAAAAAGATAAGGAATATATCAAAAAAATAAAAAACAACTGATGTGAAAAGGTGAATTGAAATGTTGGAATTTTTAGAGATTATTAAACCGGAATGGCTTATGCTTATTTCGGCTGTGTTTACATTCGGTGCGGTTATTCTTTCACTCAAACTTTTCAAAAATAAGCTCCCCGTTGACGGCGGACGCGACTTTGCTTTCAACGGCAAGCTCTCAAAGGGTAAGCAGCGCGGCGCGGGTATCGTGTTTATCTGTGTGTTTATTCTTTCTTCACTCATTTTCGTTAAGCCGAGTGTTGAACTTGGTATGTATTATGCGGTTATTTTCCTCGGTATGCTTTCAGGTTACCTTGACGATGCTTCAAAGGTGCCGTGGGGTGAGTATAAAAAGGGTGCTATCGACCTTGTCATCTGCCTTCTTACGGCAGGTGCATTCGTCTGGAAGAATCCCGATCTTCTTTCCGTTGACCTCGGATTTTATAATCTGAAGCTCCACTGGGCTGTTTTCCTTGCACTTGCTACGGTATTCCTCTGGATGATGATTAACGCAACAAACTGCTCCGACGGTATTGACGGCTTCTGCGGTTCGCTTTCTGTTAACTCAATTATCTTTATTGTGCTTTCAGCTTGCGCGCTCGGCACAGGTGAAGAGATAAAGAGCCTTGGTGCAATTATGATTTTCGCAATCATAGCATATCTCTGGTATAATGCAGAACCCAGCACAATGATGATGGGCGACGCAGGCTCAAGAGCAATCGGCCTCTTCCTCGGTATTATCGTGCTCAAGTCAGGTAATGTCCTGCTTGCGATTCCGCTTTGCTTCATCCTTCTTCTCGATGGTCTTATCGGTATCTTCAAGGTTTCCGTTACAAGATTCCTCAAGATTAAAATTCTCAAAAATATCCGTACTCCTCTCCACGACCACTTCAGAAAGAACAAGAGCTGGTCAAACACACAGACAATTTACCGTCTGAATATTATCCAGGCTCTTATTTCCTTTGCTTTTTATATGGTTGTCAGAGGTCTGGCATAAAAAATTCTCCCCATACACCGAAAGTATGGGGAGTTCTTTTTTTGTATCTTTATCAGAATTCGTAGTTGGGGTTGACAGCTTTGCCTGTTGTGGAGGATTCGACAATTGCAAGGCAAACCGCAACTGTTTTTGCACCTTCGCGTGCATCTGTAGCTACGGGAGTGTCGTTAAGGATTGCCTCGGCAAATACCTCGAACTCTCTGTCGTAGTTGTGGTTCTTGACCTCAAGCTCGATTATCTGCGGCTCTTCGCTTGCTACACCGTTCTCGTCAGCAACAAAAAGCTGCATTGAGGGGGATGTGTTGTCGCAGATAATTGTGCCCTTTGTTCCGTAGACTACGGTGCGCATTGTGTAGTCGCGCTTACAGCCTGTGGAAACGAAAACCTTGCCCATACAATCCTCTGAGAATTTGAGAAGTGCAACGGTTGCGTCGTCATAATTAACTTCGGGCAGGAGCTTGTGTGTGCCGTAAGCAAATACCTCTACGGGGTCACCTGCAAGCCAGCGGAGAAGGTCAACCGCGTGGCAGCCGCCACCGATAACACCGTGACGGTTGGGATCAGCTCTCCAGTGGAGAACACCGTTTTCGTCGGGTTTTACAATGTTCATATAGTCGTGAGCGTACTCTGACTCAACAAAGTATACTTCGCCGATTGTTCCGCTCTCAATAATCTCTTTTGCCTTTGCAAAAGCGGGTGTGAAGCGGCATATCTGACCGACCATAAACTTGCGGTCGGATGCTTCAGCAGCTTTTACGATGTCCTCAATATCCTCTCTTGTGAGAGCAAGGGGTTTTTCGCAAAGAACGTGCTTACCTGCCTGAAGACATTCGATAGCAACCTGCTTGTGCTGCTGATCAGGTATTGCAACGGAAATAACGTTGATTCTTTCGTTGTTGAGCAGATCGTGATAATCTGTAAACTGCTTTTCAACAGGAATGTCATATTTTTCGCCGGCGGCACGCAGGTTCTTTTCGTTAAGGTCGCAAATTGCAGCAACCTCTGCGCCGTAATGAAGTGCGCCCTCTACGTGTGCCATACCGAACATCATACCGATATTGCCTACAACCAATTTCTGTTCCATAAAGTTATTCTCCTTGAAATGATGATACAAACAATATTTTACTATAAAGCATACTCAAAAATCAATACCAAGAACAAAAAATGTCATTCCGAATTTTCTGCGGAATGACATTTTCCTCTTTAGGGTTGTTCTGTTATAGGCTTATCTTCGCTTTCGTGTTCAACAAGGATGAAGTTGTTTCTTTTTGCGTATGCCCAGCGCATATCAAACAGCTTTACCGCATCCATCGGGATATAGAGCTGATTTTTCTTTTCTGCGTTGCGGTATACGGCATTTTCAAGCTCGACAGTGCCGCGGTCTGTTTCTACGGTTTTGCTGTCCTGAGTGAATCTTGCCCAGTGACCGTAGCCTTCAAGATAAACCTGATTTTCGGTTTTTTCAACGCGTCCGCCAAAATAGGTGAACAGTACGCTCAGGCAACCGTACCACACACCGTCGATATTTTCACAGGTTGTCTGATACTGGCAAAGTCCCAGGTCAGCACCCTTGTACATCATTCTTGTGCGGTTGAAGTAGGGTGCAAGCGCATACGGCTCGATTACGTCATGTTCTTTGTCGATGACGCAACGGTCTGCAATTCTGCCGTCTTCAAGTGTTGCGGTGATTGTAAGCTTCTTGCCGTCAACCTCTGCAACGGCAATCATAGAGGTTCTGTCCTCCATCGGGTAAAATGCGCTGTGCCATACCTTGCTCAGTGATCGTGTGCCGGGAGGATTGTGGTTGGAGTTGCCGAGCACGTAGTTTATCATACCCTTTGACGGCTGCTCAAACAGCTCTTCGTTCTTGCGGGGGAAGCTGCGACCGAAGCTGTGTTCGTGGCCTGAGAAAAGAAGGTCGAGCATCTCCATGCTCTCGGTCATAACAGGGTAGCAGTCGTAATTCTGACAGTCGCTTCCCGTGTAGCATACGGGGAAGTGATATGTGCCGATTTTCCAGTCTGCGTCGCACTTTTCAAGGTCAGCCTTGAGCCACTCATTTACATCCTCAGGTCCGTTGACACCGAGCACGGTGAAATGAACGTTGCCGTAGTCAAAGGCGTAATTCTCTGTCTTCCAGCCCTCGGGTCCGTTATAGGGGTAGCTGCCCTTGAGCTGTGTGCAGAAGAATTCTGCAGGCTCGGAATAGTATCTGCCTATGCTGTGACGGTAATCCGCAAAGCCTCTTGTGTCGTGGTTACCCTCCGTGAACATAATCGGCACGTATTCGGCAATACCTTCCCAACCGAGGAATGCGCCGTTCCACTGCTGTTCGTGCTGGCCGCAGTCGGTGTTGTCGCCTGCGGTGAGGATGAATGCCGTGTCGGGATGCTCCTTGAGGTAGCGTTTGAGCAGCTGATTGAAGTATGAATAATCGGGCTCGTCAAACGGCTCTCCCTTCTGCTGGTCAGATACGCAGAGGAATTTGAACTTTGTCAGTCCTTCAGGCTGAGTTGTGAAAAAGTATTCACCGCTGCGATGGTTTTCGTCGCCGCAGGTGTAGTAGTATTTTGTGCCGGGCTTGAGACCTTCAAGGTGTGCCCAGAATATGTTACTGATGTCGATGTCGCTTTTGAATACTTCTGTTTCGGCTTCGGTGCGCAGAATCTCATCGCTGCCGTCTTCGCGGTATTCGACGTAGCCGTTTTCAACGTCTGTGCTTGTGCGCCATGTGACAGCCATTGATGTTTTTGCATCGTCAAAGATGCTTATCATAATATGATCAGGCTGAGGGGTTGAGCCTCTGATGGGTTTTGAAGTTTGCATATCTGTTTTCTCCTGAAAAAATAAGGTTGGAAAGATTATATTCTATTTCGGAAATCTTTTCAAGATTCAACGTGTATAAAATCAATATTTTGTTTATTTTATATAATATTTTGCAATATATTTTAACAGATTTAACTGTTGATTTTGTTGGACGGTAATATATAATTAAAGTTGAAAATCAATGTCTTTTTAAGACATATTCACAGGTAAAGGAGAATAACTATGGCTGAAAAACTTAAGGTCGGTATTATCGGTTGCGGCGGAATTGCAAACGGTAAGCATATGCCTGCAATCGCAAAAATCAAAGAGGCAGAAATGGTTGCTTTCTGTGATATCGTTGTTGAAAGAGCTCAGGCGGCTGCCGAAAAATTCGGTGTTGAGGGTGCAAAGGTCTATGAGGACTATAAAGAGCTTCTCAAAGATGAGAGCATCGACGTTGTACACGTGTGCACACCCAACCGCTCACACAGCTTCATAACCATAGATTCACTTGAATCAGGCAAACACGTAATGTGCGAAAAGCCCATGGCAAAGACCTATGCAGAGGCAAAGGCAATGTGCGAGGCTGCAAAGCGTACAGGCAAGAAGCTCACAATCGGTTATCAGCAGCGCTGGAGAGACGATTCCATCTACCTCAAGGAAGCTTGCGACAACGGTGACCTTGGCGAAATTTACTATGCAAAAGCAATTGCACTTCGTCGCCGTGCGGTTCCTACCTGGGGTGTTTTCCTCAACGAATATGAGCAGGGTGGCGGTCCGCTTATCGATATCGGTACACATGCGCTTGACCTTACTCTGTTTATGATGAATAACTACAAGCCGAAGATGGTTGTCGGTACAACCTTCAAGAAGCTTGGCGACCAGAAGAGAAGCGCAAACTCCTGGGGTGATTGGGATCCCGAGAAGTTCACTGTTGAAGATTCTGCATTCGGTTTCATCGTTATGGAAAACGGTGCAACAATCACACTCGAATCCTCCTGGGCACTTAACGTTGCAGACCCGAGAGAGGCTGTATGTATGCTCTGCGGTGACAAGGCAGGTGCTGACTTCAACGGTCCTGATGAGTCGCTTCGCTTCAACTATGTCAAATACGGCAGACAGATTATCGAAACGCCCAACTTTGATGCAGGCGGCGTTGCTTTCTACGAGGGTGACAGACATCCTGATCCGAAGGATGTTGAGTGCCGTCTGTGGTATAACGCAGTTCTCAACGACACTGAGGTTATGACTAAACCCGAGCAGGCACTTGTCGTAACACAGATTCTCGAAGCAATCTACGAGTCTGCAAAGACAGGCGCTCCGGTATATCTCAATAACGACTGATTAAAAGGATAGGTGACTATATTATGAAAATAGCAGTTCAGCTTTATAGCGTGCGCGACTGCATAAAAAATGCAGATGATTTTATGCGTGTTCTTGAAGAAGTCAAGGCAATGGGTTATGAGGGTGTTGAGTTCGCAGGTTACCACGGTGTTGCTGCGGCAGACCTCAAGGCAAAGCTTGATGAACTCGGTCTCGTGCCCGTTGGCACACACCTTGGCATTAACGACTTCCTTCCCGAAAATATAGACAAGACAGTTGAGTTCAACAAGGTTCTCGGCTGCCTTCACTGCGGTGTTGGCGGTGCAGCTCACGATACTGTTGAGGAGTGCGAATACGCCGCAAAGGCTCTTGCATACGGTGCTGAAAAGCTCGGCGTGCCCACATACTACCACAACCATACAGAGGAGTTTACACCTCTTGAGAACGGCAAGATCGGTATGCAGATTTTTGCCGAGTATACAAAGCTTGAGGTTGATACATACTGGAGCCACTGCGCAGGTGTTGAAAACTACAGCTACATAATGGAAAACAAAGACAATATCTGTCTCCTCCATCTCAAAGACGGTCTTAACCGCAAGCCGCTTTCACTCGGCGACGGTGACTGTGACGTAGCCAAGGTTGTAAAGGCTGCAAAGGATGCAGGTATCGAGTGGGTTGTTGTTGAGAATGATGATCCCGTACCGAACGGTCTTGAAGACATCAAGCGTAGCATAAACTACCTTAAGACACTTGTTGGTTGATAAGGAGGAAGTAAAGATGAAAATTGGCGTAATTACTAATCTTCTCGGTAATCTCCCTCTTGAAGAAGCTCTCGAATACTTTGTATCAAAGGGAATCGAGATGGTTGAAATCGGCTGCGGCGGATATCCGGGCGATGCTCACGCAAACCCCGACGTGCTGCTCAACGATGAGGCAAAGCTTGAAGAGTTTAAGGCTCTTCTTAAAAAATACAACGTTGAAATCAGCGCACTCAGCTGCCACGGCAACCCCGTGCATCCCGACAAGGCTGTTGCCAAGGATTTTGACGATGCAATCCGCAAGACAATCCTGCTTGCAGAAAAGCTCGACGTTCATCAGATCAACACTTTCTCCGGCTGCCCCGGCGACTGTGAAAATTCAAAATATCCCAACTGGGTAACCTGCCCGTGGCCCAACGAATTCGGCGAAATTCTTGAGTGGCAGTGGAACGAGGTTCTTATCCCTTACTGGAAGGATCTTGTTGCTTTCTCAAAGGCACACGGCGTTGATAAGATTGCTCTTGAAATGCATCCCGGTTTCTGCGTTTACAACCCCGAAAGTCTTCTCAAGCTCCGTGCGGCTGTCGGCCCCGAAATCGGTGCAAACTTTGATCCCAGCCATCTTATCTGGCAGGGTATTGAGCCTGTTGCCGCAATCCGTGCACTTAAAGGCGCAATCTTCCATTTCCACGCAAAGGATACAAAGGTTGACAAGTATAACACAGCTGTCAACGGTGTTCTCGACGTTAAGCCCTATTCAGACGAAATTAACCGTTCCTGGGTGTTCCGCTCTGTAGGCTACGGCAACGATGAAACCTACTGGAAGGATATTATTTCAAACCTGCGTATGATCGGCTACGATTATGCAATCAGCATCGAGCATGAGGATTCACTTATGAGCCAGAATGAAGGCTTCACAAAGGCTATTGATATGCTCAAGCGTGCGGTAATCAAGGAAGAGCCCTGCACAATGTGGTGGGTGTGATTTTACAGTCACCTCGTATTACTCGATAACTGTATGATAATTTATTAGATATTTGTAGTGTATTTTGGTTTAACATAAGAAGGTAATGGTTATGGGCAAAAAAATAGGTTACGCCGTTATTGGTTACGGCGGTATGGGTCATTTCCACGGCAGACGCTGCCAGAGCATTGATATGCTCGATTTTATCGGTTTTTACGATATTGATCCTGAAGTACAGAAGAAGGGTGCAGAGGAGGGTGCGCATAGCTTTGCAAGCCGTGCAGAGCTCCTTGCTGACGAGAGAATAGATCTTGTTACGGTTGCAACACCTAATGAGGTGCATAAGGAAATTGTAATTGATGCACTGCGTGCAGGCAAGCACGTTATCTGCGAAAAGCCTGTTACAATGTCAAGCGAAGATCTTGAGGAAATGATTGCCGTTGCAAACGAAACGGGCAAGATGTTTACCGTTCATCAGAACAGACGCTGGGACGGTGACTATCAGCGCATTAAAAAGCTGTATGAGGATAACACACTCGGTAAAATTCACTGCTTTGAGCACCGTGTTCACGGCTCACGCGGAATTCCGAGCGGCTGGCGTAGTGAAAAAGCTCACGGCGGCGGTATGGTGCTCGATTGGGGCGTTCATCTTCTTGATCAGATGCTTACGCTTATGGGCGAGCGCAAGATGCTCTCGGTTTATGCCGAATGCACAAACATCACCAATTTTGAATGTGATGACGGCTTTAAGGCGATAATCAAATTTGAGGGTGGCACAAGCTGGCAGATTGAGGTTATGACAAATAACTTCATCGAAATGCCTCTCTGGTACGTTTGCGGCGAAAACGGTACGGCCGTTATCAAAGACTGGGACGGTAACGGCGAAGTTGTTATGGTTGAGGATTGGGAAAACCTTGACGCAGTGCCGATAAAGGCAGGTGTCGGTCTGACCAAAACAATGGCACCCAGAGATAAAGACAGCATCAAAACATTCCCGCTGCCTGACGGCAAGGATGAATGGGATGCGTATTATCTTGATATCTGTGATGCGTTACTTAACGGCAAAACACCCAATGTCACACATGACCAGCAGCGTAAACTCATAAAGCTTATTGAAGCAGTTTTCGAATCATCCGAGAAAAACGAAGTTATAAAATTCTGATAAAAAAGCACGGAGGAAATAAAATCCTTCGTGCTTTTATCATTTAAAAATATTTGGGGAAAGCAACTTTCAGTGTGTTGAGTATTCTCACATCCGGTCTTATATATTCATTGTAATAACGGCGGTTGTTTTCTTCTATTTTGTGTATAAGCTCAATGTTGCTGAGCAATGTTTCGGCACATTTTGCAACTTCCTGCGGAGAATTATATGCGAGATAGTTTTCTCCCTCTTTCAGGTTGCCTACAGGCTCATATACAAACGGGTCTGTGATGAGTGCTCTTGCGTTTGCAAACGTTTCGCCGTAGCGTGCGCCTATGCAGCCGTGCACACCTTTTGAGAGTATGTGTACGTAGTTTTGCTTTAAAGCTTCAAGATATCCCGCACGGGTTGATACCCGTGGATCATTGGTTATAAATTCGGGTGCTTCTGTGCGGCTTGTTTTGTTGTCGCTGAGTCCGCCGACAAAACGGTCGCCGAATACTTCGCGCAGTATGTGTACGGTCTGAATCCTTTCGCGGTTAATTTGCTTTAACATATCAATCTGATAGTCGCGCTTTTCTTTAGCCTGCTGAGGTGTAAGCATCGGGTAGGCTTTCATTATATGCTCAGTCGTCAGGTGACCGTATTCCCACAGCCTTGTCCAATGCAGCAGTTTGTAGCTGTCATAATGGTTGCAGCTTTCAAGCTTTCTGTAGTCGTTTTCTGATTGGATTTGTGAACGCTTTAATATCAGGTAAGCTGCTTCTTTGTAGCTTTTCTGAATAATTGCGTTTTTGAATTTTGCCGTTTCAAAGT
This sequence comes from Acutalibacteraceae bacterium, assembly GCA_045637465.1. Taxonomy (GTDB): domain Bacteria; phylum Bacillota; class Clostridia; order Oscillospirales; family Acutalibacteraceae; genus UBA8612. The sequence continues at coordinate 37,383 of JAZTZM010000047.1, read as the reverse complement.
AACTGCCGGGATATGAGCAACCGAAGGACATGGCAAGGTTTTTGAACTTTTTGCTGTTTTTCAGCTTCTGTGCAAAAACGGGATCGTAGCTTGATTTGAAGTAGTAGTCGACTCGGTCGAGCTGCTTATCAAAAACCAGTGGAAAATCAAAATCCTGATATCCGTCGGATATATCGTAGGCAAGAATCTTGCCGTCAGCGATAAGCTCAATTACATATCTGTGCGGATAAATATCCCGTGACGCAAAATCGGAGCTCATATTATATTTTTTGATTTTTACAGTGCCGTTTTCCTCAAGTGTTTTGAGGGCGGCAAATATTGAACCCGTTGCAGGTGTTGTGCAACATATGTTATTGAAATTTACGGTAATTTCAATGGGTTTCATTGTGTATTCACTCCGTTTATTTTTTGCATATTTTACTCATATCTTCGGGTAAGGGAGCGGTGAAATCCAGCGCTTCACCTGTTACCGGATGGGTAAGTCTGAGCTTTGCACAGTGAAGTGCGTGACGCTTGATTTTGTCGGTGTGTCCGCCGTACATATCATCGCCTGCAAGCGGAGTTCCGAGCGAGGCAAAATGCACCCTTATCTGGTGCGTGCGTCCTGTTTCAAGTGTGATTTCCATTGTTGTCAGCCCGTCATATTGGCCGAGCGCTGTCCAGTGCGTTACAGCTTTTTCACCGCCTTCGCCGACAGCTCTTATTGTTTTCATAGGATCGGGTCTGATAATCGGCGCATTGATTGTGCCGCTGCCCTCGTAAAGCCCCTCGACAACTGCGATATAGGTTTTGTCGTAGCTTGAGTTTAGCTTTGCGGCAGCCATTTTATGTAGTGCACACACAACAATGCCCGACGTGCCTTTATCAAGTCTGCCTGCAACGCGGAATACGGCATCTTTACCCTTTGAGGTGAGATAGTATGCCACTGCGTTTGCAAGTGTATCGCCCTGGTGATTGTGCGTTGGATGCATTGCAAGGCCTGCAGGTTTGTTGATTACGAGAATGTCGTCATCCTCATAAATGATGCCGAAATCAGCCTGCTGTGGCTCGGCAGTGCTCTTATCCTGCGGCAGGTTGAGTGTAAGCACAGCGCCTGCTCTGAGCGGGTCAATTGTGCGTATCGGTTCATCGTCGAGCAGCATTGAATCTCGTATCTGCTTGAGTGAGCGCACCATACGGTAAGAGAGCCCGATACCGCTTCGCAAAAATATATTTACTTTTTCGCCGTCATATTCTTCGGGGACGGTGTAAGTAAGTGTTCTTGTCAAAATTAATCACCTTAAAAGATTTTAACATAACACGGTGGATATGTAAAGCAGATGAATATAAAAACAACCCTCTCACGCAGTAAGCGAAAGAGGGGTGTTGATTTATGGTGTGTTATGCAAGGTCAATGGTGTATTCATAAGCGGTGTACCAGACGTTGCTGGAATAGCTTCGTGCGCGGATTACGACCTCATCATCATAAACCTCAAACACAAATCCGAGTCCGCTCATAACCTGACCTCTGTAACCGAGATACATATAGCTCGGCAGATTGACCGAGGTTATATTGCCGTTTGTTTCAACGCTCTTATATCCCCATGCTTCGGATGTGAATTTTTCGCCGATGCCGTTGTGGATATGACCGCTGATGTAGAAAATGTTTTTATATTTGCGAAGTATAGCTTCAACCTTATCGGATTCGGGTCCGATGCCGCCATCCATAGGCTCGGGCTCATCATCGCCCCAGGTCTGCGGCAGACCGTGGCTGCCGTTGAGCGGCTGATGGAAAACGAGGAAAATCGGCAGATTGTCTGCGGAAGCCTCGGCAAGTGTTGTATCAAGCCAGGCAAGCTGCTCATCGCTGACGTAGGCATCTGTGCCGTCATCCTCGCTGCTCATTACAACGAAGGTGTAGCCGTTGACCTTGGTCGAATAGTAAACCTTGTCAATTTCGTGTCCCATAATCTTGCTGCCGAATCTTGTGAAGCGTTCGGATGATTCGGGGAATCTGTCATCCTCTTCACTGCCCCACGTGTCGTGGTTGCCTACGGCAAGAATGATGTTTTTGGCAGGCGAGTACTTTGCGAATGTATCAGCTGTTTTCTGCCACTGCTCCTCGTAAGCGTGGTCGGTTATATCACCTGCGTGAACAAGTGCATCAAGCGGATATTCCGCATCCTGCATATCTGCAAGTCCGAGCTCCAGCATAAATGAGCGTGTTGCCGAATCCTTTATATGCGAGTCGGACATTGTGGCAAAGGTGAGCTTTACGTTTTCGGCATCCTTCGGGGCAAAATCTGCAGAAATGTTGCCTGCAAACGGAAATGCCAGAAGAGTAGTAATTGCCATAAATACGGCTGATATGGCTTTGAATATTGCTACCATCAGATCAGCTCCTTAATGGTACTTGGGCATCCAGTCGCCGTGCACCTCGATGAGCTCGTCAACCATCTTTACGATGTCGTCAATGTTAAGCTCTGAGGCTGTGTGCGGATCGAGCATTGCTGCCTGATAGATGTGATCCTTCTTCTTTGTGACAGCTGCTTCGATTGTGAGAAGCTGGGGGTTGATGTTGGTCATATTCATTGCGGCAAGCTGAACGGGAAGTTTGCCCATATGGCAGGGTGTAATACCGCTTGAATCTACAAGGCAGGGAACCTCGACGCAAGCGTCTGCAGGGAGGTTGTCGATAAGACCTGTGTTGAGCACGTTACCGCCGATCTTGTACGGCTTGTTTGTAACAATTGATTCCATTATGTAGGAAGCATATTCGTGTGAGCGTGTGTGTGTGACGTTGCCGTCAGCGAGGATTTCATCTCTCTGTTTTGCCCAGCCTGCAATCTGGTTTATACAGCGGCGCGGATATTCGTCAAGCGGAATGTTGTAGTCTGCGATAAGGTTCGGGTACTTGTCCTTAATAAAGAACATATTGTACTCTGCGTTGTGCTCGCTGGACTCTGTGCAGTAGTAGCCGAGGCGCTTGATATATTCAAATCTGACCATATCGCCGTGCTTCTTCTCGGGGTCGGATGAAGCGAGGGCAGCTGCGTTGATTTCTGCAGCTCTGCGCTTGATTTCGGGGTAGAGGTCGTTGCCGTCCTTGTCGTGGATTTCAAGCAACCATGCCATATGGTTGATACCTGCGATTTTGTCGTATCTGCCTTCAATCTTGTCATCCATACCTACGTGATGGAGAAGATCCTTGGAGCAGGACTGAACAGAGTGGCAAAGACCGATTGTCTTTACACCTGTGTAGCGTGTCATATAGCCTGTGAGGATTGCCATGGGATTTGTGTAGTTGAGGAACCATGCATCGGGGCAGACCTCTTCCATATCTCTTGCAAAATCCTCAAGCACGGGAATTGTGCGAAGACCGCGCATAATGCCGCCGATGCCGAGTGTGTCGGCAATTGTCTGGCGAAGACCGTATTTTTTCGGAATTTCAAAGTCGGTGATTGTGCAGGGATCATAAAGACCGACCTGAATTGCGTTGACAACAAAGTTTGCACCTCTGAGAGCATCCTTGCGGTTTTCTACACCGAGGTAGGTCTTGATTTTTGCCTTGCCGCCGTTGACGTTTTTATTGATTGCGCTGAGGATTATCTCGGAATCTTCAAGGCGCTGTTTGTCGATATCGTAAAGAGCGATTTCTGATTCACAAAGGCTCTCGGTGCACATACAGTCGCCAAGAACATTTCTTGCAAAAACGGTGCTGCCTGCACCCATAAATGTAATTTTCATAGGGGATAGCATCCTTTCTTTATTTTATTAAGGTTAATATACAACACTTTCTCTCATAAGGTCAAGCTTTAGCACCCCGAAATACTGCACAAAATATGGGCTTGTTTTTTGTGAAATAAAAAAGATGTGTAAAGAACAATAACTTTACACATCTTTGATTAAGTGCATATTAATAGAGAACTTTTGAAAGGATGAAGCACACCCAAAGCGCAACGACAAACGCTGATTCAGCAGGAATTGCAAGCTTTGTATAGGGGCATTTCCAGCCTTTATCCACGCAGAGGAAGATTGTTCGTGTAACGAGCACGGTTGTTGCGAAGAAAAGACCGCCGATCAGCGAATAATAGGGAGTTTTAAGCGCAACAGTAAGGAAAAGAAGGAAAGCGCCCAGCGCAAAAGAGATGCCGCCGTAGTAAACTCTGATCTCAGTTTTGCCTGCGTTATCGACGGGTTTGACGGAAAACTTTTCTGCATTCTTGAGTGGGCTTGTGATGAACACAACAGCCATTCCGAAGAAGTAGCAGACAAGTCCGATTACTGCAACGGATGCGGGTATGTTTGAGAGTAAAATTTCTTTCATAATCATATCCTCCTGTAAAGTTATTGGACTTTACGTCATTTAAATACAAATTGAACGAGCAGCATATAGAATACCGTGCCGCCTGCAACGCTCAGCAGTGTGTTTCTGCGCCAGATGTGCAGCAATGCAACGGCAGCAATTGCAATCAGCTCGGGTAAACCGTGCGGCCAAGTGGTAAAGCTTGCATCTTTCAGGCAATATACAACCAACATACCGATTACCGCGTAGGGTAGAAATTTGCCGAGGAAGGTGATGAATTCAGGTGTCTTTTTTGAGTTGAAAACAATAAAGGGGAGTCCGCGCAGAAGTGCTGTTATTATCGCAGAAACAGCAACAATCATAATCGCGTGCTTTGTTTCAATCATTGCTGCTCACCTCCTCTTTTTTCTCCAGAGGTTTACGCAGGATGAAGAGCAGCAGAGTTATACATATCATCGAGGGCACAAGGAAGTTTTCACTTCCGAATATCGCAAGGCAGACCGCTGTTGAAAGTACGCCTATAATTGCGGGTGCGTGATTTTTTGTGCTCTTCCATTGTTCAACAAAAACAGTGACGAAAATTGCCGTCATCGCAAACTCAATACCTGCCGAGTTAAACTCGATGTTAGTGCCGATGAAGTTGCCGAGCATACAGCCCATAATCCAGTAGGAATGGTTAAAAACAGAGAGCAGAAACTGGAAAAGATGAAGGTCGGTGCCTTCGGGATGCTTACCGTCACAGAGTAATGAGTAGGTTTCATCGGTCAATGAAAATGCGAGGTAAAACTTTTTGATGCCTGCACCCTTGTATTTTTCAATCATTGAAATGCCGTAGAAAAGGTGACGTGCCTGCACAAGAAGTGCGGTTATCGCCGTTGTGATAAACGATGCACCGCCTGAGAGTAGGCTGACTGCAACATACTGCATTGTGCCTGCATACATTGTTACGCTCATTATAAGTGCCCACCATATGCCGTAGCCTGCTTTGGCGAGTAACACGCCGAATCCTATTCCGAGTACTATGTAGCCTGCAAATACAGGCAGTGATTTTATAAATGCCGCTTTGGCAGTTTTGCGTTTCATTTGTGGTTTGCTCCGTCTGAGATTAATGTTGAATAGCGTTGAATATGCTACCACAATACAATTCAAAAATCAAGTGTCTGTATTGCTTGAAAGCGAATAAAAAAGCTCCGCAAATCGCGTGATTCACGGAGCTGAAATTTATATTACTATGCGGTTACGGCTGAAAAGGCGAATGTCAATACCTCTATAACCATCGTCACGAATTCATAGAGACCTAAAGTTTTGAGCAGCTTTGCAAAAACTCCGCTTATAACGGGGTCACCGCCAACGTCTACAGTATCTTCGATGTATTCCATTCTGTCACCGTTGAGGACGATATAGCCCTGTGTTCTGTAGCCTGCGGGTGTGAGCGTATCCGTCAGATAGTAAACGGTGATGTCCGCTTGCTTTCCGCTTATCTTCGGAATCTCACCTTCAAAGCTGATTTCAACGCTTTCGCCTGGGGCGAGTTTCACCGTCGGGTCAACGTTGAAGTGTATGTCAAGACCTTTGCAGACAACTGCCGTAATGTTTACGTTTGAATCCGCACACACGTTAGTGACAATGAGCTTTTTGGAATCGGAGTTTATGTAACCTGAGGGGTTGTTATCAAAACGTGCCCATACGGTATTGCAAAGGCTTGTCGAATAGCGGAACTGAGGGAAGTTTTCGTCTGAATAAACGTCGGTGATTTCATCGGTCAGCAACAGCTTCATTACAAGCTCCATCGTGTATTCATCAAACACGACGAATGCGTGGAACATATCCTTTATAAACCAGGTGTTGTCGGGCAGATATGCAGTTGATGCATCAACCGTCATATCGGGGGAGAGCTTGTATTTTCCGTTACAGCTGTTTTTCTGCACGTATCCGTCAGCAAAACGCTTGCCGAATGGCGGCGTTGTTGCGCCTGTTGCGCTTGAAAGGGTTATGATTGAGTCGGAATCTTCGTTCATACCTGAAATAATTCTGTTGCCGTAGCCTGCGATTATTGAAATATTCATACTGTATTCTTCACGAAGATATCTGAGCCTTTCACTGATTGCCGGGAATATCTCATAGTGGAATCTGTCACTCTTTTCAATAAGACCTGCGTGCTTAGTTTCGTCAAGAAGCAGCTTTTTTGCGTCTTCATATTTATCAATCGGCATAAAGTCCCAGATGCTGCCCCAGTTACCCAAGACTTCAAAGAAATAGGGCTTGACGGCATAGAGAATATCATCGAGAATGCCGAGCGCATTCGCTTTGAATAGCCAGTTGATGTCTTCCTCAATCATAACGCCCTGCTCGATAAAACGGATAAGCGTTTCTTCATCGAAATCAATTTCACCTGCAAACGGGTCAAACGCAATGCCGGCGCCGCCTATTGCGGGCGAAGTCATGATTACGTTGTCAACCTTGTTGTCATCACCGTAAAGTGTGAGATACGTTGCTGTCACCTGACCGCCGTGGCTGAGTGAATATATATTTACTTTTTCAGCACCGCTGTGCTCAAGTACGCTGTCGATGTAATCGCGCAGCATATTTGCGTTGTATTCAGCACCCATTCTGAAGTCACACGTAAAGTTGTAGATGCGTGACGGGTCAAGATATTTTTTCAGCTCTGTCTGAATTTCAATTTCGTATGTATTGGCACCGTCGGGGAATCTCTCATTCAGAGCGGCGGTGTTGGTTTCAGCTGCTTCTATTGAAATTGGTTTGAGCGGATGCATGCTTGTGCCGTCATCGTTGCAGCGGAGGATGCCGAGCTCTTTTACTATCTGTTCGCCTATAACCTCTCCGAGAAGCTGAGGCTTGCCGAGCATAAACTCGCCGAGTGCTCTTCCTGTTTTTGCAATATTGTCGAGCAAGCCGAGAGCTATACTGCCTATGTCAGGTCCCCATACCTGCTTGCCGTCTTCCGTAAACAGACCTGCACCGCCGTAACCCGGCACGATGATGACGGGGTAATCTGATACCCCGCTGTCAAGGTCATCAAATTTATATGCCTGAGCAAAGCAAAGACACGATGCGCAGAGAATCACAAATGCCATTATAAAGCTGAGTATTTTTTTCATAATACGCACATCCTTTTATTTTATCTCTTTTGAAAGAGCATCATAATCGATGATTTGTGCTGTTTTGAGTACCTGCTTTGCCTGAGAGTACTTCTGTGCACCTGATTCGTATATCACGCAAAGCTCGCCGTCTGTATATTCGATGCCCTGCATAAGTGCGGGCATTTCAATTTTTGCAATTCTGTCGGCTTTTTTGCAGTTGTACAGGGGAAGTTCATTGCCGTCAACATTAACTGTTGTGCTTTCAAGGTCTGTATATGCCGGGAAAAGCTCAAGCTTTGAATCGTTGTATCTGCCGTAGGATATGCTGAAAATAACGCTGTTATCGGGCAGAACGGTAATTCCCTGAACCTCATCAGGCACGGACATAAGAGCGGTAAGCTCAAGCGAATCTTCACCGATTTTGTATCCGCAAGCCCAGGAGTGATTTTTGCCGAGTGCGTGTGAAGGATTTACTTCATAATCGCCGCCGTTTGTGTAAAATTCTCCGACCCATATCATATCGTCCGAGCAGCCGAGGAATGATCCCTTGACAATTGTCTGGAATTTGCTGTCATATTCGAGCTCAGCGCTGTTTGGGGTGTTGTTTATTGCCTGCATATCAAAACGGTAAAGGTAGCCGCCTTTTTCTGCGTTTCCGCCCGAAGAAACCCAGACGGTGTCACCGTGTGATGCAATGCCGCCTGCGTGAGCCGTGAAATCCTTGAGGATGATTTCTTTTGTCTGATGGTCGGATTTGTTTACAATATATATTCGTGAGTTGCTGTCATCGGTGTAGCCACTGATGAGATACACACCGTGTTTTTCATTATAGCAAAGACCCTGCGGAACAAAGCCGCTGTCAAGACCGGGCATATCAAAGCCGTCTGATGTGAAGCTGCTCATATCAACCTTTGTATACCCGCCCTCAAAAAAGTCGGATATATCACCGATGATAATAGAGAAGAAGCGCACAACACTGTCAAAAAACGATGTAAAACTGTCGCTTATGCTTTGTCCGTTTATTGCAGATGTGCCGAATGTCATTGACAGGCACAGTGTGATGCAAAGAATTGTTCTGATTACTTTTTTCATAACTTTTTCCTCTGATATATTGATGATTCAAATATACTTTTTGTCGCTGATTTTGTCAAGTGGATAAAAAATCAGGGCAGATTTTACTCTGCCCTGATGTGTAATATATCTGATTATTTGTCGAGGTTTCTTGTGCAGACTGTAACGTTCTTGAAAACGTCCTCAAATCTGTTGAGTGCATCGTCGATGACTTCGTCTGTGTCTGCAAGTGAGGTGTAAAGACGGCTGCCTGCAAGGGTAACGATACCGTGTGCCATGTAAGCTGCGCCCATTTCCTCCATTGCGACCTTGCGGCGAAGCATTTCGGGCTTTGCCTTGAGGAGGGGAAGAACGGAACCGAGGAGGTTCATTGAGCTGAAGTCGTAGCTCATTGCGCCTGTACACTCGAGGTGAACGATTGAACCCTGGTTGTAAACAACGTAGGGGAGAGAATACTTATCAACAAGCTGCTGGAGACCTGCTGTAAGTCTGTCACCAGCCTGACCTGCCTTAACGCAAGCGTCAGTCTTTTCGATTTCCTGAATTGCGCAGTAGCCTGCATAGGATGAAAGCGGGTTAGCTGCGAGTGTACCGCCGACGTATGCACGCTTCATCATTGTGCCGACGCCTGCTGCCATGCCGCTGACAAATTCCTTCTTGCCGCCGACACCGCCAGCTGACGGATAACCGCCTGCAACAACCTTACCGAAGATTGTGAGATCCGGAACAACATCAAAGTAGCCCTGAGCACCGCCGAGACCTACACGGAAGCCTGTAACAACTTCGTCGAAGATGAAGAGACAGCCGTACTTGTCGCAAAGCTCACGAACACCCTTGTTGTAATCCTTGTCAATCGGACGTGTGCCGCTTTCGGGGCCGACAGGCTCAACGATAACTGCTGCTGTGCCGCCGCGCATCTTGTTGAGCTTGAGCATTTTTTCAAGCATATTAAGGTCATTGGGTCTGACCTCGTCTGTTGTGCTGTATGAGCCGCTGGGGATACCGTGTGACTCAAGGAACTGACGGCTTCCGGGAATCTTGAGGCCGTATACCATCTGATCGGACCAACCGTGGTAAGCGCCGCCGACTTTGATGATTCTCTTTGCCTTTGTTGCGTTACGTGCTACACGGATAGCAGCCATAACGGACTCTGTACCTGAACCGAGCATACGGAACATTTCAACGTTGGGCATATGCTTGTTGATCTCTTTTGCAAGAAGAAGCTCACCCTCGTGGAAAAGACCTGTTACGGGACCGCAGGTGTTGAGAAGCTCCATAACCTTCTCGCGGACGGGCTCGTAGTTTGAGCCGAGGATTGTGGGACCGCCTGCCTGGAGGAAGTCAATGTACTTGTTGCCGTCAAGGTCATAGAGGTATGCGCCCTCTGCCTTTGTTACGCAGATGGGGAAGGGATAGTTGAAGGCGAGGTTGTGCTGAACACCGCCGGGGATATACTTCTTAGCTTCTGTTGTGATTTCCTTGGATTTTGCGCACTTTGTCTCGAAGTGGTCAAGTACTCTCTTGAGTTCTTCATCCGAAACACTGTAGATGGGCTGAGATGTGAGTTTTGCAAGCTTAGCGTAGATGGTCTTTGCATCCTGCCAGTTGCTGATTGCGTAACCGTTGCTCATTGTTGTTCCTCCTGATTCTTAAAAAATTTAATTAATTTTTGTATTTTATCGTTTGTTTCGGTCGGGTCATCAAATGATTCATTGTTCATGAATTTCTGGAAGATAAGACCGAAATAAGCTCCGAAAATAAAAGCGGAAATATCCTTTGAGCTGAAAAGCTTTAGCATATCGCCGTATTTGCCCTGCTCGATTTCTGAGCGGAGAAGATGGTCAACTCTTGCAACAGCACTTTCACCGGGGGAGAGAATGCTGCTCATAAAGAGCTCACCCATAAGGTAAGGGTATGCATAGGTGTCCTGACTCAGCTGACGGAAGACAGCGGCAACACTGGGCTCCGCTTCGTCTGCCTGAATTGCGGAGAAGATGTCGTTGATTTCTTCTGCGGCAATCTCGGTCAGCAGGCTGTCAAGCGAATCAAAGTGAGAGAAGAAAGTGGAACGCGAAACGTCAGCGTTTTCGGCTATTTGCTCGATTGTGACGTTGCTTATGCCGTGCTGTTCGAAAAGAACCTTGGCGCTGTGCATTATCGCGCGGTGGGTCTGTTCTTTTTTGCGTGAACGTCTTGCCTGCTCCATCTCACACCTACCTTATACATTTATGCTTTTATTATATATGCTTTTTTTCGATTTGTAAAGAACTTTTTTGTACTTGAGTACAAAAATGCATTTAAGTTCAATTTCGGCTTACTGAACACAGGTTCGTCTCCAATGGAAAAGATACTGCTGAGCTATGCCTTTTACGCCGTCTGCGCACGCAGGGAATCCGTCGGGATACATCTCTTCCATTATTCTGCGCACCCATACGTCAACAGGAAACGCATCTATTTTGTAGAAGCCGTACAGCAGCGTGCATTCGGCAACCTTTGCGCCGACACCGCAGATTTTCTGCAGCTCTTCTCTGCCGTATTCGATAGGGGAGTTGCGGATTTTATCAAAATCAACTTCGCCGCCTGCAACCTTTTTAGCTGCGTCGATAATATACTTTGCTCTGAAGCCTGCGCGCAGGGGCGCAAGGTCCTCTGCCGTGAGCGATGCTAGCTTTTCAGCTGAAGGGAAGGTGAAGCCGCCCTGAATTTCATCGCCGAAGGTTTCGCAAAGGCGTTCAATAATTCCTTTTATGCGTGGGATGTTGTTGTTTTGAGAAATAATAAAAGAGCAGAGTGCCTCCCACGGGTCTTGCTTTAATATGTGTATGCCGGGACAAGTTTCGACAGCACGCTCAAGATAAACATCACTGCTGAGTGTTTTGCATATATCAGCATAATCTGTTTCGAGGTCAAAGTAGTTTTTCCACAGTGATTCAAAATCCTCTTTGCTTGTATACAGAATAAGGCTGTTTGTGTCCTGCTTGGCTTTAAGGTATTTGCCGCAGACAATACCGTGCCAGAATCCGTTCTCATCCTGCTTCCAGCGGAATGCCTGACCGCAATCTGCACTTAATCCGAGATCGAAAGAGCCGAAACCGGATAAAGTAATAGAGTTTGTATTTTCAGTTATTTTCATTTTGCAAATCAACCTTTTTGTGAATTTTGTGCTGATTTAATTATAGAATCATAATGTGTATGTTTTATGACAAAAAAGAAAAATAAAAGACAAAATTCTGTCTTTTTAAACCCTTTTCGTAAAGGCAAAATAACTCACTGTAAATTATTAAGTGTAAAGAAAAAGCCTTTTCCCATTGCTTTTTGGTGGAAAACTTGGGTGAAACGGTGCTTTTTTCACATTTTCCACATGGTTTTCCACATCGAACAAATGATTTCCACTATACAGATTGTAAATGTTGAAAAGTTTGGCAAAAAACAGGCTTGAATATAAGCTGTGCAAAGTGCTTAAAATAAATATGCGTCAGACCGAAAAATACGGCAAAATGAAGAAAGGGTACAAAAATGATAAAAGGTGTCAACAGACAGGTGATTGAAATAAGTGAAACGGATTGTGAGTATTTTGAGCGCGTGATGTTTTTTGTAAAGCCCGAGTTTGTAAATGTTAGTGAAGGCAAACTAAGAGAGAGGGCAAACGTTATAGCGGGAAAAGATGACAGACCGCCTATGATGAAAATTGTGCGCAACAGAATATGGACAGCTGTTTCACTTCTTGCAGCGGCAGGTGCAGGCGCAGGAGTAACCGCGCTTGTAGCGGCGGCGTTGCGGTGAGAGGAGAATACAGGTTGATGTACGACAAAAACGACAGAAGAACGGCTTTTAACAAAAAAAGACATATTGTTGAAAGCATGGTATCGCTGTGGGAAACAGCGGCAGAAAACGAGCCGTTTGACGTGCTTGGAAGCTACAGGGGCAGACCTTACGATGCGGATGATGTTATGCCTGAGCAGGATGCTGATGACCTATAAAATAATCGCAGTTGCAGGAAAGAGGTAAAGCGAAATGAAAGTAAAAGCACTGATTGCAGGTGCAGTTATGATTATCAGCTCCATTTTATTTGTTGCGTGCGGTAAAGCTGAAGACGGAAAGATTACAACAACAGCACTGAGAACCTCTTCGAGCAGTGTGGTAACAACAACACGCAAGGGAGTTATGGGAGAAATGAGCAGCCTTGCAGGCGATGTAAGCGAAGGGTTATCGGAGGCAGGAAGCGAGCTGAAAAAAGGTATAACAAGGTTATACGAATAAAAAAGAGGCACTTCGTAAAGAAGTGCCTCTTTTAATTTAATTTATATTTTCGGGAGTATTTGCATCGGGGGTATTCTCGGGAGCTGCTGTGGGAGCAGTTTCAGGAATGTTTACCTCGGGAGGTGATGTTACGATAGGGGGCTCTGTTTCAATAACAGGGGGATTAGTAACAACAGGCTTCTTGGTTGTCTTCTCTGTTGTTGTCGGAGCTGCAGTTGTTGCTACAGCCTTGAGCGGTGTTACGCGATCTTCGTCAAGGTAGCGCCATACAAGGTCAACAGTTGCGCCGTTTACTGTGTAACGCTCAGGCTTTGTCTTGGAAATGCTTGATGCAGACTGGAAGCGGTTGCCGTCAACATCTGTAATCTTCTCAAGTGCCTTACAGAACTTTTCACGTTCTTCAACGCTCTTGAATGTAAGCTTTGCAACCATTGTAAGCTCTGTACGGTCGGAGAACTTCTTGAGCTTACCGGGAACGAATGCTGTTGTCCACCAGTGAGGTGCGTAGGGACGAGTGAAGAGTTCCTTATAATCGTCGCCACGGTAAACAGTCATCTGCATGTTGATTTCCATGTCTTCCTCAGCACAGTTGTAGTGCTTTGTGGCCTTTTTGGGATCCTTATAGTAAAGACCGATTTCACCACCAAGGAAGAGGAATCCGTACTGACCTTTCCAGAACTGAATCATCCAGTCGTAACCGCCGTGGTTGTAGTAGACGTGGAATGTGTCAAGGTACATAACTGTGAATACAGCACCGATATCGTAAAGACGGTTGAAACCGAAGTTTCTCTGCCAGGGATCTTCGTCTGTATAGAAGTAGTTACCTGCTTCACTGTATGAATAGCTGAGAGCAATTGTACCGTCGGGCTTGATTATGTTCTTTGAACCGTCGGGATTTGTCTGAACTGTGTTACCGCCACTGAGACCCTGCTGAGCGGAGTTACCGCCTGATGCGGGCTTTGTTGTGGAAGTGTTGGGCTTCTTGGCAGCTGTTGTTGAAGTTGCACCGGGCTTGGTTGTAGTCTGGTTTGCAGGCTGCTTCTTTGTAACGTATTCGCCGTTAGCGTTTGTAACAGGCTCACCGTTAACGTTTGTCTCGAGAGGCACAGCGTATGTGTTGCCGTCAGCGTCTGTCTGATACTCGACAATCTCGCCGTTCTCGTTGGTGAAGTATTCCGCAGAGGGAATCTCAACAATTTCGTAGCCGTTTGCACCGAAGTCTGTGTAGTCACTGTAGTTGAGTGTCGGTTCGCTTGTTTCAGCGTCATTGCCGAGGAACTTGGAAACCGCAAACACACCTGCTGTTGCAATTCCTGCAACGGCAACTACACCTGCAACGATATAAATGATCATATTCTTTTTCACAATTTATATCTCCTTTCGTATTTCAATGTGATTAACAAGAATAGTATATCAAACGTTCATAATTTAGTCAAATATTTTTTTGCATTTCTTAAAATAATTTATTATTTGAGCAGTTAGGGTTGCCTTTGTTGTATGAATTGCACAAATATACTGCCTTTTTTTGTCAATATGAGAAAAAACGGCGTTAAGGAATGCTAATCTCTAACTCGGTTTTTTCAACTCCTTCACTGCCTATCTCTCTCAGATTCGGCAGAAAAAGCAGACCGGGAGCTCGTCCTGTTGGATAAAGCTCGAACAGAGGTACCATAACAAAAGCTCTCTCTTTGATTCGCGGATGGGGAAGCGTAAGCTCAAAGCTGTCTGAAAAATAGCTTTCATATATAAGCACGTCAATATCAATAATTCGCGGGCCGTTTTTATGTAATCTTACACGGCCCATCGATGCCTCAATTCCAAGACACGCACCAAGCACCGCAAGAGGTGAAAGGTCTGTTTCGATGATTATTACCGCGTTGTAAAAATCTTCCTGGTCATCAAAGCCTACGGGCTTAGTCTGATAGATGCCGGAAGCTTTTTTGATAACTGTGTTGGGAAGAAGCGAGATTGCGTGCACGGCTGAGTTGAGGTTTTTGCGTTTGTCGCCGATATTGCTTCCGAGTCCTAATACTACAGTGTTCAATTTCTATCCCTCTCAATCTCTACAGCTACAAAACCGAGATCGGCTTTGATAGGAGCGTCAGGCTTTCTGAGCTGCAACCTGATTTTTTGAATTCTGCTGTGGTTTTCAAATATTGCGTCAACTGTTCTCTGAGCGGCGTGTTCGAGCAGCTTGCAATTTTTTTCGGTCATCGCCTTGCGAACGGTTTTGATAATATCGGCATAGCTTACCGTGTTATCAAGCTCGTCAGTCCTACAGGCATCAGACAGGTCTGCCCATGCGTCAATGTCAAGCACAAACCACTGTCCCATAACGGTTTCTTCGGGGTTAACACCGTGGTAAGCGAATATTTTGAGTGAATCAATGATAATTTTATCCATTTTTTGCCTCCGTAAGAAGCTTTGTCATCTGAGCGGCGGCAAGTGCCTGCTCAATATCGTGCACACGTATTATGTTTGCGCCGCCCGCAATACAGGCTGCGTTTGATATAACCGTGCCTGTGAGCGCATCACCGCAAAGCTTTGTAACGCGTTTGCGTGAAAGTGCGGCAAGCTTTGCACAGCCGAATGAGTTTATGTGTGAGAATCTGCTGATTATCGTCAGGTCATCTTCTCGTGATTTGCCGAAACCAATGCCGGGATCAAAACAGATGTTTGCCTTCGGTAATCCGCAACTTTCTGCCATATTGAGAGCATAGGCAAAAAAAGAACTGATTTCGTCTGTGATATCTGCCGTGCTTTCGCGTGCCTCGTTGCTTTTTAGTCCGCCTGTGTGCATCACAATCCAACCTGCGTCATACCGTGCAGCGAGTGATGCCATTTCGGCAGAGGCGGTGCCGCTTACGTCGTTTATTATATCAGCACCGTTTTCAAGAGCAATACGCGCAACCTCGGGGAAGTAGGTGTCAACACTGACAGGCAGGCTGACAGCTTCTCTGATTGCTCTGAGCGGTGTTATAAGCCGGCTGATTTCTTCTTCAGCTGTGATTGGTGTGCTCTGCGGAGCGGTTGACTGCGCACCGATGTCGATTATTGCTGCACCCGAATCCATAGCTTTAACGGCGTATTCGGCGGCTTTTTCCGCTGTGAATCTGCTGTCGGCATAGAAAGAATCGGGCGTCAGGTTGATTACTGCCATTATTTTGGCTGTATCGGACAAATCGAGGGTGGTTCGCCTAGTTCTGAATATCATAGGTTTAACCTCAGCGTGTGCCCGAAAGGAGCGAAAGTGCTTCCGCTCTTGTTCTGGCGTCGCTTCTCATAATGCCGCGCATTGCCGACGTTCTTGTCTGGCTGCCTGATGCTCTTGCACCGCGCATTGTCATACAAAGGTGCTCTGCTTCAACAACAACGGCAACACCCTGCGGATCAAGGTTTTCATAAAGGAAATCCGCAACCTGAGATGTGAGACGCTCCTGAAGCTGAGGGCGCTTTGCAAAGCAGTTGACAATTCTTGCAAGCTTTGATAAACCGATAACTTTGCCGTTTCCGGGTATGTATGCTATGTGTGCCTTGCCGATAAACGGAATCAGGTGATGTTCACAGATTGAATAGAGCGGAATATCGCGCACAATTACCATTTCGTCATTGTTGTCTTCCGTGAATATTTTGAGGTGTTTTTTCGGATCTTCTTCAAGACCTGCATAAATTTCCTCGTACATTCTGGCGACACGGTTAGGGGTTTCAATAAGACCTTCTCTGTCAGGGTCTTCGCCGATAGCGTACAGCAGTTCTCTTACTGCTGCTTCAATACGTGGCTTGTCCATATAATCATTCCTTTACGCTGAAGTAAAACGTGATAAGGTTTTCGTTTTCGTTTACGGTATATTTTATCCTGTCTGTAACCAGCTCGCTGTCTGTTGAAAGGTTTGCTGTTTCAAGAATGCGGTATATGTTTTCGTCTGTGAAAAGGCATTCAAACGCTCTGTCCGCCGCTTCTTTATCCGAAAACATTATTTCTGCTTTTTCTTCGCCGCTGTTTACGGCAGATGCTATCAGTGATGCTATAGCGGGATGGTTGTTGCTTTCGCATGACGTGAAGTATGCATCGTTTATAATGTAATAATATATATAGGGGTCGTTACACTCATACTTGAATTCAAAGTCATTGTGAGTGCGCCTTAGCATATCATCCGTCATATTGAAAAAAATATGCTGTGACAGTTGTTCACCGTCATCGTTTACGGGATCGTTCCAGGTCGGGTCGGTGTAGCACCAGCTGCCGTCTATTCTGACAGCGTTCCACATATGGCTTTGTGTGTTTGATGAATAATCGGTTGCGTTGCCCGAAACCAGCACACTTTCTACACCGAATCGGTCGAGCAGAAGCTTGAGTGCTTTTGCGTATCCCGAGCATTTTGCTTTGCCGTTAATAAGCGCGCCGACAACTGAAGCTTCGTGTGTGTCATCGGTGTCGCTGTAGGTGCAGTTGTTTACAATATAGTCGTGGCAGAAAAGCTCTTTTTCATAATCGCCGTCAGGTAAAGCTGTTTTGAGCGAAGAGATAATTGATTCTATGTTTTCTGCGTGTTGAGTATATTCGGAAAGGCTCATAGTGTATCCGGGCACAAACGATGCGTAAGAATCCGTTATGTCAAGTGTGCAGGTGTTGAACATAAACATCATCGGATTGTCGCAGATAAGTGCATTGAGCACGTTTTCAAGCTGTGCTTTTGTCACGGTCGGAGCGGAAATCCTTGCAGGAAAAGAATATATCTGCTCTTTTACGGCTGTATAAACTTTCTTTTCATCCTCATCAAGGGTCAGATAGTAATAATCCGTGTAGTCGCCTTGGGTGAAGACTTGAGGTTCGGGTTTGGGCTGAGCGAGTATAAAAGCGTCAACCGCGTAGTAAATGCCGACTAATATAATTACGGCGGGAATTACGAAACGAAGCATTTTTTTCATAAACATTTGCCTCGGTTATATTAATCAGAAACAATTATTTTTGCTTTTTCTTTTCCTGAAGTGAGTGCTTTGAAACTGAGCTTCATTGATGAAAAGTCGAGCACGGAAATATTGCTTTCAATCAGATTTATAATTCTCTCATAGTATCTGTCTGCTTTTACGATGTTTTCTTCGGTGATTTTTTGCCCGACCATTTCGGCAATAAGCTCAGCCTGAATTTGCGGCTGAC
The DNA here is from genome assembly GCA_045637465.1 of Acutalibacteraceae bacterium. Classification (GTDB taxonomy): domain Bacteria; phylum Bacillota; class Clostridia; order Oscillospirales; family Acutalibacteraceae; genus UBA8612. Next base: position 19,508 of record JAZTZM010000047.1, on the reverse strand, counting down.
CCTCAAAGTAGCGAATATAGTTGAGCATTGTGTCACCGCTCATCGTTTGCTTACCCTCGCTGATTACTGCAGTGAGGTCAGGTGTGCGCACGTTTACTGCCTTTTTGACATCTATCTCAAATCCGCCTACGTAATTTACTGCAGAACGGAATCTGGTGTCGGTGCTTGTGACATATCGGTCAATTTTAATATCACTCATTTTTTCGGCAGCGAGAACGAGCTGGTCGATGCCTCCGTAATTGAGGTGCTGTTCAAAGTTACCTGTGCATCCTGCTGCGCTGACGGATTCAGCGGTGTCAAGTCCTGTTATGATAAGCTTGTTTTTATCCATATCTGCCGTTATGACAGTGGCAAAACGTACTGCGCTGCGGCTGTCATCCGTGCATAAAAGCAAATAACTGCGCACGCCCTCAGCCTGAGGGGTATACATTGCGGTGGTTTCTTCTGCCGTGGTTTGCTCATCGGCAGGTTTGATGATAGCGGAAAGGTTGAAATCGTAGTGTCTGAGCAAAAGCAGGACCGAAACACCTGCAAGCAATATAAAAAAACAGGAAAACGCCGCTGCAAAACGCTTGAGGCGTGATGAGCGTACGTTTCTCTCTGTATCAAATCGAAGTTTAGAACTGTTGCCGTTTTTCAATTTGATTTCCCCTTATTACTTTTTTGATTTTTTGGGTATTACGGCACATGCAATCGCCAGAACGATAGCAACAGCACCGACAATTATCGGAGTTTTAGGTATTCCGTCATCGCCTGTGTCGGGGATGCTGACGGCAAGTGTTGCAGGGTCGGCTGCAGCTACGCTGGTGATTGCGGCAATAAGTACGCTGCCTGCAATAAGTAAGGCAAGCACCAGAGCTATTATGCGGATCATTTTCTGATTCATTGTTTATCTTCCTTTTCTTTTGACATTTATTCGTTCGGGCAGAGCTGACGTATGCCGACAGCTCTGCCGGTTATAAGTTATACGTTGAGGAATTTCTTCATATCTGCGATGATTTCATCTGCAAGCTTTGTTGCCTGAGCACGGTCAGGAGCACAGGCTGTGATATAAACTTTGATTTTCGGCTCTGTGCCGGAGGGGCGTACAATAGCGCAGCTGTTGTTGGGCAGCTTATACTGAAGCACGTTTGACTTGGGAAGGTCGATTGCGGTTTCTTCGCCCGTAACGGTGTTGAGAGCAACGCTTGTAAGGTAGTCTGATACGCCGATAACCTCAAGACCTGCAAATGCCTTGGGCGGATTTGTGCGCATATCGTTCATCATATTCTTCATTTTCTCCATACCGCTTGCGCCTTCAAAGGAGAAGTTGGAGAGTGTGTTGATATACATTCCGTGCTCTGCGTAAATATCTTCCATAACCTCAACAAGGTCCTTGCCGAGTGATTTGTAGTAAGCTGCCATCTCGACAATCATTGTTGATGAAACAACGGCATCCTTATCTCTTGCGTGTGAGCCGAAGAGGTAGCCGTAGCTTTCTTCCATACCGAGTACGTAGCGGTCAGCTTCGCCTGCTTCATCGAGCTGGCTGATGATTTCACCGATGTATTTGAAGCCTGTGAGTGTGTTGCGCACCTCTGCGCCGTATTTGTCGGCTACCGCCTGAGCAAGGTCAGTTGTGACAAATGATTTGATTACAATGGGATTTTCGGGAAGAGTACCCATTGCCTTTCTGCGTGAGAGCACGTATTCGCAAAGCATTACACCGACTTCATTGCCTGTCATAAGCTTATATTCGCCATCGTGTCTTACTGCGATACCAACGCGGTCACAGTCAGGGTCTGTTGCAAGGAGAAGGTCTGCGGGGAAATCCTTTGTCATTCCGATTGCAAGCTCGAATACCTGATCGATTTCGGGATTCGGGAAGGGGCAGGTCGGGAATTTGCCGTCGGGATTTTCCTGCTCGGGTACGATTCTTACTTCATCAAGGCCGAGTCTGCCGAGCATTGTGCGTACTGGGCGGTTACCTGTGCCGTTGAGAGGTGTGTAGATAACCTTAAGTCCGCTGTTTTTGCAGATGTCCTTGTCAAGGCGCTGCGAATCGCAGTGGTCGTAGAATTCGTTGAGAAGCCAGCCTTCAATATAATCTATCATATCCTCAGCAAGCGCATCTTCAAAATCCATACGCTTTACGTCAGCGAAAATATCGATGTTGTTGATATATTCAAGTGTTCTTGCGGCAGCTTCGTCAGTCATCTGATAGCCGTCGGGAGCATAGCACTTGTAGCCGTTATATTTGGAGGGGTTGTGGCTTGCAGTGATAACGATACCTGAGCTGCAGCCAAGTCTGCGTACGGCAAATGAGAGCATAGGTGTGGGCACAAGGTGGGGGAAGAAATAGACCTTGATGCCGTTTGCGGCAAGGACACCTGCAGCTTCACGCGCGAACACGTCTGACTTTATTCTTGAGTCGTAACCGATAGCGACGCTGGGCTCTTCAAAAGCTTCGTTGAGATAGTTTGCAAGGCCCTGGGTTGCCTGAGCAACAGTGTATACGTTCATTCGGTTTGTGCCTGCGCCTATAACACCGCGCAGACCGCCTGTGCCGAATTCAAGTGTTTTGTAGAATCTGTCAAGTATCTCTTCTTCGTTACCTGCGATGGCGTTGAGCTCATCTGTAAGGTCACTGTCGAGAATGGCGTTTTTCTGCCAGAGTTCGTAAAGCTGATGGATATTGTTCATTTTAATCTGACCTCCGCAATTGTATTAAAGTTGATTCGTGAAAAATATTAACCGTAAATTGTGCCTATTATATCGATGATCGGACCAAAGCGGCTTTCATCAATATTGAGATCGGCAATTTTACAGGAATTATAGAAGGATGAAAGTATACCGTTCTCCGCGCCGAGCGCACCGGTGAGAAGGTAGCCGATATAGTGAACCTCAAGCTCGCCGACGAGGTGGGTGTAATCCATAAGGACATAGTCCTCTTTTTCACCCTCTTCTGCCATAAGCTTTTGCTTTTCATCGAGCTGACGGCACAGTTCGCGCAACACCTGAGGGTTGCTCAGCGCCAGCGCCTGAGCGGTCTGAAGGTCAACCGCCATATAATATGTGTTGGTTCCGTCGTCAAGACGCGCGTAGTATATTTCGCTGTTGTCTGCCATATCATCGGCAACCTTTTTGATTTCGTCTTTTGAAATCAGTTGGTAGCCTACAATTTTGTCTGCGGCGATGAATGCATTTGCAACGGGATTTTTATGGCGTGTTGTCGTTTCAACAGGAGCCTTGGTTGTTTCCGGTTCGGTTTCTTTTTCTGTTGCGGTCTGAGTCGGCTTCGGAGCTGATGTGGTGGTTTCTGTTTTTGTTGGTTCGGTCGGTTTTTCCGTTGTCTTTTCAGCTTCGGTAGGCTGAGTCACAGGTTCCGCTACAGGAAGTTCGGGTGCAGTTGTCTCTTGTGTAACAGATTGAGCGGTCTGAGAAACTGCAGGAAGTGTTGATGATAGTGTGTCATCGGTATTTGTTCTGCCGCAGGCACACAGTACGGCAGAAATCGCCGCAGCCAGTGCAACCGCCTTTATAATTTTATTCGCATTTGTTTTCATTATACCGCTCATCTCCGGATATTACTGATTAATAAATATTGTACATACCCATAACGGCACTGCACTTCTGTGTATTAAAGAGGCTGAAGTCCTTGTCCTTTGAGTATGTTTCGCCGACAGCGATATATGTCCGGCTGTCGAGTCGGCAGATGCCGTTGAGTGAATCGTTTGCAGAGCCTGCAAATGATTTTACGTGTTCAAGGTTGCCGGCGGTATTGACTGACATAATGAAGCCGTCAAATTCGCCCTGGTTTCCGATTGTTGCAAGGTCACGGTTAGCAGAGTTGGAAAGACCTACGCAGGCATAACCGAAGCCTGTTGAAATTACCTGATTGAATGTGTCGCTGCCGATTCCGCCGAATGTTCTCAGCCACTTGACGTTGCCGTCAACATCGCAGAAACCGATGAATGCATCCTTGGCACCGCGGTTGAGTGTGAAATCACCGTCGTTGGATGTGTAACTGCCGGCAAAGATACAGCCGCTTGCACCTGCGTAAATATCGTTTACAACGTCGCTCTTGCTTCCACCTATCATTCTGGTCCAGAGTTTTGCTCCGTCTGCGGAGAACTTGATGATGCCGATATCCGTGCCGCCGTGGTTGCCCTTGCCGTCAAGGTCGGAAGAAACAATCTGACAAGCGCCGTAGATGTTGCCCTGAGCATCGGATGCAATTGCGTTTACAGCGTCTGCACCGCTGCCTTTGAATGCGTCGTACCAGATGACGTTGCCGTTTGCGTCGAATTTGGCAAAAACGGGTGTAAGTGACGTGAGACCGAGAGAAGCAAACGTGCCGTCTGCGGCTTTGAATCTGCCTGCTGCCGCGAAGCCGCCGTCGGGAGTTTCAGTTACGCACTTGAAATATTCCGTTGCGGAACCGCCGTAGTTTTTAACCCAGAGAAGAGCACCGTCGGGCGATATCTTTGCAATGATTGCTTCAAATGTTGAGTCGAGTTTAAAACCGAGGTCAGCTGCGTTGGTTTCGCCTACTGCGATAATACTGCCGTCGTTAAGAACTGCAATATCGTGGATTTTTGTGTGACCTTTTGTGCCGATGGGGCATATCCATGCCTGATCACCGTTTTGATTGTATTTTGCAACGAAGGAATAGTAGCCTGTCTGTGAAAATGCTTCGAAAACTCCGTTGGTTGATTCTGTGTTGCCGAGAACAACGTATGAGTTGGCATTGATTGCCTCAACGTCTGCAAATGTGTCGTTAGCGGATGCGTCGAGGTTTTTGAGCCAGGAGTTGGATGCGACGTGCTTTTCAGCCTTTGGCGCTGTCTGTGCAGGCTTTGTCGGCTTTTTTGTTTTTCCCTCTGTGTAGAGGGGGTTATCGTAAATTGATGTTGTTTTGGCTTTTGTTGTTTTTTCGCTGACGTTGTAATATTTTTGTGTGCCGTCAGGTGTGAGCTCGATGTAGTTCGTCACTTTTTCGGTGACTGTTTCGGTGACAACTTCGCTTGCGGGCTGTCCGTTGGCGTTAAGAACTGTCTCACCGTTTTCGTCTGTAACTTCCTGAGTGACTCTGTTACCGTTTTTGTCGGTAACTTCTACGTTTACAACCTTTGTTGCGGGAGCGTAGATGTATTTGCCATCCTCGCCTTTTACGGGCTTGCCGTCTTCACCTATACTGAAATCGGTTACTTCAATAATCTGTGTGATGGAAGGGCGGGTCTGCTTGACGGTAACCTTTTCACCGTTTGCGTTTGTGTAGGTTTCGCCGTTTTCGTCTGTTGCATATACGATGCTGGTTTTCCATTCTTCTGTTTTGGGCGCGCCGTTTGCGTCGAGCACTGTGTTGCCGTGTTCATCTGTAACGAAAACGTGCAGACCTGTATGCTCGTTTTGCTTGTTGCAGGCAGCAAACAGTAACGTAGCGAGCGTTACGGCTGTCGCAATGATAAGAATTGATTTCGCTTTCATTTTTACTCCTCCGATATTATGTACTTTGTTGCGCCGGGCAACAACACAAGTGTGCTTTACATACATTGGAATTATAGCACAGCAAGGTATCTAATGCAAGATAAAATATTATAATGCATTTAGTAATACTTAGCATATTATGTAAATATTGCATTTTCTTCTGAAAAAATTGTATTTTCTGTAAAAAAGCGGAAAAACTGTTTACAATGAAATCAAAGTGCGATATAATGTTTAGGAATAAAAGGGAGTAACTCGCACCCTGAACAGGTGTTATATCGGTTGACACTCACAGCCTTAAGGCTCGCCGATGTATTAAAGAGTGAGACTTTTATCGCTCGGATTTTACAGTTTCGGGAGCGGTAAGGGTCTTTTTTTGTTTTGTTCAGCCGTGATAATCCCTTAAATAGTCAAAGGAGTTGGAAAAATGCAGTTCTACCTTAAAGAAACCGATGCTGTTTTTGCGGAAGTTCAGAGCTCGCCCGATGGTCTTTCCTCTCAGGAAGCGGCAAGCCGCCTTGAGAAAAACGGCAAGAACAAGCTTGCAGAAGCCAAGAAGGATTCAATGCTGAAAAGATTTATCAATCAGCTTAAGGATCCGATGATTATTATCCTTCTTGTAGCGGCAGTTATCGCAGCTGCAACAGAAATTTTTGAGGCAGGCAAGTTTGTTGTGCCGACAGACTCGATAATAATCCTTGTTGTTGTTCTTATCAACGCTGTTCTTGGTGTTATTCAGGAAAGCAAGGCTGAAAAAGCTGTTGAGGCACTTCAGAAGATGTCAGCCGCAACCACAAAGACACTCCGTGATGGTAAGGTTGAAACAGTCAAGAGTGAAGATCTTGTTGTAGGTGACGTTGTTCTTCTCGATGCGGGTGACGCAATCCCTGCTGACTGCCGTATTTTCGAATGTGCAAGCATGAAGATTGAAGAGGCGGCGCTTACGGGTGAATCTGTTCCCGTTACAAAGCTTGTAAATGCTCTTATGGGTAAAAAAGATAACGAAGAAATTCCTCTCGGTGACCGTAAGAATATGGCGTATATGGGTTCAACTCTTGTATACGGTCGCGGTAAGGCTGTAGTTACCGCAATGGGTATGGATACCGAAATGGGCAAGATCGCAAACGCAATCTCCCTTGCTGAAGACGGCAAAACTCCGCTTGAAATCAAGCTTGAGCAGCTTTCAAAAATTCTCACAAAGCTTGTTATCGGTGTTTGTATATTCATCTTTGCATACGATATCGTTACCAAGTTTGCTATTCCTCAGTTCTTCGGTAACGGTGCTGAAAATCAGTTCCTCGATATCGCTCTCCATTCATTCATTACGGCAATCGCTCTTGCTGTTGCCGCTATCCCAGAGGGTCTTGTCGCTGTTATGACAATTGTTCTTTCAATGGGCGTTACCAATATGTCCAAGAAGAACGCAATTATCCGTAAGATGACAGCTGTTGAAACGCTCGGCTGTACGCAGATTATCTGTTCGGATAAGACAGGTACTCTTACACAGAACGTTATGACTGTTGTTGACCACTTTGCTCAGGATGAGCCCAAGCTTGCAACCGCAATGGCTCTTTGCACAAACGCAGAGGTTGAAGAAGACGGCAAGGGTACTGGTGAGCCTGATGAGGTTGCTCTTATCAACTATGCTAAGTCAATCGGTCTCAATAAGGCTGAGCTTGTTGCTGCTTCCCCCAGAGTCGGCGAAGTTCCCTTCGATTCAGGCAGAAAGATGATGTCTACCGTTCACAAGGACGGCGAGCAGTTTGTTCAGTACACAAAGGGTGCTCCCGATGAGATTCTCAAGAAGTGCTCTCACGCTTGGGTAGATGGCAAGGTCGTTGAAATGAACGACGAAATCAGAGCCAAGGTTGCAGAAGAAAACACACGTATGGGTAACAAGGCTCTGCGCGTATTTGCTGTAGCATACAAGACATACAGTGCGGCTCCTGCGGCTTACGAGTCCGCAGCACTTGAATTCGATATGATCTTTATCGGTCTTACAGGTATGATTGACCCTGTCCGTCCCGAGGTTAAAGACGCTATAGTAGAGTGCCGTAACGCAGGCATCACGCCGATTATGATCACGGGTGACCACATCAACACAGCTAAGGCAATTGCTCGTGAGCTCGGTATTCTTGCCGATGATTCACAGGCAATGATGGGTGTTGATATTGATAAGTACTCTGACGAAGAGTTTGAGAAGATCGTTGAAAACGTACGCGTTTACGCACGTGTTCAGCCCGAGCATAAGACAAGAATCGTTAACGCATGGCGTAACAAAGGCTACGTTACCGCTATGACAGGTGACGGTGTCAACGATGCTCCGTCAATTAAGAATGCTGATATCGGTGTCGGTATGGGTATCACCGGTACAGACGTTACAAAGAACGTTGCTGATATGGTTCTTGCAGACGATAACTTTGCAACAATCGTTTCTGCAGTAGGTGAGGGCAGAAGAATTTACGACAATATCCGTAAGGCTATTCAGTTCCTTCTCGGCTCAAACCTTTCCGAGGTTATCTCGATTTTCTTTGCTTCGATTATGAGATTCACAATCCTTGAAGCTCCGCACCTTCTCTTCATCAACCTTATCACAGACTCACTTCCCGCTCTTGCTCTCGGCACAGAACGTCCTGAGGCAGACATTATGAGAAGAAAGCCCAGAAGTAAGAACGACGGCATCTTCTCAGGCGGTCTCGGTATAGATTGTTTCTATCAGGGACTGATCGTTTCTGTTCTCACTGTTGCAGCTTTCTATATCGGCGAATTTATTGAATGTATGCATAAAGGTCTTGAATTCAGATTCTTTGATATCGCAGACAGTGCAGACGGTATGACAATGGCATTCTTCACAATGGCAATGTGTGAAATCTTCCATTCGTTCAATATGCGTTCACAGCGCGGTTCGGCTGTTTCAATGGTGTTCAAGGGCAGCCACAACTGGCTTCTCTACGGCGCAATGCTCCTTTCATTCGTTCTTACAACAGCTGTTGTTGAGATTGATTTCCTTTCAGAAATCTTCGGCTTTGCACACCTCGACGCAATGGAGTACGGCATTTCTCTCGGTCTCGCATTCCTTATAATCCCGATTGTTGAGATTATCAAAGCTATACAGAGAAAAATTGCAAAATAAAATTTTAAATTTCAGAATCCTTTGCAGACTGTGATCTGCAAAGGATTCTTTTTGATAGGGCGAAATATGCGGTTGACTTTCCCTTTTTATTTTTGTAAAATTAGGGTAACAAAGAATTAAGGAGTGCATATTATGCACAATGAATTTAAAAAAGTAACAGCTTTGGTGTTGACTGTAATTATTGCGTTGTCAGCTTCGGTTACTGCATTTGCGGCAGAAGAATCGGTATACTCTGAACCGTCAAACGAAGTTGCTGATACCGTCGGAGATGAGATTGTTGCAAGGGCATCGCTTTTTGCGGCAACATACTTTTTCCCGGTTGCAGGTCATAATTGGATTTATGTTGAAAATCTCAGCGATGAACCCATTACGGTAGGTCTTTATGAGGTGCCCGTAGGTCAGGGTGTGTCGGTTGGTGCGTTCTCTTTTTCGGTCGGTGACGGTTGGGGTATATACTATAACCTTGAAGCATACCGCGAAAACAAAGATAACAACATTGATGACTGTTATTCCATTACAATTGATATGAACAAAAGTGAGCTTGAGCATTTGAGCGACAGCATCAGAAACTATCCCAATATGTGGGAACTCTTTATATTCAACTGTACGTTTTTTGCTTTTGCAATATGGAATGATAATTCTTCCAATTTCTTTATTCCTTTCTTCCTGCCCGGAGTGACGTGGATCGAGATGTTGATAATGGGCGCAAAGAAAGGCGCTACACAGATGTACTACCCGACTGAGGATCAGGTTTACAGACAAAAGGGTATAGGCAGTTCGGCACGTCTTGAAGCTGTCGGAAAATATACAATGAGTTGAGGGCTTTCGGATTGTAATTTGTTTCGTTATAGCGGAATTTTTTTGTGATGTGCCGTAATCGGCATTGCTTTTGTATCATTAATATGCAAAATAACAGCTTCTTTGCAACAATCTTGCTTGCGAGGAAGCTGCTTTTTTATTGCCTGATTGCTGTGGCAAAAGCGTTGCTTTGTTCATTTTTATGGTTGCTAACGGTAGAAGTGAAAACAAATGTTGCCGATTTTGCAGTAAATGTTGACATATTTGTGCTTATAGTGTATCATAAGGCTGTTGATTCGGTGTGTTCGTGAACGCATTCGACGCATTCTACATCAATTTATTGTGTATAAACATTGATGTAATTTGCGTAGGGAAAGTTCACGCATATCGAAAAAAATGTTGAAAATGAACGGAGGATAACAATGAAAAAAATTATTTCTTTACTTATCTGTGCTTTGATATGTTTAATGTGCTTTGCCGGCTGTTCCGGCTCTGCGGAGAGTAACCGTATCGTTATTTACACATGTGCAACAGATTACCGTATTGCAGATATGACAGAACAGCTGCAGCAGGCATTCCCCGATTATGAATTTATTATAGAATATCAGTCAACAAGCAAGCTTACAGCAAAACTGTTGGCTGAGGGCACAAACACAGACTGCGATATCGTGCACGACCTCTCTTACCTTAACCTTGAGCCTCTTGCACGCGACGGCATCCTTGCTGACCTTAGCGGCTACGATACATCTGTATATACCGATGACGTAGTAGTCAGCGAAAATTATCTGCCTGAGTTGAGAACAGGCGGTGCAGTTATAGTCAACACAGAGGTTCTTGCAAAGCACGGGCTTGAAAAACCCACCTGCTACGAAGACCTTCTTAAGCCTGAATACAAGGGCCTTATTTCTATGCCCGATCCGAAATCTTCAGGCACCGGATATATGTTCCTGAAGGCACTGGTTAACGTCTGGGGTGAAGAAAAGGCGTTTGATTATTTTGCAAAGCTTTCCGATAATATTCTTCAGTACACATCTTCCGGCAGCGGTCCCGTTAACGCACTTGTTCAGCAGGAAGTAGCAATCGGTCTTGGTATGATTACTAATGCGGCTGTTCAGATTACGGAAGGCATGCCTCTTGAAATCCTCATCTTTGATGAGGGCTCACCGCATACAGTATACGGTCAGTCGATTATCAACGGCAAAGAGACAAGAGAATGCGTTAAAGAGGTTTTTGATTATATTATCAACACCTATAACTACCGCTCCTGTGAGCTTTATGCTCCCGAAAAGATTTATAAGGATAAAGATTTCAAATCTGAAAATTTCCCTGCCGATATTAAATACTGTGATATGGAAGGCGACACGGTAGAGGAAAAAGAAAGATTATTACAAATGTGGAATAACTGATATGTGATTAGACATACAGACAGCGGTGCAACGGCACTGTTGTCTGTATGTTGACTTATTTTCAAAATTAATTGGAGAAAAGCTGATATGACAGAAACATCAAAAAATGCAGACATTATTTTAAAAATCAGCGATCTGACCCATAAGTTTGATGAGAAAACGGCACTTGATAACATCAATTTTGACATTTACAGCGGTGAGTTCTTGGCTATTCTCGGCCCTTCCGGCTGCGGAAAGACCACACTGCTTCGTATACTTATCGGTCTTTTGCAGCCGACTCACGGTACGGTAACGCTCGATGACAGAGATATTACGTATGCTGCATCCTCTGAAAGAGAAATGGGTATTGTTTTTCAGAACTATGCACTGTTTGAGAATATGACCGTTTTGCAGAACGTACAGTATGCTTTGAAGTTCAATAAAGAAAAGAAAAAAGACGCAAAGAAAATCGCTTTGGAAATGCTGGAGCGAATGGGTCTGACAGAGCATAAAGACAAGAAACCCAACAAGCTTTCAGGCGGTCAGCAGCAGCGTGTTGCGATTGCCCGCACGCTGGTTCTTCAGCCCCGTATGATTTTGTTTGATGAGCCGATGTCAGCGCTTGACGTTGAGACACGTCTTGCGTTGCGCAGAGAAATCAAGCAGATTCAGGCAGAATACGGAACCACAATGATTTACATTACCCACGACCAGGAAGAGGCGTTTGCAATGGCAGACAGAATTATGGTTATGGAAGAGTCCAAGCTGATTCAGCTTGATACGCCTATGCAGATTATTGAAAACCCGAAAAATGCATATGTTCAGCGCTTTGTTCTGGATAACCTCAGAATCAAGATAGAGTCGCTGGCAAAATATATGAACGTGTGAGGCGGTTATGAAGAAAATAAAACGCAGTCAGAGCGGACTTACCAAGATTATACTGTGCTTAGTATTGATCTTGTTTGTGTTTTTTCCGTTCTTTGTAATGGTTTCTAATATAACAGCGGATGACATACAGAGGATTTTCACTTCGGCATCTTTTATCCCTTCACTTAAAACGTCTCTCGAATCAGCGCTGATAACAACATGCTTGTCTGTTTCGTTAGGCTTACTGTTGGCTTTTTCAATTCAGCGAACCAATATACGTTTCAAGAGTGCTCTTTCAATTCTCTTGATTCTGCCGATGCTGATTCCTTCAATCTCTCACGGTATGGGATTGATTGTGCTTTTCGGCACAAACGGTGTAATCCGTAATCTGTTTGACCTTTCGGGTTCTATATACGGATTCCCCGGAATGATTGTCGGTTCGCTGCTTTATTCATACCCGGTAGCCTTTCTTATGCTTAACGACGCACTTAAATATGAGGATTACTCTCCTTATGAAGCGGCACACGTTTTGGGAATCCCGAAACGTAACTGCATTGTGTCGATTACGCTGCCGTATCTCTGGCGACCGCTGATGTCAGCTTTCTTCACTGTGTTTACGATGGTTATTACGGATTATGGTATTCCGCTGATGATCGGCGGAAAAAACACCACACTTGCCGTAATGATGTATCAGGAGGTTCTCGGACAGCTGGATTTCGGAAAAGGTGCCGTTATCGGTATTTTACTTCTGGTTCCGGCGATCGTCACTTTCCTGTTTAACTTCATTTTTAAAAGCAACGCAAAAATGGGTTACGTTACCAAAGAGTATATAATAAAGAAAAATGTGCTCCGTGATCTTGGTGCCTATGCGGTTTGCTCTGCCGCATTAATCTGCATTTTCTCTTTGTTCGGCGCGTTTTCAGTGGTTGCGTTCACGGAAAAATATCCGTTCAATATGACTCTTACGTTCGATAATCTGCTGAAAATGTTTACTCTGCGCGGCGATAAGTATTTGCTCAATTCAGTTATAATTGCAGTTTGCACGGCGCTTATTGGTGTTGCTGTAGCGTTTGTTGCCGCATATATGACTTCGAGATTACCGTCCAAGTCATCCCGTCTTTTACACTTGCTTTCAATAACCACATTGACAATTCCCGGAATAGTACTCGGTTTGTCATACTCAATGACCTTCAGCAGCACATTCATCTACGGCACAATGGCAATTCTTATTTTAGCTAACTTAATGCACTTTTTTGCTTCACCGTATCAGATGATGTATAACTCGCTGAGTAAGATGAATGAGAATCTTGAAAATGTCGGTCTGACTCTCGGTATCAGCAGGTTGCATATTGTTCTTGACGTTATTATTCCTCAATGCAAGACTACCATAATAGAAATGGGATCTTACTTTTTTGTGAATTCCATGATAACGATTTCTGCTGTTTCTTTCCTGGCAAATGTTTCTACGAAACCGATATCGCTGATGATAGGACAGTTTGAAGCGCAGAATAATTATGAATGCGCAGCGGTAATTTCGCTTATTATTTTAGTTGCAAACGTTATTGTAAAAGCTGCTGTTTACTGTGTGAGTGCTGCTTCAGAAAAAAACAAACGCGGCACTACAGCAAAGCAGGCGAAAAAGGAGATTTGAAATGTTATCAAAAAAACAATTTGATATACTCGTTTACTTAACGGAGCAGACGTCTGCCCAGTCACAAAGGGCAATGGCAAAAGACCTTGAGGTATCTATCGGATTTATAAATAAAACAATGCAGGCACTGACCAATGATGGGCTTGTTGCGGACGGATGTATCACAGACAAGGGTTATGAGGCACTTGAACCGTACAGGGTTAAAAGAGCTATTTTTATGGCTGCAGGTTTCGGTTCCCGTCTGGTTCCGATAACACTTAACACACCCAAACCTCTGGTCCGTGTTCACGGTGTAAGGATGATCGACACTTTGCTTGACGCAGTAATTGCGGCAGGAATAACCGAAATATACGTAATACGAGGATATCTGAGTGAACAGTTTGATCAACTGCTTTATAAATACCCGATGATCAAGTTCATCGAAAACCCTCTTTTCAACGAAGCTAATAATATTGCATCTATCATTTGTGCAGGTCCGCTTATCCGCAACGCGTATATCCTTGAATCTGACCTTATACTTTCAAATCCGAAACTGATTGCCAAGTATCAGTATTCGTCAAATTATCTCGGAATACCGGTTGAGCAAACGGATGATTGGTGTGTGCATCTTGAAAAAGGATACATAAAAGAGGTTGGAATCGGCGGAGTTAACTGTCATCAGATTGTCGGAATTTCTTATTGGACCGATTATGACGGATCGCGTCTTGTCGAGCATATAAAAACAGTGTATAACGCTCCCGGCGGTAAAGAGCGCCTGTGGGGACAGGTTCCTTTGAGATATTATCACGATGAATATCAGGTGTCTGTAAGAGAATGTAAATTCGAAGACGTTGTAGAAATAGATACTTTCAAAGAGCTGAAAGCGATTGATAAAAGCTATGATATGTGACCAAGGCAAGATGAAAAAGATAATGTTTATTTGCCACGGCAATATTTGTCGCTCGCCTATGGCTGAATTCATTTTCAAGGATATTGTCAGCAAATGCGGAAGGGAAAATGATTTTGTTATAGTGTCCCGTGCCACAAGCACGGAGGAGATATGGAACGGAATCGGCAACCCCGTTTATCCCGGTGCTAAGAGGGAGCTGGCAAAACACGGCATAAGCTGTGACGGAAAACGTGCGTGTCAGCTCAGTAAAAGCGATTATTCGGATTATGATTATCTGATTTGTATGGATGACAATAACGTCCGTAATTCTTTAAGGCTTTTTGGCGGCGATCCCGATGGCAAGATTTATAAAATGATGGATTTTACCACCCGCCCCGGTAATGTTTCAGATCCGTGGTATACAGACGATTTTGAAACCGCCTACAAAGATATATACGAGGGCTGCGCTTGTTTGCTTGAACGTTTTGTTTCAGATAATAATTAGCAGTTTTCAAAAATTTAATTGTATAACATCTTGAAAATTTCTTTTGTTTTTGTTATCGTTAATTTATTGCTATTTTCGACAAAATGCGGTGAATTTCGATGAAAACTAAAATATGTGTTTTGCTTGCGGCTCTGACCTTTTTGCTTGCCGGATGTGCTGGTGTTTTTCCTTTAAACCAGTATAGTTTTGTAAATTCGACGGTTGATTACGTGACTGATTACGGTGATGAATCTTCGCACGCTGAAGAATCTTCTCGGTCAAAGGAAGAGACGAGTACGAAGGCGGTTACGACTGCCGCTGAGTCTTCTTCAAAAAAAGAGAAGGAAACAGAAAAAGAGACCGAAGCCGAAACAACGACAAAAACAAAAGAAACAACAACTGAGATTGATGAGCCGACAACGCAGAAAAAAGGCGGGTTGCTTGAAGGCATCGTTGAAGGCATAACCGAATTGGGAAATTTTCTCAGCGGAAAAAGCAACACTCCGCCGATAGACCCTGATAAGCCCTTGCTTGCGCTCACTTTTGATGACGGTCCGAGCGCTCATACGAAAAGATTGCTTGATATTTTCAGACAAAACGGTGGCAGAGGTACGTTCTTCGTTACGGGAAACACAATCGGCAAACGAGCCGATACCGTCAGACGTGTTGTTGATGAGGGTCATGAGATAGCTAATCACAGCTGGGCTCACAAAGACCTTACGGAGCTTTCAAAGGCCGATATTATTTCGGAGCTTAAAAAGACCAATGATAAAATTTATGATATTACCGGTGTCAAGTGTGAGCTTGCGCGTCCGCCCTACGGTGCATACAACGATGAGGTTAAGCAGGTGGGCAAAGAGCTCGGTATGGCATATATACTTTGGTCTTATGATACGCTCGATTGGAAAACCAAGGATGCACAGGCGGTTTATGACGCTGTGATGAGCGGAGCAAAAGATGGCAGGATTATACTTTGCCACGATTTGCACAAGACGACGGTTGACGCTATGGAAATGGTTATCCCTGCACTGATTGAAGAGGGATATCAGCTTGTTACCGTATCGGAACTGTTGACTGCTCGCGGCGGCAGTATCAATGCCGGTAGCGTCTATAACAGGTTAAAATAAAAGCAAACGCTTCTCTCAATTTTACGAGAGAGGCGTTTTTTTAGGAATTTATTTTTCTAATTAGGAAAACCATTGAATTTTAATTTCTTTTATAGTATAATAAAAGCATAAAATTTTAGTTTTCAGCAAGGAAGAGCGCTCTATGGCAAACAGAAAAAGAAACAGTAATGCAACTACAGGGATTGCCGAAAACCTGAAAAAAGGAATTACGGAAATGCTTATTCTCGCATTTCTCGCTCAGGGTGAAATGACAATTAATTCAATAGTCAAAAAGCTTGATGAATGTTCCGACGGAAAGTGTAAAATTACGTTTCCGTATGCAACAATTTACAGGTTGCTTGACAATGCTTTTATTGTAGAGAGCGAAAGGCGTGTTGCGGATAACCGTCGCCGCCGTTTTTATCAGATTACCGATAAGGGCAGAAAATATTTCAGGCAGATGCGCAGTGAATATCTGGATTTTATTTCAGGTGTTGATATGATATTTGATATTATCGGTGCTGAAAACTGATTGAACAAAAATAACCGCCTGATGTGCGTTGCGGCACGTCAGGCGGTTTGCTGTTACTATGTTTATTTTTTGAGGGCAACAAAGCCGATGCAGTTATCGCCGCAGTGTGCGGATATTGTGCAGCCTGCGGTTGCTGTCAAAACGTCTTTGAATTTGCCGGAAGCCTTGATTACTTCAAGCATTTCGGCAATTTGTGCGTCGGTTGCCGATGAATGTACCAGGATTGCGGTTTCGTCATCGACTTCGCTTAATGAATCAATTCTCTCTTTGAGGTACTGAAGCTGAACTTTGTCGATTTTGCCGCGGTATTTCTTGGATATGCCAAGCTTGCCGTCGCGCATCTCAAGGCTCGGACGGATGCCGAGGATGTTTGCGCCAAGAGCGGTTACCGCAGAGCAGCGTCCGCCTTTTGCAAGAAACTCAAGGTTGTCAAGAATAAAGCTGACATCAACATTTTCGCGCATAGTTTCAAGCTCGGTTGCGATTTCTTTCGCGTCCATGCCGTTTTCAGCCATATGAGCTGCTTTGAGAACAAGCATTGACATTCCGCTTGTGAGAAGCTTGCTGTCAATAACGTAAACGTTTTCAAAATCTTCTGCTGCAATTACAGCGTTTCTGTGGCTTGAGGATACACCTGAGCTGAGTGAAATATGAACAACGCTTGAACCGTCAGAAGTGAGCTCAGCGAATTTTTCGGTGTATTCGCCAACGGGAATTGCCGATGTAGAGGGCAGGGATTTTGTCTGCTTATAGTTGCTGAAAATCTCCTCGGTTGTTATGTTGACACCGTCGAGTCTGTCTTCACCGTTGAGAATAACGTGAAGAGGGCAGATGGCAACGCTGTATTTTTCGGCAATTGCTGCCGGCACGTCTGCAGGGCTGTCGGTAGAAATAATAACCTTTTTCATTTTAACAATTTCCTTTTTGTTTTGTGTTATTTTTTGCTGCATTCATTATAAAAATGCGAGCGACATTAATTACGCCGCTCGCAAATTATTTTGTGGTGAAATTATGCCTTGCCTGCGCAACCGAGAACAGTCTGAATCTTGTGCTCAACCATACCCTGGATAGCAGCACGAGCGGGAGCAAGATACTGTCTGGGGTCGAAGTGAGTGGGATTCTCAGCCATGTACTGGCGGATAGCTGCTGTCATTGCAAGACGAAGGTCGGAGTCGATGTTGATCTTACAAACAGCCATTGTTGCGGACTGACGGAGCATCTCCTCGGGGATACCGATAGCGTCGTCAAGTGCGCCGCCGAACTTGTTGATTGTGTGAACAAACTCGGGAACAACAGAGCTTGCGCCGTGAAGAACGATCGGGAAGTTGGGAAGAAGCTTGCCGATCTCCTCAAGAATATCAAAGCGGAGCTGGGGCTTCTGACCGGGCTTGAACTTGTATGCGCCGTGGCTTGTGCCGATAGCGATAGCAAGTGAGTCAACGCCTGTTCTCTCAACGAAATCCTGAACCTGCTCGGGCTTTGTGAATGATGCATCCTCAGCGCTTACGTTGACATCGTCCTCGATGCCTGCAAGCTGACCGAGCTCACCTTCAACAACAACGCCGTGAGCGTGTGCGTACTCAACAACCTTCTTTGTGAGTGCAACGTTCTCTTCGTAGGGGAAGTGAGAACCGTCGATCATAACTGATGTGAAGCCGCCGTCAATGCAGCTCTTACATGTTTCGAAATCGGGGCCGTGGTCGAGGTGAAGAGCAATCGGAAGACCTGAAGTCTCGCTTGCAGCCTCAACAAGCTTTACGAGGTATGCGTGGTTAGCGTACTTACGTGCGCCTGCAGAAACCTGAAGGATGAGGGGAGCGTTGAGCTTTTCGCCTGCCTGAACGATACCCTGGATGATTTCCATGTTGTTAACGTTGAAAGCACCGACAGCGTAGCCGCCCTTATAAGCGTCTTCGAACATCTTTTTTGTTGTTACAAGTGCCATTAGATTCACTCCTGTTTATTATTGTATTAAGTATTATGCATACGATGACATTATACACCAAACATTTTGCGGTGTCAATGAAGTTGTAAAAGCAGATATCCAATTATTTGTTCGTGTTAAACTTAAAATATGTTGTAATTAAACAAAAAACGCGTGCTGAACGGACACTAATAAAGTTCTGTAAAAGCATAAAAAATATTCGCGAAAAAAATTGAAAAAATTTTAAAAAAAGTGTTGACAATTCGATATCCCTTTGCTATAATGTCACTTGTTCGAGCGAGAGTGGCGGAATCGGCAGACGCGCACGTTTGAGGGGCGTGTGGTAATCCCGTACGGGTTCAAGTCCCGTCTCTCGCACCAAAGACAGAGAAATCGCTTTTGCGGTTTCTCTGTTTTTTTGTTTCAATGAATGGGACTTGAAGTAGGAGCGGCAGTGAATCGGTGTCCGGTGGACACCGAGAGCCGCGAATGACCGAGCGTCGCAGCGCGAGAGTCAAGTCCCGTCTCTCGCACCAACGATCAGCATCCACAATGTGTGGGTGCTGATTTTTTTATGTTTTAAATAAGTTGTTGGGTCCCGTCTCTCGCACACGGTGAGTATTCATAACTAAAGCGGATACTCGCTATTTTTTAGTTGTAAATTCTTATGCTTTATGTTAACATAGTTCCGAAAATAAGTGCTCAAAAAATGAACTATTACAAAAGTATTAAAGGAGATTTTATGAAGCATATAGAAATAAATCACGAGCTTTGCACAGGTTGCGGAAAGTGTGTCAGAGATTGTGTGTCCGGAAAAATAAAACTTGTTAACGGTAAGGCGCAGTTCATGTATGAGAGCTGCCTTCAGTGCGGACACTGCTTTGCTATTTGTCCCGTGAATGCTGTTACAATGACAAACTATGAATCTGCAGAAGAAATTGCTCCTTTTAATATCAATGGATTTGATAGTGATAAATTTCTTCTTGCACTTAAAAGCAGAAGAACAATACGTCAGTTTAAAAACGAAGACGTTTCCGATGAAATGATACAAAAAATAATTGAAGCAGGCAGATACTGTCCTACCGGAACCAATGCCCAGGATTTTTCTTTCACAGTTATTAGGAAAAAGCTGCCTGAGATAGAAAAAGAAGCGGTAAAAGTTTTTAGATTAGCACAAAAAACAGCGTCACCTTTTTCAAAGTATCTGAGAAACGTAATAATTGATGATAATTTCTTTTCCAAAGGTGCCCCGGTTATTATTGTTGTTAATGGTAAAGGTACAACCAGTGCCTGC
>JAZTZM010000046.1:0-48760 GCA_045637465.1 Acutalibacteraceae bacterium | reverse complement strand
ATTTTTCTTGGTGCCTGCGCCGAGAACACTATGTCAAACTGGATTTCCGTTTATACGGAAAATGTGCTCTACATTCCTAAAATGTGGGGTGATCTTTTCGGTATGTGCTTATTCGCAGTACTCCTTGCTCTTACACGAAGTGCTTATGCAAAGTTTGGTAAAAATATCTCCCGTGTCCTAATGATAAGTATGCTCGGTGCTATTGCCTGCTATGTTTTGGTTGCATTCTCATCCAATGCAGTTTTTTCTCTCGTTGGCTGTGTTTTGACCGGTATTTGCACATCAATGTTGTGGCCGGGAACTTTGATTCTTATGGAAGAAAAAATTCCTGCTGTCGGTGTATCTGCTTATGCTTTGATGGCGGCAGGTGGCGACTTCGGCGCTTCATTTGCACCTCAGACAATGGGAATTATCGTTGATAAAATTTCCGCTACTGAATGGGCACAGACTTTTGGGAGCAGTTTATCCTTGTCTGCGGAGCAGGTAGGATTTAAGGTCGGTATGCTGATCGCAGCTGTTTTCCCGATTTTAGGTGTACTTCTTTTGTTGTACATGAAGAAGTTTTTTAAGAGTGATATAAAATAAGTTAGCTAAGTCCCTGAATTGGCAGCCATTTTGAAGCTGCAACCTCAAATTGCAACCTACCTCAATTTTGTATTAAAGGTAGAGTAGTTAGACAAAAATTGACATCCACCAGTTGGTGGGTGTCAATTTTTCTGTTGCTTTTATTTTTATTTGCGGTGCAATTATTTGAGCTGATAAAAACAGAACTGCCCCCGCATTTGCGAGAGCAGTTTGCACGTAATATATTAAAATCTTTTCCAGAAATCCACACCCCACGGATGAGATTGCTCCTCCCATTCGTCACGGTGATTGAGAATTTTCTCACGCATTTCGGCAACTTTACCGTTGTACTTTTCGTCCTGCGCGAGATTCTTTGTCTCCCACGGGTCATTTTTAATATCGTAAAGGAAAGTCCACTTATCCTCGTCTTTGTCACCGTTGCGGTATTCAATAAGCTTATACCGCTCATCTTTGACGCCACGTACAAACTGATCAAATATCAGATAAAGCTCATCACGGAAGCTCTCTCCATGCTCACCGTCAAGCAGGTCGGCAAAACTTTTGCCGTCAACCGAAGAGGGAATCTCGATTCCGACCTTTTCACACAGAGTCGGGAAAATATCATAAAGATAAACATAGGCATCGTTGCGCTTGTTCTTTGCAATTCCGGGACCTGCCATAATGAGAGGAATACGGATGCCGTGCTCGTAAATATCCTCCTTGCCCAGCCAACCGTGCTGACCTACGGCAAGACCGTTATCGCCTGTAAACACAACAATCGTATTATCCTCTTCACCTGACTGACGAAGGGCATCAAAAAGCCTGCCGATTTCATAATCAAGATGGGTTATCATCGCAAAATACTCTGCAATATGGCGCCTGATTTCTTTTTCGTCTCTCGGGTAAGCGGCAAGAACCTCGTCACGGTGCACCATAAGAGGATAGTTTGTGTCAATAATTTCCTGAAAGTTTGGCGGAAGTTTGATTTTATCTGCATCATACATCTCACGGAAACTGTCGGGCATTGTTCGCGGATCGTGCGGTGCAAGGTAAGCAAGATACATAAAAAAAGGTTTATCTTTGCCTGCGTTTTTCTTAAGCAGCTCAATAGCAGAATCCGTAAGCAACGTGCTTGAATGCTTGCCGGGGTCAAACTCATCGCAATGCTGCGGCTGAGGATGGTTATCTTTATAAAAATCAACCACAAAATTTATAACGTTGTCATATTTGCCTGTCGGGTCATAGCGGCAAGTCGGCACATTCCAATGGTCCCACATTCCGCCGAAAAATATTTTAGCGCCCTGAGTAAAGCTTCTCGCATAGGCGGGGCAACCGTTATGCCATTTTCCCAAGCCTATTGTTTCATAACCGTTGTTTTTAAACGTTTCTGCAAGGGTCTTGTGCTCTTGGGGAATATTGCCGCCAAGCTCTTCAAGGTGAAACGGATTTCTGCCCGAGAGAATCATTGCACGGCTTGGCATACAAACGGCACCGCAGGTACCGCCTGCGATATGTGCGCGTACAAAGGCTGTGCCTCTTTCGCTGAGCTTATCAAGATTAGGCGTGATGATTTCATCATTGCCGAGGGCGTGAATTGTATCAAAGCGCTGGTCATCGGTAACGATAAATAAAACATTCGGCTTTTTATTCATAACAAATCACCCGGTAAACAAAATTTGCATTTCGAATTATACCACACAACCACAAAACAAATCAACCCGAAACACACCTGAGTTTATTTTAAGCAAGTGTTTATTGACATCAGAAAACAGTTTAGTTATACTGATTTTATAACCGGGTTTCATTCCGGGTTTTCTTTCAATATTTAATCAACTACGGGAGGCAATACTTATGATTAAAGCTGAACTTTTATATCAGGAATACCTGACACCCCCGAGCATTAACAACGAAGCAGGTGAATGTCACGCATCCACTGTTGCCATCTGCAACGGTAAGCCCACAGTAGCCTGGTTCCACGGAACAAAAGAGAAAAATCCCAACGTACGAATCTGGTTTTCAAAACGTGACGGCGAATGGAGCACACCTGTTGTTGTAACCCCCGATGACGGTGTGGCAGACTGGAATCCGACCCTTTTTTGCGAAAACGACATGCTGACCCTTATATACAAAAGCGGCATTGACGAGAGCCATTGGCGCTCGATGAAAATTGTTTCGGAAGATGCAGGCAAAACGTGGACTGAACCTGTTGAGCTTGTGCCGGGCGACGTCGGCGGCAGAGGTCCTGTCAAAAATCAGATGATAAGGCTGTCAAACGGTGCTCTTCTTGCACCCGGCTCAACAGAAGATCTGGCTGACCGCTGGGAATCATGGACGGATTACAGCGAAGACAACGGCGCAACGTGGAAGCTCTCACCGCCCGTTGCTTTTGAGTTGCCCGACGGCACGGTATGTAACCGCAAGGAAGAACTTCCCGACGAAGGCGAAGGACTTATTCAGCCCGCAATATGGGAAGATCCTGCACACGACGGCAGAGTTTATATGCTCGCACGAACAAATCTTAAATGGGTTTACCGCAGCGAATCGAAGGATTTCGGCAGAACCTGGTCTGTTGCCCGCCCCACTGATATGCCCAACAACAACAGCGGCCTCGGTGCGGCACTTATGGATTGCGGCGTTCTGGGACTTGTCTGCAACCCTATAGGCGAAAACTGGGGTCCGAGAACTCCGCTTTGCCTCTTCCTTTCTGATGATAACGGTGCATCGTACCCGATACGCATTGAGCTTGAAAACACTCCACATCAACCCGGCATTGAATTCTCCTATCCCTCAATCATTGCTGACGGTGATTTGTTCCATATTGTTTATACAGCCAGCAAAAAGAAAATTGGCTATGCAGTCGTAAAGGTAGAAAACAACTGATTAATCACAGAAAGGGGTTACCGTATGGAAACTCAGAATGCATTAGCTTTTATTGCCATAAGTGTGCTTGCAATGTGCTTTGGCTGGGGTATGCGCGGCTCTGCAATCGGCGGAGAAAAAGGCGCAATGCTGCCCGGCGCATTTATGGGTATTCTCTGTGTCTGGTATACCGGCTCAGAACTTCTTATGGAAAACGTATTCCTCTTTGCTGCCGCCTGTGCGCTCGGATACTTCTACGGCGGTATGGAGCCCTATGCCTCAACAATGGGGCTTGTTCTTCAACACAATAAAGCTCGCTACAATCCGTCGCTCGGCTATCTTGCGCTTGCGTTCAAAGGCTCAATCTGGAGCGGACTTGGTGCAGGCTTCCTGGGTGTCAGCTTCTCCGCAATGAGCGGCAAAGTTTACAAATGGTACGATTTTGTAATTTTCTTTGCTCTTGTACCTCTGCTTCAGGAAATAGGTTACCGTATTTTCAACACGCCCTATGACCCCGCAAACGGCAAAATGCCAAAAGTCTGCTTCTCGGAAGAAAGCCGTGAGGAGTGGGGCCGCAACCTCGTAATAGTTGCAAGCCTTCTTATAATGATGGCAATCCGCCGCGATATCTTCGGTATTATTATGTGGATTGGCGGTGCTCTTGCAGGCTCTGTCGGTTGGGTTGTTGCAATCACATTCTATGACAAGCAGATACATCCGCTGAAAAACGGCAAGCGTATGTTCGGCAAGCTCGATGAAAACAAAGTTATTGACGGCTGGAAGATAATGGAATTCACCCAAGGTTGCTTCAACGGTTTTGGTATAGCAAGTGCTTTTGTTCTCGGCTGGCCAATCGCCGCCAAAAATCTTGAGCAGGCAGAAGCCGCAGGCAAGCTGTGGTATATGCTGCCCGAAAAGGTTGACACCGTGCTCTCCTGGGTATTCTGTGCGTTTATAATTCTCACAATTTTCCTCTTTATCATCCCCTACCGCAAAAACGGCAACAAAATCACACGTGCCTTCGGTGAGGTTGATATGAACCTTGTTGAAGTTATTGAAAGACCCTGCTATATGGTCACTCCGCTTGCGCTCATCATGCTCGGCTCAACCACAATGGCAGGCATAATCTGCTGCTTTACGATGTATTACGTAGTTGCTCAACACGATGGTCTGGAGCGCTATTGCGACTTCAAGGGCATCAAACTGATACGCGCTTTCCTCATTCTCCTCGGTGCGGCTATCCTTGCTGTTCAGGCAATCAGAGGATATACGCTCTGGGAAACCTGGGTGTTCTACTGTGTCGGTTACGTGCTCTTCGACCTTGTGGCTTTTGCACGCCCGAAAACTCTCAAAGAAAACTGGGAAAAATCAAAATCCTTCAAAAAATTTCTTATTGCTTCCGGAAGCCACGTTACCGTGCTCCCCTTCTTCTACATCCTTATGGCAGTCTTACTTGTCTTTGGCTATGTAAACTTCCGATAATTTTTTCAGAATATACATTCACAACAAAAGCGGCCTGCATTTGCAAGCCGCTTTAATAGTAAAGTTCGGAGATCACACTATGAAAAAAGCAATTAAAAAAATCTTATCTACTCTGTTTGCCGCGATTTTTGCTTTCGGCTTCGAACCCATTGCGCAATGCGCTACTGATGACAATCCCACTCCGAACCCTTTTGCCATAACGGCTGAGGCAGCAAGCGGCACGTGCGGAGCGGATGCCGACTGGGAGCTTGACGAAGAAACAGGAACACTTACAATCAGCGGAAGCGGAAAAGTAACTTCTCGCCCGTGGGATGCTTCTGTCGTCAGATCAATTATACTCGGTGACGGAATAACAAACTTTTCTTTTCAGTTTTATCCGGAGCTTGAAAGCGTAACAATCGGCAAGAGTTTTAAAACCATCGTCAACAACGCTTCTCTCGGATGTTTTTTCAACAGCTTTAAAATTTCAGGCATAACTGTGGATTCAGCCAACTCTTTTTTCTCGAGCGACGAACACGGGGTGCTTTTCAACAAGGATAAAACCGTTCTCATTTGTTATCCGTCAGGAAACCCGAGAACAGATTATATAATCCCCGACAGCATTATTACCGTTGATAAAACAGCATTTGCCCACGCCGAATTTCTTACCGATATAACCGTTCCATACGGAGTAAAAAACATAGGTTATGAAGCTTTCAGTTATTGCGTCAATCTCTCCGACATAAAAATTTCCGACAGCGTAACCGATATTGAGGACTATGCGTTCCGAAACTGTGAAAGCCTGAAGAGTATAACCATTCCGAAAGGAGTAACAAAAATCGGCACGTGTGCTTTTGCTTATTGCAGCGGTCTTTCGCAGATAAACATAAGCTCGGACAATCCATCATATTCAGCTGACGAATGCGGTGCACTTTTCAATAAAGACAAAACCGTTATTATCAAATATCCTGCAAACTGCCAAAATACTGCATACACAGTGCCACAAAGCGTAACAGATATTGCCGCCTATGCGTTTGACAGCTGCAGACACCTTAACACCGTGATAATACCCGACAATGTAACAACCATCGAAAATAATGCGTTCTATAATTGCTGTGCTCTGACAGATATAACAATTCCAAGCGGTGTGACAAAGATAAACTCAGGCGTGTTCTATTGCTGCTGCAAACTTGGCAGCATAACAATCCCGGGGTCGGTAACAAGCATAGGAAACGCCGCATTCTGGAATTGCAACGGTCTGACAAGCGTTTTTATCGAGGGCAATGTAACAAGCATAGGCAATTCAGCATTCAGGCTTTGCAAAAGCTTAAAAAGCATAACGATTCCGTCGAGCATAACAACAATAGATTATGACGCATTCAGAGAGTGTGACAGCCTTACCAACGT
The DNA here is from genome assembly GCA_045637465.1 of Acutalibacteraceae bacterium. Lineage (GTDB taxonomy): Bacteria > Bacillota > Clostridia > Oscillospirales > Acutalibacteraceae > UBA8612. The sequence goes on along the minus strand of JAZTZM010000046.1, from coordinate 42,469 downwards.
TTACTACGCAGGCACGCAGGACGAATGGAACACAGTTTCGATTGTCGGCATTGACTCTGATGATTATCCATTAAACAAGGCAGAGATTCATTTTAATCATAAACATACTTATCGCTCTGAAATTATCAAACAGCCAACCTGCCTGAATGATGGCATACAAAACTTCACCTGTATATGTACACGCAGTTATAACCAAACTGTTCCTTCACCCGGTCATGATATTATTATCGACAAAGCTGTTGAAGCCACCTGCGCAAAAATGGGTCTCACCGGGGGTCAGCACTGCTCACGGTGCGATGATATGACAGTTATTCAGCAAGAAATCCCGACACTCGGGCACGATATTATTATCGACAAAGCCGTTGAAGCCACCTGCACAAAAACGGGGCTCACCGAGGGTCAGCACTGCTCACGGTGCGATGATATGACGGTTATTCAGCAAGAAATCCCGACACCAGGGCACGATATCATTACCTACAAAGCCGTTGAAGCCACCTGCACAAAAACGGGGCTCACAGAAGGTCAGCACTGCTCACGGTGTGATGATATAACGGTTATTCAGCAAGAAATCCCGACACTTGGGCACGATATCATTACCGACAAAGCCGTTGAAGCTACCTGCACAAAAACGGGGCTCACCGAGGGTCAGCACTGCTCACGGTGTGATGATATGACGGTTATTCAGCAAACCGTTCCTATAAAGGAACACAGTTACACAGAAAAGTATGATTCTCAGAAGCATTGGAAAGAATGCGTCTGCACACTGATAGCAAAAGAGCAAAGCCATACTTTTGTCAGCTCAAACAGATGCCCCTGCGGCTATGTGAGAACAGTTGATATAACAATTGCCATCACTAATAACAGCGGCTCAAACACTATCAACTACGGTGAAACGCTAAGGCTGACTGCAACTTTAAACGGCACGGCAAGCATACCTGAAAACAAAATTATCATCTGGTATATTGACGGCACCAAAAGAGGCAAGGGCACCACATTTGACATCAGCTTTGAAAGCGGAACAAAGACAGTTGAAGCTAAGCTCACCGATAAAAACGGTATCGTCTGTCAGGATTCATCTTATGCCGAAATCTCCGACAGCGAAACGGTAACCGTCAGATCAGGTTTCTTTCTTAAGTTAATTTCGTTCTTCAAAAATCTGTTCAGAATCAACAGAATTGTTGTTCAGTAAATAAACAAAAAATCAGGGCTGTCCCGTTTGGGACAGCCCTGAAATATTTATGCGTTGAGATTAGTTAATAAATCCGAGAATCATATTAAGGAACTTTACAATACCGTCAAAGAAAGATCTGATACCCTTAACAAAATCAGAATCTGTCCATTCAGCATTGACTTCGATATCATATGCGGGCATTGTCTCGGGAAGGTCATTCCAACCGGCAAATTTCTTGAACCACTTTCTGGGAGCATCAAGCTCCTGAATTATCTGGCCATACTGACATTTTTGCTGCGCGTAGACCTTACCGTCAACCTTGTATGTGATTGTGTACTCGTTATAGTAACGTAAAGCTGTGACAGTCACATCATGGTTAGGCATTGTGGTGATGGTAGCAGACCAGCCGATAGCTGTTGTACCTATTCTATAGGGAATTTCAGGTGCAACAACTGCTGCGCCGGGCTCGAGAGCAACTTTCTTAAGAATTGTGCCGTTATCATCTTTGAAAGTGATTGTGTAGCCCCATACTGCTTCGAGAACAAGGCTGTAACCGGGCATCTCGTTATGTGTGAAGAGACCTGTCTTGCCTTTCTCTCTCCAACCGATGAATGTTTTGCCTTGAGGATCAGCTGCTGTGGGATAATTGGGAGCTGTGATGCGATCACCGCAAGAAATATCCTTCATTGTGAACTGGGGAAGGTCAGTGTCGCCATCTCTGTAGATGATGTTGAACTTACCGATATCCCACTGTGCTGTAAGAACCATACCGCCTGCGGGCATTGTGACCTTAGCGCCTGCTTCGTATCTTGTACCGTCAGCAGCGTACCAGCCAACGCACTTGCAGCCTTCCTTAACGGGGTATGCGGGAATAGTTACCTCATCATCGCAAGGAGCAGCAATAGGTGTTACATAGCTTGCACCGTCAAGATTTGAATTGAAGCTGATGTAATATGTGTTTGCTGTGTATTTTGCAGTAAGAATAAGGCCTTCTTTAGGCATTACAACAGGCTGACCGGGGAAATACTGTGTATTGCCGCTGAACCAACCGATGCATGTGTAACCTGTCTTTACAGGATAGTTGGGCACTGTGAATGATGTGTTGTAACCCTGAGTGATTGAAGCAAGCTCCTGACCTGCATCAGGTGTAAGGCTTGTGGTGTATTCTACGCCGTTTTCCTTTACAACCTTGACATAGTTGAATGATACGGTGTAGGGAATGCTGTTGTAGAGAGCCTTGTACTCAATGTCACCGACAACCTTGTCAAGCTGAGGCTCCCAACCCTTGAATGTATAGCCGGGCATCTCTGCTGCAAAGTAATTGTCCATGTATTCCTTGGTAGGCTCAACTGTGTTTGCATGCTTGAAGTACTGAACCTCTTGTACGTCACAGCAAGCCTTGCCAGCAACAGTGAATGTTACCTTGTAATTTACGGGTATATACTCGAGCTTAAGTTCAGTAGTACCGTTAGCAGCAATAGTAGCCTCAAGAACCTGATTTGCTATTGAAGCTGCGGAAGTGTCTACCTTATAGTGTTCAATATAGAACTCGCTGACGTTGTGGTTGATAGCGCCCGGCTCAGCGGAAGCAGAGTTTGTAAGAGAAATCTTAACCTTACGTCCTGTTGTGCCGTAGAAGTTATATGTCTTCAGCTTAACTGTATTGTTATCTGTAACGTCTTTGTAGCTGACAATAACTTTATACGGTGTGTTGCCGTTTGCAACCCACTGAGCTGTGAAGCTTGTGTCAGCAGCAGGCATAATTGTGGGGATAGTGTCAGGCTTGCCTGTACCGTCGTTCATCCAACCGTCGAATGTGTAACCTGCCTTTGTGGGGTTAGCAGGAACGTTGACAACTGAGCCGTAAAGAGCTGTGATGGGAGCTATTGCAGTACCGCCTGCAACGTTGAATGTAATGGTATATGTGTTTCTCTTGAGATAAACTGAAAGCTGAAGGGGATTATCAATTCCGTTGGAGCTTGTGAGTGAGCCTGTGAGTGTGCTCTTAGCACTGTCAATTGAAAAACCTGAAGAAGTGTTAACTTCAGCGTAAACAAAATCTCCTTCTGCACCGGAGAAAAGATTCTCACTTGCCAACTGGTAGTTTCCGTTTTCTTCCATTCTGTAGGTAGTTACTTTGTAGAAGTATTTACCTGTGCCTTCAATCCACTTAGCATAGTATGTTGTAGGTACGGAGGGAACATCTGTGGGACGGATGTTGCCTGCTGCATCATACCAACCGAGGAATGTATAACCTGCTCTTATGGGAGTATCAGGATTGATGACTGAGTTTTCGGGAGCTGCGAAGGGCTTGCCGAAAGTATAAGGAATTGTGATGGCAGCATCTGTAAGATTTCCTGTGTCAGGATCTTCGACATAACCGCCATTGGGATCGTAAGAGATATCAACTACGTTCGGAATCCACTGAGCTTCGATAGTCATATCGCGTGAAGGCATTCTTTCGGGAATTGCTTCGCTCCAGCCTGCGAATGTGTAACCGTCTCTCTTGGGATCTTCAGGCTTAACAACTACTGTGTTAAAATCCTGAGTAACGGGAGGAATAACTGTATCATAAGTATTTGTGAATTTAATTGTATACTTATTAATCTGCCACTGTGCAGTGAGAGTCATACCCTGAGCGGGCATTGATGTGGGAATAGCAGGATTCCAGCCGAGGAATGTATAACCCTCTCTTGTGGGATCTGCGGGCGGTGTGATTTTCTCACCGAAATCCTTCTCGATGGGAGCAACGTAAGAACCGCCGTTGCTGTCAAATACAATTGCAGTCTTTGCCAAAATCCACTTTGCGCGGATTTTCACACCTTCTTCACGTGCAGGCATGGTTGCGGGAACAGGTACATCCCAACCGGCAAATATGTAACCGTCTCTTACGGGATTTGCGGGTGCTGTGATAGGTGTGCCGTAATTCTGAGTAATAGTCTTATATATACTATTCGGATATCCGTCGCTTATAAACTCAATTGTATACTGGTTTATCTGCCACTGTGCCGTTGTTGAAATATCGTGCGCCGGCATTGTTGCGGGGATATCTACTGACCAGTATCTGAATTCGTAACCCTCTCTTGTGGGGTTTGTTACATTAGCAGGAACAACTAATGTTTCGCCTTCTGCATAGTTTGCCTGCCACAGGATAACATCCTGGTTACTTGACTGATAGCAAGTAATTGTGTAGGTCGTTGTGCTTGCGCTGGCAATAATGCTTGAGAAAGGTGCTATTCCGAAAAGCATAACCATGCAAAGCAAAAGCGAGAATGCTCTACGGAATGTGGTTTTGACCTTGATTTTCATAATCAAGCCTCCGTTTCTTTTTATTTACAATTTCATATAATATTATTCAGGCTGTCGCAAAGTTGAGATCAGGTGCCGCAGCTAAGCCCGAATTGCGTTCCGCAGATGTCGCAGAACAAATAGTATACAAAATCTTTGAGGATATGATACACAAAAAGGAAATTTATGTCAACGCGAAACAAGGGGTGATTTTTCACAAAAATGTAACCCACAGTTTACCTTGCAAAAGATATTCGAACGAAAAAAATTGTTTTAATCAAAATTTGCGTACCACATAAGACTAAACGAATATTTTTGCAGACTACATCTTGTGTTTTTGGTCATTTTGACCATAAGCGTCATATTTACGAGCTTCAAATCGGTATATTTTGCAACAAAATTTGGGGTTATTTATCTCTTTATGCCTGTAAAGCCACCTTGCTTTACACCAATATGTTGTATCCGATTTTACGAGCACCCCAATTTTTCTGTTTTTGTCAAAATCCGACGCTCACCGTTTATTTCAGTACCTTGCCATCAGCAAAGGCATTGCCGACCTTTTCGCCGAGCGTAATATAGCTGTGGTGCACGGGATCAAAAGTAATGGCGCCGAGCTTTGACGGGTCAATCTGACCGTCCTCACCGAGCACGGATTCATCTGCGCTGACGTTTAATATCTCGCCGATGCAGATGCCATCCTCATTGAATTTGATAAGCTTGCATTCAACGCTCATCGGCAGCTCATTGATAACAGGCGCATTCACAAACTCAGATTTTGCGGTTGTGAAGCCTGCCTTTGCCATTTTGTCAGGCTCACTGTTGCCCGACTCAACGCCAACATAATCCGCCTCAACAACGTGCTTTGCATCCGCAATGCTGACGGTGAAAGCACCACTGAGTTTTATGTTTTTGGTTGTTTTGTGCGAATGAGACAGACAAACCATAATCTGCTTTTCCTCATATATTCCGCCCCAGGCAGCATTCATACAGTTGGGTTTGCCGTTTTCATCGTAAGCTGCAACAATAAAAACAGGCATCGGATAAACACTTGTCATTGCACCAAAATTTTTACGCATTTTTTATACCTCCGTTAACTGCTTGCATAATAATCTCAAGCAGTTTTATATTCATACCGCCAAACTCTTTTGCGGTAAAATTTTCACCCGTAAGCGAGTGAAGCCAGGTTGCAGCCGCGGCATATCTGCCGTAGGTTTCGGACAGATGAAACGTATCGCGGCACAGTGAAATTCCACCGTTGGGATAATCAAAAGCGCTCACATTTTCGCGCAGATACTGGATCACAGTGCCTGTACGTATAAGGTCTGCCCCTATACTTTCAGCCGCTTTTTCGGATGCGGAAACTATGCTCTTAAACATTCTGCGGCTGTCACGCTCATAGTTCAGAAAACCCGGATGCTCAGAACCATTTTCGTAAGACCAGGTCTGATGAAAATAAAGTTTTGCCTGCGGCTGATAATCACGCACAATAGCGGCAAGAGAAGAAAGATAAGGCTGATACGTGCCGTAAATTCCGCTGTCGGCACTCGCCTGCTGGAGCGTTATAACGTCCCACCTTTGGCTCTCCAGAGCCGTTTTAATGCTGATTTTTGTTTCAGCCTCGTTACCATTGAGTTCATAGTCGTAATACGCGTTATCCTCGCAGACATTCTGCCAATGAGTCTGAAGGCTGCAGCCGCCTATAAACAGATTGGCAGTGTCAAGCTCAACAGAATTCTGCTCTGCGATGGCGTGAAGAAAGCGGTGAGCATCGGTTGAAAAGCTGTTGCCGATTGATAAAAGCTTCATTTTTCATTTCTCCTGTCAAGCTGTCTGTTTCGAAAATACAGCACAAGGTCAGCGCTGACCATAACAAGATTGAGAAAATAGAAGAAAAGCACATACCACTTTTCATCAATTGCCGCCATATACGCTTCGTTCATAAACTTTGCCGCAATGCCTGCTATGTAACCCAGAATAATCAGGCACAAAAAAACAGGACTTTTGCCCTTTGCGGTGCGTGCCTTATATGATCTGACCACGTTGAACGGCCACGACGCACCGAAACATATAATCATTACAACTTCCAGAATTTCTGCCATCAGTTTTCGCCTCCGTTGGTATTATATCACAAGCACTGCATATTGCAAACACATGCACTTCAGCCATATAAAAAAGGCGGATATTAATCCGCCCTCTGTCATTTTACCGTTTCATATTCCCAGTCTATAATTCCGCCGAATTCTTTGACGTTTGTATAGCCAAGATCAACAAGTGCCTGCGAAGCAATCTTACTGCGTCTGCCGCTTCTACAGTAGACAAGAATCAGTTGATCTTTATCAGGTAGCGCTTTTTCGGCTCTGTCTGCAATCTCATACTCGGGTATGAGCACCGCACCCGGGATATGACCTGCGTCAAACTCCTCCTGCGTGCGTGCATCAATAATAACGTAATCTGTTTCGCTGTCCATCAGAGCTTTTGCCTGCTCTGACGATATCTGCTCATATGTGTTATTCATATTCATATCCGTCTGCACCTCGTCCGTGTTATTATTGCCGCAGGATGTCAGCATTATTGCCGATACACAAAACATCACACACCACAGCACCCCGAAAAAATTTTTCATAACAGGTAACTCCATATATTATCTAATTATATGAAGTATTATAACACCCGTGCGCACTGAATTCAACCTTTGAGCTGTGAATTAAATCTTTTGCTTGTTGCCCTGACCGACAAATAGACGATTGTCCATATCACAAAGAACAATACAGCAAAAATAGCGGAAAATATTACAAGCACCATCGGCTCAAACGGAATCCACGAATTAACAACATAGCATACGGAATATGCCGCATACAGCGTTACAAAATGGCAAAGTAAGGATTTAACTGTGCTCCAATGCTCAATCTGATTAAACACGGTAACGCCTGCCTGGACGAATGCGAGCAAATACGACGACACCGTTGCAAGCAAAACCTGATTAGCTGTGAGAGAAAAACCCTCATCAGCCAACGAAATACACATAAAAACAATTGCCGTTACAATCGGACCGAAGCCGCCGAAAATAAGCCCTCTGTGCAAAAAATCTTTCAAATACCTGTTCATCACTTATAACCCTAACCTTTCTTTAACTGTTTTTATTTGCCGTCTTGAAACGTAATCTGTATAACCGTTTTTGAATACCACACGCATTGTTCCCGATACCGACGCATCAAACCGCCCTATCATCCTGATATTTGCAATGCATGACTGATTGATTTTTACAAAATTCTCATCCGCGATTTCCTCAAGCTGATAAAGACGAAGTTTCATCTGCAGCTTTTCCTTTTCTGTCACGGCATATACCTTATTTCTTTCAGTGACAAAACAGTAAACCTCGCATAAATTAATTTTGACAGCTGTTTTGTCGTTATATCCGGTCAGCTCCGTATTATCCGAAACAAGCTTTTCGATCGAGCTGACAAGCCTGCTTTTTTCATGAGCATAAACTATCACCTCCTCTTCACGGTCGCGGTCAATAAATAACCTGAATTTCATGCAATCCCTCCTTGCAGATTCATCATAATTCACCGTATCGCAAAACACAATACGTCTTTAGCATTCGGTTATTCAAGAGTTATAAGCGGTAAAAAAAGCAACCTGCAACGCAGATTGCTTTATTTTTGTCAAGTTATTAAGCTTTACAGTATTCTGTTCTTTCAGCAAAAAACACATTTATACGGCATACGAACGTATTTTTACATATATCCAGCTTTAAAACCGCTTTAAATCAACAATAATCAGCGTTACAGCATTAAGTGAAACCGCTTATGAACGTGTGATTTATGCGTCAGACATCATTTTAAATTCACCGCTGTAAAGTTATTCTGCTTTACGTATTTCCAATTTCATCCTGCGGATATACAATGCCAAGCTTTTCTCTTATCTCATCCATCTGTGCGGTAATATAAAGCGTTTGCTCCGCTGTAACAACAGGGCTTTCTTTCAAGCCATCTGCAACGCACTCACAGAAGTGGGCAATCTGCTCTTCAAAGCCGTTACCTGCATAAGGCACGGAAATCTTCTCCCTCCTGCCGTCGTTGAAAACAAGCTCAATCTCCTGCGGCGCATAAAAGCGCGGAAGATAAGCATATCCCTTGCTGCCGTAAACAAAGCCCTCATTGGGCTTACGCAGAAGAGTAGCGGATGATATATCCGCAATTGATGAGTTGCTGTACTTCATCAGAACACAGGTGTGGCTGTCAACACCGTTATAAACAGAACACTGCGCATCAATCTGCTCAACATCCTTGCCGAGATACCAGCTTGCAAAATTAAGGCCGTAAACACCGACATCAAGCAGAGAGCCACCACCGTGTTCGGGTTTGAAGACGTGATGGTCCATTTCATCCTCATCCATTGTGTAGCAGAATTTGCCCTCAACACCGAGGATATCGCCAAGCTCACCCGAATTCACGATCTCAAACATTTTCAGAGTGCCCGGCACAAGACGCGCCCACATAGCCTCCATCAGCATAACTGAGTTTGCTTTTGCACACGCAAACATTTCCTCAGCCTCTCTGAGGTTAACCGCCATCGGCTTTTCGCAAAGCACGTGCTTGCCGTTATTCATCATCAGGCAGGAGCAACCTATATGCCCTGAATGAGGCACAGCGATATAAGCGGCATCAATCACATCGGACTGTGCCATTTTTTCGTAGCTGTCAAACCTGTTGGGAATATTAAACTCGTCTCCGAATTTTTCGGCATTCTCTGCCGACCTTGATGCGACTGCCGCAAGCTCTGCACCCTCAACGTTTACAATTGCGTTTGCAAAACGATGTGCAATTGTGCCTGTGCCGACAATGCCGAATCTGATTTTTTTCATAAACCATCACCTACCAAAATTATTATAAGCTTTATTTCTGCTTTTGTAAATAAGCAATTGAAATACCCCGCCAAACCTGATAAAATCACCTGCGGAGGAAAATGATTATGGATTATCTTTTTATCTTGGGCGCAACCCTGCTTCTTGCAGTTGACTTCGCCTTTTCAAAACTTTATCAGAAAAAATCAGGTGTGGGAATCACAGCAGGACTCAGCTTCAATGCCTTGAACGGTCTTTTTACAGCGGTTGTTTTCTTTGCGTTGAACGGTTTCAGATTCACCTTTTCATCCTTTTCGCTGATTATGGCTTTTGCTATGGCGGCATTTGCGCTAACCTACAGCCTTATAGGCTTTCGTATTCTGCGTGGCGGCAATATGGCAATGTACACGCTGTTCCTTATGACCGGCGGTATGATTCTGCCGTATATCTACGGTCTGCTCGCTCTTGATGAGCCGCTCAGAATTATAAGGCTTGCAGGTCTTGCCGTAATCATAGCCGCTGTAGCCTTTTCAAACAGCGGAACCAAAAAACCGACATCACTTCAGATTGCGCTTTGTGTTGCTGTTTTTCTGCTCAACGGTATGGTCAGCATCATATCAAAGGCACATCAGGTTGATACGCTTCATTCTCCTGTCAGCACAACTCAGTTTGTTATGCTTTCGGGCGTTGCTAAGTTTATAATGAGCAGCGCAGCACTTATCTTTGCCAAGCTGAAAACCAATGACACTATGCCAAAGCCTGCAAACATCCTGCCGCTTGCTCTTGCATCCGCAGTTGTCGGAGGTGTGTCATATATGTTGCAGCTTATCGGTGCACAGAATCTGCCTGCGACCGTGCTCTATCCTTGCGTTACGGGAGGCAGTATAATTTTTTCAGCCTTTGCGGGTAAAATATTCTTCAAGGAGAAAATCACAAAAGCACAGTGGATAAGCATAGGGCTGTGCTTTGCCGGCACCTGTATGTTTTTATGATACCGTCAACAAAAGAAGGCGCATCGGGTTGAATCCGCAAGCCTTCTTTTACTTTTTGTTTATATTCCGATTTTGAATTTTTTACAACCCGTTTACAGCATTATTAACAATATATATTGTTATTATTTATAACATTATTGTGTCAATGTTGCATTGACTCTTGAACTCATTAGTTATATAATTTCAGTTGTTACTTTAATTTTACCTACAATCGTTTTTTAATATATATGTGATAGGAGTAAACTGATGAAAAGGATCGCAGGCTTTATTGTATCAAAAAGATACATCGTGCTTATTGCAGCACTTGTGCTTTGCATTGTGTGTGCAGGTCTGTCACTCAAGGTTGGCGTAAATGCCGACCTGACAAAATACCTGCCCGACAGCTCAACAATGAAGCACGGTATGGACATCATGAATGAAGAATTCCCTGCCATGGCGATGGAGCAGACCATCCGTGTAATGTCAAAGGACCTTGACGCAAAAGGCAAGGCTGAACTTCTTCAAAAGCTGAAAAGCATTGAAAACGTAAGCAGCGTAACCCACAACAACAGCAGCGACTATAATAAAGATGGTTATTCGCTGTACGTTGTAAATACGCCGTTCGCTTACGGCTCTGATGAAGAAAAGGCAATTGAAAGCGCACTTGCAACCGAGTTTGACAGCTACAACATCGAATTTAAAAACGATGACACATCCGATATTGAGGTGCCAATGTGGCTGTTGCTTGTAGCCGTCGGCATTGTTGTACTGATTCTTTTCCTGATGTGCGGATCCTGGTTTGAGCCGGTGCTTTTCCTTGGCACGATAGGTGTCGCAGTTATTATGAACGCAGGCACAAACATCTTTCTCGGCTCCGTCTCAAACGTAACTCAAGCCATTTCCGCAATACTGCAGCTGATTCTTTCAATGGACTATTCCATTATTATGATGAACCGCTACCGTCAGGAAAAAGCGCTTTACCCCGACAAGCTCGAAGCAATGAAAAAAGCCATAGTCAACGCCTTCACATCCGTTGCCGGCAGTGCTTTCACGACAATTGTCGGCTTGCTGATGCTTGTATTTATGCAGTTCAAAATCGGTTTTGATATCGGTGTTGTGCTTGCAAAGGGCGTATTTATCAGCATGCTGTGCGTATTTACCGTTCTTCCGGCACTGATTCTGCTTTGCGACAAACTGATTACAAAGACCTCAAAAAAAGAGCTCTCACTCCCGACGGGTGCTCTTTCAAGATTCAGTCATAAGTTCCGCTATGTTTTCACCGTGCTTTTCGTCGGTATGTTTGTTGCCTTCGGCATAATGCAGAGCCATACACAGACTGCATACAGCCTTGAAATGGCAGACCCGATTGCAGAGGTCTTCCCGCAGACAAATATGGTTGTTATGATATATGATAACGACGATGAAGAGGCAGCAAAAGGAATGGCAGAAGAGCTTGAGTCTGACCCGAATATCAGTCAGATTCTCGGCTACCCCAACCTCCTCGGCAAAGAATTCACCTCGTCTGAAATGATACGCTCAATTGACAGCCTCAGCTCTGCATTCGGTGTTAGCATGACACAGGGAATGGAGCTTGACGAATCAATGCTCCAACTCATATATTACAGCTACCACAACGGTGAGATGCAGGATGTCACGATGAGCAACTTCATCAGCTTCCTGACAGAGGATATCGCGAACAACAGCGCATTCAGCGGATTTATCACAGCCGATATGAAGGCTCAGCTCGAGCAGCTTAAGCCCTTCGGCGATGCCAAAGCTCTCACAAAACCGCTCAGCGTAAAAGAAATTGCAGATTTCTTCTCAATGGATGAAGAGACAGCAGAGAGTATGATGCTGCTCTACTTCAGCGAAAAGGGCGGCGTTGACTGCGGCAAAATGTCAATGGCAGACTTTGCCGACTACATCATAAACGATGTCTCCAAAAACGAAATGTATGCTTCAATGTTTGACGAAAAGACAATGGAGCAGATAAATATGCTCAAAACCTATACCGATAAAGATGAAATTACCAAGCCGCGAGGCTTTGAAGAAATGGCAGAGCTGCTCGGTATTGAAGCTTCACAGATGCGTCTTCTCTACACTGCCTATTCGGATGAAGACACACCTGCCGATATTTTCAACGGTGCATCACGCGAGCTTACACTTCAGCAGGTAATCAACTACGTAGTTGAAAACTCAGGCAGCTTCTCTTCTATGATGTCCGAAGAAAACAGACAGCAGCTTCCGCTTGCACAGAAGATAATAAACGGTACGGTCGAGGGCACAGAATATACACCCGATGAGCTTGCTGAGCTTATCGGTATGGATGTCACACAGCTCAGACAGCTCTATCTGCTTCACATAACGCAATACGGTGACACAGGCAAATGGAGTGTATCCGTCAAAAATCTTCTTGACTGCCTTAACAGCGGTGTGCTTGACAAGCCCGAATACGCAGCGATGATTGACCCTGAAATGAAATCAAAGCTCGGCAGTGCTCAGACAATGGTCAACGCAGTTGTAAGCGGCAGAAAAATAAACAGCACCGAAATGACGTCATTGCTCACTGAGCTTGCAGGCGAAGGTATGCTCGACAAAGCAACCGTTGAGCTTATCTATCTCTTCATTTCAAGCGATATAAACTACAACTCCGAATGGACACTCACCATCGAAAAGCTTTTCAACCACCTTTCGAACGATCTTGTTAACGATCCTTCATTCTCGCAGGTAATCGGCGAAGATGTAAAAGGACAGCTCTCCGGTGCGGGCGAAGCTCTTTCTTCAGGCGTAGATATGCTTAAAGGCAAGGATTATTCGCGTATGATCCTCCAGACCTCTTACCCTGTTGAAGATGCTTCAACAACCGCTTTGCTCGATAAGATTTCGGCTACGGCAGACAAAACGATGGATAACACGCTCTATCTTATAGGCAACTCCCCGATGGCATACGAAATGTCCGGCACGTTCAGCCGTGAGCTGTTATTTATCACAATACTGACCGCACTTGCAATTTTTATCATCGTAGCACTTTCATTCCGCTCGCTGATAATTCCGGCAATTCTCGTTCTTCTTGTTCAGTGCGGTGTCTTCATCACGATAACCGTTATCGGCTGGCAGGGATTCAGCATATATTTCCTCGCATTGCTGATTGTTGAATGTATATTGATGGGCGCAACGATCGACTACGGCATACTGCTGACCAACTATTACAGAGAAAACCGAAAGAAGATGCCCTCAAGGGAAGCTCTTGCTGCAGCCTACAAGGGCTCAATCCACACGATTATGACATCGGGTCTGATTATGGTGGTCGTAACCGCAATAATCTCTTCCTTCTACAGTGACCCGACAGTTGCCCAGATATGCCGCACAATTTCAATCGGCGTTTTCTCCGCAATAATCCTGATTGTTTTCATTCTTCCCGGTGTTCTTGCAACGTTCGACAAGGCAATAACCAAGGAAAGAAAGGCATTCAAAAGAAAATCTAAAATAAAAGAGACCACTTAACTTATAAAAAACCTGCAGACAACGCATCTGCAGGTTTTTTCTTTATTTATAGTATTATAGTTATTTTAAAATAAAATAAGAGGTGCCCTCAGACACCCCAACAAATACATCATAACACAGAAACAATCCATATGTCAATACATTTTTCGTGATTGTGCTGCATTTCTGCGATGTGCATAAATCTTTTTAGTTAACTTTGTACAAAATTACGTCTTGCAAAACCCCAATTTCTATGCTATATTATAGACACAGAGAGGTGATACCAATGAACAGGTAACAACCCCAAATCTTAAACGAGGTGGTACCGATGTACAAGTAAAATCTCTTAGGCTCACCTGAAGAAAAAACAAAAAAATCCTGAACCGAAGCAAATAAAACAAAAGCAACGGCAGAAAAACAAAAAACTTAAGGAGAGCCGCAGACACAGCCTTCATAAAAAACTGAATTAAAGTCCACCGTAAACATCAAGGTATCTTGCTTACAAGATTAAGAAAAAAACGAGTGTAATGGTATAGAAGGACTAAGTGTAAAAATGAAGGTTGGCAAAATCTAAGAAAGAGAGGTAAACAAAGATGTTAGATACTAAGAATTCACAGAAATAACCCTTGACTGAAGTGTAAAGAAACATCAGTCAAGGGTTATTTCATTTATACGCTATTGTTGCCACCGCCATGGGCGGCTTTTTTTATTTTATACGATTATTCGCCAAGTATCTCGCCTATCATCATGTCAACGAGTGAAAGACATCTCGGCACGTGGAAAGGACCTTTGAACGTGCTGCCCTTGCAGGCGGGCTGTGTCGGCTTACCGTCACGACGAAGATAACCGTACCACTCACCGTAAGGCTGATCAGCAAAATAAGTTTTGCAGTAATCGAGCACCTGACAGAAAATATCAAGATATTTCTCATCACCCGTATCGCGGTAAATCATAAGCGACGCAATAAGTGCCTCATTGTGCGGCCACCAGAGCTTCATATCGTGCTCATATGCTTCGGGAGGATTGCCGAGACAGTCGAGGAAATAAAGGATGCCGCCGTATTCCTTATCCCAGCCTGCGTTGAAAGCAAGGTCGAAAATTTCAACAGCCTTTTTGTGAAGCTCCTTATCGCCCGTATCGTTTGCACGCTCCATCAAAAACCAGCTGCATTCGATATCGTGACCGGGGTTTACCATTCTGCCATCTGTATAGTTGAGTCTTGCTGTGCCGTCAGGCGCAACATTCTCAAGTGTGCAGCCGAGCTCCGGCTTATAGTGATAATTAAGTATATCGTTAACGCACTCGCTTGCTCTCGAATCGTAGAGCTCAGCGTTTTCGGGGTTGACACGCTTGAGCACGGAAGTAACGTTGAGCAAAATCATCGGAATGCCGAGTGCTCTGCCGCTGCGTGTTTCAGGCACGGTCTTGGGACCCATACCTGTCGGGTCGGGCATACCGTGGTTGAGATTCCAGTACATCTCGTAAGCTCTGAGCGCACGCTCAAGATGCTCCTTATCGCCTGTTATGCCGTAATACTCAGCGTTTGCAATACAGTAAAAAGCTTCGGAGAAGCAGTATCTTCTCTGTCTGAGAGGCTGACCGTCTTCGGTAACGGTAAAATAGAGTCTGCCGCCTGCATCACGGTTGACACAATGCTCCTCAAGAAAATCAAGACAGCTCTTTGATGCGGCAAGCCATTCTTCCTTGACGCCGTATGCGTGGCAAAGCCAGGCATAAATCCAGCCGCAGCGACCCTGCATCCAGACGCTCTTGTCAGTTGAAAAAATCTTTCCCTCACGGTCAAGGCATGTATATACGCCGCCGTGCTCTTTATCCATACCGTTTTTCAGCCAGAAATCCGCACAGCACTCAAGCTCAGCGCGAACCCATTCGCGCGCTTCAATAAGCTTATTTTTATTCATAATAACTAACCTCCGATCAACAGTCTTTTTTTAATATACCATATTTTTCTTTTTTGTTAAAGTAGTTTGAACGATATTTTTTCTTACCGCTGACCCACACAAAAAAACAACCGCAGCTTAAAACTGCGGTTGTTTTTGCTTCTGCCCTGATGGGCTACACAAAAAGGGAATATAGAAAGGTATTTGTCGGACATCAAATTACCTTTGCATTGCAACTGTGAGCTTCTGCCACACCCATAGTTGCAATGTGATTATAATACCAATTCGTAACACAATTGTAAATACGTTGTAACACCACCGTAAACGGGATGTTGCAAAATCGTATAAGTAGTGGTATTATATAAATGTATTATTTTATACTAAAGGTGATAAAAATGGCAGTTATTCTTATCGTAGAAGACAATAAAAACACCCAGCTTCTCACCGCTACCAGACTCAAGCCTTATTTTGAAGTTGTCTGCGCAGACGACGGACTCGATGCGCTGGATATATTTTACGCCCGCCATATCGACCTGATAATAAGCGACATAATGATGCCGAATATGGACGGATTTGAACTTCTTCAACGTGTGCGCAGTGAGGGATTCAACACGCCCGTGCTTCTTCTCACAGCAAAGCAGACCCTGCAGGACAAGCGTGAAGGTTTCAACCTCGGCTCTGACGATTACGTCACAAAGCCTGTCGATTACGACGAGCTTTTGCTTCGTGTCAACGCACTTTTACGCAGAGCGAGAATTGCAACGGAGCGCCAGATAAAAATCGGCAAGCTCTCAATCGACGAAGCAGAGCACATCGCTTCATACGACGGTGAGGTTATCCCCTTCTCACGCAAAGAGTTTGACCTGCTCTACAAATTTCTCTCATACCCCGGCAAGATTTTCACCAAGAAACAGCTTCTTGACGAAATCTGGGGTATCGACTCCGAATGCACGGAAGACACAATCAAAACCCATATCAACCGCCTGAGGAACAAGCTTGTCGGCTGTGAAGAAATTGAAATCATCACAATAAAAGGCTTCGGCTATAAGGTTGAGATAACAAAATGAGCAAAAAGAAAAAAAGCAAAAACCAGATAACACCGAACGTCAACGACATTCAGCTTAACAGAGGTCTGTCGCGTTGGTTTGTGCTGCAGACTTTTATTATGCTTGGCATCAGCGGCTTCACAACAATCGTTATGGACCAGGCTGATAAATATCTCGACAATACGCCGAATTTTGACCCGATAAGACTCATCGGTTTTGTTGCGCTGCTGATACTTATTCTCGGTGTATTCACACTTCTTCAGTACAGCGCCACCAAAAGGCACCTCGAAAAGATATACAACTCAATCGAAATGCTTGCCCACGGTCAGTACGGCCACAAGCTTAAGGTCGGCAAATACACGGTTTTCAGGAGTCTGGCAACAGATATCAACCGTCTGAGCGAAGAACTTAAAAGAGTGCATATGCTCCGCTCGGATTTTGTAAACAGCTATTCACACGAGTTTAAAACGCCCATCGCTTCTATCAGCGGATTTGCACAGCTTCTTCTTGATGACAGTAACAACCTCACCGAAGAAGAGCGCAAAAAATACCTGCAGATAATCGCACAGGAAGCCGACAGACTATCAAAGCTGTCAAGCAACACCTTCCTGCTTTCTCAGCTTGAATCACAGAAGATTCTTGCCGATACAAAGCCTTATTCACTTGATGAGCAGCTGCGCCGCTGCGTAATTATGCTCTCCAATCAGTGGAGCGAAAAAAACATAAACGTTGTCGGTCATATCGATGAGGTAACCTACAACGGCGATGAAGATCTGATGCAGCATCTCTGGCTCAACCTTATCAACAACGCAATCAAATTCACACCCGAGGGCGGCACAATTGAGGTAAGCCTCAAGCAGGACGGTGACATAATAACAGCGACAATCGCCGACAACGGTATAGGTATGTCCGACGAAATGGTGCAGCGTATATTTGACAAATATTATCAGGGCACAACGGACACATCCAAAGCGGGTCTCGGATTAGGACTTTCAATAGTTTACCGCATAATTGTGCTTTGCAAAGCCAAAATCAAGGTTGACAGCAAGCTCGGCGAAGGCACGTCATTCACAGTTGAGCTGAAAAACAAAACAATATAAAAAGAGAAAGCTTGTACGGTAAATTTTTACTATACAAGCTTTTTTAATTGTGTTATAATATTTTGTGTTTTAACATTCAGAGGTGATAATAATGGCAATATACAAAAACAGAACAGACCTTCATATGCACACACTCAGCTCGTTTGACGGCAACTTCACAGCCGAGCAGATGTGCAGCGCGGCAGTTGACGCAGACCTTGCGACAATCGCTTTCACAGACCATTTTGACGTTGATTTTTATGAGCAGCACAACCTCGGCACACGCCAGCAGACAAGCTACGAAGATATAACCTGCGCAAAAGAAATTTTTGCAGACAAGATTCGCGTGCTCGTCGGTATAGAAATGGGTCAGCCGACATATGACACTGCTCTTACCGAAAAGTCGCTTAACCGCTATAAATACGATTTTGTAATCGGCTCAATTCACAACCTGCGTAAGACACCCGATTTCTGCGAGCTTGACTACAAAACGCTCACACAGGATGACGTATACAACCTCCTCGACAAATATTTTGAGGAAGAGCTTATCCTTGCAAAATGGAACGGCTTTGACACCCTGGCTCACCTCACCTACCCGATGCGCTACATTGTACAGTCAGGCAGATTCAACACGGATTTAAGCCGCTACGACGATATAACCGACGAGATTTTCAAGGTGCTTATCGCAAACGGAAAAGCACTTGAAATCAACACAAGCGGTCTCAGACAGCCCATAGGCAAAACCATGCCGACGGATAACTACGTACGCCGCTACAGAGAGCTTGGCGGTGAGCTTCTCACCCTCGGTTCAGATGCACATTTCACACAGCACGTAGGTGCAAACATCGACGACGGCTACCAGATTGCTGAAAACTGCGGCTTTGAATACGTAACTTATTTCAAAGACCGTAAACCCGTGCAGGTAAAAATTGAAAAGTAAAGAAGGTAACAAAATGCAAGGCAAAAAACTTACGCTTGAAGCCCCTGCTAAAATCAATCTTCTGCTCGATATAATCTGCCGTCTGCCAAACGGTTACCACAGCCTTTATATGGTAATGCAGACAGTTGACCTTTGCGACACTGTTGAGGTCACGCTGCGCGACGACGGCATAATCAGCCTCACCTGCAGCGAACCGGCACTGCCGACAGACCGTAAAAACATCGCCTACCGTGCGGCAGAAAAATTCTTTGAAGCTACAAATATCAACTGCGGCGCAGATATTTCGCTTACAAAACGCATTCCGTTTGAAGCAGGTCTTGCCGGCGGAAGCACGGATGCGGCAGCTGTGCTCAAAGCACTCAATGAGCTTTGCGACACTGAATTGAGCGCACGTGAGCTTTGCGAAATCGGTGTAAAGCTCGGCGCAGACGTTCCCTTCTGCATCTGCGGCGGCACAATGCTTGCACAGGATATAGGTCAGGTGCTTTCCGAATTGCCTGCGCTCAACAATTGCTTTATCGTGCTTGTAAAGCCCGATGTCGGCGTTTCAACCAAGGAAGCGTTCGAGGCATTTGACACGTCGGAAGATATACGCCACCCCGATTGCACAGCTATGCTTCACGCGGCGGCAAACGCTGATTTTGACGGCATTGTCAAAAACGTCGGCAACGTATTTGAACAGTTTATCGAAGTGCCGCAGAGAGCGGAAATCAAGGCGATTATGCGAAGCCACGGCTCGCTCGCCTGCTGTATGAGCGGAAGCGGACCGACAATTTTCGGCATATTCGATACAAAAGAAAAAGCAGAAAAATGTGCGGCGGCAATACCCGGAAAGCTCGGCAAAGCCTTTGTCACAAAACCTATATAAAAAACAAAACGCAGTTCACGGTGAACTGCGTTTTTATTTATTAAAGAAGATTTTTTCTCAGCTCTGCGCCTGATTTTGCGCTGAGGTATGCGGGGGGCACATCAAAAACGGTTTTACATCCGCTCATACCCTCTGCGTTCATTCTTGCAGCTGCACGTGCAAAGCAGACAAGAACGCTTGCCGTAAACTCGGGGTTTGAATCAAGCTTGAGGCTGTATTCGATAATGTGTGTGTGCTCAAGGTCAGCGCCCGTCTTACCGCTG
The DNA here is from genome assembly GCA_045637465.1 of Acutalibacteraceae bacterium. Lineage (GTDB taxonomy): Bacteria > Bacillota > Clostridia > Oscillospirales > Acutalibacteraceae > UBA8612. Next base: position 22,613 of record JAZTZM010000046.1, on the reverse strand, counting down.
CGGATAACGAAGCCGCCGTGAGGAATGCCTGCGTGGTTTTCGTCAAGCTCCTGCTGAGAAATAAAGTTGACGGTTGTGTCATAATCTGCAAAATAGTTGGGCATCGACTTGATCTCCTGCTCAATCTTTGCCTTATCCGCACCGTCTTCTGCTACAACAAAACACTCTCTCGTATGCTTCTCTCTTGTTGTAAGCTCGGGAGCAGAGCCGCTTCTGACAGCATCGAGAGCCGCCTGAACGGGAACTGTATACTGCTTGCCGTCTGCAACACCCTCAACGCGGCGGATTGCATCGGAGTGGCCCTGGCTGACGCCCTTGCCCCAGAAGGTATAATCCTTACCGTCGGGAAGAATTGCACTGCCGTAAAGGCGGTTGAGCGAGAACATACCCGGATCCCAGCCGACAGAAATCATAGCTGTTTTGCCGGATTCCTTTGCCGCTGCATCAACCCTGTCAAAATGCTCGGGAATTTTTGCGTGAGTATCAAAGCTGTCAACAACGTTGAAAAGCTTGGCAAGTGCGGGAGTCTGAACAGGCAGGTCAGTTGCACTGCCACCGCATATTATCATAACGTCAATCTTGTCGGTCATATTCTCTGCATCCTCTGCCCTGCACACAGCAACACCGGGAGTGTTGATTTTAACACTTGCAGGGTCACGGCGTGAGAAAACCGCAACAAGCTCCATATCATCGTTTTGCTTAATGGCGTTTTCGACACCTCTGCCAAGGTTGCCGTAGCCGTAAATTCCTATTCTTATCATTGTAATTTGCCTCCGTTTCCTGAATGAAACTAACAACGAAAATATAGCACAAAGGAAATAAAGATGCAATAATATTTTTCAACAAAATACGTACAGTAAGCAAAAAAAATTAAGCGCGGCAATGCCATGCTCATTCTTTATTATGTATCAAGAAAGCAAAAGGCAATGCCACAAAACAGCACTGCCTAAAATATATTGTGTAGATATGTAATAAAATTAATCCAGAAGATACCGTTCTTCTTTGTGTCTTACCCAAAGCCCACAAAGAATAACACCAATAATCGCAACAACCAATCCATCAATGCTTTTAAACAAATCTCTGACAAAAAGATTATCTTTAAATAATGTGATTCCGAAATAAACAAAGCAACGACTCATTTCGAGCCACCCTATTGAAAAAATCGCAACAAGCAATTCTTTTATATTCAAATCTTTTTTCATGCAAAGCAAAGCGAAAAAGAAAACAGCAAAAGCTATAATCATATAATCTGTTCCGTTTTTATATATCCAGAAAGTAGACGCTACACAAGCAGGGACATAAACAAAATATGAGCCACCATTTCCTATATCTTTCTTTTTCAAATAGAAATAAAGTGCCACAACATACAAACAACCTATTGCAACATTCATTAAAAGTATAATGCCGGAATCAACTCCGAAATATTTCAGGTTATTCAAAAGACCAAGATACTGTGTATCTGCTGCAGTACCACTATTGAAAGTTTGAACAAGCAAATCTACAGGGTTTGTCGAAGTAGCAAAACAAGTTGATGCCCAACCGGCAACAACTATGCCAGCAGCAACAAAGAGTGTTTTAAACTTCTTTTCAAGAAGATAAACGAGGCAGATTATAGCTGAAATCTGCGGCTTCATCATAGCAAATCCCAATAAAACGCCTGCAATATACGGATGCTTTTCTCCTATAAGAAAAGCTATCATCAACAGACAGCTTATAATTCCTCCGGCATTACCATAGTGAACAGAATACATAAAGCTGAAATGCGCAACCGGAATGAGCAACATAACAGCCATATGAATCAAAGAAAATTCTGATCTGAACTTTTTGTAAAAAACAAACAATAACGCAGCCAGCGCAACAAAATGCATAACATAAATATAAACGCATGCTGCTTCCAACGACAGGAATCCGCCATAGAATACACTGCCGAAAACACAACTCCACGGTACGGTAGAAAAAGCTGCAGGAATTTTACCGATTGAATCAACTGCCGCAGGCTGTCCTATAAGAAGATAAGGATTGTAGCCTTCGATCGTATATCTGCATATTCTCCAATGACCTTTTACATCATATTGTGTGTATCCGTTCAGATAAAAATATATCGCGACACACACTGCCACGCACAACAACAAAGCAGCCAATAATAATATAGGCATTTTCTTTTTAATGGCAATCTTATTCATTTAAAAGTCACCTTTTTCTCTTAAAGAATCATATTGATGTTCGCGTTTTAATCTGTTACTATTGAGAATCAGATAATCCAATCCTGCGCTTTCGGCGCATTTTCCGTCTTTTTCATATCTATCGCCTATAAAAATCGTACTGCTTTTGTCAAGCTGATTTTCATTCAATATATAATTAACACCATTAGGAGAAGGCTTAAGCACAGATATACGCTTTTGATCCGGCCAATATATTCCGTCAGTCTGAACACCAAATACCGCACATTTATCTTCGGCCGGATAATCCGAATAAATGAACACTTTTTTTCCACGATTCCTTTGCTCCATAAGCATTGAAATCAGCTGCTTATCACGGCAGTTGTATAGAATACTCAATGGTTTTGTAAAAATCCATTTTTCTATAATTGAATTTATTTTTTCTTCGGAATAATTATATTTATCGGAAAGCTCACGGATAATTACACTTTCAAATTTATCGTTTCCGGAAACTTCTTCTTTGTCACGCATTTTTCGATAATCACGCAACAGCAACAGCTCTTTTAATCTTGTGACGTGAAAAAAATAAAACAATGCAAGACAAAAAGCCATCTTAATCTGCATGGGTCTCTTGAAGTAAAGTGTTCCATCAACATCAACTATGTAATTGTCGTAATCTTTAAGTAACTTTTTTTGCTTCACCATAATCAGATACCAACAATTATACTGTCCATAATAAAACTCAGTGCGGGAATATCGACAATCATTAATAGACATGTAATCGCAAATAAGATAACCAGATAACCGACAAGCGCCTTTTCTTTGAAAAGCTTTTCAGGCTTTTGGGCACTGGAATTCTCTTTAAAGGAAATGCTGAAATACAAACAAAACAAGCCACATATCAGCGGAATATCGAGAATCAACTCAGCTCTGTACTTAACCATGAAAACGCCACAGAAAAATACCGAAAGAAGAGCATAAAAGAACGAAGAAATCAGTAACGATTTTTCTGAATAATACTTAAAAGACTTTCTGTAATTCGAAGCAAGTGATTTATCCGCTATCATTCTATATTCAGAATAACGTTTTGTAGCCATCAAAAAAGCGCCGGCCATCCAATATCCAAACACTATACTTACAGGAGGAATAAAGTTATTTGTAACAGTAAACCAACCTATTAGGAGGCGTATTGCATTATTTAATGACTCCGACAAAACATCCACATACGGAATCTCTTTTGTTCTTATCGGCTTAACATTATACAGAATACCCATTATCCAAAGCCAAAGTTCCATATAGAAAGTAAGCTTTGAAACAAACCAGGCAACAACAAGTCCTGCAGCGGTAAAAATAATGTATTCCACCATTACTCCGGCAAATTTAACATTACCGGATACAACAGGTCTAGACTTTTTTGTTGGATGAAACTTATCAAACTTTGCATCCAGCCACTCGTTTATAACATAATTCGCCGATGCTATAAATGATGTTGCAACAAAGGCAAGAATAATATCAAATATTTTATTTTTCAGAACTATTCCATCAACAAGAAAAAAAGCAAAAACCATTCCCGGAAAAATAAAAAGCTGTTTAATCCAATGGTCAATTCTTGCTATTCTTATATAGTCTTTAATATTACTCATAAATACACCTCTTATTTAAGAAAATTTTAATTATTCACTGAATACATAATCAATATTATATTTTTGTATTATAACAATAAATGACAATTTATTCAATAGTTGTTCGTCAATTTGATATGTATATCATATAAAAAATGGCGTGTGATAAATCACACGCCATTTTTTATATTTTGTCCGAGAAGCGAGATAAGCATTATACTCACATATAAGAACGCACCTGCAAAAACAATTATTCTCAAAGTAGTCAGCATATTTATCAATCTGCCGGCGCAGTCCACTGTTTTCATAATCTTACAAACCTTTACGAGCATTGTTTTTTCCTCCATCCAATACAACTGCGTGTGCAATTGTCGGTATGCTTTCACCCTGAAGCGGAGAAAGCTGTGACAGCAGAGCGCCTGTGCCAACGAACAAAATTCTGTTAAGCTCACCTGAACTCAGTCTTCGCATAAAGTGCGTGCAGATTATTGACGCACTGCACCCGCAACCCGACGCACCCGAATTGACGTCGCGGTCATTCATATCATAAAGCATAAGACCGCAATCGCTATGATTTTGCGAAATGTCAATACCGTGCTCAACGCTGAGCAGCTTGCGTAAAAGCTCCGTACCGACAGCACCAAGGTCACCCGTAACAATGCAATCATAATCCTCAGGTGTGCGACCCGTTTCGCGCAGGTGCACAGCTATTGTATCTGCCGCCGCAGGTGCCATTGCCGCACCCATATTGTTTGCATCCGTTATTCCGAGGTCGCGGATTTTTCCGTAAGTCAGGCTGCTCACAGTGACATTGCCATTTGTCTTCCCCAGCACTGCAGCACCTGCCGCAGTTGCCGTCCACTGCGCCTGAGGAGGTCGCTGACCGCCGTATTCAAGCGGAAAACGGAACTGTTTTTCTGCCGAGCAGAAATGAGATGACGTTGACGCAACAGCCGTATTAACCGCACCTGAATCCACAAACAGGGCGGCAGTTGCAAGCGAAAGCGCCATTGTTGAGCACGCACCGTAAAGACCAAGAAACGGAATATTAAGCTCTCTTATACCGAAGGTTGTTCCCATACTCTGACCCAGGAGGTCACCTGCCAGAATCAGATCGATATCCGACGCTGAAAGACCTGCTTTTGAGATTGCCGTTTCCACAGCGCATCTGTGAAGATCGCTCTCTGCTTTTTCCCACGAATCTTCGTTCATTCTGCCGTCTTCAAACACCCGATCAAACTCACTGCCGAGCGGACCGTCGCCCTCACGTTTGCCGACAACACCTGCCGACGAAATCACGCAGGGAGAATTTTTAAGAAAAACTGTCTGTCTGCCTATTTTTTCAGGCAAATTCATCACACCCTTTTGCACAATTATCTGCAAAAAAGCGGATAATATACCCGACACTTAAAAATACAATATTTAACCGTGATTTTATCGGCAACACCTTTATATGTCATCTTGAAAAATTGCGAAAATAATGATATATTGAATTTATAATATAACCACAGAAGAGGTGAGGCTATGAAGTGTCCCAATTGCGGCGGCGAAATTGGCAGATTTGAACTTGCCCCCGACTGCAAACATTGCGGCGTAAACATTTTTTACAGCCAACAGGAAAAGCTCCTGTCGCAGGATGCCAAACAGTGCGAGCTTGAATTTGCTTCGTTCAGAATCCTCAAAGCCAAGGCAAAATGCGCCTTTATCGGCGGACCTTTGCAGATACTGCGCATAGTCGCAATGCTGGCGGCAATCGGCGTTATATTCATCCCGTTTGCGACCCTGAACGCAGAGCTGCCTATGTTCTCATCAAAAATCACCCTCAGCGCATTCGGTGTTTATCAGGTTGTTTCGGGCGGCGAGCTTAACGCACTGATAAGCCTTAAAGATTATCTGCCCGAACTGTTCACAGCATTTGTGGCGGATGCGGCACTGTTTCTGCTCGCATTTCTGATGGGACTCGGTGTCTTTGTCGCGCTTGTGCTGACTTTTCTCAACATATCAAAATCCGCCAAAGCTTGCTGTGCACTCTCTTCCGCAGGCTTTGCGCTGAGCATAGCATCGGGCGTTGTAAGCCTGATTTTGCCAAAAGCGGCTCCCGACACATTCATTACAGCTTCGGGCGGTGCAGGCGCCTTTGCTCTGGCAGGTGTTTTCGCGCTCATATTTGTGCTCAATCTCCTGCTTATCAGGAAAAATATTCAGCCCGATATTGATCCGATTGATCTTGAGCGCGTAAAGATACGCAAAAAAATAAAAGCAGGCGAAATTACATACGATGACCTGCCTTTGCCTGTTTTCGAAACAGAAAAAGAGAAAGAGGGTGAGAAGCTTGGCTGATAAAAAATCCGGCAAAAAGAAACAGTTTCTCCTCTTCGGTCTTGTCAGCGTTATTGCACTTGCCGCCTGTGCGGTGGTGCTCGTTATGACAGTGCGCTCTGTTGACGCAAACAATTCGGCAACTGTCGAATATGACACACAGAGCAAAACCGAGCTTAAAAACGACACCGAAGCCCTGCTTGCATATCTTGCATCAGTCAGCAAAAACTCAACCGACAACAGATTTATCAAAGCAGACATATACACCGACGTTTCCGTTGACGACGGCACGGTTACCGTAAGCGACGGCACAAACAGCCTTGACGCTGACCGTAACCTGCTGATATATGCCAAAAATAAAATAATGCCCACGGTCGACGGCTACTATCCCGAAGACCAAAAAGGTGTTTTCGGCACTGCCAACACCGCTCTTCCGATAATTGATTTATCAGCTGACAGCATAAATTCCGTCACATTCTCCGTCGGTGAAGCCGATGCAGACGGTAACCCTGTTTACAACTCCGACACAGGCGAATTAATTGATGCCGACTACTACTTCATAACCGTTAATCTCAAGCCTGAAACAGGATATTCGGCTCAGATAAGCGAAAAATTCTTATCTGACATAGCTGAAGTGTGCACTGTCAACAGCAGCGATATCAAGCTTCAAGAAAGCGTAATCCGAGCAAAAATCAACCGTCTTACAGATGAAATTGATACGGTGACTTTTGATAAAACTTACCGTATCAGCGCAGACGTAACCTTCAAAGACAAACTCTCTTTGTTTTCAAACAGACAAATTGATTTTGAATACAAGACAAGCGAGCGCTATGAATACTCTTATGCAGGCATCAGCTTTGCCGAGAGCACGGCAACCGTTGAACCCGACAGCGAAATTATGCTCTCCGTCAATGCAGTTATCGAAAACGACAGTGAATACACGGTCACATTCAGTTCTTCTGACCCGAGCGTTGCAACTGTCGACGAAATGGGCTACGTCAAGGGTATCAGCGCAAGCGACAAACCCGTCACAATCACCGTAACACTCAGCTATCTCGGCGAAACGTTTACGGATGAATGCACGGTTTACGTCGGCAACACAGCAGAAGAATAAGGAGGTGAAAGCGTGTCCGAAAACCAGACAAAAACAGTTAAAGAAGAAAAAGTATCCTATTACAAAGGCAGAAACTATGTCGGCGTAAAGGAAACCACGGCATACCTGCTCAACGACTGGTCAAACTCATTCAACATCAACTCTTTCTCCGAAAGATATATCTGGGACGTTGTAAACATCGACTTTACCGTCAACGCGGTTATGAACATTGCGGCAACGGTATGGGACGTAATCAACGACACGTTTATCTCCGTTATCGTTGACAGCACACGTACACGAATCGGCAAATTCCGCCCGTTCCTTGTCGGTATGCAGCTGCCGCTCACAGTAATGGGTATATTCACCTGGCTTATACCGCTATTCTTCCCCGGCACAAACGGCACCTACCTGCCAAAGCTTTTCTACTACTATTTCTTTCTCATCATAAACGAAACAGCAGGCACGTTCACGACAGTTGCCAAAAGCGGATATATGTCCACCATAACGCCGAACCCTGCCGAGCGAATAAGGCTTATCACAATGGCAGAGCTGCTGACGGGATATATGGGCGAAGATATGCCCCGTTACATAATGGGCGTGCTGATAGACCTTGTAAACAACAAGGTTGTAACGTGGAAGCTGAGCAGCGTATTTATGGTAATGGGCACGGCAACTGCGGTTATATCCTCACTTTGCACATTCTGGTTCTTCCTCAAATCAAAGGAAAGAGTGCCGCAGTCACTTGAGAAGCCCAGCGTAAAAGAAGGACTCAAGGCAATTGTTTCCAACTATCCCGTGCTGCTGATGTGTCTGTCCGAGTTCCTCGGCAACTTCTCAATCAGCAAGAGCGAAACCAACTACTTCATCGACGTTCTCGGCAGCTATTCGCTCATAACAATTCTCAACATTCCCTCAGGCATCAACGGCAGTATCAGCTATATGTTTGTCGAGCCACTGAGAAAACGCTTCTCCTCAAAATCGCTGTGGATTTTCAACGATATCTACAACAGCGCACTTTCAATCGGTGTCTTCCTCTTTGGTATGACTAAGGGTAAAAAGATGTTCTATCAGACGGTGCCAATGTGTATCGCCTTCGGTCTTAAAGAATGGTTCGGCAAGTGGTCGTGGGGTATCTCAAAGGTTATCACAGCAGACCTGTGGAACGAAGCAATGGACTACTGCGAGTGGAAAAACGGCTACCGTATGGAAGCAACAACAGGTGTTGCAAAGGGTCTTATCCTCAAGATGCAGAGCGCACTTCTCGGCTCGGTAACAAGCCTGATAATGAAAAAAATCGGCTATGTTCAGGGTCTTGAAATCGGCACACAGAACGACAGAACAAAGTTCTGGGAGTTTGCACTTTGCACAATCGTGCCAACGCTTACAGGCATACTTCGCATCGTGCCCAAATTCCTCTGGCCGATATCAAAGCAGAAGCGTGACGAAATGTACAGTGAGCTTGCCGAAAGACGTCAGGAAAGCGTCATCGGTTACGCAGAAGATTTCGGCTCGGATAAATAAGCAACAAAAAACGCAGACCTGAGGGAGGCACTTCATAAGGAAGTTGCCTCCCTTCGGCTTTTGTAGACAGTCGGAATGATTGAATTGTAAGGATTATCAATCAATTACGGAGGTTTACAAAATGTCTGGTTTTATTGAAGACTTTTATTATGGCAACATTGAACCGCAAGAATGCTGTTCGAAATTAAAAAGTGAATTAAAGAATAAGTTAAATATTCTCACCCAAAAGGAAGAAGAACTCAATTCAAAGTTAAGCGGTGAAGAAAAGGATTTATTCATAAACTACACAAGTAAATATAATGATTTTCTGACAGTCAGCATAGCCGACAGTTTTATTTCAGGATTTCGGCTTGGGGCAAAATTCGCACACGATACATTTGTTACTGATTGAAAGGAGAACATTGTTATGTATAAATCATCATTTGAACAGAACGGCGGCACATATAGAATGGTTGGTGATTATCGAATCCCCAACATCACCTTACCTGCCGAAGCGAGAAAACCGCTCGGCGTATGGGGACTGAAACGCAAAGATTATCTTATGCAGCACAAACGAGTTCAGTTTAACATTGTGCTTATGAACGGCACATTGTGGACTCATCTTGCAGAGATTGATGAACAGGCATCAGATATGTTCTCTCGGCTGGTAGAACAGATGAAAGCTAATGAGGGCATTACGGAACAACTCAAGGAAGATAACTCAATAGAATGGCTTGCTCGAATGAATAATATTGAAACACGAGCGAGAGAGAATGTTTGTGAAGAGTTGATTTATCTATAAAAGAAATGCCACTGCAATAATAGCAGTGGCATTTCAAGTTATTGATATAGTATATAAATATTGCTTGTAATTATTTTGTTTTGAAAACAATCTCAAACTTCAATTGAACCATTATCTCTTTGAAGAATATTTTTTATTACAATTGCTACAATGCAGGGGTATATAAGAGCAGTATCCCGTGTTACAGTCCACATCAATCCATTTTCATCAGAATCTGCACCATGATCTGCTGCGTTTCGAACTTGACCTATATAATCAATCATTCCTTTATGCTTTTTCGACAAACACGCTGATAGGGCATTTCTTTTTTGGAGGATACCATTTTGACCAGCAAGCGAAACACCTTTGCTTATTGCATATGTATCAAGAAATGACTCGAAAGCATTAGCTGCATATACAATTATTGCTCTTGTGTCAGGATTAGTTGCTTTAGCTTTTTGAAATGCATCAAAAAGCGGTTCTATAATAGTGGTAATATTAAGAGAATCATATATTCTTTCTCCAAAAAAATCTTGCAGAGACATTTCTGCCACCGCACTATTCATTAAAGAAGATTCTATTAATGGATAAATATTTTCCTCTTCTACAAAACTATATAAATTAGCACCTTCACTTTTTAATGCCTTTGCATATGTTGCAATACTAATTAATGTGCTCCTAATATCTCTATCGTTTGCTGAAAGCGAACATAGTATTTTTGTTTGGATACATGCTTGTTCTATTGAACGAGTAAAACTGTAACGGGTTTTAAACACGGTATATGGATAATATTGTTCTAATATCATTCTCATAATAACGGCTTTCTCGTCATCAGTTGTTGCCGTAACAAGTTTTTTTGCAAGAAAAGAGTCAACAGAATAATTTCCGGAAGCTTCACGTACAACCATTTTAAGTTCAATAGCCATATCCAAAGCTTTGGTCACTTGAGTTTCTGTAGCTATTCCAGTAAATTCTGAAATAAAATCAATATTTACATCGTGTCCCTTTGCAATAACAGCATCAACAACAGCAACAATATCTTCAGCAGTGGTCAAAACTATATTGTATGCCATTTCATTAACTCCTTATTAAGATTACCGTGATAAACCATTTAAAAGATTATTTAGTTTTTCCGCAAGACTATCTAAATCAGCAACAGAGCAATCAATATTAATGTTAATTGTAATCGAATTACCAGTTTGAGTTTGTGTAGGTAATGAAAATTTTAGATTATTAGGAGTTGTTTCTGTTGTTGCTGGTTGGGTAACCACAGGTGTTGGTTTAGTAATATTCTCAGTTTCAGATGTTTCTGCTATTGTAAGTTTTCCATCTGTTTCACTAAGAATATTTACAGTTTTCATAATCTCAATGATTGCGCCTGCACCGGTACGGTTTTGCTTTGTATCTTTTTGTCCAGAAGAGTAGATTATATGGTTAAGAAAGCTGCTCCTATCCATACCATTTCTAATTCTAACAGCAGAAATCATTCGATTTAAAAAATCATTTTCTGCAACAACTTCTTTCCAAATTCTTTCGATTTCATCATCTATTTTGGAAATATAAGCTCGTCCAAGAGAACGTCCTGTATCAGTAGCAGATTTTTTGTTTCCTTCTGTGATTAATCCGATTTGAACAAAAAAACCATTGTTGGCACTGACAACTGTTCGAGGTACTCCGGTAGATTGACTGATATCATCTAAAGACAAGCTTACGCCCTCTTTTTCATTTGCATACGCTTGAATGATTTTAAGAATTTCCTCAAATGAGGATGCTGGAAGTTTAAAAGATTCTGCCATATTTCTAGTCTCCTTTAGATAATATTTAATTAATAAAATATTATAATATATATCGTTGCTTGACAACAAATTTACAAAAACGCTTGAATTTTCGACAAAAACGCTTAATATTCGACTGAAAAATAGTGTTTTTAATCTGCAACAGCTTGAAGTGTTCAATTTCATTTACACCTGACAGCACTGTAAAATATTGACTTTTCACACTGTCAGTGCTATACTGATAAAAACATTGAAAGGCAGGTGGACAAGATGACAATGATGATTAACACAATGAATCGGAGAGCCGTTTTGTCCGTTTGCGATTGATGTAATATATATCTTTCTGTGAATTGCAGGCATCTCCGTTTTGGGGGTGCCTTTTGTTATTAAGGAGGCAAAAAATGAAAAGATCAAAAATAGTTTTGGCAGTATGCTTAACATCAGTTGCTATGATTGTTAATTTTATATTAGCTATCTTTTTTCACGGTGAAAGTGGTGCAAATATATTTACTACGGTGAGTGGTTGGGTAAGCGGTATTGCTACAATTGTTCTTGGGGTAATTGCAATTAAAATCAACGCTAAATACAAAGAAGAAAATGATGATTTTTTGTTAAAACAAGAAGAAATGTTTTGGAAAAGCGAAAAGAAATCTATAGTGGAACTATACCGAAAACAAGTAATTAAATGCTATAATGACTTTGCTGCATTAAATTTCACTGAAATTTTAAACCAAATTATTGCTAAAGAAAACAATATTGAAGCACCAATTTTCAAACTATCTATCTTAAGTAAAATGCAAACCGAAAAGCATAATATGTTTTTTACTTTATCAATTTGTAAATATTATTTCAATTACAAGAAAGAGCTGTTTGATTCATATAGTAAATATTTAACACTCCTTGCTGAAATGGTAAATAATTATGATGACATGATATATAATAGGCAGTTTGAAAAAGGTAATAAGTTGCAAGACGCATATATAGAAGTTATTAATTATTTCAACATACATATATTCAGAAATAAATGTTTTCCTATCAACTCATTTATACTCCAAATCAAAAAAAGAATTAACATCAATGCTTAATGAAATGAGGACCAAGCAACTGGATTGGTGGGAAATTACTGCACCTAAAAATGCAGAGAACAATCACAATGGTCACAACAACATAAACGGAAAAGAATAACAAGGAAATTAAGGATTACGCCCGACAGAGGTGAGTTATGAAACTGACAAACTACGGTATGCCCACATTGATTGAAACAAGCACGCTTGAAGAATGTGCGAAATTGTGTGCGGAATTGGAACTTGATTTCATTGAACTTAATATGAATATGCCTCAGTATCAGCTTGATAAAATTGATGTGGGATATTTCAAAAGCGTTGCTGACAAGTACGGCGTTTACTACACTATTCACCTTGACGAAAATCTAAATGTCAGCGATTTTAACCCTTATGTTGCAGAGGCTTACATAAAAACCGTTATTGATACCATTGAAATTGCAAAACAGCTTGGTATCAGAGTAATTAATATGCATATGGCAAAGGGCGTATATTTCACTCTGCCCGACAGAAAGATTTATCTTTTCTCGGAATACAAAGAGCAGTATCTAAATATTATTTTGAAATTCAGAGAAATGTGCGAAAATGCTGTTGGTGATGCTGATATAAAAATCTGTATCGAAAACTGCGACGGTTATGAGGAGTTTCAGAAAGAAGCCGTGGAACTGCTTTTGAAAAGCAAGGTTTTTGCTCTGACTTTTGATGTCGGACACAATCACGGTATCGGCGGTACAGATGAAGAATTCATTATGAAATACAAAGACCGTCTGCGCCATATTCATCTGCACGATACAAAGAAAACAAAAAATCACCTCGCACTCGGTACGGGTGAAATGGATATTCAAAAATATATTAATCTTGCCAACGAGCATAATTGCCGTGTAGTTTTAGAAACAAAAACTATCGACGGATTGAAGCTGTCTGTAGAGTGGTTGAAAGGATTTAAAAATGCTTAATTTTATATCAAAAGAACCCATAAATAAAGGTTGGTCGTGCGACAAGAAATACTGTGTCACAACCGCCGACGGAACTAAATATCTTTTGCGTGTTACACCTTTTGAAAAGAGTGCGAACCGTGAGAATATGTTCCGTATGCAGCAAGAAGTTGCAAAACTTGGTATTCCTATGTGCAAGTCACTTGAAATCGGCGAATGTGACGAGGGTATTTACATATTGCAAACTTGGATTGACGGCAAGGATGCAAATGATGTTATACCGTATCTTGCAGACTCAGAGCAGTATGCACTCGGTCTTGAAGCAGGCAGAATTTTAAAGAAAATTCATTCAATTCCTGCACCCGAAAACCAGCAGGATTGGGAAACCCGTATTAACAATAAAGCAGATTTGAGAATCAGGAAATATAACGAATGTCCGCTGAAATATGATAACGGTCAGTCTTTTATTGACTTCATCAACGCAAACCGTTATCTGCTCAAGGGCAGACCGCAGGTGTTTCAGCACGGCGATTACCACATCGGCAATATGATGATTGAAAATGGTAAAGTTGTTATTATCGACTTTGACCGCTACGATTTCGGTGACCCTTGGGAAGAATTCAAGAGTATTACTTGGTGTGCACAAGCTTCTCCGCTTTTTGCTTCGGGTATGGTCAACGGATATTTTGATAACAATGTACCTATGGACTTCTGGAAACTTCTTGCGTTTTATATCAGCCTTGGTACAATCACTTCTCTACCATGGGCAATTCCGTATGGTGAAGGCGAAGTTCAGACTATGCGAAAGCTTGCAAACGAAGTGCTTGAATGGTATGATACTATGCAGAATCCCGTGCCGAGCTGGTATACAAAAGAGGTGCAACTATGATAATAAAAGCAACTCCAAACGACACAAAAATATTAGCAGAGTTAGCAATACAGATGTGGAGTAATCACACAGTTTCGGAACTCGATGTAGATTTTGCCGAGATTGTTAGCAACAAAGATGCTGCTTGTTTTATAAAATATGTTGACGATATGCCCATTGGTTTTGCACAATGTCAGCTTCGCCACGATTATGTTGAGGGTACACACTCATCTCCCGTTGGTTATCTCGAAGGAATATTTGTTGTTCCCGAACATCAGCATAAGGGATATGCTAAAGAACTGTTACACGAATGTGAATTGTGGGCAAAAGAAAAAGGATGTTCCGAGTTCGCAAGTGATTGTGAACTTGACAACACAAACAGTTTCAATTTCCATATGGCAATGGGTTTTGAAGAAGCAAACCGTGTGATTTGTTTCAGAAAAGAGTTGTAATTAGGAGCAAATAAAATGCTTGAAAAAATGAATGAATTTTTTGATAAACGCTTGGACGGTTACGATGAACATATGATGACAAACATCGAATCGTCTGATGTATTTTATCCATATACCGCCGACTGTTTACCCAACATTAATGGTGCAAAAATCATTGATTTGGGTTGCGGTACGGGTTTGGAATTGGAACATTATTTCAGACTCAACCCTTCGGCACAAATAACCGGTATCGACTTAACCGAATCAATGCTGAACGCATTGAAAAATAAGTTCCCTGAAAAAGATTTGACTTTGATTTGCGGCTCATATTTTGATGTCCTGTTTGGAGAAAACACTTTTGATGCCGCAGTTTCGGTTGAATCTCTGCACCATTTCACGAAAGAAGAAAAGATACCGCTTTATGCGAAACTCTGCAAAGCATTAAAAGACGGCGGATATTTTATCCTTACCGATTATTTTGCCTTGTCGGATGAAGATGAGAAAACATTCCGAAATGAGTTGCTCCGTCTCAAAAAGGAACAAGGCATTGATGATAATGAGTTTTACCATTATGATACCCCGCTGACTGTTGCCCACGAAACCGAAGTTCTGCTCGAAGCAGGTTTTTCTTCCGTTGAAGTCCTGAATAACTGGGGTGCGACATTTACATTGAAAGCAAGCAAATAGGAGTAACTATGACAAACCAAGAAATATTACAAATCTCATTACAACAATCTGCGTATGACTGCAACTGCAACGCAGAGGATTTTCTTGCGACCGAAGACAAGGTTGTCTTATCACAGAAAAATGAACAAGCCAGGGCATATATGCCCTTGCCCCTTGACTGTGATTTGGTATCATACGGAAACAATATTGTTGCACAAGTTAGCCCGAGAATGAAGGAAACAGTTGAATGGTACATAGGCAAATATGCCGTTGAGCATTGCTTTGAATCACCAAATGTCATTGCACTTAACGAAAAGTTGGCAGAGTTCGGCTATAAAGTCTGCTTTATGGCGGAATATTTTCTGCCTAATGTCAACGAACTCAAATAATTACCTTGCAATTATGAGCTAAAGGTTTTACTACCCGAAGATTTTGAGCAGTATTATACCGCTGAATGGGGCAACGTTTTGTGCAAAAGCCGAAGGCATCTTGATAAACTCGCTGTCGGTGCATTCGATAACGGCAAGCTCATAGGACTTGCAGGCTGTTCTGCTGACTGTGAAACAATGTATCAAATTGGCGTTGATGTTCTGCCCGAATACAGAAGAAAAGGTATTGCATCCGCTATTACAAGCAGACTTGCAATTGAAACATTGAGGCTCGGCAAAGTACCGTTCTACTGTGCCGCTTGGTCGAACATCAAATCGGTTCGTAATGCTATCAGAAGCGGTTTCAGACCTGCATGGGTCGAGCTGACGGCAAGAAACGGCGAATTTGTTGATAAAATGAACAAATAAGAAGGTGTTGCTGATGGCAAAAGTCTATTTAATTTGCGGCAAAATTTGCTGCGGTAAAACTACATACGCAAATAAATTCTGTGCTGAAAACAATGCTGTATTGCTCTCGGTTGATGAAATAACTCTTGCTCTTTTCGGTCAGCATTGCGGTGATAAACACGATGAATATGTGGAAAGAACAGAAAAATATCTGTTAAACAAATCATTGGAACTTATCAAGAAAGACATCAACATTGTTCTTGATTGGGGCTTCTGGACAAAAGCAGAACGGGAGTTTGTAAAAGGATTTTATAAGTCCCGTAATATCGAATGTGAGCTTCATTACATTGATATAAGCGATGAAACATGGAAATCTCGTCTATATAAGAGAAACAACGCTGTGCTTGCAAATGAAACAAGTGCTTATTATGTCGACGATAACCTCGCCGCAAAATTCGCTTCAATATTTGAAGTGCCAGGCGAAGACGAGATTGATGTTGTTTGTTAATAGAAATCAAGTAAAATTAATCCCACACCATATGTAGCGTAACAGCTATGGTATGGTGTGGATTTTTGTGTTTTATTGCCGAATAATATACATTTTTGTCGAAAATAACCGCATTTTTGTTTTTTAAATTGAAAACGATTACTTTCTAAATTACTATATTCTAGCAAATAACAGTTTTAAACTTATTCTGGGTGAATGTTTCTATAATGAACAAAAATTACAAATAACGGAGTGAAAACAATGAATGCAAAAAACAATCATACAGAGAGCGAAAATAAAAAATCAAAAGCCAACAAAATTATGACAAAATATAACGAACATAAAGAGTCGTGGAATTTTACAATAGGAATAGTTATATCTTTATTGGGTATTTTTGTTTCTATTATTACAGTTATTTATTCTCCAAACAATTTTGTAATTGCCATTTCAGTAATAGGATGCCAAATCATTGTATTAATAATGTGTGTTATCACATTTTACTCTTTTCAAAAAAACAAAACACTATTAAGTGAAGCCGTAGAAGAAAATAATCACTTCATAAATGAATCGACTCAAAAGATAAATGATATTAATATGGTTTGTGATTTGAATATTCAACTCACAAAAAAAGCACTGGTATACAGTAAGAATATTAACAAAAGAATAAACAACTTTTTAACCTTAATTTGTGATGAGTCTGATAGATATTATTGTAGTATCAATCACATAAAAGAAAAACTTCAAAACCAAGAACATAGTGAAGATTATATTGAGCTTTGCAAATCGCAAATAGAGGAGGAACGACAAAAATACAGAAAATCTCTTTATAACTTGTACAACAGATATGTAAAAGGTGTTGTTGAAGAAACATTAGGCATAATAATCAACGATTTGCGTAGTAAAGGAATATCGTTAAATGTATCTATGTCTTTAAAATTATTTGATTTTACATATAGGGCGAGCACAGACCCTAAAAAGATGCGAATTTATACTGCCTTCAGAGATAAAGAAACATATGACAAAAAAGAACGCGAGATAGGCGGTAGACATTATTGTATAGATTTAAATGGCGACTTTCATAAATGCTTGTCCCATGAATCGTATATAAAAAATAATATTACCAACGCAATGGAAGATTATCTTAATGAAAACTTTCCGAACTGCATACAATATTATAATTGCACTGCTGTAGTACCCATTATATGTGATTACAAATCTGATAAACAAATTTATGGTTTTTTCTGTTGCGATAGTTTGAATGATAAATATGAATGTGAAATATTTGACAAAAGAACAGCAGATATTTTATATAGCGCAGCATTGACAATGGGGATTTTTTTTGATAGCATTAACGCAGCATGGTCATATATAGTTGATAATGATGAACAAGATTTCTTGTCGTATCTACATAAGCAAACATACAAGAACTAGAGGGGTAACTATAAATGTCAAAAAAGAAAAACAATCAGATAAATATAATTGAGGTTCGTGCAATAAGCAGAAATTTAGGTATGTCTCGTGGAAGAATCACACGAAATATTCAAGCAGAAAAAGTGTGTGATATTCGCCGATTTCAATTAGCTTTTCTTTTGAAAGCAGATGATGTGGCTAAAAAACAAAGTGACTTTGCCAAGGTTCTCTTTTCTCAATTTTAACAGTATTTTCAATTAGCAAAAATATATGATTATGTTTTTGCTAATGTTGAATAGATTGTAAAAAACATTGTTTGAGATTAAACTGTTGTACAGCTTTCTAAAGAAACCATTTTAGCAGTTTTTATATTCCTCTAGTTACAGTTGTTTTATCTGCTGATATGCTAAAAAAATCCGTCCCATAGCAAATATGCTGTGGTGCGGATTTTCTATTTTTATTTTTGCTAACTGATATTGAAAACAAGCCCAAAATAATATGTGCAATAGATTGTTTTTTGTATTGTAATTCTGCACAATTTAACGGGTGCACATTTGTCGAAAACAGAGAAAGTCTGAAAAAGCAAAAATTTTTCCGTAACATTTTACGATTTTCGTCATTTATATATAGAAGTTCATTTCTGTATTTTGAATGAGGAAGGTATTTTTATGGATTCGTTAGTATGCAATGCGGCAGAAAAGGAAGCAACCAAAGCTAAACTGATTGAATTTATGGATCAAAATGATATTGCGTATAATCTGCTCGAGTGTTGCGGCTGTGACAGATTTTGCATTGATTTAAGCAATGAAGAAAACGCTTGTAAAAAGCATTGTTGTAACTCCAGAATCATTGTGCAAACAAGCAATAAAGATGTTTGTAGAATTTATCCGCACGAGATTCTCTACATAGCAATCGAGGATAGAAAATCAGTTCTGTATCTGACTGACAGAAAGATCGAAACCAACTACCGACTTGAACATTGGAAGGGTATTCTCGACTTGAAAGTATTCGCCCAACCGCATCACAGTTTTATCGTTAATCTCAATTATGTCGATGAAGTTACAAAAGAGTGGGTTAAAGTAAAATACAGAGGTATGGAATATCCGGTTTACACATCTTCACGCAAAATAGGTGCGTTTAAAAAAGCATTTCTAAAATTCGGAGAACAATAATATAACAAACATCACCTTGGTCGTATATGGCTAAGGTGATGTTGCTTTATTCAGACGGTTAATGTATAATGGTTATATCAAAAGTGCGAGGATGAAACTATGAACAAGAACGCAGCAATTGAATTTGTTTTACAAAATGCACGACCTCTTGAATTGGCGGTTTACAATTATTTCTTTGAAAATGAATCGAATCAAGCTGTTATTGATGAGCTTTCAAAATTTCAGAATATTGACGGAGGCTTTGGTAATGCTCTTGAGCCTGACTTTTTCAACCCTAATTCAAGTCCTATTACAACAAATGATGCTATAATCACTCTTTTCCGTGTGAATGCACTTGACAGAAATTCTGACATTGTAAAAAGAATAGTAAAATATCTTGAATCTCACGATTCTTTTGATAAAGATAAAAAACGTTGGTTGTTTGCGATAGACAGTAACAAGGATTATCCTCATGCAATCTGGTGGGAGAAAAAAGGTGACGGTATCAGCGGATTTAATCCGTCAATATCTTTGTCGGCATTTTTGGTTTGCTACGGCAATCGTACTTCTCTTTATGAAGAAATCGTAAAAGAAGGATTTGAATTTCTTGAAACAGCCGAAGAAATAAGCGGAGATTCATTGAAATGTTTTCTGCTTACATATGAGCTTTTGAAATCAAACAGCATTAAGGATATAATTGATTTGGAACATTTCAAAGATTTGTTGTGTAAAGCTATTGATAATTCCATATGCAAGGATATTGAAAAATACGGTGTTGAATATGTACCGATGCCGTCTGACTTTTTCTCAAGCTCTTATTTGGAACTTATAACTCCTGAAATCAAACCGTTGATTGCTGCAGAAAAAGATATTTTAGGTAAACTGCAAATGGAAGACGGCGGATTTGACATCACTTGGAAATGGTATACTCCGTATCCCGAATTTGAACAAGCAAGAGCCTGGTGGCGTCCTCGCGTTACTATTGAAAAGCTTCTTTTTGATGAGGTGCAGATATGAAAGAACAACTTATAAAAGAATTTAATAATTTAGGTATTGCCGATATGGAGACTGTTACAGAACTTTATGAAAGTAAGGGTGATTTTGTCAACCTTGATTTTCCAATACCTTGCGGTCAGACTGTAAAGCTCTGGAATAACGAAAAAACATATTATATAAATCAGCTTGAAAAGAAAGACAGTTTAAGATGTTATGGCTTAACAGCTGATGAAAAATACCTTTTAGTCTGTGAATACGGCGAAGAAGGTTCAGAACCTGAAATCGTTGTTTTTAAGCGTTGGAATTGATTTTTAAACGAACACAACATATTGCAGATGTTCAGGCAAACTGAGAAATACGGATATATAAAGAATTTTTAATGTTGTGTTTTGAGAGGCGGTAAAAATTATTTTGGAAAAAATATTTATTAGCCATTCTGTAAAGGATGTAGAAATTGGTAACAAGTTTCTTGATTTTATTGAAAGTTTAGGTTTTGATAAAAGTAATATTTTTTATTCTTCTAAATTTCACAATGGAGTAGAATTGGGCAAAAATTTCCCCGATGTGGTAAAAAAGAGTTTTAAAGAATCAGATTTGATAGTTTTTCTATTAACACCTAATTTTTACGAAAGCTCATATTGCCTCAATGAAATGGGCGCTGCTTGGATTAGTGATGAAAAGGAAATTGTCCCCATATTATTGGGCGATTTATCGTTCAGTGATATGAAGGGATTTATAGATTCTCGAACAAAAACTTTTTCTCCCAAATATTCTGAGCCTCAGGAGTTATTTTCATTTTTTTTAAAGAGATCACCAAAAAAATTTGATGACAATAGTGCAAAAGCAAAATATAATGAGTTTTTAACTGCTTCCATTTCAAATGTAAAACTTTTAGAAGCTGATATTTCAATAAAATCACAAGAAATTCTATTTGAAATAAAAAACTCAAAAGAAAAATATGCAATCTACAGTAATGTTTTTAACATTGTTCAAATTCAATGTAATCATCGTGATTTATGTGCAAACGCAACAACCGAAGATAAGATAGAATATAAAGAAGCAATAGAACAATTAATAGATTTAGGATATGTTGAAAGTAAAAGTAATAGAAATATGCTTAAGTTTATTTATATAACCAAGAAAGGATTAGATTTTATAAATCGACAAAAAAATGATTTACAGAAAATATGAAAGCGAGGATATTTCTGCAATCAGAGATATTCTTGAAAACGATTTAGGATACAACTGTGAACTGGATAAATTGAATAACCGTATCGATGAAATGTTGAAACGTGGTAACTATCAGATTTTTGTTGCCTGTGACGGTGATAAAGTTGTTGGCTACTTAGGTTGTGTCAGTTATCTTGCCTTTGAACTTGAGAATGAGGGTATGAAAATTATTGCTCTTGCTGTTTCTAAAGAATATCGCAGAAAGGGTATTGGTACCACATTGCTCAAAACTGCAGAACAATGGGCAAAAGAAAACAATGTTGAAGTTATCCTTCTTAACAGCGGTTTGCCAAGAGAGGATGCTCATGCGTTTTACGAATCACACGACTATTTTAAAAAGAGTTATGGGTTAATAAAGAAGATAGTGTAAAAATGGTGATTTTATGAAAACTCTTATTCTAAACGGCTCTCCTCGTAAGGACGGAGATACAGTCAGTTTAATCAACAAGTTTATCGAGCAACTTAATGGCGAATACAAAATAGTAAATGCTTATTATTCAAATATTTCTGCTTGTGTTGATTGCCGTTATTGTTGGAACAATGATGGTTGTTCAATTAATGACGAAATGACAGAAATATATGATTATATTGTTGGCTGTGATAACGTTGTAATTGCTTCACCAATTTATTTCTCACAACCAACAGGTAAATTGCTTGATGTTTGCAGCAGATTTCAAACATACTTTGCGGCAAAGTATTTTCGTAACCAAACACATTCGATCAAGCCAAAGAAAGGTGCAGTAATCCTTATCGGCGGTGGTGACGGCAATCCTGAAGTTGCATATAAAACCGTCTGCACCATACTGCATCATATCAATGTAACAGAGATTTATCCTTTGGTTGGTAGTTTTTATACGAATAAAGCACCTGCCGCAGAAGATCAAAGCGTGATAAATAAAATATTGAACATTGCGAACTATTTGAACAACTAATTAAATCATACACTCGATTTTCGTGATAACACTTTTTATTGTCGGAAAATATTTTGTGACGTCATATCTGCCGTCAACTCACCGAGAACTCAGAATGTTTTTGAAATGATGACAGTACTTTTGCCGTCAAATACAATATGAAAAATTTTACAAAACCTATTGACAAACAAATGTTCTGTGTGGTATAGTAAGTTAAATTTAAATTTGACAATTGAATAACGATGTAATTGATTGCGGATATGAGTCCGCCCAAAGCTGGCGATATGCTAAGAGAAATTTATCGCACTCCTCACCTTTGTTGATACTGTACGTGGCGAATGCTTCCGGTGATGCGGGATTAGAAAACAGTATGCCTTTGAGATTATTTTAAATTTCAAAGCCGTTACATAAGACATCATTTGTAAAAGCGAGAGCAATGCTC
>JAZTZM010000045.1:0-1047 GCA_045637465.1 Acutalibacteraceae bacterium | reverse complement strand
CTGTGATGCGGTCTTGTTTCTTCTCTTAGCCATAGTCGTTGATGTTTATAGTGTAAGTAACCAAAGGATTAAGCCGATAAAGCCGACCACCGAAACAAGGAGTACGATGAAGCCGATAGCCATTCGGAAAACTCCGTTAATAATCTCTTTCACGATGTGCCACACGATGCCCAACACCCAAAGTACAAGGGTAAGGATTGCAGTTGCCATAACTTGCAAAGGCTGTCTGATGTCCATTGTTGTTGTCATATCCGTTTGATTTTGATGTTTTATTTATGCGGATCTGAGAGCTGAGGGAGTTGAGTTTCTACTGAACTATCTGCCACTCGTTTATCCGACATTTTTTTTATGCGTCTTCTTGTCGCATCGGTCGTTTTCGTTTCTGTGGCTATCAAAGGTGTAGGGATTAGCGATTGCAAGGATTTTCGGAAAAATACTACCCGTAGGTGTGGAGATTTTTGCGGAAAACAGGAGGCTTGTCCTTGCTATCGGGTTAAAATCCCGGAAATACCTTCGCCACCGAAACGGAAATGACCTGCTGATGCGGATATGAGAAGACACGGATGGAGGTAAACGGATGATTGTGGCAGATTCAAATAGAAATGAATATCCGGCTAAAGACGGCTAAAAAGAAAGGGACTTGCCCATAAGCGAAAATAGGAATGTGTCTTCACGTCTTTGTCGGAAGCCTACTTTTGACGAAAACGGAAAGACTTTTTCCTTCGCTTATGCTACCATCAGAGGTTGGTTGTCAGCATTTATGCCGACAACGAAACGAAGAAGCTGAAAAGAAAAATTCCAAGCGGGTGGAAAGGTAAAGCCTACTTCTTTGCACGACCGGACAAAAACAAGAATCTCCGCCTGCTAACGGTATGTCCTCATACCATCAGCAAACGGAGATATTTGTTTCGGTTGTGCCATAAGTCCGATTGGTGTTTGTCTGGATTCATTCAGGTTACACTTATCGGACTGCCAACAATGGCTTTACCCAAAATGCGGGCGGAAAGGTATTTTTCTTTGGGAGTTTTTTGTGAAATGAGAGAATAT
>JAZTZM010000044.1:0-79253 GCA_045637465.1 Acutalibacteraceae bacterium | reverse complement strand
CCGAATTACTGTTTGAAGTACTTTAAACTTCGTAAAAGAATCTTCAAGGGTTTGTTCTTTTAAATCGTTGTTTAATTTTCAAGGTGCGTTTCGTGTTGCGCTTTCTTGCCGCAACGTTTATGAATTATATCACATCCGTTTAGGCTTGTCAACACTTTTTTTCAACTTTTTTGAACTTTTTTCAGTCCGCTGTTAAGTTGTCTGCACTCCTCACGAGCGCTTTGCTATAGTAACATAATGTTTGGTCATTGTCAACACCTTTTTACCAACTTTTTTGTTATTTTTACCAAATTATTAAAATTGCCCATAAATCAAAACTTTGAGCAAAGACTCTTGTATATTTTTATGGTTTCTGCTATTATATACTATATTGTATAATTATATACATCTATATAAGACATTTGGAGAACAGAAAATGCCAATTAAAATTGATGCGAATCTGCCGGCAAAAAACAGCCTTGAAGGCGAAAACATATTTGTGATGACAAACGAGCGTGCTGTATCCCAGGATATCCGTCCGCTTAAGATTCTTATACTTAACCTTATGCCGACAAAAATAGAAACAGAAACTCAGCTTCTCAGGCTTCTCAGTAACTCCCCCATTCAGGTTGAGATTGAGCTGCTTCAAACAGCAACACATCAATCAAAGCACACATCAGCTGAGCATATGCTTGCTTTCTATAAAACATTTGATGAAATCAAGCACAATAAATATGACGGTATGGTTGTTACCGGTGCGCCGGTTGAGAAAATGGAGTTTGAAGACGTTGACTACTGGGACGAGCTTTGCACAATTTTTGACTGGGCGGACAAAAACGTATATTCATCATTCCATATCTGCTGGGGTGCTCAGGCAGGACTTTATCACAGATACGGCTTGAAAAAGCATTTGCTTGACAAAAAGATGTTCGGCGTATTCAAACACAGAGCGCTTGACTTATATCATCCGTTACTCCGAGGCTTTGACGAAGAATTCTACGTGCCTCATTCAAGGCATACAGAAGTAAGAATAGACGATATCGCTCATATCAAGGATTTGCAGGTGCTTGCGTACTCGTCAAAAGCCGGTGTTCATCTTCTCTCTGATATGCAGTGCCGCAACTTCTACGCTTGCGGTCACGCAGAGTATGACCGTGACACGCTTGCAAAAGAGTATTTCAGAGACGTTAACGCAGGGCTTGAGATTGACGTGCCCGTCAACTACTTTCCGGATGATAACCCCGAAAAGGTGCCGGTTATCAAATGGAGAGGCGCAGGCAGTCTGCTGTTTTCAAACTGGCTGAACTACTTTGTATATCAGCGCACACCGTACGATCTTTCTACAATGTAATATAATGATTAAATCACCCGACTTGATTTTACTCAAGTCGGGTGGTTTGTCTTAGTAGATTATTCGGTTAATGCCAAACAGGTTTTTGAAGAACGAAACTATCTTCTGCCAGAAATTGGCGTTGGATTTAAGATTTATAAAAGTGTCAATTTCGTTACCGAGATTGTTGAGCACAGGCTCACCGTTTTCGTCAACAAGTGTTGCGATAACACTTACGTTGCCGCTTGCGGTTGAAGTTACACGGCACTCCTTACCGTCTTCGCTTACGCTCTGTGTTACAGCGTTGCCGATTAAGCTCCATTCCACTTTCCAACCCTCGGGCAGCTCAACGTCTTCGAGTTGCAGCACAAGCGTTTCACCGTATTTGACGGTTGTAACGGAAGGTGTTTTAATTTGAATGCTCTGCGGAACATCAACAAATGTTAACTCTACGGTGTCTTCTGCAGTTTCTTCATTCTGTGCAAGCGTGAATTCGCCTATCTGTCCTGCCGCTGCCTGATCGAATGAATATTCAACATTGAGGTACTCAAACTCAGCGTTTTCAACAAGCGGAGTGATTACAACTTTCTCTTCGTCTTCAGGGATTTCAAAAACTACACGTTCTTTGTCGCCACACATCAGCGGATATGCAGTTGCGCTGTTAATGGAAATGGTGTCCTTATCTGCAAAGATATAACGTGTGGAATTATAATCGCCTATAATGCTGAAATATTTTTCTACGCTTACTAAACCAATACTTGTAATAGCGCCCGAGAATGTTGATTTCGGCGCTTCAAGGATGCTGCCGTCAGCGCTTTTATAGAAATAAACTTCGGTGTCGGGGAAATTATTATCATAGGCATAAATTCTCTCCTGACCGTCAACCACTTCGTATCTAAGGAAGTTTACTGCGTGTGCACCTTGTTTGGATTTGCTGAAACAAATCTGCAATGTACCAAGATTGTCATAATCGTGATTCTTGACATATTTTACAACTTGTGCCCAGTCGGAATCGATATTACTAAAGCCAAGAAAAGATGTGAAATAACTTCCGCCTGCTACCATTGATTTGTTTACATATCTACCTTGTATATCCTGATAGCGACAGATAGGTTTTTTGACCGTTGCAGTATCGTCCAAAGAGTATACATCGTCAGACATATTTCCGCCGATTGAGGTGATATCCAAAATGCCTATATGGTAACCGGCACTTGTCATAGACATACCGAAGCAATGTCCGTCCGAATGGTTATCTGAATAATTTATAAAGCTGTAGGTTTCTTCACCGAGGTTGTAAGCATCCGGCTGATGGTTGCTCTCTTTAACAACGTCTAATGTTACAACAACAGGGTGATGGTCGGAGGGGTAAGGATAATCAAGCGTGAAATTGCCGTATTTTGATTTGTTTGTATAATCTTCATCATATACAGTGTAATCGCTTACTTCAAAGTAATCGTTGGCAAAAACGTGGTCTATTGTTTTGATTCCATCTGGCTTACCATTTTTGCCCTGATTAAACGGATTGGGGAATGTAACCGTGCTGCCGGTATAAACACTTCTTGCGTCGGTATAGCCGGCATCAATAAAGTTTTTATATGATACAGTATCATTTTTTTGATTAAAATCGCCAGTAATCACTACAGGATAGCCAGCAAAATTGTCATTGATAAAATTGATGATTTTAGCTGAAGAAAACTGTGCAGCCTCATCATTATGATCCATATGAGTATTTACATGAAGATAAGTGTATCCGCTTTCTTTGTTTTTAAGCAATGCATAGGTAAATATCCTTAAATACCCTGCCTTAGAATGTTGGGAATATTTTTCTCCGCTCTCGGAAAGCCAGAGTGTTCCTGACTTTTCCAATGTGTATTTATAATGATTGTAATAAATCAACGATGCCTCATTTTGAGTGTCTTTCTGAACACCGCGGTAATCACCTACACCGGTATAATTAGCCGTAATAATTCCTCCGTTGAGGTCTTCATATGTTTCAAAAAGATTTCTCAGCTCTTTGGTTACTTCCTGCAGTCCGAATGAATCGGGCATATAGGCGTGAACGTTCTGAACGATATATCTGACTCTGTTTTCGTAGCTGCAATTGTACTTTTTGCCGTTTGTCAGGTCGGTAACCGTGCCGTCCTTTACATAAATATTGTAGCTCATTATTTTGACAGACTCGGAATTACCACCGGCTGAGTTGTAATGAATAGTTGCGTTTTTTAATGGATCGTTATATGAACCTATTGCTATCTTTTTCCACTGTGATTCTGTACCGTCGTAGTATACATCTGCAAGGCTGTCGCAATAACGGAACGCATAATCACCGATGGATGTTACGCTGTCGGGGATTGTTACGCTTGTGAGGCTGTCGCAATCATAGAACGCACTATTACCGATGGTTGTTACGCTGTCGGGGATTGTATAACTTGTTCTTGTGTTACCGGCAGGATATTGAATAAGTGTAGTTTTATCTTTGTTGAACAATACACCGTAGCTGTTGCTGGAAAAATATTTGTTATCTTCATCTACGGTTATGCTTGTGAGGCTGTCGCACCAAGCGAACGCATAATTACCGATGGATGTTACGCTGTCGGGGATTGTTATGCTTGTGAGGCTGTCGCAATGATAGAACGCATCCTCACCGATGCTTGTTACGCTGTTACCGATTGTTACGCTTGTGAGGCTGTCGCAACCTTCGAACGCACGACTACCGATGGATGTTACGCTGTCGGGGAGTATTATGCTTGTAAGGCTGTTACAACCACGGAACGCACTAACACCGATGGTTGTTACGCTGTTGCCGATTGTTACGCTTGTGAGGCTGTCGCACCAATAAAACGCATAAATACCGATGGTTGTTACGCTGTCGGGGATTGTTACGCTTGTGAGGCTGTCGCAATATTCGAACGCACGACTACCGATGGTTGTTACGCTGTCGGGGATTGTTACGCTTGTCAGACTGTCGCAATATTCGAACGCATAACTACCGATGGTTGTTACGCTGTCGGGGATTGTTACGCTTGTCAGACTGTCGCAATATTCGAACGCATAACTACCGATGGTTGTTACACCGCTCGCGATATTGACTGTTTTGATTTTACTGCTGTATGAATACCAAGGTGCAGATGTATAAGATGACCAATTATTCATCGCACCCATACCGGTGATGTTGAGCACACCGGTGTCAGTATCAAGCGACCAATTCAGATTATCACCGCAAGTGCCGCTGTATGTCGTTGCAGATGCTGTGAACGGCAGAGCGCAGAGCAGCATTACCGCCGCCAGCACAAGAGCCAGAGATTTTTTGAAAGCCGGTTTCATAAAACCACCCCAAATTTAAATAATATTACCAATATCTTACACCCTGCCATATCTAAAAGTCAATATTATTTTTTAGTATATAATATGTCATCCTGAACGAAGTGAAAGTTCTTGCGTGTTTACATTTTTAGACTCTTCGCTTTCGCTAAGAATGACAAAAGGCAACTCGCAATTTGAACGAGTTGCCTTTTATTTTATCAATATGCTGTTTTTTTGTGCTTGGAACAGTCGGCGGAAAAATCGAGGGTTGTGGTGAGCTTACGCTCGGTGCGTGAAGCATCGCGCTCAACCAGCGGTGCCATGCCGTTCTTTACACAGTCAGCTGTGATAATAACCTTTGAAATTGTGGGCTCTGAAGGAACCTTGAACATAATCGGGATAAGTGTCTGCTCCATAATTGAACGAAGACCTCTTGCGCCCGTTTTCTTCTCAAGGGTTTTATCGGCAATTGCCTCAAGAGCATCCTTTTCAAACACAAGCTCAACATCATCCATACCGACAAGCTGAGTATACTGCTTGACGATTGAATTTTTCGGCTCGCTGAGAATCTTGACAAGAGCATTACGGTCAAGTTCGTGAAGAGCTGTAAGAACAGGCATACGGCCGACAAGCTCGGGAATAAGACCGAACTTGACAAGGTCCTGATGGATTGCCTGACCCATAATGTAGTCCGTATCAAGCTGGCTCTTATCTTTAATCTCAGCCTCAAAACCGAGGGCAGAGCCGCCGATTCGCTTCTCAATAATCTTTTCCATACCGTCGAATGCACCGGCACAGATAAAGAGAATGTTTGAAGTATCAATCTGAATAAATTCCTGCTGAGGATGCTTTCTGCCGCCTCCGGGAGGAACGTTTGAAACAGTACCCTCAATGATTTTGAGCAGAGCCTGCTGAACACCCTCACCGCTTACGTCGCGTGTGATGGATGTGCTTTCGGATTTGCGCGCAATTTTATCAATTTCGTCAACATAGATAATGCCGCGCTCTGCACGCTCAATGTCAAAATCTGCAGCCTGAATAAGGCGAAGCAGAATATTCTCAACGTCTTCGCCGACATAACCCGCCTCTGTGAGAGTTGTGGCATCGGCAATTGCGAAAGGAACGTCGAGGGTTCTGGCAAGGGTCTGTGCAAGCATAGTTTTACCTACGCCTGTAGGACCGAGCATAAGAATGTTGCTCTTCTGAATTTCGGCATCGGAATCCGCACCGAAGAAGATACGCTTATAATGATTATAAACAGCAACACTCAGCACAACCTTAGCTTCTTCCTGACCGATAACATACTCATCAAGTCTGCGCTTGAGCTCCATCGGCTTTGGAAGAGTAAAGTTGCCCTTACCCGTATTTCTGGATTTCGGAGCTTCAAGCTCCTCTTCTTCAATAATATTATGGCACAGTTCGACACATTCGTTACAGATAAATACACCGGGGCCGGCAATCAGCTTTTCTACCTGGCTCTGAAGCTTATTGCAGAACGAACAGCGAACAGGCTTTTCTCTCATATCGCCATCTCTGGACATCTGAAAGTCTCCTTAAACTTTATCTCTTATAAAGAACCTTATCAACAAGGCCGTATGCAGCTGCTTCTTCAGCGCTCATCCAATTGTTTCTGTCGGTATCAAGAGCGATTGTATCAACATCCTTGCCTGTGTTTTCAGCAAGAATTTTGTTGAGATTGTTCTTGATTTTGATAATGTGCTCAGCTTCAATCTGGATATCTGAAGCCTGACCTCTTGTGCCGCCAAGGGGCTGATGAATCATAATCTCGCTGTTGGGAAGAGCAAAACGCTTGCCCTTTGCGCCTGATGAGAGCAGGAATGCGCCCATACTTGCAGCCATACCCATACAGATAGTTGAAACATCACACTTGATGTACTGCATTGTGTCGTAAATTGCAAGACCTGCGGAAACAGAGCCGCCTGGGCTGTTGATGTAAAGGCTGATATCCTTTTCACTGTCCTGTCCTTCAAGGAAAAGGAGCTGAGCGACAACAAGGCTTGCTGTTGCATCGTTCACCTCATCGGAGAGAACAATAATTCTGTCATTGAGGAGTCTTGAGAAAATGTCAAACTGTCTTTCTCCTCTGCTTGTCTGTTCGACAACATACGGTACTAAACTCATAGTTGCATCTTCCTTCCTTATATTGTGTTATGACCGACAGACTTTCAATCTGACGAAGGTCTGCCGGTCGTAATGCTGAAAATTATTATGGACCACTAAGACCTGAAATTATTCAGCGTCTTCTGCCTTTTTCTCTGCAGCCTTCTTCTTGGGAGCTGCCTTTTTCTTGGGAGCGGGCTTCTCCTCAGCTTCGCCTTCTGCAGCCTTGGGAGCAGCCTTCTTCTTGGGAGCAGCCTTCTTCTTTGCTGCCTTAGCGTTGTCAACAACAGTCTTCATTGCCTTCTGAACTGCAATGTCATCCTTGATGTTCTCAACGGGAGCAACCTTCTTGACTGTCTCAATATCAATGCCGTATGTTGTAGCAATCTTGTCATACTCAGCTGCAACATCGTCATCTGTAACCTCGAAGTTCTCGAGCTCTGCAATCTTCTCGAGAGCATAGCGAAGCTTGAGCTGCTTGAGAGCCTCTTCACGGATCTGCTCATCAAGAACCTTCTCCTCCATGCCTGTGTATGCAAGGTACTGCTGATAGCTGATGCCCTGTGACTCAAAGCGCTGAATGAAGCTGTCCTTATTCTGCTGGAATGCTTCGTCAATAAGAATCTGGGGGATGTCAGCCTTGAGGTTTTCTACAAGCTGCTCGCGAAGTGCGTTCTCGAATGCGTCGTCAGCATTCTGCTGCTTGCGCTCTTTGATATCCTTCTTGATGCCTGCCTTAAGCTCATCAAGTGTATCGTACTCGCCAAGGTCCTTAGCGAATTCATCATCAAGCTCGGGAAGCTCCTTAACGGAAATCTTGTGAAGCTTGCACTTGAATACTGCTTCTTTGGAAGCGAGCTCGGGTGTATACTCTGCGGGGAATGTAACGTTTACGTCAAACTCCTCACCGATTGCCTTGCCGACAATCTGATCCTCGAAGCCGGGGATGAATGAACCTGAGCCGAGTGTAAGGTCATATCCTTCTGCCTTGCCGCCGTCGAATGCAACGCCGTCAACAAAACCTTCAAAATCAATTGTAACGATATCGCCGTCTTTAGCTGCTCTGTCATCAACGTTTACAAGTCTTGATGCCTGCTCACGAAGGTGATCAAGCTCGTGATTAACTTCGTCGTCAGAAGCATCAACAGCAGGCTTCTCTGCGCTCAGACCCTTGTACTCGCCAACCTCAACAGCAGGCTTTGTTGCAACTTTAACTGTCATTTCGACACCGTTCTCGCCAATTTCGACAACGTTTGCATCGTAGGGAGCGCTTGCAGCCTTGATGCCTGACTCAGCAACTGCTGCGTCAACTGCTGCGGGATAGAGATCGTTGAGAGCATCTTCATAGAAAACACCCTTGCCGTAAAGCTTCTCGATCATCTGCATGGGAACCTTGCCCTTACGGAAACCGGGGACAGAGATATCCTTCTTCTGCTTGTTGTATACCTTAACTGTAGCTGCCTTGAATGTTTCAGCATCAATTGTCAAGGTAATTTCATGTACGTTAGCTTCTACTTCTTTAACTGATTTTAAGCTCATTTTTAAAATCCTCCTATTTTTAGAACCAAGGTATTATATCATGTAAATTTCAAAAAGGCTATAGTTTTGGAAATTATTTTATGATTTTTTTCAAAATTTTTCAATTAATTTGGGGCAAAAGCCAAGACTGTCACCCGAAATCAGTGAAAAACGCACATTTCTGTACTCTCCCGTGAAAGCATTTTTGATTGAAGCACCGTGAAGATGCGCATAGTAGCAGCGCCTGACACCGTATTCAACCAGCAGGTCAACTATCTCCTCGCAGACAGCTCTGCTGCTTATCGGGGGGTAGTGGAGAAAAGCCACAACTTCTCCGCCGAGCTTTGTTGCCTCCTGCAAAGAAAGCTTAAGCCGGCACAGCTCTCTGTTCAGCGCCTTTGCTTCATCCTCTGCACCGCTGTCGTAAAACCAACCCTTTGTGCCTGCGATGCTGATGTTGCCGCATCTGACCGCATTGTTAAAGAGAAAGTCAATTGAATCAAGAGAGTTATCGTCAAGCATACGCTTCATCTTTGATTTGGTTTCCCACCAATAATCGTGGTTGCCCTTCATCAGAAGCTTTTTGCCCGGAAGCGAATTGATAAATCGGAAATCAGGCAGTGCTTCACCAAGCTTCATTCCCCAGGAAACGTCGCCGCAGATGAGCACCGTATCGTCTTCACCTACTATTTTTCGCCAATTCTCTTCGAGACGTTTTTCATAATCATTCCAGCCGTTAAAAACGTCCATAGGCTTTTCGACGCCGAATGAAAGATGCGTATCGCCGATTGCAAATAATGACATTGCGTTCAGCCTTTCGTTAATTAATTAGTTGATACCGAGCATAGCGAAAACTGCTTTACGCATATCGCCCTTATCGATAATCTCGCTGAAGCGGACAGTCTTGTTTTCGAGACCCGTAAGCTGTACAGGACACTCAACACCTGTTGCATCGGAGAGAGTCTTTGTCATCTCATACTCTTCGCCCTTAACAAGTGAAGCATCAACAGCGGAAAGCACGCTTGCAGTAAACTTGAAGGGGCTTGCGGTTGAAGCGATAACAGTGGGCTTAGTGTCGCCTGTTGTAGCACGGTAATCGTCATAGACCTTTACTGCAACAGCGGTATGTGTATCGCAAAGATATTTCTTATCGCTGTATACAGAGCCGATGGTTGATTTTGTCTGCTCGTCGTCACAGCAGCCTGCAGCAAATACAGCAGAGAGTTTCTCAAGAATATCTGCATCAACTGTATACTTACCGTTCTTTGAAAGGTCAGCCATATAGCCTGCAACCTTCTTATCGTCGCCGCCGCTGAGGATATAGAGAAGTCTCTCAAGATTGGATGAAATAAGAATATCCATTGAGGGAGAGATTGTGGTATAGAAGCTGCGATTACGGTCGTAAGTGCCTGTTGAAAGGAAATCTGTAAGAACGTTGTTAGCGTTTGAAGCACAGATAAGTTTATCAATCGGCAGACCCATTTCCTTTGCATAATAAGCAGCGAGAATGTTGCCGAAGTTACCTGTGGGAACGCATACGTTGATCTTGTCGCCAAGTGCGATTGCGCCCTGCTCAACCATATCGCAGTAAGCAGAGATATAGTAAACAATCTGCGGTGCGAGTCTACCCCAGTTGATTGAGTTTGCAGAGGAGAACTGCATACCGTTATCATCAAGAAGCTTTGCAACGTCGGGATCTGTGAAGATTGCTTTTACACCGCTCTGTGCATCGTCAAAGTTACCCTTGATTGCGCTGACGCCAACGTTGTTGCCTTCCTGAGTGATCATCTGAAGCTTCTGCATAGCAGAAACACCGTCAGAAGGATAGAATACAAGAATTTTTGTATTGGAAACATCCTTGAAGCCTTCAAGTGCAGCCTTACCTGTATCGCCTGAAGTTGCAACAAGAATAACAATCTGCTTATCTCCTACCGTCTTGCTTGCGGCACGGGTAAGAAGATGAGGAAGAATCTGGAGCGCCATATCCTTGAATGCGCAGGTAGGACCGTGCCAGAGCTCCTGAATATATGCAGAAGAATCAAGCTTGACAACGGGTGCTGTCTTATCGCTGCTGAACTTACCGCCGCCGTATGCGCCGCTTACACATTCAGCAACCTCCTGCTCACTGAAATCGGAAAGATATTTGGAAAGAACAGCAACTGCTCTGCCCTGATAATCCTTACCGACAAGTTCCTTAAGCTCATCAGAAGTGAGTGTCGGAATCTGTGTGGGGACAAATAGTCCGCCATCCTTTGAGATACCGTTTGCGATTGCCTGTGCGGCAGTTACACGCACGGAATTATCTCGTGTGCTTGTGTACATCAAATTAAAGACCACCTTTAAATTATTCTCCGAAAGCATTCTCTATATAATTGAAATCCTTTATCCTATCACCGTCTGCGATTACCTCAGCCACATCAAAACGCGGCTGAAGCTCACACGGATAAGAAGCAAGGTAATGCTGTGCTGTTGTAATTAACCTGCGCTGTTTTGCGATACCGACTGCACTTGCAGGTCTGTCGATGGCATCCGACGATCGTGTTTTAACCTCTATAAAACATATAAAATCGCCCTTGGTTGCAATAATATCGACTTCGCCGAAGCGGCAGGAATAGTTGGTATCGGTCACTTTATAGCGATGCCGTCTGAGCCATTTCGCAGTATAGCTTTCGCCGATATCGCCCTTTACTCTTTTGAGATTCATAATAGCTTTTTAAGAAAACTGCGTCTGTGCACGGGTGATATGCCGTGCTTTTCGATCATCTCGTAATGAAGTGCGGTACCGTAACCCTTGTGCTTTGCAAAAAGATACTCGGGATATTTTTCGTCAAGTTCAAGCATAAATCTGTCCCTTGTAACCTTTGCGATAATTGAGGCTGCGGCAATGCTCATTGAGAGCGAATCACCCTTGATTACCGTTTCGCCGTTTATATCAAGCGGTGGCATACGGTTGCCGTCGATAAGTGCAAAATCTGCCTTTACAGGCAAGCCTTCAACAGCACGCTTCATTGCAAGGTAAGTTGCCTGAAGTATGTTCACTTCGTCAATCTCCTGCTCTGTTGCAACGCCTACAGACCACGCAACGGCACTTTCAATAACCTTATCATATAACAGCTCACGCTTTTTTTCGCTGAGCTTTTTGGAATCGTTCAAACCTTCAATAACAAGACCCTGAGGCAGAATAACGGCAGCTGCATAAACAGGACCTGCAAGCGGACCTCTGCCTGCTTCGTCAACACCGCAAATATGCTCGAATCCGAGTGAAGTAGCCTTTGCTTCATATTCATAATCGGGCATTTATCTCACGGCCTTTCAAGTGTAATTCTGCCAAGCTTGCCACCACGGTATTCATCAAGCAACGTGTTTGCAGCACGCTCCGTATCAATCTCACCGCCGCTGATGAGCATACCTCTCTTGCGGCCAATGAGCTCGAGAATCTCATAATCCTCAAGTCCTTCGATACTGCCGAGCTTATAACGCTCGATGAGCATAGAGGTATAATCTCTTGCCAGCACCTCAATCAGACGAACAGCCATCAATTCAACGTCGACAACCTCATCTTTGACAGAGCCGATAAAAGAAAGCCTGTCGCCAACCTTCGGGTCATCAAACTTGGGCCAGAGGACACCGGGCGTGTCGAGCAGTTCGATACCGCCACCGATGTTAAACCACTGGTTATGCTTTGTGACACCGGGTTTATCAGCAACCTTGGCGCGGTTTGAACCTGCCATACGGTTGATAAAGGATGATTTACCTGTATTCGGGATGCCTACAACCATAACACGCAGAGGCTTTCCGACCATACCTTTTTCTTCATTTGAGCGAATTTTGTCTGCGAGCACCTTTTGCACAAGCGGACGGTAATTCTGAAGACCTTTGCCGCTGCGGCAATCAACCGCAATTGCGTGAGCACCGTTTGAATTAAAATAATTTATCCACTGCTGTGTCGCCTTTTCGTCAGCAACATCGCATTTGTTGAGCAGAACAATCCTTGGTTTTTTGCCTGTCATTTCATCAAGCTCCGGATTGCGGCTGCTGAAAGGCACGCGTGCATCGAGCAGCTCAGTTATGGCATCCACCATCGACAGACTCTCTTTGATAAGTCTGCGGGTTTTTGCCATATGTCCGGGAAACCATTGGACAACCTGTTTTTGTGTATCATTCATAATCGTAATCACCGAAGAATTTGATTTCTGTTATCGGAGAGAAGCGCATAAGCACCTGACCGAGGATATAATGTTCATCAATAAGTCCGATATCAGGCGAGCGGCTGTCTGATGAATGCATACGGTTATCACCCATTACAAACACCTGACCCTCTTTGAGAGTTATGGGATAATCCCATGCACCTTCATCGGTTGTTGTGGGGCTGCCGAGATAAGGCTCGTTGATAACAACATTGTTGATTTTAACTTCTGCAGTCTCAAAATCAATATCAACTGTGTCGCCTTCAACAGCTATAACGCGTTTTACGATAGGCTCGTTGAAAGCGTTAGGCTGAGTTATGATAACAATATCGCCACGCTCCGGCTCGGTAATAAACGCAGATACAATAAGCCAGTCACCGTCCTGCAGCGTATCCATCATCGAAGGACCGCTGACACCGACAATACGGAAAGCAAAAGTAAAAATAACCATAATTGCAACAATTGATGTAGCCACTATTGAGACAAGCTCAACAGCAGTGCGTTCAATTGAACCTTTAGGCTTTTGCTTGTTTTCCTGAACGTTTTCTGTATTTTCGATGTTTTCAACGTTTTCCTGCATGATTTCATTTGTTTCTTTTTCGCACATATATCTTCCTCCAAAATTTCACTGTTAAAACTTCTGAAAAGGATAAGTTCTTAAAATACAGCTTCCGAGAACGTAACGCTCATCGATAAGTCCTATTCTTGAAGAACGGCTGTCGAGTGAATCGTTTCTGTTGTCTCCCATAACGAAAATATATCCTTCCGGCACCTGGAGCGGAAACTGAATATCAAAACTGCGGTACGTTTTTTCAAGTATATAAGGTTCGTCAAGCTTAGTATTATCAACAAACACTTCACCTTTTTCAAAATCGATATCAACCGTCTGACCGCCAACAGCAATTACACGCTTGACAACGGGACCGCCTGTGCTGGTCCGATTAGGCTGTGTAACAATAACTATCTCACCGTATTCAGGCTTAAAATCAAAAGCTGACACAACGAGCCAGTTGCCGTCCTGCAACGTCGGGAGCATAGAATCTCCGTCTACCCTGACAGGTCTGACACCGAACATAAACACAGCACATAAAAGGATAACCGCAATAATACCGGAGGACAACCAATCGAAAACGGTAACAGCCATTTTCTTATGTATTCCGTCTTTATCCGGCGGCACATTTACGTAAGCTGGTTCGTTATAAACTTTTTTATACTCGGTTATTTTCAATTCTTCACCGGCTAACAGATTAATTTATGAGCAAAAATAATCACTCACTATATATTATAACAAAAAAAAAGAACAAGCACAAGACTTGTTCCTCATTTTGTTCAGGAAAAATTAAATTATTTGATATCCTGCTTAACCTTTGCTGCCTTACCGACTCTGTCACGAAGGTAGTAGAGCTTTGCTCTGCGAACCTTACCTTTTCTGATTGTGGTAACCTTAGCAACGTTGGGAGAGTGAACAGGGAAAACTCTTTCAACACCTACACCGTAGGATACACGGCGAACTGTGAATGTCTCGGAAACACCGCTGCCCTTGTGAGCGATAACGATGCCTTCGAAAGCCTGAATTCTTTCTCTTTCACCTTCGCGGATTTTTACGTCAACTCTGACTGTGTCGCCAACTTCTGCGACGGGCTTTTCAGCCTTGATGCTGTCCTGTGCAATGATTTTCAATGCGTCCATTTTAATTTCCTCCATAAATTTACAGGCGTTCGTATCGAAACAGTCGCGAAAGAGGACCGCCAGCCTTAATGTTATTTGCATTAATCCCCGTCACGGATAATGACGGACAACAAACGCTAAAGTATATTAACACAAACAAATTCAAATTGCAAGTGTTTTTTTAAAATTTTTCCAGGTTTGCAAGTAAAATTGCTTTACGGGTAATTTTGCGGTATTCAAGCTTCTCACCGATTACACCGGAGACGGCATCAAGCAGTATAAACGGGCTTGCATTTTTCTGACTACCTGCAGCAAGAATTATGTTGATAACAATGCTCTCACCCAAGTCTTCAACTGTATACTCACCCATAAGCTCTGCCACGTTAATCTGCTTTGTAACCTTTTTACGCCCTGCCTTGCCGAGCTTTTCGGCAGGAAGATTGCCGCAGGCAAGTGCTTCTCTGATTTTTCCTGCAAGACCTTCAACACCGTAAAGCTCGATACAGTAGCTTGCAAAAGAAATATCAGCAGGCTTGTGCACGGCATCATCAACACTGACAACCTCTATACCCTCAGGCATTGTTGCGTTGAGTCTGTCACGCACCTGCTCGTTGGTCATATCGCCCTCAAGGCGGATATCGACAGGCTCGCCGTCACTCTCAACACCGAGAGGAAGCGGAAGAGCAAACGTAACGTAAGGATGAGGATTGAAGCCCTCGGTATACCACAGTTCAATTCCCGCACGACGTACAGCGCGCATCATACAGCGCTGCATATCAAGATGTGACGTATATTTAGCTCTGCCCTTTTTTGCAAGCAGCACTCTCACGCAGCGCATCGCATTCGCCTCCGTTCAGTTTATTTGCTCCGCAGCCTGCACATTTCTCACGGCAGTGCGGTGTTGTTTCGTTACTGTGAGCCTTGTTATACTCCCTGACAAGGTGCGATTTTGTAACACCGTAATCAAGGTGATCCCAAGGCAGTATTTCATCGAGCGCACGCTCACGGTTAGCGTAAAACTCGGGTGATATTCCGCAATCGTCAAAGCTCGACATCCAATCATCAAGACGCAGACATTCTTCCCAACCGTCAAGCTTACAGCCCTTGCGCCACGCAGTTTCGATAACGTCAGAAAGCCTTCTGTCGCCTCTTGCAAAAACGCCTTCAAGGAAGCTCATATCGGTATTGTGTCTGGTGAGTGAAATCTTGCGGCTTGTAAGGCTGCTGATAACAAGCTGCTGTTTGCGAAGAAGCTCATCCTTTGAATTCTGTGCCTCCCACTGGAAGGGTGTGAAAGGCTTGGGCACAAAGGGAGCAACACTGATGCTGACGCTTACACTCTTGCCCTTCGGCTTGTTGGGGTTGCGATAAAATTCATCAACCACCTTCTGTGCAAGCTGTGCAACAGCAACGATATCTTCGTCAGTTTCCGTCGGCAGACCGAGCATAAAATAGAGCTTGACGCTTGTCCAACCGCCGTCAAAAGCCTTGCGTGCGGCAGAGAGAATCTCTTCTTCTGTGATGTTCTTGTTTATAACATCGCGCATACGCTGTGTGCCTGCTTCGGGAGCAAAGGTAAGACCGCTGCGTCGCACGGAAGCAAGGCGCTGCGAAAGCTCTTTGGAGAAATTATCCGCACGGAGCGACGGCAAAGCAACGTTAACTTTATCTTTCTCCGTCCAGTCAAGCAGCTTATTGAGAAGCTCTTCAAGGTTAGTGTAATCGCTTGTGCTAAGCGAGCAGAGAGAAACCTCGTCATAGCCTGTTGAATCGCAGATATTCTTGCAGTCTCTGTTGACCGTATCAGCCTGCTTTTCACGAATTGGACGGTAGATGTAACCTGCCTGACAGAATCGGCAACCACGGATACATCCGCGGAATATTTCTGCAACAGCTCTGTCGTGTATTATCTCAACAGAGGGAACAATAAATTTCTCGGGAAAATAGACCTTATCAAGGTCACTTACAATGCGCTTTTCAACCATTTCGGGTGCAGTGCCAAGCGGTTTGATTGCCTTAACGGTGTTGTCTTCGTTGTATTCAACATCGTAAAGAGAAGGCACGTAAATGCCTTTGATTTTTGCAGCCTCAAGCAGAAATTCCTGCTTTGTTGAGCCTTTTGCCTTATGCTCTTTGAGCAGGTCAATAAGATCGTTTGTAACCTCTTCACCTTCGCCGGGGAGCATAATATCAAAAAAGTCCGCCATCGGCTCGGCATTACATACGCACGGACCGCCCGCAACAACAATGGGTGTAAGGTCATTTCGGTCTTTTGAACGCACGGGCAAACCTGCAAGATCAAGCATATTCAGCACGTTTGAATAGCTCATCTCGTACTGAAGCGTGAAACCTATCAGATCAAAATCCTTGATAGGGTCACCGCTTTCAAGTCCGTAAAGCAAGATATTGTTTTTGCGCATCTGCTCTTCCATATCAACCCACGGAGCAAAGACACGCTCACACCACGCATCTTCACGGGCATTGACAAGCGAATAAAGTATTTTTATACCGAGATGCGACATACCGACCTCGTAAGTATCGGGGAAGCAAAACGCATATCGGATATCAACCTCTGATGCATTTTTTACAACGCTGTTCAGCTCACCACCGGTATAGCGACCGGGTTTCTGAACAAGCGGAAGTATTCTTTCAATTCTTTCGGAAAGCATAAATTCCTCCAAAACACAATAGTTAATGGTATTATATCGGATTATTGCTTTCTTTTCAAGAGCATCCACGATAA
The DNA here is from genome assembly GCA_045637465.1 of Acutalibacteraceae bacterium. Classification (GTDB taxonomy): domain Bacteria; phylum Bacillota; class Clostridia; order Oscillospirales; family Acutalibacteraceae; genus UBA8612. The sequence goes on along the minus strand of JAZTZM010000044.1, from coordinate 62,404 downwards.
ATAAACAGATGCGATAAGAAGAGTTACGTTATATCGGCTTCGTATAAGCACAAAAAAGCCCATTGCTGACAGCGGAACAAGAAAAACTACTCCGAGCACAAACGCTGTTCTTTCAGCTCTGAGCGTATTGAATTTTGATATGAGCAGATATCTTAACGCCCTGCCGCAATCAAGCGGCTCGATCGGCAGAAGATTGAAAGCCGCAAGTGCTATGTTAACTGCAACAGCTTTCAATAAAGCTGAATTTTTGCAAACCAACATAAATGCCCCCAAAATCGCGGCTGCAAAAAGGTTTGCCGCAGGCCCTGCAAAAGCTATCATAGCCTCTCGACCGCAACTGCCGCAAGGAAAGCGTGTTATGCTCATACCAAACGGTGCCAAAAATATTTCCGACGGTCTTTCGCCACAAATCAGCATACACACAAGATGACCCGATTCATGAATCAGCGCCGCGCAGATTGCAAGTGCCGCCGTATCGGTTGCATCAAGCACAAGCGCAACACAGGCTGTAACAAAGAAGAAAAAACTGACTTTGATGCGCACTTGATATACGTTAAACGTCATTAATCAGCCACTCCGGGTTGCAATATTTTCCGCCGACTGAAATTGAAAAATGCAGATGCGCTCCTGTCGACCAACCTGTGTTACCTACCCTCGCAATCACTTCGCCCTGCCTCACAACAGCACCCTTCGGCGCAATTATTTCGCTGCAATGCAAATAGAGGGTTTTGGTTTCGCCTCCGTGTGAAAGCTGAATATAATTACCCCTCACTTTATTATAGCCGATTTCCTCTACCCTGCCATCAAACGCTGCCAGTATTGCCGTGCCCTCGGGCGCGGCAATATCAGTGCCGTTGTGTATTCCGAATTTACCCGTTATCGGATGATTACGGTATCCGAACCGCGAGGTTATTTCACCATTGACGGGAACAACCATTTTAACAGTTGTATCAAGCGGTGCAAAGCAGACGTTATCCTCTGCCATATAAACTTCAACATCTTCGCCGCCTGCCGCCGTGCTCTCTTCCTCTGAAAGCTGAATGGCTCCGGGCGAAAACACACTGCGTATGCGTCCTAAAGTTTCGCTGATGCTCATATCCGTCTGCATAATCATATTAAATTCATCACGCAAGGCAGAAAAAGTCATCGGTGACATTTTTGATAGTGCAAAAACAATCACAACACCAACAACTGCAAGCACAAGCTGGACGGTTGACAGCGTAACAAGCCAATCAGACTTACTGTCTTTTTTCTTTTTTTGCTTTTTTCTTAAAGTTGAATCCGAATACGTTTCATCAAATCCCGGCAAAAGTCACGCCTCCCGATAAAAATAATCATCACTGAGTAAATAAATATGTAATCCGTTTGACTAATATTACGTAAAGCTGTTGCAAATTTGTAAACTGATTATTAAAGATATTGCGGTAAAAAAACGCTTATGCTAAAATATAGTTACACCAATTAAAAGGATGGAATAAAAATGAAAAAAATAATTGTAGCAGACGATGAGGCAAGAATCCGCAGATTGGTCTGCGACTTTCTTGCAAGTGAGGGATATGAGCCGCTCGAAGCAAACGACGGCGACATCGCCCTTGAGCTTTTCGAACAGAATCCCGACACAGCGGTAATTATACTCGACGTTATGATGCCAAACCTTGACGGTTGGGCTGCCTGCCGTGAAATAAGAAAAACGTCAAACGTGCCTGTGCTTATGCTGACGGCAAGAAGCGAAGAATTTGACGAGCTGATGGGATTTGAATCAGGCGCTGACGACTACGTTACAAAGCCGTTCAGCCCGAGTGTACTTATGAAACGTGTTGCCGCACTTCTCCGAAGATCAGGCAACGAGCCCGAACAGACAGCAGAAAAGTTAAAGCTTGACGGACTTACTGTTGACGAGTCTGCACACGTCATCACACTCGACGACACTGCACTCGAGCTGACTCTCAAGGAGTACAACATTCTGCTCAAGCTCCTCTCTTCAATCGGCAGAGTTTTCTCTCGCGAACAGCTGCTTGACGATATCTGGGGCTACGACTACTCAGGCGATATAAGAACGGTTGACAGCCACGTTGCAAGGCTTCGCACAAAGCTTGGCGATTGGGGCAACACACACCTCAAAACAGTTTACGGTATCGGTTATAAAATTGAGGCGGATTAAAATATGAAACTGTTACGAAAAGTATTTCCGAAGTTTATGAGCCGCAAATACTCTGTGCGTACTCAGCTCTTCGGAATTGCGGCATTTTTCATCTGTATCGGCAGCTTTGCAATACTGATTGCAAATTCGCAGCTGATACCTGTTCTTTACACAATGCGTCAGAGTTATCATCTGCAGGATATCAGCGAACAGGTTGAAGTAATTATGTACAACAGCGTTGATTTTTATGATGATATGTCTGTTGTTGAAAAAAGCAATAACATTGAGGTTGAAATACTTAACCGCTCAGGTCATCTTCTGTATGACTCCGAAGTCAGCCGTATTATGCAAGGCTGGGAAGAAGGAAAGGATTTTTCTGTTTTTGACGTTTTGCGCTCAAGAAACCTCAAAACAACTTCGCACAAAGCTCTGCGCAACGGCAATTCTCTTGACAGGCTCATAGACACCGACACAGGTCTGCAATATATGCGATACACCTCCATTGCCGAAAACGGCAACGTAATCAAACTGTATGTGCAGATGAATTATCTGGAGAATGCAGCCAATGCAACTACACGCTACGTCAGTATTATCGCAATAGTTACATTTGCGCTTATAATGATCTCGCTTTATTTCTACCTCTTCCATTTCACCAGACCGCTTCTTGAGATGAACAAGATCACACGTGCGATGGCAAAAATGGATTTCTCGCAGAAATGCCCACCGTACAACAACAACGAAATCGGCGAGCTGGGTCAGAGCATCAACGTGCTCTCCTCGTCGCTTGACAGCACACTGCGTGATCTGCAGAAGAAAAACGAACAGCTTGAAGCAGATATCGAACACGAAAGACGTATAGAAAAAATGCGCAAGGAGTTTGTCTCCAACGCTTCACACGAGCTTAAAACACCTATAGCAATCATCCAGGGATATGCAGAGGGTCTCAAGCTCGGTATCAAATCCAACAGAGCAAGCAGCGATGAATACTGCGATATCATAATCGAAGAAACACACAAGATGAACAGACTTGTCTGCGAAATGCTCGAGCTTTCAAAATACGAGTCAGGCGCATACGAATTGGAGCCGCGTGTGTTTGAAATCAAGAAATTTATCGAAGACAGCATTGATACCTACGATATTCTTGCCCAGGAAAACGGAATCAGAATAATCAAGGAAATTCCCGACGGACTTATCGGATACGGTGACCCGAACAAGCTTGATATGGTTATACACAACTACGTTTCAAACGCACTTGCCCATGCCAAAGGCGAAAAGCTGATTAAGCTGAGCGCTGACGAGCACGAAGACGTCATAAGGATATGTGTTTTCAACACGGGAGACCATATCGACGAAAGCGAGCTCGACAGCATATGGCAAAGCTTTTACCGCTCGGATAAAGCGCACTCAAGAGCCGAGGGCAGATTCGGAATCGGTCTGTCAATTGTCAAAGCTATTCAGGAGCTTCACGGTATGCCCTATTCGGTCGAAAACACCGAAGGCGGCGTAACATTCACCTTTGATATCAAAAAGGTCGAGGAAACAGATAATGGAACAGAAAATCAAAGCTAAAAAAGCCGTAAGGCTGATGCAGAAAATCGATTCAGATACCATCGAATGGATTCAGGAAAAAATGAAGGATTTTGACCTGCTGATGGCATATTACCGATGTGCCTTGATGGAGATTGAAACCAAATTCAAAGTGCTTAACGAGGAGTTTTCACTCGAGCACGACCGCAACCCGATAAGCTCAATAAAACCAAGAATAAAGAGCTTTGAAAGCATTACGGAAAAAGTGGAGCGAAAAGGCCTGCCGTTTGATGTGGATTCGGTTGAAAAATATATCAATGACGTTGCGGGCATAAGAGTTATATGCACATTCCCCGAAGATGTTTATCTGCTGGCTGATGCACTTCTCAAGCAGGATGATATAATGCTCATAAGACGCAAAGATTATATTGCAGAGCCTAAAGAAAACGGCTACCGCAGTCTCCACCTCATAGTTGCTGTGCCTATTTATCTGGCGCACGAAAAACGGCTTATGAAGGTTGAAATTCAGCTGCGCACACTTGCAATGGATTTCTGGGCAAGCCTTGAGCATCAGCTCAGATATAAAAAAGATTTTGAATTCACACAGGAGATGGCTGATGAGCTGAAACTGTGTGCCGACCGTAGCGCTGCACTCGACAAACGAATGGAAGCGCTTAGAAAACTTGTAAACAGCCAATAAAATAAGCCGTACGGAATCTTAAAGAAACCGTACGGCTTTAATTTTATTCAAATATCAGTCTTCATCTGTAATCTTGGAAGCTTTATCAAACAGAGCAGCAACCTCTGCAGAAGGCTTCTTGTCAATAAGAGATACGATAATGCAGCTGAGACCGCCTGCAATAAAGCCGGGAAGAAGTTCGTAAATGCCTGTTTCAGAAAGAAGAAGCATCCAGGCTACGTCTACAACTGCGCCTACAACAACACCCGCAATAGCGCCCTTGTATGTTGTTCTTTTCCAGAAAAGTGAAAGAAGAATAACGGGACCGAATGCAGCACCGAAACCGCCCCATGCGTTATCAACAAGACTCATAATGCTGGAAGCACCTTCAGACTTACTGCTTGCAATAAAGTAAGCAACAACAGCAATAATAAGAACAACTATTCTGCCTACCCAAAGTGTTTCTTTTTCAGAAGCATTCTTGCGGAATACAGGCTTGTAAATATCGCTTGTAAAAGATGATGATGCAACAAGAAGCTGAGAGTCAGCAGTGCTCATTGCAGCAGCTACGATAGCAGAAAGAAGAAGACCTGCAACAAACGCCCACGGACCTTTGAAAATATCCTGAACAAGAGTAATGAAAACGAGCTCCTGGCTTCCATTGTCAACAAGTGCCTGTGTAGGAGCGAAGCCTCTGCCGAGAAGAGCCATAGCTACAGCTGCACCAAGGCTAAGAACAACCCAGATAATACCGATTGTAGCAGACTTTTTGAGCACCTTAACATTCTTGGTAGACATAAATCTGACAATAATGTGAGGCATACCGAAATAACCAAGACCCCATGCAAGACCGGAAACAATTTCCTGCCAGCTTGCTGCAAAGGGATTGAGCGGATTTGTGCCGCCTGCAACTGTTTCAAATACGGTGTAATCAATATCTCTGAGGAATACAAGAACAAGCGGAACAGCAAGAAGAGCTGCAAGCATCATAAGACCCTGGAAGAAATCAGTCCAGCAAACAGCCTTGAAGCCGCCAAGGAATGTATAAAGAATAATAATAACTGCAAAAATAAGCAGAGCTATCTCGGGAGTTTCGGCAAGCTGCGGAACTACCTGTATAAACACCTTCTGACCTGCAACGAAGCTCGAAGCAACGTAGATTGTGAAGAATACAAGGAAAATAACCGCACAGATTATCTGAAGAGCACGGCTCTTTGCCATAAATCTGTTTGAAAGGTACTGCGGAATTGTAATTGAATCGTTTGCGCACTGTGAAAACTTACGAAGTCTTCTTGCAACAAAAATCCAGTTAGCTGCTGTACCGAGCGCAAGACCTATACCAATCCAGACCTGACCCATACCCATTGCAAGAATAGAGCCGGGGAAGCCCATAAGAAGCCAACCGCTCATATCTGATGCCTGAGCACTGAGTGCAGTAACCCACGGACCCATTGATCGTCCGCCAAGGAAATAGTCCTTATCATTGCCGCTCTTCGATTTAAAGAAGAAGAACATACCGATGCCAAGAACAACGATGAAATACAAAACAAACGCTGCAAGTTGCATAATTTTTAACCTCTCTTTTTCTGCAACACTTTAGCAAGTTAAAGTGTTACCAAGATAAAACATATGCTATTCTAACACTAAAAGACAAAATATGCAAGATATTTTTAATAAATTTTATTTTTTACGGCATATAAGGATTTTCGTCGTAAACATAATTTTCGGGCATAATAAACGGCTTTACGTAATTGATTGTAAAATCAACGCCCCACTGCCCTACCGAGCCGTGCCATTTATTTGAATGAGGCTCAATTGAGAGCATACCGTTATAACCTTTTATGTAAAGCAGCGCAAACACAGGACCCCACTTGACATCATCAAGACCTGCGGGCGGGTCATCGTAATGCTCACCGTTGATATAAAGTGTGCCCTTGATATGGAAGTGATAGAAACGATCGCCCCATTTTTCCATTTCAGCAAGGTAGTCGCCGCCTCTGTTTATGCAGTGAGACGTATCGTACTTGATACCGAGTTCGGGAAGTCTGCCGAGAACAACGCTCCACGCATTATCTTCAATAACAAAATTTGCCCAGTCGCAGTTGTAGACCGCAATTTTTACGTTGCGCTCCTTACCGTACTCGATAAGCTTCGAAAGATAATTTATTGCGTTATCGCAATTTTCCATAAAGCTCATTGTTTCAACCTCGTTACAGCCGCAGTTGAATACTGGACAGCCGAGCTTTGAAGCAAGGTCAATACAGTTTTTGTCGTGCTGAAGAGCTTCGGGGATTATCTGACCGTTGTCATCTACCCTATCCATACCCCAGCGACCGATTGAGCCGACACGCACACCGTATTTTTCACAGCTTGCCTTGATTTCGTCAGCCTGAGCGAGAACCTCTGCGCTGTCATAATTGTGGTTGACACAAAACTCAACCCAACCAAGACCTTTTTCGCTGACAGCTTTGATACAGCCGTCAGACCAACCGTTGATAATACCAAGATACATATAAATTCTCCTCCGTTAAAATACTTTAGTTTTATAGTCTGCGCCGCACTCTCTTGCAGGAGAAAAGCAAAGCGCATAGATATCGTCAGCCGTACATTCAAGCGAAAACACTTCGCCTGCAATTGAGTCAAGCTGCTTGAACTGCGAAGCCCTGGCAACAACGGGCAGAGAAGATTTTGCCGCTGAAAGTATTTCTTTGCCTTTTTCGTTGCAGGCAAGAATGCGTATATATGGCGGCAAGCCACGGGAATGGTCAGCTTTAAGTCCGAGCAGTAAGCTCATAATTATCCTGCGGATTCTCGCTGTAGGATAACGTTTTGTTTTTATGTTTTCAACAAGCTCATCAAAGCTGCACGAAGATTTTACAGCTTCAAAGATTCTGTTTTCAAGCCCTTCTGATATATCGGGCGCAAGTGCAATTTCCTCTGCCGTCATTTTACGAAGCGCATAGAGCACAGCCGTGTCAAGCTTTGAAGCATCAGCAAAATCCGGCGGATAAGCAACAGGAACATACGAAGAATAATCACTGAGTGAAACTATCAGGCGACGTATTGCACTCGCCGAAGCAAAGCCGTCACCCGACGCTACAACGGAATTGTATCCGTCACCCATTCTTTTCACGGCATTCAGTTCAAAATCAAAACCGAATTTTTTCGCCGCAGCGATATATTCAACAGCAAGAATACTGTTAGGGTTTGCAAGCAGACTTGCCAAAGTTTCACCGACAAGAGCCTCAACCGCCTGCTCTCGTGCAGCGGCATAAGAAACGCACTGTGGCAAAAGCTCTGTCAGCTTTGCTTCAAACTCTGCCGAATAAACAGTCTGTGCCACACGCTCAAGCGCCGAAACATCTTCACACTCACTGCCGAAAGAGAGCATATCAACGCAACCGAGTGCGCCTGCTATACTTACAGCACCCCGTGCAAAATTCTGCGCAGTGCTCATCGCCCAGGGAAGAGGCAACTCAACTACAAGATCCGCTCCGCATTTTACAGCCGCATTTGCACGCGTGAATTTATCAAAAATCGCAGCTTCGCCACGCTGTACAAAATTGCCGCTCATTATCGCAACGATATGGGTTGCACCTGCCTCACGTGTCTTTTCAAGCTGATACTTGTGTCCGCAGTGAAACGGATTGTATTCAGCCACAACAGCCGCAGTTTTCATAAATTCACCACCCTGATAAAAAATAGACAGACGATTTCGTCTGCCTATATATTATAACATTTATGTAATTAATTCAATACTGTTTCCATTTCAATTTTTATATGCTCGATTATTCTTTTTTCAAGCCGTGAAATATAGCTCTGCGATATACCGAGCATTTCCGCAACCTCCTTTTGCGTATGCTCACGCTCACTGCCGATGCCAAAGCGAAGACGCATTATCGTCTGCTCCCTATCGTTGAGTGTGCCGACAATACTCAGCAGCGTGTTGCGCTCATCCTCGTGCTCAAGCCCCGTATTGACGCTGTCAGCTTCACTGCCGAGAATATCAGAAAGCAGAAGCTCATTGCCGTCCCAGTCAACGTTGAGCGGCTCGTCTATGGATACCTCTGTCTTTGAGTTGGAGATTTTACGAAGATGCATAAGAATTTCGTTTTCGATGCACCTTGAAGCGTAAGTTGCAAGCTTTATGTTGCGCGAAGGACAAAACGTATTCACCGCCTTTATCAGACCGATTGTGCCGATTGAAATCAGATCTTCTATTCCTACACCTGAATTTTCAAATTTTCTTGCAATATAAACAACAAGCCTTAAATTATGCACAATCAGCTTTTCTCTTGCGGATTCGTCGCCGCTTTCAATGCGCTGCATCACCTCTTTTTCCTGCACACCTGTCAGCGGAGCAGGCAGAGTTTCGGGTCCATTTATGTAATAAACTCCTTGTTTTTTCAGCCGCAGACTTATCTGTAATATGAGTAGTTTCAGCTTTCTTATCACAACTGTTTCCTCCCTGAATATCGTTGGCATATATCGCGTTGACAAGCACGTTTCTGCCACCCGAAAATGTTTCTCTTGTGCTGACAGCAAGCGTTGTGTTTTCAAATTTAATCTGCTTATCCGACGCAATCAGCACCATACTCTCCGCTCTGAACGAGCACATAAGTGCGCTTGAACCGACCGTATCAGACACGATAAGGTGCATACCCTCAGGCATATCACCGCTCATAGGCTCTGTTGCCGCTTTGAAATAATCCTCAGGTAATAAAGCAAGCGCAAGGCTTTGCGAAATAACGCTCACCGGTTCACCCGTAAAGGAATCACGCAGTGTATTACCCGTGTCGATAATTCCGTTTGCGTTAACTTTCTTACCCCTAAACGTGATTTCAAGCCGTACGTTTGCTTCTTCACTGCTCCGCTTTGCAAGGAACCTGCCAAACAGTCTTGCCCCGACATAAACCAAAGCACAAATAAGAACAAGCTGAACAAAGCTGACGTCAACGTAAAACGAGCCGTTGCGCAACATAACGGTCTGAGGCAGAAGCAGCAGCCACAGCGCAACCAACACACCCGCGCACAGCATTGAAACCGCACATAAAAGCAGATAACAGCGCAAAAAACGCCTTATGCCGCCAAATCCGAACACAATCAACGTGACAGCAAATATAAAAATCATACGTCCTGATATAATTAAAGCAGTATGTACATCAGGCAGAAAAATCACGAGCGAATACACACCGCCCATCACCGAGCCGATAAGCACACGCACGGTTCTTGGCTTTTCACGCGCAATCGCGCAAACGGATTTAATCAGAAAAAAGCTGACAATAATATTCAGCGCAACAAGCACGTCAACGTAAACAACCTGTTTCACACCTTCATCACCACCCTTGATCCAAAGTGTAACGCTGAAGGAACGAAAAAAAGGTCATAATAACACAGAAAAAATAATAATTATTTTAATCATATTTGCCGCGCACGAAAAAAGAGATCACTTCACGATGAAGTGATCTCTTTTAATTTTATTGTTACCAGGGTTTGACAGTATTCTCTGCAGAATCACCCACAAGAAACTGCGGAAATTCAGCACTGTCATTTACCGTCGGCTGACCGTTATAGCCTTCAAGCCAATCAACAAGGTTTTCGGAAACATTCCAGTGACTGAAACCACTGACAAACCAAGTGCTCTCGGGGAACATACAGGTTGAAGCATCAACCGCACCGTCGGGAGAAACGTGATCGTGTCCGTCATCAATCTTCTGCTTGTAATTTTTGTCAAACGGTTTATCCATTGGAGCAAAGGTTGCACCGCCTGATGTGTTTGCTGAGTCGATGAGTCCGTCCGTCTGATAGCACTTATCGCCTACAAGCGGCATAGGAGCAACGCCGTAATGTGAAACGAATGCAACAGCCATGCCTTTCGCCTGAGCTTCCTTAAGGATTTGCTCAGCATTTACCTGTGCCAAATGGTATTTGTCGAGCTTTTCTACAAGCTTTGCGTACTGCGGCTTATCACCGAACACCATCTTGACTGCATCGTCATAATACTCGGCAGGCACAAAGTTGAATACACCCGGCATACAGGCAAAAACATCGGTTGCAAAACCCGAATAAATCGTATCAAAACATTCATCAAGAATCTTGTTGACAAGCATTGTGAGAATATTATATATACCCGTATATCTGAGCACTGTGAGCAAATCAAGCACACCCTGATCAACGTTCGATACCGGAAGCATTGTCATAAGGAAATTGTAAAGCTGATCCGCATTTACACTGCACTGATTTGTAAAAAGCATACCGATAAGGGTCAGACCCTGAAAAGCAGAGCACTGTGAAATATACTTTTCAACCTTATCACTGCCGTATTCATCAAAGTAAGCAAGGGCAATTTCTCCGCCCTCACTGAAGGCGTTGATGATAACCTTATCGTGACCCGTTACTCTGATAATCTCATCAATATAAGCATCAAGCTGTGCGGCTGATGTATAAGGGTCAAGACGCCAATCGTAGAGAAAATCGAACTCGTTATCATACATATGCTCTTCAACCGTGACCGCATCGCAATCATCGGCATGTGCAGGGAGCACAGAGTTGCCCTCGTTGTCACAGTCCATACCTGCAAAGAGCTTGCAGAGCATTGTATCGAGCGACTGCGCAAAATAATCCCAGCCGCCGAATATGCCGGTGATAAACGCAACAGGAATAAACGTGAGGATTTCCTCAACCATCACGTCGTTCTCTATCGGAAAAATCGGATACTCGTTACCGTTTTCATCAACAGAAAAAATCGTGCCGCCGATACCGTTGACAAAAACCACGGGAGTTTTGCCGCAATCACAACTGCCATCAGTTGCAAAAGCTGCCGATGAACAGCCGAAAACAAGCGTTACGACAAGCAGAAGACTGATCGTTGCCTTGAAAAATTTTTTCATTTTTAACACCCTTTCAAGATGTTATTTTATGCCAAGCTGTGCCTTTACAAACTGAGTGACACGGTGCATTTCTTCAATCTCATAGTGACAGCCGATATTAAAATCATCAATGCTACGTGCTCTTGAGGTGTATCCCATATCAAGACCGTCAAGTGTGAGATAATACTTTGCGTTTACGGGATAGACCTGACGCTCTGCAACGGAGAAGAAGCCGACAACATCCTGCACAAGCTGTGCCTTCTCGGGCTCTTTCTCGTAGTTTTTGCAAAGCCAGGAATAAAGCTCGGGGTGGAAGTTAGCCATAACGCCTGAGAAACCTGCACAACCCATCTTGAGTGTATCGAGCAGAGTTGCGGAGTTTGCATTGTAAATTTTAAGACCCGTACCCTCAACAGCATCAAGCTTTGCCTTTATCTGCTCAGGGTTACAGCAGGTATCCTTGAGGAAGGTGAATCTGCCCGTGCGTGCAAGCTTGCCGAGAGTTTCAGGTGTCATAAGACGCTTGTAGGGATAGGGACACTCATAAATGCCGAATGCCGTATCCTGAATCTCATTCATAAATATATCAACGTTCTTAAGTAAAACGTCGTCGCTCTCATCCTGCTTTGCAAGGCGGTTTGAGATAAAAACATAGCCGTCGATACCGAGATCGATAAAGCGCTTTGCCTCATCAAGCTGTGTCGGAATATCGTCTGCAGTGTGACCTGAAGCTACGATTGAGATATTTTTGGGAGTGTGCTCAATAATAAACTTAAGCAGCTCGTATCTCTCTTCAAAGGAAAGGAAGAAAATTTCGCTCGACTGACAAATAGCAAAAATGCCGTCGATACCGCGCTCACAGTACCAGTTGATAATCTGCTCAACTGCGTTGTAGTCGATCTTGTTGTCTGCCGTATAAGGGGTTATCATCGTCGGATAAACGCCATTAGGAATTGATTTGATCATTTTTAACATCTCCCGAAAATATTTTATATCTTTTTGAGCTTGGCAAACTTTGCCATAAGCTTCTTTGTACCCGCTTTATCAAAAGCGATTTCAAGCAGAATATCGTTGCCCATCGGTTTTGCAGAGAGCACAACACCCGTGCCGAAAGTGCCGTGAGAAACGCTGTCGCCCACAACAAGGTTTTCTATAGGCTGTGCAGGCTTTGCCGCCGGCTTGGGAGCTGGCGCGGTAGCCTTTTTGAACTGCGTTGAATAAGGATTGCCGCCCATTGAGCCAGACCTTGTGCCGCCCATTCCGCCACCAAACATCGGAGGCTGTGCCGCAACACCCGTGTTTTTGATAAGTGAAGATGGAATCTCTTCGACAAAACGTGAAGTGCGGTTGTGAGTTGTCGAGCCGTAAAGCATTCTTGTGCGTGCTTTTGTAAGATAAAGATTCTTCTTGGCTCTTGTGATACCAACGTATGCAAGTCTGCGCTCTTCTTCAATTTCGCCCGGATTATAGACAGCCTGCATACCCGGGAACACGCCCTCTTCCATACCGACAATAAACACGTTATCAAACTCAAGACCCTTTGCAGAGTGAAGCGTCATCATAACAACACGCTCTGCATTCTCTTCCATATTGTCAAGATCTGTCATAAGTGCAACTTCTTCGAGGAAACCTGTGAGTGAAGCTTCATCGTTTTCTTCTGTATAGCGCTGAAGGTTGTTTGAAAGCTCGTTGACGTTGGCAAGACGCTCTGTATACGTTGCAGGGTCAAGCGCAAGAGAGTCAACGTAGCCGCTCTCCTTCATACAGGTATCGAACAAATCCTTGATTGAAAGCTCCTGTGCTCTTTCAACGAAGCTGTTTATCATATCTGAAAACTCTTTAAGCTTTGCTGAAGCGCGTTTGAGCTGGGGATAATCCTCAGCGTTTGAAATGACCTCAAACAGGCTGATGCCAAGAGAATTTGCAATATCAGCAGCATTCGAAACGGTTGTGTCACCTATTCCCCTCTTAGGCTCATTTATAATACGGCGGAGCCTTATATCATCCGCAGGGTTGTTTATAACCGTGAGATAGGCAATAGCATCCCTGATTTCTTTACGATCATAGAACTTGTGACCGCCGAAAATCTGATAAGGAACACCCATACGCACAAAGGCATTTTCAACCGAGTTAGACTGTGCGTTTGCGCGGTAGAGCACGGCAAAATCGCAGAAGCGTTTGCCTGCGGCAACACCGTCAAGCACTGTATCGGCAATATATCTTGCCTCCGACTGCTCATCATAAGAAGTGTTCAGAATTATCTTGTCGCCCTCACCGTTGTCTGTCCAGAGCTCTTTGCCCTTGCGCTGATCGTTATTTTTGATAACTGCGTTTGCAGCATCAAGGATAGTCTGGGTTGAACGGTAATTCTGCTCAAGCTTTATGACAGTAGCGTTGAACTGTTTTTCAAACGAAAGAATATTCTCAATCGTAGCACCGCGGAATTTGTAAATACTCTGATCATCGTCACCGACAACACAGAGATTTCTGTGTTTTGCGGCAAGAATACTTACAAGCCTGTACTGAGCATGGTTTGTATCCTGATACTCATCAACCATTATGTATTTAAAACGGTTCTGATAATATTCGAGAACTTCTTTATTTGTTTCTAAAAGGCGCACGGTGTTGACGATAATATCGTCAAAATCCATCGCGTCGGCACGCTGTAGATTCTGCTGATAAAGCTCATACAGTGCCGCAATTTTCTGAAGTCGGAAATCACTGCCTGCATTCTGCTTGAATTCTTCCGGACTTATAAGGCTGTCCTTGGCCTTGCTGATTTCTGCAAGTGCCGCTTTGTGACCTATTACACGCTCTTCGATATTGAGTGCACGCTGACACTCCTTCATTGCTCTGCGTGAATCATCGGTATCGTAAATTGTGAAATGATTGGTAAAGCCTAAATGCTCACCGTGTCTGCGCAGAATACGCGCGCAGGCTGAGTGAAATGTGCTTGCCCATATATCAAGACCGTCAGGACCGAGCATACGCTCAAGACGCTCCTTAAGCTCGTTTGCCGCTTTATTTGTGAAGGTGATTGCAAGAATCTCCCACGGACGCGGAGGATTGACACGCATAAGGTCATCTATCTCAACATATGCAAAATCGTCACCTGCAATATACGCTTCAATTGCGTCAATATCGCTCTGCGTTACCGGACGGCACAAATCGCCCGAATAATAAGCGTCGCCAAACTGAATGATGTTTGCAATTCGGTTGACCAGCACGGTTGTTTTACCGCTGCCTGCGCCTGCAAGCACAAGAAGCGGACCTTGCGTGTGAAAGATTGCGTTGCGCTGAACAGCATTCATTCTGCCAAACTGTTTTTCAATTGCCTGTTTTCTTAACTCAATAAATTTCTCACTGAACATAATATACCACCATAATAAGATAGTGATATTTTACTATATACATATATAAAAGGCAAGATTTTTGACGGAATATTTTTATAAATAACACCCAAATAAAAAACAGACAAAAGCAGATAAGCTGCCTTTGTCTGTTTTAAAAGTTGTTGTTACTGTTCTTCGTCTGCAGGTTTGCGGATAAGTGCGCCGGGGTGAATATCAGCATCGCACACAAAGCTACACTTCATCATCGGGTGAGGCGCAACATCAATAGGTTCGCCTTTCTCGTTTTGAAGACCATCAACCTTAACCGTGAGCGGCTCAGCACCTGCAACCATTATCTCAAGCTCGTCACCCTCAAAGAAGCGGTTACGCTGAGTAACGTAAACTCTGCCGTTTTCGCAGCAATTAACTTCTGCCATAACGTTCCAGTTACGCTTATATACACCGTCATAAAAAATCTGCGCATCATCACGCGGATCGCTGAAGAAAAAGCCTGTGCAGTATTCTCTGTGGCTGACTTTTCGCGTTTCATCAACCATCCACTGTTCGGGTTTATAATCATCGGTCGGATTCTTCAGGTATCCGTCAATTGCGGCACGGTATGCATTTGTTATAACAGCCGTGTAGTAAGAGGATTTTGCTCTGCCCTCAATTTTAAATGAGCTGATGCCTGCCTTTACCATTTCTGGAATATGCTCAATCATACACATATCACGCGCGTTCATAATATAAGTGCCGCTGTCATCTTCACCGATAGGCAGATAAAAACCGGGACGCTTTTCTTCCATAAGAGCATACTTCCAGCGGCAAGGCTGAGCACACTCTCCCCTGTTTGAATCTCTGCCGATAAAGTAATTTGACAGCAGACATCTGCCGGAAAAAGACACGCACATTGCACCGTGGACAAAACATTCTATCTCAAGGTCAGACGGTGTTTTTGCCCTGATTTGAGCAATCTCATCAAGTGAAAGCTCGCGTGCCAGAACAACTCGCTTTGCACCCATATCGTACATTGCCTGACAGGCTGCATAATTAACAAGACCCGTCTGTGTTGAGATATGTATTTCCATATCGGGTGCATACTTTTTGACAAGTGACAGCACGCCCATATCGGAAATAATAATTGCATCAACACCTGCTTCAACAGCAGATTCGATAACGCTCGGCAGTGCAAGCAGGTCGCCGTTATGAGCAAGCACGTTGCAGGTAAGATAAACCTTCTTACCTTTACCGTGACAAAAAGCTACGGCTTTTTTCAACTGCTGAGCATCAAAATTCTGCGGTGCGGCACGCATACCCAGGCTTGTAGAGCCAAGGTACACGGCATCTGCACCGTACAACACGGCAGCCTCAAGGCGCTCCATATCGCCTGCCGGTGATAAAAGTTCGGGTTTTATCATAATCAATTGCCCTCATTGTCTCTGAGAACCTGTGCCCAATTCGCACGGAACTGAGCGTAAGTCTCAGCCATATAAATCTTGCCGTTTTCATTATGGCAGAAGTAGAAATAATTTGTATCATCCGGGTTAAGTGCCGCTTCAATAGCGTCGACACCGGGATTACATATCGGACCTGCAGGCAAGCCTGAGCGGATACTGTTTGTATCATAGCTGCCAATATATGCGTTTGCTCCGTCTGATCCGAGAACGGGAGCAAGATAATTTGTAACGTACTTCTTCGTAGAATCACAACCGAGTGTCGGATAAGAAGACGGATTATTGAGTCGGTTATGGATGACGGATGAAACCAGTGTCATCTGACTCTTGTCTGCGGCTTCCTTTTCGATAATGGATGCAATTGTTATAACCTCATCGAGCGTAACGCCGAGCTCTTCAGCGCGCTTTGCATAAACATCGTTCCATTTTGTTTCAAAGTTACCAAGGAACTTATTGAGAATGCTGGTCGGATTTTCGCCCACACCGTTTTCTTTCTCACTTACAAAGAAGTCATACGTATCGGGGAAAATATATCCTTCAAGCATATAGCAACGAACTTCATCGGTAGGAATATATCTTACAAAGCCGTAATCAAACTCCGTATCCTTGAGTGCATCGTAAATATATTCTGCAGGACAAACGTTGTTTTCATCAAGCTTTGCAATGATCTGCGGAATTGTCCAACCTTCAGGGAATGAAAGACGTATTGTCTTATCCGAGGTCTGATCCTCCAGCATTGCTGTAAGCATACCTTCTACGCCCATATCAGGTGTCAGATAGTGCTTACCGTAAAGATATTTTTCTTCATCAAAGCCTCTGAATTTTGTTATTATCTTGCAGAACCATCTGTGTTTGATAAGTCCGCTGCTGTCAAGAGCTTTGATAACGTCGTTATAATCCGAGCCCTTTTCGATATCAACGGTAACGAGCTCATCGCTTCTGCTGATTGCAAGAACATCGTTTATGCACGAAATTCCGTAAGCTGCAATAATACTCGAGCAGAAGATTATGGCGACCAGCAATATAACACGGCTTAACCTTGCAACCTGATCGTACTCTTTTACTTTACGGGCAACAGCAACCTGTTTGTCCTTTCTTTTTCTCTCTTCACGTGCCTTATCCTGCGCATGTCGGCGCTCAATCTGAGCCTTTGAAGGCTTGCGGCCTGCAAAATATATTGACTTGTCTTTTTTTGCAGGAAGAGAAGGCTCTTCGTATGCAGGCTTGCTGTATTCGTTTTCATCAATCTCAATTTTGAAATTTTTGACAACGTCTTTTCTGTTAACCGTAAATTCGTTTCCGCCGTCGGATTGAACAGGTTTAAACTGACGTGCATCCGGCCTTGCAACAGGTTTTGACGGTATCGGAGGTATTACGGTTGTTGCAGCATCTGTAAGATTGGCAGGCTGTGCAGGTTTTGCAGACTGTGCAGGTGCTGCAGGTCTTACAGGCTGTGCAGGTGCTGTAGGTCTTATAGACTGTACGGGCGCTGCAGGTCTTGCAGGCTGTGCAGGTCTTGCAGACTGTACAGGTACTGCAGGTCTTACAGGCTGTGCAGGTTTTGCAGGTCTTGCAGACTGTACAGGCGCTGCAGGTTTTGCAGGCTGTGCAGGCTTTTTAACTTGAGACGTTTTCATAGCCTGCTCACGTTGAGCAAGCCACGAATCAAAATCGTCATCAAATTCAATTTCAAACTTCTTCTTGTTGTCCATATGTAACTCCTATTCTGTATTCAGCAAAAGTAGTTATCTTTTTCAGTTACTATTATATCCACCTTACGGTCATATTTTCCGTGAGGAAGGTCATCCTTAATCAGCGACGAATAACCAAGGCCAACACAAGCTCCGTTATAAGCAGAAAGAAACCTGTCATAATAGCCTTTACCGTATCCGAGGCGATATCCCGATCTGTCATACATCAGAGCAGGAACAATGCACACACTCGAAGTATAGTCGCGTAAGAGCTCACACTTTTCCGGATCAGGTTCCATTACACCGAATGCACCGGAGACGAGATCATCCCGGCTTCTGATAATATAAAACTCCATATCTCTTGTTCCGGGCACACACCTCGGCGCAGCAACCATCTTGCCGACTGACAAAGCGCGCTCAATAATAAACGACGTATCAACCTCAAGCGGTTTTGAGCAATAAACAAGTACCGTTCTGACGTCTCGGAACTTCCACAAATTCAGAAACTTATTCTGAATTTTAAAATCCATACGCTGTTTCTCGTTGCGTGTAAGATTTTTTCTCCACTCAAGCGATGAAGCTCTCAGCGCATTTTTTTCGGGTCTGATATCCTTAATCATTGTAAAGACTCTCCCACAGGGCATCCGCTTTTTCAGTGCCGATAAACTGCTCGGCAATCACCTTGCCGAATTTGAGTGCAACACCGCATGCCTTTGCCGTAATTATTCTGCCGTCAACACAAACGGATTTATCGCTGAGCTTTGCGCCGTAAAGATATTCTTCAAAACCGGGGAAGCATATCGCTTCTCTGCCGTTGAGTATACCTTTTTTACCGAGTATGCTCGGGGCGGCACATATTGCACAGACGTATTTACCTTCTGCATAAGCGTAGTCGATAAAGCTGTTTACCTTATCGTTATTCTCAAGGTTAAGCGTACCGGGCATTCCGCCGGGAAGCACAACAGCCTCAACACTGCCGTCAGGCTGAATATCATCAACCATCACGTCACACACAACGGGTATTGAGTGTGAGCCGCTGACCGTTGAGCCGCTCACGCCGACGGTCTTAACATCAAGACCTGCCCTGCGAAGCACGTCAACCGTGGCAAGTGCTTCAACCTCTTCGAAGCCTTCTGCGAGAAAAACGTAAATCATCTGTACTTCCTCCTCTATTCGAGTGTCAAACCAATATATGAATTAAGCTGTGTAAAGCTTTGCGCTCTGTCATCAAGCGGCAACAGCATACCGTAACGATATGCTTCACCCTTATCAGCAGGTGTTTTGATAAAGCCACCCTCATAAACTGAAAACAGCATACCGTCTGCTTCATAAAGCTGAGTGCCGTATTTCTCCTGCTCCTTGCGGATGTAATCCGTATGACCTGCGCTCCAGCAAAACACGTTCACTTGATCGGCATCAATCCGTGAGCCGACAGGCTGTTTACGGGCATAAAACGAGGTTTTGTAACCAAAGCGTGAGTAATATTCAAAAAGCGACGGCTCTGCAGGCACAAGCGCAATAAAGCTTTTGCCGTTTTGTTTTTCATAGCTCTCTGCTTTTTTCAGAAGCTTTGCCATATATCCTTTGCCTCTGAATTTTTTAAAGGTTGCAGCGGCAAAGAGATAGCAGCCCTGCCGTGAACAAAGCTCACCGTCAATCAGATAAAGTGCGCTGACAAGTTCATCATCCTCTGTCAGCATTAGGCAGAAGCAAGAGCTGTGTGTGCCGTGAAAAAAGCGTATATAATCTTTGTTATCGCCAAAGGCTTCGTGCCACAGGCTGACAGCCTGCTCACGCAAAGCCTGATATTCAAACCTAACCACAATCAATCACACTCTGCAATATATTTCTCAAGCCATATTTCGGGATGGTAAGAGCGTTTTGCGCGTCGCAATCCCTCTGAGCCTGTATCTTCTTCTCTGTTGATAAGCTCATAGTCATCACAAAGGCGTATTGCCATTTCGCGGTTGATAATCGGATATGCACCCTGAACAGATGAATAAGCTTTTTCAAAGTGAGTACAAAATATGCCGTCCCTGAGCTTTTCGCCGAAAGAAAAAGCAACAACCTCGCGGTTGACGCGGATAAGACCGCCGTAAAGACCCAGCTCATCAAAATGAGCAAGCGCAAGATTGAGCGCATTGTGCTCAGCCGAAATAGCTTCCTCATCCTTATACTCGTTGAGAATTAACCAACGCTCATTCATAGCGGCACACTGACCGATATTTGCCGGATTTATTTCTTCAAAGCTCCAATCGGGATTGTTTTTTATAAAAGCAGAAATGTGGTTGCGCTTGCCGTGATATTTCCTGCCGGCAAGGTTGGCAAGGTCACTGCTCTTGTAAATATAATCAAAGCGACTGTCATCCGAAGTGAAAGTGAATTTGCCGGGAAAGAGTGTTTCAAGTTTGTTTTTTTCGTCGAGCGAACAACCTGCTATAATCACACGGTTGCCTTCTTTTCGGGCATCCTCGATGACAAGCTGAGTCATCTGCTTCAAATCACCATCACCGGTCGGACAGCAGTAATTCACACCGTCCTGCGTGATGTACTTTGCAACAAGCATATCGCCGCTGTAAGCAATCTGTGTTTTATATACGTTTTTCCAGATAAACAGCGTACCGAAACAATATTCACAACCCATATTATCGGATAGCGCAAAGATTTTTTCAGCACGTGATTTATCTGCCATTGATATCGGATGAAAATCAAGCATAAATAAACTCTCCGGATAATGAGTCTGCAATCATCTGTGCAATTTTTTCTATGGGCAGAGGTTTGCCGTTTTCTGCACAGGTTATAACGTGCCAACCCATTTTTTCAGCGGCATACATAGCAGCTTCACGGCAACGGTAAAGATAACCCACGTCTGCCTCGTGCACGTCTTTTTTCTCGCCTGTTTTCTCGCTTCTGAGCGACATAAGCTGCTGTGACACCTCAATAGGCATATCAAGATAAATTACTGCATCGGGTTTCGGAATGCCGAGCTTGACGTATTCAAAATCTTCAAGCCACTGAATGTAGCTGTCCCAATCCTCACGGGGCATTTTTTCAAGCTGATGATATGCGTTTGACGTAGTGTAACGGTCGGCAAGAATAAGCTTGTCTGCCTCATAATCCGCCTGCCAATGCTGCTTAAAGCTTGCAAAGCGGTCAACCGCAAAGAAAGCCGAGGCGGCAAAAGCACCGACATCCTCAGGTTTATTGCCGAAAGCACCGCCAAGATACATACGCACAAGCGTGCTTGACGGGTCTTCATAATCGGGCAATTTAATTTGTCTGTATGCACAGCCTTTGCTGTCAAGATATTCTTTAAGAAGAGCTATCTGAGTGGATTTTCCACTTCCGTCAAGCCCTTCAATTACTATCATTCTGCCCATCTTCCGGTTTAGCCGTATATCCGAAACGGCTTCCTCCTGTATCTGAAAATTCGATTATACACAAATCACCTAATTATACATTAGCTATTATAACACATATAATTGCATATTTCAATTATTTATATTTATTTAATAATTATTCTGCTTATTGACTTTTTTAGCGCAATTAATTATTATATAATAAATATGCAATTTAAAACGGAGGTCTTGAAAATGGACTGCAAATCCGGTGTATACGTATTAGGTTACAGTAACTGCAAAGAAAAAATGTGCGCGGCAAGCGGAAGAATATCAACCCAGCCGGGCAACGCACTCGGTATATGGGAAAAATCTCAGGATGACGAAAAGAACGCAACACTTATCGATAAAGTAACGCGTTCAGGTCACAACTCGACCGTTGAACACGTTATGTTCAACCTTGCTTTCAATGACGTTTCGGTTATTGTCGAGCAGTTTATGATTGAGTTCAGACTTGCGTCATTCACGGTAAAATCACGCAGATACGTCGATTTCTACGATGCAGGTTTTTATGTACCCGAATTCAAAAGCGAAGAAAGCAAAGCAAAATATACTACTCACATTTCTTCACTTTTTGAAGCATACAAAAAAATGACCGACGCAGGCGTACCGAAGGAAGACGCAAGATTTGTTCTTCCCTACTGCTTCTTCAGCAACTTCTTCTGCTCACTCGGCGGCAGAGAGCTGCTGCACGTGCTACACGCAATGCTTCACGGCAGAGGCAGCAAAATCCCCGAAATCTATGCTCTCGGCAAACAGCTTCTCGAGCAGGTAAAAGAGATTGCGCCCGGTGTGCTCACCGGCTTTGAAGAGCGCAAGCCCAAAAAGAGCGACGTGCTCGACCTGAGCTTTATCGAGCCTGACTGCACACAGTCACCCGATGAGCTTGTTGAATACATCAGCGGCAGCAAGGATGCAGCAAAAACCGTTGCAACAGCAGCAATGCTCGAAGCAAACGTATACTCCCCTGCCACTGTAAAGAACGCAGTCGAGAACAACGAAACAAGAGAAAAAATCATCAAAGCTGTTATAAATTCCTCACGCCCCAGGGCACTTGAAAGCGTTCAGTTCACATTCGCACTCAATAAGGTTTCGCTTTCAACTCTCACACATTTTGCAAGACACAGAATCCATTCAATCCAGGTGCCGTCACTCAGCACGGTTGACCGCAACGATTGGGTCAAGCCGCAAAGCATAACCGCTGACGAAGAGATTTTTGCAACATACACAGCTTGCTTTGAAAACAGCATTAAGCTTTATAACGAGCTTAATGCAGACGGAGAAGAAGATGCACTACCCTACCTCATACTCAGCGGCAACACACTGAGCATCGTTTCCACAATGAACGGCAGAGAGCTTATGCTCTTTATGAAGCTGAGAAGCTGCACAAGAGCACAGTGGGAAATTCAGATTTACGCAAACAGAATGCTCGAAATACTCCGCAGCGAAGAGCCTGAGCTTTTCCGCTACTACGGACCGAGCTGTTACGTCGACGGCTACTGCCCCGAAGGCAGACTCACCTGCGGAAGAGCAGCAGAAATGAAAGAAAAATACGGCAGATAAAGCAAAAAGCAGAGCCTTGGCTCTGCTTTTTTTGTCAGAATTTAAGAAGATACGTGAGTGCGTTGAAAAGATTTTCAAAGAAATTGATTACCTTTGCAACTGTCTCCTCAAAAGCATTGTCGTACACAGCATAGGGTTCATCAATCTGCAAAACAAATTCGCCACCAATGTACTCATACTGCTCAGTTTCAATTGCACCTGTATTTTCATCGAGTGTTATTGTACGCACACCGTAAGGGCCTGCCTTTGAAAACTGACAGCCATAAGTCATACCAAGAGTCACTCCGTCCCACACACCTGTAAAACCGCTTGTGTGCCAATGACCGAAGAAAGCACCGACAACATTCTGCTGTTTCCAGGCAGCAAACTCTGCCGTTGATGCGCCGGGTTTGATTATGCCCTCAGCGTGACCGCTCGCAATATCACCTTTAAGGCGGTATGTTTCAGTGCCGTCAATAAGCGCACCTTCGTCAAAAATGCTGCATTCTTCATAAAGATTACCCATATCGTCAATGGGAACATGCTCAAACACAACAGAAGGCACACCCTGGGTTTCAAAGCCTTTGAACCATTCAAGCTGCTCAGAAGTAAAGCTCTTTCCGTTATCAAGCATCCACAAACCAAATGCAGGCTCATCGGAACCGGAAGAAAGCACAGGAATATAACAGTCGATTTTACCGTCAGCATCATCAGACATATCCACGGTCATATTATTGGGGTATGACGAATAAATCTTAAGCCAGTCTTCATTTTTAATTCCGCTGTTATAGTCGTTATTGCCCTGAGAAATCGCATAGGGAATACCCGATGCCTCAACAGGCGCCAATATATCTTCGCAGGCTTTCTTTGTGTTGGCAAGTGTTGCGGCATAGTCACCGTCAACGCTTACACCTTCCTGAAAAATCTTATCATCAGAAATATCACCTGCGCGTGAATCCTCAACAATATCACCGGTTATAACGATAAAATCAGGCTTTGTTTCTTCAATTGCTTTTTCTATAAACTCTTTAAGACCGTGAGCGATATAGGCGTCATCCTGCGGGTCGGTCAGCTGAAGTATTGTGAACTTACCGTCAGAACCGAAGCGGAGTGCATCATCCTCGGCGCTTGCACCGAAAACAAAGCAGGATACAAGCATACATACACAAAGAAGCAATGAAATTAATTTTTTCATTATTTTTCCTCCTATCAAAAATCCTCGGACTTTGAATTTCCGAGGATTAATTGAAAGCTTATTTTGAAAGAAGAGATGCTGCATCCTTATCGAGGTATACAACAACATCGTCATGATTCTGGAGAATTGAAGCGGGAAGCTGAGGTGTAACCTCACCCTCGATCATGCCCTTGATTGCCTGAGCCTTACCTGCGCCTGTTGCAACAAGAACAATCTTCTTAGAGCGCATAATTGAGCCGATACCCATTGTCATAGCATATCTCGGCATCGGAGCATCGTCAAAATAGATTGAGTTTGCGTTGATTGTGCTCTCGGAAAGAGTAACACGGAAAGCCTCATCTGTAAAAGCATCTGCAGGCTCGTTGAATGCGATATGACCGTTGTGGCCGATACCGAGAAGCTGAACGTCGATGCCGCCCTTAGCCTTGATTGCCTCAGCATAGCGCTTGCTCTCTGCATCGTAATCTGTTACGTTGCCATCGAGGAAACCGACGTTTGCAGGGTCGATATCAACGTGGCTGAAAAGATTCTGGAACATAAATGTATAGTAGCTGTTTTTGTTGTCCTTGGGAAGGTCGCAGTACTCGTCAAGGTTGAATGTGCTTACATTCTTGAAGCTGACCTTGCCGTCTGCATAAGCCTTTGTTATGTAATTATAGGTAGGCACGGGAGTTGCACCTGTTGCAAGACCGAGTACGCAAGAGGGATTCTCGTTGACGAAATCAACATAGAATTTGCCGAGCTCCTCACCTATCTGTGCTGCATTTTCAAGTACGATAACTTTCATCTTTATTTACCTTTCTTTCCTTGGTTTTATACTTTAGTTTAATTGAAAACTATTTCATTATATATTTTTCTCAGCTCTTTTTCAACACTTTGCGAGGAATATTTTTCACTTCTTTTGTATGCGGCGTTGCCCATTTCAGAGCAAAGCACCTCATCGGAGCAAAGAGTTATAAAAGCCTGTTCAACCTTGCTTATATCGTCAAAAGGAACGAATATGCCGCTCACACCGTCTTCAACAAGCTCGTTATGACCTCTGTTATGCGAAACAACAGCAGGCTTTGCGGAAAGCATACCCTCGATAATATTGACAGGCAAACCCTCGCGATAGCTTCCTGAAATGATAAAATCAACTGCTTTGACAAGCTTATCTATATCTGTCCTGAAGCCGAGAAAAACAACGTTTTCTTCAACTTCAAGCTCCTTTGCAAGCGTACGCAGATTTTCTTCGTTATCACCTACACCTGCAAGCAAAAGCTTAAAACCCGGATAAGCTTTCACAACCTCCGGCAGTGCTTTAATAAACATCTGCTGGTTTTTGTTTTCGTTAAGTTCGCCAGTACAAAGGCATATTTTACACGATTTATCAAAACCGTAAGATTCACGAAGAGCATTTTTTTGCTCATCAGTACACGGCGAAAACCTGAGAGAATCGGCACCCACACCGTGAATGCGCCTTATATTTTTGCACAGTTTGAGTTTTTTTGCATTTGCTTCATCTTCATCGCAGATTGTGACAGTGCAATCAGTGAACAGCCTGCCGATAATTTTTTCAATCGTATAAAATATCAGCCAATTTAAAAACGGCGCACCTTTATAGAAATGAAGACCGTGAGCAGTATAAATAACCTTTGTGCCTTTTTTTCGGCTCTTGCGCGCAGCAAGCCTTGTTATGATGCTTGCAACCGGAGTGTTGCAGTTTATCATATCGTAATCGTTTTCTTCAATGATACGTTTGAGCTGTGCATATGCAATTCTGTTTTTGGGGTTAAACGGAGAACGCTCAAACACAACGTCGTGAATTTTATCCGCTTTAGCTTCGAGGCTTTCGCGGGCATCTCCACCCATAACATCGTGTGCGGCAATTTCAACGCTGTAACCGTTTTCGTGTAGCATATCTATAAACGGAAAATGGAACGCATTAAAATGATGCTGAACACTTGCAGTAAGTAAAGCTTTTTTCATTGTTCTGCCTCCGCTGTTTCCTTAGTACCTGTAAACGGTTCCATAGTAGCGCTCGTTTCGCTGCTGATACCTTCGCGTTTGAGAACATTGAGTACTGTTCTGAATAAGATTTTTACATCAAGCCACAAGCTGATGTTTTCAACATATTTAACGTCCCATTCAAACTTTTCTTCCCACGTGAGAAGGTTTCTGCCATTGACCTGAGCCAGACCCGTAAGACCAGGACGCACGTTATGCCGCATAGACTGCCGTTCATTGTAAAGCGGCAGATATCTGACAAGCAGTGGTCTCGGACCGACAAAGCTCATATCCCCTCTGAGTATATTGACAAACTCAGGCAGTTCATCAAGCGACAGCGTTCTGAGCAGCTTTCCGAATTTGGTAAGTCTGATTTCATCAGACAGAAGCTCTCCGTTCTCATCACGCTCATCTGTCATTGTACGAAACTTGTAAAGGGTAAATACCTTGCCGTTTTTACCCGGCCTCTCCTGCTTGAAAATTATCGGAGAGCCGAGTTTTGTGCGCACGAGAATACACAGCACGCAAAGCAGCGGGCTGAGCAAAACAAGTGCAGACAGTGAACCTAAAACGTCAACTGCCCTTTTTACAATCACATCGTAAAATCTTCTCAAGCAAAAATCTCCATAAATTTATTTCCAAAGGGATCTGATGATGGCGATAACCCTGTCAATGTCAGTCTGTGTCATATTCGTATCAGAAGGCAGACAGACACCGTTTCTGAACAGTTTTTCGCCGACACCGCCGTTGTCGATATAGTCATACTTTTCAAAGAAAGGCTGAAGGTTCATGGGCTTCCATATCGGTCTTGACTCGATATTTTCAGCCTCAAGTGCATCGAGTATATCATCCGGACGCACCTTATCACCCGAAAGTGTGATACAGGTCAACCAGCAGTTAGGTTCACAGAAATCATTGACCGGCATCATACTGATATCGGGGATATCAGCAAAAGCTTCGCAATATCGGATAAATATGTTTCTCTTCTGCTCAACACGTTCATCAAGCACTTTGAGCTGACCTCTGCCTATGCCTGCGACAATGTTGCTCATACGGTAGTTGTATCCGAGCTCACTGTGCTGATAATGCCTTGCAGGGTCGCGGCTTTGTGTTGACCAGAAACGAACCTTTTTAATACGCTCCTGCGCTATGTCACCTTCAAGGTTGCAAACGAGCATACCGCCGCCGGAAGTGGTGATAATCTTGTTTCCGTTGAAACTGAACACACCGTAATCGCCGAAAGTGCCTGTGAGTCTGCCTTTATAAGTTGTGCCAAGGCTTTCTGCGGCGTCTTCTATAATAACTGCGCCGTATTCGTCGCAGATGCTTTTTATTTCATCAATATCTGCGGCAAGTCCGTAAAGGTGTACTATAACAACATATTTCGTATCGGGATATTTTTCGAAAGCACGTCTTAGCGCTTCAGGAGACATATTCCACGTTTTTTCGTCGCTGTCGATAAAAACAGGCTCTGCACCGAGATAAACAATCGGGTTAGCAGTTGCAGAAAAAGTAAGCGACTGACAGAAAACCCTGTCACCTGCCTTGACACCTGCAGCCATAAGACCAAGGTGCATTGCCGCTGTGCCCGAGCTTAACGCGGCAGCCTGAGAGGCGCCTGTGTATTCGCACATTTCATTCTCAAAACCATCTACATTCTGACCTAACGGTGCAATCCAGTTAGTGTCGAACGCAAGTTTCACATACTCCTGCTCATAACCCTGTGCGCTCATATTGGGCGAAGAGAGGAAAATACGTTTATTTTCAGCCATCACAGAATAACCTCGTGACCTGTTTTTGCAGACTCATACACAGCATCGAGTATCTTCATCATCTCAACACCGTCAGCGGCAGGTGCAAGGCACTCTGCCCTACCGAGAATAGCATCAACGTAGTTATCGATTTCCTTCTGGAACAATCCGTCAAAATTGAGAGCCGTAGGCTGATCAAAGCTGATATTTACCATACGGTTGTTAAGCTCTGTGAATATTTCAACATTCGGGCTGAGCTTTGCGCCTGCCTTTGTGCCAAACAGCTCGATATTGCCCTCATCGTGCTTGATATTAAGGCTGAAAGCAGCCTCGACATTAAGAACTGCACCGTTGTCAAAACGGATGATTGCGCTTGCAAGATCCTCAACATCGCAGATATCCTGAACACCTGCAGAGCAGGACTGATATCCCTTGCCGCCGATAACATTCGGACGGTTAAACAGCTTCTGGAATGTAACACCGTAAACCGAAACCGGCTTAGGATTGCCGAAAATGAAACGGACAAGATCGATAACGTGAACACCAAGGTCGATAAGAGGACCACCGCCTGAACGTGACTTGTCACCAAACCAACCGCCGGGGTTACCGTTACGGCGAAGATATGTAGCCTTTGCGTAGTAAAGGTCACCGAAAGTGCCGGCATCAACATTCTCGCGTATAACGTCGCAATCGTTACCGTGACGGCGGACAAAACCAATCATAAGAAGTTTATTATTACGCTCTGCAGCCTCACGCATTGCCTGAGCCTGCGCTGTATTCATTGCCATTGGCTTTTCGCAGATTACGTGCTTGCCTGCATTGAGTGCGGCAATTGTACACTCAGCGTGTGCACTGTTCCACGTACAGACACTGACAGCGTCAATTTCGGGTAAAGCTTTAAGCATTTCATCCTTGTCTGTGAAAGTACGCTCGGCAGGTACACCGTATTTTTCAGCCATCATCTTAAGCTGCTCGGGATTGATATCGCAAAAAGCATAGAGCTCCGTGTCGGGATTGTTTATGTAACCTCTGATATGTTCGTTACTGATACCGCCTGTGCCGATAACTGCCATTTTAAGCTTTGCCATAATAAAAAACTTCCTTTCGGAGATAAATTTAGATATAACCTTTTATATTTTAACTTCTTTAAAGACAAATTTCAATACTAAATATTAAATAATTATAAAATAAGCGAAGAATCCTTAAAAAAGATTCTTCGCTTCGCTCAGAATGACATTGCGTTTGATATAATTTTTTTATTTTGAGAGTTTAATTGTATACAGCCAGTTGCTGTCAAGAGCATCGGGATTTATTGCAGGGAATACGATTTCCGCCTTACCTGCGTTATCCTTAACCTCAAGCACAGCATCGCAGCCGAGAAGCGAAGCCTTGAGGTCAGCTGAATAAGGCACGTGTTCAAGCACCTGTGAACCAAACGGGAAACGGTTGATTATTGTGTAAACATCCTCACCCTTTTTGGTGTAGTAAACACCTTCCTGTGTCTTCTTTGTGTAAAGACGTGTGCCGTAAATAGCCTCACCGTTGACACGAAGCCAATCACCCATCTGAAGAAGACGCTCCTCCATAATAACAGGTATTGTACCGTCTGCATCGGGGCCTATGTTAAGCAGGAAATTACCGCCCTTTGATACGAGCGAGCAAAGTGTTTCAAGAAGCTCTTTTGCAGAAAGATAATCATCACACTGCTCCTCTTTATTTATGCCGAACGAGTGACCGATACCTCTGCACTCCTCAAATGGTCTGTCAAGCTCAACGTCTTCAATGCGTCTGAGCTGACCCTGATAAACGTCGATAATGCCGTACTCGGTTGTGAAATTACCGCCGAGCTTACCGCGTGTTTCCTTTCCCCAACGGTCATTTGGTACAATGAAATCCTTAACCGATGATTCGTTATAGAGCCACTGTAAAAATTCGGTAGAGTGCCATACGGAGCTTTCGTGTGACCACTCGCCGTCAGTGAAAAGTGTGTTTGGCTGATATTTTTCGATAAGCTCCTTGAGCATGGGATGAAGATGCTCAAGAGCATATTTTTCGGGATCTTCAAGATAATAGGGATGCCACCACTCATAAACAGAATGATATACACCGAAACGAACACCTGTGCCCTCCATAGCATTTTTAAGCTCCATAAGGAAGTCACGCTTGGGTGCACACTCAACGGAATTGAGACCGGGTGCATACTCTGTTTCATAAAGACAATATCCGTCGTGATGTTTTGATACAAAGTTTATGTACTTAGCACCTGCACGCTTGAAAAGTTCCGCCCACTTTTCAGCGTCGAAACGCTCACCTTTAAAATCATTTAAAAAGTCATAATAAGGTCTTGAGTTGTAGTGTTCCTTATGATAAGCCTTATATTTTTCCTGAGCTTCGGTCTCGCAGTTTTCGAGGTTACAGGAATATCCGTACCACTCGGCATAGTCTTTTTTAGGTGCATATGCAGGCACTGAATAAAGACCCCAATGGATAAAGATACCGAACTTTGCATCGGCAAACCACTCGGGCACGGGACGGGAATTGAGAGACTCCCAGTTGTTTTCGTACATATTTTTCACTCCGTTTAAAATATTAATATCACAAAAAGCCTCCCTCTGAACGAAGGAGACTTTTGATAGGTTTAATCTTACTTACAATCAGGACAGGTTGAACAAGCCGAGAAGGAAGTTGAGGAAAGATGTTGTATCAACGTTGTTGATAAAGTACTCATAGATGTCGCCAAGAGGTCCAAGATTCTCAAACCACTCGTTCATGAGCTCAGGAAGGCTGTGTACACCTTCAAAGCTGCCCTTGAAACCAAAGATTGCAAGAATAGCTGAGATAAACTCATAGAAATCTGACAGCTTGTAGTTTGTAAGTGCGTTGAACCAATCGCCGAAAGAGTCTGCGATATTGTCCACCTGCTCACCATCTGCTGCAAATGACATAACGCTTGTGCATGAAAGAAGCATTAAAACGCTGAGCAATGCAGCAATAACTTTTGTGAATGACTTTTTCATTGTGATAACTCCTTTTAAATTTTTCTAATCCCTTAGTAAGGATTGAGTATAGTGATTATAACATCAGAGTAAGACAATGTCAATATTTACACCATAAATTCACTAACTATTTATTAACAGTTTTTTCACAACTTTAAGCAAACACCGTCTGCATACATTATTTTTGCCAGTCGTCTGCTGCCTCTGTTAACAACACTAAGCAGAGCCCCGAACTTAAAAAATCGGAACGCATATTTATCAAGCGCGTGTAAAACCGAGTAAAAACGCTTAATATCGCTGACACATAAAGAGCGCGCAATACTGACGCAATTTAACGAAACCAACCAAAACAGCAAGGCACAGCAAAAAAGAAGTGCATTTCCTACAACCAACACCGTAAGCATCGCATTGCTGACGCCATGAACCAACAGTTTAACTGTAAAAAACAAACCGCTCAGCGGCACAAAGAAGAACACAACAAAACGCAAAACAGCCGCCTGCAGACTCACCAACGCACCAGCCAAAGAAAACAGCAAATCAGACAAACCGAATGAAACTGTCAACTCCGAAAAGCTGCAGCTGTGACCTGTTTTCGTATAATCGTACCATCTGTCTTTGACTGTACGTATACACTCAAGCAAAATCAGAGCAGCTGTAACTGTTGCTGCACCGATAGCAAGCACTGTCTTTCCCGTAGCACTTTGCAGACATTCGCTGAAATTTTTCAGATACAAATAAACAAGATAAAAAACAGCCAAACGAAACAAAGCAGAAAACGCCACAACAGCATTGGCAGACACATTTTTACCTATCAACAAAACTCGCGCAAGCACGCGGATATTTTCACCGTTCAATACTACCACCCTGCTATATTATTAACACAAACGGTATAAAAAAACAGAAAGCTCTCGCTAACACGAAAGCTTTCCGTATCATTTTTGAAAATTCAGATAGTGACAGAGCCACTTAAGATTTCGGTAAGAGCCGCAATAATCTTATCAAATATTCCTGATTCCTGAATCTTAGCTATTGCTTCCTTGAACATGTTAAACATATTGTTCCAATCGATCTCGCTGAGTGCTTTTGTAAAAGCTGCCAAAAGTTCTTCCATTATAATTTACACCTCCAAAAAAATTAATATCCCTCATCTGGATTTTAACACACCTAAAATTAATTGTCAACAAAGAAATCAAACACAAAACAACAGAATGGCGGACCGCAAAGCACGGTCCGCCAACTTGTGTAATCCGGGTTATTTAATCAACTTATGCAAAAAGACCCTTGAAGAACTCAACGATTGCCTCGACAACACCTGAATCCTTTACCATGCCTACGATATCGGAAGCCTCACCCTCATTAAGGTAAGCAAGAAGCTTCTCAACAAATGCGAGAATCTGATCCATTATTCTCACCTCCTACACTTAAAGTAATTTTATTATAGTGTTTTTTAAACTCATAGTCAATATTTTATGAACAAATTATTAACATCGCAAGTAACAACGAGGTAAAAACAAAAGAAGCAGACTACCACAGAAAATTATAAATTTAAGTATGTGTATCATATTTCCTTCAGATTTCCGTTTGCCGGGTTGTCGAGCACCGTACCTTTTTCGTCAAAACGGGAGCCGTGGCAAGGACAATCCCACGAATGCTCCACCACATTCCACTTGAGTGAACAGCCTAAATGCGGACAGCGTTTGCCTGTAAAGCCGACAAAACCGATTGCCGACTCAACTGCATTGACAAGCAGCTGAGGGTTGAACATTTTTCTGTCGGGTGAAAAAAGCTGTAAATAGTCATTTTCGTTCCCCGTCACACAGTCACACAGCATTTTCGCAGCAACCATAGCACCCGTAACACCCCATTTATTAAAACCGCTTGCAACAAAAAGATTAACGGTATTCGCAGAATATCTTCCGATATACGGCACGGAATCGAGGCTCATACAATCCTGTGCCGCCCAGAAAGCAACCTCAGAGGATGATTTATAGTGCTCTGCGGAAAACCTGCGAAGCTCCGTCCAATTCCCACCGGACTTGCCAGTACGGTGACTTCCACCTCCAAGTAGCAGCAAACTGTCGTAATTGCGAAAAGAAAGCCCCGTCTTATTCTCATCAACATACATACCGCCAACCTGCTGTGCATTCTCCAGCGCAAGCACATAGGAGCGGTGCTGATATAGTTTAAGCGAATAAAGTCCGTGTTTATTGATAAAGGGAAAATGAGTTGCAACAATAACGTTTTTTGCTCGAATGGTTGCTTTATCGGTAACTGCAGTATTGCCCTTCATTTCACGAACAAAGGTATTCTCAAAAATATTGAGATTTCCAACAAGCGTGCCGAGAAATTTTAACGGATGAAACTGTGCCTGATCAGTGAAACAAATTGCACCAACCGTATCAATCGGCAACGGCAAGCTGTCAAAAAGCTTTGCTTTGCAGCCCATTGCTGTGAGCGCAGACATTTCCTGCTCCAACACCTCTCTGTCTGATACAGAGTAGACATAGTTATCCTTCATTTCAAAATCGCAGTCAATTTCTTTACACAACTTTTTGTATTCAGCGAGTGCCTCTTCATTCGCACGATAATACATAATCGCTTTTTCAATGCCGTGTTTTTCAACCAGCTTACTATAAATCAAGCCGTGCTGTGAAGTGATTTTTGCGGTTGTATTCTGTGTTGTACCACTGCAGATTCTGTTTTTTTCGACAAGAATATACGGCACTCCCCTGCTGTGCAAAAAATATGCAGTCAGCAATCCTGCTATACCGCCGCCTATTATCAGCACATCCGTTTTCACTTCGCCCTCAAGTGTCGGAAACGACGGCATTTCTATATCTTTACGCCACAATGACTCCATAAAATCCACCCTTAAACAAAAATTTGATTTTATTTTGTGACATAAAGGCAAAAAAATACAGCCTCATATGAGGCTGTACGAAAGATTAAACATTGATTAATAAATCGGGTATTTTTCGCAGATTTTGTTAACCTCTGCACGAATATAATCAGCGCTGTTTTCGAAATCGGTTGCGGCAAGGTGAATAAGCTCAGCAATCTTGCCCATATCCTCTTCAACCATACCTCTTGAGGTAACTGCAGCTGTACCGATACGCACACCGCTTGTGATGAAGAACTTTTCGGGATCATTGGGGATTGCATTCTTATTTACTGTGATGAAGACTTCGTCAAGTCGCTTCTCAAGCTCTTTGCCTGTGATGCTGAAAGGACGAAGGTCAACAAGCATAAGATGGTTGTCTGTGCCGCCTGAAACAAGGTTGAAACCCTTTGCAAGAAGAGCATCGGCAAGAGCCTTTGCATTCTTTACAATCTGCTGCTGATAAGCCTTGAATTCGGGCTTGAGTGCCTCACCGAAGCAAACAGCCTTACCTGCGATAACGTGCATAAGAGGACCGCCCTGGCTGCCGGGGAAGATAGCCTTGTCGATATCTTTTGCGTACTCTTCCTTACAGAGAATCATACCGCCTCTGGGACCGCGGAGAGTCTTGTGAGTTGTTGTTGTAACAAAATCAGCAAAAGGAACGGGAGAATCGTGGCAATCTGCCGCGATAAGACCTGCGATATGAGCCATATCAACCATAAAGAGGCTACCTGCAAGCTTTGCGATTTTGCCTATACGTCTGAAATCAATAACTCTGGGATATGCGGAAGCGCCTGCAACGATGAGCTTGGGTTTAACCTCAAGAGCGAGTCTTTCAAGCTCGTCATAGTCAATAAAGCCTTCCTCTGTGACACCGTAGGGTACGAAATTATAAAGCTTACCGCTGAGGTTTGCGGGTGAGCCGTGGGTCAGGTGACCGCCACAATCAAGGCTCATACCGAGAACAGTATCACCGGGCTTGAGAAATGCGTTATAAACAGCAAAGTTAGCCTGTGAACCTGAGTGAGGCTGAACGTTTACGTGCTCTGCACCGAAGAGCTGCTTTGCGCGTTCAATGGCAATATTTTCAACGATATCAACACATTCGCAGCCGCCGTAGTAACGCTTTGCGGGATAACCCTCTGCATATTTATTGGTGAGCACACTGCCCATTGCAGCAAGAACTGCAGGAGAAACTATATTTTCAGAAGCAATAAGCTCGATATTGCGCTTCTGGCGTGCAAGTTCGAGAGACATTGCATCTGCTACCTCGACATCCGTCTCACGGATGAGAGAAATTGAATCAAGTACTTTTTCAAACATTTTATTTTACCTCCGATAAATCAAACATCAAGGTTTTGTACATATTTCGCATTCTTTTCAATGAAATCGCGTCTGGGCTCAACCTTATCACCCATAAGAATAGAGAAGGTTTCGTCAGCCTCTATAGCGTCTTCAAGAGTAACTCTGAGCATTGTGCGGTTTGCAGGATCCATTGTGGTTTCACGAAGCTGAATGGGATCCATCTCACCAAGACCCTTATAACGCTGAATGTCACAGCTGCCGCCCATTTCGGCAATCTTCTCGTCGCGCTCTTCATCAGAGAATGCATACTCTACCTTCTTGCCCTTGCTGAGCTTGTAAAGCGGAGGCTGAGCAATATATACGTGACCGTTATCGATAAGCGGACGCATATAACGGAAGAAGAAAGTAAGAAGGAGTGTACGGATATGTGCACCGTCGACGTCAGCATCGGCCATAATAACAATCTTATGATAACGGAGCTTTGATATATCGAAGTCCTCATCAATGCCTGTGCCCAAAGCAATTACGACAGGAGTCAGCTTTTCGTTGCCGATAACCTTATCAAGTCTTGCTTTTTCAACGTTGAGCATCTTACCCCAAAGAGGAAGGATAGCCTGATAGTTTTTATCTCTGCCTTCCTTTGCAGAGCCGCCTGCAGAGTCACCCTCGACGATATAAAGCTCTGTGTTTTCGGGATTTTTATCTGTACAGTCGGCAAGCTTACCGGGAAGTGAGCTTGAATTTGACAGAGCTGTCTTTCTTGCGGATTCCTTAGCTTTACGCACTGCCTCACGTACGCGTGAAGCCTCGCAAGCCTTGGTAAGCAGAGCCTTGGCAACCTGCGGATTTTCCTCGAAATAAGTCATCAGCTTGTCGCTGACGGTTTTTGAAACAAGCTTTGTCATCTCGGTGTTGCCGAGCTTGCCCTTTGTCTGACCTTCAAACTGTGCCTCGGTCAGCTTAACGCTGATAATTGCAACCAAGCCTTCACGCACGTCTTCACCTGAAAGATTCTTGTCGCTCTCTTTAAGGATGCCGTACTTCTTACCGTAATCGTTGAAAACCTTGGTAAGTGCTGTCTTAAAGCCTGTTTCGTGAGTACCGCCGTCGATTGTACGGACGTTGTTGGCAAAGCTGATAAGCGTTTCGTTATAACCGTCGTTATACATAAGAGCAACTTCAGCACTTGAATCGTCGCGAACACTGGAGAAGTGAATCGGAGAAGGCTGAACAGGTGTAAAACCTCTGCTCTCGTTGACATAGTTTACAAACTCACTCAGACCGCCTTCGTAGCAGAATACACGCTCGACAATATTGTCGGGATCGCGTCTGTCGGTAAAGGTAATGTGAAGTCCTGCGTTGAGGAATGCAGATTCACGGAGTCTGCGCTCGAGAATCTCAAAATCGTATACTGTTGTTTCTGTGAAAATTTCAGCATCAGCCTTAAAGCGGATGAACGTACCTGTGGTTTCGCTTATGCCGACAATATCAAGGTCGCTCATAATAGCACCGCGCTCGAACTTCTGACGGTAAACGTTACCGTTACGTGAAACCTCAACCTCGAACCACTCTGAAAGAGCGTTAACAACCGAGGAACCAACACCGTGAAGACCGCCGGATACCTTATAACCGCTGCCGCCGAATTTACCACCGGCATGAAGCACGGTAAGAACAACAGTAACCGCAGGCATACCCATTTTTTCGTTCATATCTACGGGAATACCACGACCGTTATCACGAACAGTAATAATATTGTCAGGCTCGATTGATACCTCGATATGAGTACAGAAGCCTGCAAGTGCCTCATCGATTGAGTTATCGACAATTTCATATACAAGGTGGTGAAGACCGTTAGGGCCGGTAGAGCCGATATACATACCGGGTCTCATACGTACAGCCTCAAGTCCTTCAAGAACCTGAATCTGTCCTGCGCCGTATTCTTCGTTTACGGCTGTGTCCATTTGTTCAACAGGGCCTATTCCCTCTTCATTGATTTCATCTGTGAAAGCCTCGATGTTCTGAATGTTTTCCTTATTATCCAAAACTAACTTCCTCCTGTTTTATTTGATATCCGTCTTTTTATCAGCGGTTTTAAGACCGATTTTACTTCGTTTGAGAAGGGT
This sequence comes from Acutalibacteraceae bacterium, assembly GCA_045637465.1. Taxonomy (GTDB): domain Bacteria; phylum Bacillota; class Clostridia; order Oscillospirales; family Acutalibacteraceae; genus UBA8612. Next base: position 25,535 of record JAZTZM010000044.1, on the reverse strand, counting down.
TGACGGAGATATTGGTGATATATATACCGTTGTACTGCCGTCTTTATTGCGGCAGACAACAAACGATTTCGGCAAGTCAAAGCTGACGTTGACTACCCTGCCGCCTTTTGTGGCAGCTGCAAGATAATCCCTCGTAGCCTTTGAGACGGTTGTTGCCTCAAGATCGAAAATGCCGAGAATTTCTTCATAAGTGATTACTGTGTCTTGTCCGAGGTGCAGGTACATGCGTTCAGCTCCTCTTTTCTTCTCTTTTTCTCTTCCGCTTTACGTAAACGAAGTGCCGCAAAAAACTCAGTCAGAAGCGCCGCACATTCATCCTGCATAAAGCCGCCTTCAATCTTTGGTTTGCTGTTATAAGGAAGATCACAAAGGTTGACAACGCTGCCCATTGAGCCTGACTTGTAGTCGTATGCACCGAAAACAACACGCCTTACTCGCGAATTGATAATTGCACCCGTACACATCGGGCAAGGTTCAAGTGTAACGAACATTTCACACTCTGCAAGGCGCCAACCGCCAAGTGTATTGCACGCCATATTGATCGCTTCAATTTCTGCGTGAGCAAGTGCATTTTTACCTGTTTCGCGACGATTGAAGCCTTCGCCGACAATTACGCCGTTGTGCGTTACAACCGCGCCGACCGGAACTTCATCGAGAAGAGCCGCCTGCTTTGCAAGCTCAATCGCCCTAATCATAGAGTCACTGTCTGACATAATATCCCCTTCCTGTCCGTTAAGATAGATTTCTGATAATATTGACTGAATAATAAATTATAGCTAAAATCATCGGCACAGAGAAAAAGAAGCCGAAAAACTTCTTGCCGCAGCTGAGAGACGAGTTGTCTCGTTTCAGACGCAGACCGTACTTTATGCCGTAAATAATAAAAGCAACAACACCGACTATTGATATAACGATGCACGCAATCAAATATACAAAATTTGAAAATTCGGAAGCAATGCTGTCAAGTTCGATAAAAAGAGTTGAATAAGCATTGTTGAGCGCATGGATTATTATACCAACCCAGATGCTGCGTGAATAAACGACCGCACAGCCTATTATGACACCCGACAAAAAAGCAAAAACGATGTTGGTAGGTCTGCCGTGTGCAATTCCGAAAACAGCAGCGCTGGCAACAATCGCAAAACGGTCGCCGTAACGACGGAGCGGCTGCATAATCACACCGCGAAAAATAAACTCTTCAACAAGAGGAGCTACCGCAGCAGATGCGATAAAATTCATAAAAACGTCAAGTGCACTTTGAGAAACAGGCACCTCGGGCAATTCACCTTCTATACCTGCAGAAGAGAAAAAGATACTTGCTATACCGGCAATGCCGTTTACAACGATGCACAGACCAAAGCCCATTGCAACAAGCAAAAGCATTTTGCCGGAGGACTCAGCCGAATGGAACGGCAAAGCCTTGATATACGACAATCTTCCCTTGCGCAGACTGTAAAGGAAGAACGGCATCATCATTGCAAATACGGTAAAAATCAATATAGATACGGCATATTGAAAAGAAAGGTTGGTTTCGAGCACATCGCCAAACCCGAATAAATACAGAATAACAGCACTTATTTCCTGAATGGCAAAACTGCCGAGCAGACATAAGCCGGCCAGAATGCTGTGCTTGCGAAGGGTACGATACGCTTCACGCGAAGGATGAGCACATAGTATTTCCTGTTGAGTCATTTCGCACCTCCATTAAATAATAACGCACATATAATATATAATTTATATCTATTATATAACACGAAGCTATTATAACATAACACATATTAAAAAGCAACACAAAAAACGTATTATTTCAGTTGAAATAAGCCTATAAATGTGATAAACTAATATCAATTTTTCAGCTTAGAGGTGCATCCTATGAAATTTGTATCCTGGAACGTAAACGGACTCAGAGCCTGTATGACAAAAGGATTTGACGATATATTCAAAAATCTGGACGCTGACATATTCTGCGTGCAGGAAACAAAACTTCAGCTCGGTCAGATTGACTATCACCCCGAGGGATATCATCAGTATTGGAACTATGCCGAAAAAAAAGGCTATTCGGGCACTGCCGTATTCACAAAGCAAGAACCGATAAGCGTATTTTACGGCATCGATATCGAAAAGCACGACCACGAAGGCAGAGTCATAACACTTGAATTTGACAAGTTCTATTTTGTCTGCGTTTATACACCCAACTCGCAGGATGAGCTTCGCAGACTTGATTACAGAATGGAATGGGAAGACGATTTCAGAGAATATCTCGTATCACTTGCAAAAGACAAGCACGTTGTCGTATGCGGCGATATGAACGTTGCCCATAAAGAAATCGACCTTAAAAACCCGAAAACAAACCGCCGAAATCCCGGATTCACAGACGAAGAAAGAGGAAAGTTCGAGTTGCTTCTCGGTGCAGGTTTTACAGATACTTTCCGCTATTTCTATCCCGACCTTGAAAACGCCTACTCCTGGTGGAGCTACCGTTTTCAGGCAAGAGCTAAAAACGTCGGTTGGCGCATAGACTATTTTCTTGTCAGCAGCAGCGCAGACAGTCTGCTCAAAGGAGCAAAAATCCACAGCGACATTTTCGGCTCTGACCATTGCCCCGTAGAAGTTGAAGTTGATTTTTAAGGAGAAACATAACAATGTCAATCGAAAGAGTACGCCCTTATCTTGCAGAAAGAGGAATGGAAGCAAGAATCAAAGAGTTTGACGTATCAAGCGCAACCGTTGAGCTTGCCGCTCAGGCACTCGGCTGTGAGGGCAAGAGAATTGCAAAAACACTTTCATTTATGCTCAACTCAAAAGCGATACTTATCGTTGCCGCAGGTGATGCAAAGGTAGACAATGCAAAATACAAGGCTCGTTTCGGCGCAAAAGCAAAAATGCTCACACCTGACGAAGTAATCGAGCTTGTCGGTCACGCAGTCGGCGGCGTATGTCCTTTTGCTGTAAACGACGGTGTCAGCATCTATCTCGACGTTTCACTCAAGCGTTTCGATATCGTATACCCTGCCGCAGGCAGCTCAAACAGCGCAGTTGAGCTGAATATACCGGAGCTTGAATCCCTCTGCCCGGATGCAGAATGGGTTGACGTATGTAAGGCCTGGCAGGATACAGAATGAAAAAGTTTTCTCCACTGCTGATTGTAATTGCCGCCACGCTTTGGGGCACAATGGGTTTATTCACACGCAAAATGACAGAGCTGGGTTTTTCAACTCTGCAACTCGTGTTTATGCGCGCCTCATTAACCGCAGCCGCCCTATTTCTTTATCTGCTGATTTTTGACAGACACAAGCTAAAAATCAGATTCAAAGATGTTTGGATATTCATACTCGCCGGATTAATCAGCGTAGTGCTTTTTCAGCACTGCTACACGAGCGCGATTATGGCAGGCTCAATCAGCATCGCCGCAACACTGCTTTACACTTCGCCCATATTCGTAACGCTTATATCCGCAGTGTTATTTAAAGAGAAAATCACACCGATAAAAATTATCGCTCTCATAACAGCATTCACAGGCTGTGTGCTCGTTTCGGGCATAACAAGCTCGGGCACAGTACTAGCTCCCACTGCCGTTTTTCTCGGAATAGCTTCGGGGCTTACCTACGGACTGTACAGTATCTTCACCAAAATCGGTCTGAGGCATTATTCTCCCTTGACCTTCACCTTTTACACCTTTCTGACAGCAACAGCCGCGCTGATACCTCTTTGCGATATAAGCTCACTGGCGGCAACAGCGTTTTCATCCGTCGAAACTTCCGTGATGCCTGTAATATTCGGCATAGTAACAAGCGTAATCCCTTACGTCTGTTTCACCGCCGGATTAAAACACATCGATGCCGGCAAAGCAAATATTACCGCAACAATCGAGCCTGCAGTAGCAACAGTCATCGGAGTTTTTGTTTTTGACGAAAAGCTTGGCACAGCAGCAATAATCGGTATAATTATGGTGCTTATGAGCGCAGTCATACTCAATCTGCCGCACAGTCGGCACAAAAGCACGTCAAAATATTAAAAATTCGGCATCAAAAAAGGACTTTCGGTTTTTCCGAAAGTCCTTTTACTGTTTTTACGGTTTTATAGGCAAAATATTAAAAATTTGCCCTGTATTTGCCCACGAGCTCGCTTGCAACATCAACTGTGTTTTCTTTACCGACCGCTTCGATATCGGGCGTATATGTCGCAATCCACTCTTTTTCGACTCTTGAAAGGCTTCCGCCGAACTCACTGCCCAGATAAATATCACGGTCATAAACCTGTTTCTTTGTTTTTTCAGGAAGTCGCCTGAGCTTTTTGAATGAAGCCGCAAGAATCTCAAAAAGTGCTCTCCAACGCAGCGCATAGAAAGATGTGAGCATACCGCCCCACTCTTTCCAACAGCAATCGTACATAACGGTATCTTTAACAGGTCCGAAAAGGCTGACCTGGGACAGCACGTTAATTTCATAATTCTGCTTTTCGGCATCGGTTCCGCCTGCTTCGCGCGCAAGCGAGAGATAATGAGGCAGAGAAAACTCCTTTTTGGTAAGCAACAGCCTGTCGACATCTTCGATTATACCGAGGAAAAGATTTGTATTCTCTTCAAAAGCCTGGACATCTTTGTTTTTATAGCCGTCAAGCGCCTTCTTACACACGGCGTTTGCAAGGTCACTCAAAGCCTGACGGAGTACATCACAAACATCAAGTTCATATTCGTAAGTAGTGCCCTTTGCTTCAAGCAGCTTTTCTGCAGCCGCAAAGACATCGGAAATTTTGTATTCAATATCATTTCCGCTGTCACCGATTGAAGTGTGGCGCAAAAGCGTTGCAGGACGTGTGCATATTGCACTGCCGTGTTCTCTTGATGACTGTCCGCTTCTCCAACAGCTTGATTTAAGCAGACTCATCGCCTCAAAAGCAGCGCCGCTGTCAGTACGGTAACGGTTGGCAACGTATTTTTTCAGCCACGCATCAACGTCACCGTCACAGCTCATACAGGCAAGCACATACTGACGGAAAGCTTCGTTTGAATAAGCACCGTCAGAAAAAGAGCCCATACCGCACACCGAGGGATTTTTTGCTGAAAACTCACCGTACTTAGCACCCGAAACAGCTGAAATATCGCCGTGAATTGACGTGACATCGCAATTGTTGAAGCGAGTGCCGATAATCATATTAAAGCCTTCAAGATTTTCATCAAGGCATTTGTTACTGTCATCAACAATAATAATTCTGTCCTTAGGTATTCCTCTGAGCATTGCAGGCACTGCACACGACGAATGAACAAGCCAGACACTGTCTTCACTCTGCGACGAAATAAGCTGATATACAGCCGTGCCGAGACCCGACATAAATCCGCTGTCATTCTTTGCAGGAGCATGAGCACCAAACGGATCAGCAAGAAAATATTTTGCTTCGCCAAGGAGAAGATACTGATTTTTATAGAAGATGCTTCCGATTTTGTGGAACATCGTATCACGCACGGAAATCTGATACTGTGACGGGAAAAGGCACCATTCATCCGCCTTTTTCATCCTCGCACGGATTTTGCCCTGGATGAAAGTGCGGAATATATAGCCCGTGAAGCCCTGCATAACAGGCGTCATACCAAGCTCGCGCTCACGGTCAGCAGTCTTTCTGCCGAGTTCAAGTCGCTTATCAATGCTCTCCGTTGTTGCCTGAGGAAGATAGCCGTCAAAGCAATCGGAAAGCTGCCATCCCCAGAAAGAAGGACCTGAAATACCTGCAAGAGCGAGATTTTCGTGCATACCGAGATCAAGCATCGTCTTCATCCAGACAGCTTCCGTACCCACGACGCAGAGCGGCATATTGATGCCGTTCATCGCCATAAAGTCAATCTCTTTTTCCCAACGCTCCCAATCCCACCAACAGGCAGCACAGGAAAACGTCGTATATTCAAAGCAGGTGCGGAATCTACCCTTGATTTCGCCCTCTTTCTTTTCTGAAGGGAGCGCAAAATCTCCGTAAGCAAGAGAATGGTCAGCAGTAAAATAAGCACCGCAACAATCACGCATAAAGTGATAATATGCAACAGCAAAGCTGAGTGCACAGTTGCCTTTGAGCATCACCTTGTTTTCAGATATCTCATAGCTAAAAATATCCTTACCGTCTTCAGATTCGATAATTTCAAATATAAAATTATCCGCAAGCTCGGGTGAGCAACGGTCTATAAGTGACCTTATCATAAACAATCAACCTCTGTTGTTCTGAATTTTTGCCGCAGTAACAGTGTTCTGCATAAGCATCGCAACGGTCATAAGACCTACACCGCCGGGTACGGGAGTAATATGAGAAACCTTATCCTTGACAGCCTCAAAATCAACATCACCGCAACGCTTGCCGTCTTCATCTCTGTTCATACCGACGTCGATAACAACGGCGCCTTCTTTAACCATATCAGCTGTGACAAACTTAGCCTTACCGACAGCGGCAACAAGGATATCCGCACCGCTCGTAATATCGGCAAGATTCTGTGTTCTCGAATGGCAGACGGTAACCGTTCCGCTTGCGCCGAGAAGAAGCATAGCCATAGGCTTGCCTACGATATTGCTTCTGCCGATAACAACGCAGTTTTTACCGCTTACGTCAATGCCCTCATACTTGAGCATCTCCATAATACCCGCAGGTGTGCAAGGCTTGAGAACACAGTCACCTATCATAATGTGACCTGCGTTAACCGGATGAAACGCATCAACATCCTTCTCAGGAAGAATTGCGTTAAGAATCACCTTTTCATCAATGTGCTTGGGGATGGGAAGCTGACAGAGAATGCCGTTGACACTGTCGTCTGCATTGAGTTTATTGACAAGCTCGAGCAGCTCATCCTGTGTGGTTTCTTCAGGCATAGCAAACTCAAGAGATTTAATGCCAACCTCTTCACAGGTTCTCTTTTTATTATTCACATAGGTTCTTGATGCAAAATCGTCACCGACTATGATAACAGCAAGACAGGGTTCAACACCCTGAGACTTAAGCTCGTCAACCTGAACCTTAACCTGCTGCTTAATATGTGCGGAAATAACCTTACCGTCAATTAACTTCATTTGTATACCCTCCGAAAACATAAAAAAGCGGCGCATTAACAAGAAATCATTCTCTCGTAACTGCACCGCTGATTTGATTATTGAAATTAAACTAAGAGAATATTCAGATATATCTCCGTCTTACGGCTTATCAGTTACCAAAAAGGTTCTCAATGAAGTCGTAATAGTTGCTGTTACCTGTTGCGGAATCGCCTGCAGATGCTGCGGGAGCAGAAGAATTTGAAGAAATATCAACACCGTCAGCTGCGGGAGCAACGGGAGCTGCACCTGCTGCAAAGAGATCTTCAACCTTCGGAGGCTCCTCAATACTGTTGGCAAAGCCGAAACCTGTAGCGATAACAGTGATGTAAAGCTCATCGTTAAGAGAATCATCAAAGGAAAGACCCCAGATGATGTTTGCATCGGGATGTGCTGCATCCTTGATCTTCTCGCTGGCAATCTCGATATCCTCAAGACCGATATCGGGAGAAGATGTAACGCTGATGATAACACCCTTTGCGCCCTTGATAGATGTTTCAAGAAGCGGGCTGGAGATAGCTGCCTCTGCTGCAACCTCGGGCTTGTCCTTACCCTTTGCGTAGCCGATACCCATATGTGCGTGACCTGCATCCTTCATAACGGAAAGAACGTCAGCAAAGTCGAGGTTGATAACACCGGGAATCTTGATAAGCTCGGAAATATTCTTAACGCCCTGAAGAAGAACGTCGTCTGCCTTTGCAAAAGCGTTGCTCATTGTGATCTTTGTTTCGCTTGCGAAACGAAGACGCTCATTGGGGATAATAACAAGGCTGTCGACATGCTCTGTGAGTGTGTCGATACCGTTTTCAGCCTGAGTCATTCTGCGCTTACCTTCGAAATTGAAGGGCTTTGTAACAACACCGACTGTAAGTATACCCATATCTTTTGCGATCTGAGCAATAACGGGAGCAGCGCCTGTGCCTGTACCGCCGCCCATACCGGCAGTGATAAAGACCATGTCTGTGCCCTTAAGTGTATCGGAAATTATGTCGCGGCTTTCTTCGGCAGCCTTCTGGCCAACCTCAGGCTTACCGCCTGCGCCCATACCGCGTGTAACTTTCTCGCCAATCTGAATTTTGTGAGTTGCCTGTGAGCTGAGGAGCATCTGCTTATCTGTGTTGACAGCAATAAACTCAACACCTCTGATACCTGTAGTAACCATACGGTTAACAGCGTTACCGCCGCCACCGCCGACACCTATAACTTTAATTTGTACAACGTTTTCTACTTCGTTATCGATTTCAAAACCCATATCTTGTGCCTCCCATTAAGCAATTATTTATAATCACATAGTCTACTAGACATAATCAGTTATTGTAAGTCTATCACAGTTTTCAAAAAAAAACAATAGTATTTTCAAAAAACTTTATACTTATACTTTATTTATTGTTGAGTTGAAGCCGTTGTCTGCACTTCGGGAATGACATCATCAGGCACAGAGGTCTCCTCCGAAACATCTTCTTCCGTCGGCTCCTCGGGCGCTTCAACCGGTCTGAAAAACGCCTTGCCTTCGACCGAACCCAGATCTATAACTCCGTACTGTTCGGGGTCAATCTGATTTTCGCGCTGTATTACCATAGCCGCAAGTGCAAGCTTTTTATCAATATTATTCGTATCGCCTATTTCCATGGTGATTCTGCCGTCATAAATTATAGTGACATCATAGACGTCGGTTACATCAATTGACGTAACGTCAGATACACCCGCATTTTCGAGCTTAGTATAAATATCGGCAAGCAGTGTAAACATACCCTGATCAACCAACTCAACCTTTTCACCCGGTGTTGCCTGTGAAAGATCCGCACCTACTATTTCGGTATACACATCTTCTGATTGCTCAGCCTTGTGTTCGAGAACCTTGCCGTCAGGGTCAACGACAACAATGTTTTCTCCGAGCGAGAATGAATAACACCCCGGTGTCAGCTCAACCGTTATCAGCACTCTTCCGTTGAGCGAACGTTTAACCGTTGCATCTCCGATATAAGGCAGCGCCTTTGAAAGCTTTGCGCCTACTCCGTCAGCGTCACACGTAAGTATATTTTCATTCAGCGAAATACCGCTTGCAGCAATAATTTCCTGATCTGAATAAGGCAATTCACCTGCGCATTCAATTTTGATTTCATCGATTCTGAAAAAGACGGTCAACGACAGGACAACCATCGCAACGGTAACACACAGACCGATTGCAACGCACTGTATAAATATCCTGCGCTGACGTTGAGCGCGGCGCTTTTCAGCGTATTCACGCCTTTTCTCGTTAGCAGATCTTTGAAGCGGCTTTGTGCCGGGTCTTTGCGGCGGACGCTGTACAGGTCTTCGTACCGGTCGCTGCGTCGGTCTTTGCAGCGGTCTCTGAGAAGGTCGCTGAGAAGGTCGCTGAGAAGCCGCCTGATCAGGTTTATTCTCAATGCCCTGAGCAGGGATTCGTGCGGTTCGACTGTCCTTTCCTGCACCGACCTCCCTTGGAGGCTTTGCATATCTTGTTACGCTCGGACCCTCTTTTTTAGGTACGGGCTTGGAATTCTTCTTGCCGAAAAAACCTTGTTTTTTTGAATCTTTGTTACGAGCAGGAGCTGAAGAAGCCGCGGACGTTCTGCTGTCGGAGCCGGTCTTTTCACGTCTTTTCGGATCAGAAAAGAGGTCGAGGTCATATTCTACGTTACTTCTTCTGTATCCATCGGTATTATCACCGATTATAAATTTCTCGTTGTTATCGTCCATAACTTACTCCTCTCTTTTGATTTTCACACCCAATAAATTCAGTTGTTTCTCAAATTTTTCATAACCCCTGTCGATATGACAGATATCGTCAACAACCGTCACACCGTCAGCACACATCGCAGCAACGACAAGCGCACTGCCGCCCCTGAGATCAGGCGAAACAACTTTAGCACCTGAAAGTTTTTTAGCCCCTTCGATAACAGCCACACGGTTTTCAATACGTATCTGTGCGCCCATTTTTCTCAGTTGGCTGACATATTTGAATCTGTTTTCGAATATATTTTCAACAATAGTGCACGTGCCACGCGCAACACTTGCCATAACAGCAAAATCCGCCTGCGAATCAGTCGGGAATCCCGGATACGGCATTGTTCTTACTATTCCGAATTTTTTAAGGCGCGAAGCACCTTTAATATTTATTTTACTTCCTTTTATATCAATAGCGCAACCCGTTTTTTCAAAAAGCTCAATTACAGGCAGCAAAAGTGAAGGTCTGTTCATATCAAGCTCAAGTCTTCCGTCGGTGACAGCCGCAGCAGCCATATAAGTTGTTGCCGCAATTCTGTCCTGCCATACACTATGCTCACACGAACATAGCCTGTTCACGCCTTCAATTCTTATAATACTCTCGCCTGCGCCGCTGATTTTCGCTCCGCAAGCATTCAAAAACTCAGCAAGCTCGATTATCTCCGGCTCTCTTGCCGCATTTATCAGAAGCGTTTCACCTTTGGCAGTACATGCGGCAAGCAAAATATTTTCAGTTGCACCTACACTCGGGAAAGAGAGCGATATTCTTGCGCCCTTAAGACCTTGCGGACACGAGCAAACAAGCCTGCCTCCTGTTTCATCAATAATCGCACCGAGTGCACGCATCGCTTCAAGATGCAGATCTATGGGTCTGAGTCCTATTTCGCATCCGCCGGGTGCTGACATTTCAGCCTTGCCGAAGCGTCCGAGCAAAGCACCGAGAAAAACAACGGAAGAACGCATTTCACGCATAAGCTCATCCGTCACGTTAAACTTATCAGCACCTGAAGAATCGACACATATCACACCGTTACTCTGCGAAACACGGCAACCGAGATATGTAAGAATATTTATTGCCGCGCTGACATCCGTAAGCGCCGGACAACCTGTAAAAACGCTTTCGCCTGAAACAAGCACAGACGCTGACAGCAGAGGCAACACTCCGTTTTTAGAGCCTTGCACCCTGATTTTTCCGTCAACTCTGTTTAAACCTTCAACCACAAAACGTGACATATCGCACCTCACAAAAGCATAGTGACATAAGCCATACTATGCTGTGAGAGCAACCGACGTTACTTTATTATGCCTTCAATAACCTTTACTATTCTCGATGTTGCATCCGTAACCGCCATCTGTTTTGCCGCCTTAGCCATCTGTGTAAGCTTGCCGGGGCTTTCAAGCAGGGTATCAATATGCTGCATCAGTACTGCAGGAGTGAGGTCTTTTTCTTCAATAAGTATTGCCGCACCCTTATCTGCAAGTGCCTTTGCATTGTGATACTGATGATTTTCTGTTGCAAAGGGATAAGGGATAAGAATTGACGGCTTGCCCATAACCTGAAATTCACACAGTGAGCTTGCACCTGCACGGCAGATAACAAGGTCAGCAGCTGCAAGACAGCGGTGCATATCGTCAATATAATCTCTGATGATAATATTTTTACTACTCAGGTTTACGCCCTTTTCGGCAAGTCTTTCCGGAAAATCCTTGCAATCCTTACCTGTTGCGTGCATAAACACACAGTCGTTTTTCTGTGTACGGTTTGCAATAACCTCAAGCATCGAATCGTTAATAGCTTTTGCTCCGAGACTGCCGCCCATTGAAAGAATAAACGGCTTGTCATCAAGACCAAGCTCTGCGCGAGCAACATCTCTGTCAGTTTCGAGAAGCTCACCTCTTACGGGAAGACCGGTTACAACGGGAGGATTTTTAGGCTGCATATACTGAGCAACACTCTCCTCCGTCAGCATAACGGCATCAACCATTTTTGCAAGGGTTTTGTTTGTCATACCGGGGAAAGCATTCTGCTCATGTACCGCTGTAGGTATGCCGAGCTTTGCAGCAGCACGCACAACGGGACCGCTGACATATCCGCCGAATCCGATAACGGCATCAGCATTGAAATCCTTGATAATCTTCTTTGCCTGTGAAGAGGATTTGAGAAGATGTGACAATGTTTTTATATTTTGCTTGATACCGTTAAGGTTAAGCACACGGTTGAATCCGCTTATCTGAATTGTTTTGAAATCAAACCCTGCTGCTGGAACAAGACGGGCTTCCATCTTTTCGGCTGTGCCGACAAAGAGAATATTCGCCCCAGGGTAACGTTTGCGTATTTCGCCTGCAACCGCAAGTGCCGGGTTAATATGGCCGCCTGTACCGCCGGCGGCAAAGACAATATTTTTTCCGTTAAGCATAGACTTGCACCCTATTCTTTTATCATATTTGTTTGCCTTGAAACAGAAAGCACCATTCCCATTTCACACAGCAATATAATCAGTGACGTACCGCCCGCACTGAAAAACGGCAGGCTTATACCCGTATTGGGGAAGAAATCCGTTACAACAAAAACGTTGAGAATCGTCTGAAGACCAATCTGAACCATAATACCGACAACAAGAAGCATACCGAACTTTGATTGACACTTCATACCGATTTTATAACCACGATAAATCAGCAAAGCATAGAGCACAAGCACAAAGCACGCGCCGATAAAGCCGAGTTCTTCGCAGACAATTGAAAATATAAAGTCGCTCTGTGATTCCGAAACGTAAAGATGCTTCATTTTGGATTCACCGAGACCCTGACCCAGAAGACCGCCTGAGCCGATTGCGTAAAGCGAATTATTTATCTGCCAGCGCGCACCGTCAGGCTCATAGCTCTTGTCTTTCCATGCGATAATACGTTCCTGCTGATATTCATCAATAAATCCCATAAAATCAGGTTTAATAACAAACACAACAACGACAAGCAAAATAGCCGGTATCAGAATCCTGAACCACCATTTATTGAAACCTCCGAGATAGAGCATTGCAATTGTCAGGAGGAAAAACAGAATCGTACCCGATAGATGATGCTCAAGAAAAACAAGAAGAGTGAACAATATGCCTACCGAACCGAAAACAACAGCTGTCTTTGCAGAAACCTGTTTATCTTTACTGACAATCAGGCTGTGATATTTTTCGCAACCCCATGCATAAAAGGCAATCAAGCCTACCTTTGCAAGCTCCGAAGGCTGAAACTGACCGAGTCCCGGTATGCTTATCCAGCGTCCGAATTCCTCACCGCCGCCGGGATTTGCGCTCTCCTTCACCTTGGCAACAACAAGCGCCGCAAGCAACAGAACAACAGATCCTCCGACACCGACAAGAACAAAGCGTCTGAAATAATTGTAATTTATTCTGGATATTACGAACATCATAATCAGACCGATAACTGCGTACTTTGCCTGATCACGGATATAGTCATAGCTATCCTCTTTTTTATAATAAGCAAGCGAATAGCCGGCGGAAGCGAGCATAATAAGACCGATAGCAAGAAGAAGAAAAACAATAAGCAGAAAACCGACATCCATGTTACCCTTGGCTATCCACTTTTTATCGAGCAACTTATTATTGATTTTCAAACGTGAATTGCTCAATTTCCGACGCCTCCTTTTTAAAACATTATATTGAACATCAGCCGAACCTGACAAGCGCTATACCGACAGCACAGCCGATAATATTTACAAGTGTAAAAACAACAACAATTTTCTTTTCTTTCCATCCGCTCATCTCAAAATGATGATGAATGGGTGCCATTTTAAAAATACGTTTTCCGTGCGTGGCTTTAAAATATCCTATCTGCAAAACGTCGGAAAGACCTTCAATAAAATATATTATACCGACGGGCAGAAGAATCAGCGGACAGTCAACCGCATAAGCAAGCGCAACCACCATTCCGCCAAGGAACATCGAACCCGTATCGCCCATAAAGACCTTTGCCGGATTCCAGTTCCAAATGAGAAAACCTGCACAAGCACCTGCAAGCGCGGCGGCAACAACACCCGCGCCGAGATTATTGCGCATAAAAGCAATAACTATAAAAGCTGCTGCCGACGAAAGCGTGACGGAAGAACAAAGTCCGTCAACGCCGTCCGTAAAGTTGACAGCATTTGTAGCACCGTATATGAGAACTATTCCGAAAAGGAAGAAGAATACTCCGAGATCACCTGTTGAACCGTAAAACGGAATAAACATAAACGTACAGCCTGCAAGCCTGAGACTGCCGAGATATGCGATTATCACAAGCAGCTGCATCATGGTTTTCTGCCGTGCCGTCAGACCAAGATTTCTTTTTTTAACAACCTTGATATAGTCGTCAACAAATCCGATTAACGCAAGAGTCAGTGCCATTATCAAGCCCGAAAAAAGCTTGGTATACATAGCTGAACGCACAAGATTATCACCGGCAATTATATCATAGCCTCTTATTTTATCCGTCAGAAAAACAACGGCAACAGCAGCTAACGTACCGATAATGAACATCAATCCGCCCATAGTGGGTGTGCCCTGCTTGCTCCTATGCCATTTCGGACCGATGTCAAGAATAGTCTGCCCGAATTTCAGTCTGCAAAGCCACGGCACCATAACAATACCGAGAATTGCGGTAACGCCGAAAGCCACAACAGCAGAAAGAGCAAAAGCGAGATACGTGTTCATTCAAAGCACCTTACCTTTATTCAGTAAAACTTTTAATTGCTTCTTCAAGCTTCATTCCCCTGCTGGCTTTGAACAGCACCGAATCACCCGGAACAAGTGCCGATTTAAGCTCGAGTGCAAGCTGAAGCTTATCGTCAAACGCTTTAACACATCCTGCGCCGCAATTTTCCGCTTCCTGAGCTGCAAGAGCAGCCATAGTGCCGTAGGTATAAAAGCGGTCAATCCCTTTTTCGGCAACAAGCTTGCCTACCTCACGATGTGCCTGCTCGGAAATATCACCGAGCTCAAGCATATCACCGAAAACAAAAGCTTTTTTACCTGTCTTCATACCGACGAGAACTTCAACAGCTGCACGGACAGAATCGGGGCTTGCATTGTAGCAATCCTCAACAAGTGTGATTCCGTTGAAATCGCGCACATTCTGGCGCATACCGGATGTAACATATTTTGAAAGTCCGTTTGCTGCACTTTCGGGTGTTACCCCGAGGAATATACCTGCCGCAAAAGCAGAAAGAGCATTATAGACGTTATGTGTACCGACGGTAGGTATTGTCACCTGCTGCTGACCGCCATCGAACAAAACGGTAAAACTCGTCGAATAGCCATCCTGACTGATATCAACAGCTCTGTAATCACACGCTGTGTTTTCAATACCAAACGTGATAACACGTCGGTCATTAAGTTTAACGGTTGAAAGAAGGTCATCGTCACCGTTAACTATCAGAGGAGCACCCGGCTTAAGACCGTCAAGTATTTCAAGCTTTGCCTTAAGGATGCCTTCACGGGAACCGAGATGCTCGATATGTGACACACCGATTTTGGATATAATTCCGACGTTGGGCTGCGCTACGGCAGCAAGCCTTGATATCTCGCCGAAAGCGCTCATACCCATTTCAAGTATTGCCGCCTCATAATCACTGTCAAGGCGGAAAACCGTTGTGGGCAAGCCAATTTCGTTATTGAGATTGCCCTCATTTTTAAGCGTGTTGAACTTTTCGGATAAGACAGCATAAACCATTTCTTTTGTAGTAGTTTTACCAACACTGCCCGTAATTCCGACAAACGGAATTGAAAACAGCGAGCGGTAATATGCGGCAATATCCAGCAGTGCTTTGCCTGTATTTTCAACAACGAGCACTTCTCCGTCTGAATCAACGGGTCTGGAACAGACAGCCGCAACAGCACCCTTTTCAAAAGCAGTTTCAACAAAGTCGTGACCGTCAAAACGTTCACCGACAAGAGCGATAAAAAGACTGCCTTGAGTAATTTTTCTCGTATCGGTGCACACGCTGAGCACCTGTTTATCTTCACCGCAGGCACATCCGAGCACTGCGCTGATTTCTTTCAACATAAGAGGTATCAAATTACACCCTCCGATTCTATTTGTTCTCGAGCAGATTTCTTACAATCTCTCGCTCGTCATAATGTTTCTTTTCCGCACCGATTATCTGATAAGTTTCGTGTCCCTTGCCTGCAAGAAGAATAATGTCATTCTCTTCAGCTTCATTGAGGGCAAATTCTATTGCCTGAGTTCTGTCAACAATTTTAACGACAGGAATCTTTGCATCCTTTGCGCCAAGAGCCACTTCTTCAACAATCGCATCGGGATTTTCAGTGCGAGGATTATCTGACGTAACAATAACAAAGTCAGACATATCTGCGGCAATTTTGCCCATCTTCGGACGTTTTGTGCGGTCTCTGTCACCGCCGCAGCCGAACACCGTTATGATTCTGCCCTGAGCAATTTTGCGCAAAGAAGCAAGTATATTTTCAAGTCCGTCAGGTGAATGAGCATAGTCGATGATAACGGTATAATCCGTATCGGTCGGCACAACCTCAATTCTGCCGGGCACACCTGCAGCTTCGGAAAGAGCACGTGCAACGTCAGAAAACGGAAGACCGAGCTGAACAGCACACACAGCAGCCGTCATAGAATTATATACGGTAAATCCACCGGGTATACGCATTTTTATTCTTTCGAGTTTGCCGATGCCGACAAGCATATATGATACGCCGCCGGGCTTATGCTCTACGTTCTTTGCAGAATAATCCGCGCAGTCACGGCGTGCCGAGCAGGTTACGACCTCACAGTCCGTACCGTCAATCATAGCCTTGTAAGCTTCATCATCAGCATTCACAACCGCTTTGTCGCAGTTTTCAAACAGCTTATGCTTTGCCGCAATATAATTCTCAAACGTTCCGTGATAATCGAGATGATCCTGAGTAAGGTTTGTGAAAGCGGCAACCTCATAATGAAGCCCTGCCACTCTCTGCTGTGCAAGTGCCTGAGAAGAAACTTCCATAACGCAGAATTCACAGCCTGCATCAACCATCTGAGCAAAAAGCGAATTTAGCTCAAACGGATCGGGTGTTGTAAGAGTTGCAGGATATTCCTTATCACCGACAATATTCTTTACCGTGCCGACAAGGCCCGTCTTGTGACCGAGGTTTTCAAAAACAGACTTAAGCAGGAAACAAGTTGTTGTTTTGCCGTTTGTGCCTGTAATACCCACAAGTCGCAGCTTGCGTGACGGATTGCCGAAAAACGACGCAGAGAGAAGCGAAAACGCTTCTCTTGAATCGTTGACTATTAACTGATTGGGGGCACCTGTATCGTGCTCGGCAACAATGAGCACCGCGCCGTTTTCAACAGCATCGACAGCGGCATCGTGACCGTCAAACCTTGCACCCTTAACGCAGACAAAAACACTGCCTGCGGCAACCTTTCTGGAATCCTCGGTAACAAGTGAAACCTCGGCATCGGTTATGCCTGCAGCATCATATCCTGCACCTTTAAGAAGAGTATATAAATTCATTTTCCTTCCCTCTTGAAACAGATGAGCAAAATCTTAAGCCCATCCGGAATTATTAACCGTAAAGTGAATCGGACACACCGGAATAGGATTTGAAATAAACGGTAACCACATCGCCGTATTTAACCTCTGCACCTACCGGAATATCCTGAGCATATGAAAGAATATCGGAACCGCTGAATGCGTTGCCGGATATTTTGATATTAATGCCTATATCGTTAGCACTGCGTCTTGCTACCGAAAGGCTCATACCGCTGAAGTCGGGCACCTTTACCTTTTCTTCTTCTCTGTCGTCCGTGTAAAGTATCACGACACCCTGTTGCGGCATCGTCTGTCCGTAACCGGGAATCTGACGGATTACGTTTTCGCCTTCACCTATGACGCGGACAGTAAGTTTTTTATCCTTTGCAATACCTTTTGCATCAGAAACAGTTCTGCCTACAAGCGAAGGAGCAACTATATCAATAAGATTCTGCTCTTTTTCGTTATATTCAGGATCGACACCGAGATAAGTCATAATTTCTTCAACAAGAGACGATGCAACGGGAGCAGCAATCTGACCGCCGTTAACCTGACCTACAGGCTCATCAATTGCAATAAGGATTGCAACTTCAGGATCATCCGCAGGAGCAACACACGCAAACGATGAAACATATTTACCTGCACCGTCATGAAGCTTTTGCGATGTACCTGTCTTACCTGCTACGCGGTAGCCTGCAACGTAAGCGTTTTTACCTGTACCTGCGCTGACAACAGCCTCCATCATTGTCAGAACGCGTTCTGAAGTAGTTTCAGAAACAACCTGACGTTTCATTACAGGCTGAGTTTCGGCAATTACGTTACCTGCTTCATCAAGCTGTTTTTCAACAACGTAAGGTGTCATCAGCTTGCCGCCGTTTGCAATTGCTGCTACGGCAGTAATCATCTGAAGCGGTGTAACCTCAAAGGTCTGCCCGAACGAGTAACTCGAAAGCTGTGAAATGCCGAACTTTTCTCTTGAGTGATATGCCGCATTGGCTTTGGGTTCTGATTCACCTGCAAGATCGATACCGGTTTTTGACGTAAAGCCGAAAGCTTCAAAATAATCGTAAAACTTTTCTTCACCAATTTTCTGACCGGTTGAAATAAAGAACGGGTTACAGGAATTCATAAGACCCATCTGAAGATTCTGATGACCGTGACCGTCACGCTTATGGCAACGGATGTAATGACCCGGAACCTGAATACCGCCCACACAAGTGTGAGTTGTTTCTTCCGAAACAACACCTTCTTCAAGACCTGCTGCAAGAGTGACAAGTTTAAAAACCGAACCCGGTTCGTAAGATGCTGTTATAACGCTGTTCTTTCTCTGCTCTTTTACAGCTTTTGAAACAGCCGCTTTGCGTTCTTCTTCGTCAGCAATTTCACTTACACGCTCGTTTTCCGTTTCGGAATAGAGCGTAAACGGATCGTTAAGATCATAGTTCGGCATATTTGACATTGCAAGAATTGCACCTGTCTTGACATCCATTACGATGCCGTATGCACCCTTTGCCTGAGCGCTTTCATACGCTTTACCGAGCTCTGATTCAAGCTTACTCTGTATCGTACGGTCAATTGTAAGCACAAGGCTTGTGCCCTGCTTAGCTTCATTTATTGAAGTATATTCTATAGGAACACTTCCGCTGGAAGCGCTTTTCGCGCTGATTATTCTGCCCGGTATACCTGTAAGAATATCATCGTATTTAGCTTCAAGACCCTCACGGCCGACATCCTTATCACCAGTGAAACCGATAAGAGTTGACGCGAGCGAACCGTAGGGATAATAGCGTGTAACGTCAGTGCTGACACCTACACAGCTGTAAAGATTATTTTCATCAATAAACTCCATCACCTGAGTGCGCAGACCGAGATCCAGTTCGCCTTTAATCTTTTCGTATCTGCTGTTTTTCTTGGTTTTTTCGAGAATTTTTTCTGCTTCAACACCAAGAATTTTCGAAAGACCGTTTGCGATAAGTTCGCGCTTTGCATTCAGTTCCGATTCAATCTCTGATTCGGTCTTATTCTTTTTGCTGACGGTAATGTTAACGGGGTCTATAAAAACAAGCCAGGCTGAGGCACTCTGAGCAAGGGCGTGCATATTACAGTCGTATATCGTACCTCTGAGCGCAGGCACTTCACTGTCACCAAGATATCGCTCTGCAGCCTTTTCTTTGTATTCTCTGCCGTTGACAAGCTGTATACCTGCAAGCTGAATCATACTTGTGCCAAAGCCTAAAATCAGCAAACCGATAATAAGCTTCATCGCACGCTTTGACATTTGCTTGGTTGCACCGCGAGCCATTGCTCAAACCTCCTTAGTCAAAATGACGAGAGCTAAGTTCCTGACCCAACTCCCGTCCTAATCAATATATTTCAATATGCTCGAATATATGTTTATTCAGCAGAGATTATCTGATTTCCTTCATCAATGTCAAAATAAACTATCTGATATCGCTCACGCTTTACCATACCGTGCTCTTCTGCGTAAGCTCTCGCGTTATCAGGTGAAAACTTGGAATTGAAAACAGATGTGAGTCTTGTATACTCACTCTTCTTCTCTCCGAGTTCTTTATCAAGCTTTACAATCGCATTATTAAGTTCGTTATCCTGAATATGCAAAGCAACGTTTGCACCAAGCAGAACAACACCGGCAATAAGAACGGCAGAAAATTTGATCATCTTCGCTCTGATTGCAAGCGCTTCCGCTCTTATTTCCTGCTTTGTCTTTACCTGTGGCTTAACAAGTCTGGGCTGAGGACGCAGTTCAGGCTTACGCTGCGGCACCTGGCGAGGAGCAGGTGCAAACAAATCAAGATTATATGCAGCTGAGCTGTTGTTGTAATTGTACGCCAAAACAGTTTCCTCCGTTTACTTGGGTTATAATTTCTCAATCGCCCTGAGCTTTGCGCTTCTGCTTCTCGGATTCTCCTCGAGCTCACGGCTTGTTGCAGTTTTTGGTTTAAAGCAGATTTTGCCTTGCGGAGTTTTTCCGCAGACGCATACCGGAAATTCCGGTGGGCAGGTGCAACCACCAATAAAATATGAAAAGGAGTTTTTGACAATTTTATCTTCAAGCGAATGGAAAGAGATGATTGCCAACCTGCCACCCCTATTAAGTGAATTAAACATATCCTTCACAGCTTGTCCGAGCTCCTGGAGCTCAAGATTTACTTCAATACGAAGTGCCTGGAAGGTTTTGCGGGCAGGATGTCCGTCGCGCCTTGCTGCCGCCGGATAAGCCCCTTTTATTATTTCCGCAAGCTGAAAAGTCGTTTCGATAGGAGCCTTTTCTCGCTCACGTATAATTGCCGAAACAATTCTCGGTGCAAACTTTTCTTCACCGTAATCGTAAAGTATTCTTTTAAGCTCGCCTGCCGGCAACGAATTAACAAGATCCTTTGCACTTATACCGGTCTTGCTCATTCTCATATCAAGCGGAGCATCATGATGGAAAGAAAAACCGCGTTCAGTTGAATCAAGCTGATATGAGCTGACACCGAGGTCTGCCATTATCGAATCCGCACCATTGATACCGAGTGCGACAAGAATTGAAGAAATATTAAAGAAATTATCATGAACAACCGTAACGCGTTTATCCGAAGCAAAACGCTGTGTCAGCACCTGTATGGCATCCGGATCACGGTCGATAACAATAAGTCTGCCGTTTTCTCCGAGCCGTGCGAGTGCGGCAGCGCTGTGTCCGCCGCCGCCCCCGGTACAATCAACAACCACACCGTCAGGCTTAATATTGAGCGCATCTATCGTTTCGTCAAAGAGAACAGATTTATGGTTAAACTCCATTGTCTTCTCCTCTTAATAATTGAGATCAGGTATATTGCCCGAATTGAAAGCCATGCTTTCTCTTTCTGCTGCCGCATAAGTATCGGGATCCCATATCTCAAGACGCTTCATATTACCGATAACAAGAACCTCTTCTTTGAGACCTGCATATCTGCACATTGCAGAAATAAGTGTGAACCTTCCTTTTGCGTCCATCGTGTAGTCTTCGGAGTTCTTGTAAAGGTTTCTGCGCATCCACTCAAGCTCGGGTGTGTGTGCTACTTCAGAACTTTTATCGTTAAGCTCCTGACAAAGCTCGTCCCAGTTTTGCTCAGGAAAGAAATAGAGACAAGGAAAAGGACCGGGAGCACAGCAAGCAACAAACGTCTTGCCAAGGTGTTCACGGTACTTGGCGGGAATGGACATACGGTTATTGTCATCAAGCACGGCATCAGCCATACCTTTGAAACCGAGATAAAGCTTTTTTTCTTGTTCAATTGCCGCTGTTTTTTCAGTTTCTGCCATGTCCAAACCCTCCTTTCGTGAATTTCAGGTGTTTAAACGCACCTAAATTGACCAAATTGTCCCTATCGTTACTCATATTATAACTATACAGTGCTTGCAAGTCAAGCAAAATCACAAAATTTTTTCTAAAAAATTCGTAAAATTTGACGATTTTTTCGTCGCTGATTTCAGGTAATTTATATCTTGTGGAGAACATTTATTCGTACACAATCCATTCATTCGCGGCACAAAACCACTCCAAAAACAAAAACCGACCTGACGCATAAAAATGCATCAAGCCGGCTAAAATAAAAGAGCTGCCCGACAAGATATCGGACAGCCCTTCGTTTTATAAGATTTGTGTCGGATTAGCCCTCCTGAGCTGCACCTACGGGGCAGGAACCTGCGCAAGCGCCGCAATCGATGCAAGCATCAGCATCGATAACATACTTGCCGTCGCCCTCAGAGATAGCGCCTACGGGGCAATCTGCTGCACATGCACCGCAAGCGATGCAATCGTCAGTGATTACGTATGCCATTGTGATTATCCTCCTCTTTAGATTTATGAGACAATTGTATCACACAATTGAAAAAATGCAAGTACTAATTATTGCATTATTCAGCAGGAGCATAGAGATCCTTAAGTCTGAGAAGGTGATCGTATCTGTCGATAGATGCCTTTTCAGCCTGTGCGAAGAGCTCTTCAGCACGCTCGGGGAAGGAACGTGTAAGTGAAGAATAACGTGCTTCGTTAAGAAGGAAGTCACGGTAGCTGCCTGTTGCGGGCTTAGAATCGATTGTGAAGGGATTCTTGCCCTCTGCCTTGAGTGCGGGGTTGTAGCGGAACATATTCCAGTAGCCGCATTCAACAGCCTTCTTCATCTCGTTCTGGCAGTTAACCATACCGCCCTTGATGCTGTGCATCTCACAGGGAGCGTATGCGATGATGATTGACGGACCCGGATATGCTTCTGCTTCTGCGATAGCCTTGATTGTCTGGTTCATATCAGCGCCCATAGCAATCTGAGCAACATAGACATAACCGTAGCTCATAGCAATCTCGGAAAGGCTCTTTTTAGCGATTGCCTTACCTGCTGCTGCGAACTGAGCAACCTGACCGATCTGAGAAGCCTTGGAAGCCTGACCGCCTGTGTTGGAGTAAACTTCTGTATCGAATACCATGATGTTTACATCCTGACCTGCAGCGAGAACGTGGTCAACACCGCCGAAGCCGATGTCGTATGCCCAACCGTCGCCACCGAAGATCCATACGGACTTCTTAGCAAGGAATGCCTTGTTGTCAACGATATCCTTGCAAAGGTCACAATCGCACTTGGAAGCTGCTGCAACAAGAGCATCAGCTGCTGCACCGTTCTTTGCGCCGTCGTTTACTGTATCAAGGTATGCTGCGCAAGCTGCCTTGATCTCATCGCTTGCCTTGTCAGACTCAACAAGAGCCTTTGCATCGTCGATAAGTCTGGAACGGATAGCGTTCTGACCGAGGAGCATACCGAAGCCGTGCTCTGCGTTATCCTCGAAGAGGGAGTTTGCCCATGCAGGACCCTGACCCTTTGCATTTGTGGTGTAGGGTGATGTTGCTGCAGGACCGCCCCAGATTGAAGAACAACCTGTTGCGTTGGAGATATACATTCTGTCGCCGAAGAGCTGAGTGATAAGGCGTGCATAAGCTGTTTCTGCACAACCTGCACATGAGCCGGAGAACTCAAGAAGAGGCTTCTTGAACTGGCTGCCGATAACTGTGCTATCGCACATATCAGCCTTCTCTGTTACGTTAGCGACCATATAATCGAATACGGGCTGCTGGTTGTCCTGAGTCTCTCTGGGAACCATTGTGAGTGAGTTTGTGGGACATACGCCGATACAAACGCCACAACCCATACAGTCGAGCGGAGAAACGGAAAGAGTATACTTGTAAGAATCCTTGCCCTTACCCTTCTTATCAACGATGATTGCCTGCTCGGGAGCACCTGCAGCCTCATCAGCTGTGAGAGCGAAGGGACGGATTGTTGCGTGGGGACATACATATGAGCAGCGGTTACACTGAGCACACTTCTCAGCATCCCAAGCGGGAACCATAACTGCAACACCGCGCTTCTCGTATGCGGAAGCACCGTGCTCGAATGTGCCGTCAGCGTGATCTGCGAATGCAGATACGGGGAGAGAATCACCGTTCATAAGTGCAACGGGCTTCATGATACCGTCAACCATCTTGACGAGCTTCTCAGCACCGACAGAAGCTACGGGAGCAACATCGTCTGCAGCGTCAGCCCAGTCAGCAGGAACATCAATCTTAACGAATGCGCCGAAACCTGCATCGATAGCCTTGTGGTTCATGTCAACAATGTCCTGACCCTTCTTGAGGAAGGACTTTGTTGCAGCATCCTTCATATAGCCGATAGCCTCGTCCTTGGGAAGAACGTTTGCAAGTGCAAAGAAAGCAGCCTGAAGGATTGTATTTGTTCTCTTGCCAAGACCGATTTCTGCAGCAAGATCGATAGCGTTAACAGTGTAGAGCTGAACGTTATTCTTTGCGATATAACGCTTTGCCTCTGCAGGCATCTTTGCGCTGATTTCATCAGCTGACCACTGGCAGTTTACAAGGAATACACCGCCGGGCTTAACGTCGTTAACCATCTTGTAGCCCTTCTCAACATAAGAGGGGTTGTGGCAAGCAACGAAGTCAGCCTTGTTGATATAGTAGGGGCTCTTGATGGGCTTGTCACCGAAACGAAGGTGAGAAACCGTGATACCGCCTGTCTTCTTTGAGTCATACTGGAAGTATGCCTGAACATACTTATCTGTATGGTCACCGATGATCTTGATGGAATTCTTGTTAGCACCGACAGTACCGTCGCCGCCGAGACCCCAGAACTTACACTCGATTGTGCCCTCAGCAGCTGTGTTGGGAGCCTCTGTCTCTGCGAGTGAAAGGTTTGTAACGTCATCGTTGATACCGATTGTGAACTGAGCCTTGGGAGCATCCTTTGCAAGCTCATCGTATACTGCGAATACGCTTGAGGGAGGAGTATCCTTTGAACCGAGACCGTAACGGCCGCCTGTTACTGTAAGGCCCGTTCTGCCTGTAGCTGCAAGAGCAGCAACAACATCAAGGTAGAGAGGCTCACCAAGTGAACCGGGTTCCTTTGTTCTGTCGAGAACAGCAATCTTCTTAGCTGTTGCGGGGATAGCAGCAACAAACTTCTCTGCGGAGAAGGGACGGTAAAGGCGAACCTTTACAAGACCGACCTTCTCGCCCTTAGCGGTAAGGTAATCGATAACTTCTTCTGCAACGTCACAGAATGAACCCATAGCAACGATTACGCGCTCTGCGTCCTGAGCACCGTAGTAGTTGAAGAGCTGGTAGTTTGTGCCAAGCTTTGCGTTGACCTTGCCCATATATTCTTCAACAATAGCGGGAACTGCATCGTAGTAGCTGTTGCAAGCCTCGCGGTGCTGGAAGAAGATATCGCCGTTTTCGTGTGAACCACGCATTACGGGATGCTCGGGGTTGAGTGCACGGTCACGGAAGCCCTTGACAGCATCCATATCGCACATTTCCTTAAGATCTTCATAGTCCCAGATCTCGATCTTCTGAAGCTCGTGTGAAGTACGGAAGCCATCGAAGAAGTTGAGGAAGGGAACACGGCTCTTGATTGTTGCAAGGTGAGCAACAGCACCGAGGTCCATAACTTCCTGTGTATTTGTTTCAGCGAGCATTGCGAAACCTGTCTGACGGCAAGCGTAGACGTCGGAATGATCACCGAAGATGTTAAGAGCGTGTGAAGCTACGCAACGAGCTGATACGTGGAAAACTGAGGGAAGAAGCTCGCCTGCGATTTTGTACATATTGGGGATCATAAGAAGAAGACCCTGAGAAGCAGTGTAGG
>JAZTZM010000043.1:0-3662 GCA_045637465.1 Acutalibacteraceae bacterium | reverse complement strand
CATCGAAGACAGAGTGACCCATATGATCACCTTCCCGGAATTTGATGCATGGTTATCAACCGTTGATTACGACATCAGCGTTGAGGTCGAATTTAAATGTAAGGGTATGTGTCCGCGTATGGATGAAATTCTTGCAAAATCGTCAAATGTTTCAAGGTATATTTTTATATCAGGCGATTGGGAGGTGCTCGAAGAAATACAGGAGCATTACCGTAAAGTTGGTAAGCCGGAGGGGCTGCGTTTCGGTGCGAATATCCGTTTTATCAATGAAAAGACAATGGATTTCGTTAAACGCTCCGACCTCTGGGAGGTCGGGCTCAATAACGAGGCATTTACCAAAGCGGACGTGGATATGTTTGAGTCTATGGGAATCAAAGTATTTTCAAATCTTGGCGATTACCCTGAATGGTGGCAGCAGATATGCGACTTGGGCGTAACCGGATTCAAAACCAATTACCCCGACGCCTACACCGAATGGTGGTTAAGTACTCATTAAAAAAGTGCGCAAGCTTCTGTTTTGAAAACGCAAATTTTTCTGCGATACAGTATTATAATCAGCTCGACAAATAAGAATTTGTCGTAATAATCAAATATAAGTAAAATCACTTCAGTCGGATGATTATAAAACAGTAAATTGAAAATTATTGTGTAAAACATCTGTCTGACGGGATTATCAAAAACGCAGAACACGAGAAATTGAAGTATCACTTCGTTTCTCGTGTTTTTTATATCCGAATATTTTTTAATTTGACGTGAGCTCATTGTTTCCTGATACATTGTGTAAGTTCACCAAAAAGTTGATTTTGTATCAGTAATACTATCTCGATAAAGGTTTACAGATAAGTTGACAGATGTAAATGTAAATGTTAAAATTGATAAAAATAATTTGTTTACACAATGAGGAAAATACAGATGAAAAATCAGATTGAACAATTAAAGAGAAAAAAGAATGCTGTTATTCTTGCTCATTACTACGCACCTGCTGAGGTGCAGGAAATAGCCGACTATGTAGGCGATTCATTTTATCTTGCAAAAATTGCAAAACAAAGCAAAGCCGATATAATTGTTTTCTGCGGTGTATATTTTATGGGCGAAAGTGCAAAAATTCTCAACCCTGATAAAAAAGTGCTTATGCCTGACCTTACCGCTGACTGTGCTATGGCTCATATGGTTGCTGACGGAATAATCGAAGAAATGCGTAAAAATTACGATGACCTTGCTGTTGTGTGCTATATCAATTCAACGGCTGCGCTGAAATGTCAGAGCGATGTATGTGTCACTTCATCAAACGCAGTAAAAATTGTAAAATCGCTTCCGAATAAAAACATTTTCTTTATTCCAGATAAAAATCTCGGCAGTTTTGTTGCCGAACAGGTACCTGAAAAGAACATAATAATCAATGACGGTTGCTGCCCGATTCACGCAAAGATTACAGCAGAACAACTCCGTACAGAAAAAGAAAAGCATCCCGGTGCTAAAGTTTTGTCACATCCTGAATGTGAATCTGATATTCTTGCATCGTCCGATTATATAGGAAGTACGGCAGATATAATCGCTTATGCAAAGCAGAGTGATGCAAAAGAATTTATTATCTGTACCGAAGACGGCGTGAATTATAAGCTGATAACGGATAATCCCGGCAAGCGGTTTTATTATCCTGATCCTCATCCGTGCTGTGCCGATATGAAGCTTAACACACTTGAAGCTGTTTTGTCGGTTCTTCAGAACGAAGATAAAGAAGTTGTTGTTGAAGATTCTGTTCGTATTGGCGCACTTTTACCTCTTGAAAAAATGTTGGAGCTTGCAAAGTGAAATGAATACAGATATTATAATAGTAGGCTGCGGAGTTGCCGGTCTTTACTGTGCGCTGAACCTGCCGAAAGATAAAAAAATTACGATAGTTACAAAAAACGAAGCACCGAAAAGCGATTCTTTTCTTGCGCAAGGCGGCATATGCGTTCTTCGCAACGAAGAAGATTATAAATCGTTTTTTGAGGACACCATGAAAGCGGGTCACTATGAAAACAATCCCGACTCAGTTGAGATTATGATTCGCTCTTCTCAAGAGATAATAGCAGACCTTGTTTCTTTTGGAGTTCGTTTTGAAAAGGATGGAGAAACGTTTACATATACCCGTGAAGGAGCACACTCAAAACCGAGAATTCTTTTTCACGAAGATGAAACGGGCAAAGAGATTACTTCACACCTGCTTGAAACAGCAAGAAGCAGACCTAATATAACACTCATTGAAAACTTCACAATGGTAGATTTGATTTGTGATAGCAATATCTGTTACGGTATTATCGGACACGATAAGAATGAGAATTATATCAGTATAGCTGCAGATTATACTGTACTTGCGACAGGTGGCATTGGCGGTTTGTTCAAGCATTCTACTAATTACAGACATCTGACGGGCGATGCTCTTGCTTTGGCACTCAAATATGATATCAAGCTGCAACATATTGACTACATACAGATTCATCCAACGACGCTGTATACTAACAAACACGGTCGGGAATTTCTGATTTCTGAATCCGTCAGGGGAGAGGGAGCAATTCTTCTCAACTCCAAAGGTGAAAGGTTTGTCAATGAGCTTTTGCCCCGTGACGTTGTGGCTAAAGCAATATTTGATGAAATGAAAAAAGAGGGCAGTGAGCATGTATGGCTATCATTGGCACCGATATCAGAAGAAGAAATAAAAACACATTTTCCAAACATATATAAACATTGCTTGGATGAGGGATACGACATCACCAAAGAGCCGATTCCTGTTGTTCCATCACAGCATTACTTTATGGGCGGAATTGATGTTGACCGATACAGCAAAACTTCTATGGAGCGTTTATATGCGGTTGGCGAAACAGCCTGCAACGGTGTTCATGGCAGAAACAGATTAGCGAGTAATTCACTGCTTGAAAGCCTTGTCTTTGCTAAGAGAGCAGCAAAGCATATCAAAAACAACTATACAGATGCCGAACAGACATACGAAGTTATAATTGATCCTCGTCAGTATGATGGGTATGCAGAAAAATATAAAGAATCAGTTTTAGCAGCTATAGAAAAGGAGAAGAAAAGCCATGAATAATATTACTATGAAGTTAAACGCAGATGACCTTATTTTAAATGCACTTAAAGAGGATATAACAAGCGAAGATATTTCAACCAACTCTGTTATGCGAGAGTATCAGCTCGGAGAAGTTGACCTGATTTGCAAAGAAGACGGCGTTATCGCAGGTCTTGATGTTTTCAAGAGAGTGTTTGAACTGCTTGATGAAAAAACAGAGGTTACATTCACCTGTAAAGACGGTGACTGTGTAAAGAACGGACAAAAGTTAGGCATTGTTCGTGGTGATATCAGAGTTTTGCTTTCAGGCGAAAGAACTGCTCTGAACTTTTTACAGCGTATGAGTGGTATCGCTACATATACCCGTAATATTGCCGACCTGCTTAACGGCACCAACACCAAGCTTCTCGACACAAGAAAAACAACACCCGGTATGCGTGTTTTTGAAAAGTATGCAGTTAAGGTTGGAGGCGGATATAATCACCGCTTTAATCTCAGCGACGGTATTCTTCTCAAGGATAATCACATCGGTGCCGCAGGCGGTGTAAAGCAAGCTGTTGCAATGGCAAAGGAGTATGCACCGTTTGTCCGTAAA
>JAZTZM010000042.1:0-1090 GCA_045637465.1 Acutalibacteraceae bacterium | reverse complement strand
CCTAAGGTTTCCTGGGCAAGGCTAAACCTCCCAGGGTCAGTCGGGAGCTAAGGCGAGGCCGACAGGCGTAGCCGATGCACGACGGGTCGATATTCCCGTACCGGCCGGGGGGCGCTATCACCGATGGGGTGACGTGGAAGGGTATGCGGAGCGGGGTTCTGGACGTCCCCGTGAAAGCGTGTAGGGTTCAGTGTAGGGAAATCCGCACTGTGTATGCCTGAGACGTGAGACGAAGCAATTGAGTGAAGTCGGTGAGCCCATGCTTCCAAGAAAAACCTCTAGGAAGGTCCTAGATGCCCGTACCAAAACCGACACAGGTAGGCGGGTAGAGCATACCAAGGCGATCGGGAGAACTATGGTTAAGGAACTCGGCATAATGACTCCGTAACTTCGGAAGAAGGAGTGCCCCTTTTGGTGATTGGACTTGCTCTGTGAGCTGAGGGGGGTCGCAGTGAAACGGCCCAAGCGACTGTTTATCAAAAACACAGGACTCTGCTAAGTCGTAAGACGATGTATAGGGTCTGACGCCTGCCCGGTGCTGGAAGGTTACGCGGATGGGTTAGTCGTAAGGCGAAGCCTTGAAGCTAAGCCCCAGTAAACGGCGGCCGTAACTATAACGGTCCTAAGGTAGCGAAATTCCTTGTCGGGTAAGTTCCGACCCGCATGAATGGCGTAACGACTTGGGCACTGTCTCAACAGGGGACCCGGCGAAATTGTAGTATACGTGAAGATGCGTATTATCCGCGACTGGACGGAAAGACCCCGTAGAGCTTTACTGTAACCTGATATTGAATTTCGGAATCGGATGCACAGGATAGGTGGGAGACTTTGAAACAAGGGCTTTGGTTTTTGTGGAGTCATCCTTGGGATACCACCCTTCCGATTTTGGAATTCTAACGACATGCCGTGATCCGGGTGTCGGACAGTGTCAGGCGGGCAGTTTGACTGGGGCGGTCGCCTCCGAAAGAGTAACGGAGGCGCCCAAAGGTACCCTCAGAATGGATGGAAACCATTCGTAGAGTGTAAAGGCAGAAGGGTGCCTGACTGCGAGACTGACAAGTCGAGCCGAGACGAAAGTCGGGCTTAGTGA
>JAZTZM010000041.1:0-1586 GCA_045637465.1 Acutalibacteraceae bacterium | reverse complement strand
TAATCCTGTTTGCTCCCCACGCTTTCGTGTCTCAGCGTCAGTTGTGGTCCAGTAAGCCGCCTTCGCCACTGGTGTTCCTCCCGATATCTACGCATTTCACCGCTACACCGGGAATTCCGCTTACCTCTCCCACTCTCAAGATCCACAGTTTCAAATGCAGCCCCGGAGTTAAGCCCCGGTATTTCACATCTGACTTGCAGACCCGCCTACACACCCTTTACACCCAGTAAATCCGGATAACGCTCGCCACCTACGTATTACCGCGGCTGCTGGCACGTAGTTAGCCGTGGCTTTCTCCTCAGGTACCGTCATTTTTTTCGTCCCTGTTAACAAAGGTTTACAATCCGAAGACCTTCTTCCCTCACGCGGCGTCGCTGGGTCAGGGTTGCCCCCATTGCCCAATATTCCCCACTGCTGCCTCCCGTAGGAGTCTGGACCGTATCTCAGTTCCAATGTGGCCGTTCAACCTCTCAGTCCGGCTACTGATCGTCGCCTTGGGGAGCCGTTACCTCTCCAACTAGCTAATCAGACGCGAGCACATCTATCAGCGATAAATCTTTGAAGATAAAACCATGCGATTCTATCTCGTCATGCGGTATTAGCGTCCGTTTCCAGACGTTATTCCCCTCTGATAGGCAGGTTGCTCACGCGTTACTCACCCGTCCGCCACTATCCTCCCGCAACTTCGACCGAAGTCTCCGTCGCAAGATTCCCGTTCGACTTGAATGTGTTATGCACGCCGCCAGCGTTTATCCTGAGCCAGGATCAAACTCTCTAAAAAAAATATTTTCCAGTTATCTGCTCTGATAACTTCTTTCCTTAGATGTTTGAGCTTTTGCTCTCTTACTTTTTTCCTTGGGTAGTAGTTTTTTCTACTCTCTTTTTGGAATTAACGAGTTGTATTTTTTCTCGTCTTTCGTTGTTCAATTTTCAAAGTCCGGTGCCGCCTGCTCTCGCTGGCAGCTTTATTAGTATACTGCATCTTTCCTCTTTTGTCAATACCTTTTTTTAATTTTTTTGAAAAATATTTTAGAAATAATACAGTTGCTTTGCAAATTCAATCGGAGCACCATTTTTGGCCAAAACCGACAGAAAATATTCTTCGTTTTCAAACTCTATACTTTTTGTAACAGTTGAATATTCGTTGCATTCAATAGCCGACGGAACAAAGCTGTCCTCCTCGAATGTTTTGAAAATACTTTCTTTTTTTGTCCAGAGTAGATTGGCGTATCTTGCACTGGTCGCGGGCCATATCGACTCATAATACGCAAATTCTTTATCTGTAAGAATACGCCGTGCCAGTTTTTTGTCAAATCTATCCGGTTCAAACTTCTGAATATCAACACCTACATTGCCCGATGATATAGCAACAGACACAAGTTTATCCGTGTTGGTAACAGAAAAGAAAAACAGGTCGCTGATCCACTTGCCGCAATCAAGACGTCTTATGCCAGTTTCACCTATATCTATGCCAAGGCAACACGATACCGCATAACTGAGCAAACGCCAGCCGTAGTATCGTTGCTTGCGAAGTTTTGTGTCGGATGTATCCTCAATATATTTTCTCCGCAACTCAGGAAAAATAT
>JAZTZM010000040.1:0-324127 GCA_045637465.1 Acutalibacteraceae bacterium | reverse complement strand
AAACGCATTCCTGATTGTATGCATTTCTGCCTGTTATTCGGGTATGTTTGAAGGTACGGGCTTGCTTCACTCCGTTCACGATGCACTTATGAAAATCAGCCATAAGCTTACTCCTTTCGGCAGCGTGTTCATTACATCTATCCTCTCAAGCATCGTTTCCTGCAACCAGACACTTGCAATAATGCTTGCACATCAGCTCTGCGGAGACACTGAAAAAGATAACAATAAGATGGCATATTACCTTGAAAATACGGCTGTTGTTATGGCACCTCTTGTTCCGTGGTCAATTGCTGCTACCGTGCCTCTTTCTTCAATTGATGCGCCGTCCGTATGTATACTGACCGCTTGTTACCTTTACCTTGTCCCCCTTTGGAACTTTGCAGTTTGCTTTTTTAAGGAAAAACGAAACAAAAATCAATTTGTCAGTTAATTAATTAACAATACTGATTGACATTGTGAACAATTTATTTTATTATATTTGTGTATGAATTTTTATACTAATAAAAAGGAAGTGTTTTAATGGACAAACAGTACGAAGCTTTATTTACCCCCTGGAAGATAGGTAACGTTGAAATCAAGAACAGAATCGTTATGTGTCCCATGGGCGGTACATCTTTGTTCGGCTGGTTCGAGCTCGGCGGTTGTCACTTTGACAAGGAGGCTGCAAAGCTTTTCCTTGAAAGAGCTAACAACAACGTTGGTCTTATCATCCCCGGTATTGCACCGCTTCGCGATACTTTCTGGGGCAAATGGCTCTGGCAGAATCCGAAGATGTTTGAAGAACTCAAAGAGTTTATGGACGAGCTCCATAAGACAGGCGCAAAGCTCTTTATTCAGCTTACTGCAGGTATGGGCAGAAGCTGGGCTATCACAGAGCTTGTTGCTCCCCTTCACAGAAATAAGTTTACTCGTGCTCTCGTTAAGCCTATTCTTGATACATCACACGAGTTGGCATCTCCCAGCCCGCAGCCCGCACGTTGGGCTCCCGATATCATCTGCCCTGAGATGACAAAGCATCAGATTCACGAAATCATCGAAGCTTTTGCAAAGACAGCTAAGCTTTGTCGCGATGCAGGCGTTGACGGTGTTGAAGTTCACGCTGTTCACGAAGGTTACCTTCTTGACCAGTTTGCTATCGAATTCTTCAACAAGCGCACAGACGAGTACGGCGGAAGCTTTGATAACAGATACCGTTTTGCAGTTGAAGTTGTTAAGGCAATCAAAGAATCCTGCGGCAACGATTACCCCGTATCACTCCGTTACTCTGTTGAGTCCAAGATGAAGGGCTTCTGCGAAGGCGCAATGCCCGGCGAGGATTACAAAGAAGTCGGCCGTAACATGGCAGAATCCGAGATAGCTGCAAAGTATCTTCAGGATGCAGGTTACGATATGCTCAACGCTGACAACGGCACATACGACTCATGGTACTGGGCACATCCGCCTATGTATATGCCCCAGAACTGTAACCTTGACGACGTTGCACACATCAAGAATTTTGTAGACATTCCTGTTGTCTGTGCAGGTCGTATGGAGCCTGATGTAGGTGCTCAGGCTGTTGCAGATGGCAAGATTGACGGTGTAGGTGTTGCTCGTCAGTTCCTCACAGACCCCGAGTGGATCACAAAGATCATCGAAGACAGAATCGAGGATATCAAGCCTTGTATCTGCTGCCACAGCGCTTGCTTCAACTTCTCAACTTCAAAGGGTCACGCAAACACACAGGACCTTATGGATACAATGGGTCTTTCACGTTGCGCACTTAACCCCAAGACAATGCAGTCCAAGAAGTACAAGATCGTTCCCGCAAAGAAGAGCAAGAAGATTGCTGTCATCGGTGGCGGTATCGGCGGTATGGAAGCTGCTATCGTCTGCGCACAGCGCGGTCACACAGTTACTCTCTATGAGAAGAGCGACGTTCTCGGCGGCGTATTCATCGCTGCTGCAGCTCCTGAGTTCAAGGAGAAGGACCGTGACCTTATCGCATGGTACAACCGTGAGATCAGGAAGTACCCTGCAATCACAGTAAAGATGAACACAGAAGTTAAGGATATCAATTCTCTCGGCGCTGACGAGGTTATCATTGCAACAGGCTCCGTTGCCAACAAGATCCCTGTCAAGGGTGCTGCAGAGTACGGCATTGAGGCTATTGATTACCTCCTCAAGAAGAAGGAAGTCGGCGAAAACGTCGTTGTTGTCGGCGGTGGTCTTACAGGCTGCGAAATCGCTTACGACCTCTATCTCCAGGGCAAGAAACCTGTCATCGTTGAAATGCAGGATGACCTTATCACAACACCCGGTGTTGCACTTGCAAACACAAGCTTCCTTCGTGACTTCTTCAAGGCAAACAATGTTCCTGTTTATCTTGAGTCAAAAACAACAGAAATCCGTAAGGACAGCGTTACAATCGCAACAAAGGACGGCAAGACAGTTAACGTACCCGCTGACAGCGTAATCCTTTCAGTCGGTTACAAGCCCGCTCCCGTTGCAGAAAAGAGCAAGCACATCCACATCATCGGCGACGCTTTCAAGGTCGGTAACCTCCGCACAGTTATCTGGCAGGCCTGGGACGTTGCAATGAAGCTGTAATATTCCTGTTAGCAACAAGAGGTTTGCAGATAACATCTGCAAACCTCTTTTAATTTTCAATATAATGCTCATTTTTTTCATTGCAGTATTGAAAAATTGTGAATAATGTGTTACAATCACTTATGCGGATATTTGTATCCGTGGAGAAAGAAACAAAAATGAACAAAAAGGAGGTAAAAATAATGTCTTTCACAGAGTTTGTACAGGGTGTTTTGAGTTTCCTTGAGGAGATTAAGACATTCCTTTTCGATTTCGGTGGAATCGCTCAGATTTTCTTTGATCTCCTTCCGTAATCAGAAGATTTCTCACATTCACAGCCATATTACTTTCGGGTGATATGGCTGTTATAAAGTCTGTCTGCCGCAAAGCGGCTTGAATATAGATAAATCTGAACCTTAACGAAAGGGGCATAAATAAAATGAACTACAAAATGCAGCTCACACCCGATGAGATAGAAATTCTCAACGGCGCAAAGGGCGAAACAATGGCAAAGGTTATGAAAACCCTTGTTATGTACGGCGATGCTTTCGGCGCAACCAAGATGGTTCCCGTTGAGAGCAAGATGGGTCACCTTGTTACAAGCTTCGGCCTCAAGGTTATGAGCCCTGTTTACGACCTTATGGATCAGCTTATCGCAGGCGGTGCACTTTCTCAGCAGAAGTTCTCTGTTGACCCCAAGCCGCTTGATCCCAAGGTTCCCGCAAACTTCCTCCAGAAGCTTATCTTCAACAAGTTTATGTACTCCAAGCAGGATGAGTACGATGCACAGCTTGCAAAGCTCGGACTTATCGACGACAAATCCTACACATGTACATGCTATATGGACGAGGTCGGCAACCTTCCCAAGAAGGGTGAAGTTCTCTCCTGGGCAGAGTCATCTGCTGTTGTTTACGCAAACTCCGTAATCGGTGCAAGATGTAACCGTAACTCCGGCATTATCGAGCTTTTCGGCTCAATTGTCGGCAAAGTTCCCTACTTCGGACTTGTTACAGACGAGGGCAGAAAGGCAACATGGATTGTTGAAGTCAAGACAACCAAGAAGCCCGAAGCACAGATCCTCGGTTCTGCAATCGGTATGAAGGTTATGGAAGACGTTCCCTTCATCAAAGGTCTTGATCAGTGGATCGGCACAGAGCTTGACGGCGACACCAAAGCATACCTCAAGGATTTCGGTGCTGCTACAGCTTCCAACGGCGCTGTCGGTCTTTACCATATCGAAAACCTTACTCCCGAAGCTGTTGAGCAGGGCGAGAGCCTTATCGCAGAGGGCGCTCAGGTTTACGTTGTTGACGACGCTGAGCTTGCAAGAGTTCAGGCTAACTATCCTGTTATGTGGAAGGATAAGAACGCTGCACCGAAGCTCTGCTTCGTAGGTTGCCCCCACCTTTCACACGCACAGCTTATCGAGTGGACTGATAACGTTGTTGCAGGCCTCAAGAAGAACGGTCTCAAAAAGGTTACCGTTCCCACAGTATTCACAGCTGCTCCCGCTGTTGTCGAAGAATTCAACAAGACAGCTAAGGCTAAGGAACTTGAAGCAACAGGCGTTATCCTCAGCTACATCTGTCCGCTGATGTATATGAATAACCCGCTTTGCAAGAAGATGCCCGTCATCACAAACTCCAACAAGCTCAGAACTTACACAACATCACGTTACTACAGAAGTGACGAAATCCTCAACATCATCACAGGAGGTAAAGCATAATGAAAAAGTTTAAAGGCCGTCCGGTAGTTCCGGGCACATGCTCAGCTCCTGCTCTCGTTTCTCACGGTGGCTTCAACACACTTGCTTCCTTCCAGAACGCTCTTCAGTTCGGCGATAAGGCTGCAAAGTGCGGCGACCAGAACAACAAGGATCTCTACCAGAAGCCCATGGTCGGCACCGCTCTTTGCCTGCCCCAGACTATCGGCTCCACAACAGGCGGTATGGTTCTCTACTGCGCAAAGGTTATGGAGAGAAACCCTGCTTGTATGCTCTTCTCAGAGCACATCGACTCACTTGCTTGCGCAGGTGCTGTTCTCGGTGCTGTCTGGACTGATTCTCCCATGCCCGTTATCGATTGCCTCGGTGACGAGTTCCTCAACTACGTTAAGGACGGTATGAAGATCACAGTTGCTGAAGACGGTACAGTTACAGTTGAATAATTAAAAATCAACAAACAAATTAAGCGTCAACCTGCACAAAACAGGTTGACGCTTTTTGTATTATATGCCGTGTACAA
The DNA here is from genome assembly GCA_045637465.1 of Acutalibacteraceae bacterium. Classification (GTDB taxonomy): domain Bacteria; phylum Bacillota; class Clostridia; order Oscillospirales; family Acutalibacteraceae; genus UBA8612. The sequence continues at coordinate 319,319 of JAZTZM010000040.1, read as the reverse complement.
AATGACGAAAAACTTAAAATAAAACCGCACAAACTTTTTTGAGTCGTTTTTTAAAACAAAATGCTATTTCCGCAAATAAAATGGTTTTGTTGGTTATTTTGTACAAATTTATTGTCGCTTGTTCGTGTAATATGTTGATTGCCTGATTTTTCGTGTTTTAAATTCATTGTGCATTATGCACAATCTGAGCTACTGTTGTTTGTGCATTTATCCTTGACAAATCCTACAAAAGAGTATACAATGCAGATGTAAACAAAAAGAAAGGAGAAACAAAATATGTTTTCAAAAATTGTTTTCAAGAAGGAAAATGAACTTATCAAGGAGATCTCTAAGGAGAAGAACTTCTTCCGTATGTTCACAAAGGCAATGGAGCTTGAGGGTCTTATCAAGTACATGAACTCTTCCGTTCAGTAATCTTGAGCCTACAGCTCACCCAAGTGGGGTTATTACCGGACATCAGGTCCGTTTATATATACAGCAAATTCCCCTTGACATCTTCTTACATCAGCAATTTTTTTACGTGATTGTTCGATGTTTTTATCCCCTTTACCCGCAGTGTTTATTCGCTGCGGGGTTTTTTATTTTCTCAGCGATGCACCCTGATAAGCGCACGCAATTTGCCTTTGCGGGTTTCACGGCAGATACCCTCATAAATAAACCTGCCCTTACCTCTGACAGAAACCGTATCGTGCTCTTCGAGCATACGCGACGGATTAGTGACGAGAATGCTGTTGACGCTCACCTTACCCTGCTCTACAATATCCTTACACACACTGCGCGATATATTGTAAACGCTTGCAATCGTCGCATCGAGCCGTTCAGACGCGATAACAAACTCCTCCGCTTCGGGCAAAGCAACGCTTTCTACAGGCGGAGCTTCAACCACACGGCAGGCTACCGTGGTGTGCTTGACCTGTGTCAGATTTTCGGCAACATATCCGCTCACGCTATCCATACAGTAAAGATAAGCACAGTTGTCATAAACTATTATGTCGCCCAGCACCTCTCTTTTAAGCCCAAGAGCCATAACAGAGCCAAAAAAATCGCGGTGGGTTAACTCATCAGCAAATTTTTTTGCAACAGGCTCAATCGCAAGCCACACACAATCCGGACACGCATCATATCCGCACATATCCTCACTGCCAAAGCAGGCAACACGCCTTTCGGCGCCGTCATAGCCGCCCCAAAAAGTGACCGCACCCAACTTCATTGATTGAAGCATCGCCTGCTGTGCAGTTGTGAGAAAATCGGAATACACCCAGATTCCCTTGTTATAACTGCGTGAACTCAGCTCTTCAAAGCGCCCTGCAAGTCGCTTTTCTTCATCAGTCATCTTTATTTAACACCTCAGCATCAAAGGTTGCGTGATTTCTCAAAAAGCTCTGCGGCACAGCTGCGGCAAACCTTCTTGCCCGAATATTCTATAACGTCCTCCGTGCTGTCGCAAAAAACACAGCACGGTGAATATTTACGCAGCATTATAAAATCACCCTGTGTGAAGATTTCGAGATAATCGGAATTTTCTTTAAGACCGAGCATTGTTCTGAGCTCTTTTGGCAATACGATTCTGCCTGCGCTGTCAATCTGACGCGTTATACCTGTTGATCTCATTTTATACTCTCCTTTAATCCTTATTTACAGTAAAAATACCATATTCTGACATTTATGTCAAATAAAGGGCAGCCACCGCCAACGCAGTGTGCTGCCCTGTTTTTTTATTTAAGCATATCGGCAAAGTCATCAACAAGCTTTTTTATATCTTTGTTTGTGGTGTTGATGCAGATGTCGTAGTTGAGTGCATCCTCCCACTTTTTGCCTGTATAGAAGCGGTAATACTTTGCTCTTGCTTTATCGGTTTCGTTGATTTTCTGTCTGATTTCACGGTCGGTAAGCTTCTCCGAATCTTCCGCTCTTAATTTGCAGCGCTCAATCCTTGCGCCAATATCAGCATAAAGGCGCACACGCAAAGGATTAAAATCGCTCAGGCAGCAATCCGCACAGCGACCTACAACAACACAGTCGGACTTTTCGGCAAGCTCCTTGAGCAAGTTGCTCTGCTCAACAAAAAGCGTGTTGTGGTGCTCCCATCTGACATCAGCTACAGGCGCAAGCGTATGACCTATCGTTATAGGAAAAAGCGGAGCAGGACTTTTTTCGTTGAGCGACTGCACATATTCCTCCGCAAGGCTTGTGCGCTTTGCAAGCTCGGTTATAATTTCGCTGTCATAGTATGCATAGCCGAGCTTATCAGCAAGACGTCGCGCAAACTCACGGCCTCCGCTGCCGAATTCGCGGCTGATGGTAATAACTTTATTCATAAATCTCAGCTCCTTATCGAGAAAAACATTTTTTATAAATATATTATACATTTATCATCCTATGCTTTGTCAAGCAAAATATCAAATTTTAAAGAATCATAAACCAACAAACTCCGTACATACTAAATCAAAGCGAAAAAACAAAGGTGTGATAAAATGCAACCTCTTGTAATAATGAAAGACGTCAAAAAGCAGTTTCCGGGTGTCACTGCTCTTGACGGAATATCCTTTGATATTATGCCCGGCGAAGTTCACGTTCTGCTCGGCGAAAACGGCGCAGGCAAATCAACGCTGATGAAAATACTAAGCGGCGTACACAAACCGACCGACGGACGAATAACAATCAACGGCACTCAATTCAAAGCTCTCACTCCAAAGGATTCGCGCGATTGCGGCATAAGCATAATTTATCAGGAGCTGAGCGTGATAAACGAGCTTTCCATTCAGGAAAATCTCTTTGTAGGCAATCTGCCCGCAAAAAGTATCGGACCTGTGAAAATTGTTGACCACCGCAGAATGCGAGATGCATCACAGGCGCTACTTGACAAGGTGGGTCTGCATAAAGACCCCGAAACAGCCGTTGAGGAGTTGAGCATATCCGAAAAGCAGCAGGTTGAAATTGCCAAAGCACTTGCCGCAGACAGCAAAATACTGATTATGGACGAGCCGACAACCTCACTCACCTCAAGCGAAGTCAGTCACCTTTTCGCCGTTATAAGAGAGCTGAAAAAAGAGGGGCGCGGAATTGTTTTCATATCGCACAAGCTCGGTGAAATAATGGAAATCGGCGACAGGGTCACAGTGCTCAAAGACGGCAGATACGTAGGCACAAAAAAGATAAGTGACGTAACGCAGGATGACCTTGTGACAATGATGGTAGGCAGACAGATAAGCAAAAACTATCAGCACGCTTCGACAGATTATAACGATGCACCCGTTATATTTGAGGTGCGCAACCTCTCGAGAAAAGACGGCAAGGTAAAAAACGTATCCTTCAAACTCAGACGCGGTGAAATTCTCGGCTTTTCGGGGCTTGTCGGCTCGGGCAGAAGCGAAATGATGAACTCCATATTCGGCGCAGAGCCTAAAGCCTGCGGAGAAATTCTGATTGACGGCAAAAACGCACGCACGTCATCACCTTTTTATTCGATAAAAAGCGGACTCGCAATGGTAACGGAAAACAGACGCGAAACAGGTTTTTTTCACAACTTCAGCATAAAGAAAAACATTTCCATTCTGCCGTTTATAAAGCAGTCAGCCTTTGCAGGCATCACGGGTCTTGTAAGCGGCAAAGACGAAGACCTGTGGGCTGATGAACAAAAAAAGAACCTCAACATCAAATGCTATTCAACAGAGCAGGGAATAACTGAGCTTTCGGGCGGCAATCAGCAAAAGGTAATACTTGGCAAATGGCTCGCCGCAGATTCGCAGATAATAATTTTTGACGAGCCGACAAAGGGCATTGACGTAGGCTCGAAGGGTGAAATATATGCGCTTATGCGAAGGCTTGCGGATGAGGGCAAAGGCATACTTGTCGTAAGCTCCGAGCTTCCTGAGCTATTGGCTGTCTGCGACACGATTGCCGTGTTCCGCGAGGGCGAAATTGTTGCCGTTTTTCCTCATAAGGAGGCAACCGAAGAAAAAATAATCGCTGCTTCAACAGCAGAAAAAGGAGAGAAAAACAGACCTTGAACGCAAATAACAAAAACGGCAGCAACAACACGTTTGCATTTAAAACCGCCTGGCAGCGCTACGGCACGCTCGGCATACTGATACTGCTGCTTACAATCCTTGCAGCACTCAAGCCCGGCTACTTTTTTCAAACCTCAACCGTAACACAGATTCTGTCACAGAGCTCGGTAAACATTCTCATAGCGCTCGGTGAATTCTTCGCGATACTGATTGCCGGCATTGACCTTTCCGTCGGCTCGGTAACAGCGCTTTCAGGTATGGTTACGGCAAAGCTGATGGTGGCAGGCATTGCTGCACTGCCTGCTGTTCTTATCGGCGTGCTTCTCGGCGCATTTTTAGGCTTTATTAACGGCATTATGGTCAACGGCACAGGTCTGCATCCATTTATTATTACGCTCGGTACACAGGCAATATTCCGCGGAATAACGCTTATTATATCCGACTCGAGTGCGATTTTCGGTTTCCCCGCATCGTTCACAACGTTTATGGCTAAGCGGTTTATATATATCCCTGTGTCGGCTTTTATTGCGCTTCTTGTCGCCCTCGTGCTTGCCTTTCTCACAAGCAAAACAAAGCTCGGCAGAAACATCTATGCTCTGGGCGGCAACAAGGAAAGCGCCTGGTATTCGGGCATAAACGTAAAACTTCACACGCTTATAGTGTTTATCATTTCGGGTATCTGCGCAGGTATTGCAGGTGCAGTGCTGCTCGGACGTGTCGGCTCTGCAGAGCCTGCAGCCGCAACGGGATTTGAAACCTATGCGATTGCGGCGGCAATTATCGGCGGCACAAGCTTTTTCGGCGGAAAAGGTAAAATATTCGGTGTTGTGATGGGCGGTCTGATTATCGGTGTTATTAACTTCGGTATGAATCTGCTCTCTGTTTCAAGCACACTTCAGCAGGTTGTTATGGGAGCACTTATTATAGGCTCTGTCACGCTTGACCGCTTTGTTGCAGGCAATAAATAAGGAGAATTTGTTATGAGTATAATGTTCAGTCCCTCACTGATGTGTATGGATTTTCTCAATATCGGTACGCAGATAGACGTGCTTAACACACGGTGCAATTATTACCACGTTGATATTATGGACGGTCACTATGTGCCTAATATAGCGCTGTCACCCGATTTTGTGCGGGCAATAAGTCCTGCCGCAAAGCAGCCTATCGACTGCCACCTGATGGTGACAGACCCTTCGCGCTATATCGCGCCGCTTAAAGCCGCAGGCGCACAGATGATATGTCCTCAGGTTGAAACGATAAGTGCAGACGCTTTCCGCACAATAAACACAATAAAGCAGACAGGATGCAAGGCAGGTGCGGTTTTCAACCCTGCAACTCCGATTTCGACCGCACAGTATTATCTGCATCTGCTCGATAAAATCACCATTATGACGGTTGACCCGGGCTTTGCAGGTCAGCCATTCATACGCGAGATGCTGACTAAAATCGAGCAGGCACGCACACTTAAAGAAAAACACGGATATCACTATGTAATCGAGGTTGACGGTGCCTGCAACAAAAACACGTTCAAAGACCTTTACAGTGCAGGCGCAGAGTGTCTTGTTATAGGCTCATCGGGGCTTTTCGCACTTGACAGCAACCTTGAGAGAGCGTGGGATATTATGACAGATGATTTCAGAAAAGCTACGGAGGGATGAAAATTGAGTGACATATTTGCGCTTGGAATTGATATAGGCGGCACTAACTTCCGTATGGGGGTTGTCGGCGGCGACGGAAAAATACACGCATTCACACGCACTTCAAGCAGCGTTTTTTCAAAGGGCAATGCCGCCGAGATACTTCTGCGCGAAATAAAGGTTTATCTCAAGCAAAGCGGATTTGAAGGCAGAATCAAAGCAGCTGCCGCAGGAATCCCCGCAACAGTCAGCAAGGATAAAAAATCCGTACTCTCCTCCCCTAACCTGAAAGCCTTTGACGGCATCACCTTTTCTTCTGAATTTGAATCGGCGCTCGGTTTTTCTTTTTATATTGACAGAGACGTCAACTTTCTTCTTCAGAATGATATAGCAAAGCTCGGACTTTCAGGCGAAAAAATTGTGCTCGGGTTTTATATAGGCACAGGCTTCGGGAACGCAATATATTTAGGCGGCAGATTTTATTCGGGATGCAACGGCACGGCAGGCGAGCTCGGTCACGTACCTATAATCGGCAGTAACGATGTGTGCACCTGCGGCAACGTAGGTTGTATTGAAACACGCTGCTCGGGCAAGGCACTTGAAGAGCTTGCGGCAAAGCATTTTGCAGGTGAGGATATAAAAAAGATCTTTAAGCTTCACGGCAACAGCGAAATAATCAGAAAATTCATAGAGGACCTGGCTGTGCCGATTGCGACGGAAATAAATATTTTAGATCCCGATTGCTGCGTTATAGGCGGCGGTGTGGTTGATATGCAGGATTTTCCAAAAGAAATTCTGTTCGATGCAATCAGGATGCGTGTAAGGAAGCCGTATCCCGAGCAATCGCTCAATATAATTTTTACCAAGCACGACCAGCAAAGCGGTGTTTTCGGAAGCGGTGATTTTGCACTCAACGAATATCTGAGCCAAATCGGGAATAATATAACAAACTGATGAAAAGAGGTAAAAAAATGAAAGCAAGAAAAATTATTGCAGCTGTGCTCGCTGTTGCGTTATTGGGCTGTATACTGACTGCGTGCGGAAACAACGACAACGGCACTGACAACTCACCCGTACCGAATGTAACAAACTCCACAGCTGAAAACACGGATTATGCAATTATCCTTAAAACACTGTCCAACGACTTCTGGGCAAAGATGAAAACAGGTATTGAAGAGGAAGCAAAAAAGCTCGGCGTTAAGGTCGATATTTTTGCCGCACAGAATGAAGAAGACACAGCAGGTCAGCTGACAATCCTCGAAAACTGCCTTGCAAAAAAATATAAGGCAATCGGTGTTGCTCCGCTTTCACCGACAAACCTTATCAACGGTATTGTGCAGGCAAACGAAAGCGGCATTTACGTGATGAACATTGATGAAAAAATCGATATTGATTCACTTCGCAATGCAGGCGGAAGCGTTATTGCGTTTGCAACAACGGATAATGAAGCTGTAGGTAAAAAGGGTGCAGAATTCATTATCAACAAGCTCGGTGAGAGCGGCGGTGAGGTTGCAATTATCGAAGGTAAGGCAGGCAACGCATCGGGCGAATCAAGAAAGACAGGTGCAACAAAAGCATTCAAGGATGCTGACAAAATCGAGCTCGTCGCTTCTCAGCCTGCAGACTGGGACAGACAGAAAGCTCTCGACACCGCAACGGGATACCTGCAGATGTATCCTCAACTCAAGGCAATCTACTGCTGCAATGACACAATGGCACTCGGCGCTCTTCAGGCGGTTATCAACGCAGGCAAGCTCGGCAAAATCATTATTGTAGGCACAGACGGCTCGGCTGAAGCGCTTGAATCAATCAAGGCAGGTCAGCTTGACGCTACCGTTGCGCAGGACCCTGCTGAAATCGGCGCGACATCACTGCGAAAAATGGTTGATGCAGTAACCAACAAACCAAAAATCGACCCGAACGCAACACCGCAGACAATCCCCGTAGACTCTTATATCGTAACAAAGGAAAACGTAAAATGAGTCTGATTGCAATAGGCTGTGACCACGTGGGATTTGAACTTAAAACCCAGATCATTGACTACCTTCAAAAGCAAGGACACAGCATAAAGGACTTCGGAACGCACAACGCAGAGAGAACGGATTATCCGATTTTCGGTAAAGCAGTTGCCAACGCTGTGGCTGAGCACGAATGTGATAAAGGCATTTTAATCTGCGGCACGGGTGTCGGCATTTCAATTGCGGCAAACAAGGTACGCGGCATCCGTGCAGTTGTGTGTAGCGAGCCGTACTCTGCGCTGCTCTCCCGTCAGCATAACGACACGAATATACTCGCATTCGGTTCAAGAGTTGTCGGCTCTGACCTTGCGGTGATGATTGTTGATGCGTGGCTCAGCGGCGAATTTGAGGGCGGCAGACACAAAAACAGAATTGATATGCTTGAACAGTAAAGCAAAAAGGCCGTGTACGTTTGTACACGACCTTTTATTTTTAGTTAATTGAGGTATCGGATGCAGCGTCACGCAGTTCAGAAAGTGTTTTTCACTTTCCTCGGTGTCTCACACCCAATCTGTGCCTCAGCTTAATTGAGGTATTTGGTGTGCGCTTCGCACTTATTCGCCCTTCATACCAAGCAGCTCAACAGTGCCGTCATAAACAGCCTGGCTGACCTTGATTGAATCGAAGATAGCAGATCTGATATCGTCTTCTGTTGCGCCAAGCTCCAATGAATACTTGCGGTCAATGAAGAGATCGATATCCATAATGTCTGCAAGTCCGTCAATATCAATACCGCTTTCGATACCCTTTTCGGCATATTCCTTCTTAACCTTGCCGAGACCCATACGCATCATCCAGGGAGCAACGCTGATAACCTTGCGGTTGTCGCCCATACCTCTTGCGGCATAGACGATTTTGAGGAATTCCTTCCAGCTCTGGTTGTACATGCTGATGGGCCAAGCCTTTGCGCCCTTTGACTTTTCAGCTGCGCCGACAATAACCTCACCGACCTGACGAACTGTAAGCATAGCTGTACCGCCGCCGGGATACATTGTGAAGGGAAGCTTATCCATCATCTTGATCTGCTCAATGAGGATAACCCAAACGGGCTTTCTGCCGGGCTGTGTGCCGAAAATGTAGGGAAGCTCAAGAACAGCAACATCAAAATTCTCATCAGCATAGGAGAATGCAACCTCTTCCTGATCGATTCTGCTGCGGATGTAGGGATGCTTCTCTGTGAGCTTCATATCGGGACGCTCTTTTGCAAGGTATGCAAAGTATGAGCCGAGGATAACAGCATTCTTCATGCCGATTTCCTTACAGATGGGAAGAAGTCTCTTGAGGGGAGCGATGTTGTACTTATAGTATGCATCATATACGGGTGCAGGGAACTCAACACGCTCGTCAATACCTGCAGCGAATACGAAGCAATCGCAGCCTGTCATCATTGCCTTGATTTCGTCATCTGACTTTTCATAAATATTGCAGAACTCAATTTCCATCTCCTTGGGGATGGGAGCTCCTTCGGGAAGAGGAGGAAGAGCAACACTCTTGACCTGATGTCCTCTTTCAATAAAGATTCTTGCAGCCTCACTGCCGAGAAGGCCTGTGCCGCCAATCATAAATACTTTCATATCGCAGTGTGATACACGGTACGCACCGAAAGCTGATATAAAACAACGCTCAGTACCCGGTATCTTTTCCTTTCTTCAGATAATAAACTTTTTATTATAAGGCATATGCAGAGCAGTAAAATATACCGCTCTGCATTTTTTAAATATTAACCCTGTGCGTATGCACCGACCTGCATCATAAAGTCACCAAGCTGTGCACCGAATTCGGGAGCACCGTCCATAATAAGCTTGCCCGCCTTAACGGATTCAAGCATATCTGCAGTCTGCATAAGGATGCCGAGTGCGCTGTCGAAATTATCAAAGCGCATTGTGAAGAAGGGCATTGCGCGCTTGTATTCGCCTCTGCCTGCTCTTGACTTACCTGCCTTGATACGGATGTATGCACTGACCTCGGGGTAGCCGTTAACTGCCCATGAGTAAACACGGTCGGGGCTCTTTGAAGTCCAATCGTGTATTGCATCGTGACCGTTTTTGTTAAGTGTGCTGATACCGCTGGAAAGCAGGTAGAAGTAGCACTTAACAAGAAGCTTCTTTGTTTCTTCATCCTCGGGAGCCTCTTTGGCTGTGAGGAGAGAGGACATCTTGAGAAGAACCATCATAAAGGATGCGAAAGCACCTGTGTGCTTTGCGATACCCTTCATTTTGGGAAGGTACTGCGGCTTAATCTGACCCTTGAAGAATGCGTTGAGAGCCTCAATGCTCTTGAACTCAAGCTCAACGTGAGCGTTGTTTGTGAGCTTATCAGTGTGAACAATCCACTCACCGTTGTTGACAACGAGATGTGTGCCGACCTTTCCTTCGGGAACGTCGGGGCAAAGTGCACTTATCTGATAGATTGTGTGAGCGTGCTCAAACTTCTTTGCAAGGTTAGGAACATCATTAGCAATGACCTTGATAAGCGGGATCGCAGCACAGAGGAAAATTTTATTGGTAAAAACTTCGTCTCTTGTAGACATAAAAATCAATCCTTTCTGCCGTTATAATCTGAAATTTTCAGATTAAACTTCGTCGTCCCAATCGTCGTCAAGCTCAAAGTCAGCGTTCATTGCCTCACGGACTGCTGCGATGATACCGTTGGAGTCAATACCGAGTGTTGACATAATATCCTCGTGAAGACCGATGGGAGCAAACTGATCCTGAATACCAAGACGCTTGAATGCACAACCCTTACCTGTCTCTGCAATAACCTCTGCAACAGCAGCGCCGAGACCGCCGATAACGGAGTGGTCCTCAACAGTGATGATACGGCGTGTATCCATAATTGCCTTGACAACAGCCTCTTTATCGAGGGGCTTGATTGTGTGCATATTGATAACTCTGACCTTAAGACCGTCAGCGTTCTCAAGGAAGTTAGCAGCCTGAAGAGCCTGGAAAGCACAGGAACCGCAAGCGATAACTGTGATATCTGTACCCTCTTTGAGCTGAACAGCCTTGCCTACTTCGAAGCCGTAGTCTGTTGTTTCATAGAGAACACGGTCGAAACCGCGGTTGATACGGATGTAGTAGGGGCCGGGATTCTCGTATGCTGCACGAACTGCGTTAACAGTCTCAAGACCGTCAGCAGGGCAGATAAGAGTGATGTTGGGCATTGAGCGAACAACTGCCATATCGCAGATTGCGTGGTGAGTTGAGCCTGCCTGACCGAAAGATGTACCTGCATGAGTAGCGATAATCTTTGCGTTTACGTTCTGGTAGCAGATATCGGTGTGAAGCTGATCAGCACTTCTGAGAGAAGCGAAAACAGAGAATGTGGAAAGGAAGGGAACAAGACCTGCCTTAGCCATACCTGCAGCAACACCGAACATATTCTGCTCAGCGATACCTACGTTGAAGTATCTGTCCGGGAAATGCTCGCCGAACATACCGATTTTTGTTGATTTACCAAGGTCGGCTGTGAGAGCAACAACATCGTCGTGCTCCTGACCGAGTTCTACGAGTGTTTTGCCGTAGTATTCAGCTGTTGAAAAAGCTGTGGATTCAGTAGCTGTATAAGTAAGTCCGCCTGCCATAGCTTATGCACCCTCCTTTTCTGCTCTCTCGCAGCGCTTCTTGTAGAATGCTTCGAGGCTCTTCTTTGCAAGTTCGTATTTCTCTTCGTTAAGAGCACCGTAGTGCCACTTATAGTCGCCTTCCATATAGTCAACACCGCAGCCCTTGACTGTGTTAGCAACAATCATAACGGGCTTCTCTGTGTTTTCGTATGCGTAGTCGATAGCTTCGCAAAGCTCCTTGATGTTGTTACCGTCGATTTCGATAACGTGGAAGCCGAATGCACGCCACTTGTCGCAGAAGGGCTCAAGCTTCATAACTTCTTCTGTCGGGCCGTCAATCATGCACTGGTTACGGTCAACAAAAGAGATAACGTTTGTGATGTTGTAGTGAGCGATTGTCATTGCAGCTTCCCAGTTGGAGCCTTCGTCACACTCACCGTCGCCAAGAACACAGAATGTCTTATAATCCTTGCCCTTGATTTTTGCAGCAAGACCTGTGCCTGCAGCGATTGAAAGACCGTGGCCGAGAGAACCTGTTGAAGCATCAGCGCCAACAACCTTGTTGGAGTCAAGGTGGATACCCATCTTGGAGTTTGAAAGGTTGAATGTCTTGAGCTGCTCAGGATCATTATAGCCGTAATCGCAAAGAACAGCAGCGTAAGCAACGCCTGCGTGACCCTTACTGAGGATGAAACGGTCTCTGTCTTCCCAATTGGGGTTGTCCTTATCAAGGTGCATATACTTGTGGTAGAGAACAGTCATGATATCCATAACACTCATACCGCCGCCGATGTGTGCACTGCCTGCCCAGTATGTTGTATCAAGGCAGAGCTTACGAAGATCGTTAGCCTTTTTTTCGAGTGCAAGCCACTCTTGTTTGGTTAATGGCATTTCGTTTTTCCTCCTATATATTTAATGTTTTATATTCTCAGAATATTTCGGGATGCTTTGCTGCAACAACCTTGAATGCCTCATCAGCAACTTCGAGAGTGAGGTTGATATCCTTATCGGAAAGAGCAGCATTGATGAAGTGGTTGTGATGGCTGGAGAAGAAGATACCTCTCTTGACACACTCTGCAACCCACTCCTGATGGAGCATCATTGAGTCATCGTTTGCTATACGAAGATAGAAGAGTGAGGGCTCACCGGAAACAATAAGGTTGAAGCCGTTGTTTGCAGCTGCATCCTTAAGACCGTTTGTAAGCATAAAACCCTTCTCGCGGAAGAGCTTGGGAGCTTCGATCTGCTTCATCTTGTTGATACAAGCGATACCTGCTGCAAAGGGAATAGCACTCATCCAGTAGCTGCCTGTGTAGCTGAGAGCGCTGACAGAGCTCTTGAGTGATTCTTTACCGCAAAGGCAGGATACGTTCCAGCCGTTTGCAAGAGCCTTACAGAAGCAGATGAGGTCAGCCTCAAAGCCGTAGTAATGGTCAGAACCTGCTGTATCAAGTCTGAAACCGCAGCGAACGTCGTCAACGATGAGGACGATGCCCTTGCGTGTGCAAAGCTCACGGACCTTCTGCCAGTAGCCGTCTGCCGGAAGCTCGTTGTCACGGTAGTTGCCGTGCATATAGGGTGTAGAGATAAATGCAGCAATTTCGCCGTCATTCTCTTCTACGAGCTTTTCAAGTGCTTCAAAATCGTTCCAGTCAACATAGAGGTTGTTTGCAACATCCTCGGGGATAACACCGGGATAGTCAACCTTCTGTGTCCAGGGAGCAACACCGTGATAGAAGCCGTTAACGAAGATAATCTTCTTGCGGTGTGTAGCTGCGCGGGCTGTCATGATTGCGCAGGTAGTAACGTCGTTACCGTTCTTTGCGAAGAATGCCCAGTCAGCACAGTTGACTGTGTCAACCATAAGCTCTGCAAACTCGAGCATAACCTTGCCGGGAGAAGTCATACAGTTGCCGAGCTTTGCCTGTGCCATAGCTGCTGCATCAACGTCTTTGTCGTTATAGCCGAGCACGTTGGGGCCGTATGCACACATATAGTCGATGTACTTGTTGCCGTCAACATCCCAGAAGTATGCGCCCTTTGCCTTCTCACCGAAGAGCGGCCAGTCGCATACGGGGATGAAGTTACCTTCTGCCGGGCCGAGGTGACCGTAAACACCTGAGGGAATTACCTTTGTGGCTCTGTCAAAAAGCTCACGGCTTTTTGTATGGTCATAAATAGGGAAACTCATTTTTCGTGCACCTCCGTTTATGCTAAGTACAGAGCTACTCTGTCGAGTATTCTGTTGAGATTGTCGATCATATTGATCATACCCTTCATTTCGATCTTGCCCTCACCTATGCAGGCAACAGCATTGACCTTACCGTCGAAGAGATCACGTGCGAGGTCGATATCAGCAAACTCCATGAATGCACGGGGCTTCTCGCAGCGCTGCTTGATTGTAACAAGTCTGTGGTTCTTTACGCGGATTGTTGCAGCAACGTCATCCTTAATGCTGAAAGCGATTTCACCGTCAGGAATAAGGTGAGCTGAGAACTTGCCGATCTCATCGTTGTTTGCAATCTGAGAAAGAGCAACAGAAATTGTGTAGAACATAAGTCTTGTGCTTGTTTCGAAGAACTCTCTGTCTTCAAGATCTTCGGGTGCGGGACGCATAAGAGCTGAAAGACGGTCTGTAAGAGCGGTGAAGCCCTTGAGCAGGAAACCGATATGCTGGAATCCCTTTGAGGGGATGGGGGTTACCGTGCCGTCAATAAGTCCGTTGAACTTCTCGCATGAACTGAACGGGAGCTTGACGTCGCACTGTGAGCAACCCTGCTCCATGCGGCATCTGCCGTTTTTGAAGTAGATAGTAGCCTTGGGGCCGCCAGCTACGTCGAAACCGATAGAGATCGGCTTCTGGTTGGAAATGATTGCGGATGCGACAGGGTCGATCTCACAAAGATTTTCAAGTGTGCCGAGAACAGCGTACATATTGATGTATGCCATTGTCTTTGAATCTGTCAAAGCACTTTCCTCCTTAGTTTAGGCATCTTTGGTATAATATGCCTATAATAAAATCAATTTATTTTAACAAAGAATTATAATACTTGTCAATCACTTTTGGAGTATTTTAATAGTTTGTTTATAGCTTATTTTTGCATTTTCGTCACATCGACGAAATTCAGCCTTAAATTATGTTCAATATGCAACACCGCATTTCAATCCGCGATAAAACAGTCAATCACCGCTTCGTTAAATTTATGTAAAGTTGTTTAGTTTTACAATTGACAAACCCCTGCGATATTTTATATAATATAGTGTGTTTGTTTAATTATAAGCCATTATTCCAAGCAAAGGAGCTGCCGGGATGAAAAAAATCGCAAGCTTTACAATCGACCATACAATACTCCCCTGCGGTATGTACACCTCACGCGTTGACGGCGACATCGTAACCTACGATATCCGTTGCCGCAAACCAAACATCGAGGAGGTTATGGACAACGCATCCATCCACACCGTTGAGCATCTTTTCGCTACGTTTGTGCGCAACTCGCCGCTCAGCGACGGTGTTATTTACTTCGGTCCCATGGGCTGCCGCACGGGATTTTACTTCCTTGTACGCGGCACGGACGTATCACCCGAGCAGTCAATTGAGCTGACAAAGCAGGCTTTTAATTTCATCGCAGCATACGACGGTGAGATTCCCGGAGTCAGCGCAAAGGAGTGCGGCAACTACCGCGACCACGACCTCGAAGGCGCAAAAGCCGAAGCAGCAAAAATGGCAGAGATCATGAAAAACGTCAGCGTAGAAACACTTGTTTATCCTGAATAATAACACAGCTGTTTTAACCACAGCCTGAATATTTCAAATCAAACTTACGTCAAAGGAGGTGTGACCGTTGGAAGAAAAGAAAAAAACGAGCAGGAACAATTCCGTAAAAGACACAGACTACGTTTCCGTTTCGGATATAGAATCCTCAAAAGCTGACAGCGGTCAGCACCTGAGTGAATACGGAATCTTCGGCTTCCTTGCGGACTCGCCTATTTTCAACATAGAAGTTCCTCAGCCTTATCGCGAAGAAACATTGACTGCTGCGCTGACAAAAGAGATTGTCAGACCCGAAGATCGCCACAGCAGCAGAAACCCTGCCGCACCCGAACGCAAAACCAATGCGCTGTACGACCTGATATATATCTTCGGTCTGCGTATAATCCGTTTTGCACGTTTTGTTTCCGGCAAATTCAGACAGCTTTTCCGCAGGCCTTTCCATGCGATATCTGTTTTCGCAGGCATATTTATGGTGCTTTGCGACAACATACTTCTTCGGTCGCTCAAAAATTCCACCGAGGATTTCCGCAGACTCAAAGCAGATTTCAAAAAAGCACGCCACGGCGAAAAAGGCTCACTCAAAGGATCATTTTCACAGTCACTCAAAAATCTTCCGACTTATCTCAGATCCTCATATAAACGGCATACTCAGTTTTACAAGAGCGTTTTCAACACTGCCGTCCCCTTGATTTCGCTGATAATCCTTATCGCAACGGTCAATTCATGGACAGCATCAACCTATGCGCTTGAAGTAATTATCGATAATAACGGAGAAGAACGCTCCCTCGGATATATCAGCGATGAATCCGTATTTATCGAAGCCAGAACAATCGTCAAAGACAGAATTGATTCAGGAACAAGCGAGGAATCGCTCATCGCAAACCCGACATACAAGATCACAAGAGTCAAGCTCAATGAGCTCAGTGACGCAGAAGTAATCAGCGACAGACTGATTGAAAGATCAGACTCAAAGCTGGCAAGCGCCTGCGGCGTCTATATTGACGGTCAGTTTATTTGCGCAGTCAAAAACGAAACAGATGCACGAAGCGTATTCAACAGCATACTTGCAGAAGCTGAGAAAAAATATAAGATTGATAAAACCGACGAAAACTCATTTGCAGACTTTGTTGAAAACGTTGAGTTTATTCAGGGTCTTTATCCCGACAACGAAGAAAGAATGTGGGAAGCTTCAAAGCTCAGATACGTTCTTGAAAACGAAAAGAAGAGCGAAGCTATTTATTACACTGTCAAATCAGGCGATACACCCTCGGGTATTGCAACGCGTTTTGACATCAAACAGTCAGAATTAAAGGCACTCAACCCGAACGTTGATTTTGAGCACTTCAACATCGGCACAAAGCTGACCATTTCATCAGAGGTCAACTTTGTACGTGTAAAGATTATCAAGATCGTCGAGAAAAACGTAAGCACAGCCTACAAAACCGAAACAGTCGAATCCGCAAGTCTATTCAGAGGTGACAAGCGCGTCATCCGCAAGGGTGTCAAGGGTACGGATAAGGTCACTTACCTTGTCACGTATATTGACGGTGCCCAGACAGCTTCAGAAGAAATCGACCGTATCACACTTATCGAACCCGTTTCCGAAAAGATTCAGGTCGGCACAAAGAAACCGTCTGTCTACGGCAGCGGATCGAGCGGCGGCAAATACGAAGTTGTTTCAAAGGGCAAATTTGTATGGCCTGTTTCAGGACTTTACACGGTCACTTCCAACTACGGTAACCGACGCAGCGGCTTCCACACAGGTCTCGATATCTCGGGCGGTGGAGCTTCAGGTAAACTTGTTCTCGCTGCAGAATCGGGTACGGTTGAACTTGTTAAACGCAGTAACAGAAGCTACGGTAACCAGGTTGTTATCAACCACGGTAACGGTGTCAAGACACGATACGCTCATATGCTTGACGGTTCAATTTCAGTATCCGTCGGTCAGAAGGTATCCCGCGGTCAGTCAATCGGACGTGTCGGTAACACGGGTAACAGTACAGGTCCTCACCTTCACTTCGAGGTTATTGTCAACGGCAACACAGTCAACCCATCCTCTTACATCAAATAAAAAAGATGCGATGCAGAAACCGTAAACTGCATCGCATTTTTTATTTTTTTATTTTATCCCAGTAAGCTTTTGCCGCCTGCTCATTTTTATTATCGCCGTAGTTATAATACTTTCTGTTTTTAAGAGAATCGGGCAGATACTGCTGCTTTATCCAATGGTTTTCAAAAGCGTGAGGGTACTTGTAAAACTGACCCTTATGATCGTTATCCTCGCCGTCAAAATGCTTGTTCTGTAACGTTCTCGGAATCGGTCCGCTCTTACCCTCACGGATATCAGCAAGCGCCGCATCAACAGCTTCGTAGGCAGAGTTTGATTTCGGCGCGGTTGCAACGAGAATAACCGCGTTGGCAAGAGGAATTCTCGCCTCAGGCAAGCCAACCTGAAGTGCGGTATCAACTGCCGCTTTTACAATCGGTATGAGTTGAGGATAAGCAAGACCAACATCCTCATTGGCACAGACAAGAAGTCTGCGGCAGGCTGAAGGCAGGTCGCCGGCTTCAAGCAGGCGTGCAAGATAATGCACAGCCGCATCGGGATCGGAGCCACGCATTGATTTCTGATAAGCTGAAACAATATCATAATGCTCGTCGCCCTCTTTATCGTATCTGAAAGCACTGCGCTGAGTCAGCTGCTCGGCAATTTCCAAAGTGATAACGCGCTTGTTATCAACCGTCTGTGAAGCCATCGCGCACAGCTCGGCGGAATTCATCGCCTTGCGCACGTCTCCGCCGCAGCCGCAGGCAATATGGTGAAGCACACCCTCTTCAAGTTCAAAAGGCATATCGCCTTCTTCCGCAAGGAAATTGAATGCGCGAAGAACCGCAGGCTCAATTTCGGCAGGAGTTACACTCTTAAATTCAAACACTGTAGAGCGGCTGAGCACCGCATTGTAAACGTAAAAATACGGGTTTTCAGTTGTGGAAGCGATAAGTGTTATCGAGCCGTCTTCAATATATTCGAGCAGTGTCTGCTGCTGTTTTTTGTTAAAATACTGAATCTCATCAAGGTATAACAGCACACCGTTTATTGCGCTGAGAGTCTGCGACTGAGCAATGATATCCTTTATATCAGCTGTAGAAGCTGTTGTACCGTTGAGTTTGCAGAAATATTTGTTTGTGCGCTTAGCAAGAATCTCAGCGAGCGTTGTCTTGCCCACACCTGAAGGGCCGTAAAAAATGAGGTTGGGCACTTCGCCCGAATCGATAATTCTTCTCAGCGCCTTACCCTCTGCAAGGAGATGTCTCTGACCGACCATATCGTCAATGCTCTGGGGTCTGAGGCGGTCAGCGAGCGGATTTCTCATTTGCATCACTCCTTTTTAAAAAGCTGAGTCTGATTTAATCTTTTATTTATTTTACATTATAACACCTATTTTTGCAAGTGCCTGATTACTATACAAAAACAACAAAAACACGCAATATTTAGCCGAATATTATTTCACTATTGAGAATTGTTTTTTTCCTTTTTTTAAGTTATAATTTACACTGTTGTATTGTGCAAAACACATTACATAACTCACGGCATAAGATAAGTTTATAAATCATTCTATTCTGAGGTGACACAGATTCATGGTTTACAACAATATACTCGAAGCAATCGGCAACACCCCGATTATCAGACTTTCTCATTTAGCTCCGCCTGACGGCGCAGAGATTCTTGTCAAGTATGAGGGTCTCAACGTTGGCGGCAGCATCAAAACAAGAACAGCATTCAATATGATTCTTGACGCTGAAAAGAAGGGTCTCATTAACGAAAACACAACAATCGTTGAGCCCACAAGCGGCAACCAGGGCATAGGTCTTTCGCTTGTCGGCGCAGTCAGAGGCTACAAAACGGTTATCATAATGCCTGACTCCGTCAGTGAAGAGAGAAGAAAGCTCGTCGAGCACTACGGTGCAAGCGTACTTCTTGTTCACGATGCAGGCAACATCGGCGAATGCATTGAGGAATGCCTTGCTCTCGCACTTAAAATGAAGGCTGAAGACCCCAACGTATTCGTTCCGCAGCAGTTTGAAAACCCTGCAAACGTTGCCATTCAGCGCAGCCGCACAGGCGTCGAAATTCTCGAGCAGGTCAACGGTCCTATTCACGGCTTCTGCTCAGGCATCGGCACAGGCGGCACAATCACAGGCATCGGCGAAACTCTCAAAGAGGCAAACCCCGATATGGAAATCTGGGCTGTTGAGCCTGCGCACGCCGCTATTCTTTCGGGCGGCTCAATCGGCACACACGTGCAGATGGGCATCGGCGACGGACTCATCCCCGACATTCTCAACACCAATATATATGACGATATCTGCATCATAAACGACGATGAGGCACTCCAGACCTCACGTGACCTTGCTTCAAAAGAGGGCATCCTCTGCGGCATTTCAAGCGGCACAAACGTTGCGGCTGCAATCAAGCTCGCCAAGAAGCTCGGCAAAGGAAAGACTGTTGTCACCGTTCTTCCCGACACAGCCGAAAGATACTTCTCAACTCCCCTGTTCGATTAAACAGAAAATATCAAATGTAAACAGCTCACCGATAAGCTTATCGGTGAGCTGTTTTTTTGTTCAGTTTACTGCTTTATAAACTGCATACGCATCAATCTGCAAAGGATACGTTTCCATAATCCTGCCATCGTAAACCACGAGAACGTAGTCGCCCTCTTTAAGATTAAGTGAATCAACATCGGGTGCGTACGAAAGCAAGGTACCAAGCCGCACGTATGCGAGAGAACCCTCCGGAATTCCGTCATCGTTATAACCGACTTCTACAAGAATCGAGCCGTCGGTTATCTCTTTGATTTTTCCGCTGAAGCTCGGTTCAGCTTCGGGGCTGATATCGGCAGTTACACCGTTTATTTCATCATCCGGCTTTGTTGTTTCTGGCGGAGCATCGGTATAATCGGTTGCATCGGTTATTTCATCAACCGCCTTTGTTGTCTCTGTCAGAGCACCGTTATCGGTCTGTTCAGTCTCCGCACTCGGCTTTGTTGTCGCCTTTTCGGTTGCAATAACAGCTTTGGTTGTGTATTCCTCGGTCTGATTGTCAGCTTCAAACTCTGCGTTGAAGTATACGCTTGCCTGTTTGCGGCACAATCTATCAAGGCTTTCAACGTAAGTTTGCGTATCATAATCTATACCCTTCGGGAATTTCGCTTTAAGGTTGACGGCATATTCTCTGCCCATACCCGGCTCCCAGTATTCGGCAAGGCTGTACTCACCGTCTGCACCGACAGAAAACGATAGCGAAATCGGTGTTATGTTGCCGCCTTTTTCAACAATATAGCCGTTCTCAAGGCTATACTCCTGATACATAGACATCAGATAAACCGTGACCTCTTTTATATTGCCGCTGTTATCTTTCTTCGAAATTTCAGTCAAAAGATTTTCATTGGCTTCGCAGGCATATTCGCCGCTGAGATAATTGCCGTGGTTAAACTTTATAATCTCCTGCGAAATGCACTCTTCAAGCATCTTCACCCTTGCGCAGGAAACACTGATTTTTGTTTTTCCGTCCTGAGTGAAATAGCCGAGCGTATCCGTATCGTAAAAGGTTATTTTTTCGGGAGATTTGCCAAGCTCATTTTTAAGCGGTGTGCCTTTGAGCTTAAGAGTTGTTTCTCCTGTTTGCAGATTAACAGCGCTGACTGTAAACTCAGTGCCGTTTGAAAGTCCGGCATTCTGACCTTCTTTCATTATAATGAACTTTTCTTCGGTAACGCTTCCGTTCACTTCTGCGGTTATTCTGATTCTCTGACCGTTATCGTAAAAAGCGTCAGACTGTGCATCCTTCGGATTTGTGAGAAAACATACTGCAGTAATAATGCAAACAATAACTGCCGCAATCACAATCCAGAATGCAGGCTTTTTGTAGCTCATTACGTCCTTTATCCTCTCCTTTACGCCGGTTTCGCCGAACGCAAGAGGGCAGGCAGCAACTGACTTACGGCTGATGCTTGCATTAAGCAAAGCCGTTGAGTAGCTCTTGCGCTGTTCGGAGGTAAGGTTTTTTACAACCTTTTCATCGCAGGCTGATTCAATATCTCTGCACAAAAGGATGTAAGCAATCCATAGCAGAGGGTTGAACCAGTGCACACTTAACAGCAGGTAGCCGAACGGCTTTATGAGGTGATCAAGGCGCTTGATGTGAGCCTGCTCGTGCGCAATCACAAAAAGCAAATCATCCTCGTTCGTGTTATACGGAATATAAATTTTCGGTTTGATAAATCCAAGCACAAACGGTGATTTTACAAATTCGCTCTGATATATGTTACCTTCCTTTTTTGTTGCCGTGCGCAGACTGTGTTTGAGCTTTGCCCAGCTTGCGAATGCGTAAATGAGCATTGCGACAATACCGACAAGCCAAACACAAGCGAGTATGATTGTTACGTCAACGGTCTTTTCAGCCATAGGCATAAAATCGGCATACTGAGTGTTGACGGCATTATCAAGCGGCTCTATACCCGAATTGATTGTGAATTCATTAAGATACGGCAGCGTAGGATCAACCGTCTGTGCGCTTGGTATAAGGCTAAACACGCTTTCAATCGAAAACGGAAAAACAAGCCTGAGCGCAACTATGCCCCACAGCACACAGTTGAGCCACTTCGGAGCTTTTCTGAACAGCAGACGCAAAAGAACAACAGCGAACACAATCCACCCTGCCGTTATACTGATATTGACAAGCGCCAGAAACGGCACAGGAATAAATGTGAGAAACTTCTCAATTAAATAAATCATTTCATCCATTTATTCTCCCCCCTCACTTATCAATAATTTTGCGTATCTGCTCAACCTCATCGTCGCTGAGGTTCTTTTTCTTTGCAAATGCGGCGATGAAAGCAGGGAGTGAGCCTTCGAACTTTTTCTCAACAAGCTCGTCAATTTCCGATGCCTGAACCTCCTCTTTCGAAACGAGAGAGGTTACAACAGTGTTCTCATTTTTGAGCACACCTCTATCTGAAAGGCGCTTGATAACAGTGTAGGTGGTGGTTTTTGACCAGCCGAGCTTTTCTTTGCACAGCTCTGAAAGCTCACGCGAGCTTATCGGCTCGTGCTCCCAAAGAATAAGACAAAAGCGGTATTCGCTTTCAAAAACTTTAGGTGCGGACATATTCATTCACTTCCTTTTCTGTATTCTAATGCATTAGTACAATGCCATTCTAACGCATTAGAACAGTTTTGTCAATACCCAACATAAAAAAGGCAACTCTGCTCAACCGAACAGAGTTGCCTTGTATTTTTACATTATATTACCGAATGCCAAATTTTACCTTCATTGTGACGTTTTTCAATCTTATGTTTATGGGTATGTTCAGCACCGTATAAGCAACGCAAATAACCTTTAATCAGAATATTGTTTTTATCCAATTTATTATCCACTCTATAATCGGTATTGACGGAAATAATAAATAGTTGTACGATATCTTAATTTTCCCCTCGGACATAAAGTAAACTTCAGTTGCCTTTCCGTAAAGTCCAACCATTATGGCATCGTTTATTTCCACCGACTCGCCGTTCACAAAATATCCGTTTTCAGCACTTATAATTTTATCTGTAACAGTTGTACCGTCACTGTATTTCAGCTCAACGGTAATACCCTCCGGCGATTTAGGTGATTGTCCGAAAACAATACGTTTATAAAACGGAACCTTAATTATTTCAGCTTCGGTAAGATAAACGCTTGGTGTATCGGCTTCTTCACCGATTATTTCCTCAAAATTCAATGTCGCATATCCATTGTCTTCCATAATCCAGGTGCTCTCAAAATCAAAGCCTTCGTATGCTGACTGTGATTTCATCTCATTATCCGTCAAAGCTTTAGTTGATTGCGGATTTCCTTGCGGTAAGCCAACAGCAAACTCTGAATTATCTGAAAAATAACAATTGTTGAAGATATCGCCCGAAACGGTATTTCCTACCAAACCACCTTTATAAAGATTCTTTCCTTGCGTGTTTCCGTATCCTATAAAGCTTTCTTCAAAATTCGTAACAGCATAGCAACAAGTATATTCACAATTTTTAGATTGACCGACAATACCTCCCGCTGCATAAAGATTCATAGACTTATATTCAAGAGAAATGTCCGCAATGCTGTAACAGTTTTCAAAGCTTGATAATTCCGAATAGCCAACAATTCCGCCGACGTAAAAATCATACTCCAAAGCAAGCATTCCGTTTCCTGTTGTTGCTGCAACAGTTCCTGATGTATAGCAATTTTCAAAAGTTGTTTTGATTGCCGCATCAGCTAAAATACCTGCATTTACGGGGAATACGTATCTGTCTGTCAGGCTGGCACAAACTCCGAAATTTTCAATAACAGCATTTGACAACCAACCAAAAACACCGACTTCAGCATTAAGATTAACAATCTTATATCCGTTACCGTTTATTTTTCCGGTAAAAGGAGCCGTTTCGCTTCCTATTTGCTCCCAATCTTCATACGATGACAAATCAATGTCATTCATAAGAATATATTCACCCGAAAGGTTATTACGTATATTATTAAAATCCTCCGCTGTGTAAACAGCTACATAATTATCGTAAGCAAAAGCAGTAGAACATATTCCAAAAGTCATTAAAACAATAAGACATATTGATAATACTCTCTTCAAAATCATTTTATGTACCTCCTAAGTTCAATTACCGGTAATTATCCATAGTTACATATTATAACAAACCATCGGTATCTTCTCCGTATTTATCAGGTTGTTTTTATTAATATTATAACCATACTTATTATTAATTGTAAAGCAAATTTTTAGATATACCACAAGAATCCAAAAAAGAAATAAATAATAACAAGTTGCCATAATTCATATTCAACCGAAACAATATATGTAATTTTTTGACCGGTTTTTAAATTTACAACAATTACAGCTCCACCTTTCGAAACGCCATAAATAGTTTTTTCACTTTTATCAGCAACAGCAACATTTTCATCACTGGAGTAACAAGATAAAATTATAGCATTTGAAGATAGCCTCATGTTTTTAGTACCTTTATAACGTATCGTTATTTTTTCTTGCCAATTTATTCTTAGTGTAGATAATATACTCGGGTACTTACCATTTTCACAAACAATGGCATTTATACTTACAGCATCGCTGATATCAATAGGTTCTTTGTAAAGGGCAGAAACACCAATAATTGGTTTGCTTCCATCCGTTGTATAATATATGTCTGCATTTTCAGCCGCAGTATATATTTCTGCTTTTTTGTCATCATTAATAAATATTTTAGGCTTTTCTGTAATATAGTTTTTTACAATTACAGAAAAATTAAGAATACCCGTACCATATTTAGTATTCCAATTTGGCGGCACTAATACACATTCTTTAATTATCTTTTCTATCGCTTCTGGAGAATAAAGCGGATTAAGCGTTTTTAAAAAAGCTGCAGCAGCAGATACAAACGGTGCCGCCATTGAGGTCCCACTTTTTGAACCGTACAAGTTATCTTTTATACAACTATTTATTCTAGAACCGGGAGCAGCAACATCAACACATTCTCCAAAATTTGAAAAACTTGAAGGAGCATTGTAATCTGTCGACGAAGCAACTGTAATTACATTCGTATTGCTTGCAGGGCATACATCTGAAGCATCACACTCATCATTTCCGGCAGCTACGATAACTGGTATATTATTATAAATCGCTTTATTTATACATTCTTCGAATAAGCTAAAACCATTTAAACTTTTTGGACCACTTAAACTCATATTTATAATATCAACTTTATGTTCTATTGATAAATCTACAGCAGCACAAATAGTTGAATAATAGCCAATTCTCTTACTATCCAATACTTTATAAGCACTTACTTTTACATTTTCTGCAGTATTATCAACAATAATCCCTGCAACATGCGTACCATGACTATTGTCATCATCAGGTACACCATCATATTCTACCAAATCAACACCGCTATCAACTATTCTGCCCTTTAAAAATTCATGATCATAATCTATTCCTGTATCAATTACAGCAACAACTATTTCAGGAGCATTTTCAGCAAGATATGTTGCATATGTAAGTGCATCATTGGTTTTTATTGCATTTGATCCCCACGATAGATATTCTTTATCATATTTATACTCTATAGATTCCGGCACCGGTTCTGTAACATTAAAACAAAAATCAAATTCGACACTTTCAACAGTTGATAATCCACTATAGTAGTTGTAGGCCTGTACGGCCATATATTCACTTGTATATTGCATAATGTGAATTCCATTGTATCCTTCGATTTTTGCTATTGCATTACAATCCTCAATAAATTTTTGGTTATCACTTGTTCTGATTATTAATCTATTAAGCGGTAAATCTACCAAATCTATATTTTCTTCAGCTGTTCCACCTATATTTGAAACACCATACATCTGTGTAAGCTCACTAAGTTGTTTTGAATATTCAGCAAGTGTTATTTCTTCACTTTCCGAAAAAGCCATAGCAATTGGGGAACCAGAAAAAGCAATAATAAGCACCAAAAGAAACGAAATACACTTCCTCATTTAATTACCTCCACTCAACAAAATATATACTTAATTGAATAATATTCTTATTTATTTTTTTACCACAAAAGTTTTTATATTACCTTATAAGATATTCTGTATTTGTAAATACGCAAACCAATTATATAACTTTCACTATAATCTTGTATCTATCCATAGATAAACTTCTATCACTGTGCACACACATAAGCCACTGGAATCTCCTCCTTGTTTTTGATATAATTTCCACCAATAATATAATTCATCTATTTAATTTATTAAATCAATATTACAAAAACGTATGATTTTACAGCAAAAATGCAACTATTAATATGCATTTACAAAGAAAAAAGCTGTATCGTAAACATCTGTTTGCGATACAGCTTTTTATATTTGTTATTTACTGAATATCGAACTCAACGTTCTGTGCGTGACAGCAGGCAACGAGGTCGCCCATTGTTGCGTCGAACATACCCTTATATTTTTCGGGTGTGACAATCTTCATTGTTTCGATGTCAGCCTTCATAGAGATGTTGTTTTCGCTCTTGTACTTTCTGACTTCGGATACGCAATCCTTAACAAGCTCACCGAACTCAAGGCTCTCAGCATCATCCTCGCCGTCAACCTTCCAGAAGTTCATATGCAGGCAATCAATGCCTTCCTTAGCCTTGAAAGCATCCTGATAAATGAACTCTGTCATATGCGGTACGAAAATGCCGTACATCTTGAGGATGTTGAGCAGGCAGTAGTAGATAGCTGCCTGGCCGCTTCTGCGTGCCTCATAGCCGTGAACCTCGGGCTGATAAAGTCTTTCCTTACTGATTTCTACATAGTAGTCGCAGAAATCCTTCCAGAAGAAATCGTCAATCTCGTGTCTTGCAGAGCCGATTTCGTACTCATCAAGCAGCTTGATGCAGCGGCGCATTGTCTGCTTGCAGCGCTCTACAATCCACTTATCAACGGGAAGAAGCTCAGCAGGAGCATCCTCCTTGTTGAAGTCCTCAAGGTGAGTGAGTGTGAACTTTGAAGCGTTCCAGAGCTTTGTGAGGAAGCGGTTAGCAATCTTGAGCTCATCGTCAGAGAAGTATGTGTCTGTGCCGAGCTTTGTGTTTGCTGCCCAGTAACGGATGCAGTCTGCGCCGAACTCCTCAACAAGCTGTGCAGGAGACTTGACAGCGTTGCCCTTGGACTTACTGATCTTCTCGCCCTTCTTTGCAAGAACGAAGCCGCAAACCATAATATCCTGCCACGGAATGTTGCCTGTGTGGTAAACACTCTTTGCAATTGTATAGAAAGCCCATGTTCTGATGATTTCGTGAGCCTGTGTACGCATTGTCATGGGTGCAATCTTGTCGGAGATATCTGTGCCGTCGGGTTCTTCCCAGTGTGCGTTGATCTGGGGTGTCATTGAAGAAGTTGCCCATGTATCGAGAACGGATGATTCGGGAATCCACTCGCTGCAGCCGCAATCGCAGGTGGCTTCCGGTGTGAACTCAAGGGGATTGACGGGAAGGATGCTCTCGTCTGCAAACATCGGCTTGCCGCACTTCTTACAGTACCATACCGGGAACGGAACGCCGAAGTAACGCTGACGTGAAATACACCAGTCCCACTTGAGGTTTTCAACCCAAACGTCATAACGGTTCTTCATAAATGTGGGATACCAGTTGATCTTCTTGCCTGCCTCAACAAAGAGATCCTTGTGAGAGAGGATGTCGATATACCACTGGCGTGAGGGAAGAATTTCGATCGGCTTGCCGCAACGCTCGTGAGTCTGAACAGGGTGAACGATATCCTCTACCTTCTCGAGAAGGCCCTGCTCCTCCATCATTCTGACAAGCTCTTTACGTGCACCGTAAACGCTCATACCTGCAACGTAGGGAACGCTCTCGTCCATACGGCCCTCTGTTGTGATAACCTTGCGGTAGGGAAGATTGTGCTTCTCGCACCAGTCAACGTCGGTCTGGTCACCGTAGGTAGCGCACATAACGACGCCTGTACCCTTCTCAAGGCTGACAACCTCGTCAGTGAGAATCGGAACTTCGTAGCCGAATACGGGAACAACAGCCTTCTTGCCTACGTACTTCTTGTAGCGCTCATCCTCGGGATTAACGAAGAGGCATACTACACCGTAAAGCAGCTCGGGACGTGTTGTTGCAACGGTGAGAGGCTCACCGTCAACCATAAAGTAGATATAGTTGAATGTTGATTTGATGTCGGCACTGTCAAGCTCAGCCTGAGCGATTGAAGTCTGGCACTCTGTACACCAGAGAACGGGAGACTCCTTGACATAAGCCTTGCCCTCTTTTGCAAGACGGATAAAGGACTTCTGTGAAATACGGCGGCTGCGCTCGTTGATTGTTTCGTAGCGGAGATTCCAGTCAACAGAGAAGCCGAGTGACTGCCAAAGCTTTGTGAACTCATCAACGTACTTTGCGGTAGTTGCCATACACTTCTCATAAAGCTCTTCACGGGAGAGGTCCTTTGCCTTTATGCCCTCTTCCTTCTCAACAAGACGCTCTGTGGGAAGACCGTTATCGTCAAAGCCGAAGGGATAGAAAACGTTGTATCCCATAAACTTGCGGTAACGTGCAACCATCTCAGCCTGTGTGTAGGAGAAGATGTGACCGATGTGGAGTGAACCGCTGACGGTCGGAGGGGGTGTATCAATTGAATAAATCTGGTTGGGGCTCTCGGGGTCAAAACGGTAAACGTCCTGATCTGCCCAGAGCTTCTGCATGGCTTTTTCAGCCGATCTGAAGTCGTACTTTTTTTCGAGCATTATTTCTGCACCTTCCTTACTGAGATAACAACGTTCTTACCGTTGATGTCGAGTGCTTCATCCTCAACAGAGTCTGCACGGACAATCTCGTCGGCAAGAAGCTCCTTGGAAACGGACTCAACGCTGGGAGCAAGAAGCTGCTCAAACTCATCATCACTTGAGTATGTGATAACGATTCTGTCCATAACCTCAAAGCCTGAGGATTTACGCATATTCTGTACCTTGGAAACAAACTCACGGGCATAACCCTTCTGAATGAGCTCGGGTGTGAGCACTGTATCAAGGATAACTGTAATATTTCTGTCGGAAGCGCTTACAAAGCCTTCCTTCTGACCTGAGCTTACAAGCAGGTCGTCTGCTGTGAACTCAACGTCTGTGCCGCCGAGGTTTACCTTGTGTGAGCCTGTGCTCTCAATATCGTCAAGCACACTGTCACCGTCGACGGAAGCGAGATATTCGCGAATAGCGTTGAGCACCTTGCCGTACTTCGGACCGAGGGTCTTGAGCTGCGGCTTGATTTCGTGAGCGATGAAGCCCTTTGTGGTTTCAACCTGCTCTGCCTTCTCAACGTTGAGCTCCTCTGCGATGATTGAAAGCATCTCATCGTCAAACTTTGCATCGTCACCGTCAACACAGACAAGAAGACGTGCAAGAGGCTGACGGATTTTGAGGTTAGCAAGGTTTCTTGCGTTTCTTGCAATACCGACAGAGTTATAAACAAGCTCCATATCGTGCTCGAGCTTTTCGTCGATGTAGCTCTCATCACACTCGGGGAAGTCACACATATGGATACTGATGGGTGCATCGGGGTTGTTCTTACGAACAAGTGTCTGGTAGATTGTCTCCGTGATAAACGGTACAAACGGAGCAGCCATTCTGATAAGGCTCTCAAGTACTGTATAAAGTGTAACGTAAGCGGCAATCTTATCCTCTGTAAGCTCACTCATCCAGAAACGGCGGCGGCAACGGCGGACGTACCAGTTGGACATAATGTCAACAAAGTCAACAAGCTCTCTTGCTGCCTCTGTGATGTGATAACCCTCAAGCTCTGTGTCAACCTTCTTGATAAGGGAGTTGAGAGCGCCGAGAATCCATCTGTCCATCATTGTGAGCTTGCAGTCGGCAAGCTTGTATTCAGCGGCGTTGAAGCCGTCAATACCTGAGTAGAGGTTGTAGAAGTGGAATGTGTTCCACATTGTGCCCATGAATCTGCGCTGATGCTCGTTGATTGCGGCACCGTCGAAGTTTGTGGAGATCCAGGGAGCTGAAGAAACGTAGAAGTACCAGCGGATAGCATCTGCACCGTGCTCGTCCATAACCTCCCACGGGTCAACAACGTTGCCCTTGTGCTTGGACATCTTGATGCCGTCCTTATCGTTGACAAGGCCGAGTGCTACACAGTTCTTATACGGTGATTTGCCGAAGATAGCTGTTGAGATAGCCTGAAGTGAGTAGAACCAGCCACGAGTCTGGTCGCTGCCTTCACTGATGAAATCTGCAGGGAACTGCTTCTCAAACAGGTCTTTATTCTCGAAGGGATAGTGGTGCTGTGCAAAGGGCATTGAGCCTGAGTCAAACCAACAGTCGATAACCTCAGGAGCTCTCTTCATTGTGCCGCCGCACTCACAAGTAAATGTAAGCGGATCAACGCTGGGCTTATGAAGGTCAACGTCGGGCGATGCGCCTGTGAGAGAGCAAAGCTCTTCAACGCTGCCGATTACGTGGTGCTTTTCGCACTTGTCGCAAACCCATACGGGAAGAGGAGTACCCCAGTAACGGTCACGCGAGATAGACCAGTCAATAACGTTGCTGACAAAGTTACCCATACGGCCGTCACGGTATGTTTCGGGCAGCCAGTTGACGGATGCATTGTCTGCAGTAAGCTCGTCACGCAGTGAGCTCATTGCGATAAACCATGAGGGCTTACCGTAGTAGAGGAGCGGACTGTCGCAACGCCAGCAGTAGGGATACTGATGTTCGATGGTCTGAACCTTGAAGAGGGGACCTTCGTTGCTGAGCTTTGTGATGATATCGGGGTCACAGTCCATAACAAAACGGCCTGCATAATCTGTTGCCTCTTCGGGGAAACAGCCGCGCTCATCAGCAAGCTGGACAAAAGGAAGCTTGTAATTCTTACCTACACGTGAGTCGTCCTCACCGAATGCGGGAGCGATGTGAACAACGCCTGTACCGCTGTCAAGTGTAACGTAACCGTCGCAGGTTACAAACCATGCTTTATCATAATACTTATCTTTGACGTAGGAGAAGAGAGGCTCGTATTTGGTGTGCTCAAGGTCGACACCCTTGTACTTTTCAACTATCTCATACTTGCCTTCCTCAAAAAGACCGCCTACAAGAGCCTCAGCAAGGATATAGTTGCCGTCTTCAGACTTGATTTTGACGTAGTCTGCCTCGGGGTTGACGCAAAGAGCAACGTTTGAGGGCAGAGTCCAGGGTGTGGTTGTCCATGCAAGGAAGCATGTGTCTGCATCGTCACGGAGCTTGAAGCGGACAAACGCAGAGCGTGTCTTGATATTCTTATAGCCCTGAGCAACCTCGTGAGAGGAGAGTGCTGTGCCGCAACGGGGGCAGTAAGGCACGATCTTGTGACCGTGGTAGAGAAGCTCCTTTGCGTCGAGCTGCTTGAATGCCCACCATACGGATTCGATATATTTGTTGTCATAGGTGATATAAGGCTCGTTGAAATCAGCCCAGAAGCCGATACGCTCGCTCATATCTTCCCAGAGGTCCTTGTACTTCCATACGCTCTTGCGGCATTTGTCAATGAAGGGGACGATACCGTACTTCTCGATATCTGCCTTGCCGCTGAAGCCGAGTTCCTTCTCGACCTCAAGCTCAACGGGAAGACCGTGTGTATCCCAGCCTGCTTTACGCTCAACGTGGTAGCCCTTCATTGTGCGGTAGCGGGGAATAAGGTCCTTAATTGATCTTGTCAGGATGTGACCGACGTGAGGTCTGCCGTTAGCTGTGGGCGGACCGTCGTAAAATGTGAACTCGGGCTTACCCTCGTTCTTTTCAACGCTTTTTTCGAAGACGTTATTCTCTTTCCAGAATTGACGTACTTCTTTTTCGCTGGCAGCAACACTGTACTGCGCATCAATTTTTTCAAACATAAGCATTTTCTCCCATGCTATAAATTATAAAAATACTCATATATAATAACACCCGCAAAATATATAGTCAAGAAAATTTTTATATATATAGTGTTTTTGTCCGTGGTGCACAAAAGAATCGAGAAAATTCACTTGTTGTCACGGCAAAATTGTGGTATTATTCTGTTAATATTCAAAGGGGCGGTGATTCTATGCAAGAGAATACTAAAACGAGAAACAGCAGCATTGATTTGCTCAAGCTCTATTTTTCGCTCGTTGTTGTTCTGCTTCACATTGGTCAAAGCCAGATGCCCGACCTTTTTCCGCTTGGATATTTAGTAGTTGAAGGCTTCTTTATGATTACGGGTTATTTTATGATGAATACCGTAAGCAAATCGCAAAACAAGGACATCGGCAAAGACACGTTAAGATTTATAAAGCATAAGTTTTCATCGTTCTTCCTTCCGCTGCTGTTCTCGGCTCTTATAGCTTTTGCTACGTTAATAGCAACAGATAACTACACAAAGCAAGACCTGGTTTTCCGCAGTATGTATTTATTCTCCGAAATAATCCCGTTGCAGATAACAGGGCTTATGTCATTCGCCCCTACCGGCGTATCCTGGTATCTGTCTTCGATGATGATTTCGTTGCTTATTCTTTACCCGATTGCCAAAAAATCAGGAAGCAGATTCACCCGCATCATCTGCCCGTTGCTTATTATGTTTATCTACGGCTCACTTTGCATGAAATACAAGCACTTAGACACAATAGTCGACCTGTTTTATGATTTGCCTGTATATACCGGTTTGCTCCGCGGCATTGCGGGTATATGCACAGGCTGTGTAATCTTCGAATGTGTTAGTGCCACAGCGCACCACTATGCTTCACTTTTCGGCAAAATATGCTTTGCAGGTATTGAAATAATAAGTTTTGTAATCATAACTGTCTATATGTGCTTCTTTCCGAAAAACGAAACGAACTATTTTATATTGCCTGTATTTTTCGTTTTGCTATACTCCCTTTTCGGCAGAAAATCTCTGCTGTCCGAAAAAATTTCTTTCGGATTTTCAAAGCATCTCGGCACAGCAAGTCTTTTAATCTATCTTAACCACAATTATTGGAACTACTTCATAATGAAAACAATGAAGGAACATTCACTCGCAGCAAAATTCGGTGCATATTTTCTTATGATCGTCTGCTCTTGCCTGATTGTGCAAGCGGCAACGCTGCTGACCCGAATTGTATGGAGAAAAACAAAACCGTTCCTGAAAAAACATTTTGTCAATAAAATTGCGGATTAATCCGCAAACAACAAAGGCTTGCCGAGATACAACCCGGCAAGCCTTTAAAAATCACTGTTCTTTTTTCTTTTCCTGTTTTTTGCGCATCCGCGTGCGGAAGCGTATTACAAACCACAGAGCCGTAATAACCTGAAGAATTGCGGCTATGATAAAAATAAAGTTCATATCGTCGACATGAAACGTCAGACGCACGCTGATAAAAACGCTCCATATAAGACCGCTGAAAGTGAGCAGCCTTGCAAGAAGATTCCACCACAGCTCGCTGAAAACGAGCATAACGACAAGCGAAACGGGAACGGCATAAATAAACAGAATCCATGACATATCGTTCCACACGTTGAGTAAACGGAGCACAAAAAAAGCAATTGAAGCGAGAAGAAAAACCAGACCGACAGACAGCAGCGGAATAACGATACGGTTGGTAAGATAAGGCTTTTTTCTGGGCAGCTTTGGCTTTTCATCGCTGACAATATCGTTGAGCGTAACACCGAAAAGATCCGCTATTTTCTGGAGCACGATTACATCGGGCACACCGTCGCCACGCTCCCATTTTGAAATTGATTTATCTGAATAGTTAAGCTTTTCCGCAAGCTCAGCCTGAGTAATTTCCGATGCTTTACGAAGCTCTGATATATTCTTTGCGATATTACTTCTGAGCTGTTCTTCCGTCAAGCTATCACCACCTTTGTATTTTCTATATTGGATATTATATCACACTGTTCCAAAAAAATCAACCTCTGTAGCCCTTGATTCTGCGTGGCTTCTACTGCAGGTAGAGCTGTTTTTCGCAACTCTACCGAAGCGATTTCACACAGTAGAAACCGTTTTTTCATCAATAGGGTGACTTAAAAGTAAGCTGAGAGTATTATTGTAGACATTGGCGCAACATATATGCATCCCAAGTTGCAATTCAGAAAAGGAAGGTATACACAATTGGCAAAGGTTAATTACAGTTACTACAACGTTACAATGGTTTCATCAATACGTGAAATGATGGAGCTTGCACTCAAAGAAGCAGCGAATAAAATCGCCTACAAATACAAGGTTGGCGATGAAATAAGAAGTCTCACGTTCAGCAGCTTTATCGACCGTGTTTATTCGCTCGGCGCATTCCTTGCTTCAAATGGAGAATCGGCAGGCAGAATCGCTTGTCTCGGCTCAAACAGCATCAACTGGATTACGGCATATTTCACCGCGCTTCGCAGCAGCGGCGTGTATATTCCGCTCGATGCACAGCTGCCCGAAAAAGATATCCGCCACCTGCTCTGCGACAGTGAAGCAACCGTACTCTTTTATGACAAACGCTATGAAAAAATGCTCAAAGAACACCGCGAAGAACTCAGCGGCGTAAAATACTTCATCGGCTTTGACCGCAGCGAGGACGACGGCGATTTTCTTTCATTTGAAAACGCACTTGCACAGGGCGCAACAATGGACAAAAGCGAATATCTCGCCTGCACAAGCGACCCCAACGCAATGAAACTTCTCGTCTACACATCAGGCACAACAGGAATGTCAAAGGGTGTTATGCTCAGCGAAAAGAACCTTGTTTCCTGTGTTTGCTACGGTCTTCAGGTTTCGACCGTATTCGATATCGGTCTTTCCGTCCTCCCCTACAGCCACACTTACGAGAGCGTTGCAGACCTGCTTGTTTCATTCCACAAGCATTCCACACTTTGCATCAACGAAAGCCTTAAGGCTGTGGTCAAAAACCTCAAGCTCTATCAGCCTGAATATATCTACATCGTGCCCGCAATTGCTGAGCTTTTTGTCAGCAGAATCACAAGAGAGATTGAAAACCAGGGCAAAAAAGAGATGTTCGGTATGCTTATCAAAATGAGCAACTTTCTCAGAAAAATCGGCATTGACAAGCGCAGAAAGCTGTTTGGAATGATTCACGAAAACTTCGGCGGAAATCTTCGCAAAATCGTCTGCGGCGGTGCTGCAATCCGTCCCGAGGTCGGCGAATTTTTTGACAATATCGGTATCAGCCTTATCAACGGCTACGGCATAACAGAGTGCTCACCGCTCGTTTGTGCAAATCACGATGCCGCTAACGATTACCATACCGCGGGCATAAAGCTGCGCTGTATTGACTGGCTCATCGAAGATCCCGACGAAGACGGTGTAGGCGAAATCTGCATCAAGGGCGACACCGTAATGCTCGGCTACTACAACAACCCCGAAGCTACAGCTGAAGCAATTGTTGACGGTTGGTTCCACACAGGCGACTACGGCTATATCAACGATAAAGATCAGCTTATCATCTGCGGCAGAAAGAAAAACGTTATCGTGCTCGACAACGGCAAAAACATCTACCCCGAAGAAATTGAAGGTTATATCCAGGGCATTGATTTCGTAGCAGAGGTTATCGTAAGCGGCGAAGAGAGCGAGAGCGGTAACGCAAACTCACTCATCGCAGAGGTATTCCTCAGCGAAGATAAACCTGTCGCCGAGGTACTCAAACGCATCCGCGAGGCTTGTAAGGAGCTTCCGATTTACAAGCAGATTTCAAACGTAAAAATCCGCGACACCGAATTCGAAAAAACAACGTCAAACAAAATCAAGCGTTTCACAGGCGATAAGAAGAAAAAGGACTGATACAAATGCAGAAACAGCAGTATTCTGACTGGCTGGTCGCTTCTGACATTGACGGCACGCTCCACTCTAAACTGCGCACACTCCCGGAAGTGAATAAAAAAACAATCAGCAAATTTATGTCACAATGCGGTAACTTCACGCTTGCCTCAGGCAGACCTGTCTGCTCACTTGAGCGTGCCTACCGCAGAGTTGACCCGAATTGCCCTGCAATAATCCTCAACGGCTCGGGTATCTATGATTTTCATAAGAATGAGATTGTATGGAAAAACACGGTTTCACAGCCCGGCAGAGAGTTTGTAAAGCAGATGCTGAAGAAGTATTCACGCGGCTTCAACCGCCTTGAAGTAGGTATTTTCGGACTTGAAAAGGTTTATATCGTCCGTGCAGGCATCCTCTCTCTCGGTCAGGTTGTATTTGACAGAGTTCCCCACGTTATCACAGATATAGACTCCGTGCCCGATGACGATTGGTTCAAGGTCATTTTCTGGGGCAGCCCTCTTACCCTCAAGAAGCTGCGCAAGGATGCAAAAGCAGCAAAGGACGTCGGCAACTTTATGGACTCGTCTGTTGTAACCTACGAGATGCTTGAAAAGGGTGTTCACAAGGGCACCGCCGTAATGGAGCTTGCGGAAATACTCGGTGTTGACCCTGAGCACACAGCCGCAATCGGCGACTATTACAACGACTGGGATATGCTCAGAACAGTAGGTTTCCCTGCTTGCGCAGGTCAGGCACCAAAACCGATACACAAAATCTGCAAATACGTCGCCTGCCACTGCAACAAAGGCTGTGTTGCAGACCTGCTTAACCTCATTATGAGCGGCAAAGCCAAAGAGCTTATGTAACTCTTTATTATTATTCTTGACAAAAGGGCTTATTAGATTTATAATTTATTAATGTGGTTCGATGCGCTGTGGAATTGTTCCGCAGTGCATCACTCTCTTTAAAGGAGCTTTTACTAATGAGCAAAACAATTTTGCCCGCAGGCTACAAATCAGCCCTGAGTGTACACGATACTCAGATTGCAATCGGTTCAATCAAATATATCTTCAACAAAAACCTCTGCAAGGCGCTCAACCTCAGCCGTGTTTCCGCACCGCTTTTTGTTGACGCAAGCACAGGTTTTAACGACGACCTCAACGGTGTTGAGCGTGCAGTTGCCTTCGACATAAAGGAAACAGGCGGCGTCGCTCAGGTTGTTCATTCACTCGCCAAGTGGAAGCGCTACGCACTTTATAAGTACGGCTTCTCAATCGGTGAAGGCATCGTTACGGATATGAACGCAATCCGCCGTGATGAGGAGATGGACAACATCCACTCAATATACGTTGACCAGTGGGACTGGGAAAAGGTAATCTCTCGCGAGCAGCGCAACGTCAGCTTCCTTAAGGAAACGGTTGACGGCATTGTAGGCGCAATCTGCGACACCTTTGACAAGGTAAAAGAGACCTATCCCGCAATCTCCGTTAATCTCAACAGACAAGTCAAATACATCACAACATACGAGCTTGAAGCGCTCTACCCCGATATGACGTCAAAGCAGCGTGAAAACGCAATTGCCAAGGAATACGGCACAGTTTTCCTTATGCAGATCGGTGACGTGCTCGCCTCCGGCGAAAAGCACGACGGACGTGCACCCGACTATGACGACTGGACCCTCAACGGCGACCTTCTCTTCTATAACGAAGTGCTCGGCTGTGCATTTGAGATTTCATCAATGGGTATACGTGTCGATGCGGATGCACTCCGCTCACAGCTCAACAAGGCAGGCTGCCCCGAAAGAGCAGAGCTTATGTTCCACTCTCTTCTGCTCAACGGCACACTTCCGCTCACAATGGGCGGCGGCATCGGTCAGTCACGTCTTTGTATGCTGATGCTCGGCAAAGCTCACATAGGCGAGGTTCAGGTTTCCGTCTGGGACAGTGAGACTTCACGCATCTGCCGCGAAAACGGCATTGAGCTTCTTTGATTTTTTCGAATTTCACCTATAAAGGAGAAACATAAAATGAAACATTTACTTAAGCTTTCAGACCTTTCAAAGCAGGAAATTATCGACATACTTGACCTTGCAGATCAGCTCAAGTACGCAAAGAAAAACGGCATTGACCACAAGTACCTTGCAGGCAAGACTCTCGGTATGATATTCCAGAAATCATCCACAAGAACCCGTGTATCCTTCGAGGTAGGTATCTATGACCTTGGCGGCAGCGCACTTTTCCTCAGCTCACGCGACCTTCAGATCGGCAGAGGTGAGCCTGTCGAAGACACTGCACGTGTTCTTTCCCGTTACCTTGATGGTATTATGATCCGTACATTCGACCAGGAAGAGGTTGAAACCCTCGCAAAGGTCGGCTCAATTCCGATAATCAACGGTCTTACAGACTATTGCCACCCCTGCCAGGTTCTTGCAGACCTTATGACAATCCGTGAACACAAGGGTTCACTTGAGGGTCTCAAGCTCTGCTACGTTGGCGACGGCAACAATATGGCAAACTCCCTCATCGCAGGCTGCATCAAGGTCGGCATGAAGGTAAGCATCGCCTGCCCCGACGAATATCAGCCCGATGCTGAGCTTATGAAATGGGCAAGCGAAAACGGCGAATTCTGCTGCACAAGCGATATTGCAACCGCTGTCAAAGACGCTGATGTTCTCTATACTGACGTATGGGCTTCCATGGGTCAGGAGGGCGAAGCTGAAGAGCGCAAGAAGATCTTCAAGAACTTCCAGATAAACGATGAGGTTATGGCTCTTGCAGCTGAGGGCGCAATGGTGCTTCACTGTCTGCCCGCTCACCGCGAGGAAGAAATCACCGCAAAGGTATTTGAAGAGCACGCTGACGAGATATTTGACGAGGCTGAAAACCGCCTGCACGCACAGAAGGCCGTTATGGTCAAGTGTATGGGCGACGGCACACACTGATGCGCCGCGTATTCTCACAAATTTTAAATCTGTTTTTCCCTGCCCGCTGTCCTGTCTGTAACGAGATAGGACAGCGGCATCTGCATTTATGCGAGCGATGCGAAAAGGAAGTTGAGCGTATCAACGACAGGTGCCTCGGCTGCGGTCTGCCACGCACGGGATGCCGCTGTTCACGCAACAAATTTTCGCTGTGTCTTGCCTCGCCTTTTTTGTATAAAGACAACGTGCGCAACGCCATTCACCGCTTCAAATTCCGCGGTGAGACTGACCTTGCAACATTCTTTGGCAAGGAGATGGCAGAGTGCGTTGCGTTTGAATTCGGCGACGTTAAATTCGACATTATAACCTGCGTGCCGCAGACAAAGCGCAAGCACCGCAAACGCGGATACAACCAATCTGCTCTGCTGGCAAAGCAGATTTCGCGCGAGCTGTCCGTCTCCTTCAACGAGCTTTTGCTTTTCAAAACGCGTGAAACAGCAGACCAGCACGACCTACGCGGCAAAGACAGACTCAAAAACCTCAAGAATGCATTTGCGACTGAAAACGAAGATGCCGTAAACGGTAAAACCATTCTTCTCTGCGACGACATCAAAACAACAGGCGCAACACTCAACGAATGCCGTAAGACGCTGCTAAAAGCAGGCGCAAAAGCCGTATGCTGTGCGACAATTGCGGTAACACCGGAGAAGATTGTATAAAATTTGTCGAATTATAATGAATCGATTTATCGATTCAAATCACGTTGCAACGCAACAAATCATGGAGCGATACGCGAGAAATCATGGTGAAACCAAATCATTATAAATTATTTTTATGATTTGCCTGGCGGCATGATTTGATTTTTACAAAATCATGATTTGCAAAATTTTATTTTGCGTGATTCGCGTTTTTTCAAAACGCATTTTATATGCTACATTAAAAACGGAAGATGCTTCTGCTGAAACATCTTCCGTTTATTTATTGTTATGCTATTTATTTAATCGGATCTGACTGCATACCGAAACAGTTTTCTGCAACAACCTCAAGCGTATAATCGCCGTCGGGCAGGTTCTCGAGCTTGATTGTAACGGTATCCGGAACATCGTAGTTATAATACTCGGGCAGAGTTTTGCCTACGGGTGTTCTGTTGCCTTCGCCGTCAACAGCGTATGCCCTGTACATAAATATCGGCATACCGTCCTTTGACTCAGCGGCGGCAAAGGTTACTTTTTTGCCCTTCACGTCAAGCGTTGTGCCCTCTTTGAACTCGGGCTTTCTTGAACGAAGCAGCTGAGCTGCTCTGATATATGAGCGGTCAAACGGAGTGTTAAGGTTGTATTCGCAAAGGTACTCTTCTGCGCCAAGGTCAACCGCTCTCAGGCGAATGCGGTTGTTTGCGTCAACCTCAACAACCCAGAAACTTGCAACCTTCTTATATCCCTGAGGGTGAACCGTGCGTTCGTCATCAATGGTTAGCTCGACATAGTAAAGTCCGCCTGTGCCGAGTGCCGTAAAGCCGCCCTGCCAGATTGAACGTGCATCGTTAATCGGATAATGCGAGTGACCGGAGAAATCAACAACCTGGGGATATTTCTCAAGAATATCTTTGAAATCAGACATACCCCAGCCTTCAAAATCGGAGCTGCCGTAAACCGTGTTCGAAACGTGCTCGTGATGAACAACAAATATCGGCTTAAACGGGTCATCCTTAACAGCCTCATTGAGCTGCTCCTTGAGCCAATCCTTCTGATACTGGCTGTAATGCTCACCGCTCGTTGCCGTAACGGAGATGCCGATAAAGTGGAAGCCGTTTATAACCTCGTGGAAATCGGTCGGCTGACCTGTTATTTGAGTAAAATACTCGCCTGCGGCGGTGTTGCCCATGGAGTTGCTGTCGTGCGACTTTGCAATAACAGAGAGTGCCTTTGTGCCATCCTTGAGTACTGCATCCTGAGCAGCCTTGAAGCTTGCGAAACCGAGCTTTGTGCCGTCATCAGTAATGTCGCCCGCCATAAGCACGGCATCAAGCTTTTTGTATTCTTCATCTTTTTCGGCAATGTCATAACCGAGCTTGATCATTTTTTCAATTCGTGTTGTCTGTGTATCACCGACAGTTGCTACGTGCGAATCACTGCTGATTATAAAGCGCATAACAGGGGTAAACTCACCGGTATCAGCAGGAGCTTCAGGGCTTACAAAAACCGATGTAATTGAAGCTAAAAATGTAAGAAACGAAAGAAAAAAAGCTACTATTCCGTTCATATTTATCCTCTTTCTTTTAACAAAAGCCGGGCAGGCAACTCACCCGCCCGACCTTTTAATTATTGTTTATTTTTTCTTATTCTTGCGCTGTGCACGAAGCTCGGCTGCGTGTGCCTTTTCGGCAGCTATCTTTGCAGCCTCTTCTTCTGCGGCGAGACGCTCTGCCTCGTCAAATCTTACCTTTGCCTCGTCATACATAGCGTCAATCTCATCATAATGGGTATAGTTTTCTGCCATTGTAACGAGCTTCTTGGCATCGAGGTAGGGCTTGGCTGCACGGTTGTAAACCGAGCTGTCATCAGTAGCCTTTTTGAGAGCTTTTTCAACCTCTTTAGCCTGAGCCTTAAGCTCTTTGATAAGCGCTGCTGTTTCCTGTGCAAGGGTCTTGTTCTTCTCATCTCTTGCCTGATAGAAAGTCTTATATGCATTATCAATCTTTTCATTGATTGCATCTTCCTGTGTGAAGAGCTTATCAAACTCTGTCGAGTCAAACTCCTCTATGCCATTCGGGAAATGCTTTCTTGCAACCTTCTGTGCATAAAGACATTCTTTGATTCTTGAAATTTCAGCCTTGCGGTATTCCTTTTCGCTTTCAGTAGCGGTGGAAAGCACCTTTGCGGCAGCAAGGTCTGCCTTGCTGACAGAGAAAATATGATCAAAACCGGAAGCTACGATGCCCTTTGCAGTTTCAAGTTGAGCTTTACCCTGCACGGTATTGAAGCGGTTAAGCTCATCGAGAACAAAAGCAGAGGTAATAATTTTTTCATTATACTCTCTTGCTGCTTTAAGTGATGCGCGTGCCGCTTTGCGTCCCTCTTTCTTCTTCATCTCTTTAAAAGAAGCTTTGTCAACAGGAAGCTTTTCTTTTGTGATATATTCCTTAGCTTCACGTACAAGCTCAATAGCTTTTACAAGGTCTCTGTCGCTGAGTACACCTCTGCCGAAATCTTCAAACAGAGCACGTACCTGAAGCACCTTGACCATACCCTTCTGCTTGATTTCAGACAAATCATAGAAGAAATAAGGAATAACGTTCATAGCCGCACCGACAACAGCAGTCATTATAAGAACAGAGAAAATGCTGAGGAAAGTCGGGCGGTGATAAAGAACGTTGTACACGTTTGTCGGGTCGTCAATCTCAATACCGGAGGCGAGTATCTCGGGCATAAGAGCTTCGAGCTTTGTGTCGTTAAAGCCGATTTTCTCGTAAATAATAGACTGAATACTTGTTGTTGCCATTGTAACAACACTGCCGATAAGACCGACAGCGGCAAACATACCGTCAATTCTTTCGCCCGTAACATACTGCTGATAGTCACGGATATCCGCATTAAGGCTGGGTGTGAGAATGTGAGCAAATGAGCCGACAAGAGCGTTCATCCACAGACACATCATTGCCATCCATATCATAATTGACGGATCTGCATATTTTACAACCGGATACAGTGCACCGATAAAGAAGATGTTCATTGCGTTTGTGAATATAAGGGTGTTTTTCTTACCGAATTTATAAATACAAACAGGTGCAAGAAGCATACCCCAGAGTGAGGCGTTACCGTAAAGCGTAGTAAGAATTACGTACTGAGCTGAAGTGCAAGCCTCCTGATAAGTATAAAGCCATGCAAGGATATTGTTTGCCATACCTTCAAGGAATCCCATCCAACCGGCAAGCGAAATAACCCAAAAATATTTGTTTTTCATAACGGCTCTTACCGCATCAACAAACTTAATTCTTATGATGTGAGTACGCGCCTGAATGATCTTCTCTTTTGTATTCCTGAAAATAATGAGGCTGAGAAGGAAACCTACAATAAGAATAGGCGGCCATACATAGCGATAGATACGGATATCAAACAAATCTCTTTTGCCCGTAACAAGCTCGCCGACTATCGGGACAATAGCGTTTGTAATCGTCGGTGCCAGTGAATCGGCAACCGCACGGATTGCAAGAACGTTGGAACGCTCCTGTGTGTTTGAAGAAAGAACAGAAACGTAGTTATCATACGCATCGTACAGGAAATTGTAAAAATACTGGAAGCCTAAATTGAACAGAAGAACGGTTGCAATTTTGCCCGCATCGTTCATCAGTTCATACGGTGCCCATACGTAACCTATTGAAAGCAGCACAGTAGGCAGACCCATACTGATAATGTACGGGCGGTACTTGCCCTTACGGTTACGTGAGTTGTCTATAATTTTTGCTCGCAGCATTGTAAGCGGGAAACCCGCAAGAACGCAAATGGCATAAATAGCATACATCTGCATCGGCTTTACGCCGATTGTGTTACCTACAAAGGCATTGTTTGCTGAAATGATGGCTGCCTGAACGAAGGTGATAACACATTTTACACCTATACCGCCGCCTGCCAGCGAAACAATTTCCTTATAATTCATATAGTTGCCGAGCGGTGGAGTACGCCAGTAAGTACGCACCTTACCGACCGTATCCTTAACCATACCGACACCTTTATTTATAATTGACATTTTCACACCCACCTACGGTTATTTTTTATTTATTCATCAAAATTCATCATTCGTCGTCTATATCGTCGCCCGAATACAGCTCATCAAGAAGACCTTCAAAATATTTGTCAAGGTCTTTTTCATCATAAGGTTCCTGTCCCCACATTGCACGCTCATAGTCAAAGCTGTGCTCCTCCTCGGGAATTTCGCACACAGCCTCAGCCTTCTGACCTGTCATCCATAAGGATGGTGTTATACGCAATGTATAACCACAACTGCTTGGGGTGAGCCACTCATGCGGACTTGCCTCGGGTATTGCATAGCGTGACATCAGTGCACCGATAATTCCACCGTGAGTCACAATCGCAACAGACTCGACACCCGACTTGAGCATACCGTCAACGATGCCTTCAAAGCCTTCGCATATGCGCTTTGCAAACTGCGCGTTGCTCTCTCCGAAAGGTGGGTCAATCCCCTCCTCGCCTGCAAGCCAGCGTGGGAAAAGAGTATGTTTTTCAAGCTCTTCTGCGGTTTTGCCGTCAAATTCGCCGAAGTTATACTCTATCAACGACTCGATAGGCACAATCTCTTTATCGG
Source organism: Acutalibacteraceae bacterium (assembly GCA_045637465.1). Taxonomy (GTDB): domain Bacteria; phylum Bacillota; class Clostridia; order Oscillospirales; family Acutalibacteraceae; genus UBA8612. Next base: position 275,750 of record JAZTZM010000040.1, on the reverse strand, counting down.
GGTAAATCGCCCTTGCGGTGTCTGTGCAACGTCTGAGCGGACTGCTGAAAACAACCTGCGCCGTCGGATACTTGTAGTTATTTACAAGCTCGTTAAGCTGTGCAACACCCTGCTCACACAGCGGAGAATCCGTATGGCCGAGATATCTGCCGTCAAGATTTTCCTGTGTCAGAGCGTTTCTGATGAGATGAATTTTGTAGCTTTTCATTTTAATCTCCGGAAAAATAAATAATACTGTTGACTTTTGTCGAAACGTTTGTTATACTCTGCGTATACTTTTTTCGAGATATGAGGTAAATTATGGCAACTGTTTTTTCAAATAGAATCACTTCTCTGCGTAAAGAGCGCGGGCTCAGCCAGAAAGAAGTCGCAATGAGCCTTGGCGTTTCGCAGGCTCTTCTCTCCCACTACGAAAAAGGTGTAAGAGAGTGCGGACTTGAATTTGTTATTAAGTGCTCCGATTATTTCGGCGTCACAACCGACTATCTGCTCGGCAAGACCGACAGCAAATACGGTATGTACAACCCGAACATCGGTGAAAACGGAGAAAACATATACACGATCAAACCCGAAAAAATCGATATGCGCACCATAATGCTGTGCATCAACCTCTTTGCAGAGCGTTTCAGCACAATGGACCCGAGGCTCGGCGATAAGCTGCTCTGGGGTGCCGCAATTGCAGAATACAAAATTCTCGTTGCAAGCATTGCCGCAGGCAGATTTTCACCTGATTGTATCGATGTTCCGATCAAATGGGACGATCCTCTGTTCCTCAAGCTGACAGACGCTGTTTATGCCGGTCTTTTCGACTCGAGCAAAACAATTCCGCTTGCAAAAATCCGCAACGATAAGCTGCCGCCTTTTGCAAACACACTCGTCACCTGTGTTGAAGAATACGTTACAAACGTAGCATCAGACTATCGCAGAAAAAAATAACCGAAACCTTTATTTACACCATCGCCGACAGACGGATTGCTCCGCCTGCCGGCTTTATTTTTTGTTTAACCTTTGAGAACCGCTTTATAGAGTCTGATATACTCGTTAGCTGATCGGTTCCAGCTGTTGTTACATTCCAGAGCACGCTTGACAAGAACGTTCCAGCCCTCTTCGTTCTGATAGCCCTCAACTGCACGGCGGATGCTGTGAAGCATATCGTGTGCATTGTAGCGGGCAAAGGTGAAGCCGTTGCCTTCGTTGTCGCCGCTGTCGGTGATTGTATCCTTCAGACCGCCTGTTTCGCGTACAATCGGAATTGAGCCGTAACGCAGAGCAACCATCTGTGAAAGTCCGCAAGGCTCACTCTTTGAAGGCATAAGGAACATATCACTGCCTGCATAAATCTTACGCGCAAGATCGGGCACAAAGCCGAGGCGAAGACCGAGCTGGTTGGGATATCTGCCTGCCATCTCCTTGAAGAATTCTTCATACTGCCAATCGCCCGAGCCGAGAACAACAAACTGAATATCGGTTGTTGCAAGCAGCTCATCGAGAATTGCCTTGATAAGGTCAAGACCCTTGTGGGAAACAAGGCGTGTTACAAGACCGACAATGGGAGTGCGCGGATTTTCGGGAAGGTTGAACATCTTCTGAAGTTCAGCCTTGTTTATTGCCTTAGCTGAGAAGTCTTCTGCCGAGAAGTTTGCGAAGATATCCTTATCTGTTTCGGGGTTATAATTTTCAACGTCGATGCCGTTGAGTATGCCCGAAAGCTTGAAGCGTCTCTGCTCAAGGATATTGTCGAGACCGTGGCTGAACCACGGATCAAGAATTTCGTTTGCATAGGACGGGCTGACGGTTGTAACAACGTTTGCGGTTTCGATTGCACCCTTCATAAGGTTGACGCAACCGTTATATTCAACAATGTGCTCTGTTCCGGGCTGAAGACCGAGAACGTCACCGATAAGCTCCATACCGTATACACCCTGATACTGGATGTTATGGATGGTGAATATCGTCTTGATATTCTCCCAACCGGGCTGATCGGCATACATTGTTGAGTAGTAGACGGGAGTCATAGCCGTCTGCCAGTCGTTACAGTGGATGATATCGGGTTTGAAGCCGATATGAGGAATTATCTCAAGCACTGCACGTGCAAAGAAAGCAAATCTCTCAGCATCGTCATAGTGGCCGTAAATACGGTCACGCTTGAAATAGTACTGATTATCAAGCAAGTAATAAATAACACCGTTATGTCTTGCTTCAAAAATTCCGCAATACTGTCTGCGCCATGCAACCGGCACAGAAATATGCGTGATAAAGGTCATCGTGTCTTTAAGCTCCTGACGGATTGTATCGTAAAGAGGCATTACGACACGCGCACCGATAAGTCTTTTGCGAAGCGCCTGCGGAAGTGAACCTGCAACGTCTGCGAGTCCGCCGCTTGCAATAAAGGGGAGCGCCTCGCTGGCAGCGTATAATACTTTCATACCTGTCTCTCCTTGTTCTTAAAATCTGTCAGACTACAATTCTCTTACCTACGTAAATCGGGAAATCGTCCGCACCGACAAGAGTCTTACCGGGCTTGATAACAACCGATTTGTCGAGAATTACGTTTTCAATGTGTGCACCTGCACCGATGAAGCAATCCTGCATAATGACACAGTTTTTGACAACTGCGCCTTTTTCAATCTTGACACTTCTGCCAAGCACGCTGCTGTCAACCTCGCCCTTGATTTCGCAACCGTCTGAAACAAGGCTGTTTGTAACAGAGCTGTCAATTGCATAAACAGCGGGCATATCGTCACGTACTTTTGTGTATACGGGGCGCTTCTTGTTGAAGAGGTCGCTTCTGTTCTCTCTGTCAAGAAGCATCATATTTGCCTGATAGTAGGTGTCGAGAGAATCGATGGAAACAACAAAGTTATCCATTCTCATAGCACAGATACGAAGGCTGTTGACGTTTGCCTGGAAAACGTCGATTGCCATACTTGTTTTGTGCATTGCATATGCATCGTTGATAAGTCTTTCAAGAAGAGCCTTCTTCATAAAGAACACGTTGAGAGAATAATCAACGTCATCACCCGATACACCGACGGCAACAGACTTGACTCTTGAATCCTCGCTGACCTCATAGGTCATAAGGTTTGAGAGTGCGGGAGTCTTGCCGCGTTTGCAGACAACACTGATGTCAGCCTTTGATTCCTCATGGAATTTCATAAGCTCATCAATGCTGAAATTCATAACAACGTTACAGTCTGCAATAAGCACATACTCTTCTTTGGAGCGGCTGATAAAGTGCATATTGCCCTTGAGCGACTCAATGCGGTTGTCAAACGTGCCTGTTTCGGCAAAACCGAAGGGCGGAAGAAGATACATACCGCTGCGCTTACGTGAAAGATCCCAGGGCTTACCTGTGCCGAGATGGTCCATAAGTGACTGATAGTTGCTCTTTGTAATAACACCGACCTTGCTGATACCTGCGTTAACAAGGTTGGAAAGCGTGAAATCTATAAGACGGTATCTGCCGCCAAAGGGCACAGAGCCCATTGTACGCATATTGGTAAGCTCCGGAATAACCTCATCGTAAGCGTTTGAATGGATAATTGCAAGAACATCATTTGCTCTGATCATTTTTCATTCCTCCTCACTTTGCAGCAGGCACATCTTCGCCTGCCATAGCCTTGGGAGCGACTTTAGCGCCTGCGCCGACTGTTACGCCTGCGCCGACAACTGCTACGCCCCAGTCATCACGGTCTGCCACATTCTCGGGCTTTTCGCCGACAACCGCACCGGACTCGATAACTGCGTTCTCTGCAACGATCGCATACTGAACAACAGCGCCCTTCTTGATAACGGTGCCGGGCATAATGATTGAGGAATCGACCTTTGCACCCTCTTCAACAACAACGTCTGCGAAGAGCACGGAATAGTCAATTTCACCATCGATGCAGCAGCCTTCAGCCATCATTGAATTCTCAACCTTAGCGGTAGAGGAAACGAAGTGAGGCGGTGATGCGGGTGACTTGGAGTAAATTCTCCACTCATTATCGGAAAGGTCAAGGTCAACCGACGGACGAAGCAGGTCAAGGTTTGCTTCCCAGAGGCTGTCGATTGTGCCGACATCCTTCCAGTAGCCGTCAAAGTGATAAGCGAAAAGTCTTTCGCCTGCCTCATGCATTGCAGGGATAAGGTTCTTACCGAAGTCGTTGCTTGAATTCGGGTCAGCCTCGTCTGCAAGCAGATATTCGCGAAGCTTCTTCCATGTGAAGATATAGACACCCATTGAAGCCTTATTGCTGCTGGGGACTTCGGGTTTCTCCTCAAATGCGGTGATAGCGCCCTCATCGTCAACAAGCATCAGACCGAAACGAGATGCCTCATCCCACGGAACTTCGAGCATTGCGATTGTGCAGTCTGCATTCTTCTCTTTGTGGAATGCAAGCATCTTGGAATAATCCATCTTGTAAATATGGTCACCCGAAAGGATGCATACGTACTCGGGATCATATCTGTCGATAAAGTTGATATTCTGGTAAATTGCGTTTGCTGTGCCCTTATACCACTCGCTGCCCTTTATCTGCTGATAGGGTGAGAGGATATGAACACCACCGCTTGCACGGTCAAGGTCCCATGCAGCACCGTTGCCGATATAGTCGTTAAGCTCAAGCGGCTGATACTGAGTGAGAACACCGACTGTGTAGATACCTGAGTTTACACAGTTGGAAAGAGGGAAATCAATAATTCTGTATTTTCCTCCGTAGGGTACGGCAGGCTTAGCAATGTTCTTGGTAAGAATACCAAGTCTGCTGCCCTGTCCGCCGGCGAGCAGCATAGCAATACATTCAGCTTTCTGTGACATTTCTTGATAACCTCCTTGTTATTTGGGGAACTCTTCAGAGTTTGGTATATATATTTATTATGCGGTCTGTCCAGGTTGAGAGCTGATAATCTTTCTTTATCTGCTCTGCCTGAGCTGTGAAAGCCTGAGCATCGGCTGCACCGCTTAGTGCAGTCATCAGCCTGTCTTTCAACTGACCGACATTTTCACTTTCAAAGTAATATCCGCACGGCAAGTTGAGGCTTGCGTGAGCCGGGATATCACTGAGCACAACGGGAATTTTCAGATAAGATGCTTCAACCACCGAATAAGGCAAACCTTCGCTTCTGCTCGGTGCGATAAATGCATCGCACAACCTGTAGTAGCTTGCTATATCGTTGCGCGGCGGCAACAGATGAAGCCACGGCGGAATTGCGCCGAAACGTTTTGTTATCTTGCTCTTTATCTCGTCGACGTTTGAGGTAAGGATTAGAATAAGCTGTAAATCCTCTCCGCTTTCGTTCAGCGCGCTCACTGCCTCAAGCGCAAGGTCAACACCCTTGACTTCATAGAGGAAGCCGAACATCATAAGTGTTTTTGCGCCCGTGCTCAACCCGAGCGAAGCTTTGTCAAGCACCTCATACTCCTCAAGTCTCGGAAACCAGATTGCGTTTTTTGCCGTATAAGCCGGATTCTTAGGGTAATATTTTTTCGCATCTGCCGTCAGCTTTTCGCTGCAGCCGATGAAAGTCTTTCCGCTGAGAAGCAGTTTTTCAATCAGCCTTGAAACGCCGCTGTGAATCGTCAGCGCACAGTGAAGATGAACAACCTGCTTAACCCTGAGGAATGCTGAAGCCAGACTGAACGTCAGCAAATAAGGCAGCTTGTAAAAATGGGAATGTATTATTCCGATATTGTGCCGTTTTATTATACTGCGCACCGTTTTCATATTCTGCAGTAAACTGTCGCCAAGGAAATAAACCGTCGCCTCTTTTTTCAGCTCCTGCGCCCAGTCACGCTTTGCCGTTGCCGCAGGGAAGAGGTAGACCACCTCTCCGCCCTGTTTTTCGATGCAGGGTCTGAGGAACTCCAGCGAGTTGATAAAGTTACCGCGACAAGGCGATTTAAAATCGGCAAAGTGCAGTACACCGCGGGCCTTATCATTTCTTTTCAACTTTTTTCGGCTCCTTTTTACGCACAGGATTCTTACGAACAAGCCTGAGATAAATTGTGCTCAGACCTGCAAGCTCGAGCGAAATGCTCTGCTCGTGACCGTGCATCGGTCTTTCGGACGATTTGATTTTGCCTGTGCTTCCCTTACCCGTTCCGCCGAACTGCTCTTCATCAGAGTTGAATACAACCTCGTAAGTGCCACCGTAAGGAACACCTATTTCGTAGCCGCTGCGGAACACCGTGGTGAGGTTAGATACGGCAATTATCTCCTTGCCGTTCTTATCAATTCTGCGGAAAGCGATAACCGAATTGGAGTTATCGTTGCTTGAGATCCAGTTGAAGCCCTCCCAGCCGAAATCAACCTCCCACAAAGGAGCGTTTGCAGCATAGAACCTGTTGAGCGCACGGGTGTAATTGAGCAGCTGCCTGTGAGCATCATAATCCAACAGCAGCCAATCAAGGCCGCAGTCATACTTCCACTCAATAAACTGACCGAACTCCTGACCCATGAACAACATCTTCTTGCCGGGATGAGCGTACATATAGCCGAGGAAGGAACGCACACCGGCAAACTTTTCTTCATAAGTGCCGGGCATTTTATTTATCAGCGAGCACTTGCCGTGAACGACCTCATCGTGTGAAATCGGCAGGACAAAATTCTCGGAAAAAGCGTAGAAAAATGAGAAAGTGAGGCAGTTGTGGTTGTTCTTGCGGTGGATGCCGTCGAGCGAGAAGTAACGCATACAGTCGTTCATCCAACCCATATTCCATTTGAAGTTGAAACCGAGACCACCCATAAACGTTGGCTTTGAAACCATCGGGAATGCCGTTGATTCTTCAGCGATCATCATACAATCGTGATAGTCACGGAAGATGGATTCGTTGAGCTTTTGCAAAAATGTAATTGCCTCAAGGTTTTCGTTGCCGCCGTTTTCGTTGGCAATCCAGTGACCGTCATCACGGTCATAATCAAGATAAAGCATTGATGCAACAGCATCTATGCGAAGTCCGTCAAAATGATATTTATCAAGCCAGATTGCAGCGCTTGACATCAGGAAGCTCTGCACCTGAGTCTTGCCGTAATCGAACACCCTTGTGCCCCAGGAATAATGCTCTCCCTTGCGCGGGTCTGCATATTCGTAACAGGCTGTGCCGTCAAACTCATAAAGTCCGTGGGCATCCTTCGGGAAATGGGCAGGCACCCAGTCCATAATAACGCCGATTCCCGCCTCGTGACACTTATCGACAAGATACATAAGGTCTTTGGGTGTGCCGTAACGTGAGGTAGGGGCAAAGTAACCCGTAACCTGATAACCCCACGAACCGTCAAAGGGATATTCGCTCAGCGGCATAAACTCGATATGTGTATAACCCATATCCTTAACGTAAGGAATAAGCTCATCAGCCATTGCACGGTATGAGAGGAAGTTGCCGTCGTCATACTGTTTCCACGAGCCTGCATGCACCTCGTAAATGTTTACAGGGCTTTCGTAAACGCTCGACTTTTTGCGCTTTTCGAGCCATTTTGCATCGTGCCACTCGTAGCCGTCGATATCGTATATCTTGGATGCGTTATCGGGTCTTGTTTCAGCGTGGAAGGCATAGGGGTCACACTTGAAAAGCTCTCTGCCGTCACGTGCACGGATAAGATATTTATATGAGTCGTATATCTTCAGACCGCTCAACGTGGTTTCCCACACGCCGCTGTCATCTACCCTGTGCATCGGAGAGGCATCGCCCTGCCAGCCGTTGAATTCACCGACAACGCTGACCCCGGCAGCATTGGGTGCCCAGACACGGAAAACCACACTGTCTTCACCGACAAAATGAGCACCGAGATATTCGTATGCTCTTGCGTTTTCGCCCTTATTGAACAAGTAAAGAGGGACGTTACCCATTTTAACGACGAGCTCCTTTCACTTAAGGCACCGCACAATCGCAGTGTCACCTAATTATACAAAGTTATCATAACAAATATTATATTAAAATTCAAGTATTTATTTGCATTTTGTTACAAGATGAGTATAAGAAACTTTAAATATTTGTGTATTTTGTTACAAAACCATATTGCAAACAATTTGCCGATGCATATTTCCGGTTTCGGTCCTGCCTCTTTCCCTAAGCAAACCATCTCCTTTTCGTCACGCATTATTCACAATTTCTTCACAAACTTAACCCTAAAATCGCTGTATTTGAATAAATTTCACGCATTTTTGAGCTTTTTTAGCGCAAATTATTAATAAATTGTTACGATTGTTAAGGTTCAGTTAAGGTTCGCTTGTTATAATTCGCCCTGTAACAAATGGGAATATTGAAAATAAAACATCAACATTACCGGAGGACAAAATGAGTACCAATAAAAGAAACGAAATTCTGGCACCTGCCACCAAATCTTTTTACAAGGTTCGCGAATTCAGCACAATCAAAGAGCTGCTTCGTCAGACCGCAGAGCTTTACGGCGAAAACAATGCTTTTGAAATCAAGCACAAGGACACAAGCAAACTTATAACTTACAACGAATATATCAACGACATCAATGCACTCGGCACAGCACTTCTCTCAATGGGTTACAAGGGCAAGCACCTTGCTATCTCTGCCAACAACCGCTATGAGTGGTGCCTGAGCTATATGGCAATAATCAACGGTGTCGGTGTCGCAGTGCCGATTGATAAGGAGCTTCTCTTCCCCGACATCAACGGCATCCTCAACACATCCGACTCAGAGCTCATCTTCTGCGACAAGCACCTTCTCAAAGTGCTCGAAAGAGACCAGATGAACCCCAACATAAAAATCGTCTGCTTCGACTATGAGGAAGATACGGACGGCATCCTCTCCTTCTCAAAGCTTCTTGCAAAGGGCAAGGAAATGCTTGCTGCAGGCGAAAAAGAATATCTCAACGCTGTGATTGACCCTGATAAACTTTGTTCTCTTCTCTTCACATCGGGCACAACAGGCACGGCAAAGGGTGTTATGCTCTGCCAGCGCAACTTCTGCTTCGAAGTAAAGGCAGCTATGAGCGTGCTCAAGATTTATCCGGAGGATACAGGCATCTCCCTGCTTCCCCTCCACCACACATACGAAAGCACAATCATCCTCTTCTTCGCACCCTACTGCGGCTGCAAAGTTACATTCTGCGACGGCTTCAAGTATGTTCTCAAAAATATGAAGGAGTTCTCTCCCTCAATTTTCGTTGCTGTTCCCCTCATCCTCGAAACAGTACACCGCCGCCTTATGCAGCGTATCAAGGCAAAGCCCCACGGCGAGTTCCTTTTCAAGTTCGGCTCAAAGGTATGTAAGATTGCAAGCAAGGTCGGCATCGACCTTCGCAAGGTATTCTTCAAAGAGATTCAGGACGCTTTCGGCGGCAATATGCGCCTTATCATCTGCGGCGCAGCACCCATCCGCCCCGAAATTCTCCGTGACTTCGAAGCATTCGGCATTCAGATTCTCTTCGGCTACGGTCTTACAGAGTGTGCACCGCTTGCAGTTATGAACAACGACAAGCTTCACCTTGCAGAGTCCGTCGGCCTTGCTCTTCCCGGTACACAGGCAAAGATTATCGATCCCGATCCGCAGACAGGCTGCGGCGAGCTTTGCGTCAAGGGTCAGATGGTTATGCTCGGCTACTACAACAACCCCGAAGCAACAGCAGAGGTTCTCGACGAGGAAGGCTTCCTCCACACAGGCGACCTTGCAAAGCTTGACGACAAGGGCAGAGTTTACATCAGCGGCAGAATCAAGAACGTTATCGTTACCGAAAACGGTAAAAACATCTACCCCGAAGAGCTTGAGTATCATCTCAGCCTCAATCCCCTCGTAAACGAGGTTATGGTTTACGCTGAAGAAAACGAAAAGGGCGAGACTCTTGTCAAGTGTTCAATCTTCCCCGATGATGAATCTCTTAAAGAGCATTTCGGCGAGAGCGAATACACAGACGACGACCTTCAGTCACTCTTCGCAGGTGTTGTCAAGGAAGTTAACCACAAGCTTCCCGCTTACAAACACATCCGCGGCTTCAAGCTCAGAAAGTCAGAATTCATCAAGAGTGCATCAAAGAAGATTCTTCGCTTCAAGGACGAAAACTTCACAGACGGCTCCGAATCATAAAAACAACCCGACTGATTTCACAAACGGTGAGACAGTCGGGTTTTTATTTTTCAAAAAGAAAGGATTTTGCAAAGAAAAGGATTAAAAGAATAACATGCGGCATAAAGCCGCATTTACTTTTGTCACACGTAACAAAAGTAACCAAAAATACTTTTTTATTTATAAGCACTCCACTACGGCTGACGGATTTCACTCCGCTCGGCAGACTGAACACAAAAGTGTGTTCAGTCACCGCAACGGCTACTAAATAAATCTGAATTTTAGCTTCTTTCTGTCGCCTGCGGTGCCCTCGCTCGGATATTTATAAAAGCACATCACCGTCAGCCTGCTCCGTTCAGAGTCACAGCATTTTTCATTTTTTGTGTGATTTTACTTTTATGCTATATCGCTGTTATTTAATGCAAAACACTCCGCTTGCCGATTGCGCACGGCAGGCGGAGTTTTTAGTAATATTAAACCTGATACCGGTCAAAGAGCATTTTATTTTGCTTTATAGAGCATAATAACTGCCTTGGGTGTTTCGTTGATTGTCAGCTCGATGCCGCCCGACATAAGCTCGATGCCTTTTTTCTCATAAACGGTATCGGGTTTATCATGGTCATATACCTCATACACCGTGTCGGGCTCAAGTCCGCTGAGTCTGAGCTTATATGAGCTGTCTTCAACATTTTCACGCTTATAGATAAGTGCCATACCTTCCTTTGCGTCGGTATCAAACTGCATTGCAAGATATTTTTCGGTGTCAAGACCTCCGTTTGTCAGCGGATAGTAATTGCCGACCATATGCTCTCTGATATCTCTGTAGCCGATTTTCTGCGAGCAGCAAATGATGTTTGTGCGGTCTGCATACTCGCCTTCAATATATGCGCAAGTACCGTTGTAGGGCAGCCAGAATGAAATGCCGTACGTCTGCGACTGTGTAGCCTGCAGAATATCGGGCTTTGATTTGCTCTCCTCGTCCATGCAGTTATAGTCACTTCTCCACAGCGGAATACTTCTGCGTGCCATCTCAATATCAAGACGCTTGCCGCCCGAGCAGCAGTTATCAATCATCAGACCGGGATTATTTGCAACGAGTGTATCCAGCATTCTGTACAGATTTGTAACATAGTGGTTTTCGGTGATACCTTTTCTGCCTTCACCCCATCTTGAGTCAGCCTCTTCCCAATAAGGCAGGGGCTCAGGTATGCTGTCGATTCGAAGATAGTTTACACCGTTCGCCTCAATTGAACGCTGCATAATACCTGTAATATATTCAAGGCAATCCTCGTTTGCAAGGTTTACGCAGTTTCTCTCTTCATCCTCTTCGACAAGCCAGCCATCGTGCTTTATGCATTCGTTATAGACCTCTGTGCCCGTACTGCAGCGCTCAGGCTCATACCAGAGAAGCAGACCTATACCCTTTGCATTTGCAGCCTGCGACACCTCGGCAAAACCTCTGTCAAACTTTTTTCGGATCAACAAACCAGTTTCCGACGCTGTCGCCCCAGTTTGTTCTTATCGGATACCAGCCTGCATCAACCCAGTAATAGTCAATCGCTTCAGCAAACCAATCGGGAATTGAATTTATGTTTGCGACAACCGAATCAATTGTTGACTCAGGCCACTCAATGCCGACACCTGATGTTGTGATGGGCTTTGTACCCTCGGGGTAAACGCAATCAACTGTAAATCTGCGGAAGCAGTTGAAGCCTTTAAGTGCATTGTCTCCGCTGTAGAATGTGAGCGTTATAAGCGGAGAGCGTATGCTTTCATCAGCTTTAAGGTAGCCTGAAAAAGTCTCTTGCTTTGCTTTGACTTTTACTCCGTCAAAGGTCTGTGCAAGTGACGTTAACCACTGACCTGACCAACCGACAGCAAGTGTCGCTGAAGCTTCAGTGCCGTGAAGATTGAAATAGGGCAGGAAGGATTCCGTACGTCCTCCGTTAGCGGTAAATCGCATCGGAATAAAACCGATACCGGATTTAATCAGCTGAAAATCATCAGCCGCAGGTTCACTGCCCTTGTTCAGATAAACGTCTGTTTTACCCGTGGGCAGAACACAGTCCGCCGCATAAAAATCCTTAATTACGGGAGAGTTTTCTTCAGCCGTGTTATTGATGAAAACAGTCCACTCGCAGGTGGCATATTCTTCATAAATTGTTGCCTCAACCGTTGCAACAAGACCGCTGTGCTTATGGGTAAGGGTAATATAGCTTGTTTTGCCGCCGCGATAAACAGCGCCGAGCTCACTCTCGCTGCCTACAGATATATCCCAGCTGTCAATATTATTGCGCAGGGATTTGCCCCCGACGGTGAAGTTATATGCCGGCTTATCCGTGCAAAGCACGTTTTCGTTATACCAGCTTCTGCAGCTATCCTTTTCTGCCTGTGTTACATCCGTCTGTGACGCATCCATCGGCTCAAAATCAACCTGCGTTGTGCCTGTAAGTTCAAGAGCCGCACGGTCGACCATAAACTTGAAATTAGAGTCGCTGACAGCAAATGAAGATATCACAAAAAACAGCGCCTGCAGTAGAGCGAATATTCTTTTCATAACATAAACCTCCGCGGCTAAAATAAGTTGAATATGATTATAAAATAAAAGCTCCCATCTTACAAGCAAATTCGGGTAAAAAGCACATTTTTCGTGCTTCAAGCCGCTTCCGCTCGGCAATGTGCAATAACTCCATCAAAAAAAAGTGTGCAATCTGCACAAACAGAGGTTTGTCAAAAATACGCTGTTTGGCGTTGCCGCCGATTTTTATCAAACCCCACTTTAACTCATTGACGAAGTGTTTTTTTGTGGTATAATATGTATTACGCGAACGAAATCGTATAGGCTTTTTTGCCTTCATCAACTATATCAGAGGGAGATTGTTTTACTATGTATGTTAAAGATGTAACTGTTCAGAATCAGGTCGGTCTTCACGCTCGTCCCGCAACATTCTTCATCCAGAAGGCAAATGAGTTCAAGTCTTCTATTTGGGTAGAGAAAGAGGATCGCCGTGTTAACGCAAAGAGCCTTCTCGGTGTTCTTTCACTCGGCATCATGGGCGGCACAGACATCCGCATCATCGCAGGCGGCGCAGACGAAACACAGGCTGTTGACGAGCTTGTTCGTCTTGTAGAATCCGGCTTCTCCGAGTAAGTTTCACTCAAATTCAACTGCTAAAACATCTTGTCATGTCAGCTTTTCTCCGCACATGGCAAGATTTTTTATTTTAGCCTAAGGAGCATACAAATGCCAAAACTCAAAACCGCACTGATGGACGAAGCTGCACTTGTCCGTGCAGTCAGACGAATATCGCACGAAATTGTTGAGCGCAACAAAGGCACAGACGGTCTTGTGCTTGTAGGTATCAAAAGCAGAGGACTTCCGATTGCAAAAATGATAAAAGATAACATCGCCGCACTTGAAGGCGTTGAGCTTCCGCTCGAAATGCTCGACACAAGCCTTTACCGTGACGACGTTGTAAAAACACCCGACGCACAGACAAAGCCGCTCACCACCGACATTACAGGCAAACGCGTAATCCTTGTTGACGACGTGCTTTACACGGGCAGAACGGTAAGAGCCGCCATTGAGGCAGTTTTCTCAATGGGCAGACCTGCACGCATTCAGCTTGCCGTACTTATTGACCGCGGTCACCGTGAGTTACCCATAAGAGCTGACTATATCGGCAAGAATATTCCCACCTCTCACACTGAGGCTGTGGCAGTATACGTCAAAGAAATTGACGGAAAATACGGCGCAGCAATACTTGAAAACGAATAAATAAGAACGGGATGCACTTTATATTCAAGTGCATCCCGCTTTTTTTACTATTCTTTTTTGCTGTGGCACACATCGCTCATCGCACAGCCTGAACAGCCGCCGCACGAGCACGAATGTTTGCCCTTTTTCTTGTTTCTGAAGTGGAAGAAAATCACGAGGGCAAACAGCACAGCGATAATTGCCGCAACAAAAATCGTAGGCCAATCCATTTTATTTCACTCCTGTTGATTTTTATTTTATCTTTCTTTTTCCGTCCCTGCTTTTTCTCAAAAGCATAAACATCATAAACACAAGAACAGCGAGTGCCGCCGCTGTGCCGACAGTAAAGTCGGATGTTATGAAGAACATACCAAGCTGATATACGATAAGCGAAACAGAATAAGCAAACGCACACATATAGCCGATTGCGCCGACAGTCCACTTTGCGCTGTTCATCTCACGTCTGATTGCACCCATAGCTGCAAAGCAAGGAGCACACAGGAGATTGAACATAAGGAACGAATATGCCGAAAGCTTGCTGCCGCCGAAAATTTCAGAAGCAATGAAAGCGTAGTTTGTTTCTTCAACACCTGCCATCGAGGAGAGAGAGCCGAAAACGCCGACAATTTCTTCCTTTGCGACAAGACCGAGAATAGTTGCAACCGCAGCCTGCCATCTGCCGAAACCAAGCGGCTTGAATACAACGGCAATAACCTCACCGATTGCGTTGAGAATTGATTGTTCGTTCTCTGAAATATAGTGCAGACCGCCCTCAAAAGAGAGAGAATTGAGCACCCAGATGATAACGCTTGCAGCAAAAATAACAGTGCCTGCACGCTTTATAAAGCTCCAGCCGCGTTCCCACGTTGCGCGGAATATATTAGCCGGCAGCGGAGCGTGATAAGCAGGAAGCTCCATAACAAAGGGAGCCGGTTTGCCTGCAAGAGCCTTTGTCTTTTTGAGGATGATACCTGAAATAACAACAGCGGCAATACCGAGGAAATATGCCGACGTTGCAATAAGCGGACTGCCGCCGAAAAGTGCCGCGGCAATCATACCGACTACAGGCATCTTTGCGCTGCACGGAATAAAGCCTGTTGTAATAACCGTAATTCTTCGGTCACGCTCCTGCTCGATTGTACGCGAAGCCATAATGCCTGGCACACCGCAGCCTGAAGCGATAAGCATCGGGATAAAGCTCTTACCCGAAAGACCGAACTTGCGGAAAAGACGGTCCATAATAAACGCAACACGTGACATATAGCCGATATCTTCAAGAATTGAGAGCAGCAGGAACAGCACGAAAATCTGCGGCACAAAGCCGAGAACTGCACCGACACCGCCGACTACACCGTCCTGAATCAGGCTGTAAAGCCACTGAGCTATTACGGGTGTACCGTCAGCTGAGAGAAGAACCTTATCCAGAAGTTCGGGTACGCTCAACCAGTTTGAGAAAAGTGGATAGCCGAAAAATCCCGGGTCAAGCTCTTTGAACGAGCCGAAAAGACCCTCGTTCATAAACGCAACCGTCCAATCGCCTATTGTGCCGATTGAAAGCGTATAGACGAGCATCATTATGAGAACAAAGATCGGGAAAGCGAGGAAACGGTTTGTTACAACCTTATCTATCTTATCGGAAATAGACTGCCTTGTCAGATTCTTTTTCTTGTAGCAAAGCTGTGTGATGCCGGTTATGTACATATAACGCTCGTTTGCGATAATGCTCTCCGCATCATCATCAAGCTCTTCTTCAGCAGCTTTTATGTCGCTTTCTATATGATTTATTATATCCTGTGAAAGTCCGAGCTGCTCAAGTGCTTTTTCATCACGCTCAAATATCTTTATTGCAAACCAACGCTGCTGATCGGCAGGCATATCGTGGATTGCAGCTTCTTCGATATGTGCAAGTGCATGCTCAACAGCACCTGAAAAGCTGTGAATCGGCACGCTTTTTTTCTTCTGAGCCGCAGCGATTGCAGCCTCTGCAGCCTCTTCAATTCCCTGACCCTTGATTGCAGAAATTTCTATAACTCTGCAGCCGATCTTTTTCTCAAGAATTTCTATATCAATTTTATCGCCGTTTTTTCTGACGATATCCATCATATTAATTGCAATAACAACGGGCACGCCTATCTCCATAAGCTGTGTCGTGAGGTAAAGGTTACGCTCAAGACAAGTGCCGTCAACAATGTTGAGAATTACGTCGGGACGTTCACCGATAAGGTAATTACGCGCAACAACCTCTTCAAGCGTATAGGGAGAAAGCGAATATATGCCGGGCAGGTCAACTACCGTTACGCCGTCGTATTTTTTGATTTTGCCTTCCTTTTTCTCAACCGTAACACCCGGCCAGTTGCCGACAAACTGATTGGAACCTGTAAGTGCGTTAAACAGCGTTGTTTTACCGCAATTAGGGTTACCCGCAAGGGCTATTCTGATATCCATTGAAAAATGTTCCTCTCTTTCACGCTGCGTCAATTGAACCGCAACGACTGTTTGCAAAAAATGTGTTTATTCTACTTCGATCATTTCGGCATCTGCCTTGCGCAGCGAAAGCTCGTATCCTCTGACCATAAGCTCAAGCGGATCACCCAGCGGTGCAACCTTGCGCACATAAACCTCGACACCCTTTGTAATGCCCATATCCATAATGCGGCGCTTTACGGGACCTTCGCCGTGAAGCTTGACTACCTTTGTGGTAGCACCTACCTTAATATCTCTGAGTGTTTTCACGATATATACCTCCGTTGCGCCTTGTTAGCACAAGCTAACTCGATAGTTCTAATATTAGTTAGCCTGCGCTAACCATACATAATTATACACTTGCAGTAAAATATTGTCAACTGTTTTCTCGGAAAAAACGTCCGTCATTTTCACACAAAAAACAATATGAGCAGACAGCGTTTTTCAGCACACTGTCTGCTCATTTTTTCAGTTATCGATAATATTGCGTATCCATATTCCTTTTTTTACAAGTATAAAACCGATTACGCATTTGAGCACCTCAATAAGCTGAATAGTTATATAAAGAGGAATTATCGGCAGGTTGGTAAAGTTTGCAAGCACAAAAGCAAGCGGCACGGCAACAAGCCACATTGAGCAGCTGTCAAAGACAAAAGTGAGCAACGTTCTGCCACCCGAGCGGATTGTAAAATAACAGTCGTGTGCAAAAGCAATAACCGGCATTATAGCCGCACTGACAAGCAGGAGCTGCATAGCCAGGTCTTTAACGGCATCCGTCGTATTGTAAACCTGCGGAATAAACGGCGAACAGACTGCAAGCACGCCGCCCATAACGACGCATCCGCCAACCGTTGCCGTTATAAGTCTCCAGGCTGATTGTTTAGCCTTTTCAACCTCGTTTGCACCGAGATGCTGACCGACCATTATTGCAATCGCGTTACCCATTGAAAGGAAAACAACATTAAAGAGGTTCGCAACCGTCGAAGAGATATTTACCGCCGCAACAACGTCGAGACCTCGCACGGAGTAGCACTGGTTAAGTGTTGCCATACCTGCAGACCACAGCGCCTCGTTGACAAGCAGCGGCATTCCCCTTTTCATAATGTCGCCTGCAAGCTTGCGCGGCATCTTCATGCTGTGGTAAGCACCCTTGATAAACGGGAAATTTGCAGAATGGGTGTGCGTATAAATCACAAGGATAAACATCTCGACATAGCGCGAGAATACCGTCGCAACAGCCGCACCGACAACGCCGAGTTTCGGGAAGCCAAATGTGCCGAATATAAGGAAGTAATTGAACACAAGGTTGACCAGAATCGCAATGATACTTGCCGTCATCGGCAGCTTTGTTTCGCCAAGTTCACGAAGTGAGCTTGAATAAACCTGAGCCAGAGCAAACGGCACCAGACCTGCAAGCATAATACGCAGATAATCCATCGCAAAGCCGAGTGTACTTTCAACGTCGGATGCAGCCGTGCCCTCTGCAAGGTAAAGCGAAACCAGCTTTTCGGGGAAGGCGATAAAAACAGCAAAAGCAACGGCAAGCATTGCAAAGGCAATCATCAGCTTTGCCCTGAAGCAGTAGCGCACGCCGTCATTGTCCCCGGCACCAGCAAACTGTGTGGCAAAAATTCCGGCGCCTGAAAGTCCGCCGAAAATGCATATATTGAACACAAACAAAAGCTGATTATCAATCGCAACAGCCGACATCTCGAGTGTGCCTACCCTGCCGACCATAACGTTATCAAGCAGGCTTACAACGTTTGTGATTGTGTTCTGAATAATTATAGGAATTACGATGACGAGCATTCTCGAATAAAACTGCCTGTCACCGATCAGATTGCTTTTCAGTTTTGAAACCTTGGTCTTGTTCACCTTTTCTCCTCCGAAGTATTAAAAATCACAGCTAAATATAGCATATGCATAACATAATGTAAACACCGCATATTGCGCTTTTACACAAAATTACAGAGAGACTCTTTTACAAGTGTCTCTCTGCCGTCTTTCATTTATGCGACCTCGTTATAGAATATATCAAGAATCATCTCATAAGCTGCTCTTGTATCCATATAAAACTCCGCATACTTTGCACCGAGCTTCATTTCGCCGGGAATGGTAGCTGTTTCAAGACCGTTCACGCCCTGTGACATAAGCTTTGTTGCAAGGTAAGTTACCGAGCTGAGATCTACGTTTGTACAGGAATACTGCGTTGCAGTGTTATAAAGTCTTGTTATTGTGCCGAGATCATTCATTGCCGAATTCACAGCCCTGGAAGCAAACGCCTTGACGTAAGCGGTCTGGCGTTGCAATCTGCGAAGGCTGGCTTCGGTATCGTCGCCTCTCTCACGGACAAAGTCTACTGCCTGTTTTCCGTAAAGAGTAACAGCCTGACCTGCCGTAAAACCGGCGATTGTTTCGGGAGAAACAACAGTTACACCGCCGACAGCATCGTTAATCGGACCGATGCCTTCGATATCGAGCGAAATATATGAATTTATCGGTATACCGAACAGAACTCGCTGAATAGCCTCAACCGTATTCTTACAGCTTGTATGCTTACCGTCACCGTAAGCGTATGCAAGACAGAGCTGTCTGTTTTCAACGCCGACGTATTCGCCCTTTGTGGTATATACACCGATATCAACCATAATATCACGGGGAATTGAAATAACTGTAACCTTGCCGCTTACCGTATCGAGCGCAAGAACCATATTCGTATCCGACTGACCGCCGGTACCGATCTTACCGCCGTAAGAGCCAAGATACTCTTTATCAACACCCATACAGGCTATTGACGTGATGTTTTCGTTCAGACGGTATGTTTTGCCGTTATAGATAACTGTCTTACCGTCGTTTTCGGCAATTGCTTCGTCGATGCTGTCAATAACGACGTTATCGTACGAAACAAGCTTCTGCTGACCTTTTCGCTGTAAACCGAGAAAAGCACCTGCAGCGCCACCAATAAGGAGAAGGAAAACAAGAAGCAGCGCAAGCGCAGCCTTTTTACCCTTCTTCACCTTTTTCTTGCCACCTGAAGTCGCAGTCGGTATATACACCGGGAAAGCATCTTCATCCTCGGAATATGCCTTTATATCAGAACGCTTGAGACTTACTTCCTTATCTGAATCGTACTTATTTTTTTTATGAAATCGGGACATCGCTGATTAACACTCCGTTTACTAAAAATCTTGATTTTTTATCGTTTGTCATACAGGTGCTGAGAATTACAAGCTTGCTGTTTTCATCAAGTTCAACATTGTTGCGCACGTTTCTGAGCGTAGTTACAGGATTCAGCGTGTGCTCCTGAAACTGCTTTAGAACCTGTGGATTATAAAAATCGAAAGAATTCATAATATGGCGGTTGTCATATTTATATGCTGAAACGATTTTGTAAGTGAGAATACGGTCCATCGTGTAGATGTAGAACGTGTCGTTTTTCTCAAAAAATGAAGGATCGCTGAAATAATGAAGCGTCGAGAACATCGTTTTGCTTCTCATATTGTGACCGTAGATAACCGTTACGGGGTCTGTGAAATCCAGACTGTTGCACGACTGAGTATAAATCATACCCGCAAAAAGATATCGTTTGTATATCGAGCGGTGAAGATAATAGTTATCGCTGATTGTACTTTGCACAACCGGATAGTCAACGTGTGTGCCCGGAACGCGAAGCCAGGCGTAAACATCGCTGTTGATTTTATGAAGCGATTCGAGGTCAACAGGGCTTGAAACCTTACCGTTGCCGTCGGGTTCCGAATTGACTGCTATTTCGGCAATCTGACCGTAGCTGACCTGGGCAGAGTGCTCATTAAAAAACATTGAACCGATGTACGCAACACAGGCAATTATAACCAGAACCGCCAACAATATAATAATTACCGACAGTTTGCTCTTTTTCTTTTCGGGCTTTTCTTCTGCATAAGAATAACCCTTGCTGTCCTGCGGCATGTGCACCTCCCCTTTCTTATTGCTCAAATAATATACAAAAGCCCTAAGTTCTTTGACGAACACAGGGCTTTTACGTCGGATTTTTAAGCTTTAATTATTCAGCCTTTTTCTTTGTTGTGTAGATAACTGCACCGCTGAGTGCGATTGCAACGAGAGCTGCTGCAGAAACTGTCTTGCTGACATAAGAGCCTGTATCGGGAGAAACGGGAGCCTTATCGGATGTAACAGGTCTTTTTGTTGTGCTTGCGCTACCGGGTTTTGTTGTGTCGTCAACATCGCTCTTGCGTGTTGTTGTGGGCTTTGAGCCTGTACCTGAAGAGCCTGAGCCGGAGCTTGAACCTGAACCGGAACCTGAAGGCTTTGTTGTGGGCTGCTTTGTGGGATCAACACCTGCAGGAGGGGTCATTGGTTTGGGACGTGTTGTCTCAACAATTTCAGGTCCTGGACTGGGAACAGCAGCAAAAGCTGTGACAGCCAGAGAAAAGACGAGTACGCAAGCGAGAACAGCTGCTAATACTTTTTTCATTGGTATGCACCAACCTTTCGTTAATATAAAAGCGCCTTCACAGACACTTACACTTATAGTACAAAGCGATTATAACACAGTGAAATATTTGTGTCAACTGTATTTTTAATAACAGAGCCGTAAACCAACCTTATTTTTACCGTTTTTTACTTTCTTTTGTTTCTTGCAGAAATAATATCTTCCGCAACGTCGATAAGGTCGCTGTCATTTTTTGTCATACCGTAGTCTTCGGCTGATGCAACAAGCATATCCGTCAGCATTTCACCGCGCAGGTCTTCTATGTACTTTGTGCGGTAAGTTCTGTAATAGTTGTCATCACCTTTTTTAGCATCGGAGCGCACGACAAGGAATATATATTCATCCGTCTCTATAACGGCAGGCTTGTCGTATTCAAGCTCCGCAACCTTAGCAAGGAAGCCTTCGGGGTAAGCGGAATTTGAAACCGCAATATAAGTTGATTCAACGTCAATGCCGTCGTTTATATCGGCAAACGTTTCGCCGGATTCAAGCTTCGAGCGCTTGTCCTCAAAATCGTTTCTGATTGCAAGGATCTCATCCTCCGACAAAATAATACTGTCACCGTTCTCATCAATCGTGGTGAAGTAGCCGTTAATTGCTTTGAATTCGACATACGTGCGGTCAAAATAATATTCAATTTCATCCTCGGTAACCTCATACTCGCTTCCCTCGCCGAAATAATAGAGCAGGAGCTGTGTGCGGTACTCGTTAACCTCATATATTTTTGCAACGGTCTGTTTGCTTATTCCGATATCGCTGTAATAGCTGCCGTAAAGCATCCACTCATCCTCGGTGCTTGTTGCAACGCGCATTTTCGCATCGGTATCAAGCGAGAGTTGGAGCGCATTGAACTGAGTTGTTGCAGAAACGTACTCGCAGCACTTATTGACTGCCTGAGCCACCATCTCATCCTTTGCCAGAAGATTACCGCCGCTGCTTTCCACAGCACTGTAAGCCTGACTGAAGAAATATGAAAACACCTCGCTGTCAAGCTGCGCTTCACCGATTGTGAGTACAGTTTTTTCCGGAGCAGAGCACGAGCAGAGTGTACCTAAACACATCATAGCGCAAAGTATAAGGCTGATTACTTTTTTCATTGGGATTCTTCCTTGAATTAATTATTTGTCACTTTCGAGTTTTTCCATCTCTTTGATGCCCTCTTTATTTGTATACATATTGTTTCTGTAAACACAGAATCGGCAGAAGAGATACTCCGTGACAAGGTTAAGTACCATTGTAAGGGCAAGAACAATATATTCGTTCCACGATGCGATTGCGGGAACAGTTGCCTTAAGCCAGGTATCAAGCGCCTCGCCGCCCCACGTTGAAAGAGGAGTAAAGACAAGATAAAAACCTGCAACCTTGAGCATCGCAACGGGAACGTTTGCGGCTGATTTGAAAGTGAATTTACGGTTGACCGTGAAGTTAAACAGCACGGAAAGCACGAGCGCAGGCAGGTAAGCCAACCAATAATCAAGATGTAAAACTTCATTAAGGACGGTAAACGTAACCGTCTGAATAACACCTGCACCCATTGAAAACGCTGCAAATTTAAGAGTCTGAACAAGAGTCTGCTTTTTTGTGATTTTCTGCTTAGCCATTAAGTTCACCCTTTGCTTTAAAATACACCACCTGCGAAGAGAAAAATCTCTCCGCAGGTATAAGTGTTGCGTTAATTATAATCAGTCGTTACCCTTTTCTTCAGCTGCCTTGATAACACTGTCAGGCAGAGCCTCACCGTGCTTTACAACCAAGATGCAAAGAAGGCTGAGAACGAACATAATGGGGCTGTAGTAGAACAGGGACATATATGAGCCTGAAAGCATACGGACTATACCGTAAACGATGGGAGAAGCAATCTGTGCGGAGAAGGTCGCGGTATAATAGTAGCCTGTGAATGTACCGACCTTATTGTTGCCGCCGATTTCAAGAACAAGGGGAAGGGTGTTGACGGTGATGAACATATTTGCAAAACCGCCGAGAACAAGAACTGCCCATACGATAGCGTCCGTACGTGTTACGAGATAGAGAACGAAAGCTGCCATAAATACGGCAAGACCGATAAGAATGGTCTTCTTTCTGCCGATTTTCTTACCAAGCCAGCCTGCAGGAATTGCAGCGATAGCGGAGCAGACAGCAAATATAGTTGTCATAATTGTAGCTTCAGCTGTTGTCTTGCCGAGAACTTCAGCAGCAAACAGAGCAAAGAAGGTTGTAATTGCGTTTGTACCGCAGAAGAGGAAGAACAGACCTGCAAGCATAAAGACAAGACTTCTTCTCTCTGCACCGGAAAGCTTCTGAGCCTTTCTTGCAGCCTTTTCTGCTGCCTTTGCTTCTTTCTCTGCCTTTGCTCTTGCAGCAGCGTCTGCAGCTCTGTTCTGAGCAGCAACAACGTCAAGCTTGCTTGAAGGCTCCTTGACAAAGAAGAGGATAACAAGCATACCGATAACCATAACGATTGAACCGGTGAGGAAAACGTAGGGGAAAGCAATCTGCTCATTGTCCGCAGTAACCGCGACACCTGTCAGGAGCTTATAGATAACGCCTACAATAGTGCCTGCGAACATACCGATAGCTGAACCTATGCCACCCATAAGGTTGATGATGGCGTTGCCCTCACTACGCATTGCGGGCGGAGTAAGCGCAGGCATAAGCGCAACAACGGGTGCGCGCCAGAGTGACATTGAAAATACGAAGAGGATAATGAAGAGCATTGTAAGCGGAAGTGAATTGCTCAGTGCAACCCACGGAATAACGCCGAAAAGGAAAGCAGAAACGGGAGCACCGAAAACGATAAAGGGACGGCGCTTGCCGAGCTTTGAGTGGCAGTTATCGGAGAGCTTACCAAAAGCCGGCTGGAAAATAACACCGAAGATATTATCAAAAGTCATTATAATACCGATAAAGAGAGGGACAAGAGTGATGCCGCCGCCTGCAAGGTTGACATCCTCACCCTGTGCCTCAGCAAACTTTGCAAGGAAGGGGAAAGCTTCGTTAAGCTTTACGCTCCACGAGGTAATTGTTGCCGATTCAGTGAGAAGACGGTTGAGAATTTTTGTGATGTAAGGGTCATAAATTGCCCAGGCTATGGAGCTTGCCATAAAGCCGAAGCCGGTGAGGATTGTACGCTTACGGCTGAATTTACCGCCGGGCGCACAGAAAAAGTCGTTTGCCATGGTCGTTTCTCCTTTTTTATTTTTGGGTTGCTTGATAAACTTAGTTTAATTAAGGAAGCCTTCGATAATAACCTCCTCTGCTTCTTCAGGTGTCATACCGAGTGTGCAGAGCTTTGTGAGCTGGTCATTGTTTATCTTACCGATAGCCGCCTCGTGGACTATCTGGGCATCCTCGTGGTTAGCCGCAATCTCCGGAATTGAGCGCACCTTTGCGCTGTCCATAATAATCGTGTCACACTGTACGTGAGCGCGGCAACGGCAGTTACCTACCGCACGTGGGTAGAATATCTGCTCAGAGGTATCTTTTGCAACGGAGCGCGAAATAATCTGAGCTGATGAATCTTCGCCGTCAAGATCAATTTCCATATCGCTTCTTGCGTACTGTTTGCCGTGAGTCATAAGACGCTCGGTGATAATGAGCTTTGCACCTGCCTTGAGGTGAGCAACGCTCTTACGCTCTGTTGAATCAACACCTTTTATCTGTACGGTTTCCATCTCACATTCGGCACCTTCGTCCATATAGACCTCTGTTACGGGGTCAAGCACTCTTGTGCCGTTTCCGTCACCCTCGCCGTAATGCTTTTCAACGTAGGTAACCCTTGCATTTTTGCCGATGTGGAAGCGGTGGATACCGTTGTGTCTGCTGTCACAGTCGCCGTCGTTATGAATACCGCAACCGGCAACAATCTGCACCTGGGCACCTTCGCCTATAAAGAAATCGTTATAAACCGTGTCATTCACACCGGATTCGGTAACGATAACGGGAATATGCACTTTGTCAGCCTTTGAAAAAGGTTTAACGATAATATCAATACCGTTTTTATCTTTCTTCGGCTCAATTGTAACCGTTTCTGTTGATGAGCGTGCAAAGCCTGCGCCATTGAGACGGATGTTGTATGCGCCGATATCGGGCACACCGTCAATATCTGCAATTGACCAGAGAAGATTTTTTTCTATACTGTCAAACATCAGCCGTTACCTCCTCTGAAACCGCAGTTTTCGCCAAGCTCACTCATAAGCCTTGGGAATATTTCATCCTTCGAGCCGTAGCTCTTGAGCTTACCGCCGGCAACAACGGCAATATTATCCGCAAGCTGCATTATACGCTCCTGATGGGAGATTATGATAACGCTGTTGTGACGGCGTCTGCTCATAGTTTTGAAGGTTTCGACGAGCATTGAAAAGCTCCACAGGTCAATGCCTGCCTCAGGCTCATCAAAAATTGCAAGTTTGAGCTCGCGTGCCATAAGCGAAGCAATTTCAATTCGCTTGACCTCGCCGCCGGAAAGAGAAGCATCAATCTCGCGGTTGAGATAATCCTTAGAGCACAGACCTACGTTTGTAAGGTAGGCACAGCACTCATCCTCGGGCAATTCAGCACCGTGCGCAAGGCTGAGAAGACGCCTTACGGTAAGGCCCTTGAACCTTGGAGGCTGCTGGAAAGCGTAGCCAACACCGACACGAGCACGCTCCGTAACAGAGAGGTTTGTGATATCTTCGCCGTCGATAAGTATCTGACCGCCTGTCGGCTGCTCGATACCCATAATAAGCCTTGCAAGCGTTGACTTGCCGCCGCCGTTAGGTCCTGTAATGACAAGGAATTCACCGTCGTTGACCGTAAGTGAAATATCGTTTATGATTTCAAGTCCGCCGTTTCCGTTTTCGACGGTAAAAGAAACGTTTCTGAGTTCTAACATTCGGTTTTGCCTTTCTTGAATCTGAATAAAAATCTTATGAATCAACCGCCAACTGCGGCTTTCAAAATAATTAATTGCTACCATCCTGCATTTTATCAAAACAACACGGAATAGTCAACCGAATAAATGTTAATAAATTCAAATACAGTAAAAATCACCAATAATTCAAGTTTATTTTCTGTAATAGTGCCGTTGTTTTAATTTTTCGAATGTGATATTATAATTAATACTTTACTGTGTATTATTGGTTGATTTAAATCAATATATCAATCTCAATAAAGCACAAAACGAAAACGGAGGAATTACACATGAAGTCTCTCAGAAAAATTCTCGCCGTCCTTCTCAGCCTCGCAATGGTATTCTCTGCAGTTGCAGTTGCTACCTCTGCAGGCGCAAAGACGGTTGACGAAGAAGAAAAAGACAACACTTACATTGAAAGCACAATCACCTGCAACCGCAAATTCGGTGATCCCATCTATGTAAGAATCGACGGAGAAGCTTACAATCTCATCAACCCCATTGATGCGATTAAAGCCATGTCAAAGGCTGACACAGACCAGGAGAAGAAGACAATCGGCTTCACCTACCTTGAGCTTGTCTTTATGGACATCCTCAATCTCATCGCCCGCCCCGCTCCCATTGCAAACACAGGTTTCATGGATGCAGAAGATTATGACAGCCCCAACTTTATGGCAGGCCACGAAACATTCATCACATCCAATCCCGAAGGTCAGTGGAGCCTCGGCTACGATCAGACAAGCCTTGTTCCCGACGACGTTCTCGAAAGACCCTACTATCTTGCAGGCTACCTTCTCCAGAACTTCCCTTCCAACACTGTTGAACAGGTTCTTGATGATATGAACGTTTACACAGTTGTTATGGACGACGGTTCAGGCAGAGGCAAGGCTGCATTCTGCACAATCGAATGCATCGGTATCTCCAACAAGGATATCCGCGACATCCGTGCTCTCCTTGCAGATTTCGCAAAAGAGAATAACATCGTTTCCATCAACGTTACAGCTACACATTGCCACAGCGAGATCGACACTCTCGGTCTCTGGAATCCCTTCTTCCTCAAGATGGCAAATAACGCACTCGCTGCACTCACAGGTCAGACTCTCTTCAAGACCAAGCCCGGTCCCGATGAGCAGTTTATGAACCTCCTTAAGGAGCGCACCGCTCAGTCAATCAAAAATGCTGTTGCAGATATGGAAGAGGGCGACCTCTACTTCAGCCAGAAGGATTGCGCAGAATATTTCTCAGACGACCGTGATCCCACAGGCTACGACGGCAATATGTATGTATTCCGTTTTGATCCCTACGCAGAAGGCGCTGAAGAAACATACATCATCAACGAGCCTGCTCATCCCTACATCACAGGTCTCAAGACTGAAGAAAGCTCAGGCAAGCAGCTCTCCGGTGACTACACAGCAGCTATGAACGAAGTTCTCACAGAGAACGGCTACAACTTTATGCCCATCATCGGTGCAACTCTCGGCATCTACTCTGACAGAGGCCCGACAAACGACGACGTTGACCTTCCCGAGCGTTGGATGCAGGCTGACCGCTACGGCAGAGAGCTTGCATACATCACAATGAGCATGAACAAGACTCTTGACGAAGTCCTTGAAAGCGACTATGTAAAGAACAACGAAAAGCTTCAGAACGAAATCGCAAACGCATCAGAGCACTACACACTCTGGTACGAAGGCTGGGAGCCTGTCGAAGAAACAAAGGTTGAACCTATCCTCAACGTTTCTCACAAGGAAGTTATTATCCGCGTTGAAAACCCCGTCCTTATGCTTGTCGGTAAGCTCGGTCTTGTTAACCACAGAATCCTTGTTAACGATGACGGCACATTCAGCACACCCACAGAGGTTGGCTATGCTGAAATCGGCAAGAACATCAAAGTTGCAATGATGCCCGGCGAAATCAGCCCCGAGCTCATCTACGGCGGCACAACTCTTGACGCTGAAAACGCATTCTCCGGCACAGATTTCAACGGCAAATCCTGCGCAGAGACACTCGATCTTGCAGAGGATGACGTTCTTCTTTGCTTCGGTCTTTGCAACGACGAAATCGGCTATATCCTCAACGATAACGACTACTGTATGATTTTCTTCGATGATATGGAGCCTTTCGGTGACCACTATCAGGAGACAATCGCATTCAGCCGTAATTCCGGTTCACTTCTTATGAAGGGCTTCGAGGAGCTTGTCGGCTGAGACAATACCAAAAAACACACAGGGCAGCTGAGCTGCCCTGCTTTTTTGTGCAAATATGTTTTCTTTGTTACAAACAGATAGAAATATTATAAAAAAATAAAAAACTATTTGAAATATCGGTTAATGCGTGCTATTATATAGGATGTATTATTATAAAGGGAGGTTTTGTTTCTTGGACGATAACAAGATAAAGGATATACCCGAAAACGAAAATTTGTCCGAATCCGTTCAGGACGACTCAAACAGCACAGAACAAGATGAAGGTGCTCTGATAACAGCACCCGAAGAAGACAACGCAACACCCTCTGATGAAAACGAAAATTTGTCCGAATCTGTTCAGGACGACTCAAACAGCACAGAACAAGATGAAGGTGTTCTGATAACAGCACCCGAAGAAGACAGCGCAACATCCTCTGGCGAAAACGAAGAAGAGCTTTGCATTCTCTGCGAAAAGAACGCACCTGACAAAAGCTTTGGCGAAGATTATGATCTTTGCTCCGAGTGCCGTCAGAATCTTATCCGCAGCCGTTTCAGATTCAAGGGAATACTGGCGCTTATCGCAGTTCTCGGCTGTGTTATGTGGGCGTTCACGTTCCTTGCAAACCAGGGCACAGACATCGAGGCAATCAACGAAGGTCACAAACAGCTTAAAGACGGCAATCTCAACAGTGCCATCGGAAATTTCAGCACCGTAAACAATATCGGTTGGAAGACCGCAAGAAAGCTCGTTGACGTTTGTGTCAAGCTCGGCTCAGTTGATGACGCAAACTACCTGCTGACATCATACTTTTACGACGAAACCGCAACAGACGAAAACGGACAGCCTGTTACACTTTTGTGGATAGACAAAGTCGGCAAAGCAGACATCAATTCCTCCGCAAATAAAGATATCAAAAAGACTTACGACTTTATAAACCGTATCAACGGTTACGCTAACGAATATTCCGGACTTTTCTATCAGTATTACGAACAGCTTTACTACGGCGAAATCAAGCCGAGTGATATCCCCTATGACGATATCATCAAGCAGTATAATGATAAGGAAGCAAAGGCTGAAACAAACGAGGAAAAGGGCATTATCACCTACTATAAGCTTGCCATTTCTTCAATCTGCGGCAAAGATGCGGAAATTCAATACGGCTACTGCACAAAGCTTGCAGAGTTAATTCCGGAATGCAGATGGATGTATGAGGAAAACCTTGTTATGCTTTCAATCAAAATGGGCAAGTATGACGAGGCAAAGGCATTGATTGCAGATATGCGCAGCGCTAACCCCGAAAACGCATATGTCGATCTTTACGACGGTCTTCTCCTGCGTTATCAGGGCAAATACGATGAAGCTATGAAAATCTTCGAAGCAATTATTGCCGATATCGAAAACAACCAGATTCTCGATGTATATTATGAAGCTCTTGTATGCCAGTTTATGGCAGGCAACTACGAGAAAGCATACGAGTATGCCACATTGTGCTTTGAAAGCCGCGAATACCTGACATACGAAATTCTCTATTTCTACGCAATGCTCAGCGAACAGTTAGGCGTTGAGGGCGGTTACCAGGCTGCAGCCGATCTGCTCGCAACAAACAACGAAAAGCTCAGCCCGACGGTTGATAAATATATCAAGGGCAAAATCACAGCTGAACAACTCTTCAAGAACGGTGAGGTGGTATTTGAATGACAGTCTTCTACGTATTATCAAAGATTTTAACTTTCCCCGGCGCGCTTACAAAGGCTCTTTTTGAGCAGATTATGTGCCGCATATTCAAGTGCCCCGTTGAGGATAACCGTTACCTTCGCACAGATAAAATGTGCGGTCACATTGAGCACGAGGCAATAAACAGCCCCGTAAAGAGCTATCTTTTCTGCTTTATTCCCGGTCTGCTCAATTTCCTGCTTGCTTGCGCAATCGGTTTTTTCCCGCTTGTGAACATCCTTAACCTCGGCAACTACAGCGGCTTCGTTGTATTTCCGCAGGAACTGAGCCAGTCGGTTCAGAACCCCGAAATGCTTGAAACACCTGTAAAGACACTTGATTTTACCATTCTCTTCTTCTTTGTCTGGGTTTCGGTTTCACTTCTCTCCAACCTCTTCCCGATTATCAAGGATGCGGTTATTATGAAAGAGCAATACAAAAATCTTCCCACCGCACTTAAAATAATCTTCTTCCCCGGTTTTATCGGTATGCAGGTTGGTGCCCGTCTTGAAAAGTTCGGCATCACACTCCTTATCCTCATCGCTCTTACAGCTTTTGCGGTTATATACCCCGACTTCTATATTCCGCTCATTTCACAGATCGCAATAATCCCCTCCAAAATAAGCGCATTTATTGATAAGGTGTATCTTGACGTAATCTACAGATAACAGCACTTGACTTCTCCGATGGCACAAAACGCTGTCGGAGAAGTTTTTTATTGTGCCGATATCGCTCATATACGCACAATTAATTCTTTGTAAGAAAATACATAAAATCGACAAGCAAAAATCAAAACACCGTCATTTTGCACAAATAATGTAAAATAACGGTGTTTTTGCGTTGTTTATTTTATAAAAAATTTAGGATTTAGCTCTTTACAAACAAGTTTTTTTATTCTAAAATAGTATTAACAGAGAAACACTTCTCTCTGATTCTACTCATTGTGTTTTCTTTGTAACTCAATTTTCGGGCACTTCGCGTAGCCTTCCGCAGGTTGCGCTTTGAGGGGGGTACCCTGAAGATGTCACGTTTTGCCGTAGCCCCTCCGAATGGTTACGGCAGCGTTTAAAAGCTAAAAGCAAGGCTGTGTTTTTTACACCGCCTTGCTTTTTTTACTGCTTAAAAATCCATAGTTTTACAACCGCCATACATTCACGAATACAGCTTGGTATAACAGTATACCACACCGTGTTGCTGTGAGCGTGGGTGACATTGGTAAGCCCTGCTATTTTCGCAAGTGAACCTGCCCTGTAAATATGATACTCATTTGTCACAAAAGCAGCGTTATATCCCTCACCGAAAATCCCGTCCAGAATCTGCTTTGAATAAACAAAATTTTCGTATGTGCTTGTTGCTTTTTCTTCTTTTATAATTCTTTTGCTGTCAACACCGCAACGCAGCAGATACCTCTCCATTGCAAGCGCCTCGGTTATATCCTCCTGAGGACCTTGTCCTCCGCTGACAATAATCACCGCCTGCGGATTATCTTCGCAAAGCTCAACCGCACGGTCAAGGCGGTTTTTAAGCCCTACCGTCAGCATCTCACCTCTGATACCCGAACCGAGCACCACAACCGCATCCTCATTGCCGCTGATATTATCAGACACACCGTAGCCGAGCAAGAGCGTTACACCAACAGCAACAACGCCCACACCTGTCCAAAATACACCTTTAAGAACAAGCGGTATTTTTGCAATAAACTTATCATTAAATATACCATAAGCCGTCAGCACTGCGCCGAGAATAAACTCAGCGATTATTCCGACATTGAGGTTTGAGGTAAGCACCATAACAGCCGCATTGAGCATCAGCAACGAGCCGACAACAATAAGCAGGATTTTTATCATCCTCTTTTTCATTTCAACATCTCCCTTTGCAGCTACTGTATAAAATGTTTTTCACAAACAAATTAAGAGAATGTTAAAAGTGAATCCGTTTTATCTCGAGTTAATTTTCGCTTCAACACATTCTTTCCAGCGTCTTGCAATCAGCTGATGTCCACCCGTTGTGGGATGAACACCGTCCCAAAGCAGCTTGAATATATCTGTATGATTTGCATATTCATCAAACATATCCTGAAGCGGCACAAAAACAGCGCCGTATTCCTCGGCAATCTCCTTTGCCGCCTTGCCGTATTCCCATACGTGAGCTTTCATATATTCATTTTGTCCCTCTTCTTCTGAAACACCGAAAAACGGCTCCATTATAACAAGCAGTGTATCAGGATTCTGCTCAAGCACCTCATCGAGCATATAGCGGTAAATCTTCTTATATCTCTCAGGCGATGAGCCATTGTTGCATTGATACACACCGTTACAGTCATTGATGCCTATAAGTATGCTTACAACTGTCGGCTTGAGATTGAGGCAGTCCTCTTTCCATCTGCCGTAAAGCTGAGCAATTCTGTCGCCACTTACGCCCCTATTAACAACATCAAAATCCTTATCTGTATTATCCGCATACATTTCCGAAGCAATGATGTACTGATATCCGTGTCCGTGGATGTGATTGGGATCTTTGCTTCTTCCTCTGTTGCCGTCGGTTATCGAATCGCCCTGAAAAAGAATAACGTCACTATCTTTCATTTTAAACATAGCTGTCACCTCTTATTTTCGTCCATTATATCACACCGCACAAAAAATTCAATTGAAATGCAGATAAGTTGGGATTTTAAAATATTGTTTTATTAATCTCTATGTGTTAAAATAAAAAACAGTAAAGAACGGAGGTACATAAATATGAGAGCAGTAATTACCGTTGTAGGCAAGGACACAGTCGGTATCCTCGCAAAGGTTTCAACCTTCTGTGCTGAGCACGACGTAAACGTTGTCGACGTTTCACAGACAATTCTGCAGGATATGTTCTGCATGATCATGCTTGTTGACACCGCCGCAATGCAGATGGAATTCACAGAGTTTTCCGATAAGCTCAAGGAATACGGCGTAGAGAGAAACCTCAAAATTCACGTTATGCACGAGGATATTTTTAACTCGATGCACAGAATCTGAAAAGGCGGAACGTAAGCTATGATGAACACAGGCGATATACTTGAAACGATTGCGATGATTGAGGAAGAGCACCTCGACATACGCACAATTACAATGGGCATCTCTTTGCTCGACTGCTGTGACAGCGACATCAGGCGCAGCTGCGATAAGATTTACGACAAAATCACACGCAGAGCTGAAAAGCTTGTCGCTACAGGTGAGCAGATTGAAAAGGAATACGGCATTCCGATTATAAACAAGCGTATTTCCGTCACACCGATTGCGATGATTTCCGCTTGCTCGGGCGGTAATCCCGTCGAATACGCTAAGACTCTTGAGCGTGCGGCTCAGACTGTCGGCGTCAACTTTATCGGCGGCTACTCCGCACTTGTGCAGAAGGGCTTTGCTGCAGGCGATGAGGCACTTATCCGCAGCATCCCCGAAGCGCTCGCAACCACAGAGCACATCTGCTCGAGCGTAAACATCGGCTCAACAAAAGCAGGCATCAATATGGACGCTGTCGCCCTTATGGGTCAGACTGTTG
The DNA here is from genome assembly GCA_045637465.1 of Acutalibacteraceae bacterium. Lineage (GTDB taxonomy): Bacteria > Bacillota > Clostridia > Oscillospirales > Acutalibacteraceae > UBA8612. The sequence continues at coordinate 242,701 of JAZTZM010000040.1, read as the reverse complement.
TCGATGCGGCAAAAGCAACGGCAGACAAAGGCTGTATCGGTCCTGCGAAGCTCGTTGTTTTCTGCAACGCTCCCGAGGATAACCCCTTTATGGCGGGCGCATTCCACGGCGCAGGCGAGCCTGACTGCGTAATCAACGTCGGCGTTTCAGGCCCCGGTGTTGTCAGCGCGGCACTTAAGAAAATACCTGACGGCACGCTTACAGACGTTGCCGACGTTGTTAAAAAGACCGCATTCAAAATCACACGTGTCGGTCAGCTTGTTGCACGCGAGGCTTCACGCAGACTTGACGTACCTTTCGGAATTGTTGACCTCTCACTCGCACCCACACCCGCTGTCGGTGACTCCGTTGCTCACATTCTTGAGGAAATGGGTCTTGAGCAGTGCGGCTGCCACGGCACAACAGCGGCTCTCGCCCTGCTTAACGATGCTGTCAAAAAGGGCGGCATAATGGCATCCTCCCACGTCGGCGGACTTTCAGGCGCATTCATCCCTGTTACAGAAGACGCAGGTATGATTGACGCGGCAAGAAGCGGCGCACTCAACCTCGAAAGACTCGAAGCAATGACAGCCGTTTGCTCCGTCGGACTTGATATGATCAATATTCCCGGCGATACACCGGCAGAGGTTATTGCCGCAATTATCGCAGACGAAGCGGCAATCGGCATGATAAACAGCAAAACAACGGCTGTGCGTGTCATTCCCGCAATCGGCAAGACTGTCGGCGATGAGCTTGATTTCGGCGGACTGCTCGGCGGCGGACCCGTTATGGACGTCAATATGATTTCCCCCGCAAAATTCATCTCACGCGGCGGCAGAATCCCCGCACCCGTACAGAGCCTCAAAAACTGATATATACAAAACAGCAGCAGAAGACGAAAATCTCCTGCTGCTTTTACTTTATACATTATATATAATACTATCAACTCGCTGTTCGAATCCCGGTAAAGCTTATGCACCACAAAAAAAGAAAAGCACCGACCTATTGGTCGATGCCTTTTGGCTGGGGAATAGGGATTCGAACCCCAACAAACAGAGTCAGAGTCTGTCGTGCTACCGTTACACTATTCCCCATCGCGAAGAGTATTATATCTATTTCCATACCAAATGTCAATAGTTTTTTTAAATTTTTTTGCAATATTTTTCAAATTTACTATACAAAAGGTGTTGACATAAAAATCACCTTATGATATACTACTTAAGCCGCATATTACGGGTTGCACTATAATTGTGCCCAAATCCGCCTGCTCACGGGCGGTACCCCTGAATAGCGAGACTTAATAAAAGAGGTAGAAAAATGTACGCAATCATTGAGACCGGCGGCAAGCAGTATAAGGTATCTGCCGGCGACACACTTTACATCGAGAAGCTCAATGTTGAAGCAGACAGCGAAGTTGTCTTCGACAAGGTTATCGCAGTAGGCTCCGACGACTCCATCAAGGTTGGCGCTCCCTACGTTGAGGGTGCAACAGTTACAGCTAAGGCTGTAAAGAACGGCAAGGCTAAGAAGATCGTTGTCTTCACCTACAAGCCCAAGAAGAACGAGAAGCGCAAGATGGGTCACAGACAGCCCTACACAAAGGTTGAGATTTCCGCTATCAACGGTTAATCAACTATGATACGCTTTAAGTTTGTCCGCTCGGGCAAGAGCACAATCGGGTTTGAGTGCAGCGGTCACGCAGGATTCGCACAGGCAGGACAGGATATTGTCTGCGCCGCCGTCTCATCCGCGGCTTATCTCGCAGCAAACACGATAACCGATTCATTCAGCGTAAAAGCAAAGACACAGGTCAGCGATGGCTATATGCTCTTTGAATTGCTTGAAGAATCAGAACAGGCTCAGAAGATGCTTGACGGGCTTGAAGCTCACATCAGGTCGCTTGCGCAGGATTATCCTCGCAGCATCAAAGTAATTTACGGAGGTAACACAAATGCTTAAGATAAACATTCAGCTTTTTGCTCATAAAAAAGGTATGGGTTCCACCCGTAACGGCCGTGATTCAGAGTCCAAAAGACTTGGCGCAAAGCGTGCTGACGGTCAGTTTGTTCTTGCAGGCAACATCCTTGTAAGACAGCGCGGCACACACATCCATCCCGGCACAAACGTTGGCAAGGGCTCCGATGACACTCTCTTCGCAAAGGTTGACGGTGTTGTTAAGTTCGAGCGTCTTGGCAGAGACCGCAAGAAGGTCAGCGTTTACACTGTTGAGCAGTAATTAAACAAATTTCGAGAGCTGTTTCACCCGAAGCAGCTCTTGATTTTGAAAAAAATTTAATTTTTTTCGTAATATCTATTGACAAACGCGTCAGAATATATTACAATTAACAAGCTTTTTGTGGCGGCATAGCTCAGTTGGCTAGAGCATTCGGTTCATACCCGGAGTGTCGTAGGTTCGAGTCCCACTGCCGCTACCACTGCCAAAGCAAATAGCTTTGGCGAACTTTGGCCCGGTGGTCAAGAGGTTAAGACACCGCCCTTTCACGGCGGTAACACGAGTTCGATTCTCGTCCGGGTCACCAAAAATAAAGAGTACACGCAAGTGTGCTCTTTATTTTTTTATGTATTGGAGAATCGGACTCGGGAGAGTTTTTGCGTTAAGAAATCGATTCAGTGAATCGATTTTAGCAAAAAGCGGTGAGGCGGGTACCGAAACCCGTAGGGTTTGGGTCGCCGAGCTATAAGTATGCGAAGCAGACGGTCGATTCTCGTCCGGGTCACCAGAATAAAGAGTACACGTAAGTGTGCTCTTTATTTTTTTATATAATAGATAATTATACCGAACAGTAATTTAAAATTAATAAGGCAGAGAGGTCCACTCTCTGCCTTTGCTGTTTTGTGCGATAAAATTATATTAAAGCTTACAAATATCTGCCTGTGTAATCATATGGTAGCCTGCAGCTTCAAGAGCCTGCTCAGCAACTTCGTTATTTTCTACTCTGATTACAACGTAAGCGTGCTTTTCAGTACGTGCCATAAACGCATAAAGGTAATCCATATTTATTTTCTTCTCATCGAGAACTGCCAGCGCAGCGGAAAGTTTACCGGGAGCGTCGCCGATTTTTACGCCGACAACTTCATTGACCTTGGTGATATAACCTTCCTGATCAAGGACTTTTTTTGCCGCTTCATCATCATTGACAATAAGGCGGAGCATACCGAAATCCTGAGTTTCTGCGACAGAAAGAGCTCTGATATTGATGCCGTTTTCAGAAAGAGTCTCGGTTATGTTAACCAACTCACCCTGCTTGTTTTCAACAAATACAGTTAACTGCTTGATAGCCATCTTTCATACCTCCTGTGTTTAAATTACACCAATTTTCTCTTGTCAACAACACGTACAGCCTTGCCCTCGCTTCTTGCAATTGCTTTAGGCGGAACAAGATGCACAGTGGGGTTGATGCCGAGCATAATCTTCATAGCGTTGCCGAGTGATTTTTCCATTGAAAGCACTTCGCTTACCTTGTCGGTGAACTTTTCAACTGTCATCTCAACGTTAACTTCAAAGGTATCCGTGTTGTTCTTTCTGTCAACAACTATCTGATAGTTGGGCTCATAGCCTTCATTGAGAAGAACAGTTTCAATCTGACTCGGGAATACGTTAACACCGCGAATAATAAGCATATCATCTGTTCTGCCCATCGGCTTAGCCATTTTTACAAGCGTACGGCCGCAGGAGCATTTCTCGCGTGAAAGAACGCAGATATCACGGGTGCGGTAACGCAGGAGCGGAAATGCCTCTTTATCGAGAGAGGTGAAAACAAGCTCACCCTTACTGCCCTCGGGAAGCACCTCGCCTGTGTCGGGGTCAATAATTTCTGCATAGAAGTGATCTTCGTTTACGTGCATACCGCTCTGCTCGCTACACTCAAAAGCGACACCGGGACCCGAAGTTTCGGTAAGACCGTAAATATCATAAGCCTTTATACCAAGTGTAGCTTCAATGCCCTTGCGCATCTCTTCGGTCCAGGGTTCAGCGCCGAAAATGCCTGCCTTAAGCGGAATATCCTCGGGCTTATAGCCCTGCTCCTTAAGTGATTCACCTATATATGCAGCGTATGACGGAGTGCAGCAAAGTATGCTTGCGTTAAGATCCATCATAAACTGAATCTGTCTTTCTGTATTACCTGAGGACATAGGGAGTGTAAGACAACCTACCTTGTGGCTGCCGCCGTTGAGACCTGCACCGCCGGTGAAAAGACCGTAGCCGTAAGCAACCTGACAAACGTCGCTTTTATCGCCGCCTGCTGCCACAATTGCACGAGCACAGCAATCCTCCCAAAGGTCAACGTCGTGCTGAGTATAAAACGCAACTACGCGGCGACCTGTTGTGCCGGAAGTAGAATGAATACGAACGCATTCATCAAGCGGCTTTGCAAGAAGACCGTAAGGATAAGCATCACGAAGGTCAGCTTTTGATATGAAGGGAAGCTTATGCAAATCCTCAATTCCGCTGATATCCTCAGGCTTTACACCTTTTTCGTCCATAAGGTCTCTGTAATACGGCACGTTCTCATAAACGTGTTTAACCTGCTTGACAAGCTTCTCAGACTGAAGTTTTTTCATTTCTTCAGCCGACATTGTTTCAATTTCTTTCTGGTAGTAATTCTGTTCCATTTCGAACATCCTTTCTTAAACTTGTTTCGGAGTGAAAAGGATAAAAAAACGTCCTCCGCATTCCGATTAAGAATACAGAGGACGAGAAATACGATATCCCGTGGTACCACCTCAGTTCGCCATCGCCTCGCGGCAACAGCCTTGTCGGGTACTAATATACCCTAGTTCTGTGACGGGAACTCCCGTTGCATCCTACTGAAGACTGATCTCGTTCAGTGCACTGCTAACAGAATGAATTCGCGAAGGACGCCCTCTTTGCCTCGCACCGCCCGGCAACTCTCTCCAGATTCTTTCCAACCTACTAGTTTCTGCTCAACGCATTTAGCACAAACAGCTGCCTATCGGTTCGCTGTTCGTGTTTGCATTATATTCCTACTTTTTTCAATTGTCAATACTTTTTAAAAAATTTTTTCGCATACCAAACACAACGTCAGCGTGAAAAAAAGTTGAATCATATAACAAAGCGGTAAATCGCAAAATAATGCACTGCGCCGGCAAGAACCACAAAAATATGGAATATTACGTGCATTACAGGGCGTTTTCTACCAACAAGACAGAATAAGGCTCCGACCAGATAAAGGGCGCTACCAAGCACAATTTCGCCGAATGCGCGAGTGTTGATCTGACCAAGCAAGGGAACGGCACAGCCAATCATCAAAGCACACGACACAATATAGACAGTAACGGTTGCCTTGCGTGTTTTTTCAAAGAAAAACAGCTTTGCAAACAGACCGAACAGTGCGCTGAACCAACCGAGAAACAGCACAAAAAGAGCGTGTGCAACACTTATTTCGTAAAGAGTCATAAGCGCGCAAGGAGTTGCAGTGCCCGCTATAAGCACCGGCACGGTCGAGTGGTCAACAAGGCGAGCAATCTCTTTTTTCTTTTTATCGGTCAGTCCGTGATAAACAGCTGATACCGTGTACACAGCAATCATCGACAGACCGAAAACAACAGCCGAAACCACAGAGCGCAACCCTTCAGCCTTAAGCACGAGCATAATCAGCGCAGGCACGGAAAGCACCGCACCCACAGCGTGAGTTATGCAGTTGCCCATATCAACTTTTTTTGAATATTCAATCAATCCGATATCTTTATTAATCATAATCAAATCTTCCGATAAAAAAAGAATACGCATCAAGCATACAACTTTTCAGCCAAAAACTCAAGCTAAAAAGCTTTGTAACATAAAAAAAGAGCGGAGCTCGTAACGAGTCCGCCCTTTGAATCGATTGAAATTAACTTACTTAAGCTCAACCTTTGCGCCAACTTCTTCGAGCTTAGCCTTGATAGCCTCAGCATCTTCCTTGGAAGCGCCTTCCTTAACAGCCTTGGGAGCACCGTCAACAAGAGCCTTAGCCTCTGCAAGACCGAGACCTGTGATGTCCTTAACAGCCTTAACAACCTTGATCTTCTCAGCGCCAACCTCAGCGAGGATAACGTCGAACTCTGTCTTCTCTTCTGCTGCTGCAGCTGCCTCTGCGGGAGCTGCTACTGCAACTGCTGCTGCAGCGGATACGCCGAACTCTTCCTCAACAGCGTGAACAAGCTCTGAAAGCTCGAGAACTGTGAGGCCCTTAAGTGTTTCAATGATAGAAGTAATCTTCTCTGACATGGTAATAACCTCCGTTTAACAATAAATAGTTTTTGTAATTTTTTTAAATTGATTAAGCTTCTGCGGGAGCTTCCTCTGCGGGAGCTGCTGCATCAGCGCCGCCCTTATCGACGATAGCCTGTACGGCACGTGCGAAAGATGCGATGGGAGCATTGAATGCGTTGCAAACTGTAGCAAGAAGGATCTCTCTGCTGGGAAGTTTTGCAAGGCTGTCAATCTTGTCGAGGCTGATGATCTCTTTATCGAGATAACCGCTCTTAACCTCGAATGTGGGGCTTGTGTTAGCGTACTTGGAAAGGATACGTGCTGCTGCAACATAGTCATCTGCGCTTGTTGCGATAGCTGTTGTACCGTTGAGAACTTCCTCAGGGATCTCGATCTCTGCTTCCTTAGCTGCGAGCTTGAGGAGAGTGTTCTTAACAACTGAGTACTTTACGTTAGCCTCTCTGAGCTCCTTACGAAGCTTAGTATCGTCAGCAACGGAGATACCGCTGTAGTTAACGATAACACCTGCACAAGAATTCTTAAGTTCTTCGGCGAGTGCTGCGACTGCCTGCTTCTTTTGTTCAAGAACTGCTGCGCTTGGCATAGTGGATTCACCTCCGAAAAAAATAAATATCAAAAAAGCTCTGCCCACCTATTGAGGAGGACAGAGCAAAAGAAAACAAATTGATTGTTTTGTTGAGCTTCATCCTCGGCAGGTGGTGTGAAACCTTTATGCAGTATAACTGCGCCTGCTGTCTTTGGAACAGCTTGACTATAATAACATATAGTCAACGCTTTGTCAAGCGTTATTTTTAATTAGCCAACCTTTGTGGGGTTGATGCGGATGCCGGGGCCCATTGTTGAAGCAACAACGCAGGAACGGATGTACTGACCCTTTGTTGCAGCGGGCTTTGCCTTAACGACAGCATCAAGGAGTGTGTTGAAGTTCTCAGCGAGCTTCTCTGCACCGAAAGATGTCTTGCCGATGGGGCAGTGCATGATGTTTGTCTTATCGAGTCTGTACTCGATCTTACCAGCCTTAGCCTCTTCAACAGCCTTAGCAACGTCAGGTGTAACTGTGCCTGCCTTGGGGCTGGGCATAAGACCACGGGGACCGAGGACCTTACCGAGACGACCAACGAGACCCATCATGTTGGGAGCAGCGATACATACGTCGAAATCCATGAAGCCTTCGCCCTGGATCTTTGCAACGAGATCTTCTGCACCGACGATCTCTGCGCCTGCTGCAGCTGCTGCGTCAGCGTCTGCACCCTTTGCGAATACAGCAACTCTGACCTTCTTACCTGTACCGTTGGGAAGGACAACAGCGCCTCTGACCTGCTGGTCAGCGTGACGTGAGTCAACACCGAGACGGATGTGAACTTCGACTGTTTCGTCGAACTTAGCTGTTGCAGCCTTAACTGCAAGCTCAAGAGCCTCTGAGGGATCGTAGAGCTTTGATTTGTCTACAAGCTTTGCGCTTTCGATATACTTTTTACCGTGTTTCATTATTCAAACCTCCCGAGCATTAATCAACGACAGTGACGCCCATGCTGCGAGCTGTACCAGCTATCATGCTCATAGCTGTCTCGATTGTTGCAGCATTAAGGTCGGGCATCTTCTGCTCGGCGATTTTTCTAATCTGTTCTGATGTGATTGTTGCAACCTTTGTCTTGTTCGGAACACCCGAACCGCTCTCGATGCCGCAAGCCTTCTTGATGAGAACTGCTGCGGGGGGAGTCTTGGTTACGAAGCTGAATGTGTGATCAGCGTAAACAGTGATAACGACAGGGATGATAAGACCCATATCGTTCTTTGTCCTCTCGTTGAACTCCTTGGTGAAAGACATGATGTTAAGACCATGCTGACCAAGTGCGGGACCAACGGGCGGAGCCGGTGTTGCTTTACCGGCGGGGATCTGCAGCTTTACAAAGCCGACTACCTTCTGAGCCATTAGTTTGCACCTCCAAAATTGTGGTTGAGCGGAGCACTTAAAAAATTTTTGCTCCTCCCACGGGACCGAAGCCCCATAACACGGGTAATAACCCGCAGTTACCAAAGTTAATAAAAAATCAGTCTGTGACAGGTTCTACCTGATCGAGCTCAAGCTCAACAAGCGTCTCTCTGCCAAAGAAAGCGGAAACCGTAACCTTTACCATATTGTTTTCAAGGTCGATCTCCTGAACTACACCGCTGAAACCGTCCATAATGCCGTCCATAATGTTGACTGTGTCGCCAACCTCATAGCTGACTTCGATTGAACGTTTCTCAACGCCGAGCTTGAGAACCTCCTCTTCCCTGAGGGGAACAGGCTTGCTCTCCGGGCCTACGAAGCCCGTAACACCGCGTGTGTTGCGGATAACGTACCAGGTTTCATCACTCATCTTGGGCTGGTCATCCTCATCGTAATTTACGGCAAGCTTGACAAGCACGTAACCGGGGAAGAGCTTGCGCTCGACCTCGCGAGTGGACTGATCCTCACGTATCTCAGTGACAATCTCTGTCGGGATGGATACGTCAAGAATGCTTTCCTGCATACTGCGGTTTTCGACGATTTTGCGGATACTGTCGGCTACCTTATTTTCGTAGCCTGAATAGGTATGAATCGCATACCATTTTGCATCATCAGCCATTGTTATCCTCCAAGAAGCAGGTTTTAAAACCTAATTGTCTTAGCCAGCAGCTGTTGTCGAAACAACGCTGTTGATAGCTTCTGTGACTTCTTCTGCAACTTCACCGGCACCTGTATCGATGCTGAAAATTGCACCCAAGCCTGCTGAACAAGCAAAGTCGATAGCCCAGATAGCTATACCGACAATAAGAACTACTGCAAGAACGATACCGGTGTTCTTAAGAACAAGCTTGGCACCCGGCCAAACAATCTTCTTAGTTTCACCTTTAAGATCCTTAAAGAACTTAGCAATAGCCTTTGCTGCGCGAACAAATACGTTCGGCTTGCCGTCATTCTTAGCAGATTTCTTCTTTGAGGCTTTTTCGGCATCGGCAACTTTTTTTGCTGCCTCGGAATTCTTATCCTTTGCCATTGTCATAACCTCCCACTTATTTTGTTTCCTTGTGGAGTGTATGCTTCTTGCAGAATCTGCAGTACTTGTTCATCTCCAGCTTTTCAGGTGTGTTCTTCTTGTTTTTCTTTGTGTTGTAATTGCGCTGTTTGCACTCAGTGCAGGAGAGAGTAACTCTTACTCTTGCGTCTCCGGCCATAATTCGGCACCTCCAATTTAAAAATTGCCTCCCTCAAAAAAGGGCACAAAAAAATAACCCTCTTACAGAGGTACAGCGAGTATACCACAAATAAGAGGGTTAGGTCAAGCTTTTTTTGATATTTTTATCTCTTTCGGAAACTTGCACAATATGTTGTATATCAATGGTTTGTCACTCATACACAACTGTCAAAAAGCACATTAAATCATCAGATTATGATGTCGTCGCCTTCTTCTGAGCCGACATTGCCCAAGTCTTCGATGTTGCCCGATATATAAAGCAATATGCGCAACGCATCGACAGAATTCACCTTGCCGTCATAGGTTACGTCTGCAAGCTTTGTCTGCTCCGCACTGAGAGCGTCAAGGTCGGCAGAGGCACGAAGCGCAAGAAGAGCATCCTCGACTGTTACAACACCGTCAAGGTCAGCATCGCCGGGTTTTGATGATGAACCGAGCGCACAAAGAGCAAACCCTCCGGCAAAAACACAGCAAACAAGAAGTACAGATACGAGGATATGAATACGTTTCATATCACACACCTCCGATAATCAGCATAATTTTATTTATTATACCATATCCGAGCAAAAATTACAAGTTTATTGCCGTATGTTTATGCAGTTTGGCACACCGAATATTTCAATTGATACTTTATTAACATTTTATAAACTATATAATTTTAACACACTAAAGTCTTGACATATAGTTTTAAAAGTTATAATATACAATATGTAGTGTGTAAATATGTGTGTTTATGCTTCTGCACCTATTACACTACCTCATTGCGACGGTATACAAGCCGATATTACGATTCTGTCGCAAAATACAACAACCCTTTATTATTACTTAAATTTTCCAAATCTTAATCAAGGAGGTGCCACTATCTATGACTATCCACATCGGTATAGCAATTGCATTGATTGTTGCTGCCGCAGTTATAGCAGGCGTTGTCTGCTTCATACTCGGCGGTTTACATAGACGCAAGGTTGCCGAAGCTGAAATCGGTTCAGCAACGCAGGAGGCAGAGCGTATCATAAACAACGCTATTGCCCAGGCTGAATCGAAGAAGAAAGAAGCAATTCTTGAAGCTAAAGATGCTATCCACAAAGAGCGTACAGCAACAGAGCAAGAGCTCCGCGAAAGACGCTCCGAGGTTCAGAAACAGGAAAGAAGAATCCTGCAGCGAGAAGAGCTGCTCGATAAAAAATCCGACAACCTCGAAAAGAAAGACGAGATACTCAACGGCAAAATCAAAGCCGCTGATGCAAAGCTCGAAGAAATCGAATCCATCAAACGCAGCCAGTTTGAAATGCTTGAGCGTATTTCAAACTACACACGCGAACAGGCACGAGACTACCTTCTCAAATCACTCGAAGATGACCTCAGCAGAGAAAAGGCTCACAAGCTCCTCGAGTATGAGCAGACTCTCCGCGAAGAAGCCGACACAATGGCACGTGAGGTTGTTGCAACAGCAATTCAGCGCTGTGCAGCAGAGCAGGTATCCGAAGCAACGGTATCCGTTGTTGCCCTTCCCAACGACGAAATGAAGGGCCGTATTATCGGCCGTGAGGGTCGTAACATCCGCACCCTCGAAACAATCACAGGTGTCGACCTTATCATCGACGACACACCCGAAGCAATCACACTCTCCTGCTTCGATCCGGTACGCCGTGAAGAAGCAAGACTTACCCTTGAAAAGCTCATCTCCGACGGCCGTATTCATCCGGCACGCATCGAAGAGATGCACGACAAGGCAGTCAAGGAGGTTGAGCACACTGTCAAGCAGGCAGGTGAAAGAGCTGTTCTTGACGCAGGTCTTAACGGCATCCATCCCGAGCTTGTCAAAATTCTCGGCCGTTTAAAGTACCGTACAAGCTACGGTCAGAACGTTCTTGACCATTCACTTGAGGTTTCATACATTGCAGGTCTTATGGCTGCTGAAATCGGCGCAGACGTCAAGCTTGCAAAGCGTGCAGGTCTCCTTCACGATATCGGTAAGGCTCTCGACCATTCTCTCGACGGCTCCCATATCGAGCTTGGTGTTGAATACGCACGCAAGTATAAAGAAAACGAAAAGGTTATCCACGCTATTCACGCTCACCACGGTGACGTTGAGGCAAAGACAATTGTTGCCTGCCTTGTTCAGGCTGCTGACGCAATCTCTGCCGCACGTCCCGGTGCAAGACGCGAAAACGTTCAGAACTACATCAAACGTCTTGAGAAGCTTGAGGAAATTTCAAAATCCTTTGAGGGTGTTGAAAACTCATTTGCAATTCAGGCAGGCCGTGAGGTTCGCATCATGGTTAAACCCGAAATTATCACGGACGACAAGATGGTTCTTCTCGCAAGAGATATTGTCAAAAAGATCGAAGAGGAGCTCGAATATCCCGGTCAGATCAAGGTCAATATCATCCGCGAAAACAGAGCAACCGACTACGCAAAATAAAGCTTTACAGACAGAGCGGTCAAACGACCGTTCTGTTTTTTTGTTGCCGGTTTTTCAATTGTGGTTGATTTATGACATATCGGATGTTATACTATAATAATGTATTAATAATAAGGAGGAGCACCGGCAATGATAAAAAAATTACTCAGCAAACTCGGCGCTGACTTTTTGTTGAGCGTAAGTGCTGTTGTGCTCTTCAACGGTGTTATTCAGTTTGTGCTCAACCCCTATCTTTCAGAGCAAATGGGCGCAGAAAAATTCGGCACGGTTATATACCTGCTGGCAATTATTTCCGTAATGGGTGCTTTCGGCACTGCCGCCAACTATTCGCGAATGGTCGTATCGGCAAAGCACGGATGCTCCAACGGCGATTACAACCGCTATTTTGCAGCTGTCGCCTTCATCGTGCTCGGTGTTTCAGCCGTCGGTCTTGTCGCACTCAAAAGCTTTTCGCTGACATATTTCATCAGCTATTCGGCGCTGATGTTTCTTACAATACTGCGCTACTACGGCGATGTCGAATACAGACTCAGCTGCAAATTCAAAGGCTATTTTGTCTACTATCTGCTTATTGCCGTCGGCTACGTTATCGGCGTACTGATTTACAGATTCACTCAGTCATGGGTGGTCGCAATGCTCATCGGTGAAGCGCTTGCAATCCTCTTTGTCGGCATAAGCGGAAAAATTTTCAAGCCGCCGTTTTTCAAAAAATCCGAAAGCTTCAAAGAATGCACAAAATCCGCCTGGACACTTGTGCCCGCAAACCTTGTGCAGACGGTTATACTCAACGCGGACCGTATTCTCGTAATGCTCTTTATCGGCTCTCAGGAGGTTACAGTGTTTTACGTCGCAACGCTTGTCGGTAAGATTGTTGCGCTCGTCACCGTTCCGCTCGAAGGTCTTGTAATAAGTTACCTCAATAAATATGAAGATAAAATATCTTACAAGCTGTTTCTCGGCTTTTCAGGTGGCGCAGCGGCACTTTCTGCCGTTATGGTCGCTGCGAGCACCGTCGCTTCTCACATCCTCATACCGTTTATGTACGGTGATGAAATCTACAGTGCAGCATCCCCCTACTTCATTGTTGCAAACGCAGGACAGGTATTCTTCTTTATTTCAACGGTGCTGATAACCTTTGTGCTCAAAATATCGGGCGAAAGCAGCCAGCTTGCAATGAATCTGATTTATTTAGCCGTCTTTGCGGCAGTTGTCATACCTGCCGTTATCTTCGGCGGATTGTGGGGTCTTGCATACGCAATAGCCGCAGTCAACCTTTTCAGAATTGTTTTCATAATCACATACGGACTTATAAAACTCAAAAAGAAGCAGAAAACGACAACAGGTTAAGCTTTAACTATTGCAAAAATAAAAAAATTATTATATTATTATTTATTATATTTATCCTGAAAGGAAGTATTATAATATGCACGAGGAATGTGGAGTATTTGCCCTGTACGGCAACGGTTTTGTAGAAGACCCTGCCGAATATGCCTACCTTGCGCTCTATGCAATGCAGCACAGAGGTCAGCAGAGCTGCGGTATCGCAGTCAGCAACAGCGGTGTTATTGAATGCATCAAAGGTATGGGGCTTGCGGCAGATGTTTTTGATGAAGATAAGCTTGCAAAGCTCAAGGGTGAAAACGTAATTGCCCATGCGCTCTACTCTACCGCTAAAGCATCCAACATCCAAGGTGCTCAGCCGTTTGTTATGCGTTACGGTAAGGGCAGACTTGCGCTCGCTCACAACGGCAGCCTTGTCAACTCAGACGAGCTTCGCAGTGAGCTTTCCAAAACCGGTGCAATGTTCCGCTCAAACTCAGACGCAGAGATTATGGCTCAGCTCATCGCAAAAGAGCGTCTTTTCTCTCACAGCGTTGAGGAAGCCGTAAAAATTGCCGTCAGCAAACTCAGAGGCGCATTCTCATTTGTTGTTATGAGTCCCCGTAAAATTGTCGCGGTGCGCGATCCGTTCGGCTTCCGTCCCCTTACGGTCGGCATCACAAAAGAGGGCTGCTATGTTGTCGTTTCCGAAACCTGTGCGCTCAACGCACTCGGCGCTGAATTTGTCCGCGACGTCAACCCCGGTGAGATTATCGTAATCGACGGCGACGGAATGAGAACATACTATCAGGAAGAAAACTGCAAGAGAAGAATCTGCATTTTCGAATATATATACTTTGCAAGACCCGACAGCGTTATGGACGGCGTTTCAATTCACGGCTCACGCATTCAGGCAGGCCGTCTGCTCGCCCGTCAGCACCCCGTTGATGCAGACATTGTAATCGGTGTGCCCGATTCAGGTCTTGATGCCGCAATCGGATATGCGCGTGAAAGCGGCATAGAATACGGTATGGGTTTTGTGCGTAACAACTACGTCGGCAGAACGTTCATCAAGCCCACCCAGGAGCAGCGCGCATCCTCTGTAGGCATCAAATTAAACGTACTCAGCGAAACAGTCAAGGACAAGAAAGTCGTTATGGTTGACGATTCCATTGTCCGCGGCACAACCTGCGCAGACATTGTAAAGCTTCTCAAAAACGCAGGTGCAAAAGAGGTTCACGTCAGAATCTCATCGCCTACTCTTCACTACCCCTGCCTCTACGGCACGGATATCCCCACACGTGAGGAGCTTACTTCAAACCGCCACTCTGTCGAAGAGCTTTGTGAAATTATCGGCGCAGACTCACTCGGATTCCTCAACAGAGAAACTCTCGGCGAGCTTATAGGCACGTGCGAAAAGACCTACTGCGACGCTTGCTTTACGGGAGATTATCCGATCAAATAAACCTCTTTAAGGAGAATAAATGAAAAAGATACAGGAAATTCTCAAAAAGCTCATCAACAGAGAAACCGTAACTTACCTTATTTTCGGTGTGCTTGCAACAGCTGTTAATTTCGGAATTTTCAAGCTTGCTGATACAGCCTTAGAAAAAGCTTTCACCACTGACCTTACACTGTTGACAAACTTTATCGCATGGGTCGGTTCGGTTATATTTGCATACGTTACAAACAAGCTGTTTGTTTTCGAAAGCAAGAGTTGGAAGAAAAATGTAATCGCCAAAGAAATACCATCCTTCATCGGTGCAAGAGTTTTCTCGCTCGGTGTAGAAGAGCTCGGGCTGCTTGTATTTATTACGTGGCTCGGCTTTGACAGCTTTGTCCTGGAAATTCTGCCGGGCTTTGCACTTGGCGGCAAAATGCTGGTTAAAATTGCACTTGCCGTAATTGTCGTTGTGATGAACTATGTGTTCAGCAAATTCATCATATTCAAAAACAAAGAAAAATAATAATCGGGAGCTGATAATAATGTTTAAAAAAATCACAGCCCTTTTTGCCATCGCAGCAATGATTCTTGCGTTTGCAGCCTGCTCAGCCGACACAACACGCCTGAACAGCGGTGCTGCACTCACAGCTGAGCCTTTCGGCAACAAAATCATTGCAAAAGAAGTTGCTGCAAAATATGAGATGACTGAAATCTATAAATACGCAGATAAAACATACAAAACCTTTGAGTACGAGGGCAATCAGGTGCTTGCCAGAATCGAAAAAAGCGGCAACGTGCGCGTGCTCTTTGAGTATCCGCTCGACACCAAAATCACCTATGACCTCGAAGCAACAAAGCGCAGCGGCAACCACCTCTATTTCACAAAGCAGGATGCAGGCGCGCCCTACGCTTCACTTTGCGCAGTATATCTGCCCACAAACACGCAGATTACTATTGTCGATACACCCTGCAGCAATATGGTTCTCCTCGACACAGCTGAGGACAGCGACCTTTACAGCTTCGGCATAATTGCAGACGCTTCACAGATTGCTGTTATCAACCTCAAGGAAGGCTCAATCAGCAAATACTCAAAAACAATGAAGGATATCGCTTCATTCATTGATGCAGGCGATACTCTCTTTGCCGTCGGCAAATTCGGCTCATACACCGAAACAACAATTGAGGCAATTGACGATGACCACGTTATGGTAAACATAATCGAAAAGAACTCAAAGGGTGAAGTAAAGGGCGAAATCAATTTCACCTTCAATCCCTCAAACTCAGTTGCAAGTTTTTAACCTGATTCTTTAAATAACACTCGACGGAGGTGAGCGACTTATGCTCGGCAAAAACATCGGCGTTGACCTTGGCACAGCAAGTGTCATAGTTTATATGGAGGGCAGAGGTATCGTTCTCACCGAGCCGTCAGTTGTTGCATACAACACAAAAACAGGCAGAATGTGTGCCGTTGGCAAACGCGCGTATGATATGCTCGGTCGCAACCCCGACTCAATCAGGGTTGTTCGCCCGATGAAAGACGGTGTCGTTTCCGATTTTACGGCAACACGTCAGATGCTCAGCAGATACATTACAAAGGTCTGCCGCAACGCAATTTTCAAGCCGAACATAATTGTTTGCACACCTTCAAGCGTTACAAACCTTGAACGCCGCACCATACTCGATATGATAACAGCTGCAGGCGCAGGCAAGGCTTGCCTGATGGAAGAGCCGCTTGCCGCAGCAATCGGCGCAGGTGCTGACCTTAAAAGAGCCGAAGGCAGTATGGTTGTCGATATCGGCGGCGGCACAACAGATATTGCCGTTATCACACAGGGCAGCATCGCTGTTTCAAAATCCGTCAAAATCGCAGGCAACCTTTTTGATGAGGCAATTGTTCGCCTTGTGCGCCGCGAGAAAGACGTTGTTATCGGCGACCGTACCGCAGAAGAAATCAAAAAACAGATCGGCTGTGCCGTGCTTCGTGATGAAGAGCTGGCTCTGACCGTCAAAGGCAAGCGCTATACAAACGGTATGCCTGCCACGGTCGAAGTAACTTCAACCGATTGCTACCTCGCAATGCGAGAATATATCGAAGCTATAGGCGAAGCTGTCAGAAACGTTCTGGAGATTACACCGCCTGAGCTTGTCGGCGATATAGGCACAAGCGGAATCGTGCTCACAGGCGGCGGCGCAATGCTGCGCGATATGGCTGAGGCGATTGAAAGAAAAACAAAAATCGAAACCCGTCTTGCCACCGATCCTATAAACTGTGTCGCAAAGGGTATCGGTCTTGCGCTTGGTGACCTTGATATGCTCGCTGAGCAAGGTTATATATTCAAGACCCGTGAAGAAATCACAGGCTACGTTGACGATTAAATTTGAGGTGACTGATTATGAAAAAAGCACAGCTCATTATTGACAGAAGCTTTATCGTGGGAGATATAGACAAAAGGATTTACGGCTCATTTCTCGAGCATCTCGGCAGGGCAATATACAAAGGCATCTATCAGCCTGAAAACCCGCTGAGCGACAAAAACGGTTTCAGAAAAGACGTTCTCGACCTTGTTCGTGAAACTGCCGTGCCTGTCGTCCGCTATCCCGGCGGTAATTTTGTTTCAGGCTACAACTGGGAGGACGGTATCGGTCCCAAGGAGCTTCGTCCCCGAAGAGCAGAGCTTGCATGGCACTCCACCGAAACCAATCAGTTCGGACTTGACGAATTTATCGACTGGTGTAAAGAGGCAAATACAGAGCCGATGATGGCAATTAACCTTGGCACAAGAGGTGCAGACGATGCAAGAAACATCGTTGAGTACTGCAACCTTCAGGGCGGCACATATTGGAGCGACCTGCGTATCAAAAACGGTCACAAAGAGCCGCACAACGTCAAGCTCTGGTGCCTTGGCAACGAGATGGACGGCGACTGGCAGATAGGTCACAAGACCTCACACGAATACGGCAGAGCTGCACACGAGGCAGCAAAGGTTATGCGTTGGGTCAGCCCCGACATTGAGCTTGTTGCCTGCGGTTCGTCAAGCAGCGGTATGAGCACCTTCGCTCAGTGGGAGGCAGACGTGCTTGACCACTGCTACCATGACGTTGATTATCTTTCACTTCATACATACTACAACAACTCCGAAAACAACACAGAGGAGTTCCTCTGCCACAGCTCCGATATGGACAGTTTCATTTCCTCCGTAGTCGCAATCTGCGACTACGTACAGGCAAAGAAACGCTCAAAGAAAAAGATTATGCTCTCTTTTGACGAGTGGAACGTATGGTATCACTCACACGAGCTTGATAAACTCTGTAAACCCTGGGAGGAAGCACCGCGCAGACTTGAAGACGTTTATAACTTTGAGGATGCATTGCTCGTCGGCAGCATGCTCATAACACTCATCCGTCACGCAGACAGAGTAAAGATTGCCTGCCTTGCACAGCTTGTAAACGTTATCGCGCCGATTATGACTTCTGACACTGGTGCATGGAGGCAGACAATATTCTTCCCCTATATGCAGGCAAGTGTTTACGGCAAGGGCACAGCGCTCAACACAATCGTCAAAGCTCCGATTTATGAGAGCCGCAAGTACGGCGAGGTCAACCTTGTTGACAGCGTTGTTATCGAAAACGATGACGAAAACGTAACGATTTTTGCCGTAAATAAAGACCTCAAAGAGGATATTGAGCTCACCTGTGACCTGCGCCAGTATGCAGGCTTCAAGGTAAAGGAACACATCGTGCTCACGCACGACGATATGAAGGCTGTAAACACCGAAGAAAACCCGAACAACGTTGCTCCGACTTACAGCAACGCATCAAAGGTTGAGGGCGGAATCTTCTCAACAGTTCTCGGTAAGCACAGCTGGAACGTTATAAGACTCAGCAAATAAAAGAACGCCGCATTCCGACTTTTTGCGTTTCGGGTGCGGCGTTTTTTTCTTGTATAATAAAGGAAGAAATGATATATTTATATTATAATAGTTGCGCCCTTAGAAAGCGAGGAGAATTTAATGAAAAAGTTTTCAGCAATTATTATGAGCTTTGTTATGGCATTCACTTTCGCCGCATGCGAAAAAGAGAATAGCAGCGTCAGCACAAGCGAAAACGCAAGCACGTCAGCTGTTGACACAAGCGTTACTCATAAAGAAAATACGACTGAAAAAGTCACCGCCATCACAACAGAGAAAGACACGGAAAAAGCAACATCAAGCACTTCTGCAAAACCTGCTGTCAAAACGACTGCAGCACCTGAAACGACAAGCAAGTCAACTCAACCTCAGAGTGTTTCAGAAAGCAAAGCCGTCACCACAGCAGCCGTTACCGAAAAGCCAACCAAATCGGATCCGCAGGTAAGTGTTGTTACCGACAGCGATATTGAAAAAATAAAAGCAGGCTTTTTAAATCTTGTTAATAAAGAAAGAGCCAAAAAGGGCGCACAACCGCTGAGCGATAATTCCGCGCTTAATG
Source organism: Acutalibacteraceae bacterium (assembly GCA_045637465.1). Classification (GTDB taxonomy): domain Bacteria; phylum Bacillota; class Clostridia; order Oscillospirales; family Acutalibacteraceae; genus UBA8612. The sequence continues at coordinate 223,589 of JAZTZM010000040.1, read as the reverse complement.
CTGCCGCCGATATCCGCAGCCGTGAGCTGTTAAAAAAGTTTTCTCACACAAGGCCTGACGGCCAACCGTTCTATACCGTGCTGAATCAAAAGCAATACACCGTGCACGGCACCGGAGAAAACATACAGTACACCTCACATCTGACTGGTGATTTTACCGACGCAAGCGACCTTTTTACAGGCCGTGACGACCAGATTGTTTCAGCATACACACTGATTTTTAACAACTTTAAAAACAGCCCCGATCATTACAGCAATATAATAAACAAAAATTTCTGCGACACCGGCATCGGTATATCATACAGCATACATAAAGAGAGCGGACTGGCAATTTTTTACATTTGTCAGTTGTTCGGTTCGGGTAACGAATAAAAGCAATCAGCCTCCTGTCTTCAATGACAAGAGGCTGTTTTTTATTTTTCCGTTATTGATATTTTTGCAACGGTGATTGAATAGGTTGATGAATGACAGGGCTGATTATTGGCATAGTAAAGCGTTGTGCCGTCGGGCGAAAAGAAGAGCGACGGGCTGTAGCCGCAGCGCTCATAATCGAGCGAATACGGAATGGGATTGTCAATCGGCGCAAAGGTTTTGCCGTAATCAAAGCTGATAAACATATCCGTGCCTGTTTTGCTGTTACCTCTTACGTGGTGCTTGCCGACCATAATCAGCGTGCCGCATTCACCGCCGACGGGCGTCCACGCAACATAAGGCGAGGAGCCGACAACCTTACCTGCAGCAGTGATTTTTTCACCGTAGTCTGCAACATCGCCCCAATTGTCAAGGTCAGTTGTGCGCTTGCAATAAATCGGATTGCCATCTATGCCTACCATTTCGTAAACCATATAATATTCGCCGTTGCCGAGTTTTGTTATCGATACCATACCCGGTCTCAATGCAGGGTCGGCGCAGGCAACGCACTCTTTTTTCTCGCTCCAGTTTACAAGGTCTGTTGTGTATTTGTAAACAAGCTTTTGTGAATGCTCGGGATCAGAATCATCCGAATAGAAGCAGAAAAGCCTGCCCGTTTCTTCCTCATAGACAAAGTAAGGCTCCCACACGCCCCATTCTATGCCGCCTGCTTTATCGACATTGCAAAAGGCGGTAAATGTTTTGCCGAGGTCTGTGCTGTAGTAGAGCGTTATTGTGCTGTCTGTTACGCCCTCGCCGTAAATGGAGGTTGCGGCAAGGATGATTGTTCCCTTTTCAAACTCACCCATATCTGCAGGCAGCTCATAGAGGAACGGCATCCATTCGTTCCAGTAGCCTTCGTTGAGGTTGTCTCTGACGGTGCTGACGTATTGCCAAGTGAGCGCATCATCAGCGCTTATATAAACAGGATATGTATCAGCCCACTTTTCAAATGTCACAAGCAGCTTGCCATTATCCTCGCTGTTTTTCTGGTGGCAGAGCCTTATTACGCTCGGGTATTCGCACACAGTCTGCGCATTCACATCCTCAGGTGAATAAACTTTGCTGATACTTTCAACCTCAAACGAAACGGGAAGCAAATCATAGCCAATATTGACCGTTTCAAAAAACGGAAAGACAAACCTGAAAACAGTAAGAAGAGCAAGCACCAAATCAAAAACAAATTTTGCCACAACAATTCGCCTCACTTTACCTTTTTTAGAATTATACCCTTTTTTGCCGTTAGTTGCAAGATTATAGATAACGATATTTCTGTAATAAACAAAGGCACCTCCGCACCGGAGATGCCTTGCATTTACAAAAAGATATAAATTACATCAATTGCATCGGTAATTTTAATTTTATAATCAGAATACGTCGTATTCGATTACTGAGTAAAGAAGCTCAGGAAGCATAATGAAGAATCTGGGAAGCCAGTTTGCGATTGCATATGCTGCAAGGCAAAGGAATGAGGGAACAACGCTCAGAGCATACTCTGCCTCAGATGTTGTGTTGTCACCTGTGAAAGTGATCTCGTTCTCGCCGAGTTCCTTTGTAACAACGTATTCATCAACCTGAGTTATCTTACCGTCTGCATCTGCAACGATATATGTCTTGAGAGTGAGCTTGCCGCCGTCGATCTCAACTGTTTCGAAGCAGCCGCCGATATAGTCTTCGCTCTCGAAGCCTACGCCGTCACGCTGGATAACAACTTTATCAACAAGCTCTTCCTTAAGGAAGTGGTTTTCGAGGAAGGGGCGGATTTCGTATCTCTTGCCGCCTGCTGTGCCGGAGAGAACGTATGTTGTGCCGTCCTCATTGAGCTTGTTGCGTGTGATGGGCTTTGTTCTGATGTACTGATGATCGTGACCTGAGAATGCGAAATCAACGTTGCACTCATCAAGAACTCTTGCGAGAGACTCCTGAAGATAGAGAGCATCCGGCCACTTTGCATCCTTACCGAGTGAGTAAGGCGACTTGTGGAAGAAAACGATTTTCCAATCCTTATCGGTGGAGTTCATATCGTTCTTGAGCCACTTGAGCTGTGCAAGTGAAATTGAGAGAATATCGTTTGTGTTGATAACAGCAAAGTGAGCGTTGCCGTAATCGAATGAGTAGTTAACGCCGTCCTTAATCTGTACGCTCTCTGTTGTGTCGAGTGCGAACATATTGTTGAACCAGTACTCAACGCCGAGACCGTCGTGGTTGCCTGCTACGGGAACAAGTGTATAATCGTTGTTCATTGCACCGAAAGCCTTGTCATAAGCATCCCACTCTTCGTTTGTGCTGTCGTTTGTGAAGTCACCGCAGTTGGAAACGAAATCAGCGCCGGGAAGAGTTGCAAAAGCGCCTGCAAGTGTGTCTGCGCCCTTCATAAAGCCCTCATAATCGCTTGCCTGAACGTCAGCGATGTTGATGAAGCTTACCTTATCGTCAGCGTTATCGGTTACGAATGTGCCCCACTCGCTCCAGGCTGTGCCGTTGCCTACACGGTAGGTATAAGCTTTGCCTGCCTCAAGACCTGTTACAACAAGCTTGTGCATATAGTTGCCTTCCCACTCTTCGCAGACTACGTCTTCGACTGTGTAATCGGAAGCAGATACGCCTTCGATCTCGATCTTTGTGTCGGTCTCTTCTGCAGTGTACCAGCAGAAACCGCGTGATGTGGATGTGTCACCGTTTACGGTAACAGAGAGTCTTGTGGGTGTTGTACCTGTTGCAACATCTTCTGCGCCTGCAAAGGAAACTGCAGTTGAAGCAAGAAGACATACGCAAAGAACAACACTGAGAATGCGCTTGAAGTTTTTCATTTGTGTTTTCCCCTTTAATTTTTATGTTTATTTTTTATCGACTGCTTTAAGGTGGATGACGAAACTTGAACCGTCGCTGCGAGGAAGATTTTTGAGGTTGAGGCCTGCGTTCATAAGCAGAGCACCCGAATGAACCTCACAGGTTTCATCATCGTAATAGTACTTATCAGGGTCAAGACCCTTGAGTCTGACATAGAAGGTTGAATTCTCGCATCTGAGCATTGTGACAAACGTGAAGATCGCCTCATTCTTATCCTGTGAAACATAGCCCCATGCGCAGCGATGACCGTTCTGTTCAGGCGAAATGAGCCTGTAAAGGTCACCGTTATGAATTACGTCGTAATACTTGTGGTAATCCTTGACCTGCTTTTTGATTATGCGAAGGTCGGAATCGCTGAGCTTTATCGGGTCAAGCTCGTAGCCGAACGTGCCGCTCATTGCAACGTTGCCCTTTGTTTCATAGCCTGTGCGGCTGCAAGCAGAAACGTGAGCGCCGACGGTTGATACGGGATAGCAGATTGACGTGCCGAACTGGATTGAAAGACGCTCAATCGGGTCGGTGTTGTCGCTGCACCAGATCTGCGGTGAGTAGTAGAGCATACCGGGGTCGAAGCGTCCGCCGCCGCCTGAGCAGTTTTCAAGCAGGATGTGCGGGAAATTATCGACAATTCTGCCCATAAGCTCATATGTACCGAGGATAAATCGGTGGAAAAATTCCTGCTGACGCTCTGCAGGGAGAAGATCTGAGCCAGCTTCGGAAATGTTGCGGTTGAAATCCCACTTGACGTAGTCAATATTGTTGCTGAGGATTGCAGCCATCTGCTCATAGATATTGTCACGGACATCCTGACGTGTCATATCAAGAATGTACTGATTTCTGCCGATTGAGTTTGCTCGCCCGGGCACATGGATACACCAGTCGGGATGTGCACGGTAAAGGTCTGAATCGGGAGAAATCATCTCAGGCTCAAACCAGATACCGAACTTGAGACCGAGTGCGTTGACGCGCTCAATAAGGTTTGAAAGACCGCCCTTGAGCTTATTCTCGTTGACAAACCAGTCGCCAAGTGAGCTTCTGTCATCGTTACGCACACCGAACCAGCCGTCATCCATAACAAGCATTTCAATGCCGATTTCCTTTGCGCGCTCAGCAAAGGCGACAAGCTTATCATCATCAAAATCAAAGAAGGCTGCTTCCCAGCTGTTGATAAGCAAGGGGCGCTTCTTGGTCTTCCATTCGCCCCTGATGAGGTGGTTGTTGTAAAGTCGGTGGAAAATACGGCTCATTTCGCCGATACCCTCTGCCGTGTAGACCATAACAAGCTCGGGAGCTGTAAAGCTCTCACCCGATTCAAGTCGCCAGCAGAAATCCGTGGGGTTGATACCCATAATAAGACGCGATGCGCTGTTGAAATCGACCTCGATATCAGCTGCAAAGTTGCCGCTGTAAACAAGGTTGAAGCCGTAAGCCTCGCCGAAATCCTCGGTTGCGGTATCATCAGCAAGCGCAACAAACGGGTTGTAAGTGTGGCTTGAAGAGCCGCGTTTGCTTGCAATAGACTGAATGCCGTGCTGAAGATGGCGGGAAACAAGTGTGCGCTCCTTGCCCCACATACCGTAGTGATGAATCATATTGTAATTCATTGTCGGCAGGTCAACGCAGGCACTGTAAGCACGCTGAATGTCCATCGGCTTATCCGATGTGTTTTCAACACGCACCCAACGTGTCATCGCACCGTAATTTTCAAAAACAGTGTAGTAAAGATAAACAACTGCACCCGTTACCTTGTCAAGCGTTTTGACCTCGAGAGTTGATGCATCGTCATCACTCATTGTATAGAGCGACGGCATACCCTCAAGCGCGGGTTTACCCTTGATTATTCTGTGGCTGACGTAACGGATATCGGTTGATGCGTTGCCGTTATGGTTGCGGATTGCAAGGGCAGAAATACGCATATCGCCCGTGCCGTTGCAGCTGTATTCCATCGGCCAGCTGTCACAGCTGAAGCCGTGCTCACCGATAACTGCGTTTGCAGGGCTGAAAGATGCGTTGCAGTTACGCATTGCAAGCTCTGTAACACCGTTGTCGGGAATATATGCGCCGTAGTAAAGGTGAATGAGATAATCCTGCTCAAACACCTGGAATATGTAACTTGAAGTTTTTGTGTCGAGTTTAAAGATTCTGTTCTCGCTGTCAAAGCTGATTGGCATAATTCACACCTCTTTCTTATATTTATAATATATAATAATAAGTAAAAAATTTCAAGAGAAAGTGTATAAAAAACAAAAACTCCGACCTTAAAGTCGGAGCTATTGTTCAATAAGACTAAGAGAGATTAAGCGAAAATCTTCTCAAGTGCTTCAAAGATGCTGAGAGCAGCTTCCTTGATACCGTTCCAATTGATGCCTGCGTAAGCGCCTGCAACACTGTTGATATCGAAGCTCTTAGCAAAAGATGTTATTGCGTCGATGATGATTGCGATATAATCCATTATGCGCACCTCCTCCACCTAATATTTCATATGTATAATAACATTTTTTAATCGATTTGTCTATGAATAATTAAAAATAATCTGTTTTTTTACAAAAATTAAATGTTTTTATCATAATCAACACATTTTTTTATTAATTTTGCTGTCAAATCAAACCAAAACCCTGGCTAACAAACGGTCTGTCGACTTGCCGTCAACCATATCGAGGTTGGTTTTTTTGAAGTCTTCTGCTTTTTCGCATCTGTGCGCATCACGCACAGCAGCAATAAGTTCAGCCGTGTTCTGAGCTATTTCACCCGGAACATAACTGCGGTAATCAAAATAAAACGGTCTGCGTGAAGTGTAATCATCAAGGTCGGGCGCAAAGAAAACACAGGGTTTATCGAGCAGAACAAAATCCATACAGATTGAAGAATAGTCGGTTATCAGCACATCGCTTATAAGTGTGAGGTCATTGACGTTTCTGAAGTCTGTAACGTCAACTGCGCCGTCAACCCTTGCCGTGCCGTGCACCTGCGGATGAAGCCTGACAAGCAGACAGTGTGTGTCGCCCAGAGCTTTTTCAAACTCAGCATAATCAAAATAAGAAAGAAACTTTGCATCAAGTGACGGGTCATCGCGGAAAGTCGGCGCATAGAGCACAATTTTCTTGCCCTTGCACTGCGGATACTTATCCTCAAACTCGTGTCTTAATTCAGCTGCATTATCTGCTCTGAGGATTACGTCTGCCCTGGGTGAACCGATGGGAAGAACCTTTGATTTATCCACGCCGAATGCGCTCCCATATACATCGGCAACTCCTGTTGATGAACAGGTAACAAAGCTGAGCTTTTCGTTTGCGGCTTTCTCACGCGCACGGATATCTGCCGGCTGATCAATATCAAGGCCGAACTTTTTGAAAGCGCCCTCTGCGTGCCAGAGCTGAACAATAACAGCATCACTTCTGAAATTCAGATAACCCAGCGGCATAAAATTATCATTCATAAAAACATATTTTGCCGTTGCGAGAAGAAACGCTTTTTTTGTAAAAAACACAACTGCTTTCGGCACAGATGCAAAATCAGCGTGGGAAATATATGCAATCTCGTAACCGCCTCTGCGCTCAAGCTCTGCCTTAATTTCGCCAAGGCTGTCGTTGAACGACGCATTGTGCGGCGAAAGCAACACAACCCTGTTCCGCTTTATACGGAACAGGGTGCGTGAAATATTGAAGAAAAGAGCAAACAAACGATAAAATAAACTTTTCATTATTTAGCCCAATCAATAACTGTTTTGCCGAAGCTTCTGTGAAAATCAAGATCAAATGCGTGGTGAATATCGGGAATGCTTTCTACCCTTACAACGTCACCGACAAGATTTTCAAGGTAGTTTACAAGGCGCGGATATTTTTTATAAAGCTCAACGGATTTTGCAAAGTCAGCAACGCCGCTGCGTGACGAACCGAAGAGCCTGAGACCTTTTTCGAGCACCATTCGTGTATTGATGCCGACGTTGTTCTCACTGACGCCCATAAGTGAAATCGTACCCTCGGGGTTGATGAGGTCAATAATCTGGTTGATTGCCGGCTGACATCCGCCACCGCCGACACACTCAAAAGCGTGGTCAACGCTGACGCCCTCAGGCACGTGGTCAACGTGATAAACAGCCTTGGCAAACGAGAAGTATGACAGCTTCTCTTCAACCGTACCGAATATATAAAGCTCTGTTTCGGGGTAGAGATAGTGCATAACGAGGGCTGTGATATAGCCGACGTTGCCGTCGCCCCAGATGCCCACCTTGTTGCGGCGAGAATGAGCAATTTTGTCAAAGCGCGAAACAGCGTGAACACTGACGCTGACAAGCTCGGTAAACGAAGCAACATTCATATTCATATCTTTAGGCAGCTTAACAACCCTGTCGGGTGCAGCAGTTATAAAATCCTGCAGAAAGCCATCATAACCGCTGGAGCGGAAATAGCTCGAGCGAAGATAATTTTCAGCCACAACGCTGTCCTGCTCGGTCGGTGTATTGGGCACGGGCACAACAAAATCGCCGACGGAATATGTGCCTGTCGGGTCGTAGACCACCTGAGCCACACACTCGTGCGTGAGAGCCATAGGCAGCTTTGCCTTGAGAGCCTCAGGCGAACGCATACCCTGATAATAACGTTGGTCAGCCTTGCAGACAGAAACCTTATAGGGGCGCATAACAACTTCGCCTGACGTAAGATCAAGCTCTTTGTATGCAACCTCTATCATTCTGGGAGAAACCAGCTGGTATACTGCATTAATCATTTTATTATCCCTCTAAATCGTCAGTTGCGCCGATGAGTGACTGTGCAACCTTCATATCAAACGGATAGGTGATTTTGATATTGAAAACCTCACCCTTGAGCACGTGAACGTGTTCACCTTTGAGGACGTACATCTTACAGGCATCTGTGAGAATATTCTTTTCTTCGTCTGTGAGTGACTCGAAAATTTCCTTGAGTCTCTTTGCTTTGAAAGACTGCGGAGTCTGACCCTGATACATATGGTCGCGTATCGGGATTGAGGTTATACCCTCACCGTCACAGCTTTCGACGATTGTATCGGCTGCAGGCACCATTGTGTCGCAAGCGCCGTATTTTGCGGCAAATTCGATATTCTCTTCGATGATTCTGTGAGTTACAAAAGGTCTGACTGAATCGTGTGTGACAACAATTGTGTCATCGTCAAGACCGTAGTTTTCTTCGATATAAGCAATTGCGTTCATAATCGTATCGTTGCGGGTTTCACCGCCGTCGATAACAACTACCCTATCTGTTTTGCCGAGATTTTTTTCGATAAGGTTGCGTGCGTGCTCAACCCATGATCGGTGTGTGGGCACGATAATCTTTTCGAAACGTGAATTTACAAAAAACTTTTCGACAGTGTGCACAAGAATCGGCTTTGTGCCGAGCTTCAGAAACTGCTTAGGCATATCCGTGTTGCCCATTCTGCTGCCCTTTCCGCCTGCGAGAACTATGCCGAAAACCATAATATCATTCCTTTATACTGTCAGATTTTATTTACCGTTTACTCTTTTATCGTAAATATCGCAAACCTCATTTACCTCTCCGTTTGCGATAATCTTGCCGTGGTCAAGAAGAATTGCCTTTGTGCAAAGGCGGCGCACCTGAGCGGTGTTGTGCGAAACAAAAAGAACGGTTACGCCCTTGTCGAACATACTCTTGATTTTGTTTTCGCTCTTGATGCGGAATTTAGCGTCACCTACAGACAAAACCTCATCAAGAATAAGAACCTCAGGGTCAACAGCCGTTGCAATCGCAAAGCCCAGACGCGCTCTCATACCGGATGAATAGTTTTTTACGGGAACGTCAATAAATTCACCAAGCTCGGAAAACTCAACAATTTCGTTATAGCGTTCCTGAATATATTTTCTGGAGTAGCCCATTGTTGCACCGTAGAGGTAGATATTTTCCGCACCGGTGTAGTTCATATCAAAGCCTGCGCCAAGCTCAAGCAGCGGAGCGATAACACCCTGAACGCTGACCTTACCCTTTGTGGGTTTGAGAACACCTGCAATAACCTTGAGCAGTGTGCTCTTACCTGCACCGTTGAAGCCGAGGATACCGAGCCTTTCGCCCTCTTCAACCTCAAACGAAACATCGGTAAGTGCCCAGAATTCGTTATAGTGAAGCTTGCGTGTGATAAGCTTTATAAAATATTCTTTTATGTTGTCAACTTTTTCTTTACTGAGGTTGAAAAGAATGCTTACGTCTTCAACCTTTACTGCTGTTTTTGCCATTGAAGGACACCTCAAATGTGAAGAATGAACTTATCCTGCTTCTTCTGGAAAATTGCGAAGCCGATAACGAGTGTCAGAAGGCTCACGCCAAGCGCATACATAAAGTGGTTCCAGTTCCACATAACGCCGTAAAGCACACAGTCACGGAACATCGAAACGATTGAATAGAGCGGATTTGCCATAAGTCCGTACTGAACAATCTTTATAGCGCCGAGTGATCTGACCGTATAGAAGATGGGAGTCAGATAAAACAGGAGCATACAGAAAACTTCGTAGATATACTCAATATCCTTGAAGAAAACGTTGAGCGTTGCAAGAATCATACCGATACCGAGTGAGAGGATAAGAAGAATCAGGATTGGTACAACCGCGAGCAGTACGTGCCAGTTGATGACAATCACTTCATCCGTAAAGCACTTGAAATAGATAACCATTACGACAAGCACAAGAAGCGACATTGCAAAGGTGACAAAGTTTGCAAGCACGTTTGAAAGCGGATAGATGTATTTTGGCACGTAAACCTTTTTGATAACGCTTGCGCTCAGTCTTACGGAGCGCATTGCGCGCTTGGTTGACTGAGTGAAAAACTCATACAGAAGACGGCCGCAGAGCAGATAAACCATATAGCAGCCTACCGTCGGATCGTTTCTACCGAAAATTCCGCCGAAAACAAGGGCAAGTACAATCGTTGTAAGCAGCGGCTGGAGAAAGGTCCAGAACATACCGAGCACCGAATTGCGGTACTGCAGCTTGACGTTCTTGCGTACAATCTCCTGAAGCAGATACCGGTACTTCATAAAATTCTTGAAGTAGCCTTTGATTTTGTTTGTTTTCATTATAACTTAACTCCTGTCAATCAGCCTTTACGCCACTTGGCAAAGTACTTGAACATAGACGAAATCTGAACAAGCATAAGCTTGAAATTCTTTTTGCTCTCTCTGCCCCACACGTGGTAAACCACAGCCTCGGGGTAATAGATAACCTTTGCGTGCTTTGCAACGGCTCTTGTGATATCACAGTCTTCAAAATACATAAAGTAACGCTTATCAAAGCCGCCCAATTTTTTGAAAAGCTCCGTGCGGAACATCATAAAGCAGCCTGTTGCGTTTTCAATTTCCATTACGGAGTTGAGATCTTCATCGAGCATTGCATACTCTCTGAGGAGCTTGCCCGGCTCATCACCGCGCATACGGCTGGCGACAAGATATTTTATCTTCGGGTTGCGTTTGCCGAGAATCTGCATTCTGCCGTCGGGGAAACATATTTTGGGAGAAAGCAGACCGATTTCGGGGTGCTCGTCCATATATGCCGCCATTTTTGCGATAACGTCGTCGCTGATGCTGATGTCGGGGTTGATAACACAGTGATACTTTGAATCAAGCTCACCCAGGACAATGTTGTGTCCGCAACCAAAGCCGTTATTTGTGTGCGGCTCAATCACCTTAACCTCAGGATATTTCTCCCTTATGTGGTCGGGGGTCGAGTCTGTTGACATATTATCGACAACCATAAGCTTAAAATCAACACCCTTGGTGTTTTCAAGCAGGGTTGTTATGGTTTCATCTATGCTGCTCATATTGTTATGCGTAACAATACAGCCCGTTACATAGCTATTAATCAGTACCATTCCTTTCAGTTTCCCTTGTATCTGCAGATGCTGCGCACAATGCTGATGCGCCACCTGATTTTTTGCATAAGGCTTGTCCTGCCGCCTGTCATACTGCCGGGGTTGCGGCGGTAAAGCAGAAGAGGTTCGTCAATAAGCTCAACCCTGCCGACCTTTTCGCTGACAAGACCGAGCCACTGGTCATGCATTGGCAGATTCGCGGGAAAAGGCAGTGCCGCTGTAAAAGCCTGCCTTGTGAGAGCCATACAGGCACCTGTATAGCAGTTTTTTATGATATTGTGAAGTATGCCTGTTTTTGCGCCTCTGTCCTCAAAAAGGGTTCTGTCCGATTTGTTGAGGTTTTCATCGGTTATGTACGCATTGTGAAGCACACAGCACGCACCGCCCTTTATTGCGGACATCACGCGTTCAACCTTATCATCGAGCCAGACATCGTCCTGGTCGCAGAGAAACGCAACATCACCCGTACATTCACGCAGAAGAAACTCCTTGTTGGCATCAACACCCTTTGCAGGGCCGTGAATATAGCGGATGCGTTTATCAATGAGAAACGGTTTTATCGCCGCATAGGTGCCGCCTGACGGATTATCGTCTGAAACAATTACCTCATCGTCAGCACCGAGCTGTGACAGCACGGATTCAAGCTGCTTTGCAATATACATTTCGCCGTTATATGCGGCAATCAGAACAGATATTTTCACTGCAGCTTTACACCTTTCAACCGTGTTTAAGTGCGTTTGGGCATACAAACACACAGTAATTTGCATTAGTTTAACATATATTTATTAATAAATTATTAATACCCAAGTCTTCGTGCCAGTTCTTCATACTTATCCGACCCGAACCAACCCGTTGTATGCACGCTGACTGCGCTTGAGCCGAGGATTGACAGACGGATTCTGCCGATGCCGAAGCGTCTGAAAAACGGGTTTGTGAGAAACTGAACGGTCTGAACAGCATCATACCTGAATGATGCGTGAGTGAGAGAGAATATGCCGCGAGAACACGAAAAAACATTATCGTCTGCGGCAAGCGTTTTACTGTTGCGACTCAGGATGCCGAGCACAACACCGACAACGGCACACACGGCACAAAGCGCAGGATGCACCTGAATAAGAGCGGCACCGACAGCCGCAGACAGCACAAGATAAAAGCTCACAGATGCCGCAATGCCCATTTTGTGTGAGCGTTCAGGTTTGACTGAGCAGATAAAGTCCGGAGCACATTCGCTGAGTATGCGGTCAAGCTCGTTTCTTTTGACAAGTAGACAAATCTGCGGTGTTTCGTGCTTATCGTTGCCCAGACCGACAACGGCAACCTCGGCACGGTACAAGCCGAAAGCACGCGCAAGAACCGGGCGTCTGACAATAACTGCATTGACCTTGTCGGCGGAGAAAGAATAATTCTTTTTCTTGATAAGACCCGAAGTTATATAAAAGCTGTCTTCACTTTTTTCAATTTTAAATCCGCAGGCAGCGGCAAACTGCATCAGCATACCTGCAAGCCAGCCGAGAATAATGAGAACCGACGCAGCCGACCACGAGTTTGAAACAACGCTGAAAACTATGCTGAATGCCGACGGCAATATCTGAATTACAGATTGCCCCAAGACAACATCTTTAAAAGCCTGAAACGCAGAAAATGAGCAGATAAGCCTGCGATTTGTTTCGGTTTGCTCATTGCTGTTTTCATTCTTGCAGCGCAGAATCTCTTTTTCAAAAGCTTGAGCCTTATCAAGCGACAGCACAAAGACAAAATCCGTGCTGTTGGCTGTAACCGCAGAATTGATATCGAGCTTTATCTTTGCCGTGCCGACCATTCTTTCAAAAAGATTGCGTTCAAGGTTAACCGTAGAAATGCTGTCGAGCGGCACACGGGAAACGCGGTGCATCAGTGTGTTTTTTTCAACAACAAGGTAACCGCCGTCAATATAGAAAAATGTTCTGCGCCAGCGGATAAAGCTCCACACAGCAAACACAATGCCTGCCGCAACAGCTGCGACAAGCATTGCCAGATAGATATCACCCGAGGTGATGCGCCTGAGAAGCAGTGAAATATTCACATTGCCCACCGACTCACCTGCAAAATCAAACAGCAGTGACACAGCGCCTGTCAGCAACACAAGACCGACCGCACCAAACTGCTCGGCGATAATTGATATATGGTTTCTCGAAGGCTTACTGAACATCGTTGCCGCCTCCGAGCTTATTTTCAACTCTTTCGTTGAGATAAAGCGCAATTGACTGCGCCTCATCCTCATCAACAAAACGCAGCACCGCAGTTGAGCCTGCTGTTATGACAGACACCTTTGCCACACCGAAAGCTGTGTCAATCGGACCGCGCGACACGTTAATCTGATGGATTCTGTTAATCGGCACAACAGTACGCGAAACAAAAAGCACGCCACGGATTATCTCAATCCTGTCAGCATCAATAAGATATTTATATCGTCTGAACCTGAGCGCAGGAAAAACCACAGCCCACAGCACGGCAACAACGGCACCTGCCGCCATAACCGCAACCTTAACTCCACCGTAAAGACCGCCGAAAACGGCAACCGCAAGGCAGACGATAAGCAGCATAAGACTCTGCATCAGAGCCGTAACCCTCATAACCTGCTTTGCTTTTTTGCTCAAAGATCTGTATTCCATTTCATCTTCCTCCGCACTTAGGCCGTTACTCTAAAAATCCCAGCTCAATTCCGTCAGCAATTGCCTGAGCATACTCCGAAAATTTCTCATCAAAAAGCACGTTATCAATAGCTGTTGACATAAAGCCCATTTCCAACAGACAGCTCGGCATTATGGTTGCGGCATTCACGTGATAATTCTGCAACGGGTCGCCCTGATAGCCACGCTTTACACCTCTGTCTTCACCGTATCCGACTTTATTGATTTCTTCAAGTATGCATTCTGCAATCGTCTGCTCCTGAAGCGTTGCGGTTGTGGAAATCCACGCCTCAACACCGCTGACCGCATTCTCCGCACTGTTGCGATGCAGGGACAAAAAGTATGATGCTCTCTTTTTGTTTGCAAAATCCGCTCTCTCTTCAAGGCTCACGTAAGTGTCGCTTTTTCTTGTATAAACAACCTTGAATCCTTTTTCTTTCAGCTTTTTGCCTACTTCAAGCGCAAGCCTGATATTGTCGTCTTTTTCATACCTTCCGTCAACCTCCGTGCCTGCGTCATTACCACCGTGACCCGGATCAATACAAACCGTAAGCTCGGTTATATCTATCTTAACCTTTTCGTGTGAAAAAAGCACAATCAGACCGATTACCACGCCTATGATAAGAACTGCCGCGAGAACGCAAATGATTTTCAGGCGCGCATCTCTTTGATTATTGCGAATATATCTTTCTCTCATTTTTATACCCACTTATAAAGCGTTTCTCAAATCCTTCATTATTTTGCTTGCAATCGGCACAGCAACTTCACTGCCGCCACCGCCGTTTTCAACAACAACCACTACCGCATAAGGGAAGCTCGCATCAGCCGAGAACCCGGTAAACCATGCGTGTGAAGCCTCATCGGCAACCTGAGCCGTACCGGTTTTTCCGCAAAACTGCATATCGGGGAATCTGTCGTCGCCGTAATTATTCATAACGTTGTTACGCATCATTGTCCTGAGCTGTGAAGCCGTTGTGCTCTGAAGCAAACGTTCTGTTCTTACACTGCCGACAACGTCGGAAAGTGAATCGGAAATAAAGTACGGTGTCGGTGTTGAACCGTCTGTCGCTATACAGCCCATAATCATAAGCATATGAAGCGGATTGACAAGCGTTGTATACTGACCGATTGATGCCCAGCCGATATCAATATCAACCGCACCCTTAAGGTTAAAACTGCTTTTTGACGAGCTGACACCGCTTATGTTAAAGCTCTTGCCAAAACCCATTGAATTTGCGGTTGCCGTTATAACGTCAGCACCCATACCGATTCCTATCTGAGCATAAGCACTGTTACAGGATTTTGTAAACGCAGTGCCGAAACTCAGCTTGCCGTGAGTGTTGTTACATATTATCTGACCGCCCTGTGCGGTTGCGAGTGCACCCGTGCATTCAAACGTACCGCTGTTTATGTCAGGTATATTTTCAAGTGCCGCGGCAGTTGTAACGGTCTTGAAGGTTGAACCCGGTGTGAAGACACCGTTGAGCAGACGGTTAAGATAAACCGCCTCATATTTATCGTTGGTTTCAATATCGTCAGGCTTATTTTTCGGGTCATAGGTCGGAGCCGAAACCATACAGACAATTTCACCCGTCTTGTAGTTATATATACCGACCGTACCTTTGCGTGAATCCAGATATCTGTACGCATTGGCGCAAAGCTTTGCATCAATCGTCAGGTTAACGTCACTGCCCGAGCCTGTGTTGATGAGCGTATATATACCGTCAACAAAGCTGTAACCCGTAAGCTTATCGCGGCAGAGAGTGTGCGCACCCGTAGCTATATATCCGTAAGTGTCGCCGACTGCGTGCAGTGTTGCTTTGCGTATATTTTTATCGGAGTTATATACTCTTTCTCCGTTCTTACTCTGTGCCAGAATTACACCGTTGCGGTCAAGAATCCTGCCCGCGTTTTTAATCTCACCCTGCGAATAAAGGTGACCGTTAACGCGGTGTGTCGCCCACGTTCCGCCCTGAGTAAAAAAGCTGACCGCAAGAAATACCAGACCGCCGATAAACGCAATGATTATCGCCAGCAATACATACGCACGTTTTGTTACGGTATTCATTATTCAGTCACCTTCCTTACTTGATTTGTATTCAGGCATCTTCCATCTGCTTTTCGAGCTTTGGATAAGTTTTAATATCAGCGCTCTTGATAAAAGCAAACAGTGCCCACGAACAGATCATACTTGTACCGCCACGGCTGACAAAGGGAAGCGTAACACCCGTAAGCGGAAGCAGATCAGTAATGCCGAAAACGTTGAGCGCAAGCTGCACAAGAATCATTGCCGCTGCAGCAACAGCCGCAATCGAATAAACGGTTGAACGTGCGTGGCGTGCAATTCTCAGCGCATAAACCGCAACAAATGCAAAACACAGCACCACGCAGAAGCCGACAATCAGACCCCACTCTTCACACAGTATGCCGAAAATCAGATCGGTTGTTGAGGCAAAAATATGCCTGAGTCTGCCCTCGCCGATTCCGAGACCGAACAGACCTCCGCTTGCAGAGTAGCTGAGAACCCTCGTCTGCTGAAAACCGCCTTCATTCGCAAGCTCCCATACGTGCCTGTATGCGGCAAAACGCGAAGCAACGTAAGGTTTGAAGTAGATAATAAGACCTGCACCGAGTATTGCACCCGTGCCGATAAGACCGATTGTTTTTATATCGCCCGAGCGCATAAACGCAATGACCATAAAGGTTGCAAAGAAAATAAGTGCAGTGCCGAAATCCCTCATCAGGAAAAGCGCACCGACACAGCCCAGCGAAAAAATCAGGTAACGCGTAAGGCTTCGTGCAGACTGCAGCTTCTCGAGCGTTGCGGCTCCTACAAAGATGAACGCTATCTTGACAAGCTCCGACGGCTGAATTGAAAAAGCACCTAAGCTGATCCAGTTGAGCGCACCGTTAACAGTTTCCGCCATAACGAGATTGACTGCAAGCAGACCGACCGCACCGATCGCAACGGGAATACGAAGCGCCGATATAACCTCAACGTTGCGCATAATTGCAATCAGCACAATAAAAGCTGCAAGGCCGATAAGAATTGCAATAAACTGCTTGAGGGCATATTCGGGTTTAACGCTTGCCACGGTCACAAGACCGATACCCGAAAGGGCAAAGGCAATTATTTCAAGCTCCGTCGCACGCTGAGATGCAAAATTGCGTGCACAGATAAAATAGAGCCACTGCACGAGTATAAAGCCGCCGAATACGCTGACAACTTCAACGTCCGGTTCTTCCGCCAAAAACACAACCGGCATCATTGATATAAGCTGAAAAATTGTCGTGAGCATAAGCATCGACAGCCAGTTGAAAGGATGTTTTACTTTTTTCTTTTTCGGTGTTTTCTCTGACAAGCGTTTCACCTCCCTGCGGTAATCTTTTTAAAGTCAGTTTTTCTTTATTTTGTAGTGTTCGTCAAACACAAATATTACGCCGCCCAGACCGATTATGTCGCCGTCCCTGAGCTTTCGTCTGCCGTTTGTTACAAAGCGCGCGTTTACCTTTGTGCCGTTTGATGAGCCGAGGTCTTCAATATACCAGCCGTTGCCGATTTTGCTGACCCTCGCGTGCTCGGATGAAAGCGAATGATACCTGAGTTTTATATCACAGTCGGGCGAACGACCTATCGTGCAGCTCTCGCAGCCGATGACGTAGGCCTTATCGGCCGCCTCATCGATAATCGCCGGCAAAAAGCTTGCGCCGCGATTATCCGTACGGGCAACTGTACGTGCGTTGATTTTCGCCTGCCTTCTGCGTTCTTTTTCCGCTTCACGCTCAGCATCGTCAACGTCAACGTCAAAAAACTCAAACACGCTCGTGCCGAAGCTGACCTTATCGCCGTGATTGAGCACAACAGGCTTTGCAATCTGCTCACCGTTGACGAAGACACCCGTGCGCGAACCTGTATCCGCAACAACCCAGCCTGTGCGCCGTTTTGAGATAACAGCATGAAAACGTGAAACCGTGGCAATGTTGAGAATAACGTCACAGGTCGGACTTCTGCCGATTGAGTTTTCCCAGTGAGTGAGCGGAATGCGTTTTTTGGTTTTGAATTCAACAAGGTAGGAGCCGACTCTTGAGCCAAAACGTCTTGTCACAAGCGACACAACACAGCCACCTGTTATAAGCACGGCAAGACCTGCCAGCAGATAGCGCGTCAGCGATACCGCCGTAAGGTATAATTCGTTTATATCCATAATCGGTTCCTCCTTTCAAAAACATTTATCTATTATACATTTTAATATTTATATACTTAAGTGTCAATAGCAGTAATATTGTTGACATTTCTTTAAGTTAAACTTATACTGAATATAATACAAACAACTTGCAAAAAAACTAATTTTTTATTAAGGAGCAAATTTATGAGCATCACAAAAAGCGTTTTCGGCACTATGCCTAACGGCAGCGAGGTCTACAAATACAAAATCAAAAACAGCGAAGGCTGCTTTGCTGAGTTCATCACATACGGTGCTACATGGCTGAGCGCTTTTATGTATGATAAAGACGATATACTTCAGGACGTTCTCCTCGGCTTTGACGATATGGACGGTCACATCAACCGCTCCGACTATCAGGGTCAGTGCGTCGGCAGATACGCAAACCGCATCGCAGGCGGTAAATTTACCGTCAACGGCACAGAATATCAGGTTGACTGCAACGAAGACGGTGTCAAGAGCCTTCACTCAAGCGGTGAGTTTGCTCACGCAAACTGGAACGCAGAAGAAGACGGCGAAAACAGCGTTGTTTTCTCTTATGTTTCTGCTGACGGCACATACGGCTTCCCCGGCACTCTCACGGCAAAGTGCAGATACACCCTCACCGACGAAAACGAGGTTGTAATCGAATACAGCGCCGTTTCCGACAAGGCAACAATAATCAACTTCACAAACCACGCTTATTTCAATCTTGCAGGCTGCAACAGCGGCGACGTGCTCGGTCACGTGCTGTGGATTGATGCGGACGCATTCACACCCACCACACCCGACAGCATCCCCACAGGCGAAATCCGTCCCGTCAAGGACACTCCCTACGATTTCACAGACGGCAAGCCGATAGGTGAAGACATAAAGGCTGATTACGACCAGCTGACAGCCGCAAGAGGATATGACCACAACTTCTGCCTCAACGAAGGTGACGATTACAAGATTGCCGTGCTCGAGCCTGTCAGCGGCAGAACACTCACCGTATGGACAGACCAGCCCGGCGTACAGCTCTACACAGGCAACTTCCTCGACGGCACAAAGGCAGGCAAAGGCGGCTGCCCGATGATTCAGCACGCAGGTTTCTGCCTTGAAACACAGGTTTATCCCGATGCACCAAACCACGACAATTTCCCGCAGTGCACTTATCAGGCAGGCGAAGAATACAAGGCAAAGACAATCTACAAATTCGGTATAAAGGACTGATGTCGGATTGAGAAGAAAAGACATAGCAGAGTTTGCCGTTGAGCAGCTCAAACTCGATTATCCTGAGGCGATTTGCTCACTCGATGCTGAAAACCCCGTACAGCTCATAATTGCAACAAGGCTTTCGGCACAGTGTACGGATGCACGTGTAAACCTTGTAACACCAAAGCTTTTTGAAAAATATCCGACACTCGAGGATTATGCTGCGGCAAACATCGAGGACGTTGAGGATATTGTTCGTCCGTGCGGATTTTACCATATGAAGGCACGGGATATTATCGGTATGGCGCAGATGATTCAGGACGAATACGGCGGAGTTGTGCCCGACACGATTGACGAGCTTGTGCGTCTGCCCGGCGTCGGCAGAAAAACAGCAAACCTCATTGTCGGCGACGTTTACAAAAAGCCTGCAGTTGTTGCAGACACGCACCTTATACGTATTTCAAACCGACTCGGACTTGTAAACACAAAAGACCCGTATAAGGTTGAGATGGAGCTGAAGAAGCTGCTGCCGCCCGAAGAGAGTAACGATTTCTGCCACAGATGTGTGCTGCACGGCAGAGCGGTCTGCGACGCACGCAAGCCCAAATGCGACGTGTGCAACCTGAAAAAGGGTTGTAAATATGCCAATAATTGAAAGAAGGCAGAGAGCCGAAAACTCTCTGCCTTTTTTGTTTTTAACCTTTAGTAATATCGTAACCTTCAATCATGCAATTTTCATCGAGCCAAAAATTGTATGCAATATCATTTCTTTCAAAGTGGGCATAATAACCGTCCATTTCGGAGAAATCAATCTCAATATCTTCACCTAAACAGATTTCTGCATCTTCGAGGGGCGAGCCAATTCGTACATCACCGAAAATTGGCGCACCTATATCGTACGACGTAACCGAAAAAATCTCATCTGCCGGGTCAGGCACATCAGACATAAAAGCAGACATGCCAACTTCAGGGTCTTTGTAAAGAAATATAAACGGCTGATTCGCATAACATATATATAATCCGCCTCTGTAGCTAGTCACCTCAAAATCCGTACCGAATCTGTCCGTGATATCCTTGACAGTTAGTCCGATAAACGAAGCCGGACCTTCCGGATCTTTGGTTACGTCAAATGTCTCATTTTCGGTAACACTTATGTTATCAGTCACGTCAGCTTCACCAAGGGGTGTCGTAGTTTTTGCACAGCCGAAGCAAAGAAAAGCCATCGCAACAACAAGAAGAACTGCAACTGTTTTTTTCATAATCCGAATCTCCTTTAAATATTTTCTTCAATTGCCTTGTTTACCGCCTCACGCTTTGAGAGCATTGCCTCAATGCCGCGCTCATAATTGACAAATGTGAGCGGTTCACCCGTGCGGTTTTCGATAAGCTTTACGGTCTCATCGTAGCCGATTTTGCTCTCAAGAAGCTTAAGAGCGCGCATATCCTGGAACGCATCGTAAAAAACTTTATAACGAAGCGATACAATAGGCTGACCGTCTTCACCCGGATAGACAACAAACGCATCACCCGAGGGGAATGCTTCACCTGCGTCGGTTTCTTCAAACGGATTTATATGGCGCTTTGAATACTGGGAATACCAGAAATTGAAGCCCCACTGCAGAAAGCCGACACAGCCGAATTTGTAAAGTTGCAGACCGAGAACGCGTGTGCGGTAAGACGGCATTGCCATAAAGCGGTTTGACGTACCCTTGTATTGACCACAGCAGTAATAAGTCCAGAAATCATCAACCTTGCCGCGGAAAACAAGCGCGTGCTCAAGCGACGGAACGGGAGTTTTGACAAGACCTTTTTTATAGAACTTGAAATCGCTGAGTGCATCAAGAGTTTTGTAATCAGGGAAAAGTCTTGAAACAAGCCTGCTTGCCTTACCGTAGGAGCGCACCTGCATATTGTTGGGCTCATCAGAAACGTGAAGCCAGCATTTTTCCTTCATACCGTTTGATTCAAGGTAAGCCTTCAGCGCAGCGGCAAACTGCTCAAGGAAAGAGACATATTCCCTGCCGCCTGCACGTGTTTTCCAACCGAAAAGCTGCTTACCGTTCACATCGACAATCTTCGGTGCATGCTTTGCACCCCACTGTGTGAAAAGATGTGAAAGCTCGAACCATTTCATACCGCTGCGTGTTGCGGTTTCAAACCAGCGTGTGAGTTTATCGAAGCCGAAAGAATATGTACCTTTGCCCGTAACAGTGACGTCGACAAGCTGCATTGTCGGTCTCTCACCGCCGACCTCGGTATCAAGCGGAGGAGTGAAAAGCGGCGTGAGAATCATATTAAGACCGTGTGCGTTACCAACGCGCATAAAGTTTTCAATTATCTGCCAATGCTCATCGCTGAAAGCCTCAACACCGTACCACGTTGCAAGGCAGTCGCAATGGAACCAGTTTGTGTGAATAAGCTCCTGCTCGGGCAAAACAGCATTGATAACTTTAATGCTGATTTCAGCCTTGCCGACCTCATCATTATCCTCATTAAAAAGAGTGATAACGATGTTGTTGTTGCCTGCCTTTTCAGCCTGAGCCTCAAACCAGACAGAGCACCAGCCACCGTTGACAAATTCAACCTCACCGTTTTCCGTAGGATAGAGCACGTCGGGATAGTAGCCGTCGGAAGATTCGATTATATCGTCATCATGGTCATCATAATAAGGCTTTTTAGAAGGCACAAAGCCAACGTTGTATGAGTTGAGCTTTAAATCCTCTGCACCGCTCACAGTAAACCTGAGCGGCTCATCGCTGTTGATTGCGAGCTGAAAATTCAGCCGCTCGCCAATCAGCATTGAATGAGCATTCACCTCATAAAAATTGCCGTCGCTCTGCGGAAAAATCTTCTCAAGTGATGAAACCGTTTTAATTGTTGTCATATTTATCCCTCCACACAGGTAACTTAATTTCAAACTTTTAAAAAAGCAGGGAGTCGCTTATGTAGCGGCTCCCTGAATAATATAATCACTTGCAAAACTGCTGACTGCATCTTCTTTATTTTCAACAGCATTTTCGCGTCCGCTATATATAAAATAGCCTACAAAGGTAAGCAGCAACGCAAGAACAACGTAAACAACTATTCTGATGCCTGTCCACTTTTTGTTTTTAATTTCCTGAGAAGTGAGTTCTTCGACCTCTTCAACCTCCTCGATATCGTCAGCAAAGAAGCCTCCTGCCTGCTGTGCTGCAGGTGCAGGTACAGATACAGGCATCGCTGCCACAGGCTCTGCACACTTTTCGCTTATCATATCCATAAGGAATTCGATTGACGCACTTATCAGCTCATCGGGTGTTTCGCCGGGCTGTGAAGCAAAGCGGAGCACACGGGATGCGTTTTTATCGGCGACAGCAACGTAAATATTATATTTGCGCTCACCTGTTTCCTGCGAATTGCCGGTATACACGTTTGAAACAGCAGCACCGAGAGCATTTTCACTTTCGGGGATTGCAAAACGTGCAAGGTCTGCTATGTAGCTTCGCGGAGCTTCATCACCGCGCTGAGCAGAATAGTCGGTAAATATAAAAACGTCACCGATTGCGTCTTCCGGGCACAAATCCTTCACCATTTCGCATGATGGGGTGGCGGCAAAATAGATTTTTCTGCCGTTTTCTCTGAGGAGAGAAGCTGCCCTTTCCGCACATTCGGACTTAGGTTCCGATGCAGACTGAGGTTCTTCATCAGCACCGTTGCTTTCAGATATTCCTATTTTTTCAAAATGCTCTGCAACGCTTGCAAGCTGAGCATCAAGCCTGAGCTTATCGAGCGGAAGCATAACAAAATGCTGCTTGCCCGACACAATCGAAAAGCCGGAAAACAGACCGTCATCCGAAAGGAATACGTCTGCAGATTCGGGCATTGCGCAGTGAAGCGAAATCTGCTGAGCATCAAGCGACCTGTTAGCACCTATGCGGGTTCTGACGGTGTCGTTCATCTTTGTTTGCATATGCATTGCGCGCAGTATGGCAAGCTTTGCCTTGGAATAAACCGAAGGCTCAACACCGACTGCAATTATACCGCTGTTTGCAAAAGCATCGGAAAGCGCAGCTGAAACCTGCGCCATTGAGCTGCAAAGCCTGAAATCGCACCTGCCTAAACCCGACAGCGCACTGCGGATTTTATCTGCAGCAGATTGAACGGTTTCTGCACCGCTTGTATTCAACGCTATAAAACTGACATTCATTGTCTGTATACAATCCTTTCAGAAGAATCAACCCGGCATCCATCTGTATGCTGAAGCAAACGGATTGGAAAGACCTTTTTCTTTGTAATATGCTGCGGGATATCTGGGATTTTCATTGACCTTTATAAAAGATGTGTTTACCTTTTCATCTTCACCGGGTCTCAGCATTCTTGCCATAACTACGAGACGGCCTTCTTCAAACTCATAAGTGCAGGTTGAGAGCGTGAGAATACGGTCTGAAGGTGAAACGTCAACGTTGGGATAGTACAGTGTACGTGCGCCTACCTCGCTGAGGAATCGCTTGCTTATCTCAGCACTTGAAAGGTCGGTGAACATATAGTTGAAAAGATAACCGTCATCGCCGGTAGAGGTACCGTTGGTGATATAAACGGCAAAAATTTTCCATTTATAATCTCTGTAGATTGTGTTGAACTCAATTATCGGAGCTTTTTTATAGCCCTCAACGGTTTTGTACTCAATAAGGTTACCGAACATTTTCGAATCGTGCAAATAATGTCCGAAAAGAGTAGTGTTGTAACTGAGCACTTCAACCGAGTTTTCACAGTTCATAAAGATTGAGCCGTACTTTACCTTTTTGCCGTCGAAATCCGTATCAAGATATTTTTCGTTGTTTTCCGCACGAACAACAGGCAGAGAAATATCAAGAGCGTCGATATTAATCCAACCGGCAATATCAGGATTTCTGACGTAAAGGTCAGCATATTTTGCAAGCATACCCTCAGGGAAAACAACATCGGGATATTTTTCGGAAAGAGATTCCTGGTCAAGAACCTGGTCACCCTCACCGATGAGTTCCTGCAACTCGTTGAGCTGGTTTGTAGTTCTGATGGGAGAAATAACGTAATCGTTAAACAGATACATTGCTGAACAAAAGAACGCAATCAAACAGATTGTCATAATTATCTTTCGTACTTTTTCCACTATGATGTCATCCTTTTTCGGAATAAAGTTTCGGACTATCAATCCGTCTTGTTTTGATCCTTTTCCTTCGGAGGCTTTATAATCTTTTGAAAAATCCGTGACGCTGGTTGCTTCGTTCTTTCCGACTTTTTTTTTTCGAATTCTTCATCGTACTTTAATCCGCCGGCGTTTTCTTCGTCGGAAAAGTTCTGCACATATGAATTTGTCTCTTCATAGTCAAAATCCAGACCGCTGTCGGGCTCGAAATTAAAATCAGAAAAATCGGAAGGCGCAATATAACCGCCTGCCATAGCGTTTTTATCAGCTTCGTCAGGGAACTGCTCAACAAAGCCGTTTTCCTGTGTGATTGGCTGAACGTTAGGCTCAAACGGATCTGATTTGCCGCCCAAAGGAATTTGTGCCGGATCCGGCATATCGTAAGAGGATGGCTTTATTGCGCTGTAGAACAGGGTTCTGTCGAGCGCTGTATCAAGCCACGAATCATCAAAGCTGTCAATATCAATTGTAGCTTTTGTCTGGCGTGTGCCGAACATATCAAGGTCATAAGAGTAATCCGGCTCATCCGAAGCCTCTTCCTCTGCCTGCATTACTGCGTATCGGTCATCAAACGAAAAACCGTTTTCATTTTCAGGCTGTGCTTCCTCAAACTGCTCGGGTTCGGGAAGAATCTCTTCAAACTGCTCAGGTTCGGGCAGAACTTCTTCGAACTGTTCAGGTTCGGGAAGAACTTCTTCGAACTGCTCGGGTTCGGGAAGAACTTCTTCAGACTGTTCGGGTTCAAAGTATGACTGTTCCGTTTCGTCCGTTACAAAGTCAAACTCTTCCGGCTGTATTTCGTCAATCTGCTCAATGTCAGATAAATCAAAATCAAACTGTTCCGGTTCGGGCTGTACTTCCTCAGGCTGCTCAGGCACTAACAAATCAAAATCTTTTGAAAAATCAAACTGCTCCGATTCAGGCACCGCAGACTCATACGCCTCGAGCTCAGGCAGTGAGAAATTGAACTGTATAGGCTCTTCTTCGATAAAATCGACCTGTTGAGGTTCATAGATTTCAAAATCAAACTCCTCAACCTCGTCTATTTCAAAGTCGAACTCTTCCGGCTCGGGTTGAAAATCAATAACCTCTTCCGGCTCGGACTCAACTTCGATAATCTCAACGGGTGCATTCATTTCAAGATCGAACTGCTCTATCTCATATTCGGACATCTCAAAATCAAACTGCTCTATATCTTCCTCAGACATATCGAAATCAAACTGACCGATCATTGGCTCCTCGATTACAGGTTCCTCGATTACAGGCTCCTCAATTACAGGTTCCTCGATTACAGGCTCCTCGATTACAGGTTCCTCAATTACAGGTTCCTCAATTATAGGTTCCTCAATTATAGGTTCCTCAATTACAGGTTCCTCAATCACAGGTTCCTCGATCACAGGCTCTTCAATCGCAGCCTCTTCGACATTCTTTTCAACCGAGTTTACTTCTTCAGATATCTTGTTTTTATCTTTTGGTTTTCTCGTCTTCTTTACGATTTTTTTCTTTTTGGGCTTCGGCGACTCTGCCGCAGGGGTTTCAGGCATCGGAGTCTCAACATCCTGCTTTTCGGGCTCTTCTTCAGGCTTTTTGGCAGAAACGATTTCGCCGTTTTCATCTATCGTCTGATATTTCTTCAGAAGTTCATCAAACTTGGAGCTTCGTGAACCAAAATCACTGAAGATATTACTGATATCGTCTGTCATTCCTCTTCCCCTGTCCTTTCATTGAAAAATTGTATGATCATGTGCAAGGCATTTGATGCCGAGACATATCTGTTATATTCTCTGGAGTCTTCCTTTTTACCTGTACGAACCTCACGCACTTTTGTGCCGACGTCATAGGCAAAACCGATATAAGAAAGACCCACCGGTTTATCGTCACTGCCACCGCCCGGACCGGATATTCCGGTAACGCTGATACCGAAATCCGCACCCGACAGCCGTCTTACACCCTCAGCCATTTCGGCAGCAGTCTGCGCACTGACCTCGGTGTATTCAGCCAGAGTTTCGCTCTTTACGCCTAGAAGCTTCTGCTTGACCTCGTTTGAGTAAGAGACTATACCGTATTCAAACACCTCGGATGAACCGGGCACATCCGTGATGCGTTTTGCAATGTAACCGCCCGTGCAGCTTTCTGCAAGTGCAACCTTTTTACCGCTTTCTTTAAGCAGTCTCACAACCGTTTCCTCAAGGTTTTCAGAATCGGTCGAATAGATATATCCGCCTATTTTTTCACGGATTTTTTCAATTGTACGCTCGCACATTTCATATGCCTGCTCACAGGTTTCAGCCTTTGCTGTAACACGAAGCAGTGCCTCGCCGTCCTTTGCATAGGGTGCAACCGTGGGGTTTGCTCCTTCAAGCAGATCTGCAACACGCTGAGCCATATCCGACTCACCTATGCCGAAGGTGCGAACCTGCCTGGAGAGGATTATGCCGCCCGTTTTCTTTGAAAGAAACGGCTTCACTTCATGCTCAAACATCGGCTTGAGCTCACGCGGAGGACCGGGAAGCATTATAAGAACCTTGCCGTCCTTTTCGACTGCGCAGCCGGGCGCCGTGCCGTTGCGGTTTACAAAAACCGTGCCGCCTTTGGGCACGTAAGCCTGCTTGGCGTTGGTTTCGGGCATCACGATACCCTTTGCCGTAAAATATGAGCGGATTCCCTCAAGTATGCTTTCATCAAGCACCAACTCGGCACCCATAACCTCACAGCTTATCTCTTTTGTAAGATCGTCTGCCGTAGGGCCTAAGCCGCCCGTAAGAATAACAAGATCGCTTCTGGAAACCGCCGTTGAGATACACGCACGCATACGCTCGGGATTGTCGCCGACTACCTCCTGATAGTGGATAACTATGCCCATCGAAGCCAGTTCACGCGCAAGATACTGTGCGTCGCTATTCACAATGTCGCCGAGCAGCAACTCAGTGCCTACTCCGATGATCTCACAGTTCATAAGCCAATCTCTTTCGTAAAAATCAGTTGATAATAATTTTTCTCACGCCTGCAACCGCACGCTCAACAAGAGCATCAACGTCAAGCGCAGACTCTGCCTCAATAACGTCGGGCAGCTTGGGTCTTGTTCTCGGATGTCTGGGTGTGAACACCGTGCAACAATCCTCAAACGGGAGAATTGAAATTTCGAATGTGTCAATCTTTCTTGAGATTGAAATAATCTCGTCCTTATCCATACCGATAAGGGGACGGAAAACGGGCATTGTTGCCGCCGCATCCGTGCAGGCGATTGCGCCCATTGTCTGGCTTGCAACCTGACCGAGACTCTCTCCCGTGATAAGTGCGCCGCAACCCGTATGGGAAGCAATACGCTGGGCACAAAGCACCATCATACGGCGCATAATAATTGTGAAAAGATCCTCCGGACATTTGTCACGGATTGCCTCCTGAAACTCTGTAAAGGGTACTACGCTCAGCTCAATCTTACCTGCGTAGCGTGCAACCTTGCCGAGAAGGTCATAAACCTTCTGCTCTGCCCTCTCACTGGTGTAAGGCGGTGAAGCAAAGTGGATAGCCGTAAGCTCAATGCCTCTTTTTGCCATCATCCAGCCTGCAACCGGGCTGTCTATTCCGCCGGAAACCATAAGAGCCGCTCTGCCTGCAGTGCCTACAGGCATACCGCCTGCGCCCTTAATCTGGTTTGCGTGAACAAATATATCACGGTCTCTGACCTCTACCGTTACGGTAAGCTCGGGGTTGCGCACGTCAACACTCAGATGAGGGTATTCATCAAGCAACCTTTCGCCCAGAAGAAGGCAGATTTTAGGTGAATCATAGGGGAATTTTTTGTCTGAGCGCTTTGCACAGACCTTGAAGGTTGAAGCGGAGAGCAGCTGCTCCTCAAGATATTTGCCCGTTTGCTCAAGCACAAGGTCAAAATCCTTCTCAAGCTTAAGCGCACGGGAAAAGCCCGCAATACCGAAAACACGCGACAGCCTGTTTACCGCCTCTTCAAGGTCGGCACCGTCGTTGCCCTCAACCTTGATTGTTGACTGTGCGGGTGTGAAGGTGAATTCACCCAGGTCTGTCAGTCTGCGGCGCATATTCTTAATCATTACGTCTTCAAAAGTGCGGCGGTTGAGACCCTTGAGTGCAAGCTCGCCGTTTTTGATTAAAATAACTTCTTTCATTTATATATTCCTTAAAGATTATTTTTTCTTTCTCAGTGTGCTGACTGCGTTTTCGAGTGCACACAGCAGCATATCAATTTCTTCCCTTGTCGTAAAACGCGAAAAGCTGATGCGAAGCGCACTGTCAATCCGCTCAGGCTCAATGCCCATTGCGGTGAGCACCTTGCTCCTGTGACCCTTCGAGCAGGCTGAGCCGCCCGAAACGTAAACACCCGAATCGGAAAGGAAGTTGAGCATCGTCTGTGAAGGATGACCCGGCGCGGAGATATTGACGATATAGGGTAACGCATCATCACCCGAGTTTATCATAACACCGTTTATCTTACGCGCTTCGCTGACGAAATAATCGCGCAGTGCCTTTGTTTTTTCAAGTTGCAAATTCAGATCAGGCAACTCTTCAACGGCACCGTGAAAACCCATTATTGCGGGCATAGGCTGAGTGCCCGAATAAACCTTGCCCTCCTGACCGCCGCCGAATACGTAGGGCGCAATACGCACACCCTTACGCACGTAGAGGAAACCGACACCCTTGGGACCGTTGATTTTGTGAGCGCTTGCGCTCATCAGGTCGACACCCAAGCGCGACAGCTTTATCGGCAGTTTGCCGTAAGCCTGCACGGCATCGCAATGAATCAGCGCAGGTGCGCCTGCTTTTTTTACGGCAAGGCGTGCCGTTTCAACAGGCATAATGCTGCCGACTTCATTATTGACATACATAAGGCTGATTAAAACAGTTTTTGAATTAACAGCCTGCATAAGCTCTGACTTGTTTATTCTGCCGGATTTGTCAACCTTGAGGTAAATAACCTCAAAGCCCTCTTTCTCCAGCTGAGCCATACATTCGGAAACGCTGGGATGCTCCACACAGGTTGTGACTATACGGTTGCCCCTGCGACGCAGAGCGTGAGCCGCACCGAAAATTGCGGCGTTGTTTGCAAGCGAGCCGCTGTTTGTGAACACAATCTCCTCCGGCTCACAGGAGAGTGACTTTGCAACCGCCGCGCGTGCCGCATCAAGCTGATGCTGTGCCGCAGTGCCGACACCGTGAAGTGACGACGGGTTGCCGTAATATTTATTTATCGCTTCGACCATTTTTTCTTTTGCCGAGGAGCAAAGGCAGGTCGTAGCGCTGTTATCAAGATAAGCTTCCATCTTAAAGTGCTTTCCCCCTGCAGTAAAATTTATTAAGGAATAAATAACATTCCTTTTACATTATACTGCAAAGCTTCATTTTTGCTGCCAGAGCGCAAGTGTTCTGCCGACAAAATTCTCATCTTCAAGTATGATGTAGTTCTCAAGATTATCAGAATCGAAGAACACAGGCTCGCCACTGTAGCTGATTCTTGTATTGGCTGATTTATATTCGCCGTCATAGTAAACTATTCCGTCACCGTGCTTAAGCTCTTCCTGCTCAACTTTTTCAACAAACCAGATATCGGTTTTTTTATCCTCACCAGTTTCGACAACAAGTGCGTAATCAAAAATAAAAATATCAGCCGGTTCATCTTTTGAGACAAAGAAAATCGCAGCAAAGCTGCCGCCGACAATAAGCACCGCGACAACCAGAAGAGCAATTATACATCTTAAAAAATTACCAATAATTTTCATTTAAGTATCAGCTCCGGAATCTGTTTTGGAGTTTCGCATATTGCATCTGCACCGTATCGGCTCAGCTCTTCTTCACAGCCGAAACCGTAGAGCACACCGATGCTGAATACACCTGCCTGCGCTGCACCCTCGATATCAAACATTCTGTCGCCCACCATAACGGCGGTTGACCTGTCTGCACCGAGTGAATCAAGCGCTGAATTTATCAGCTCACATTTTGTGGGGTTGACGTGACCGACAGCAGGTGCACTTATAAACCTGAAGTATTTTCTTATTCCGAGATGGGTAAGAATCATATCAACGAACTCACCCGGCTTGGATGAAGCTATTGCCATTACGATGCCTGCTTCATCAAGCTGACGAAGAATATCGGTGACACCGTCATACAGCTCACACCTGAACATTCCGCCTGCCCTGTAATGCTCCCTGTACTTGTCGACCATCTTTCTGGCGGTTTCAACATCGTCGGTGTAATTCAGGAAGCTGTCAACAAGAGGCGGACCGATGAAGGCTTTCAGCCGATCATCATCCGTTTCGTCAAAGCCATAGGCGTGAAGTGCTTCAAGTGCGCAATGTTTTATGCCTGCAGCTGTGTCGGCAAGCGTGCCGTCAAAATCAAAAAGCGCTGTTTCAAACCGTTTTTTCATCTTTTTTCACCGCCGACCTTTTTTGCTTCAAAAACACTATTGGGTATAATTACAGACATATATTGACATTATACCACAACTTATCGTATATGGGTATAGGATTTTGAAAAAAATTATGGTAAAATATTTACAAACATTGCAACATTTTCCTTCAAATTTTACACTTACTGTATGAGCGGCTCAAATTTTACGCCATTTATGACAAAAAATCACGCAAGGCGGTGAAGAAAAATGAAAGACAGATCAGCCGTATTGGCGGCTAAAGCCGTGCGCGGCGACAGCAACGCATTCGGCGAACTTTATTCACTGTTTTCATCAGAAATGTACAGATATGCACTCTATCACCTCGGCTCAGAAGAGGCGGCACGTGACGCCGTGCAGGAAACCGCACTTCAGGCTTTTCGAAGCATTGTGAAGCTCAGGAATGAAGCTGCGGCAAAATCCTGGTTTTTCGGCATACTCTGCAACGTTTGCAAGCAAAGCCTGAGAGAAAAATACAAGGCTGATTTTTCACCGCTTGAGCTGTGCGAAGAGTTAAAAGCAAGCGACAGCGACACAGCGCAGGCAATCGACCTTATGAGGCTGATATCCTCGCTTGATGAACAAAACCGCGAAATCGTGCTGCTGAGCATCATAGGCGGCTACACAAGCAAGGAAATTGCCTCAATCACAGGCATTGCGCCCGGCACGGTGCGTTCTAAGCTGTCCCGCACGCTTGACTCACTTCGCAAACAACTGGAGGGATAAGAATGAATAAAAGAGATAAAAGCAACGCGGATTTTCTGTGCAATGCTCTCACTCCGCTCGACGAAAAGACAACTCTTCCCGATGAGCTTTCGGCAGAAAACATAACGGCACTTGTAAGCGGAGAAAAGCAGAAAAAGAGCAAAAAAGGCAAAATCATAGCGTTCAAAGTTATTGGCTCACTTGCGGCGGCAATTATTCTTGCCGTGGGTATTGGTGCAGGTATCCGTTTTGCAAACAGACCTGCAATTACTGTTGTACCCGAGAACATCGCAAACGCGGTAACACCCATATCAAGCAACACCGAGCAGACGATAATCGACTATTTCACGGCACTGCGTGCAGATTATGAGGAAAACAGATACCACTTTTACATTGAAGATGCAGTTGATTTCGGTGCCAGGGAAGAAGACGCCGAAATGCCCGAAGCCGAGATTGCTGTAAACAGCGCTGCAACAGGAGCCGTAGCGGACGACATAAAATCACACGGCACGACAAACACACAGGTAAAAGATGTTGACGAGGATGACATAATCAAAAACGATGGCAGATATATATACGTGCTGACGGATTCCTCAATCAAGATTATTGACGCAGCAAATATGAAGCTGATGAGCAAGACAAACATCGACAGCAGATTTTCCGACGGAATGTACCTTTACGGAAATACACTTGCTGCGGTCGGTTCAACTTATGATGAAAAGGAAAGCACTGTTATCGAGCTTTACGATATCACGGACAAATCAAAACCGAAGCTCGTCAATAAGTTCTCACAGGACGGTGGCTACTTCTCAAGCCGCCTGACAGATGGCAGAATCATACTCCTCTCACAGCACAACGTCTATCCGGAAAGCATTAATCTCAAGGATAAATATGCCGTATATGACGAGATTGTGCCGACGGTAAAAAACGGCTCTGAGCAGTCGGTACTCACACCCGATATGATTACCATTCTGCCGCAGGAGAACGAATGCTCATACACCTACACGGTTATGACAACCGTTGACCTTAACGCGGAAACATTTTCACCCGTAACCTCATCCGTGCTCGGCTCGGGCGACAACATTTACTGCACAAAGGATAACCTGTATATCGTTGAAACAAAATTTGTAGAAGAAAAAACCGATTACGGCAACGGCAGAATTGCAATTTCAACAGGCGGTATGAACACCGTTATCCACCGCTTTTCACTTAAAGACTCGGTTATCAGAGCTGAAGCAACGGGCGAAGTCAAGGGCAGAACCCTCAACCAGTTTTCGATTGATGAAAAGAATAATCTTGTACGAATCGCAACAACCGACGATGAGGCAAACCGCATAACTGTGCTTGATATGAACCTTAAAAAGGTTGCGGAAATTGACGGCATTGCAAAGGGCGAAACAATTCAGTCGGTCAGATATATAGGCGACTACGGCTATGTTGTGACGTTCCTGCAGACAGACCCGCTGTTTGTAATTGATTTCAAAGATATGAAAAAACCGAAAATTGTCGGCGAACTCAAAATCCCCGGTTTCTCAAGCTACCTGCATCCGTTCAACGGCTACCTTGTGGGTATCGGAACACACGGTGATGACGGCGGCGCACTCAACGCGCTCAAAATTTCACTGTTTGACATAAGCGACCCGACAAATCCGCAGGAGGTTGACCGCTTTATCGTGCAGAACGCTTATGCGGACAGCTACCACAAAACGGTTATGGACTGCGCAGAAAAGAACATTCTCGGCTTCATATACAGCGATAATTACACAGGTGAATCAAAACTTGCCACACTCAGAATAAAGGAAGGTAAAATAGAGCACATCGGCAGCTATTCAAACGGCAAGGCAAACGAAAGCTACACAGGCTCAGTCTACTCACCCGACGGCGAAAGCGAGATTGTTTATTACGACAAAGCAATGTACGCCGGCGAATCAATTCAGCGCGCAACCTACATCGGCAACACGCTTTACACCGTATCCGCACACCGCATCTGCTCCTACCCGATAGAGGGCGGCAAGGTAATTGCAACTCTTGATTTTTAATCAATTCGCAATTATCCCTGAAATTAAACTGCATTAACAAACAAAAAACTGACCGTGTGATTCATTTCACACGGTCGGTATTTTTGTAATTGTTTTGTAGTAGGGGCGAACTGTGTTCGCCCGATTATTTATTCGTTAAGACAAAGGCATATATCTACCTCGGTGCCTCAACTCAACTCTGTGTATCTCAGTTTGCTGAGGCTATACGTCAAGACAGTGATTTACTCTTTTCTCGGTGCCTCAACCTAACTCTGTGCATCTTAGTTCGCTGAGGTATTAAAAAACTGGGGGAGATAATCCTTGTGTGCTTCCTTCATTTCGTTGAAGCAGTTGAGAGCCTTCTCCCAGTCGCCAACAAGCGGATGAACAAGGAGAGCGTTGAGAGCAGCTTCGTTTGAGCCTGTCTTTGCAGCCTCAACAGTGTAGCGCTCATACTCCTTGACAATGCTCATAAGGCCGATGATGTGGCGGTTTGTGATTTCGCCAAGGTCAACAGGCTCTGCGCCGTTCTTGCCAATGCGTGCAGGGACCTCGATAACATCGTCGGGCTTGAGGAAGGGAAGAGTGTTGCCGTTCTTGATGTTGACAACCTGAACGTCGCCGATATCGTTTGCAATTGCGTTGATAAGTGAAACAGCAACAAGTGAATACTTGTGACCGCCGCGCTGATCAAGCAGAGCAGGCTTTACGTACAGACCCTCGTCAGAGTACATTTCAAGAAGCTCTTCTTCGATCTCCATACACTTCTGTGCACGGCTCTTCTCACCCTTGAGAAGATATTCGAGCTTCGCGTTGCGGCAGTAGTAATACTGAAGATAGGATGAGGGAAGAGCGTGGATAGCGGCAAGAGTCTCAAGTGAGAAACCGTCATCCTTGATGTTTGCCATAACCTTGGGAGAGAAGCCGTTTGCAATAAGCTCGTCAATCTTCTCCTCACCGTCAACCTTAACGGATGTCATCCAGCTAAGGTGGTTGAGGCCGACATACTTGATTTCAGCATCATCGCCGACAATTTCCTTTGTATCGTCAAGCATATCAATCGGAACGTTGCAAAGACCGATGCACTTGACATTTGTGTTGTTGAGAACATACTCGGTAACGATACCGGAGGGGTTTGTGAAGTTAATAAGCCAAGCATCGGGGCAGATCTCTTCAATCTTGTTACAGATGTTCTTCATAACGGGAATTGTACGAAGAGCCTTGAAGAAGCCGCCAATACCTGTTGTTTCCTGACCGATGAGACCGTACTTGAGCGGAATTGTTTCGTCAAGATGTCTGCAGGGAAGCTTGCCGACACGAATCTGTGTAACGACAAAGTCTGCGCCCTGAAGTGCTACGTCAAGATCGTCTGTGAGAACAGTTTCACAGTCGATGCCTGCAGCCTTGAGCATACGGATGCAAAGGTTGCCGACAATGTTTCTCTTACGGTCATCAATATCCATAAAGGAGATTTTCTTGAGCTTGAGCGAATCTCTTGCCTGAAGGAAGCCGTCAACAAGCTCAGGGCAATATGTGCTGCCTGAACCGATAACGCAAACGTTAATTTCTTTCATTTTATATACCTCCGTTATTTATGCATACTGCTGAAGAATCCAGTTGATGCAACCGAATACAGGAGCAGCTGTGAGTTTTTTGAAGCAGAGCTTCTTCTCGGTGAGCTTACCTGCCTTTTCAATCATAAGGTCAACGTACTTTTCGCTGGGAAGCTTTGTGTGGATAGAGCCTGCAAGAACAACCTCAACCTCATCGTCAAAATCAAGCTGATTTGCGTGAGCGGCAATGAGATATGCACCTCTGTCTGCAAGTGCTTCAACAGCCTTCATAACGGGCTTGTCACCCATATTTGCAGCAGCAAAGAAGAAATCGATAAGGCGCATAACAAAGCGTGACATCTGCTCCTCATCCTCATACATTGCAACTGTGCCGAGGAACTCTTCCTTTGACTTGATACCGAAATCCTCAAAGAACATATCGGTCATAGCAGTCTTTTCGATGTTCAGCATTACGTCATCGTAAATGATGCGGTAAGCTGTGATTGCAATCTGATGTCCGCCGCCGATATCGCCCGAAAACTCGCCGAGACCTGCAAGCTGACGCATCTCACCCTTGCGGTCAATTGCGTTACAGCACATACCTGTGCCCATATTGTAGCCGATTGCGGCACCTGTTTCGCTGCCTGCCTTAACACCGAGGAAGCCGTCGTTGTAAATTTCAAAATTCTTAAGACCTTTTTCCTTGAGCTTATCGCACATAATATCGTGCTGATAAGGATGGTCAATGCCTGCAAGACCCATAAGTGTGAAGCTTACGTCATCGAGAGCAATGCCGTGCTTTTCGACAAGAGCTGTAATACCGCTCCAGATGATTGCGCTTGCCTCATCGAATGAACCTTCCATATTCTCGTGGTTGCTGCCGGGTGTCTTGACCTCGTCAAGTGTTTCCTTATTCTCGTTAAAAAGTGTGTAGACGGTTTTTGTGCCGCCTCCGTCAACGCCTATGTAATACATAACTTATATCTCCCTTTCTGTATCAGCACTTATTCGGCTGTTTCTTCTTTGGTTTCTTCTTTTATGTCGTAAAACTCGGTGCAAACCTCGTCAAGGCAGTATCTGCCTCTGCGGTAAGGCTCTCTGTCAATCCACATACCGTTTGTGAAATCGGGGAATGCAATCGGGTGGCTGCCCATTGAAATTGACTGCTCGGAAAGACAGGTTACAGCCATCCATGCTGCGGTGTCGTAAACGTCAATCGGGGGCTTTGTATCGTTAAGCGCAGCCTCTGCAAAAGCGGAAAGAACGAGGAAGTCCATACCGCCGTGACCTGCTTCGTGAACACCGCGCTGATAATATTCCTTCCACAGCGGATGCTCAAACTCCTCGATATAGGGCTCAACACGCTCAAACTCGTGCTGAGGTGAACGGCCCTCGATATAAATCTGGTTGTCGTCCTCTGTGTACATACCCTTTGTGCCATCGATACGGTAGCCTCTTGAGTAGGGTCTGGGCAGTGAGCACTCATGTGTGAGGAGGATTGTTTCACCGTGAGCACACTTGATCATTGTTGTTACAACGTCGCCGAGTGTGAAATCATAACCGTAGAGGTCATAATCCTCGCCCTTGTTGTCCTTAATCCACTGGTTGAGACCTCTTGCCTTGCTGGACATTGAAACAACGGATACCATTCTGTTGCCTCTGTTGATATCGAGCAGCTTACAGATCGGGCCGAGCTGATGGGTCGGATAAACCTCACCGTCACGGTTCATAAAGTTGTAAAGTCTGCCGTGGCGGTTCTCTCTGCCGAGAACGATTTCGTCACGAAGGTCGTGCTGATAAGCACCCTGTGTATGTACAACCTCACCGAAGAGACCCTGACGCTTCATATTGAACAGAGCCATCTCGAAGCGATCGTAACAGCAGTTTTCGAGAAGCATACAGAACTTGCCTGTCTCTTCACTCGTGCGTACAAGCTCCCAGCATTCTTCAATGCTTGCCGCGCCGCCGACTTCCATACCGACGTGCTTGCCTGCCTTCATACAGTCAACAGCGATGCGTGAGTGTGTGATCCATGTTGTGGAAATCATAACAGCGCCGATA
Organism: Acutalibacteraceae bacterium; assembly: GCA_045637465.1. Classification (GTDB taxonomy): domain Bacteria; phylum Bacillota; class Clostridia; order Oscillospirales; family Acutalibacteraceae; genus UBA8612. The sequence continues at coordinate 186,495 of JAZTZM010000040.1, read as the reverse complement.
TCGTCGCGCTTAATCATTTCTTTATAATCTGTGTAGCCATCGGGGGTGATGCCGTGCTCTTCTTCAAAGCGCTTTATCATATTGTCAACTCTGTCCTGATAAAGGTCACAGACAGCGACAATTTCAACACCTTCAACGTTCTGAAGCTCGAGAGCCATACCTGAGCCTCTTCCGCTGACACCGATAACGGCAAACTTAATTTTTTCTGACATTTCTTGTTCCTCCGAGATTTACTTGAAAATTTTCCGAAAGCTCTTTCTGATTTTCATCAGATAAAGCGTTATGAACTTGGTTAACATTATATCGTAAGCCACAAAGACGGCATTGGCAAGCGCAAGCAGAAGAATTAATCCGTATCTGCCAAAGCTGCCCATATCGTCAAAGGGGATTCCGAGCACATAAGTTGAAAACAGATAACCTACGACAGCCGATGCATTGAAAATCAACAGCTTGATAATCCACTCTACCACATTCGGCAGGTGTTTTTCAAGAGGTGATTTTATAATCGGATAATAACCGAAGAATGCGATGTAAAAAACCGCCGCCTCTTTATCCGGCACAACGAGCACCGCAAGCAGACTTACCGCAACGTAGACGATAAACGCCCAACGTTTATTAATTTCAATTACCATAAGTATCAGCAACGCACCTGCAAGCAGTGGCAACGCATAGGTCATAAAGGGTATGACGGCTGTCATCAGCATCAGCGTCACACTGAGCGCGCTGACGATTCCGCCGAGTGCTGTTTTTGAAGACTGTTTCATTGTGTCATTCACCTCAGCAGCACCTGATCAGGTCGCCGCCCATACATTCGCAGCAGCAATCCGCACAAAGCAGTGCCTGACATATATCGCAGGCTGAACAGCCGGAGTTGCCATCTTTTTTTCTTTCGGTGCGGTAGCCGCCCGAGCGGTCAGCATTGATATTATCATAAGCCTTGCGGTACTGCGCGTTTGAAGGCTCCATCTGAGCCGCACGCTCAAAATTGCGTGCCGCCTCCTCAAGCCAGCCTCTGCGGTGCTGAACGGTGCCCTTGAGATAATACCACTCTGCCGTGCGCTGTGCCGCAGGGATTCCGTCAAGCAAGGTATCCGCATCGTTAATATTGCCGCTTCTGATCTTTGCTCTGATATCGCCTAAATCGTTAGGCGGTGCATAGTAAGCTCCCGCGTTCTGATAGCTGCCCGAATAAGTGTTTGAGCCGCCCGTGCGGTTCATAATTATCTCATCATAGGCGCTGTCTATCTCCTGCATCCGTGCAGGGTCGGGTGAGCTGCCGCCCTCGCTGTAAGTGCGGGCAAGGCTGCGGTAAGCATTTCGGACCTGTTCATCGCTTGCTCCCTGAGGCAAACCGAGAACTTCAAACGGATTTCTCATTTTGTCTCTCCTTTTTAATTGTTTGCACCGTGTTGTACATTCCGTCAACCACGATGTTTTCGAGGATATCGCCAAAGCGTGCAGGCTCAAGCGCATCAAACTCACGCATAAGCTGTGCGGCTGTAACGTTCAGCACACCTTCGGCATACTCCTCCGCTTCTTTTTCATTTTTATCTATATTATTAAAAACATTATAGGATGATGTCTTTTGGTCGTCGTACATATCGTCAAACGCATCCGTCAGGTAAACCCAGCGCCCTGCAAGGTAGCCGAAACGCTCCAGCTTTGATGCGGTTTCACCCTCAAAGCCGTAGGACAGCAGCTTGCCCATCGCAAAAGCAGAAGGGTGAGCCGAGGCATCAATGCCTGCGTCTTTCTTTTTTTCGACCTCGCTCTGCTCAGTCATTGCCGCTGTGATTATCTGATCAACCTGCGGAAACTTTTTCTTTGCCTTGTTGCGTTTGCATGAGAAAAACGGACGCAGAATACGCTTTATAAAAGCCTTGAAAAAGGATGAATCGTTTATATCGTCGCAAAGCTTATGGTAAACCATTATCATTGCGGCTGCCGCGGCAAAAGCAAGCTCGTCGCCACCGTTGACACACTGCAGACATTTTTTCATGGGGTTAAAGCTGCAGCGTGAATCCTCAAAGCCGCAACACTGCTGCGCAAAGGCAAGCCTTGCTAGCGCCAACATCGTAAAATCGTAATTGAGTGTCAGCCTTGCAAGCTGGCCGTAATCCTTGCCTATCTGTTTGCACAGCGAGCAGTAGACACCTTTATAAGCCTCATAGTCCTTTATTTTAAGCTCAGGCTTATATATTTTAACATATCCGAACAAAATTATTATTCTCCAATTAACAGCATTAATGAATTGTGCAACAATTCAAATCATGGAGTGTAAACGAGAAATCATGGCAAAGCCAAATCATTAACCGTAAAGACAGCAACATAAGTTTTCCTCACTGTCACCGCCTTGCTATGTGTATCCGCTTTATCGAGGTATTAAGAATATGATTTGCCTGACGGCATGATTTGATTTTTCACAAAATCATGATTTGCAATATTTCATTTGCGTGATTTGCGTTTTTCAAAACGCATTGTTTATATTATTGTACAAACAGAATGTGCCGCAATGCCCTCGCCGCTGCCGCTGAATCCGAGACCCTCTTCCGTTGTCGCCTTGACGTTGACAAAGGATATATCAACACCGCAGGCAAGAGCAATGTTAGCGCGCATTTTTTCAATATGCGGCTTGAGCTTGGGAGCCTGAGCGATAACCGTCGCATCAATGTTGCCAACCTTGTAGCCTGCCTCGGCAAGCCTTGCAACAACCTGCTTTAAAAGTTCAAGGCTGTCAGCATCCTTGAACGCAGGGTCGTTATCAGGAAACATACCGCCGATATCGCCCATTGCCGCCGCACCTAAAAGCGCATCGGATATCGCGTGAAGAAGCACGTCGGCATCCGAATGACCGAGCAGACCTTTTACGTATTCTATTTCAACTCCGCCGAGGATAAGCTTTCTGCCCTCAACAAGGCGGTGCACATCGTAACCGTGACCGATTCTGAACATTTTTACTCATCTCCCAACAGCGACTCTGCCATAGGAATATCCTCGGCTGTCGTTATTTTTATATTAGAGTATGATCCTTCAACCATTTTAACCGTACCGCCGCAGATTTCAACAAGGCGGCAATCATCCGTCATATCCTTCGCCTTTTCACCGAGCGACTCAACACAGCGCTCATACATACTTTTGTCAAAACACTGCGGAGTATGCACAGCCCAGAGAGTTGACCTATCGGGTGTGTCGGTGATAAGTGAATTGCCGTCGGTGACCTTGATAGTATCTTTTACCCTTACACCGCAGGCGGCACCGCCGTATTCAAAAGCGGCATCAACCGTACGGCTGATGATATCCTGCGACACAAGCGGTCTTGCACCGTCGTGAATTGCGAGCATTACACTTTGTTCACTGCACATCGCAACCGCTGCAGCAACACTTTTCTGTCGGGTTTCACCGCCCGGCACGATACATTTTATCTTTTTATATTCAGCCAGCAGAGCGGAAAAATCGTCAATATCCTCTGCTCTGGCGGCAATTATTATCTCGTTGATATCACTGTTTTTTTCAAAGGCTTCAACCGTGCGGCTGAGCACCTCTCTGCCCTTGATTCTGAGAAGGAGCTTGTTTATGCCGCCCATACGCCTTGAGCTGCCTGCGGCAACTATGACCGCGCTGACAAAACCTTTTTCAGCCATTCTCCCACTCCTTACGGCACTCTTCAACTGCCGATTTATATTCTTCATACGTCATAAACGTATTTATGAGCTGTAAAAAAGATGAGGTTGACAGCCGCTCAGGCAAATCGAGATATTTGAGTACAGCCGCTTTTTTTGCCTGTGAGTTTTCACCGCCGCTGAGTCCGTCCTCAAAAAGGTCAATCATCTCAACCCTCTTGCCCGGCTGACTAACCTCCTCATACAGCACACCTGCCTTCGCAAGCGCATCAACAAGCGCCTGAGTACGCATACCCTCAACGCCGAGCTTACCCTCCTTTGAAGGAGCATCCTTGCGTCTTTCCTTGCCGAGCACATCGGGAATATAGGCGTGAATAACCTGACCGTTTTTTATGCTGCCACCAAGGAATGAGCGGATTTTGAAACCTGCGGAATCACTGTCCGTAAGAATAAGTATTCCGTTTTTTTCGGCAAGCCTTCGGATAAGGCGCTGTTTTTCTTTATCTTTAAAAATTGCAAAGCCGTCTGTCTGGATTATTGTGGCATCAAGAAGCGATTCGAGCCTTATCTTGTCGTACTTGCCCTCCACAATAACAGCCTGCTTCAACTTAATCATCTTAATTCACCTTAACTAATAAGCATCAATCGGAGCATAAGCTCCTCAAGTATCCTGCGCTCGTCAAGTGCCGTGCTTTTGATTCTTGTGTCGGCATCGGCAAGAATATCGAGGCAGTTTCGAATCTGCTCAAGCGACATATCCGCGCTGTTGCGTGCGGCATTTTTGAGCCTGAAAGCACTGCGCCTGTAATTAAAAACGTCTGCCGCCGCATCTGCCGCCTCACCCGAGCTGAGTGCAACACGGGCACGGTACATATCAACATAGGCATTAATCAGCGTACCGAGAATTGCAACGGGCTTTTCCTTTTGCGCAAGAAGATCGTTGAGAATGTTGAAAGCCTGCTGTGCAGTGCCGCTCACAAGTGCCTTTGAAAGGTCGAAAACGCTTGCATCAAGCGAGCGTGTGCATATTGCATCGACATCGCGCCTTGTGATTTCACCCTCGCCCTTATAAAAGCAGAGCTTTTCAAGCTCGTTGAGCAGCATATTCAGGTCTTCACCGACACGGTTGGCAAGGTAAGACGAAACGTCGCGCGACATTACGCATCCACGCTTTGCCGCACCGCCCTCAAGCAGCTTGAGCAGCTGAGTGCCTTTCATCTTATCAAGCCTGAGCACAACGCCGACCCTGTCAACAGCCTCAATAAAGCTCTTTGTCTTTTCTTTCTTGTCGTCAAGCTCAATGCCATCCATCCTGAATAAAAGCACGCAGCATTCATTCGGGTCGCCGAGCAAATCGAGCAAAAGCTCAAACTCATCCTTCGGCAGTTTTTCTATGTTGAGGTCCTTGACGGTAACACAGCTGTAATCGCTCATAAAAGGCATTGACTGCACAGCCTGATAAAGCTCGTCAAACACAAAGCTTTCTCCGTTTATACGGTGAAGGTTGAAGCTTGCCATTGCTTCATCAACGCTCTTTTTTTCAAGCTGTGAAGCGTAATGCTTTTTGAGATAGTCCTCATCACCGAATATAAGGCAGACCTGCGGCAGATTGCCCGAGGATAACTGCTTTTTAAATTCCTGCTCTGTCAGCGTTGCCACTATGCGTCCGCCTCCTTTCAGATTGAGTTTATTTTATATTCACGTCCTTTGCCGAAGCTGAGCGTGAAATGGGAATTATCAAATGTTGAATAGACAGTGTCGCTGTTAACAAAGGTATTGCCGCCTGACGAAACGACAACCGCATCATAATCCGCCATATTAATCCATACGGGCGGCTGCGCCCTTGTGAACAGATAATCTGCCTTTGTATCTTTTATCAGCGACTGCGGAGTGTCTGCGCCAAACACAAACAGTGCACTTTTCGTATCCGTTGTGATTGTACAGTAATCGTAGCCGCTGTCATAGTAATAGTTTATATGTATGCCGTGAAAATCGTATGAAAAATTGTCGGTTTTTATCGTGCCGTCCGGCAGATTTTCAAAACCGCAACCGGGATAAGCCACAATCTGTTTTGTCGTATACAGACGGCTTACCGTATCGGCACAGTTGTCGTTCTCTTTGGTGAAGGCAGGAATAATCACAGCCTCAAGCCGTGAAACTCCCAGCTCATCAAGCACGTTGCCAACAACGTATTCATCACCCGAGCAACCCACCATAACAGCTGACGTGCCTTTTGAAACGATAAAGCACGCACCGTCAAGCACGTTTACGGCTGTGACGTTGACCTTGCCGAAATCGGCAAAAGCAGACACAAGGCAAGTGACAGCCAGCGAAAAACTGACAAGCACTGTACCGAATATCACAAGGCGTTTCCTGTCACGGATGAGGAAAACCGCAAAGGCTGACACGGCGAAAACAACCGCAAGCCATACGGTGAGAACAAACGAGTCGACCCTGACGCTTGAAAACAGCGCACCCGACAGTGTATCCGCAACCTTCAGCAGATAATGTCCCACAGCACGGCAGACAAAAGCTGCAGCCTGAGCAGGCAAATCAAACGGCAGAAGGCTTAACATCACCGTGCACACAGCTGAAACCATAAACACGGGCACTGCGAAAAACACGGCAAGGTTTGCAGGAGCAAACACAAGCGACATCTGCCCGACAAAAAGAACCATAACAGGCATTGTGCACGCGGTTGCAACAACAGAAACCGCAAGCGCATCACTCACACCGACAATTACTGATGAAACAGCCTTGTTTTTAATTCTCTGCTTCACTTTTCTGTCGAAAGATGAAAGCACGGGAGAAAACAGCACGATGCCGAGTGTTGATGAAAACGAGAGCATAAACGACCAATCACTCACCGCATAAGGGTTGAATAGCGTTATCAGCAGTACCGCTAACCCTAACGAATTGAGAGGGTCGTTGCGCCGAGAAATCACCACGCCCGAAAGCATAACCGTTATCATCACACAGGCTCTGACGGCTGAAACCGAAAAGCCTGAAAATATAACGTAAAACAGCGCCACGGGAATGCACAGCAGAGCACTGACCCTGCGTGCCTTTTTGAATAACAGCCGCACAAGCTTATAGAGCGCGAGCACAATCACGTTCATATGAAGGCCCGACACCGCAAGAGTGTGCGAAAGACCGCAGGCTTTGAATGCGTTGTTCACTGCAGTATCAAGACGGCTCTTGTCACCGGTGAGCATACTCACGGCAAGGTCACCGCCGTCTCCGCCGACGAAACGCCTGAGCGCATCGCCTGCATAGCTTCGTGCAACATCGGCATAGTACCCGAGAGGATGCTTATCAGCCTCAATCAGAGAAACGGAGCCGTCAGCACGAACATTGAGGAAAATTCCGTTTGATTTGTAATAGCTGTGAGATTCTTCAGTCTGTCCAATCTTCTTTACATCACCGACAAAGCTTACTTTGTCACCCACTGCAGCACCAACAGGCTCTTTAAGCCACATCCGCATTTTGCAGTCGGCCTCCCTGCCGCCTATTTCATCGGCACGCAGAATATAATAAGTGTTATCACGTGAAAATTCGATTTCGGTAACGGTTGCCGTAACCGATAAATCCTCACCGATAAAATCAAGCGTCGGAGCGTATACAAGAGTTTCTGCGCAGCTGAAGCTGATGCACGCGGCAAGAATGCTCACGCCGCAAACAGCATATACCGCACGGCCCTGCAAGCGCTTCAAAAGCAAAGAAACTGCCGCACAACCTGCCGCACACACAGCAAGCACCCACACGTTCATGCCGACAACGCCGAGCATAATCAGAGCAAAAACGTAGCTCAGACCTACAAATGCAAACGGTCTTGAAATCATGTAAATATAAGAGGTAACTCTTCGAGATATACGATATCGTCACGCTTGGCGGCATCGCCCTCTGCGAGGACGGCGGCCTTTGCAACAACCTGAGCATCAAAGTGAGCCATAAGCTTTTCCATAGCAGCAAGCGATTCGCCCGTGCTGATAACGTCATCGATAATGACAACTCTCTTGCCCTTTATCTGCTCACCGTCTGCACCGTCGAGGATGAGCACCTGCTCAGCATCGGTTGTGATTGAACGCACATCAACTGTGATGGGACTTTGCATATAAAGCTTCGGCTTTTTTCTTGCGACAAAATACTTCTTGCCGCTCTGTCTCGACATCTCGTAAGCGAGCGGAATGCTCTTGGCTTCGGGGGTGACTATGAAATCGAACTCAGGAACTTTTTTGAGAAGCTCCTCACAGGATTTCACGGTCAGCTCAACATCGCCGAAAATAATGAAGCCTGCGATGCTCACCTTATCGTTAAGAGGGCAGATGGGAAGCTCCCTTTCAAGCCCTGCTATTTTCATTTTATAAAATTCGCCCATTTTCAGTTAGTCCTTTCTGTTAACATATGGACAATGAATTGATTTTAATCAATTCAAATTATGTTGCAACGCAACAAATCATGGCTACAAGCCAAATCATGCTCAAGCAAATCATTAAAACACAAAGACCTTAGCATAAGCTTTCCTCGATGCTACTATTTTATTTTGTGCATTGAGTTTTATTGAGGTATTAAAAATATGATTTGCCTTACGGCATGATTTGATTTTTTTAAAATCGTGATTTGCAAAATGAATTTTGCATGATTTGCGTTTTTCAAAACGCATTAATGCACCGCAGGTGCATATCACAAATTCCGCAAGAAACTATGTCAGCGATATATTTGCCTTGCGGCAAATGCGATATAACCTCACTTGCGTTCGGTTGCGATATAGCCTCGATAAATCTCAGCTGCGATATGATATAAATCCCTTCGGAATTTATATCGCTGCAAATTTTCTTAAAGAAAATTTGCTTAGCCCGGAGGCCAGGTGAAATCTCTGCCGCCGAGAAGGTGGAAGTGGATGTGGTGCACGCTCTGACCCGCACTCTCACCGCAGTTTGTAACAACACGGAAGCCGTTATCAAGGCCGAGCTCTTTGGCGAGCGTTGCGGCAACCTCAAAGATGTGAGCGACGAGAGCAGAGTTGCTCTCATCAATCTCAGCCGCTGATTTTATATGCTCCTTGGGAATAACAAGGATGTGAACGGGAGCCTGAGGGTCAAGGTCATAGAAAGCGAGAACCTTTTCGTCTTCATATGCCTTTTTGCTCGGAATCTCTCCCGTAGCTATTTTACAGAAAATACAATCGGACATTTTTTAATCCTCCTTATTTCAGCATACCTGCAACAATACCGTTTGCAGCTGCAACAGCATCGTCCAGCTTTGAAAGATCTTTTGCGCCTGCCATAGCAAAGTCGGGTTTACCGCCGCCGTTACCGCCTGCAAGCTGTGCGACTGCACGAACGATTGCGCCTGCATTTGCACCTGCCGCAACAGCAGCCTTACCGCAGGCAACAGCGATGTTTGCGCTGCCCTTCTCATTGTTTACACAGGCAATTACGGCAACAATATCGTCGCCCTGCTCCTTTGCCTTATCGCCGAGTGAGCGGATATCGTCAGCAGACATATCCTCAACCCTTGCAATAACGAGCTTAACTGCACCGACAGCTTCGGGAGCGGCAAATATATCCGCAGACTTAAGGTCTGTAAGCTGTGAAGAAAGAGCAGCAATCTCTTTTTCTTTTTCCTTGATTTCAGCTGCCATTGAAGCCGCCTTGCGGTCAATCTCGCTGACGTTGCCGAGCTTCATTGCCTTTGCGGTGTTTGCAATAAGTGCGTTGAGGGAAGCGATATATTCAACAACACCCTTGCCTGTTACAGCCTCAATTCTGCGCACACCCGAAGCAACGGAGGATTCGGAAACAATCTTGAACAGACCGAGCTTACCTGCGTTGTCAACGTGTGTACCGCCGCAAAGCTCTGTTGAGAATTCGCCTGCTTTTACAACGCGTACCACGTCGCCGTACTTCTCGCCGAAGAGTGCCATTGCACCCATCTTCTTTGCCTCTTCAATAGGCATCTCTGTGCTTGTTACTGCACAAGCTGAAAGAATAATTTCGTTGACCTTATTTTCAACCTTCTCAATCTCCTCGGTTGTGAGGGCTGAGAAATGTGTGAAGTCAAATCTCATAGCTGAGTCATTGACAAGCTGACCTGCCTGCTCAACGTGTGAGCCGAGAATTTCACGAAGTGCAGCCTGAAGAAGGTGAGCCGCAGTGTGGTTTCTCTTTGTTGCCTCTCTCAGCTCTTCGTTGTATACGGTAACAGCCTTATCGCCGACCTTGATACCGTCGCCGACAAGCACGCCCTGATGAAGGTATGCACCGTCGGGGTCCTTGGTTGTCTTTACAACCTCAAATACGCTTTCGCCTATTCTGATTACACCGCTGTCGCCTACCTGACCGCCGCTCTCTGCATAGAAAGAGGTTTTGTCGAGCACAACAACTGCGCTGTCACCGTCATTGATGAAATCTTTTCTCTCACCGTCGGCAACAAGTGCGAGCACAACCGCATCTGTGTTGTTTTCGGTGTAACCTGTAAACTCGGTAGCCGCAATATCCTTGAATGAAACACCGTTACTTCTCCAGTCGGAGTCTGCAGCGTTTCTCTTTACGCTCTTTGCAAGAAGTCTTGCCTCTTCGACAAGCTGACGGAATCTCTCCTCGTCAACAGTCATATTCTTTTCGCTTACGATTTCCTTTGTAAGGTCAATCGGGAAGCCGTAGGTATCCTGAAGCTTGAATGCATCCTCACCCGAAAGCACACCGTTTTCTGCCTTGTCCATCATCTCGTTAAGAAGACCGAGACCCGAATCAATAGTCTTATAGAAGCTCTCCTCTTCCATTGAGATTACCTTCTTGATGTAATCCTGCTTCTCGACAAGGTTGGGATATGCGTTTTTATTTTCTTCAATTACGGTGTCGCAGACCTCTGCAAGGAAGGGTCTGTCGATGCCGATGAGTCTGCCGTGACGAGCCGCACGGCGGAGAAGACGTCTGAGAACATAGCCTCTGCCGCTGTTGGAGGGCTGAACACCGTCACCTATCATAAACGTTGTGCTTCTGATATGGTCGGTGATAACGCGGAGCGAAACATCCTTCTTCTCATCGTCGTGGTAGTTGATGCCTGCAATATCCATTATGTGCTTCATAATGTTCTTAACTGTGTCAACCTCAAAAAGGTTGTCAACATCCTGCATTATGCAAGCAAGTCTTTCAAGACCCATACCTGTGTCGATATTGGGATTTGCAAGACGTGTGTAGTTGTTTTTGCCGTCGTTTTCAAACTGAGTGAAAACAAGGTTCCAGACTTCAATAAATCTGTCGCACTCGCAGCCGACCTTACAGTCGGGACTGCCGCAACCCTTTGAAGGACCTCTGTCAAAATAGATCTCCGAACAGGGACCGCAGGGACCTGCGCCGTGCTCCCAGAAATTATCCTCTTTGCCGAAGCGAACCATATGAGAGGGATCAACACCGACCTCTTTGGTCCAGATATCGTAAGCCTCATCATCCTCAAGATAAACGCTCACATAAAGAAGCTCTTCGGGAATCTCAAGCACCTTGGTGAAGAATTCCCAAGCCCAGGCTGTTGCCTCACGCTTGAAGTAATCGCCGAATGAGAAGTTGCCGAGCATTTCAAAGTATGTGCCGTGACGTGCTGTTTTGCCGACGTTTTCGATGTCGGGTGTACGGATACATTTCTGGCAGGTTGTAACTCTCTTGCTGGGGGGAGTTACCTCACCTGTGAAATATTTTTTCATAGGAGTCATACCTGCGTTGATGAGCAGGATGCTCTTGTCACCCTGAGGAACAAGCGAGAAGCTCGGCATCCTCAGGTGCTCTTTTGATTCAAAAAAAGCGAGATATTTTTCTCTTAATTCGTTAAGACCTGTCCACTGCATTTTATTCAGATTCCTTTCAGAATAGTTTACTTAGTATGTGAGAATTACTGCGACAACAACAAGTGTCTTGTCGCTGCGGTTTGCGATTGAGTGCTTCTGACCGCCAAGGCAAAGGCAGCTGTCACCCTTATTAAGTGTGACCCACTCACCGTCGTCGTAATACTGAGCTTCGCCCTCAACAACGTAAAAAATCTCTTCTTCATTCTCGTGCACGTGCTCACCGATTGAGCAACCCGGCTCGAGGGTAAGCGTTGCAAGAAGCCTTGACTTGCCTTTATACTCGCCTGCTTCAAGCATATTTGTGACGACAACCTGACCGTCACCCTCGCGCATATTTACTTTTACTGCGCTCTTCATTTCTTCTGCTCTTCTGATCATTTATTTATCTTCCTTTCGGTTGTTATAGTTATAATCCACCTCAGGCTTGCCGGGAATTCTTCTCGCATCAAGCTGTGAAGCATCCAGACTCATTACCATACTGACGTCACTGCCCTTGTAATCTTTTCTTACCAAGATTTTCACAAGTCTTATAGTCCAGAAAAACGGCAACAGTAAAACACATTTTCTGACGGCAGGATAGTTTATCGCCATAAAATCTCTGTCAGGGAAAAGACGCTGAAACAAAAATCCGACTTTGCTTTTGCCTTGCATATTATTCTCTGACTTCTGGTCAACCGTGCCGTAAGTGCCGCTGTGAAAAATATAGTCGATCACTTCGCTTTGCTGAGCCGTCGGCTCGTTGCCGTCAAACAGCACACCGTTGACACCGATAATTATGTCGGTGAATTCATCCAGCTCGATTTGTCTGAGCTTTGCTTTTATCGCTGTCATATTCAGCTGCGGCTTTTTACGTAGGTAGAGCCATATATCCGCAAGCGACCTCAGACCCGTACCGCCGTTAAAATAATGCTTGGCAAGGTGCGCCATCATAAACACAAAAAAATCCTCATCGGGGTATTTTACCCTGAAGCCTTCATCGGGCACCGTGTGCTCAAAATTCTCACCGAAGTAAGCATTGTAAAGCGGAACGTCCTTGTCAATCAGCACACCGTGAAACTCGATATTCATAAACGGTTTTTTGATATAAGAAAGATTTATGTCGCCCGTGCCTGACGCTTCAAAGAGCTCATAGCCGTGTTCCTCCATAAGCGGAGTAAGCTTATCGGCAAACGCCGTATCATAAAGAATATCAACATCGCACATTGAGCGAAGGTCGGGTGTGGGATAAAGGTGCTTCATCACGCTGCCTTTGAGCAGCATATATTTTATACCGAGCCGCTCAAGCTCAGCACAAATCTCCTGTGTTTCAATCTCCTGCGTTGCTTCACGCATAAGAGATATCTTGTAGGATCTTGAATAAGCCTGTCTGTATTGCGGCGGCATCATATTCAGTTTTTCCAGAGCCAAGCCGACAACGTTATCTATACTGTGTGATTTGGCAAACCCGAAAAGAGCATCGTGATCTATACTCATATCGGTTTGTGTCTGCAGATCAACACCGTCAATTACGTAAGCCATCAGCTTTGCCGCAACAATACCGGGTTCCATTCTTATCCTCCGACTGTGATGTTTATATTCTCATTGATTTCTATGTTTTTATCTATACCTTGCGACACTACGCTGTAATTGCCAAGCGGCAGAACACAGCTGAGCTCACCCTGTTCGTTTGTTTCGAACATAAACTCCGTGCCGCTGTCATCCGTAAAGGTTACCGCTTCTTTTGAATAGCCGCTGAACGCGACAGAGGCAACGTTACCTTTCTGCACAAGCGCCGCTTCAACAGCAAGCTTGGCATTGACCATCGGATACCTTTGGTGACCTACGTCGCTAAAATATTTTTCAGGTGAAGGTTCTGCAAAATCCTTTGTGTTTTCACATACAATCTTCTTTACCTCAGGAGCGGTAAGGTCGGGATTGACCGCCCACACAAGTGATGCCACACCTGTAACCATCGGAGCCGCCATTGAAGTGCCCGATTTTGCGCCGTAGCTGTTGTCGGTAACACTGCTGTAAACCGTTATACCGGGAGCACATATATCGACCGCATTGCCTACGTTTGATGAGTTTGCCTGAACGTAGCCGCCTACTTCAACACCTGCACTGCCGACAATGATAATTCTGTCAAGAAGATCCTGCTTGTCAACACCGATAAATGGAAGGAAAGCACCGAAATCTCTGATGCCGCAGAAAAGACCGTTCTGTGAAGCGGATACGGCATAGCCGTCTTCGTTTCCGTTGCCGGCGGACTGAACAACAACAAAATCATAACCCTTGCTCAGTAATGAACCCATTGAGTATGAATAAATCATTGCATCAAAGAAATTGACAATTGAGGAGAATTCGTTGTCACCCGATGAGATGGAATTAGACATGCCGACGGATAAATTGACAACCTTCGCCCCTGCCTTAACAACCTTACCGAGTCCGAAAAGAACGGCAGCATCGGGAAACCAGATCTGATCGTCAGACGGAGTCCAATCAACGCAGATAAGCTCCGCATCCTGACAGATTCCGCTTATGCCGACACCGTTATCAGCCTTTGCGCTGATAATTCCCGCAACGTGCGTGCCGTGGCTGTCGGAGCGGTTGCGCGATTCTTCAAACCTGTTCGGGAAAGTAATTTTGCCCTTGAGGTCATCGTGATCAAGTTCGAATCCGCCGTCAACAACGCCGATATCAATCTGTTCATAAAGGCTGTCATAACCCCATGCACCGCGTGCGTCAATAGCCTCGAGCCACCAGTTGTTGCCGTAGGGGCTTTCTTCGTTCCACTCCTCCGTGTACCAATCGTACTCGGTAAACGGATCGTCAGGTGTATACTGCTCTTCGAGTCTGTGTGCAGGGCATATTGTTGCCAGTGCAACCGCATCGTGCTCCATCATCTTTTCGCAATAAGCATTAAGTTCATCTAAGCTCATATGCGGAGTTTTTATAACGCAGAGATTCATTTCGGGCATACTGCCCACAGTGACACCGCCTGTTTCGTGCAGAGCATTGAGTTTTTTGAAAAAGCCTGCATCCTCGGCAAAAAACAGCAACACGGTATTCTGAGCGTATCCGTAGTTTTCGTCAACCGCCACAACACTCTCATCGCCCATATCTTCAAGGAAATCCGAGCGTGAAATGACAAGAGATAAAGAATCCGTAAAAAGTTCTTCAAATGTCGCAAAACTGATGTGAGAACCCAGACCTGAAAAGGCAGTTACGATAGCCATAATGATTTTAAATAAATTCAACACAGAAAACGCCTCCGCATTCTTTTATATCTTATATATAATAATATATATAAAACGATTTGTCACTATCTGGAGCATAATTTTTTTAAAAATTTTTATAATTGCGATGTTTTGCATAATATTGTCGAAAACAAAACAATATGCTATAATCAATAGGTCATTGTCGGGGAAGCAGGTGAAACTCCTGCACGAGCCCGTCGCCGTGAGGTGCAACGTTTTTTGCTTTTTTCTGCCCGATGCCGCAAATCGGGGACAAGCCATTGAGAATAATCTTGAGAAGGTGAAATAAGCACGCACCGCAGTCGAAATACCCGGATGACAATTGCCCGAGCAAAACGCCGCGAGTGCCGGCAGAAGAGGGACAAAACATAAAAAAATAAGGAGAAAACAAACTATGCAGAGAACACTTGCAAAAAAAGTGTTGCGTGCTGCTGTTTGTACCGTGCTCATTGCGGCTGTAGCACTGTTTACATTCGGCTGTAACAACACACCCGAAACCCCTCAGACTGCCGAGGCAACATCCTCCACTCAGGATGCAACACCGATTGGTGAGGGTGCAACAAAATTCACGTTCACGGTAACAGACCCTGACGGAAACGAAACCGCCTTTGAAATCAGCACCGACAAAAAGATCGTCGGTGAAGCGCTTCAGGAGCTTAATCTGATTCAGGGTGAAGAAGGTCCTTACGGTCTCTATGTCAAAACAGTAAACGGCATTACGGTTGATTACGACACGCACGGTATGTACTGGGCATTTTACATCAACGGTGAAATGGCGCCCACAGGCGTTGACGTAACCGACATAACCGCAGGCGCCGTGTATTCATTAAGGGCACAGAAATGAAGCTGAAACTTCGCGAAACAGCAGTTTTCAGTATGCTGGGCGCAATGATGTACGCCTCAAAAATACTGATGGACCTGCTGCCGAATATCCATCTCATAGGCACGTTTATCGTGGCGATAACCGTTGTTTACAGGCAAAAAGCGCTATATCCGCTGTATATTTTTGTGTTTGTCACAGGTCTGCTCAACGGATTTGCAACCTGGTGGATACCATACCTGTACATATGGACCGTGCTCTGGGGTGCAGTTATGTTACTGCCGAAAAATATGCCAAAAAAAATAAGACCCGTTGTCTATTCGCTTGTCTGCGCGGCACACGGTCTGTTTTACGGCATACTCTACGCCCCTGCCCAGGCTCTTCTTTTCGGTCTGAATTTCAAGGGTATGATTGCATGGATTGTCGCAGGTCTGCCTTTTGACGTTACTCACGCGGTCAGTAACCTTTGTTGCGGACTTCTGATATGTCCGCTGATTGCAATACTCAGAAGAGCAAACAAAAACAGAATATAAGCAAAAAATAACCTCCTATGGTAGAAAAACTATCATAGGAGGAATTTTTATTTCAACATATTCTGCCAGCCTTTGACAACAAAGCTCCAGGTATCTTCAAAAACTTTGAACTCGCCGTGGTATTCGCTTGTACATTCCCAATTTTTTGCAAATTTTGCGTTTTCTTTATCTTTGCCGGAGGCTTCAAATATCATCTCGTCGTGCACACCGTCGCCATCGACGTCATTAAACTTTACCTTGTATTTTATGCCGTCAATTACAATCTTCTTTGAGCTTTTGATTTTATATTCATATCTGCTTTCATCAAACGTAGCGATTCCTTTGAATCCGAACTCGGGATAATTGAAACGTATTTCTTCGGTATCGTTATAGCTGTAGCCGAAATATCCGCTTGTCTTCTCTGTTTCACATTCCCATTCGCAGGTGCTGAGGGTATCGTAAAGTTCTAATTTGCCGAAGAATTTTCCAAGCGAAGAGAAGAGAACAACAAGAACAATCAACACGGCAGCGCTTATACCACCGACCAGAGAAATAAATTTTTTCTTCTTTTCATCATCGGACTTCAGTATGTTTTTAACCTGTGCCACAAGTCCGACAACTTTTTTACGCAGCTGTTTGGAAAGCTGTGCCGCAGACTTCTTTTTTGCAGGGCGTGACTGCTTGGAAATCTTAGCCGAAGGCTTCACTGCCTCGGGATGTGCCTGTTCGGGTTTGTGCACTGCAGGCTTTGCTTGTTCAGGACGCGGCTGCTCAGGTTTCGGTGCCGCAGGACGAGCCGGTGCAGGGCGAGCAGGCGCAGGGCGGAACCCTACAGGGGGCGGTGCTGTGGGACGCTGTGCCGCAGGGCGTTGTGCCACAGGCTGCGCAGGAGCTTGACACTGTGTCGCAGGCTGTGTGGGAGCTTGACGCTGTGCCACAGGCTGAGTAGGCATAGGGCGCGGTGTTATAGGTTGAATAGGTGCGGAACGGAACTCTACAGGACGGGGTATCTCAGAATTCTGTACCGCAGACTGAACAGGGCGCTGTGCCATGGGGCGCTGCGCCACAGGCTGAGAAACGGGTTCACGTTTTACTATAGTTGAAGCGCAAACAGCGCATACCGTACTGTTATCCGGAATGTCTGCTCCGCATTTTCTACAAATCATTTCGCTTATCTCCTTGTTGATTTTTCGCTTTAACTTAACTGACAATCACATAAGTCAGCACACAAACAGTCGGCAAGGCATTTCATCGTTAACCGAAACATATCCACCATCAATCGCCGACTCCACTTTGATCATTTTACCACAAAACCCAACCCTGTTGCAAGCATATTTATATAAAAAAGTCGGGCACCTTTCGAGGTGCCCGACTGAAATTCCATCAATAATATTATTCTTCTTCCATTCTTGCCTTTGCGTCTTCGATAACCTTCTGCTGAACGTTCATCGGAGCATCCTCATAGCGGACAAACTCAAAGGTGAAGTGACCTCTGCCCTGAGTAACCTGACGGAGAACGGTTGCGAAATCGCCCATTTCGCCCATGGGAACTTCAGCAACAAATTCCTGAAGAGCAGGCTCATCGGACGGACCCATACCGATAACGCGACCGCGGCGCTTTGTGATATCACCCATGATGTCACCGAATTTTGACTCGGGCATATATACCTTAAGAAGACCTACAGGCTCAAGGATTGTGGGCTGTGCCTCGGGGATAGCAGCCTTGAACGCAAGAGCGGCAGCAGTCTTGAATGCCATTTCGGATGAGTCAACAGGATGGTAAGAACCGTCGTGAAGAGCAGCCTTGATGCCTACCATCGGGTAGCCTGCGATAAGACCCTTTGCGATACAGTCGCGAAGGCCCTTTTCAACTGCGGGGAAGAAGTTCTTCGGAACAGCACCGCCGACAACTTCGTCAGATGTGAATACGAAATCCTCTTCGCCCATATACGGCTCAAAACGAATCCATACGTCACCAAACTGACCGTGACCGCCGGACTGCTTCTTATGGCGACCCTGCTTGTCAATAACCTTGCGGATCGTTTCTCTGTATGCAACTCTGGGAACAGTGAGATCAACCTCAACACCGAACTTGGACTTGAGCTTTGACTTGACAACGTCAAGGTGCTGCTCGCCAAGGCCGCTGACGACCTGCTCACGTGTTTCCTTGTTTATCTGGAACATAATGGTAGGATCTTCTTCGCAAAGACGAATCATACCGGAAGCAACCTTTTCCTCTTCACCCTTCTTGCGGACGTTGACTGCCATTGAGAAGCAGGGTGCAGGGAAGGAAACGGGATCAAGAATAACCTCGTTCTTGGGTGCATAAAGTGTATCGCCTGTGATTGTGTTTGCAAGCTTTGTTGCAGCACCGATATCACCTGCAGGGATGCAAGCGGCATCTTCCTGCTTGCCGCCGCGTACGGTAACGAGCTTGCCCATACGCTCAGGCTCGCCTGTGCGTGAGTTGACAGCAGCTACATCTGATGTGAGCTTACCGGAAATAACCTTGAAGTAGGACATCTTACCTACGAACGGGTCAGCAACCGTCTTGAAGCAGATAGCTGCAAGCGGACCGTTTTCATCGCACTCAACGCCGCCCTCGCCTGCGTTTGTAGCATCGGGAGCGAAGTTTGCAATACAGTCAAGGAGCATATCGACAGCATCCATTGTGTAGCCTGCGCATGCAAATACAGGCACAACTGTACCGTCAACAATACCCTGCTTGAGACCCTTGACGATTTCTTCCTGAGTAAATGCTTCACCCTCGAAGAACTTTTCCATAAGTTCATCATCTGCGGAAGCAACAGCCTCAGTGAAAATGTCTCTCATGGCATTGACTCTGTCGTCATCGGGCATAGCAATCTCGTTTGCATTGCCGTATGTGTATGAATAAGCCTTGTTTGTGACAAGGTTTACGTAGCTTACAATTTTGCCGTCAACAATCTGAGGAACAATCATCGGGC
Organism: Acutalibacteraceae bacterium; assembly: GCA_045637465.1. GTDB lineage: Bacteria > Bacillota > Clostridia > Oscillospirales > Acutalibacteraceae > UBA8612. The sequence goes on along the minus strand of JAZTZM010000040.1, from coordinate 167,498 downwards.
AGGCGGAAGCACCGACCTGAGCAACGATGGTGTTGAACGTACGGTAGAAGTCGTTCTGCTCTGTGTCAAGTCTTGTGACAGCAAACATCTTTGCGATGCCGCGCTTATTGGCAGCTTTAAGAGCCTTCTCTGCACCGACGTCAAATTTTTCCATATTGCCGCCGACAACGATAAGTGCACACTCTGCAGCGCGCATACCCTCAGCAATGCCGCCTGCAAAGTCGAACATACCGGGAGTGTCGAGAAGATTTATCTTGCAGCCGCCCCATTCGAGCGGAGCAACAGCAGTAGAGACGGACGCTGTGCGGCGCTTCTCTTCTGCGTCAAAGTCAAGTACTGTGTTACCGTCTGCAACACGGCCGAGACGGTCAGTTGCCTTGGCAATATAAAGCATAGCTTCGGCGAGAGTTGTCTTACCTCTGTCGCCGTGGCCAGCAAGTGCAATGTTACGAATGTCTTTTGCGTTATACGCTTTCAATGTGGTTTCCTCCTTACAGCCGTGCCTTTCCGGGCACAGACCGATTGTGTGTTTAGAATTAAACGATATTCGCTCAAAAAACGAATACTATGGTGAATTATAACATAACCTTTTCTCTTTTTCAATAATTTTTTTAGAAATTGCACAAAAATTTTATGTTTTTGCGTTTCCTTTTTATTGATTTCTTTTTTTGCTATGTGCTTCAAAAACAATTGCCTTATTGCTTGTGATGATATATAATAGATATATTGTTATTATTTCAAACCAAATCCACAATATAAAGCGAGTTGTTAAAAAAATGACAAAAAACGCATTAAGAATATTATCCACCGCACTTATCTTCATTATTGCCTGCAGCTCACTGACAGGCTGCTCCAAAACCGTAAGAAATGCTGAGCTGAGATGCCCTCTGCCAAAAGAGCCAACCTCTGTTGACCCACAGACTGCCTACAGCAACGAAAGCCTGACGGTTGCCGCAAACTGCTACGAAAGCCTGATGAAAGCAGATGAAAACGGCAAAATCGTGCTTGCCGCCGCATCAGATATGCAGGTCTCTCCCGACGGACTTGCTTACCTTTTCAGACTCAGAAAAGACAGCAAATGGCACATCAACTCAAACCACGAAGAAATTTTCGGCGAAAACTACGAAACGGCAATTGACCTTCGCGTAACCGCACACGATTTTGTATTCGGCATACAGCGTGCGCTTGCCCCTGAAACACAGTCGCCTTACGCTCAGCAGCTATTTATGATAAAAAATGCCGAAAAAGTCAACAGCGGCAAACTGCCCGTCACCGGACTTGGTGTGAGAGCAATAGACGATTACACGCTTGAAATTCAGCTTGAATACACCGGCTCGGAATTTATCCGTATGCTTGCCGAGCCTGTTACCGCACCGTGCAACCGTGCATTCTTCGAAGCAACAAAGGGTCGTTACGGACTCGGCGCAGAGTACGTGCTGTGCAACGGTCCGTTCTACCTTTCACGCTGGTATGAAAAGAGCAATATTGTTCTGCGCAGTAACCCCGATAACGAAGCTTCGCAGGCGCCCATATATTCCGTAACATATGCATTCACGCAGGATGAAAAAGTTATTCTGGATAACCTGCTCGACGGCACGTATGCCGTAGCACCGCTCACCGCAGCGCAGGTAGAAGAAGCAAAGAAAAAATGCACCGTGCACGAAATCAACAACGGCGTATGGGGTCTTATGTTCAACTGCGCCGACGAAACAATGCAGAACCCGAAAATGCGTCTGGCACTTGCATTGGCAACAAAATATGACGTAATACGTTCGGGCATCACAAACATGACAACAACGGCAACCGGAATTGTTCCCGCATCATGTACCGTTGAGGGCAGACCGTATTCCGAGGTTGCACCGCAGATCGGCTTACCTGCATACAACGCCGTTACCGCAAAAAAATACTATGACGAATTCACTCAGGGCAACGGTTGCCGAGTCACCGTGCTCTGCACAGCTGAAGAAGAGGATGCAATGCGCAAGGTAATACAGGATTGGCAGCAGCTCTTCGGCTTAGATCTGACAGCAGGAGTCGAAGTTGTTGAAGCAGATGAACTTGAACGCCGTGTAAAATCGGGCGACTACCAGTGTGCACTTTCAAAAATAACCTCAGACGCGCAGACAGCCGTCGAGTTTATGCGTTCCTTTGGCGGCGGAGCAAACGTCTGCCGTTTCTCATCGCAGAATTTTGACAAGCTTCTCAACCAGCTTTCTGCCGCAGGTTCACCGCAGAGCGTTGTTGAAGGCTGCACAGCCGCACAGAATTACCTTGTGCAAAACGCTGTTTTCCTGCCGCTGTTTTACACAAGCAGATACGTCGCAACAGCTGAGAAGATGACGGGAGTTAAAATCCTTCATTCGGGAAATATGGTTCAGCTCACCTGTGCAGAGCTGCTCAAATAAAGCAAAAGGGAACAATTGAATGAACACAAAAAGAAAAGCTCTTATATCGGTAAGCTGGCTTCTCGTTGCCGTATGTATGGCAATTATCTTTGTGCTGTCGCATCAGCCTGCGGCACAGTCTTCCGAATTAAGCCTGAGCGTTATGGATTTTTTCGCAAAGATATTAACAAAATTTATCGAATACATAGGTCACGACGCATTCCGATCAATCGCACACGCGCTCGAATACTGCGGACTTGGTCTGCTGCTGTTCAACGCACTTTATCACACAGCACAAAAGCCGCTCATAATACCAAGTTTTGTCATCGGCGTATTCTACGCACTGACTGATGAAATACATCAGCTGTTTATCGAGGGCAGGGCGTTTCAGCTCACAGATATTCTGATTGACGCAATCGGCGGTGCAGTCGGCGTTACCGCAGGATACGTCATATATAAGGTTATTATAAATATCATTAAATATCGCAGAGGTAAAACACTTGAGAAAAAATGATGAATTTGAACTTGAGATAACAGGGATGACCGCCGAAGGAAACGGAGTAGGTCACAAAGACGGGATGGCAGTTTTTGTCAGCAACACTGCGGTTGGCGATACCGTGCTTGCCCACGCGATAAAGGTCAAAAAGAACTACGCTGTTGCAAAGGCAATGAGCATAATATCACCGTCACCCGACAGAACAGAATCGGATTGCCCCGTGTTCAACCGTTGCGGCGGCTGCGTATACCGCCATATCACATACGGCGCAGAGCTGAAAATAAAGCAGCAGAAGGTTGCCGATGCGTTCAGACGAATCGGTGGACTTGACGTAAAGCTTCTTGAAATTGTCGGCAGTGACCGCACGGATTATTACCGCAACAAGGCACAGCTGCCTGCAGGCATCGAAAACAGCAAGGCAAAGCTCGGCTTTTATTCGTTCCACAGCCACAATATTATAGATTGCACAGCCTGCCGCCTTCAGCCGCAAAAGTTTTCCGAAATTGCAGACGTAATGCGCAACTTCATTGATGAAAACGGCATATCGGTCTATGACGAAAAAACAGGTGTCGGTCTTGTGCGCCACCTTTATATACGCGCATCAAAGGACTGCGATGAGATTTCCGTATGTATCGTCATAAACGGCAATTCACTGCCCTGCGCAGACAAGCTGTGGGAAGCTATCGAGCCGCTCGGTGCAACAGGACTGAGCATAAACATAAACAAAGAAAACACAAACGTTGTGCTTGGCGAAAAAACAAAAACGCTTTTCGGCAAAGCGGAAATCACAGACACACTCCTCGGCACAAAATTTGAAATATCACCGCTTTCATTCTATCAGGTCAACCGTGACCAGACGGAAAAGCTGTATTCGATTGCGGCGGAATATGCACGTCTCACACCCGACACAGTGCTGCTTGATATGTACTGCGGTGTCGGCACAATCGGTCTGACAATGGCGAAAAAAGTTAAGGAGCTTATCGGTGTTGAGATTGTTGCTCCCGCGATTGAAAACGCAAAGAAAAACGCCGAGCTTAACTCAATCACCAACGCACGCTTTATCTGCGCGGATGCCGCTCAGGCGGCACAGCAGCTCAAAAGTGAAGGCATCAGACCCGATGTAATAATCCTCGACCCGCCAAGAAAGGGCTGTGACGCAGAGCTTATAAAAACTGTTGCTGAAATGTCGCCCGAGCGTGTGGTTTACGTATCGTGTGACCCTGCAACGCTCGCAAGAGACTGCGCGGTGTTTGCGACTCTCGGCTATACTATAGAAGAAGCAGACGGCACAAACCTCATAACACCCGTCGATATGTTCCCCCGCACCGCCCACGTCGAAACGGTTGTTTCTTTGGTCCAACAAAAAAGATAAAATAAAATGCTGTGAGAATTTTGCTCACAGCATTTTTTATTTGCACGGATTGTCCGCTATATAATATTGTATAAAAAATAACACCCTTCGCGAAGAAAGGTGTTATTCAGACGAAATATTAACTTTTTTGTTTTCAGCCTTCATCGCCCTGGCTCATACTAACGCCCGTGCTCGGAGCTGACTCGGCAGATACTGCCATAAACACCGGCGCAAACCTGTGGCTTGAAGCCATTGAAAAAACATCTTCATCGCTGATAATTATATGATCCGCAACGCGGATATTGATAAGACCGAGTGCGTTTATGAGCAGCTTTGTCGCTTCAACGTCGTTGCGTGAGGGCGTGGCAAAGCCACCGGGGTGATTATGCGCAAGAATGATACTGTCGGCGTTATTCTGCAGTGCAAGCTGAGCAATTTTGCGCACATCAATCTGTGCCAGTTTGAGCGAACCGTCGGAAACAAAAATAAAATTATTTACCCTGCCCTGAGCATCGAGGCAGATTATGCCGGCACGCTCGTTCTGTAAGCCGAAAAAGCGCGGCACAAGGAACGCTTTTGCATCTTCAAAATCGGAAATTACTTTTACTTTGTCAACTTTATCGGCAGAATATCTTCGAAAGAGCTGAGGCACCATTGTAATAAGCGTTGCCGCAGAATCACCTATGCCGTCAACACAAATCAGGTCGTCATAACTTGCCTCAAGCACGGCAGAAAGCGAGCCAAACCGCTCAATCAGCCGATGCGCAACAGGGTTTGTGTCGCCCCTTTTGTTTGCGTAGAAAAGAAGCAGCTCCAGCACCTCGTGATTGGCAAAGCCGTCAAGACCGTTGGTGTTGTATTTTTCGCGCACCCTGTCTCTGTGACCTGCGTGAACCGAAGCGCTGTTCACGTTTTTATCAACTTGCCGAGACATTGAATACCTCCAACTTTTCGCCGTTTATATCACGGAATAAGCTGTATGATGATTCTATATCGATTTTTGAAATCTGAGAAAGGGGCAGGCATTTATCCGGCGGGAACATAACGGTTACAACCGTCATACCGTTGCCGGTTTTTACCACAGACATATCCCTGGATTTGTCACTCTTATCCGTGTCGGTACACATTCCGATTGCAAGGTCGTAAAGGAACTTGTGCTGAGGAGCCGGGAAACCTGTTTCTTTGACCTTGACAGTCAACACACCGAAGGTTGATGCAGTATACTCGCCCTTGATATATATAGTTGCACCTATACAGTTTTCGTTGTTGATAAGCTTCTTTGCAACCACGGTTTCGCCGTTGAAGATATCTGTTGTGATCTCCTCGCGCATTTTGCTCATCTCTTCGTACGGAATAATATTGTTGTAGATATCCTGCATTATATCCGTGAGTTCTTCGTCACCCAGCATAAGAAGCGAGCTCAGCTCAGGATCAACAGTATATTCCGTTGCACTCTCTGATACTGATTCACCTTCCACTCCTGATGTACTTTCATCCTTTATCTCGTCCCAATCGTATTGCCAGAGGTACATTGCGTCTTCGGGTATTGAATATCCCTCTGCCAGGCCGTGAGACTCTTCAAGCGGTTGACCGGCGGCAAGCTCTCTCTTTTTATTTTCGTTGATATTGATGAACAGCACCACACACAACGTCAGCACGACACACGGTATTATTATTGCTGTTGCAAGCACGAGCAACGATTTGTTCTTGTCGTGTTGAGCCATCGGACAACCTCCTTTTTAAAAAATTTTCTTAATAATATCATATTCTGATATAAAACACAAGCGCAAAGTAAAACTTGTTGCCGCCGCGAGGTTATTTCCGGCGCTCTCTTCAGCTTTTCAGACCTGTGTTCGCACCATCTTGCGCTCAATATTGAGCGTGGGCACAAGATGTGCCTAAATGCAAAAAAAGGTTGACACAGCAGGCATTTTTGTTATATAATAGCACCTTGTAAGGTCTAAAGTGGAGTATAATGCCAGTATACTTTTCACCGCTTTGGTCATAAATCACACCTTGAATGGAGGTTATGCACAATGAAAAGGACTTATCAGCCCAAGAAGCGTCATCGCAAGATGGAGCACGGCTTCCGCAAGAGAATGGCGGACAGAAACGGCCGTAAGGTTCTCGCCCGTCGCAGAGCAAAGGGCAGAAAGCAGCTCTCTTACTAATTTCGGGTAAGAGCTCACAAGGCGAACGGTTATGGCTTCAACTATCACATCCTTAAATCGTAACATCGACTTCCGCCGCGCATACAGCCGCGGCAAAGTCTATTCAAATCCTGCACTGGTAACTTATGTAGCAAGGACCCGTGCGGGTATTTGTCGTGTCGGAATTACTACAAGTAAGAAGATCGGCAATGCAGTTGAACGCAACCGCTCCCGCAGAGTGATAAGGGCGGCGTTCCGCGCAGCACTACCTCAGGTAGAAGGCAGCTGGGACATCGTTTTTGTCGCAAGAAGCAAAACAAAATACCTCAAAAGCACTCAGCTTGAAACAATTATTTTCAATCACTTGAAGCAGGCGGGTGTTATACACTGATGAAAAAGGTTCTGCTGCGGTTAATTCGCTTTTACCGCGAAAAAATCTCGCCACACAAGCCACCTATGTGCCGCTATTATCCGACCTGCTCCGAATATGCGATGCAGGCGTTAGAGGTTCACGGCTTGTTTTTTGGCAGTCTGCTGGCAATACGCCGGCTTTTGAGGTGCAATGTTTTGTTCCCCGGCGGGTACGATCCGGTACCCCCGAAGAAAAACCACACGGAGGACGATTAATGGAATTTTTCAGAGAAATACTTGCTGTACCGTTTGGTTGGTTGCTCGGTCAGTTTTACGGTCTGGTTGATATTTTCTTTGATGCAGGCAGCTATTTTGTAGCAATTGCTCTTTTTGCGCTTGTTTTCAAAATTATTCTGCTTCCCAGCGCAATCAAGCAGCAGAAAAGCACAGCCAAGCAGGCAAGACTTCAGCCTAAAATCCGCAGAATTCAGGAAAGATACAAGGGCGACAGAAACGCTCAGCAGAAAATTCAGGAAGAGCAGCAGGCTCTTTATCAGCGCGAAGGCTTCAACCCCATGAATCAGGGCTGCCTTCCCTTACTTATTCAGTTCCCCATCATTATCGGTCTCTATGGCGCGGTTTACAAGCCGTTGACATTCATCCTCAAAGTTCCGTCAGAGGTTATCGAAACCTTCAAGACTGCTTTCAAAGCAATCGCACCCGAACTCGGCATCAAAAACCCCTCTGATTATCAGATTGAACTTCAGATGGTTAACAACATCGGCGCAGTCAAAGATTACCTTATTGAAAAAGGAACAGCTGTCAACAACCTTGACACTATTGTTGACGAGATACAGAATTTTGCTACTTCACAGTTCCAGTTTTTCGGTGTCAACCTTGGTGACGCCCCCAGTTTCAAAACAGTCAACATTCTTCTGCTTATTCCTGTTCTTTCATTCATCACATCAGTGGCAACGTCACTCATCACACAGATGCGCCAGAAGCGCAACAACCCCGGCGCAACAAACAACGCTATGATGGGTTGTATGACCTTCGGTATGCCCCTTTTCTCCGCATACATGGTCACATTGTTCCCCGCAGCAGTTGGTATTTATTGGATCATCAACAACATCTATTCATTCATTCAGACACTTATAACCGGTCACTTCTACAGTTCCGACAAGGTTATCGCAACAAATATGGTCGAAGAGACAATCTACCGCCGTTCAAAAGAAAACAACCAGAAAATCGTGGCGGAGAAAAAGAAAGACGAGAAAAAATAACACTTAAGGTGGTAAAACAACTTGATTAAAGAAGCAATCGGCATCGGCAAAACGGTTGACGAGGCACGCGAGAACGCATCAGTTCAGCTCAACGCACCGTTTGAAGCAGATGTTCAGTTTACAGTTGTCGAAATGCCCAAGAAAAAGGCTTTCGGCATTTTCGGCAAAGAAACCCCCGCAAAGGTTAAAGCATTTTACGAAATTCCCGACGAGAAGCCCGCAGCAAAACCTGCAGTAAAACCTGCAGAAAAACCTGCAGAAAAACCTGCAAAGGAAAAGAAGGCAAACAAGGCTGCTCCTGCACCCAAGGCTGCTGCAGCAGCTCCCGCAGCAAAAGAAAAGAAGCCCGTTGCAAACCCCGGTGCATTTGAAGGCACAAAGGCATATATCACCTCTATTCTCAAAGGTCTCGGCATCGAATCCTGCGAGATATCCTTCTCAGAAGAAGATGAAGGCCTTGCAATTGAGCTTGACTGCGGTGAAAACTACGGCGTAGTAATCGGTCGCAGAGGCGAAACTCTCGACGCAATCCAGTACCTTGTACGTCTTAATATGAACAAGGATAAGGAAAACTACAAGCGTGTTTCCGTCAACATCGGCAACTACCGTGAGAAGCGTGCAGAAACACTTCGCGAGCTTGCAAAGCGCAACGCAGCAAAGGTTCTCCGCAACGGCAGAAACGCAGTGCTCGATCCTATGAACCCCTATGAGCGCAGAATTATCCACACAACAATCCAGGAGATTGAGGGTGTTGAATCTCACTCCGTCGGTTCAGACAGCGAGCGCAAGGTTGTAATCACACTTGCTGAAGGCGTTAAGCCCACAAACCCCGACTCACGTCGCTACAACAACAGAGGCGGCAAGGGCGGCTATAACAGAGGCGGCAACCGCGGCAACAGAAACAGCTCCGCACAGTCTGCTCCTCAGCAGGCACAGCGTGCACCCCGTTCGGATATCTCCAACGCAAGCCGCTACGGCAAGATTGAGCCGAAGAAGCCTGCAGCAACAGAAGAATAAAAATTATGACACCTTCATTTCGAGGGTGTCATTTTTTATTGCCTAGTTATGTTTTAAGATTCTTCGCTGCCGCTCAGAATGACAATACTTTTGTAATGATGCAAAATAAACGGGCGGCTGGTAGCTGCCCCTACGTTGTTACGCGTGACAAAAGTGACTGCGGCTTTATGCCGCATATTATTTTTGCAACCCTCAGTCTTTGCCTGCGGCAAATCCGGCTCCCTTCAAAGGGAGCTTAAAACCCCTTTTTGAAAGTAGTTTTTATCAAAACCATTTACCAATGTCATCCTGAACGAAGTGAAGGATCTTAAACTCCCTCAGTCAGCTGCACTGACAGCCCCCTCAATGAGGGAGCCGAAAAAGATTCTTCGCTTAACGCTTAAGAATGACCAGCAATACGGATATAAAAAAGCCTGCAACAAAAGCGTTGCAGGCTTTGCGTTGTTTAGATTAATCCGAATAAGGTTTCGAACAAAGTAAGAAGCGGTGTCACATCGATGAATGCATAGAACGGAAGCTCTACGTCTTTGTCGGAAACATCGCAAGAAACTTCTGCTATAAATGCACTTGAATCAGAGCCGTGCATTTCTATGCGGACTAACTCTCCGTCTTTGAAATAACAGTCCATATCCGCATCTACTTCAGTGTTTCTGAATTCTTCAACATAATATTCCGTTCCGGACTCTTGCACTTTGCCCACGCTTTCAAGAACAAGATCTGAGTAATCAACCAACGGAATATCTGCAAAATCATTAACGTAATCACTCGAGGCATCAAAATTCATATAGAAAAAAGGAAGAATAGGAAAATAAATTTTAATGTTTCCGCTGTTAATGTCAGTTATCATTTTAAGTTTTGAATTAAATAATCCAATTTTGCGCGAAATTTCTATAGCTATTTTACCGCCTTTTATGTATATGTTAACTGGCGCGTCTTCGCCGGAAAAGGTCGCTTCTATGGCAAGTTCCGCGTTGGCAACATTGCTGTTGAGCTGCTCATCCATCCACTTAGCATACATAGAATCACTGATGTCTGTGGGAGCGTCGGTAACGTCTGCAGGTGCGTCGGTGGTTTCTTCAGCGAACGAAACCATTGTGAATGCAGAAAAAGCAAGAATAACCGCAAGAAGAATTGATAATAATTTTTTCATGTTTTTTATCACCTTTCTTTGTTTGATCTTATTATATATCCAATGTTTATTTCTGTCAATGTCATCCTGAGCAAAGTGACTGAGGATTGTTATAAGAATAAAATTACTATGTTTCTGCAATCCTCCGTCTTTTGCTTATAGTAAACGGGAAGAAAAGCATAAAAATATCATCCCATAATAAATGACAAATGCTGTGACTTTGAGCGGAGCATGCTGACGGCGATGTGCTTTTATGAATATCCGAGTGAGTGTCCGTAGGCGGCAGATAAAACGTGCAAAATCTGATTTATATTAATAGCCGTAACGGTAATCGGAATGCACTTTTGCGTTCCGATTAAACGAACGGAGTTTAATCCGTCAGCCGTAGCGGAGTGCTTATAGCAAAAAAGTATTTTTGGTTACTTTTGTTACGCGTGACAAAAGTGACTGCGGCTTTATGCCGCATAACAAATCAATGCAACCCTCAGTCTTTGCCTGCGGCAAATCCGGCTCCCTTCAAGGGGAGCTTAAAAACCCTTTTTGAAAGTAGTTTTTATGCTGATACAAAAAAACGAACAGATAAAAATAATTTTATTTTTAAAAATAAAAAAGGAGAGCCGTGCTCTCCTTTGAATGTGAATTTAATTATACGTTGAAAAGAAGCTCGCTGTATGTCGGATACGGCCAATGCTTTTCTGCAACAATTGTTTCAAGCTCATCAGCAACCGCACGCAGCGAATTCATTGCGGGCAGGAGCATATCGCGACAGTATGATGAAGCATCAAGGCTTGTGCCTGCGTGATCAAGACCAACTACTGCATTGTCAAGTGCTGCTGTTTTTGTGCAAAGATCATTTGTGAGCTCTGTCAGTTTCTTGCAGAGTGCAAGTGTTGCATCGTTTTCGGAAAGGATGCCTATATTCTTCTTCAGGCTGACGTTTTCTGCAATCTCGTTAGTGTATGTCACAACAGCAGGTGTTATCTCCTTGCGTGCCATTTCGAGCATTGTGAGCGCCTCAATGTGAAGCACCTTGCAGTAGCTGTCAAGCATAATTTCACAGCGCGATGCCATCTCACTCTTGGTGAAAATCTTGTGCTTTGTGAAGAGCTCAACATTCTTTTCGCTGACAAAAAGCGGAACTGCATCAGCTGTTGTCTTGAGTTCAAACAGACCTCTGCGGTGAGCCTCGTCAATCCATGCCTGATTGTAGTTGTTGCCGTTGAATACGATTCGCTTGTGGGCTGTGATTGTCTCTGACATCCACTTGTCAAGCTCTGCATCAACGTCGTTACAAGCCTCAAGTCTGTCGGCAAGTCTATCAAATACATCGGCAACCGCTGTGTTGATAACCGTGTTGATATCGGCAATTGAGAATGATGAGCCGAGCATACGGAACTCAAATTTGTTGCCGGTGAATGCAATGGGAGATGTACGGTTACGGTCCGTTGTGTCCTTCTTGAAATCGGGAAGAACTTCAACACCTGTTACAACCGTTTCGCTCTTCTTGTTTTCGCCGTGCTCGCCGCGTTCAACAGCGTCGAGAATCTCTGTCAGCTCGTCACCGAGGAAAACGGAGATGATTGCGGGCGGAGCTTCTGCCGCACCGAGACGGTGATCGTTACCTGCAGAAGCAGATACGATACGAAGAAGATCCTGACTGCGGTCAACTGCCTCAAGCACTGCACAGAGTGAAACAAGGAAGACGCGATTATCCTGCGGCTTCTTGCCGGGTTTGAAAAGGTTTTTGCCGTAGTTTGTGGAGAGTGACCAGTTGTTGTGCTTACCGCTGCCGTTTACGCCTGCAAAGGGCTTCTCGTGAAGCAGGCAGGTAAGACCGTGACGGTCGGCAACCTTTTTCATTATTTCCATTGTCAGCTGGTTGTGGTCAGCTGCAGTGTTTGTGGTTGTGAAAACGGGCGCAAGCTCGTGCTGAGCAGGTGCAGCCTCGTTATGCTCTGTTTTTGCGTAAACGCCAAGCTTCCAGAGCTCTTCGTTGAGCTCCTTCATAAACGCCTTTACTCTGGGCTTGATTACGCCGAAATAGTGGTCGTCAAGCTCCTGACCCTTGGGCGGCTTTGCACCGAAGAGTGTGCGGCCCGTGATAACAAGGTCACGGCGTTTGCGGTAGGTCTGCTTATCAACAAGGAAATACTCCTGCTCCGGACCGACGGTTGAGCTGACACGCGTCACCTGATCATCGCCCATAAGCTTGAGCAGACGTGTTGCCTTGGCATCGATGGCCTCCATCGAACGCAGGAGGGGTGTTTTTTTATCAAGCACTTCGCCGCCGAACGAGCAGAAAATTGTGGGGATGCAGAGTGAATCGTCTTTGATGAATGCGTATGATGTGGGGTCCCAGGCTGTGTAGCCGCGTGCTTCAAAGGTTTCACGCAGACCGCCTGAGGGGAACGATGAAGCGTCAGGCTCACCTTTGATGAGCTCCTTACCCGAAAACTCCATTATAACTCTGCCATCTGCCTGCGGAGAAAGGAAGCTGTCGTGCTTCTCGGCGGTGATGCCGGTGAGAGGCTGGAACCAATGGGTATAGTGGGTTGCGCCGTGCTCAATCGCCCAGTCTTTCATACCTGCGGCAACTGCATTTGCAACCGTGATGTCGAGAGCCTTGCCCTCTTCTATGGTCTTATGAAGCGATTTGTAAATCTCCCTGGGCAGACGTGCGCTCATAACGTCATCGTTGAACACAAGGCTGCCAAACAGCTCGGGGATATCCTTCATCATGGGAAAGCACCAAACCTTTCGTAAACAAAGAAAATAAAATCCGAAAATACGTTGTCATTCTATCATAAAGCATCTCCCATTTCAATTAAATATTCAAATTTCGTCGTATATACAAGCAAACGTTCACACAGAGCCGTTACCTTTTGGTATTTTTATATAATCATGAGCGCAAACCATGCAAAAAAAGAGAACAAACGCTGTGTTTTTTGCCCTCTTTCCGCTCGGTTCAGCTAAAATAAAACAAAGCGAAAATTCACTTAATGAATGCCGTTATGCTTTTGCAGGAAATCTTGCATAACATTTTTCAACGTTGCCGTTTTTCTTGCACATTTTGCACACATCTTGCATAATTTGAGTATAAAAACCTAATTAATTCGCCAAAAATGAAATTTCTCAAAAAAAATCTTGCATTTTCATACGCTCGGCATTATAATTTTCTACATCGCGTCTATATAAAAAGCGCAATTTTTATTTGTATTGGAGAATTATACCATGAATTACGTTGACAGAGTAATAGCAAGCGTTGCTGAAAAGCATGCAAACGAGCCTGAGTTTGTGCAGACCGTAACAGAGGTTCTCGCTTCTCTCAAGCCCGTTATCGATAATCACCCCGAATACGAGAAGTATTCACTCCTCGAGAGAATGGTTGAGCCCGAGAGAATGATCACATTCCGTGTAACTTGGGTTGACGACAGCAATAAGGTCCACGTCAACACAGGCTACCGTGTTCAGTTCAACGGTGCAATCGGTCCCTACAAGGGCGGCCTTCGTTTCCACCCCTCAGTTTACAGCGGCATCATGAAGTTCCTCGGCTTTGAGCAGACCTTCAAGAACAGCCTTACAGGTCTTCCCATCGGCGGCGCAAAGGGCGGCTCCGACTTCGACCCCAGAGGTAAGAGCGATGCAGAGATTATGCGCTTCTGCCAGGCTTATATGACTGAGCTTTACAGACACATCGGACCCGACATTGACGTTCCCGCAGGCGACATCGGCGTAGGCGGCAGAGAAATCGGCTACCTCTACGGTCAGTACAAGCGCATCAAGGGCGTATTTGAGAACGGTGTTCTCACCGGTAAGGGTCTTTCATACGGCGGTTCACTCATCCGTCCCGAAGCTACAGGCTACGGCGCAACCTACTACGCAGTAGAAATGCTCAAGCACTTCGGCGAAGACATCAAGGGCAAGACAGTTGCTCTCTCCGGCTTCGGTAACGTTGCATGGGGCGCTGCAAAGAAGATTGCTGAGCTTGGCGGTAAGGTTGTCACAATCTCCGGTCCCGACGGCTACGTTTACGATGCAGACGGTATCTCAACAGACGAGAAGATTGAATATATGCTCGAGATGCGTGCTTCAGGTCGCGACAAGGTTCAGGATTATGCAGACAAGTTCGGCGCTGAATTCCACGCAGGCGAGAAGCCCTGGGGCGTTAAGGTTGACATTGCAATGCCCTGCGCAACACAGAACGAAATCAATATGGCTGAGGCTGAGAAACTTGTTGCAAACGGTGTTCCCTACTACATCGAGGTTGCAAATATGCCCACAACAAACGATGCTCTCGAATACCTCAAGGAAAACTGCAAGGCAGTTGCTCCCTCAAAGGCTGTAAACGCAGGCGGCGTTGCAACATCCGCACTTGAGATGAGCCAGAACAGCATGAGATACAGCTGGACTGAAGAAGAGGTTGACGCAAAGCTCAAGCAGATTATGAAGAACATCCACGACTCATCTGCAGCAGCTGCTGAAGCTTACGGTTTCGGCTACGACCTTGTTGCAGGCGCTAACATCGCAGGCTTCCAGAAGGTTGCCGACGCTATGATGGCACAGGGCCTTATCTGATAATTCGACAGACAGGTACATTTTGTTACCTGTCTGTTATATTTTCCACATATTTTCTGCTTATTTTGCTTTTATTTTTCTTTTTTAGAATTATTATTTTTCTAAATATGCTATAATAACCCTGTATGATTTAAAACATCCCGATTCAATGATTTATAAGGTAAAGGAAGTGTACAATGAATTTTTCAGATTTAGGCGCATTGCTTGGCGAAGTAACCCTCGCCAAATTTGAGCGTACGTCAAAGAACCCGATGAAAGCTCAGAAGAAACTTCTCAACAAAATCATCAGAAAAAACAAGAACTGTGAACTCGGCAAGAAGTTAGATTTTGCCAACATTCACAGTTTAGAAGATTTCCGTTCAAAGGTTCCGCTTTCAACCTACGAAGATTACGACGCGCTCGTAGACCGTATGATCCACAACAGAGAGAAGAATATTATGTACACGGGTGCCAACATCCGTTACTGCTCATCATCAGGCAGTGTCGGCAAGCCGAAGATTCTTCCCAAATCAATTTTTGACCTGTGGAATATGCAGTGCTGCGGTTTCTCCTGCACTGTTGCCGTAACATCCCGCCACATCAAAAAGCACATGGGCAAAAAGCTGCCCGCTATCATGGGTCCGCTCGTTATTATCCTTACAGGTCACAAGCTTGAAGACGGCAAGATGTGCAACGGTGCCGGTCAGGTTCCGCTGACATATCTCAAGCCTTTCTCTAATTTCTTCGTCACCTCTCCCGTTTCTCTGCTTTATCCTGAGCACGAGGAGCTGCTTGACACATCATATCTTCAGCTTCGTTTCGCACTTCAGGAAGAGAAGGTTTCCTACATCGGTAGTATTGTTATAACTCTTGTTACAACAATGTTTGACTACCTTGAGGAAAACTGGGAACAGCTCTGCGACGATATCGAGCACGGCACAATCGGCGAAAACATCAAGATCACACCCGAGCTTCGTGCAGAATACGAAAAGAAGCTTAAGCCCAACCCCAAGAGAGCAGAATTCCTCCGCAAAGAATTCCGCAAGGGCTTCGATACACCCATCGCACCCAGAATCTGGCCCAGACTTACGTTCGCTTACGGTATGATCGGCTCAAACCTCAAGGTTTACGTTGAAAAGCTCCGCCGCTCAATCGGTGACAACGTTCCGATTCACAATATGGGTTACGCTGCTGCTGAAGGCTTCTTCGCAATGCCGACAGAGCTTGACACACACGACAGCGCACTTATCCCCTACAGCATCTTCTTCGAGTTCATCCCCGTAAACGATGACGCTGAAGAAGAGGAGACAGAAACACCAAAGACCCTGCTTATCAACGAGGTTGAGGTTGGCAAAAAGTATGAGCTTGTTGTTACAAACTCTTCAGGTCTTTACAGATACCGTATGGAGGATATCGTTCAGGTTACAAGAATGCATAACGATACACCCGTTATCGAGTTCCTTTACAGAAAGAACCTGAGCATGAACGTTGCCAACGAAAAGACAACAACCGCAATGGTTGACTACGCAGCAAAGAAGATGTTCGAGAGAACAAGCTCCGATTTCGTCGGCTACAGCTTCTATCCCGATTTCTCCTCCAATCCTCCCCGCTACTGTCTCTTTGCAGAGCTTAAGGGCGACGTAAGCGAAGAGAAGCGCCAGGAAATGATTGACATTCTTGACGAAGAGCTTAAAGACGTTAACGAGAAGTACTACAAGTATAGACGTTGGGGTATGCTCAACCGTCCCGAAATTCTCATCCTCAACCCCAACACATACTGGGATTACAGAGAGAATCTCCGCGCACAGGGTGTTGTTCTCAACCAGATCAAACCTGTTACGGTTATCAACACCAAGCCCAGAGAAGAGTTCTTCTTCTCACACGTGCTCACAGCAGAATCATCAACCATTGATTACTACAACGAGCACAAGAATGACGAATAAATTCTGAACTAAAAAACGGCCTGAGAGGGATCAACCTTCTCAAGCCGTTATTTTTTTATTCAATTTCGGGGCAAAACTTTATTCCGCGTATTTTTTCAGGTTTGCAAGGCCTGTTTTGATTGCCCACTCGTTATCCTCAACGCCCTCAAACTCGATGCTGACATATCCGTCATAACCGCTGCGTTTAAGGGTCTGAACACACTGATAAACGGGCACGTCACCGTGACCGACAACAGCACCTCTGAGGTAATCACCGCCGCGTGTACGGAAGAAGCCGTCGCCCGGGTCAGGGCCGTTGCCGCTCTTCTTATGAAAATCCTTTGCGTGGACGTGCTTTGCATAATTTGCAACTCTGCCGACTGCAGTCGCAGGCTCATCGTCGGCACACATAAAGTTGCCCATATCGACAAGCAGACCGAAATTCGGGTGAGCAACTGCGTTAACAAGCTTCTCAACCCTTACGGAATCCTGGCAGAAATAGCCGTGGTTTTCGACCATTGTTGCAATTCCCTTCTGCTCGGCATACTCGGTAACCTTGCGGCATCCGTCAGCCAGAATCGGCAGCGCGCTGTCAAAGCTCTTATACTTTGCGTCTGCGCCCTTAAAGCCGCCCGTTGCATCGTGACGCATACGTTTGGCACCAAGAGCATAAGCCACATCGACCTGACCGTAAAGCCTTTGTGCCTCTGCCTCCCATCCTTTTTCGCCAAGGAAGTCCGCACCGATTGTATAAGCCACAATCTCGATGCCTGCTTTTTCTGCCGCATCACGGAGCACCGCCGCATATTCAAGGTCGCTCATACCGTCTGTCGGCATAAGGTCGATAAACTCAATACCGTCAAAGCCCATCTCTTTTGCGACATTTATAAGATCAAGCTGTGTATACTTTCCGCTGTTCAGCAGACGCTGAAAGCTGTATGAACTGACTGAGAATTTCATTATCTGATATGATCCTCCAGGAATTTAACTGCCTTACGGATATCCTCTGCAGGATTGTCGCCGACCTCACGCTCGATTGTAAGGAAGCCTTTATATCCGATATCGTCAAGTGCCTTGAGGTAGCCATCCCACGGAACACTGCCTTCGCCAAGCGGAACTTCATCAAACGAATCGCCTGTGACAATAACGTCAACGGGTCTCTTCTTAAGGCCGTAAACAATTTCGGGATCTTCAACAAAATTCTGAACGCCGTCCTTAGCGTGTGTATGTACGATATACTTCTGAAGGTTGTAAACCGCACCTACGGGGTCGTCACCTGTTACCATAACAAGGTTTGCGGGGTCAAGGTTTACACCGACACCTGTTGAGCCGAGTGAATCGAGGAAATCCTTGAGCACTGCGGATGTTTCGGGACCTGTTTCAATTGCGAAATGAGCACCGATTTCGTCAGCATAGCGTGAAAGCTCGTAGCAAGCCTCCTGCATAACCTTATATCTGTCGTGGTTCTTATCCTCAGGCACAACACCGATGTGTGTTGTTACAACGTTTGTGCCAAGCTCCTTTGCAAGGTCGAGAATTCTCTTTGATTTCTCAATCTTCTCGGGGTTTCTGTCAGCAAAGCTGAATCCGCCGCCGCCAAGGTCACCGCAGAGAGCGGAGATAACAAGGCCGTTGCCCTCAACCAACTTTTTGAACTCGGCACGTGCAGCAGCATCAAGGTTCTCGGGAGCCATTTCGCCCCTTGTTGAATAGACCTGAATGCCCTGAGCACCAACCTCAGCTGCCTTCTTCACCGCATCCTTGATAGGAAGACGGAACGAGTCAATAATTACGCCGATTGAAAAATTATACATTTTAAAGCACCTCTCAGTGTTAAATTATTTTTTCTTACGCTCAAGTTTGGTTTTGTTGCCCTTTTCGTCAACGATATAAGTCACGTCAAGCTGTGAAGTCAGGCTGCGCTTGAAGGAATCAATATACCTTCTTCTCAGGTCTGCACGCTCTTCCTGCTCTTCAGGTGTCAGCTCACGCTCACGCGCAATCCTTGTCAGCTCACTTATTCTGTCATATTCCCACTGTTCCATTTTTAATACCTCAATAAAATTGATTTACTATTTGACATCGAGACACCGAGGAAAGCTTTATTCTCTGCCTTTCCGTTTTTGATACCTCAATAAATGCGACTTATCGCAAATCATGCAAAATAAAAATTTTGCAATTCATGATTTTTTAAATCAAATCATGCCGTAAGGCAAATCATAAAATAAAATTAAAATGATTTGCTGTCACATGATTTGGCGTAAACGCCATGATTTCTCGCTTACGCTCCATGATTTGAATTGATTAGAATCAATTCATTAGCTTTTTGAGAAACTGTAATTATTTTATCACAGACTACCTTTAAAAACAAGGCTTATTCCACACCTCTGTAATACAGTCCGCGTGTAAAATCCTTTGTGTCGGGTGCAGGTGCACCGCTCATATACTTTTCAAGCACCTGTTTACATTCATCACCGCTCTCGTCCGTAAACCAGAGCAGATTAAAATCGGCAAATGCGGTTTCACTCAGTCTGTCAGCCATATAAATCGGTCTTGAATTGAGCACCTGCGAATAGCCGTTTTCACACACCACGGGAAATTCCACGCCGAGCCTGTCGGTCAGCTTTCGTTTGCCGCCGCAGTGAGCACAGTCCGTACCGTTCTTTATGGGGCAGTTGCGTGTTATCATAAGCGGCAGCTTGCCGTAAACGATGAGTCCCTTTTCGCTCTTACCGCCAACCTTCGAAGCCTGCATAAGTGTAAGTTCGGGCGAAAGAACAATTTTTTCCGCGCCAAGCTCCTCTGCCTGCACTGCGCTCAGCGAGTTGAAAACGTTGCTTCCCATACTCAGCACAATCCGCATCTGAGCCTTTTTTGCAAGGTAAACGGCATCAAGCGTTGAGCACGCTGCCCACTCTACTCCGAGCTGTTTTAAAGCACGCAGTTTTTCGAGCACCGTGTCCTCTTTCCCAAAAAATACTCTCGGTATTTCAGCCACTGTTTTTGCCGCATTTTTCTCTGCAGATTTCTGTGCCTGGGAGAGTGGAAGAATAACCTTTTCCACATTTTCCCAAACTGCTTTTGCCTGTTCAAACTTAGAAAAACGTGCGAAAAACTGTGGGTTTTTCACTTTTTTCACATAGTTTTCCACATTAATTGGCCTGAAACCGTGGTTGTAAGGGCGTTTTAACTCTTCGTAGAGTTTATCAAAAGCTGCTCTGCGGAGTGCATTTATTGACGACAAAGGCAGGCTGATATTATCATCAATATCCGTCTCGATACTGCTCACAAAGAATGGTGTGCCGCCGCATTTTTCGAGCTGCTGGCGCACCTTTTCTTCTGTCAGAGGAACGTTCTGTGCAGGCTGTGCCTCGACATCACCGAGCACAAAAGCGCTCTTGCCCGCCGCCTTTGCGGAGAGGCTTGCCGTTTCGCCCTCATAGGCGCAGAACATAAAATCAACACCGACACGGGGTGTCTCCTTTTCATAAAGCCTTGCAAGCTCTTTAAGCACCGGCTGTGCCGCAGTAACGTCATCCTTACGGCGGATGCCGAACATATCCCTGCCAAGCTCACCCGTCAGATAGCCGTGCGTAAAACCCGAGCGTGAGAACACACCGCGGAGCTGATCACGCAAAACAGCATCATTTTCGTTTTTAAGCGCCTTTCTGCACGCTGTAACAGCGGCGGCGACATATTCCGGGCGTTTCATTCTGCCCTCTATTTTGAACGATTTTACGCCGATTTCCCGAAGCTTTTCAAGGTAATCAATCGCTGACAGATCCTTGAGGCTCAGGTCGTTGCCCGTGCCGTCGGTTGCGGCAAAGGGCAAGCGGCAAGGCTGGGCACAAAGCCCTCTGTTTGCGCTGCGTGAGCCGAGCATTGCGCTCATCAGGCACTGACCCGAAACGCACATACAAAGCGCACCGTGAACAAACACTTCTATATCAATAGGTGAATTTTTAACTATATATTCAATCTCATCAAGCGAAAGCTCCCTTGCGAGCACCGCACGGGAAAAGCCCATCTCTGCAAGCTGCTTTACACCTGCGAGCGTATGCACCGACATCTGTGTTGAAGCGTGCAGCGGCATTGTGGGCGCACACATTTTTGCAAGACGAAAAACGCCCATATCCTGAATGATAAGAGCGTCAACACCTGCCGCGCAGGCATCGCGCACCGCACACTGAACATCATTTTTAAGTTCAGCATCCGAAGCGAGCGTATTAAGCGTCAGATAAACCTTTGTGCCTCTGACGTGACAATATTCTGTTGCCGATTTAAGCTCCTCAAAACTGAAATTGCCCGCATTTCGGCGGGCATTCAGCACTTTGCCGCCGAGGTAAACAGCGTCTGCGCCACAGCGCACCGCCGCCTCAACAGCTTCATATGTTCCGGCAGGAGCTAATACCTCAACCACCGAGCTTTGCCTGAGCGTTCTGAAGCTCTCTTGTAAGTCTTTCGACCTCACGCTTTGCAATCTCTGCATCCATCTTGGAGCGTGCGGAATCCTCAAGATATTCCTTGATCTGACCGCGGAGATTGTCTGCGCTTACTTCTGCCTTCTTGTACATATCAGCATATTCGAGAGCTGCAAGGATAGCAGCCTGTGTTACGGAAAGACGGCTGTTCTCACGAAGTGTCTTTGTGAGAGCTGCATCAAGCTCATCGCCAAGCGCCATAACGTACTTGGGATCGTCCTCTGTTGTAATGCTGTAATCTGCACCGCAGATGTTGAGTCTGACTCTGTTTTTCTCCATAATAAGTCACCCTTACTTTATAATTCTTAATTTCTGAACATATACCTGTGCCCATTATACATTAAAACAGCGAGATTATCAAGCCTATTAAAAATATAATCGGCCAATGGAGTATATAAATTATAAGCGTTTTGCCGCCGACAACCGCCAGAGGCTTGCAACGCGAAACATACCACCACTCAGGCAGCTTGCCCGACGTTGCGAGTCTGCCGAAAAACGTGCCGGCAACAAACATAAAAACAAACGGAATAAGCGGAAAATAATCCGCCGAATAAAAACCTTCACCCGGAAAACCGAGCGGAGCAAGAAAGCCGAGGTTATACGGCGCATCGGGCAAATCAAGCCCAATGAGATTGCCCTTTGGCACAGTATAACTCACCGCAAAAAGCACAAGCGTCGCAAGTATGCCGACAGTTGTGTTAACCTTTGCAAGCAGCGGTCTGAGCAAAGCATAAAGCAGCATCGAAACGCTCAGCAGATGAAGCACGCCGAAATAAATCTCTGCGCCCGTTATGTCAAATTTCGGCAGTATAACCGCCGTAACCAGCGTAAACCCGAGAGCAATTGCAAGCAGCCTTATGCCACGCTTGAAATTGCTGCGTGAAAGGTTTGACGATATGCCCGAAATAAAGATAAAGAGGCAGGCGAAAACAGGCTGAAGCGGTTCAAAAAAGGTCTGCGCCTTTGCAAGAAACTCTATCCCGAAAAAATAACCGAGCATAAAGAAGCCGTGGTAAAACACCATAAGTATTATTGACAGACCTCTTATCTCATCAATAAGATGTATTCTGCGTCGGTCATTCTTCAAAGCCTTGCCTCCTTAAATTTAATATAATTCCGAATTATTCGTTCTCGCCCTTGATTGCCTTAAGGCGCTTCATAACGTCGTTACCGCCCTGACCGAAATAATCGTGAAGAATCTTATACTCTGCATAGAGCTTATCGTAAATATCGGAATTCTCCTTGATAGGCTCGTAAACAACGTCCTTAACCTTACCCATAATGCTTGCAGCATAGAAAGCGTCGTCATAGCCGCCCTTCTCACTGCCTGCGGCAACTGCACCGAAGATAGCTGAGCCGAGTGCACCGCCCTGGTCTGAGCCTGCAATCTTGATGGGCATTTTGATGATATCTGCATAAATCTGCATTGTCATCGGGTCTTTCTGTGAAATACCGCCTGCGGCATAGAAGGAGTTGACCTCAACGCCCTGCTCACGGTAGTTTTCAATAATCATTCTTGTGCCGTATGCCGTTGCCTCGATAAGTGCACGGTAGATTTCTTCAGGCTTTGTGCGAAGTGTCATACCGACAATCATACCCGTAAGGTCAACGTCAACGAGGATTGAACGGTTGCCGTTCCACCAATCGAGTGCGACAAGTCCGCTTGCGCCGGGTTTCTGTGCCTCACACTTGGAGCGAAGGAGCTTGTGGATATTGATACCCTTCTCCTGAGCTTCTTTGTAGTAGCTTTCGGGCAGGCAGTTGTCAATAAACCAACCGAAGTGGTCACCGACACAGCTCTGACCTGCTTCATAGCCGTAAAGGCCGGGCATAATGCCGTCTGCAACAACACCGCAGATGCCCTTTACCTTCTTCTCAACATCTGACATCATCATATGGCAGGTTGACGTGCCGATAATTGCAACCATCTCACCGGGCTTTGATACACCGACAGCGGGAACAAAAATATGAGCGTCGATAATACCTGCGGCAACAGCTGTACCGGGTTTAAGACCTGTGAGCTTTGCAGCCTCTTCTGTGATGTAGCCTGCGCACTTACCGCTTGCAAGCACCTCTCTGCCGAATTTTTCGTCGATAACGTTCTCCATTCTCGGGTCGAGAGCCTTGAAGAATTCGTTTGAGGGATAGCCTGTGGTCTTATTCCACATTGCCTTATAGCCTGCACAGCAGGAGTTGCGTGTTTCAACACCTGTGAGCTGCCATACAACCCAGTCTGTAGCCTCGATGAAACGCTCTGCCTTCTCATAGATTTCGGGAGCTTCGTCAAGAATCTGCCAGAGCTTCGGAATTGCCCACTCGGAGGAAATTTTGCCGCCGTAATTCTCAAGCCACTCCTCACCCATTTCGATTGCGATATCGTTAAGGCGTGTTGCATGTGCCTGTGCAGCATGGTGCTTCCAGAGCTTTACGTAAGCGTGCGGCTCTGACTTATACTCATCAAGGAAGCAGAGCGGAGTGCCGCTCTTTGTTGTGGGGAGCACCGTACAAGCCGTAAAGTCGATACCGACACCGATAATATCATCAGCATCAACACCGCTCTTTTTGATAACGTCGGGGATTGTGATGCTGAGCACGTCTATGTAATCCTGCGGATGCTGAAGCGCCCAGTCCTGACCGAGCTTTTTGCCGCAGGGAAGCTTCTCATCCATAACTGCGTGGGGATATTCGTAAACGCTGCTTGCAAGCTCCTCGCCTGTTTCAACGTTGACGATAAGCGCACGTCCGGAAAGCGTGCCGTAATCGAGACCTATTGTATACTTTGCCATTTTTTATCAGCCTTTCGTTTTATAATATACTTTGAGTTTATTACCTAATATATAAAATGTGTTTTAAAAAAACACAAATCATGTAAAATTTATTTTACAAATCACGATTTCGAAGAAATCAAATCATGCCGTCAGGCAAATCATATTTTTAATACCTCAATAAAGTTGATACGCAAAGTTAAGTCAGCGACACCGAGGTAAGTTTGTATCATTATTTTTATATCCTGATGATTTGCTTGCGCATGATTTGGCTTATTGCCATGATTTGTTGCTGTGCAACATGATTTGAATTGGTAAACCAATTCGTTATCACACTGTAAGTGAAGCTATAATGCCCGAATACAGTTTTATCGGGTCTTCATAGAAATTATTCTTGACCGTTTCAACCTGCATTTCGTCGGCGACATAAATCGTCAGCTTCATCATCTCTTCCATCGTGAAGGTTACGTGGAAACCGCCATCCTCCAGCCTTTCGACCTCAACCTTATTCTCACGCTTGCGCTTGGCAAGGGTGAGCATTTTTATTGCGGCGTTGATTGCCTTCTCTCTGACAGAGCGCGGCAGCTGACTCTCGAGCATTTTCGAGGATGAGCGACCCTTATCGGTGACGCTGAGATACTCCTCACACTCGATAAAATCAGAAACCACTGCACCGTTTTCGATAAGCTCGCTCACAGCCTGATTGACCTCGAAATAATTTGCAAGACCCTTATCAAGTGCAATCTCACAGAGCTGACTTCTTGTTATTCTCTCATCCACACCTGCAAGCAGATAGCAGACAAGCACCTTTATTTCATTGCGCGACCTGAGTCCGCCCGGCTCAATGCCGTCATCAAACGTAAAATTTTCCATTATAGGTTTTCCTCCTTTTCTTTATCACTCAAGCAGAAAATGTCTGAGTGCCGAATAGCGCCTTGCCTTTTTATCGTTGCGCGCCATTCTGTATATCTGCTCCTCATTGCCGACAATTATCATCAGCTTTTTCGCCCTTGTAACCGCTGTGTAAAGCAGGTTACGGTAGCTGAGAAGCTCGGGTGTGTTGAGCACGGGCATAACAACCGCCTCAAACTCGTTGCCCTGACTTTTGTGCACGGTAACGGCATAGGCAAGCTCAAGCTCCCTCATCGTATCGGGGAAGTAGCTGCACTCTCTGCCGTCATCGAAAACTATCTTTGTCATACCGTCGGGTCTTATCGACTCAATCGTGCCGATATCGCCATTGAAAACTCCGCTGCCCTCTTCGCCGTCAGGCTTTTTCCAGAGGATGTCGTAGTTGTTTTTGATGTGCATTACCTTATCGCCCTCACGGAAGCGGAACATACCAACGGTAATTTCATTCTTCCTCTTATCGGGGGGATTTATTACCTCCTGCAAACGGCGGTTGAGGTTATACGTGCCCATTTCGCCTCTTCTGGAGGGGCAGAGCACCTGAATATCAGTTATCGGCGAATAGT
Source organism: Acutalibacteraceae bacterium (assembly GCA_045637465.1). GTDB lineage: Bacteria > Bacillota > Clostridia > Oscillospirales > Acutalibacteraceae > UBA8612. The sequence continues at coordinate 142,140 of JAZTZM010000040.1, read as the reverse complement.
CGTAAGCCTTTGGCAGACGGTTTGCACAAAGCTCACAAACGGTATCTGCCGCCTGAGAACCGACTCTTCTGGGCAAGAAGAAAAAGTCTCCGTCTTTTCTTGTAAGGTCGGGGTTTTCACCCGAAACAATTCTGTGTGCGTTTGTGACAATCACACTGCGCTGAGCCTGACGGAACACCTCTTTAAGCTCAACAACGGGCAGCATACCGCTGCCTATCATATCGTGGAGCACGTTGCCTGCGCCGACAGGCGGAAGCTGATCGGAATCGCCCACCATTATCAGTCGGCAGCCGAGAGGCAGAGCATCGAGCAGGCTTGAGAAAAGCTGAATATCAATCATCGACAGCTCATCCACAATAAGCACGTCAGCCTCAATCGGGTTGCGCTCATTTCTGGAAAATGCCTGATTGTCTTCATCATCCCACTCAACCTCGAGCAGTCTGTGAATGGTCTTTGCCTCCATACCCGTGATTTCGCTCATCCGTTTTGCCGCCCTGCCTGTAGGTGCAGCAAGCGCAATTCGCAGATTATCCTTCTGAAACAGCGATATCATACCGTTTATCGTGGTTGTCTTACCCGTACCGGGACCGCCGGTCAGTATAAGCACACCTTTTTCAACAGCGGTGATGATTGCCGCCTTCTGCTTTTGCTCATATCTTATGCAAAGCATATTCTCAATATCCTCAATATCCTGAAGCAGTGTAGGTTTGCCTGCAGGAGGAAATGAGCAGAGTACCTTGATGCGCCTTGCGGCATTTTTTTCACTTCTGTGTATGTATGGCAGAAAAAGGAACTCCCTGCCGTCAAGATCTTCGCTGACAAGCTGTCTGTCGCTGATAAGTGCATCCGTTGCTTCACGCAAAAGCTGCTCCTCAACACCGAGCAGCTCGGTTGCCGGCAGAGCCAGCTTATCTCTCGGGCAGCAGGTATGACCGTTGCCGAGGTTGTGGCGGAGCACGTGAAGCACACCTGCACGTATGCGGTGCATCTGCTCGGGCTTGTCCGGCAGTGACGATGCAATTGCATCGGCTCGCTCAAAGTTGACACCTATGCTCTCCGCGCAGAGAATGTACGGATTTGTTTTAATCATAGCAACGGCATTGAAGCCGAAAATTTTGTATGCGTTAAGGCTCTCTCTTGCGGTCATACCGAATTTTTCGAGCGCAATAAGAGTCTGTCTGACGGCAAACTGACGCGAAAACTCCTCGCAGATTGTGTTCGCCTTCTGCCTTGAGATACCTTTGATTTTGCTGAGCTTTTCGGGATGATTTTCGAGAATGTCAAATGCATCGTCACCGAATTCCTCAACAATTTTCTGCGCTGTTGCAGGGCCTATGCCTTTGACAGTGCCTGCAGAAAGGTATTTGTATAAATCCTGCGCACTTGAGGGAAGCGAGCGCGCAAAGGATTTTGCCTTGAACTGTCTGCCGTAGAGCGGATGCGTATCATAGTTGCCCCTGACGGTCAGCTTTTCACCGACTGCAACATCGGGCAGCACGCCGACAACGGTGATGAATTCATCATCGCTCGACAGCTCAAGCACGGTAAAGCCGGTCTCTTCAATATGCACCGAAACGTCTTCGACGATACCGATGATTTCTGTTTCATCATTAACCAAGCTGAACCTCGTCCTTTAAAATAATGTGTTATTCTTTCTTCTTAAGGTAAATATTCACCGCCGCAGACGCAAGGCCGAAGAACATCATCATATAGATGTTGAGCTTGAGTCCGTAGAAAAGGCAATCCGTCATACCGCAGGCGCAGAAAGACAGAAGCGAAGCGATGAGTGTGATTGCAACGGCGCGCTCTTTTTTGCCTTTGCGGCAGAGCCTGAGCATCATTATGCCAAACACGATGAATGAACCCAGAAGAAGCGCTGTGCCGATAATGCCGTTTTCAAGCGTAGTCTGAATAAAAATATTATGTGCGTGCGGCTGGTTTATGTTGTATGTACCGTGAAGCTGCTCACGCACGTTGTTGACACCCGTACCGTAGCCGAAAACCCAGTGACCCTTGAGCATATCGAAGCAGGCACGCCAGATATCCGAGCGGGTGTTGACCGAAATATCGTTGCCGTTGAAAAGTGTAAGCAAGCGTTTGAAAACACCGTCCGCCACAACCGCAACCGCGGCAATTCCGCCTGCACCGATGCCGAGTAGGGCAAGAGTGCGTTTGCCGCCGTAGAAAAGCAGCACGATAAACGATGCCGCAAGCGCAAGATACGGACCTCTTGAATATGATGCTGCAATGCCGCCGACAATGAGCACCGCACAGCCGAAGCTGACCAGCTTTTTACCCTTGCCGCTAAGATAAAACATACAGTAAACTGCAAGCGGCAGCATCATCGTCAGGAAAGCGGCAAACATAACGGGGTTTGTGAAGGTGCTGCTTGCACGCTCTTCGATTGAAATAAATTCGGTGCGCTGAATATATTTTCTTGCAAAGTCGGGCAGAAGATAGTTGATTGCCAGCTTTGCAACAAGGTTATCAAGCTGATGCCAGAAAGGGTTAAACATTGTTTTGAGCGGTGCCCAGATAAGCTCACCATAGTGGAAGAGCACCATCTGCATTACGCCGATACCGCCTGCAACACCTCCGCCGATTGAGCCTGCAAACATAACCGTGTCAAGCCTGAGCGGAGTGTCAATGCTTCTGCTCATCATAATGACGGAAACGAATCCGGCAAGCCATATCGCAACACCCGACAGACCCGAAACCGCTGAGCCGCTGTAAAACAGACCGATTATCTGCCACGCCGCAAACAGCAGAAGAAATACGCCGGGGACGCTGACTGTTCGAAGAGACAGCTTTTTAAAGCTGACGGTTTTTATGTAGGCAATCAACAGCAGGAAGGGAAACACATACTCCTGCAAAAGCGCACAAAGTGCAAAAGCCGCAACCGCCCAAAGCCATTTACCTTTATTCTGTGCAAAAAAGCTTTTCAGTTCAGCCACAATAAACCGCCCCCTTATATATAGTTACTTAGAATATAATATAGCATTTTTAATATAATAAATCAACAATTTATAAAAAACACACGTAACAAAAATTACGGGCAAAAATCAGCCTTTTTGCATAAGCGGAATATGCCGTTACAGGCTCTTTTTATTTTAATGTTGATTTTTCATACGATTTCTCATATTATATATAATATCGGAAAGGAGCATTTATGATGAGAATTTGTGTTTACGGTGCAGCGTCACCGACAATTGACCCCGAATATATCAGACAGACGGAAATTATGGGTGAAGAGCTTGCAAAAAGAGGCCATTCACTTGTATTCGGCGGCGGTGCAAACGGACTTATGGGTGCCGCGGCAAGAGGAATTAAAAAGCAGGGCGGACACATAATCGGTGTCATCCCCAAGTTTTTCGGTGAAGAAAGCGTCGAGGCAATTTTCGAGGAGTGTGATGAGCTTATCACACCCGACACAATGCGTGAGCGCAAGCAGATAATGGAAGACCACGCAGATGCATTTGTCATCACCCCTGGCGGAATCGGCACGTATGAAGAGTTTTTTGAGATACTTACGCTCAAACAGCTTTGCAGACACAACAAGCCGATTGCCGTATACAACATCCTCAACTATTATGACGGACTCAACGCAGTAATCGAGAGCGCTGTTGAAAAGAATTTCATCCGCGAAAACTGCAACAACCTTTTCACAACAACCTCAGACCTTGATGAGCTTATTGCATACATCGAAACACCCGTTGACGATACGCTCACGGTAAAACAGCTCAAAGATGGTTAATAAAGGTTGCAAAAAATTCTGTATTTTTTGTTAATTACAGCTTAATTCAGAGGATAGAAAAAAAGATGAAGAGCGAACAAACCCAGTCCGAAGGCGTACAAAGGTACGTCGAGTGGCGTAGTTTGTTTGCAGTATAAAATTTCAGGGGTTCTGACAGGATTTCGGTCCTGCAGAACCCCCTTTATTTATATAATTTTATACGGTCTTCGCTTTTTTTCCATCCTCTTATTTCCAGTTGAAGGGACGGAGCATAAAATCAACCGTGCTCTTATCCTGCGGAATCAGACCGAAGGAAGAAACCCTGTCAATATTGTGCGAAATCATCGCATCGTACAGCTCCTCATTTGCCTGCAATCGCCAAGGATTGAGGAAGAAATACTCGCCGAGGAATTGGTTAGCTTTGAAGTATTCCCAGCTGAGGTTTGCAACCTCAACGTTGAACATCTGCTCGTCCGTTACGTCAGCGCCGAGTGCCTTGTCCCAAAGCACATCAAGCTTCATAACTGTTGAAAGCGGATAGTAGCCCGACTGATAGTGCCAGTCAAAATCAAAAGCGTGAGCCGTCTTTTTGATCTGTGCGGTCTGCACGTCAAGAATCTCTCTGATATACGGTGCGGCAGCCTCGCCGTAATAGGCGTTGAGGAAGTCCGTCATATGGTATTCAACGTCGCAGTCAACATCCCACATAACCTTGCAGTAGAGGTAGTTTCTCAGCTCATTAAATGCGGCAGAGTGTCCGTCACCGCAGTTGTAGACATAGCCCGTGATGCCGATATCGCGCATATACTGCATTGTCGGCTGAAGGGTTTCAAAGTTTGAGAAGAACTGCATTGAGTTAAGGAAGTTGATTGTGTAATCATAGATATAGGTTCTGTCCGCAACTTTCACCCAGTTTGCGTGATCCTGTGCAACCGTCGGCTCGTTTTCGCCGTAGAGGTTGAGAAAGGTTTCGTTGCCATCCTGTGCGCCGCATTCCGTCAGCGGATGGCTGCGACAGGCTCTGTGAATGCCGCAGAGCACGGGCACAACGTTGTCGTTACATCTGAGCGTAAGGTCCTGCGGAGGACGGTCTGTTTCACCGTATGCATAGAAAGTGAACGTGAAATTCGGGAATTCATCGTCAAGCGCATCGGCAAAATTATTTGTGAAAATAAGTGTCGGAGCAGAAACGCTGCCGTACTTTTCGTAAAGCGCTGTGCAGTTTTCACAGTGACAGTAGTTGGAATTATCCTTCTGACCGATGTGAATATGGTCGGAGGTTTCTCTCGGGCAATCGAGAATTGCCTGCCTTGCGTTTTCAATCGCAATCGGGAGCACGTCGGGATGTGAAAGGCAGACGTGATCCGTTGTGCGTGTGCCGTCGGGATTCATTGCAAAGTATTCGGGGTGCTCTGCAAAAAGTGCATCAGGCACAAGCTTGTCGAGTGTAACATCCCAGAGCACATAGGTGAGTGCGCCGCCGTATTCGGGCGCTTCGTTCCAGAATGAAACGTTTACCTTCATCTTTGCGCGGTAGTTATCCGTTGAGCCGGGGCAGGCATTACGACGGATTGCAAACGAGGGTCTGACCGTGCGGTTGAGTGCCGCATCGACAACAAGGTCTTTGCTTTCGGGCACAACCTCAAGCGTAGGTGTAAACCAACGCACGCCGAAATACTCCTCAAGCAGTGTGTACACACCGTAGAGCGTGCCTCTGCTGTCACCGCCTGCGATAAGCAGGTATGTACCGTCCGAATAAAGCAGGAATCCGTCCGCACCGATTGATTCTCGGTCAACCTGTGTTATCTGCGCTTCAAGCTTTGTTTCGCCAACGACAATTGCCTTGCCGCCGTCATACTCCGACTCGGTAACATATCGGAACTCAACACCGCTGAGCTTCTCGACATAGGTCTGAAACTCATCAACGGCTGTGAGAATGCATTCATCGGGTGAATCGGAAGTTACAATAACAAAATCGCTCGCACCGTCCTCGACAATATACATCGGGGTTGTGACCTCAGGCGGCACGTAGGTTGTTGAGCTGTAGCTTACATCGTCACCTATCGGGATTGCGAAAAACGAAAGCAAAACAACCTCAATAAAACCGATTATTGCTTTTATCGTTGCCATTGTCAAATCTCCTTATTTTGCGGTGTTGCTCATTGTGAAAACAAGCTCGCCGCCTGCCATAAGCTGCTCGTGCGTTACGTAGCAACCATCAAGCTCAACACCGTTGAGTGTAACGGAGCTTACGTAGATATTGTCGTCTGACTGGTTGATTGCTTTGACCTTGAGCACGTTGCCGTTTGAAAGGTTGATTTCGGCACTGTCAAGGTTAGGAGAGCCGAGCCAGTATTTATCTGTGCCCGCAAGCGGATAGAAGCCCATTGAAGAGAATATATACCAGCAGCTGATTGTGCCGCCGTCATCGTTGCCGTCGAGACCGTTTATATCGGTGCTGAAGCGGTTTTCAAGCGTCCATCTGACCCATTTCTGTGTCAGGTCGGGTCTGCCTGCGTTTGCAAAGAGATACGGTGTGTGGATATCGTGCTGGTTGCCAATCCAGAAGCCGTGACCCGGGTCAATTGCAGCTCTGTTGAGTGAAGCATCCTCCATAAAGTCCTCAAGCTCGCTGATAAAATAATCCTTTGAGCCAAAGAGCTCAATCATACCGTCGATATCGTGTGTTGCGCTCCAGCGCCACTGTCTTGCGCTGCCCTCACAGTAGTAGTCGGCATACTTATTGATCATAATCATATCGTAGAACGTTGTCATATAGGGGCTGAAACGCTTCTCAAAGCTGCCGTCGGAGTTTCTTGCGCGGAAATACTTTGTTTCGGGGTCAAAGATATTCTTGTAGTACATTGCCTTTTCGGAGTATCTTTCAACATCCTCTGTGTAGCCGAGCTCACCTGCGAGTGTTGCGATTGCTGCATCCTCCCAGGCATACTCGATTGTGCGGCTTGCGGATTCGTTGCCGGGGCAAAGGTCCTGAGGAACATAACCGTACTGATTGTATTCGTTTACGTGCTCACGGCCTGCTTTTGGTGAAGGATTCTCCGAAGAGTTTTTCATAAAGCCGTATGCTGCTTCAACATCGAAATCTCTGATGCCCTTGAGGTAGCTTTCGGTTACCATAATGTTTGCAACGTCACCCATCATTGAGCCTGCATAGCCTGCGCCCTGAGGCCAACGGGGAAGAACGCCGACGCCCTGTGTTCCCATTGTAACAAGGCTCTTAAGGCAGTCAACCTGTATATCCTGAGCGATAAGGGTGTAAAGCGGATGTGTTGAGCGCACGGTATCCCAGAGCGACATATCCGTTCTGTAGGTATAACCCTCTGCAACGTGTGTCTGCTTGTCAAAGCCGAGATACTCACCGTTTACGTCGGTGAAGTTGGTCGGCATTATCATATTGTGGTAAAGCGCTGTGTAGAAAACTGTCTTTTTGTCTTCGTCATCCGTGCCGATTTTTATAACGGAGAGCTCATCGTTCCACGTTTTTGCTGCCTTTTCGCGCACACCGTCAAAGGTGAGACCGTCTGTTTCAGCCTTGAGGTTGAGCATTGCGTTTTCGGTGCTGACAAAACTGATGCCGATCTTGAGCTCAACGCTCTGATCCTTAAGGTCACCGAAATTGATATCAATTGAACAGTTTTCCGAATCAGGTGTGATATCAACCGATTTGATGGGTTTATCCGCAACAGCGGCAAAGTATGTGGGCAGACCGTCGTATCTGCCGGCAAAAGAGCCAAAGAGCAGACAGCTGCCTGTGATTACACCTGTTTCGGGGTTGTATTCAACCTTACCGTCGCGTGACTGTGACTTTGCAGCGGCACTTGTGACGTCGATAAACAGCCTTGCATCCTTGGAAGAATTGAAGGTGTATCTGTGAACACCTGTATGTACATCAGCAGTCATCTCCGCAAGGCAGCCTACGCTGGGAAGATAGACAGCGTAATAGCCCGGTGAAGCCTGCTCATTTGCGTGTGAATATGCCATCACGCCTGCCTTGCCGTTACCTACGGCAGGAGTAACTCTGAACATTGAATAGTCTTCAGCACCCGTACCGGAAAGTCTGGAGTGGCTGAAACCTCTGATATGACCGTGCTCATAATAATAGCCGGAGGTATTAGTCTTAAAGATATATGCACCGCCGAGGAAACACGTATCAGGTCCGAGTCTGACAGAGCCGAAGGGTACGGTTGCCGCAGGGCTGACCATGCCGCAGGTCCACGGTGTACCGCCAGTGCCGATAAACGGGTCAACGTACTTGCCGTATTCGGTTTCGGGAATCTGAGGCATATCAACCTTCTTTGGTGTGACACCGTTGAACAGCCCCGTAATACTCATTTCAAGCGTTACAAAAAGCGAAACAAAAATTCTGATAATCTTCCACATATCAAATCCCCCTGTTTTTTCCAATATTAGGATTATTATCAATTATAATATAAATGTTTACTCACTTCAAGGATTTGTAAAAAATATGCGGTTTTTCTTTTATTTTTATTTTCTCTGTGTTATAATCCGTTTAAATATCAACCAAAGGCAGGAAAAGAAATATGGCAAAACTTCTCTCGGCTTCAATGATGTGCGCTGACCTCAACAATATTGAAAAAGCCGTGAAAGAGCTTGAGGCTGCAAACATCGAATATCTTCACATCGATATAATGGACGGCAGCTTTGTGCCCAACATCACGCTCGGCTTTGACTTTGTAAACGCGCTCAAATCAATAACCGATATACCGCTTGACGTGCATATGATGGTAAATAATCCCGCACGCTTTATCGACAGAATGAAGCTTGATAAAGGTGACGTTATCTGCGTACACTATGAAGCGGATGAAAACGTGGGTAAAACGCTTGAGCTTATACGCGCTCACGGCTGTCAGGCAGGTCTTGCAATCAACCCGACAACTCCGTTCTCCTGCCTTGAAAGCTTTACGGACAGCATTGATATGGCGCTTGTGATGACGGTTACACCCGGCTTTGCAGGACAGAAAATGTTTGACGGCGCACAGGAAAAGGTAACCGCCGCACGAGAGCTGCTCAGCAAGGCTGACAGATACATCCCTATTGAGGTTGACGGCAATATGAGCCCCGAAAACGGCAGAAAGCTCAGCGCTGCAGGCGCAGATATATTCGTGCTGGGCACAAGCGGACTTTTCATAAAAGATAAGGCTATGACAGCCGCGGCAGACGAATTCAGAGCCGCACTTTAATCGGAGTGAAGAAAATATGTACAGCTTCATACGTGCCGCAGTTGTCGGCAGCATAAATATGGATATCATTCTCGGAATGGAGAGAGTGCCCGACATCGGCGAAAACGTGCTCGGCACAGAATACAGCTACTCCTGCGGAGGCAAGGGAGCAAACCAGGCATCAGCCCTTGCAAAGCTCGGCGCTGACACAAGGATGATAGGCAAGGTTGCAGACGACACAAACGGCAGAAAGCTCCTTGAAAACCTTGAATCAAACGGAATTGACCGCTCAGGCGTTTCAACCGCAGGCACACAGACGGGTATGGCGGCAATCCTCCTTGACGGAGAGGGCAGAAACCGAATCGTCGTATACGAGGGTGCAAACGCTGAAATCGACCCTGACGAAGCGGCAGAATTTATAACGGATGACCTTGACCTTTTGCTTGTGCAGTTTGAAACGGCAGAAGAGGTTGTCACGCAGTGCGTAAACCGTGCAATTTCAAAGGGAATCATCACCGTTATCGATTGCGGACCCGCAAAACAGTTTTCGCTTGAAAAAATGCAGGGCGCAACAATAATCTCACCAAACGAGAGCGAAACCCTTGCACTGACGGGGATTTTACCCGACAGTGAAGAAGCCATACTCCGCTCATCGGAGATTCTCAAAGAAAGAAGCAAGGCGGAATACATCGTGCTCAAGCTCGGCGAAAGAGGCTGTGCCGTATATGACGGCAAAGACCTGCGTATAATGCCGCCATACCCTGCCAACGTTGTTGACACAACGGCTGCAGGCGACTGCTTTACAGCGGCAATGGCGCTTGAATATAAGCGAAGCGGCGATATTTACGCCGCCTGCGATATGGGCAACAAAGCAGGCAGCATAGCCGTCAGCCGTATGGGTGCCGCCGCATCAATGCCCCGTGTTGAAGAATTGATATAACCTATACAAAAACCGACCCGTGATCGCAATCACAGGTCGGTTTAATTGTTTTGTTTTGATTTATCTTATTTTACTTTAACTTTGTAGCACTTGATTTCAAACGGATTGATCTCGAAGCTGAGAGTCTTGCCGCTTGCGATGTCTGCTGCAACATCCTCACGCTCAAGGAGGTTACACTCGCTGACGCTTGCGATTTCAGCAAAGAACTCGGCTGTAACCTTTGTTCTTCTGCCTGCCTTCTCAACAAAACGTACGATGTAAGCATCCTCATCCTCACACTTCTTGACAGCTTCAAGTGTAACGTTCTTGCCGTCAACGCTGATGAATGAGCCGCTCTCTGCGCCCTTTGCTTCATCTGCAAGGTCAACGGGAAGCATCGGGTTATTGAACTCAAGACCTCTGACGAGTGTCTCTGCATCCTTCCAGCCGCCTGCGTGCGGATAGAGTGAGTATGTGAAGTAGTGGTCGCCTCTGTCTGACTGCGGGTCGGGGTTCATCGGAGCCTTGAGGAGAGTGATGATCATTCTCTGCTCGTTTACCTCGTAACCGTACTTGCAATCGTTGAGGATTGTAAGGCCGTAGCCCTCTTCAGACATATCGATAAAGTTGTGAGCAGAAACCTCGAACTTAGCCTTATCGTAGGGATTGTGGCGGTAGTTGGAGCTTTCGATTGTTGCGTATGCGATATCTCTTGTATACTTCTGTGCCTTGATATCAACGTCGAAGCCGACCTTGAGGAGCTTCTCCTGCTCGTGCCAGCTGATGAATGTATCAAAGTCGATTCTGTCAAGCTCATTATAAATCATAATGTTCTGCTTGAGAACAGACTTCATGATGTTCTTTGTAACAGTAACGCAGGTGAATACGTCGCCTGTGACAACGCTCTCAACCTTGCCTGCCTCTGTCTCGAACTCACGGTCTGTGTAAGTTACAACGATATCCCATGCATCGTACTTACCGGGAAGGTCTTCGTAGATGCGGAATACGTTACCCTTGCCGCCGAGAACTTCTCTGTTGTTCTTCTTGTCGAAGATTGAAACAAGCTCAGCAGCTGCGTCAAACTTGAGGCTGAAGTTATCGTTCTCAATGTCTGCGCTCTCAACTGCCTTAGCTTCAGCAACAGCAGCTTCCTTGGTGTAGTATACCTTGTAACCGACAGCAGGAACGTCCTTTGCAACAAAGACGAGAACCTTTGTGCCGTCGAGCTTTGTGTAAGCCTGAACGGGAACCTTGTTGCCGTCAGCATCGTAAATCTCAACATCCTTGTAGGGAAGCTCAACCTTTGAGGTTGCAGCTGTGCCGAGGGAGTTGAACAGAGCGAAGGGCTTGCCGTACTTGTTGCCTGCACCGATGTTGCCTGCAATTGCGTTGAGTGCTTCGTCACGTACGCTTTCGCCGATTGCGATAATATCGTTATAGATTGCGCAAAGGTCGCCGAAAACTTCTGTGATGTGTGAGCCGGGAAGTGAATCGTGGAACTGGTTTGTGAGAATCATCTGCCAGCCCTCGTTGAGCTTTGCAAGCGGATACTCATAGCCGTAGCCTCTTGCGATGCTTGCGAAGATTTCTGCCTGACGGTAGAGGTTTTCGCTGTATCTGTTAAGCTTCTTGAGAAGAGCCTTTGTGGTGTGAACACCTCTGTGCTCCTCAAGGTAAAGCTCGTCTTTCCATGTGGGAATGTTTGTGTCTGTTGCCTTTGCCTTCATACGAGCAAGTGAATCCTCAATCTTGCTTGTCTGGGTTGCGGGCAGACCGGGGAAATTCTTATAACGCTTGACGTACTCGAGCATTTCGGTGTCAACACCGCCGCCGCCGTCACCCCAGCCGTAGCAGTACATTGACTCGCCGATTGTAGCCTTGTCTGTGTACTTCTTCCAGCTCATCTTGAGTGAGTCAGCTTCAACTGTACCGATGAAGTGTGAGGGAGGAACTGTTGAGAAGATCTTTGAGCCGTCGGGGCCTTCCCACCAGAATGTGTTGTACTGCCAGGGATTGGTATCGTTCCAGATTCCCATCTTGTGAGTTACGAAATACTCAACGCCTGCCTTCTTGAGAATCTGGGGCATTGCGTAGCCGTTACCGAATACGTCGGGTACCCAGCAGGTTTTGGGTGTGATGCCGAATGTCTTCTCAGCGTATCTTACGCCGTGAAGAAGCTGACGGACAAAGGACTCACCTGAAATAAGGTTACAGTCAGGCTCAACCCACATTGCGCCGATGTATTCCCATCTGCCCTCTGCAATGCGCTTCTTGACCTGCTCGAACATTTCGGGATAGTTCTTCTCCATCTCGATGTATGTGGGAGCTGTGCTCTGTGAGAAGATGAAGTCGGGGTACTGCTCCATAAGGCGAAGCATTGTTGCGTGAGTTCTGCCGAGCTTACGGACGTACTCCTTGTATGCCCACATGAAAACGATATCAAGGTGGGAGTTACCGATAAGGTCAATCATACCCTCGGTCTTGTAGTTTGTGTTGTTGTAAACTCTGTCCTTAAGAACCTTCTGAGCAGCAAGAAGACCTGCCTTGAACTCGTCACCGTCAACGTCGAAGTTAACGTGTGTGAAAGCTTCTTTAAGTGCGGAGCGGATAAGCTCTGCAATACCTGTGTCGAGAACAGGCATAAACAGTGCGTTGAAGATTGTCTTGAAATCCCAATAAACTTCTTCGATTACGGGGTCAACAACACCGATGAATGAGCAGGAAAGAGTCTTTACTGTTGACTCGTTTGAGTGCCATACATAGTAAGACTCGATATCAACATCGTAGTGCTTGCCTGCCTCAGCACAATCGGAAAGAAGAACGCTGTTACGGAAGGGGTCAAGACCCTGATAAGGCTCACCGTTGAGTGAAAGAAGTGAGTCACCGCCGAAATAGACGTTGAGTGTAACCTTCTTGCCTGCAAAACGCTCGGGAATTTCGAATGAGTTTTTGAAGAAAGCGCTCCAGCCGTTGTTACCCCAACGGTCGCCAACGTTAAGATCCTTCCACTCATCGTAGAGATATTCGTAATCGCCTACACCCTTGTAGATGCATTCCTTCATCTTCCATGCGGGGATAGATTCGATGTCTGTGTAAATTCTTTTCTTAAGTGTCTTGAGCTTGACGTTTACAACGTCATCAAAAGAGAAGATACCTCTCTGCTTGCCCTTAACGGCGTCACGCCAATCGTCAACGTGAGCATCCATCGCATCAAGACCGGCAAAAGCGTCAAGATTTTTGTTTTCTGCCAAAGTTCATCGTCCTTTCTTATGTAAAATCGGGTTAAAGACCGCTTTGTGTCCTTTACAGTATAACACCAATAATAAAATATTTCAATATAAAAAAGAGGTTTGCACACAGTATTTACCGTGCAAACCTCAGATTTGTTTTTAACTCAGCCCTCAAGCCCTTCGAGCATCTGCGCAAAGAGTGTATTTGCCCAGGCAAACCAGACCCTTGTAAAGTCAGACGGGTCATCCATATTGAACGACTCGTGCATAAAGTTTGTGCCTGCGTGGGTGTTGCTTATCATCTCAAGACATTCGCGGATTTCTTCCTTGTCGGAGCTTGTGATAATCTGCATTGTAAGAGCGATGTGCCAGATATTGTTCTTGGGTGTGTGCGGGCTGCCGACACCCTTTGCCGCCTTGCCCTCGAAATAATAGGGATTATCCTTTGAGAGGATGAAACGGCGAGTGTTGACGTAAAGTTCATCATCCTTATCGCAGTAGCCGAGATAGGGTGCGGCAAGGAGGCTGGGCGAATTTGCATCGTCCATAAGATTGTAATTGCCGAAACCGTCTGTTTCATAGGCATAAATCCTGCCGTACTTCGGATGGTTTACAACGGCATAGTTTCTGATACCGTCATCAATCTCCGCAGACAGCTTAAGGCATTTTTCCGCAAGGTCAGCGTTGCCGAAACCGTCCTTTGCAAGCTCGGCAGCTTTGCGCATTGCAACAACAGCCATCATATTTGACGGCACAAGGTAGTTGAATATGCACGAATCATCCGACGGACGGAAGCCCGACCAGGTCATACCCGTGAAGTTGACGGGTCTGCCGTAGCCGTTAAAGGGAAGCGTATCGGAAACGGGGCAGTTTTTACGGTCAAAAAAGTATGTTGAATTTTCCTTGTGGTGCTGCTCTTTTATGAAATGATCCGCAATTGTTTCAAGCATTTTCTCGGTTTCTGCCGTGAGCACAAGCGGATCCTTTGCCACCTTATAATACTCATACATAAGGTAAACCGAAGCGCAGAGAGAATCAACCTCATATTTGCGCTCCCATATCAGATCGTGATCAAAATCGGATGCATCCTTCCACTTATCGGGGCAGGGCTCGGCATTGAAAGCGTTTGAATACGGGTCGAGGTTGACATAAGAAGCGTGCCTTGCGATAACACCGCGCAGGATTGCTTTAAGCTCCTCATCCTCTGCGGCATATTTTATGTAGGGTTTGAGCTGTGCCGCACTGTCACGCAGCCACATCGCAGGGATATCGCCCGTGATTACGAAATATGTGCCGTCGTCGAGCTGTTTGGTTGTTGTTTCGATTGTGTTGAGAAAGCACTGCTTTGCAAGGGGTGCGAGGGACGGAAAAATCCTCTGCATCTTCTCTTCAAGCTCCTGTGCTTTTTTTACAAGAATATCAGGTGTCTTCATTTCTTCTCCTTATCAAATAAAAAATGCTCCTCTGAAAAGCATTGTACGTTACGTGTGTCGAAGCATAAAAATATTTTATCATACGGCAAAAACCTTTTCAAGCAGTAATTTCTTGTCAGGTTACTTTTCCGTAACTCTTCTCTATTGAAATTTTCTGCAAATAGGATTATACTTTAATTCGCAAACAGAAAACTCAGGGGGAATTATAAATATGAAAAAGCTCACCGTTATATGCCTTGCGGCAATAATGTTAACAACAGCCGCCTGCGGCAACAAGGAAACTCCAGAGCAGACAACACAGCCGACCGCGGATGCGCTTGCTCAGACAACAGTCGCAGACACCGTTCCGACAGAAGAAACAACAGCGGAAACAACAACTCAGGTTGAAACAACCGAGGCTGAAACAACAACAGAAACAACAACTCAGCCGCAGTTACCCTCCTCAACACAGGATATTGTTGAGCTGTTTAACGAAAGCGCAAACAAAATCAAGACAAGCGCTTCATCCGTTACCAAGAACTTTGAAAAGCGTATTGTCAACAAAGACAGACTTGTTGTGCCCGCAGGTCTTCAGTCAACAGCTGACAGCATGATATCTTCTTTTATGAAAGATGACACCGACCCGATAGTATACACGGGCAAGGATGCAATCAAAGAAAACTTCATCGTACCCGGTCAGAGCTACGTCAGCAAGCTTGACCCCTCATACGTCAGCAAGGCAACCTGCACCGACAACGGCGATACATATGAAATATATATCAAGCTCAAAAGCCAGACAAGCCCCACTGCAGGCTCAGGTATCGGCGCAGTATGCGACGTAATTGAGGCAGGCGAGGTTGCGGAGAAAGCACCCTTTGTCGAAAAATTCACGACAGAATACTATAACTGTGAAATCACCGCAACCGTTGATAAGGAAACAGACCAGGTGACACACATCGTTTACTCCACACCGCTCACACTCAACATAACCGTCAATATGTTCGGCACGCACGACCTTGTTATCGGTTTCACATTCGTCAAGGATTACGATGTGAAGTATTAATCTCATATTTTCCTTAAGCCGCCTCACCGTGAGTGAAGCGGCTTTTTTGAATAAAAACACAATATCTTGTAAAAATATGTCTGCTAATATCAATATTTGATTGAATTTATAAAACATATGTGCTAAACTCAGAACAAAGACAGAAACTAAACTGTCAAATAAAATCAGAGAGGGTTTTAGTATGAGTAACAAACTCGTATACGACATCCACGACAAACCGAAATTCGGTCAGCTCATCGTTCTGGCATTCCAGCAGCTGCTTGCAATTATGGCGGCAACAATTGCCGTGCCGGCAATCGTCGGCAACGGTATGTCAATATCAGCAGCTCTTTTCGGAGCAGGTATAGGCACCTTCGTCTACCAGCTCTTCACAAAATTCCGCAGCCCCGTATTCCTCGGCTCATCATTTGCGTTCATCGGCTCAATGCTTGCCGCTTTTGCAGGTGCATCGTCAATGGCACTCGGCTATCTCGGCATTGTTCTCGGTGCAGCTTTTGCCGCACTCGTCTACGTCCTGCTCGCAGTTATCGTCAAGTTTGTCGGTGTTGGCTGGATTAACAAGCTTATGCCTGCGGCTGTTATCGGCCCGACGGTTGCGCTTATCGGTCTTTCCCTTGCTTCCGCCGCTGTAAAAGACGTTTTCTCCTACGGCCCTCAGGACAGCAACGGCGCATTCATTATGAGCACAAACATCTGGCTTTCTCTTCTCTGCGCTCTCGTCACACTTTTCGTCGTTATGCTCTGCTCAACCTACGGCAGCAAAAAAATAAAGCTCATTCCGTTTATCATCGGTGTGCTTGCAGGTTATGCCGTTGCAATGGTATTCACCGTTATCGGCTACACTGCACATATTGATGCGCTCAAGATTATCGACTTTGCACCCTTTACGGCTCTTGTTGAAAACGGTGTCGGCGTGAACACCTTTGTTGCAGTGCCCGAATTTACATTCCTCAAAGCATTCACAGGCATTAAAGAATTTAACGTAAACTATCTTATAACAATAGCAGTTGCTTACGTGCCCGTTGCATTCGTTGTTTTTGCCGAGCATATCGCAGACCACAAAAACCTTTCCAGCATTATCGGCAAAGACCTGCTTGAAAATCCCGGCCTTCACCGCACACTTCTCGGTGACGGTATCGGCTCGGTTGCAGGCGCTGTTTTCGGCGGCTGCCCCAACACAACTTACGGCGAATCCGTCGGCTGTGTCGCAATCACACGCAACGCATCCGTTATCACAATCTCGGCAACTGCCGCAATGGCAATTCTCGTTTCATTCATCTCTCCGTTTATCGCGTTCCTCGATTCAATCCCCGGCTGTGTTATGGGCGGCGTATGCATCACACTTTACGGATTCATCGCGGTTTCGGGTCTTAAGATGATACGCAAGGTAGACCTTGAGGACAACGCAAACCTCTTCACCGTTTCCGTAATTCTCATCAGCGGTATCGGCGGCATGGCAATCTCCATCGGCAAGGTCACCATCACGGCAATCGCCTGCGCACTCATCCTCGGTATCATCACAAATGCCGTGCTCAAAAAATCACAGAAAAACAAGAAGAATTAAGGAAAGTGAAGCTTTATGGAAAACTACAAAAACGTTACGATATTTGACCATCCGCTCGTAAATCACAAAATCGCAATTCTCCGAAACGAAAAGACAAGCATGAAGGAATTCAGAGAGCTGATTGAAGAAATCACAACGCTGATGACCTTTGAATGTCTTAAAGAGGGTGTGCCCACGGTTGAAATCGAGGTGCAGACACCGCTTGAAACCTGCAAGCAGCAGGTGGTAAAAGATAACTCAATCGTAATCGTGCCCATCCTCAGAGCAGGTCTGGGTATGGTCAACGGTGTTCACGTGCTCTTCCCCAGCGCAAAGGTAGGTCACATCGGTCTCTACCGCGACGAGGAGACACTTGAGCCCTGCGAATACTACTGCAAACTGCCCGAGGGCATTGAAGACAAGCTTGTGCTTCTTGTTGACCCGATGCTCGCAACAGGCGGCAGTGCCTGCGACGCTATCGCTCAGCTCAAAAAGCGCGGCTGCAAAAACATCAAGTTTATGGCAGTTATCGGTGCACCTGAGGGTGTCAGCCGTGTTGCTGAGGAACACCCCGACGTTCACATCTTCGTATCGACACTTGACCGTTGCCTCAACGAAAACGGCTACATTCTGCCCGGTCTCGGTGACGCAGGCGACAGACTTTTCGGCACAAAATAAATTAAGTTTTTCAGGCAGGCACTTATCTTCCGGTAAGTGCTTGCTTTTATTTTTTGATTTGTGTTATAGTTTTAAAAAAAGAAATCTGACAGGATGTGACACGTTATGAACAAAAAATTTTTTGATCACATAATTCACGGCGGCGATTACAACCCCGACCAGTGGATAAACACGCCCGAAATATGGGACGAGGATATGCGCCTGATGAAGCTTGCACACGTAAACAGTGCTACAATCAGCATCTTCTCCTGGTCGCTTATCGAGCCTGAAGAGGGCGTATACAACTTCGGCTGGCTCGACACGATGATGGATAAGCTCCACGCAAACGGAATTGACGTAATTCTCGCAACGCCTTCGGGTGCAAGACCTGCATGGCTTGCACAGAAATATCCCGAGGTGCTCCGTGTTGAAGAAAACGGCATACGCAACGAATACGGCGTGCGCCACAACCACTGCCTGACCTCTCCGATATACAGACAGAAGGTGCGCGAAATCAACCGCATTATCGCTGAGCGTTACAAAAACCACCCTGCGCTCAAAATGTGGCACATCTCAAACGAATACTGCGGCGAATGTCACTGCGAACTTTGTCAGGAGGCTTTCCGCAACTGGGTAAGAGAATACTATCACAACGATATTGAAGAGCTTAACGAAAAATGGTGGAACGGATTCTGGAGCCACCGTATGAACGACTGGAGCCAGATTAACTCACCCAAAAACAGAGGTGAAAACCACGTTTCGGCAATGAAGCTTTGCTGGAACAGGTTTGTTTCCGACAGCCACATATCTTTCTACGAAAACGAGATTGCCCCGCTGCGCGAAATCACACCCAACGTCCCGATTACAACAAACTTTATGAATATGTACTACGGCATCGACTACCAGAAATTTGCTTCTCACCTCGACCTGATTTCGTGGGACAATTACCCTGCGTGGGATAAGGGCGAAAACCCTGCAATTGCCGTAAACACAGCCTTTGTGCACGATGCTTTCCGCTCGATGAAAGGCGGTCAGCCGTTCTTTATGATGGAGAGCACACCCTCACTCGTCAACTGGCACGATATAAACAAGCTGCCAAAGCCCGGCATGCAGGAGCTCTCCTCAATCCAGTCAATTGCCCACGGCGCAGACAGCGTGCAGTATTTCCAGTGGCGAAAGAGCAAGGGCGGACACGAAAAATATCACGGTGCCGTTGTTGACCACTGCGGTCACGAAAACACAAGGGTTTTCCGTGACGTTGCACGCCTCGGCACAGTGCTCGAAAAGCTCGGCAGTGTTGTCGGCGGCTACAGCAACGCAAAGGTTGCCATTGTTTACGACTGGGAAAATTCCTGGGCAATAAAGCATTACTGCGGCTTCAACAACCTCAAAAGAGATTACGTTGGCGAATGCGTCAAGTGGTACAAGCCGTTTTACGATATGGGCATTGCCGTTGACGTTATCCCGATGGATGCGGACTTCTCACAGTACGACCTGGTTATTGCCCCCTACCTCTATATGCTCAAGGACGGCACGGCAGAAAGAATTGAAAAATACGTTTCCGACGGCGGCAGCTTTGTTGCAGGCTATCTCTTCGGCTTTGTTGACAGCAACGATATGTGCTTCCTCGGCGGTTGGCCGGCAAACAACCTCAAGCAGGTTTTCGGCGTATGGTGTGAAGAGACGGATTCACTGCCCGAGGGTATGAAAAACGTTGCAACCTACGGCGGCAAGGATTATGACGTTGTGCATATATGCGACATCATCCACGCAAACACAGCAGAGGTGCTTGCCACATACGGCAAAGATTTTTACGCAGGTATGCCTGCACTCACCGTAAACTCATTCGGCAAGGGCAAGGCATATTATGCCGCTTTCCGCAACGATGACAGCTTCACGGCGGATTTTTGCAACAATCTCATTTCACAGCTTTCAATCGCACCCGATGCAGAAATTGTCACACCCGAAAACGTAACCGTCAGAAAAAGAGGCGACACCGTATTCGTTATGAATTTCACGGATGACGTTGCTGAGATTGAGCTTGACAGAGAATACAAAAACGTAGTAAACGGCGAAACAGTAAGCGGCAAGGTAACACTCGGCGTATGCGGCTACCTTGTTCTGGAGTGAAAAAGCAATGAAAGAATTACATATGATATGCAACGCACATCTTGACCCGGTATGGCTGTGGCAACGACCCGAGGGAATTGCCGAGGCTATATCAACCTTCCGCGTTGCGGCAGATTTCTGCGATGAGTTTGACGGCTTTATATTCAACCACAACGAATCCGTGCTTTACGAATGGGTTGAAGAAAACGAGCCTGAGCTTTTTGCACGCATACAGCGCCTTGTAAGCGAGGGCAAGTGGCGCATTATGGGCGGCTGGTATCTTCAGCCCGACTGCGTTATGCCCTGCGGCGAAAGCTTCATCCGTCAGATTGAAACAGGCAGAAAATATTTCAAAGAAAAATTCGGCGTAACACCGACAACCGCAATAAACTTTGACCCGTTCGGTCACTCAAAAGGTCTTGTGCAGATACTTAAAAAATGCGGCTATGATTCCTATGTGTTTATGCGTCCGTCAGGAATTGATGCAGAGCACGATTTCATCTGGCGCGGCTTTGACGGCAGTGAGATAATTGCGCACAAGTTAAGCGGCGGCTATAACACAGGAAAAGGCAAGGTGATAAACAAAATCAACCTTGCGCTTGAGCGTGAATATGCCGACGGCATCAATATGACATTCTGGGGCATAGGTAACCACGGCGGCGGCCCGTCAAGGGTTGATCTGCAGACAATTGCGGAATATATGAAGGAGCACCCGGAACAAGGTCTCAGGCACTCTTATTGTGAGAATTATTTTGAGCGCATCAACAAATCCGATCTTGAGGTTTTTGACAAATCGCTCAACTACACAATGATTGGCTGTTACACAACAATGGCACGCATCAAGCAGGCTCACCGCAGACTTGAAAACGAGCTTAGCGTATGCGAAAAAATGCTCGCACTCAGCGGCGTTACATACGACAAAACAGAGCTTGAAAAAGCGGAAAAAGCGCTGCTCTTCTGCGAGTTCCACGATATTCTGCCCGGCACAAGCATAAAGGCGGCGGAGGAAGACTGCCTGCGTCTGCTCTCATACGGTAACGAAATTACCGAGCGATACAAGAACAAGGCTTTCTTCAAACTTTGCTCGGGTCAGCCAAAGGCGAAGGACGGCGAAATTCCCGTTCTCGTATTCAATCCGCATCCGTATAAGGTGGTTCAGGACGTTGAGGTTGAGTTCCAGCTGCAGGACCAGAACTGGAACGAAAACGAGGTAACGCTTGTAAGTGTGCGCGGCAAAAACGGCAACTACCTGCCCGCACAGAATGAAAAAGAGGCTTGCACGTTCAGCCTTGACTGGCGCAAGAGGGTCTGCTTCAGAGCAGAGCTTGAGCCGATGAGCATAAACCGCTTTGACTGTGAGCTTCACGTGGAGAACTATCCCAAGCGAAAGATTGAACCCTGCGAGCAGACCGATGAACACTTCACCTTTGACAACGGCACAATGCAGGTGCTCATCAGCAAAAAGACGGGACTTATTGACAGATACCGTGTCAACGGCGTTGATATGCTCAAAGCAGGCAGTGCAAACATCACTGCAAGCCGTGACAACGAAGACCCGTGGGGTATGACGGTTGACAGCTTCAACGATGTAATTGACCGCTTCACACTTCTCAGCGACGAGAAAGCCAACGCATTCAACGGTTATCCCGACGAAAAAACGGGCAACGTAAGGGTAATTGAAAACGGTGCGGTAAGGCTTAAAATCCAGGCGATTTTCGGTTGCGGCAATTCGTTTGCAAGCGTGACCTATACCTTGCCCAAAAACGGCAACTATATAGACCTTAAAATACGTATGCTCTCAAACGACAGCAGCAGATTTTATAAACTCAACTTTGATTCTCTGTTTGACAACCCCGATTTTTACGGTCAGACAGCATTCGGCACAGAGCAGCTTCGCACCGAGGGTAAAGAAGCCGTTTACCAGAAATGGTGCAGCATTACTGACGGCAAAAACAGCCTTGCAGTAATCAACAACGGCACTCACGGCGGCAGTGTTGATAAAAACGTGCTTGGCATTTCTCTGCTTCGCACACCCGTATATTCCGCTCACCCGATTGGTGACAGACCCCTTGCCGACACAGACCGCACACACGACAGAATCGACATAGGCGAGCGCGAGTTCAGCTACAGATTAACAGCTGACACAAACCTTATCGATATGCAGGCACAGCTTTTCAACGAGCCGTGCATTGCGCTTTCGTTCTTCCCGTCAGGTCTTGGTGAGAAAAAAGAAACCTCAGTTGAGCTTGATAACGGCAACGTAATACTCACAAGGCTTTGCAAAAAGGATGACGGAATTCTGCTCAGAGTATTCAACTCAACCGATAAGCCTGCCTCAGCAACGCTTAAAATCGCTGAAACATCTGCTGAAATAAAACTGGGTGCATTTGAATTCAGCACGTTTATATTCGACGGCGAAAAACTGACACCGACAGACACAATATAAAAAGAAGGCTTATGAGTTCAGATTCTCATAAGCCTTCTTCTGTTTTAATTTATCCTGCATACATCGAGCCGATTATTTTATTTGCAAGTGACACGGGCAGCACCTTACCTGCAAAGCACAGCAGCTTATAGCTCAAGCCGAGTGTGCAAAGCGGCTTTGATTTCTTTTTAAGTGCAATCTTTGCAATCATTGCGCCTGCTTTTTCGGCACTCATTCCGTTCTCTTCGTCCTTCTCCATTTTGGCAACACTGCGGCTGATTCTGCCGCCGTATTCGCTGTCACCCTCGGCAGATTTTGCACGGGATGCGGTGAACTGAGTTTTTATATCTCCGGGCTGCACGGCAACAGCCGTAATGCCAAAAGCCCTGACCTCATTTGCAAGCGCCAGAGTATAGGCATTTATCGCCGCCTTTGATGCGGAGTAATAGGTCTGGAAAGGTATGGGAAATGTTGCGGCAACGGAGCTGATGTTGACGATTCTGCCGCTGCCTGCCTTGCGCATATACGGCAGCACAGCCTTTGTCATATTGACCGTGCCGAAAAAGTTTATATCCATCTGCCGCTCGGCATCTTCAAGCTGTGTGAACTCAACAGCGCCCGAAATTCCCGAGCCTGCGCAGTTGATAAGTATGTCGATTGCGCCCTCTTTCTCCGCTACGGCACGTGCCGCCGCCTGAGCCGAAGCTTCATCCGTAACGTCGAGCGTGATGTGCGTTATGCCGTCGATACTGCTTTCTCTGCGGCTGCCTTCATAAACGGTACAGCCTGCCCTGCTGAGCGCAAGCGCGGTTTCTTTGCCTATACCGGAGCTGCCACCCGTCAAAAGAACTACGGTTTTTTTCATCGCTTCTTTCCTCCCGTGTGCTTCATAATACGAGTATATCACAGTAAAGGCTGTTATACAATGCGTTTCCAACCGCTTTTCAGGCATATCTGAGGCTCAAAATGATAATTGCACAAAAAAAATTTAATATACAGGTCAATTAGCGGTAAAAATACTGTTGATTTTTGCGCAAGGATATTTTATAATAAATCATCATTTTTTTTTAAGATGTTAATTTACTCTAAGGAGGAAACATATAATGGATTCAAACAAGAGACCCGAATCAATGGCACGCATCACCACACCTGAGCTTGCAGCCGCTTTCATCGATGAGCAGGTTGCCCTCGTACGCGAGCAGGTTGGCGACAAAAAAGTTCTTCTCGCACTCTCCGGCGGTGTTGACAGCTCTGTTGTTGCAGCACTTCTCATCAAAGCTATCGGCAAGCAGCTCGTCTGCGTTCACGTTAACCACGGCCTTATGCGTAAGGGCGAGAGCGAAAACGTAATCGAAGTTTTCCAGAACGGACTTGATGCAAACCTTATCTACGTCGACGCAACAGACCGTTTCCTCGACAAGCTCGTTGACGTTGCAGACCCCGAAACAAAGAGAAAAATTATCGGTAACGAGTTTGTTTACCTCTTCGCTGAGGAAGCACGCAAGCTCGCAGACGACGTTGATTTCCTTGCACAGGGCACAATCTACCCCGACATTATCGAGAGCAAGGGCGTTAAGGCTCACCACAACGTTGGCGGCCTCCCCGAGGACCTTCACTTCGGTCTTGTTGAGCCCATCAAGCTCCTTTACAAAGACGAAGTTCGCGTAGTCGGCAGAGAGCTTGGTCTTCCCGCAGAGATGGTTGACCGTCAGCCCTTCCCCGGCCCCGGTCTCGGTGTACGTTGCCTTGGCGCAATCACACGCGACAGACTTCACGCACTGCGTGAGGCAGACGCAATCCTCCGTGAGGAGTTTGACAACGCAGGTCTTGCATACAAGGTATGGCAGTACTTCATCGCTGTGCCCGATATGAAGAGCGTTGGCGTAAGAGACGGCAAGCGTTACGAGGGTTGGCCCGCAATCATCCGCGCTGTCAACACAACAGACGCTATGACAGCCACAATCGAGGAGATTCCTTACTCCGTCCTCAACACAATCACAGCAAGAATCACAACAGAGGTTGAAGGCATCAACCGTGTCCTCTACGACCTCACCCCGAAGCCCACAGGCACAATTGAATGGGAATAATATCATAAAAGTTCAACCACCCGAAAACCGTCAGGTTTCGGGTGGTTTTGTTTTAAAAGGACTATAACCGAGAGAAATTATGAAAACTGTGAGTTGTAGAGTGTACTGTAAAATCCGCCGAGCTTTATCAGTTCGTCGTGAGTGCCCTGCTCGGTGATTTCACCGTCCCTGACAACAAGAATTGTGTCGGCATTCTGTATGGTCGAAAGACGGTGCGCGATAACAAAGCAGGTGCGTCCTTCCATAAGGTCGTTCATCGCACTCTGAATCTGAATCTCAGTTCTTGAGTCGACATTTGATGTCGCTTCGTCGAGAATCAGCATAGGGGCATCCGAGAGGAACGCGCGGGCAATCGTAATGAGCTGTCGCTGACCCTTGGAGATATTTACACCGTCATCGGAAAGTACGGTATTATAGCCGTCGGGCAGACTTTCGATGTAAGAATCAATCTTAGCCGCCTTAGCTGCCGCTTTTACCTGCTCCATTGTTGCGTTCTCTTTTCCGTAGACGATGTTGTCATAAACCGAGCCGTAGAAAAGCCACGTATCCTGCAGAACCATCGTAAACGCAAGTCGTAAATCCGAGCGTATTATTTTAAGTGCGGGATTTGAGTCGATACGAATCTCTCCCGACTGCGGGTCATAAAACCTCATAAGCAGATTGATAATCGTTGTCTTACCTGCACCTGTGGGTCCTACTATTGCAACGGTCTGTCCTTTTGATGCGGTGACCGAAACATTTTTGAGAATTGTTTTTTCGGGAGTGTAACCGAATGTGATATCATCGAGCTCAGCATGGCCTTCTACTTCCTTCAAGTCCTTTGCGTCAGGCAAGTCGAGAGGCTCAGGCTCTTCGTCCAATATTCTGAAAACGCGTTCCGCGGCAGAAAAAGCGGACTGGAATTCGTGCAGAATATTTGAAAATTCATTGATGGGTCCTGCAAACTTGCGGGAATACTGAACGAACTGTGCAACACCGCCGAGTGAGATAAAGAACATTGTACCTGCAGCAACCGTTCCGCTCTGCGAATACATATACAGAACTCCGCCGAAGATTGCCACCAGTGCTATCGAGATATTGTTGATAAGATTGATTGTCGGGAACAGTAATGCCGCGTTATATTCCGCATTGTAGTAGGCGTTCATCGCATCCTCGTTGCGGTCATTAAAGCGTGCCGAAATTACATCCTGTCTTCCGTAGGCTTCGATTGTTCTTGCTCCCGAAAGCATTTCTTCCGCGTAGCCGTTAAGCTCGCCGTATTTCTTCGACCTTTCACGGAACAGGGGTCTGACCTTTTTTGAACGGTAACGGGTGAATAGAATTGAAACGGGAACCGTGAAAACAAAGATCAGCAGCATTACCTTTGAAATCTGCCACATAAATATAAGCGAACCGACAACCGTATAAACGCTCGTCATTACCTGCACCAGGTCGTGCGAAAGTGTGCTGTTGATAGTGTCGATATCGTATGACAGGTGGCTGATTATATCGCCCGTTGAATGGGTGTCAAAATATCCTACGGGCAGAGTGTTGAGCTTTTCGAAAAGCTCTTTTCTCATTTTATAGGTAATTTTCTGACTCAGGTGAATCATAACAACCGCAAGAACGTAGGAAAGCACGGCAGATGCCGCGTAGCAGATTATCATTTTGATAACGTTTTCCCACACGACGGGATAATCCACACCCGATACGGATTCGATTGCATCAATAGCCGCACCCGAATAACGCGGGCCGAGCAAGGAAAGCTGATTTGACAGCAAAGTAAAAATGACCGCAGGGATAAACAGATGCCACTGGCTGATTACATATCTGCCGAGCCTTATCATAATGCCTTTGTTGTCTCTTTTGTGAACTGTATTGTTTTCTTTAGATTTACTCAACAAAGGCACCTCCCATCTGGGATTCGCTGATTTCACGGTATTCGGCACAGTTTTCAAGAAGGTGCTCGTGCTTGCCCTGACCGATAACCTGACCGTCTTCAATAACGATGATATGGTCGCAGTTTTTGACCGAGCTTACTCTCTGTGCGACGGTGATAACCGTTGAGTCTGACATATCATCGTCAAGTGCTTTTCGAAGATTTGCATCGGTCTTGTAGTCAAGTGCAGAGGATGAATCGTCAAGAATAAGTATTTCGGGTTTGGATGCAATCGCACGTGCGATAAGCACTCTCTGCCTCTGCCCTCCGGAAAGATTTGTTCCCTTTGAAGAAAGCATATGTGAATAGCCGTCCGCCGTGGCGGTTATAAAATCGTGTGCCTGTGCGGTCTTTGCCGCTTTGATTATATCTTCCTTTGATACATCTCTGCCAAAGCGGATGTTTTCCTCAATTGTGTCGGCATAAATGAAATCATTCTGCAACGCTACACCGAACATTGATGTCAGCTGTTCACGGCTGTAGGACTTAATGTTTTTGCCGTTTATCCGGATTTCGCCCGAACCGGGCTCATAAAAACGCAGCAATAGCTTTATAAATGTTGATTTACCGCTGCCCGTTGCACCGATGATGCCGAGTCTTTCGCCTTTTTTGAGTGAGAGCGAAATATTCTGAATATTGTTCTTTTTGCCTAAATACGAGAACGATACGTTGTCAAATTCGATATGTATACCGTCGTCTTCACCGTTATCTTCGACAACATCGAACTTATCGGTAGTGTCGAGCACTTCTGCAATGCGGTTGGCAGAAGCCGCACACTTTGTATACATAACAAACATTCTTGAAAGCGACATCATCGCCATAGAAATAAGGGTGAAATACTGCATAAAAGCAATAACCGTTGCAGGTGAGGACAAGCCCTTATCCACTCTGAGTGCCGCAACCGCAACAACGGCGGCAATACCGAGATTCATAAGAAGTGTCATTGATGGGTTGACTATGCCCATAATTGTACCTGCGCGTCTTTCCTGCCCGGAAAGTTCGGCATTGACCTTGTCATATCTGCGGTTTTCGTGTTCATTCTTTGAAAGAGCTTTGATAACTCTGATTCCCTGTGTATCCTCTCTTGCAACACGTACCATACTGTCGACCGACTTCTGCACACGGGTATAAAGCGGTACACCCTTTCGGGAAATGCCGTAAACCGTTATGAAGATTATCGGCAGAGTCGCAATCATAACAAGAGCCAGCACGCGGTCCATAATAAGCGTGAGCGAAATTCCGCCGAGAAGCAGGATAGGTGCTCTGACACCCATTCTTTGCATCATACCGATAAAGTTATGAACGTTATACGTATCCGTTGTGATTCGGGATTCAAGCGAAGGAATCGTAAACGCATCGGTATCAGCCGACGAAAGATAGAGCGTTTTTTCAAAAAGCTCCTTTCGCATCGCCTTTGAGAAGTTTGTCGTAACCCTCGCTGCCATACGGTTTGCGATGATATTTCCAAGACACGCGACAATAGCAAAAATCACCATAGCTCCGCCGTAGCCGACAACCTTGCCGACGTTGAGTTCGGTGATTACATCCTCGAGTATATATGTTAAAATGTACGGTAAAACAAGCTCCGCCATAGTGCCCGTGACCTTGATTAAAAAGCCGACGAGCATACGCAAGCGAAAAGGCCTGAGATAAGATAAAATTCGTTTCATTCCTGATCTCCGAAATTATTTTTATATAGAAGAATTATACAGCCTTAGCTTTTCGCTGTCAACAAAAATGAAATATACAGAATTACGGAAACGACAGTAAGGGTGCTTTATTTTTTTAAAGTGTCGGTGACACTGAAAGTACAGTATCAAGTGGTCAAAAGCAGTTCTTTTTCTAAACATAAAACTTTAATAATCTGATCTTGATATAACCTTAATAAGCCTGTTGATTAGTGGAAATATCTGTGTTATAATAATTTTATAACAAGATCATAGTTAATTGAGATAATATCAACGCTATAAGGGAGATATAAAATGTATACTGTACCTGTTTCCGAATATCCGAAAACTAAAGACTGGAGTCACAAAGTACACTCCACACCGAGCATCCCCGGTGGAAAGAATGTTATAGTATCTAATCTTAAAGAGTTATTGCTTGCCGTTCAAAACAACGATCCTTTAGATCAAGTGCCACAATTAGAGGAAAGTAATAGCAAGAGTACCTTGAATCATTTGTGTGTACATCAATTGAGTGCAATGAGCTTTGTTGAAAGAGCAAGTAACGGTAAGTGGGTATTAACCAAAGCAGCAAAGCTATGGCTTGACTCTGAGGACAATTTATATCTTGCTGCTTATTTTTGTGCAAACGTTAAATTTTTTGCAGAAATCCTTTTTTATCTTGATTCCCCAAAAACATCACGAGAACTGTTTAACATTGCTGTTAATGAATACGATATGGCGTGGAAAATAACCACGACTATTAATAATCGTTTAGTATGGCTAAGACAATTCGGCTTGATTGAGTTTCAGGAATTTTCATTACTTTACAGCATTACCGATAAGGGAAAAGATTTCTTGAAAACAGTAAATCCTATTATGCCGGAAAGTATAACACACGGTAAAGATGATACTTTGTCCGAAGATAAGCTGATTCTCGATGATCAGTTTGTTACATATTTTCAAGAAAACAAAAATTCTGTAAGGAAATCGGGCTTTGGATACTTCCCAGGAAAAATAAACGAATTTGAAAAGGCATTATTTGAATTTTTAACTCAAATAAACGATGACAATGAAATTGAATCAATCAATAAATTTGCCTTAAAAAAATACAACATCAAAGATTCTTCAGCACGAAGTGCTTTAAATACCATTTCTGCAATGGGACTTATTGAACGGAAAACAAATACGTCTTACGCTGTAACTGATTTGGGATATTCTTGGATGGAGAATAAAGATACTTTATCTTTGCTACCGTTGTTCCAATTAAGGTATTTGTTTTTCTTTGAAATCCTTTTAGAGTTGAAAGATAGCAACCTTTCAACTAAAGAACTTGCAACACTTGCCAAAGTTTCCTATGGATTCGATAAAGAAAATGTATCTGAAATCAATAACCGTATTGCAATTTTAAAACAAGCAAAACTGGTGATGAATCTTTCAGCAGAAAAATTCACATTAACTAATAGAGGCAAGTTGTTTTTAGAGCGATACGGAAACGCTTTTGGTATTGAAAAACTTGAAACTTTAATCAATGGAACTACCGTTGCAGATAATGTTGATATCGTGGCGGAACTCAGAATGGCTTCAAAGGATTCTTATAATCCTGATAAATTCGAAAAAGTTGTACGAGATTTCTTTGCCTTGATAGGATTTGATGCTGAATGGCTTGGCGGTGCAGGAAAAACAGATGTGTTGTTAAAGACAACAGGCTCTCCCGTAGGTTCTTTTGTAGTTACTGTTGATGCTAAAGCAACCTCTTCAAGCGTAGTTACCGATGGACTTGTTGATTTTGATACTTTAAAGGAACATCAGAAAAAACACGGTTCCAACTATATCGCAGTTGTTGGCAGAGATTTTAATGAACGATTAATAAAGAGAGCTACCGAACATCATGTTGCCCTTTTTGATGTAGACTCACTTGAAGCATTTTTGAACATTCATCAAAAGACACCCCAAAAAATCACAACATATCACAAGGTGTTTGAACAATCCGGAAAAGTGGATTTATCCGTTTTAGATGCTGATATTAATAAAACAGAGAAAAGTGGAGCTTTATTAATTGGAATAATGCAGTGTCTTATTGATGAATGCGAAGATCCTATAACCAAAGGTCAACTTTCGGTCCGAGATTTGTATATGTCGTTACGTAGCAATCCCACTCTTTTATCTGTACCTAGCATAAAAGAAATTGAAACTGCTCTGAGTTTTCTTTCTTCACCGATTATCGGTTGCGTAGTAAAAGAAAAAGATTTTTATTATGCAACAGGTTCTCTCAATGATATGGCTAAAATCCTGGCATTCCTTAAAGAAAAATGTCATTAAGCAAAACTTGGTAATAACCACAAGAAAGAGTACCTTGTGCGCCTTCGTCACTTTATCACCACTGATAGGATTTTGATACGCATTTATCGTACAGCTGTGATAATATGGGCAAGCAAAATAATCAGAACAGCAGGTACAATATCTTCTAAACAAAATTGTTTAGGACACAAGCCCCTGCAACGAGTAGGAATAACAACAACAAACCCCGAAGCCCTTGATATTCCAAGGATTTCGGGGATATTTTTTGCACTGTCGTCCTGTTTTTATCTGATGAAATTCTGACTCTCATCAACTTCCAAAAATCTGGGGTATAACTCGTTATCATAAACTGTAGGCTGAGTCTTGCTTGTGGCAAGCATAATTGCAAAACGTGCGAATTCGCTTCCGTGGCTGCAGCCGACGTGAATTGCATCCTTTATAAACCACGTATATTCGGGATAAAGGCAGGCAGAAGCATCCACGGATTTATCCGGTGAAATAAACTCCGGCGCAACACCTGCAAGCTCCTCATCGCTGAGCTGTTTGCCGTAAGGTGCAACCTTTGCAAAGTTGGAGGTTATATATGTTGAAACAACCAGATCTCCCTGAGCATCAGCGCCCTCATAAATAGGAACAAGACCAAGACCGTAGTTTGAAACATAAGAAAGCTTTATTTCCTCTTCGTAAGCACGGTCTAAGATTTCCTCTGTTGAGAAAATGAAATCTCTCAAGCCCTTGATTTTTTCGATTACACCAGCGTATTCGTCTTCAACACCGCCAAAGACATATTCCAGACCGTCGTCGAAATACTCATCGGGGCACATCGCCCATATACCCGGTGCCGTTGCGAATGTGTTACGAAGGAATCTGTCATAAAGCACATCCTGATATCCGATCAAAACATCAGAGACAATGTTTGCAAGGAAGTCATAAAGGCCGATTGCTTTTGCAATTTTCAGAAGCACTTTTACAAGCGTGCCCTGAGTTGCTGCAAGGCTGTCGAAAAGGTTGTAAACCGTTTCTTTTTTGACCTCAAGCTTGCCCGTGAACAAACTTCCTGCGGCATCCGCACCGTTATGAACGCCGGAAAGAATAACCGCGCTGTCAATTTTATCATAACCGACATAATGGAAATAAGCTGTCAGAGCAACGGAGCCCATGCTTGTTGCAGCTATGTTAACCTTATCCTTGCCGGTTTCTTCTTTTACAATTTCAATTAAATCATCAAGCTCCTGCGCATAAACGTCGGGAGTTTTTCTCCAGTCAAATGTGAAAACATACACGTTCTCCGCACCCAACTGATCAACAGCCTCATGAATAAGTCCCTGAGCGTGCTTTTTGCCGAACAGAGATATATCAAATTTTGCCGTTGAGGTATTAAACTGAGGTATATGTACGTCCTCAAATATCGGATTTCCGTTCTTGTCGCTGGCAATAGGGCCGAAAAGCTTGTTTGCATATGACAGCAGGGTATCCGTTGCGGCATCTCTTAAATCGAAAAGCTTCTGCAAAAGAAACGTTGCGCCAACCGATATAATTTCCGGCACGTTGAGCTCAAGAATTTCCTTTCCGTCTGCATAAGCAAAGCTCACAATGTCAAAACCGCGCACGACAATCAACGGGTAACCGTTATATTCGTAATCATTGTCGGCTGCGCTTGCGCTGACACTAAAAAATGACGTTGAGCAAATCACAATAACCATAATCAGCGATATTGCTCTTCTTGCTGTTTTTTTCATTACGATTCCTCTCAATTTCTCAAATTAATTTGCACAATAAGAAATTATACCATTATATATATTATTGTCAATTGCGCAAATATCAAAGATAAGCAGATATTAGCAGAAATATTTGTTACTTTTATTATATTATTCTGATTTGCCCTGTTTTTGTAATTCCTAATTTTTCCAATATACCCATGGATTTTTGGTTGTTTACGTTGGCATAAGCTTCAACAAACTCCAAATCGTTTTTAATATTACTGTTCAGGTTTTCTTTTGTGATATTTGAATGTAAAATCAGTTTTCATTGCAATAATATAAAAATACTGATATAATTAGTAATATAAAAATTGCAGTACGTACTGCACACATAATTCAAGCGCGAATGAGAGTGGATAAGATGAAAAAAATCAAAATAACGGTTTCTGTTCTGCTTGTTGCCGCTGTGGTTATTGCGGCAGGTTTTTCATTCATACCCGACGAGAATTACGTATACACTCCTGCCTGTGATTACAGCAAAATCACAGCTATGGAAAACGATGTTAATGCGGCACTTGAGGCTGCAGAGGCTGCGGCAACACAGCCCGTAAAGACGGCTTCATCCGCGCTCGGATATGTGCTGATAACGGACTATGTTTCAAACGACGGCACGGCTGACGTTGCCGATGCGATTCAGGCGGTTATTGACGCAAACCCCAACCGCACAATCTATTTTCCCGACGGCATCTACCTTATCGGCAAGCCGATCTGCACACCTGCCGACCCGACAAAGAGCGTTGACCTGCAGCTTTCAAACTATGCGGTAATCCGTGCAGCAGAAAGCTGGTCAAGCGACGAAGCGATGGTGCGTCTGGGCGGCAAGGATGAGAAAAACGACACGCATACAGTCGGCAGCAACTATTCGCTCACAGGCGGAATAATTGACGGCTCGGGCAAAGCAGACGGAATCAGCATTGATTCGGGCAGAGAGACTGCTATACGCAACGTTTCGGTCAAGCACACACCCGTTGGCATCAGGATAAAATACGGCGCAAACAGCGGCTCATCCGACGCTGACCTGAGCGACATCAACATCATCGGCACAGGCGGCACGGATTCTGTGGGCATTTATATTGAAGGCTATGACAACACCGTCACAAACGTGAGGATAGGCAACGTTTTCACAGGCGTTCACCTTAAATCCAGCTCCAACTCACTTCGCAACGTGCATCCGCTCTACTACTCCGATTACACCGATTATGAAAACAGCTGCGGCTTCCTTGATGAGGGCGGCAGCAACATATACGATTTCTGCTACAGTGACCAGTTCTGCATCGGATTCCGCACAATGGGCAATGTGTCGAGCATTTTTGACAACTGCTTCTGTTTCTGGTATTCCGCAAGCGGTGGCAGAGAAATTGCATTCAGATCCGACGGAAAATTCAACTCGGTTGTAACAAATTTCCGCACGGGATTCAGAGATGACACAAACAACTCCGTGCTTGTTGCAGGCGAAACGGGCGGCTACGGCCTGTTTGACAACCTGCTGACAGGCAACGTATCCGATAAGGCTCACATACCCTACAAAGAAAACACACTTATCTTTATGCTCAGAAATATATTCATTTAAAAGCGTTGCGACAAAGGAGAATAACGTATGCTTTGTGAAAATTGGATATGGCTGCCGACGGATAAATATCCCGACAGGCAGACATGCTGCTACAGCGATCTTGAATCGGATAAATCCGGCTTGTTCACCGTTGCCGAATTTAAAAAGAATTACAGCTTCGGCAAAAAAATCAAATCGGCAAAGCTCAGATTCAGCGCAGACACAGCGCTTCAGCTTTACGTCAACGGTGAAATCTGCGCAACAGGTCCCGCTTCACCCGGCGGCGATTTTTTGAGCAACGAAAAACCGCGAAGCAATTTTTATTCATCCGAAACGGTGATTGAACCCGACACGGATGAGCTTGAGATATTTGCACGCGTGAGAATGAAACCCGACCGCGGCTTTGAGTTTTCTTCGGGTCACGGCGGCTTTATGCTCGGCGGCGAGCTGACATTTGACGACGGCGCAAAAGAAATTATCCAGACAGATTCCTCCTGGC
Organism: Acutalibacteraceae bacterium; assembly: GCA_045637465.1. GTDB lineage: Bacteria > Bacillota > Clostridia > Oscillospirales > Acutalibacteraceae > UBA8612. The sequence goes on along the minus strand of JAZTZM010000040.1, from coordinate 108,070 downwards.
TTGTGCGCTTCAACGGTGCTTACTGCGCCTCACGCCGTTACGACGGCAACACAGAGCCTGACGAATATATCTTTGCGCAAGAAATACAGAACATCTGGCACGCAAAGCCTGCACCGATTCCCGTTGCGACGGAGCAGAAGCACAGCCGCTCATTCACTGTCGGTGCAAACGAAAATAAGAGCGTAAAACTTGAGCTTGACAGAATTTATGCAGGCTACGTTTACGCAAGGGCAAACGGAAAAATCAAGGCTGAAATCACCTGCCGCGAAACAGACGAGCAAGGCAGCAAAGAAAACGTCTGCTTTGCAGGTGAGGGCGAATACAGAGGCTTTTATATGCACAGCGCAGGCGAGCTGACCGCCGACATTGTCAACCTTTCGGATGAAGAGGCTGAAATTGAAATCGGCTTTCTTGCGACCTGCCTGCCCGTTGACAAAGAGGCTTTGACTGTCACAAGCGATGCCGCTCTCAATCAGGTGCTTGACACCTGCAAGCATACGCTCAAATACTGCAGGCAGACGCTCCACCTCGACAGCCCGAAGCACTGTGAGCCGCTCGCCTGCACGGGTGACTACTATATCGAAACGCTGATGACTGCGTTTTCATTCGGCGATATGAGCCTTGCAAAATTTGACGTACAGCGTACGGCAGAGCTTTTACGCAACAACCACGGCAGAATGTTCCACACAACCTACAGCCTTATCTGGGTAAGGATGCTGCTCGACGTATACAAATTCACGGGCGACAAAACTCTGCTCACCGAGTGTGAGGATGCGCTGATAATGCTGCTTAACAGATTTTCGGGTTACGTCGGCGAAAACGGTCTGATTGAAACACCGCCCGACTATATGTTTGTTGACTGGATTTATATTGACGGCATCTCAATGCACCATCCGCCAAAGGCACTTGGTCAGACCTGCCTTAATCTTTACTATTTCGGTGCGCTCGGCTTTGCGGCAGAGATTTACGCAATCCTCGGCGAAGACGCCCTTAAAAAGGACTGTATCAGCCGCAGAGAGGCACTGCAAAAAGCAATCAACTCACAGCTTTTCGACAGCGACAATGAGCTGTATTTTGAGGGTCTTAACACACCCACAACCGTTGAAACCGGTGGGTGGATGCCGCAGAATACAGACAAGAGATACTACCTCAAGCAGTCAAATATTCTTGCCGCTTATTTCGGAATATGCGACAAAGAAACAGCACGCGAACTAATACATAAAATTATGAGCGATGAGTGCCCCGGCGGTTATCAGCCGTATTTTGCGCACTATCTGCTCGAGGCAATTTATTCAAACGGATTGCGTGAGGAATACACGCTGAAGGTTATTGAGCGATGGAAAGCTCCCGTTGCTCAGTGCCCGAAAGGACTTGTTGAGGGCTTTATTGCGCCCGAGCCGACATACAGCTTCGACCACAGCCACGCATGGGGCGGCACACCGCTTTGGTCACTGCCCAAGGCGCTTATCGGCTTTGAATTGCTCAGCCCCGGATTTGAAGAGATTTCGCTCTCACCCTCGCTGTTGGGTCTCAGCCACGCAAGGGTCGAACTGCCAACACCTTACGGCGACGTAACGGTTGAAATGGAAAAGGGCAAAGAGCCGAAGATTACGCACCCGAAAGAAATAAAGATAAACATAAAATAAAAAGCGGAGCAAAAAATGGAAGTTTTACAGTGGATATTTGCAATCTTTGCTGTGCTCGGTGCTGTTGACAGAATCATCGGCAACAAGCTGAAAATCGGCGAAGAATTTGAAAAAGGAATAATTGCATCGGGTACGCTCTCGCTCGCGATGGTTGGTATGATTTGTGTTGCACCCTCAATCGCAAAGCTGCTTGAGCCTGTTTTCGCACCTGTTTCTGCATTTACGGGCATTGATATGTCGTTCATCGGCAGCTTTATTGCCAACGATATGGGCGGCGCGGCAATTTCAAAGGCGCTTGCAAAAGACAGCGTGCTCGGCGGCTATAACGGTCTTGTTGTGGCATCAATGCTTGGTGCAACGGTCTGCTTTACCGTGCCCGTTGCGCTTAAAATGGTTAAAAAAGAGTTTCACAAAGAGGTGCTCAGCGGCATACTCTGCGGCATTGCAACAATGCCGATAGGCTGTATCGTGTCGGGTCTTATGCTCGGCATAAGCTTCGGTCAGCTGATGCTCAACCTTCTGCCGCTGCTCATAGTTTCGGTTATAACCTGTGTCGGTCTTGCAATCAAACCTGACCTTTGCCGCAGAATTTTCAGCCTTATCGGCAGCTTCGTAATGGTTATAATCACCGTTGGCTTAGCCGCAGGAATTTTCAGCCACCTCACGGGCAAAACGCTGATTCCTTATATGAGCCCGATTAAAGACGCTTTCGCAATTGTTGCCGACGTTGCAATAATTCTTGCAGGTGTATTTCCGCTGATTAAAGTAATATCAAAAATTTTCAGCAAGGTTTTCACCGCTGCAGGCAAAAAAATCGGCATTGACGAAACGAGCGTGCTCGGTCTTATCTCGTCACTTGCAAACAGCATTCCCACCTTTGAGATGGCGGACAAAATGAACGCCAAGGGCAGAATGATGAATATGGCCTTTGCCGTTTCCGCTTCGTTCGTTTTCGGTGATCATCTCGCGTTCACGATGTCATTTGACAAGAGCTTTCTCTGGGCAGTTATTGCAGGCAAGCTGATAAGCGGCATCTGTGCTGTTGCGGTGGCGGCTCTGATGTTTAAATCAATGAACAGAAAGGAGCAAAAGCGATGATAAAAAAGATTATTGCGTTATTACTCGCGGCAAGTGCTCTCATCAGCACAAGCGGTTGCCTGGCAAAAAAAGACGGCGAAAAAGCCGAAACAGCAATTGCCGATCAGAACGCAGCCGAACAAAACCCGGACAACGCTGCTCCTGCTGCGGCTGACGAGAATTTTTCATCAGCCGATACAGATGAAGCCGAACAGACAACAGACCCCCAAGCTGAAGCACTCAAAAGAGACGCCGATGTATACAAAAAGTTTCTCAGAAACGGCGAGCTTAACAGCCGCACAGAAAATATGAACAGGTACTACGTCAACGTCAGCTACTGCCTTATCGACCTTAACGATGATGACGTGCACGAGCTTGTTCTCAAGCTCACCAACACCAAGGAATCGGGCGCTCGCGGATACGCTACAGAGAGTATTGTATACACAATCGTAAACGAAGAACCCACCGCAATCGGCAACGTAAGCTACAACGGCAATTCAGGCGGCGGCGACGTTTATGATATAAGATATGACACAAAAAGTAACAAGCACGTGCTTATAACCGACGGAGAAAAAAGAGACGGCACGGGAGCAGGAAAAAACTACGTAATCATTCATTCTCTCAACGGAACCACTCTTTCAAATCAGACACAAATCAGCTCGCACTATCTCAACGCGGATTATGACGTTTACTCTGACAAAGCAGAAAAAATAAAGGCGGCAACTCCGCTCTGCACCCAAAAGAACGACACACTTTACTATTGGGTAATAAACAACAAGTACGTATCGGAAGAAGACTGCGACAGTGCATTTGCAAACCTTGTCGCACCGACCGAGGGCAAATACCAGTATAAGAAGGGTACTTTTTCAAACCCAATCAAAGAATAAAGAGGAACTAAAAATGAACGGACTTACAGGAAGAGAAAAAATGATAACCGACGAGCAGGAAATCATCCGCATTCTGGACGAATCAAAAATTGTGCACGTCGGAATGGTTGACGGCGACGAGCCCTACGTTGTGCCGATGAATTACGGCTACACTCTCGAAGACGGCAAGCTGACAGTGTGGCTGCACGGCTCAAAGCGCGGCAGAAAGCTCGACGTTTTGCGCAATAATCCGAAAGTTTTCATCGAGATGGAATGTGCGCTTCAGCCGTTTGAGGGCGACATCGCCTGCAAATACGGGTTGAGCTATTCATCCCTTATGGGCATAGGCACGGCAGAAATTGTCGAAGATGTTGAGCAGAAAAAGCTCGGACTTAAATTGCTTATGAAAACACAGACCGGCAAAGATTTTGAATTTGAAGATAAGATGACAACAATAGTCAGCGTAATTAAAATTGAGTGCACTCAATTCACAGCAAAGCACAGACCGATACCGAAAAACTGAGCACAAAAAAATAACCGCAGGAGACGTTTAAAACATCTCCTGCGGTTTTATTATGTCTGATTAACCGAAGATATCGAAGATAGGATCAAGGAAGCCGCGAGGACCGATAACCTTGTAAGTGAAGTCATTGATACCCTTGAGAACCTTGTTGAGAATCTCGTCGCCCTGTGTAGGCACTGAGGGTGCATCATATACGCCCATTTCTACAAGCATCTCTTCAACTGCATTAAGAGCGGGGTCATCCTTCTCGGGGTCACAGATGGGGTTATCAAGAACCTTGTCTGCTGCATCGAGAACTGCCTGCTGCTCAGCTGTGATAGTGTGACCTGTTTGCTTGCAGTATCTTTCAAGGTCGGGCAGGTTGTGACGCAGGTAGTTTCTTGCGTTTCTTGCGCCGTTGAACTGCGGGAAGTAGTAGCCGTCTTCCTCAAGGTTGTCACAGTCAGCAACTGTCTTGACGTTACCTGTTGCAAGCTCAAGTGCAAGAGCGATTGCAATGTTGTTGTACTCAAGCTCGTGCTTCTGCTTGTGGAAGAACCAGGAAGAATCCTTGCGGAGTGTTGTGGAGATATCGATTGAGCCGTCGGGTGAAAGCTCTCTGCCGGCTGTGTCTGTGAACTTCTCGTTGTAAGCAACGAAGGATGTGCCGGGAGCTGTTGAATCGATGTTGATGATTTCGTCGGAGTTTGTAAGCGGTGCGTTCTTCATAAAGCCGAACATCTGATAGTCGGGTGTGATTGCACCGAAGGGAAGACCGTAACCTGAGATGAAGGAGAATGTAACGCCTTCTGCCTCAAGAGCCTTCATTGTTTTGTCAAGGTCTTTCTTAGCTTCCTGGAATGCGTCTGCCTCAGCCTTTACAACGTCAGACTTGATAAGGTGAGAAACGTCGTCATACTTGTCAATCGGGATAAGGTTGCAAAGTGAGGGAGTTGCGCAGAGAAGCTCTGTTGCGATACCCTGAAGAGCCATATCAATAAATGTTCTGAGTGTCTTCTTGGGGAAGAGACGAAGCGCAATGTTGATTGCGTAGCCCCAGGGCTCACCGACAAGGCCGGAAATAAGGCCGTTGTAGAAGAGGTCTGCGGAATCGTCACAGAATTCACCTGCGAGCATATCAGCAACAACGTCGCTGCCATCCCATGCGCCAACGATGCTGACAACTCTTCTGATGTGGTTTTCAGCAACTGTGGGATATGCATCCATATATGCTGTAACAACGGAAGCGCCCATGCTCATGGGAACAAGAACGATATCCTTTGCGCCTACTTTGTTGTTGGCAAGGATTGTTTCAACAAACTCGTGCATAGCTTCTACGTTCTTTGATGTGTAGGAGAATGCGTTATAGTTGAAAACATAGAGATAATCTTCAAAGTTCTCGCCGAACTTTTCGCGTGCGATATCTTCACAGGGAATTGAGCCGTAGAAACGGTCCTTAGCTTCGCTGCGGAATTCGCCGTTCTCATCTGTTACGCCGGGGAACTCGGAAACGGGCATTGCGTATCTGGGAGTAACAACTCTGGGGTTGCCGTTGCCGTCTTCACCGACACGGTTGAGGGCAAAGAGGTCTCTTACAATAGAGTCAACCTTGCTCTGCTCGATGAGGTTGATTCTGAGAACTGAAGAGAGGAGAAGCTCAACAACAGTAACAACAATTGTGAAGATTGTGTCTGTGTTTGAGAAAACTTCATCAAAGCTGTTGAAGAGGTTCCATCTTGCAGAATACTTGCCTTCTGCGATAAGGGGAGCGTAGTTTTCATAGTCCTGAAGTGTGCCGCTTTCGAATGCACCGTCCTGAACATAGCTCTCATCAAAAAGATAAGAGAAGCTCTGACCGATACCTGTTACGAAAACAACAAGGCTGTTTGTGCCTTCTACAAATGCGCTTTCCATTGAATCGGCTGCGGTAACAGGTGCAGCATCATCTGCAGAGTTTGCAAATGTGGGCACGAGAACCATCGGCACGATAAGTGCAACACAGAGAAGAACTGAAATAAATTTTTTCATTGTTTATCCTCCTGTTCGGATAATAATTTTACCAGTATATATTAACACTTTTTCTTTATATTTGAAATACTTTTTTTAAAATTCTGCTTTTTTTACAAAAAAAGATTAATTTTCTTTGCATATTGCCGATTATAACCTTAATTCAAAAGCGAAAAAGCAGAAAACATAACAAAAAGAGTGCAGTTTTTTACGACTGCACTCTTCTTCGCAGAGTTATTAAAATGCAGGTGAATCCGAAATCACTTCACCGTCGGGTGATATAACCGCTGTGTTTGTGCTGGCGGTTATGCCGTTTTCATTGCCGTAGTACTGGATAACGTAATTGCCGCCGTTGACCTGCACAATGGGCGGTTCGGCACCGTTTGCAGGATCAGGCAGATCATAAGAAAGATTTGCCGTCCATTTGACGTTACCGACAAGGTCCGTCTTCATAACGGCATCCGAACGGTTGACAGCGAGGAGAAGTAATCCGTCCTCAAATTTTCTGATACCGATTTTTGCGCCGACATATTTTTTCTCAACCGCATCTTCACCCGTTGCCGCGTTGATAATATACATATATCCGTTTGCAACAAGGTAGATGTGGTCTGCCGTATAGTCGAGAGCTGCCGTTGTGGTCTGATCAAACTCTCTGCTCCATACTTTTTTGAGGTTCTTGTCAAAGCATTCGAGCGTATAAACATTCAGGCTTTTATCAAAAATCTGCAGATAAAAATGCTCAAAGTCTGCCGAGAATGTGATCTCACGCTGAATCGGATATTCGCTCTTCATATCGTAGATATCGCCGCCGAAATCCGCAAAGAACATATACTTTGTGAAATTGGCATTGCTCTGATTATCCGGCTCTACCGTATAATATAAGCCCTCATAGAACTCATAATCGGTCAGGTTATCGTCTGGAAAATCACTGTTTGTTGTGTAACGGATTTTTATATCGTTGCCGAAAACGTGTTTTGCAATTGTGGTGATCTCATTCTTTGTATACATCGGGTCTGCAAGATCCATATAATAAACCTGAACATAGCGGCTGATATTAACCGTGGGCACAGTATAGCTCTTGCCATCAACGCTGTATGTATTTACACCGTTGTAGATACCGAAAACTCTGATGGAATCGCCCTCCATAATGCGCGCCTCGGTGTGCTTGCCCTTGATTACGGCATAGTCACCCGTTCCGATCTTTTCTTCAGCATCATACGGCTTGAAGCCGTCATACTCTACGAGAATTGTGTAGTCGGTGTCTGTGCTTTCGATAATTTTTTCGACATAGCAAAGGAAGCTGATCTGTGCATCCTTATAAATCTGCGGATAGCGCTGCAAAGAGTTGTAAGGCGGATAGAAATAGTCCTTATCAAAATACTGAACAAGCAGCTTCTGTGTATCGTTGAGGTTGCCGTCGTTTTTGTTGATTTTGATATTCATCAGACCTATGCCGTTATCATTTTCTGCCATTTTGGGCTGACTGTCCTTCTGCGGATTCTTTCCGTCAGAATCGGCCTGTTCACCGTTTGCTCCGACAATTGAATCGGATGAGCCATCGGAGTTGCTGAGCTTCGGCACAGCAAAGATTGCCGCAACAGCAATAGAAATCACAACAACGATGCCGATAATCAGCAGCAGCTTTTTGTTTGGCTTTTTAGCCTTTGGCTGTGCCGGTTCGATTTTATTTGCTTCGCCGAATTTTGTCATACAATACGGACAAAACTGGCTTTCTGCGGGCAATTCTTTTCCGCATTTCGGACAGTATTTATTCTCCATATTTTTCTACCTCCACTCAACAATCTGAACCGTGAATTTGCAGGCAGATTATGTCTGCATTTTCAATATAGCACAGATTTCTTTTCCCTTCAACAATCTTTGCACTTTTTTACTTCATAAATTCGGGGGGTATGGGGAGTACCGCTATAAAATGTTCTCTGTAAGCACCGATATAAGATGTTCTGTTGACACCAAAAAGATTTTTAAAGAAGGAAACTATCTTCTGCCAGAAGCTCGCGTTTGATCTTATAGTTATCGAATCGGACAGCTCATTACCTTTGCTGTCGGTCATTACATCACCGTTTTCGTCAACGATCATAACCTTGACCGTTGCAGTGCCCGTAGATGTGGAGGTTGCTCTGAAAACCTTGCCGTTATCCGAACTCGAAACGCTGATGCCCGAGCCTTCGGTAACCCATTTGATGCTTGCACCCTCGGGAACATTTTTTGTCCACGAATACATCTCAACGGTCTCACCGTAGTTAACTGTATATGAACCGGGGTTGCTGTCTATTTCGATTTCGCAGGGCGCATCGCTTACCTTCACCGTGCGTGTGATGCTGATTGAGGTATTGCGGATTGACACGGTTATAACCGCTGTGCCCTTTGCAACCGCTTTTACCGTACCGTATGCACTGACAGTTGCAACAGATGTATCGGACGAGGTGAAAACAAGATCATTCGTAACGTTATCAGTTACCGAGCAGGAGAGCTTTATATCGCTCTGCCCGAGATTCATCTCAATACCCGAAGGATAATTTGCGCTGATACTTACCTGCTTTGTTCCTGTGGGAGCATCGCAGACTGAACAGTGAGTTGAGAACAGATTGCCTGATTCATAAACCCAGATATTATCCGATGTGTGGCCGTTTGCCGGGATAACCTCTATATAAGAGCTTCCGCAACTGCAGGAATAAATCTTTTCGCCATCTTCCGTACAGGTCGGAGCTTTTATTTTATCAGTGGTATAGCTGTGTGTATGTACAGTTACGGAGCAGGTGTCAGTGAAGCTGCCGTCAACTGCTGTTGCAGTGATGGTTGCCGTACCGTTTTTAATGCCTTTGACTGTGCCGTTGGCATCAACCGTAACAATCTTGCTGTCGGAGCTTGACCATACAACTGCTTTTTCGCTTGCGTTTTCAGGCATAACCGTCGCTGTCAGCTGTTTTGATTCACCGACCTGAACCGTGCAGCTTGCAGGTGTAACGGTTACGGACTTTGCGGGAACGATTTCAGCAAACTTATAGCCGAACTCATCGGCAAAGCTTTCAGCTGCTGTGTTTTTGTAGCCATAGATTGTGAGGTTTTTAACGTATTCAAACGGACCGTATTCATATCCTGTACAAACAATATTGGTAACGCTTGCCGGAATAATTATTTTAGTAAGATTTATGCATTCTGAAAAAGCACATTCGTCAATCTTTTTTACACCGTCGCAAATTGTTACTGTTTCGAGGTCATAGCAGCAGTCGAACGTGTCATGAAATATCGTATTTACTTTTCCGGGAATTGTTATTTTTTTAATTCCGCTCTGACGGAATGCATCTGTGCCTATATATTCGACGGTTTGCGCAAGCTCGATATATTCAAGGGAGGAGCACTCATAAAAAGCACCGTTACCGATAAAGGTAACTCCCTCTTTCATAATCACTTCTTCAAGCTTTGATGCCTGATAAAAAGAATATGCTTCTATTCTTTTCAGTGATTCAGGCAGCGTAACTTTTTCTACGGCTGCACCGGTAAAAGCCTGCGAAATGCTTTCAACACCTTCGGGCACAATGACTTCTTTAACTTTGCCGTTGCTTGCAAAAGTATTTTCAAGCGCAACAACGTCATAACCGTCAACCTTTTGCGGAATTACAACATAGCTCGCACCGCCAAGGTACGATTTGAGGGTTACTTCACCGGATTTGTAGCCGTATGTCCATAATCCGTCTGCAGATGTATAATCTGCTGCACTGACACAAAAGCTGAACACGGTGATAAGCATGGTAACTGCCAACAAAACTGAGCCGAACTTTTTGAACTTCTGATACATAAAAGCAAGACCTTTCTGTTAATTTTTTATAATCAAACAATAGCATATATAATGCTTATAGTCAATATAAAATGCTTTCAGTTTATTCTTGCAAGCTGAAATATATTGTATAATTAATTTATTATTCTGAAATGGGCGGTGTTAAAATGAGCTTTGAGGTTGATTACGGTGCTTTGGGTATGCGTATACGTGCAGCACGCGAAAGCAGACACCTGACACAGGAGCAGCTCAGCGAAATCTGCTCGCTTTCGGCTGCCCATATCGGGCACATTGAGCGAGGAACAAGAACACCGTCGGTTGAATCGCTCTGCGCAATCTCATCAACGCTCGGTGTAAGCCTTGACAGCCTTCTGCTCGACAGCTTCGACGGTACGGACAAGCTGGCTCACCTGACCGCAGTGATCAGATCAAAAGACCCCGAAAAGGTCCGCCGCTTTGTAACAATGGTAACGGCGATGGCTGAAAAAATAGACGAAATGTGATAAAAACAAAGGACCGTCAACGGTAATTTTACACCGCTGGCGGTCTTTTTGTCCTATGCAGACTGCATAGGACAAATAACATTATATTTTGTATTATAGATTACGGCTCAATTCTTTTGCGCTTGCAAATCTTTTGTTTGGGTCTAAGTTTATACATTTTTCTATCACTTTCGTAAGTCTGCCATCATAAAGCTGTTTTGACGGGTGCTCGCCTGTGAGCATAACGTTCAGCAGTATACCCAGCGCAAAAATATCCGAGCGCGGGTCAGTCTGGTTTATTCCGTATTGCTCGGGTGCAGCGAAGCCTGCCGTGCCGATGAACGAAGTATCCTTTGCCTGATAGCTCTTGAAAACTCTTGCCGCATCAAAATCAATCAGCTTTACCGTGCCCGAGCTGTCAACCATAACATTCTCGGGTTTGATATCACGGTGGATAATATCCAGCGAATGGAGCACATCAAGCGCGGCACAAATCCCTTTTGCAACCTCTGAGACACCCTGCGGAGTATAAACCCCTGCACGCAGCACATCCGCAACCGTTATTCCGTCAATATATTCTTCAACCACACTGCACCTGTCACCGTTTTGCTCCACACTGTAGACTACAGGCAGGTTGGGATGAGCAACATTTTTAAGCAGATTGTAAACCGTGCCGTCACCTGAAAATTCCCTGACAACAATCTGTGTGCCGAGGGCTTTGTGACGCAACACAACAACCGACTTGTTTTCGCTATTGCGCAGAGCCTTGACAAAGCCAAACTGCTCTGCAATAATATTTTCAAATTCAGACAAAACTATCACTTCCGGGAGATGTGAGAATGAAAAGCACAGACGAGCTTATGGACGAGCTCATAAAAGCCCATAACATAAGCGATTACCTCAAAGCCAACAGCGAATATATGATAAGCTCCGAGCTGCCGACTTACCTTTCAAATATACTTGAAAAGAAGGACTTAGTCAAGTCTGCCGTTATCAGGAAATCCGAGCTGAGCGAGGTTATGGGATATCAGATTTTTTCGGGAGTCCGCAAGCCTTCACGTGATTCACTCATATGCATCTGCACAGCGATGGAGCTCAATCTTGAGGAAACGCAGTCAATTCTTAAAGTGGCGCAGTTTGCGCAGCTATATCCAAAAAACAAGCGCGACTGCATCATCATAAGCGGCATTATAAACGGCAAAACCGTTGCGCTGATCAACGAATCACTCTACGACAACGGCGAAGCAACACTGAACAGATAAAAAAATCCTTGCAGTTAATTTGCAAGGATTTTTTTAATACGCAACCCATCAGATCCTTCACTTCCGTTCAATCTGATATAAACAGCTCAAGAGCCGCCTGATTTGCTCTGGCGGCTGTTTTTTATATCCGGTTATATTCCGGCTTTCAATTCAATTAAAATCACTTCGGGTCTGTTGTTAAAGCGCAGGGGAACAATGCTGTTGCCGATTCCTCTGCTCACAACCATATTTGTGGTTTCGCGGATATATAACCCTGCATCATACTCAGGGAACAAGCCCTGATTCGGAGCTATCAATCCGCCCAGAAACGGCAACCTGAACTGACCGCCGTGAGCGTGACCGCTGAGAACAAGATCCACACCGCTGTCTGCATAAGCTTCAAAAAGCTCCGGTCTGTGCGACAGCAAAACTGTAAAATTATTTTCCCTGTTCAGTATTTCCTGCAGCTTGCTTTTCATCACGGTTTCATCATCGCCTGACAGATAATCTGTCTGAAAACTCGGATCATCAACACCGAATAAAGTTATCGCTTCTGAGTTGCGTTCGATACCGGCAGCTTCATCTTCCAGAATGAACACTCCAAGCGCAGACATTCCTTCTCTGAGTTTATCATAATCGGGAATGCGTGCTTCATGATTGCCCGTTACGTAATAGCAGGGTGCAATTTTCATAGCTGTTTCAACAAACCGCAGGGCGATATCTATGTCAGTATTGCGTGAATCAACCAGATCACCCGTGATCGCAATAATATCCGGTTTTGACTCACGAAGCATATCAAGCAGTTTTGCGTTTTCTGCCCCTATCTCCGTGTTATGCACATCAGAAACGTGTGCAATGCGATAACCGTCAAACTCTTTTGGCAATCGCTCGCTTGAAACCGTCAGGCAGTTTAATTCAAGCGCTGTGTTGCCCCAAACCGTCCACACAGCAAGCGCCGCCAAAACAACCGCCGCAACGGCAAGCGCAATATTTTTCTTTATCTTAACACTCATAGCGTTCTCCTGAATTGATACTGAATATTTTTTACATTATTATATCAGAACCAAGTTTTATCTGCAATAACAGTATACTTCAAATTCTGCTTGATAAAAAACAGAACTAAACTCTTTGATACAATAAAAAAACAGGACAAAGAATAGACCCTTGTCCTGTATGCAAAATTGCAATGTTAAAATTTATTAAGCCGCAATTGTTTTCTTTGGTTTGATCGGTTGATATGTGTTTCTGTAACGGATGATTCCGATCACAACCGAAACAAGTGATATTGCTTCACTTAAAATGCCGCTGTATGAGGAAGCAAAAATATTATAAATAAGAATCAGTGACGATGAGATGAGTATTGTTTTGCGGAAATTTTTCGCATCGAATATACCCATACATACAGTGTTAACAACAAGTCCCAGCGTTATCAGCAGTGAGTGGATACCTTCCCATGAAAAAACACTTACTACTGCCATACACAAAGCAAAAAGAACAGGCGATGCCAAGTCCGTGCTCTGCTTTTTATCGCGGTAATAGAATGCAAAATTACGAATAATACACACAATGTTTAAAGCAAAACCTGAAAAAGCACCTATAAGCAGATACTGTACGCAGCTCAAAGCTGTTGCAACAGTCTGAATAATCATTATTTTGCTTTTTTGAGTGCGCTGATAAGAATAAAAAAACAAACCTACGGAAACAAAACCTAATACGTGACCGACTAATGTGACAAAATTCTGCATATATACCTCTGAATGTATTCGCGTTTAAAATTTTTTCGTTACCGTCAGACAATTATACTTATTTTCGGGTCAAAGTCAAGGAGCGAATTTGCAGATATTCACAAACAAACAGGTAATAATTTGGTAAAAATGCCGAATCACATCAAGCGGTCATTGCACTCAAATGAGAATGTAAAAATTTAAAAAATTCTCCCGATTATTTTACGATTGCAGTGCGAGAGCTTGGTTGCTCAGGCAGGATTAAACGTATGCTTCGCATACTGTTGGCTCGGCGACCCAATGCTCCGCATTCGGTACCCGCCTCACCGCTCTTCGCTAAAAACAGTTCACCGAACTGTTTTCTTAACGCTAAGACCTTCTCAGGTTCAAAGCCTGAACTGGATTTCAGAACAAAAAAATCCGCCTTTTCAAGGCGGATTTTTCTTAATTATATCTGCAACGTAAAGTTACTGAGGGATAACTCTTGAAATGTTAAAAAGATCCTTGAAGAAAGATATAATCTTCCAGAAGAAGCCGCCCTTCATGGTAAGCTCCTGAGAAATAACAATCTTGTTGCCTTTTTCGTCCTGCACACCCTCATCATTGCTGTTAACCCATATAAGCTTTGCAGAAACAGTTGCGGTGCCCTTATCTGTGCAGGTAACTGCGCATGAGCGACCGTCTTCAGATACGCTGATTGTTGCACCTGTGCCGTTTACTTCCCATACAACTGCAACGTCATCGCCGCAAACTGCTTCGTCGTCAAGGTTAAGAACAAGTGTATCACCGTACTTAACAACTGTTGTAGAGGGAGCCATAAGTGCAAACTTTTCTATGTATTCGTCGCAAACAATGCAATTGTGTGTGTAGCCGCTGCCATCTGCCTTCCACTCGCCTAAATCATGACCGAGTGCCGGAACATACTGTGTGCACTTGAAGCCACAGAAACATCCAAACTTGTTATAACCGTCGTAGCAAGCAGCTTCCTTATGAGATGTGAGTTTAATGAAGTGAGTATCATACAGCAAAGAATATGCCTCACCCTTCGCTATATACATGTAATATTCTTCGCTGCCGACTTCAAGCTCGCCCAGATTTTCTTCATATTCTGCTTCGAACGCTTTCATAAGGCGGATGTATTCTTCATTCACTTCATCGATTTCCTTTAAGAGATCTTCATCTGTAACAATAAAGCCAATATGAGCTGCTGCCAGGAGTAACATCTCGCCATAAGCACTGTTAACGATAGCTTCATTTAATATAATCGTAAAGTTTTCCGGTACGATATAAAGTTTTTCACCTGTGTAAGGAACTCTGCTGCCTAAAAGCTGAAGAGCTGCATAATAATTTGCACTCATAAATGCATATTCGCCGCATTCGTCAACATCATCAGGAACTACATACATGTTATTATTGCTGCAAACAGGGTACTTGAGCAGTATGATTGAGCCATCTAATTCGGCAAAAAGAACACCGTCTCTGACAAATAAATCTTTGTTTTTATTGCTGACTCTGAACTCATTTGCGCTAATTACAAAAGAAGCCTCATAAATACCCTCAGCAGTGACAGATGAAGGAATTGTGAGCACATAATCTTTGCCGTCGCAAAGTGCACCCATAGAAACATATTCTACACCTTCGGGAATTGCAAATTCAGCACCGAAGAGCTTTGCAGGAACAAAAATAAGCTCCTTCATATCCTTGCTGAAAAGTATGCCATTTGAAGATTTGAAATTGGGGTTACCTGCCTCAACTTCAATCTCTTTAAGCTCTCTACAACCTGCAAAACATGTTTCGGTAATATATTTTACTGTTGCAGGAATAACAATCTTTGTTACCTTGCTGCCGGAGAATGCCATATCGTCAATTTCTACAACTGTGAGACCATCGGGACTCTTTTCAGGAACCTTGAACTCACCTGAATAGCTAACGGGGATACTTTCAAGAATACAGGTACCGTCGCCTTCATCATAATAAACAATTTCATCTTCTACACTGTTGGGTACAACATCAACAGAGTTAAGGCCAATTGAAAATTCATCTTTGCCGATAATCTTGTTGATCATAGATTCAACAACTGATTTGTCCGGCAGAAAATCAGACTTATCTAATTTTGCGGAGCCGCTGAATACGAGTGTGCTTGCAAGCATTGCGATACACATTGCTACAGCAAGCGTTTTGAAAAACATTTTTTTCATAATAATACCTCCTTGTGTTTTTTCATTATAGCAAGGCTCACAAGTAAAATCAAGATATTCGGTATGTACATACCAAAAGATTGTTTATAAACTTTCCTTTATTGCTTTCACTTCTTATCCCTTACTATATCACACAAAAATACTCCTTAACTATTAATGTTACTTATAGCTTCGACAATC
The DNA here is from genome assembly GCA_045637465.1 of Acutalibacteraceae bacterium. Lineage (GTDB taxonomy): Bacteria > Bacillota > Clostridia > Oscillospirales > Acutalibacteraceae > UBA8612. The sequence goes on along the minus strand of JAZTZM010000040.1, from coordinate 92,351 downwards.
CACTGTACAAAAACGCAACGAATAGTAAAAATAAAATCTCCTTTCTTGCAAATGAGGAATTTTGTTTGCATAAGGCAAAAAACAAACACCCACCAAAAGGTGAGTGTTTCGTTTATGGTTGCTTAAGGCAGGATTGAACGTATGCTTCGCATACTGTTGGCTCGGCGACCCAATGCTCCGCATTCGGTACCCGCCTCACCGCTCTTCGCTAAAAACAGTTCACCGAACTGTTTTCTTAACGCTCAGACCTTCTCAGGTTCAAATCCTGCTCATTGAAAAGCAAAAAAGACACCCACCTGACGATGGATGTCTTTTTTCTGGTTGCGGAGGCAGGATTTGAACCTGCGGCCTCCGGGTTATCACTTCGTGCCTCTTGCGGTGCCCAAAATTCATTACGGCTTGGTGCGCCTATGAATTTTGACCGCTGCGCCAACCTCGCCTCGCTTCTTCCGCCACAGGCGGCGCTTCGGCGACGTTCCCCAACGAGCTCGCTCGTCGGTCCTCATAACCCGGACAAAGAAAAAAGCTCTGACACCATTAGGTATCAAAGCTTTATGGTTGCGGAGGCAGGATTTGAACCTGCGGCCTCCGGGTTATGAGCCCGACGAGCTACCGAGCTGCTCTACTCCGCGATATTTAGCTGTTGCTGTCCTGACAGCTTTATTAGTATAACCGATATTACCGAAAAAAGCAATAGTTTTTTGAAAAATTTTTCAAAAACAATCCGACAAAAAACGCCCGCACTCCGAATGAAGTGTGGGCGCTGATTGTTTTATGCGTCAGACTTTAATCAGTCCTCGTCCTCTTCGTCTTCATACTCGATGTCGAACTCAAGGTTTTCGCCGCAGTTGGGGCACTCGATGCTTCCGCTCTCGAGGATGCCTTCGTCAACGTTGATTACTTCGCCGCAAGCGGGGCACTCAACCTCAAAGAACTCGTCGTCATCGTCGTCACAGCAGCAATCGCAGTCGCAATCGCAATCATCATCGTCGTAGACATATGACTCAAGAGCATCGAGATCCTCGTCAACAGCGTCAACCTGCTCGCCAACGAGAACAAGCTCGTCCTCAAGGTCGGATACTGTGAGTGAAAGATCATCAATGATATCAAGAAGAGCGTTGATGATTTTTACTTCGGGTTTGCTTTCGTCAAGGCCAAGTCCCTCTGCGAGACCCTTGATGTATGCAGCTTTTTCTGTCAATGTCATTGCCATGGTAATTGCCTCCCTTTATATTATTGAGAATTTTTTGCTATTTAACGTACATATTCGTGCGGAAAACAGACCGCAGAAACACACAGTAAATTTTTGAAGTTTGTTTTTATGCTCTGCTGAGATACTCGCCTGTACGTGTATCAACAACAATCATTTCGCCCTCTTCGATGAAGAGCGGAACCTTAACCTCAGCACCTGTCTCAAGTGTTGCGGGCTTTGTAGCGTTTGTAGCTGTGTTGCCTGCGAAGCCGGGGTCAGTCTGTGTAACCTGGAGAGTAACGTTTGTGGGGGGCTCAACGCCGAAAACGTTGCCCTTGTAGGAGAGGATACGGCATGTCTCGTTCTCCTTGACAAACTTGAAGTTGTCGGGGAGAGTGTCTTCACCGATCGGGATCATATCGTATGTCTCGGGATCCATGAAGTAGTAGAGACCGCTGTCGTTGTAGGAATATTCCATTTCCTTACGCTCGATGTAAGCGGTGGGGAATTTTTCTGTGGGGTTGAATGTACGCTCAACAACAGAACCTGCAATAACGTTGCGGATCTTTGTACGAACGAAAGCTGCACCCTTACCGGGCTTAACGTGCTGGAATTCGATAATCTGATAAACGTTACCTTCCATTTCGAAGGTGATGCCGTTTCTGAAATCGCCTGCTGAAACCATTTGTATTTCCTCCAATAAATAAATTTGAACATTTATAGTCAATTTATTTTAATACACATGCGCATTTTTTTCAAGTATTTTAAGCAAAAAAGTTAATCCAAATTGAGCAAAACGGGCAAAATACCGTTTTCTGCCACGTCAATTGCGCCGAATTCGCCCTGACGCACACTGCCCGGATTGAAAAAAAGTATGCCGTCGCGGTAGGTTGTATCCTGAACGTGGGTGTGACCATATAATGCAACGGAGGCTTTTTCTTTTTTTGCGGTTTCAACGAGTGAGCCGATGCCGTACTTGACAAGCTGCGTATGACCGTGGCACGCATAAAACCGCTTGCCCTCGATAACGTCGACAATATCGGCGGGCAGGTCACTGTGATAGTCGCAATTGCCTGCAACACGGTGGAAGTATTTGTTAGGGTATTTGTGCATTATAAACTCAAGGTCACGCTCACCGTCACCCAGGTGAAAAACAATTCTCGCCTGAGGCTGAGAGCTGAGAATAAGGTCGAGCTTATCTACCGCTCCGTGCGAATCGGAAACGACAAGAACTCTTTTCATATTTTCACCCCGCAAAACATAAGATTAATAACAATTATATCATAACCGGGCGGTGATTTCAATGAGCGGTAAAAACTTCTCACCCGAGCAGCTGATGCGGCTGCTGATGAATTCAAAGGGCGGCACTGCAGACAGCAGCATTGCGCAGGATATAATAAAAAACAGGTTAACCGACGAACAGAAACAGAAAATCGAAAACGTGCTTCGTGACAAGACGGCACTCGAGCGGCTTCTCAGCAGCCCTCAGGCGCAGGAAATTATGAAAAAAATGGGTAAAAACGGATGAATATACCCGACATAAACAGCCTGCTTGAAAACCTGAGCGACGAGGATTTATCCTCTCTCAGCAATGCGGCGCAGCAGCTCTTCGGCTCACAGCAAGCCCAAGAGCCTGCGCCCGATATTTTCGGCGGCATTGACCCTGATATGCTTGCAAAAATAATGCAGATAATGCCGATGCTGACCAACGCAGGCGATAACGACAGGACACGGCTTATATCCGCACTCAAGCCAATGCTGAGCAAGGCTCGCCGCAAAAAAGCAGACGAAGCAATACAGCTGATACGTCTGCTGGAAATTATGCCGATAATTGGTGGTGACGGAAAATGGACCGCGAGCTGAGAAAGATGCAGGATCAGGCAGACCGTATAGCGCGAGTCAACCTGCGCAGAATAAAGACAGTGCCGAAACCGGAACCGAAAAGCGACGAAAAAACGCTTATCATCGGGCTGATTCTGATACTGCTGACAGACGGTGCGGATATGATGACGGTTATGATGCTGCTATATATTCTCAGCTGACGCAAAAAAAGTGCTTGACAAGCTCTTGATTATGTGATAATATAATCCGTGCACACGGAGAGATACCGAAGTGGTTATAACGGAACGGTCTTGAAAACCGTCGTACGGCAACGTACCGTGGGTTCGAATCCCACTCTCTCCGCCATTTTTCAAATAACCTTAACAGGTTCATATTTATACAATCAATTTACCATTATGGAGAAGTACCCAAGTGGTGAAGGGGCTCCCCTGCTAAGGGAGTAGGTTGGGTGACTGGCGCGAGGGTTCAAATCCCTCCTTCTCCGCCAATAAAAGCAGATTTATTCGCAAGGATGAGTCTGCTTTTATTTTTTATATCTTTCTCCGGGGATTTGAAGTAGGAGCGGTAGTGAATCGGTGTCCGGTGGAGACCGAGAGCCGCGAATGACCGAGCACCGCAGTGCGAGAGTCAAACCCCTCCTTCTCCGCCAAAACAAAAATCCTGTCAACATTAAGTTGATGGGATTTTTTGTTTTGTATTATTCTTTTTTCATTATTCAATATTCATCATTCATTCGACAGGATTTTTTAATGAATACTGAATAATAAAATCGCTTTGCTGATGAATAATGAATAATTTCAAAGGTAGATTTATCTCCAAGGATGAGTCTGCTTGTTTTATTTTTACTGTTTTAAAAACAACTTTGCAAAACAGCTGACCATACTATATAATATAATAAAATAAATTCAAGGAGGTAAAAAATGAAAATCGCATTTTTTGATGCTAAGCCCTATGACAAACCGTCGTTTGAAAAATACAGCAAAACTTACGGTGTTGAACTAAAATATTTTGAAACAAAGCTCAACGCGGACACGGCAGAGCTTGCGCACGGCTTTGACGGAGTGTGCGTATTTGTAAACGATACGGTTGATGCCGCCGTAATTGACAAGCTGTGTGAGCTTGACGTTAAGGTAATTGCGCTGCGCTGCGCAGGCTTCAACAACGTAGATATGAAGCACGCATCCGGCAGGATTCACGTGCTCAGGGTGCCTGCCTATTCACCCTATGCCGTCGCAGAGCACGCAATTGCGCTTCTGCTCACATCTATACGCAGAATCCACAAGGCATATATCCGCTCAAGAGATTTTAACTTCAGCCTTTCGGGGCTTACCGGCTTCGACCTTCACGGCAAGACGGTAGGCGTTATCGGCACGGGCAAAATCGGCAAAGTTTTTGTTGATATCTGCCGCGGCTTCGGTATGAATGTGCTCGCTTACGATAAATATCCCGCAGCTGAGCTTGATAACGGCGACTCAGTGCGATACGTTGAGCTTGATGAGCTGCTTGCAAACAGCGACATTATCTCGCTGCACTGTCCGCTCACAAAAGAAACACACCATATGATTAATTCGCAGGCGATTGAAAAATGCAAAAAAGGCGTTGTTGTTATCAACACGTCAAGAGGTGCGCTTGTTGACGCGCAGGCTCTGCTTGAGGGCATCAAATCGCGCAAGGTAGGTGCAGCCTGCCTCGACGTTTATGAGGAGGAATCCGACCTGTTCTTTGAGGATAATTCGGGACATATTCTTGAGGATGACACGCTCGCAAGGCTTATCTCAATGCCGAACGTTATCGTCACATCGCATCAGGCTTTTCTGACTGAGGATGCGCTTGAGAATATTGCCGAAACAACCGTGCAGAACATTGTCAGCTTTTTTAACGGCTGCGAATGCCCGAATGAGCTTTTCTGGTATGCAAGCGGTACAGACCAATGTAAAACACCTTCAACTAAAATATGCAAATAATAAACCAGCAGCAACGACGAAAACTGTCATTGCTGCTGTGATTTTTTAAGGTTTATTTTGTGATTGCTGTCCAGGCGCCTTCTGCGTTCTGGCTATAGTAGTTCTGATGAACACTTGCTAAACCGAGTGAGTTAATGCTGAGCGTTGTTGCACCGAGCATTTCCTCTGTATAGTAGCAGCCGCGGCCTGTCTTGACGGCATAGGTCAGGCGGATGCCTTCGTAAAGAATTGAATAATCGTTATCGTGGTCGTGACCGACAAGCATATCCTTTGTGCTGCCAAGCTCCTTGCAAAGGTCAAAGAAGCCGTTGTTTACGGGCGGATGTCCGCCGCTTTCACCTCTGCCGCCCGAAGCGATGCCGTAATAAAGGGGATTGATAACGCCGAGTTTGCCGTTTGCCTCGTCAATATCCATACCTACTGCGTGCCATGCCTCATAGTACTCGTAAACAGGGATGTGCATAATAACGGTGCTCATTACAGGGTAGCCTGCAAGAGCGTTTGTGCCGTTTACGCACCACTTATACCAATCCATCTGGTTATCCCATAAGTGGTCATAACCGCCGATTGTCTTGCCGTCAACCTCATACTCTCTGTCATTGTGTGTGTCGAGCATATAGATTGAGTGGATGATGTTGCCGTTTTCTGTGATGTTGATTACGTAGTTGCCGTAGCCCATATCCTTGGGACCGAATTTGAAAACGGAGTGTTCAGCCTCTGCGAGGTGGTAAGCTGCCCAGAATTCGCTGATGCAGCCCTGTCCGTCGTGGTTGCCCATAACTGCGCCCCACGGAATACCGTAGGAATCAACAAGCTTGATAAGCTCAAGGTAAGTGATTGTGCCCCAGGCGTTATCGCCCGAAAGTGTGATAAGGTCGGGTTTTGTGTCCTCGATAAGCTTTGCGACAAGTGCCATTGATTCCTCACCGAGTGTGTCATACATCTCATCATCGTCAAGCTGTACGTCAGCAAGGTTGAGCACGATAAAGTCCTCACCGGGAGTTTTCGGAATCTCAACATAGGAATCCTTTGTGAATTCATCCTCTGCCGACCACTCGTCAAAGAATGCTGCCTCGCCGAAGTTTTTAATCCACGCGCCGACGGGAGAAAGAATCTGACCCAGCGCAAGAATACCGGCGAGAATGAGTTTCATAATTGCCATTTTTTAGTTACCTCCTGTTTATTTTCGCCATTAATTTTACCACGCAGAGAAAAAAACTTCAATAACAAAAAGGTTAAATTATACTGCTAAAGAATATATTGTAATAAGGCATAAGTATATGATATAATGCTGATTAGTAAAAATAAAGAGGTGCACATTATGAATTACCGCACGGATAAATACGGCAACAAGCTCTCTGCGCTCGGCTTCGGCTGTATGCGCTTTCAGAAAAAGCTCGGCAGAATTGAATTTGAAAAGGCAGAAAAGCAGATACTGACCGCAATTGAAAACGGCGTGAATTACTTTGACACCGCCTTTATATATCCCGGCAGTGAATCCGCACTCGGCGAAATACTGCAGAAAAACAACCTGCGCGACAAGGTTTATATCGCAACCAAGCTGCCGCCACAGATGATGCTTACAATATCAGCGCTCGACAAGCTTTTAGGCGAGCAGCTCAAGCGCCTTCGCACAGACAGAATCGACTATTACTTTTTCCATATGCTCGCAAATATGGATGCCTGGAAAAGGCTCAAAGATATGGGCATTGAAAAGTGGATTGAGGAGAAGAAAAAGAGCGGAACGATCGGTCAGGTCGGCTTCTCTTACCACGGCGACACCGACGGCTACTGCAAAATGATTGATGCCTATGACTGGGATTTCAGCATGATTCAGTACAACTATATGGATGAGCACACCCAGGCAGGCAGACGCGGACTTGAATATGCGCACAAGAAAGGCATCACGGTGATGATAATGGAGCCGCTCAGGGGCGGCAAGCTTGTAAACGACCTGCCCGACGAAGCAAAGAAGATATTTGAGTCGTACCCCAAAAAATACACACCTGCTCAGTGGGCATTCCGCTGGCTGTGGAATCAGCCCGAAATTACGGTTGTGCTCTCGGGTATGAACTCCGAAGAAATGGTGCTTGATAACATCCGCACCGCGTGCGACGCAAACGTCGGCGACCTGACAGCGGAGGATGAAGAGATGCTGCGCAGTGTCGGCAAGGCAATCAACGCAGGTATGAAGGTCGGCTGTACGGGCTGCGGATACTGTATGCCGTGCCCCAAGGGCATTGACATCCGCTCCGTTTTCGGTATGTACAACACATATTACTCGGGCAAAAAACATAAAGCAAAGCGTGAGTATGCCAAGGCTACACTGAAGGATAAAACAAGCGCACCTGCAAGCGACTGCATAGGCTGCGGCAAATGCGAAACTCACTGCCCGCAGAGCATTGAAATCCGCGCAGAAATCAAAGCCGCCGCACAGGCACTCGAAGGCAGAAAATTCGGACTCAAAAAATAAAAAGATATACAGTAAAGCGATGCCGTGAACCTGAACAGAACGGGTTTACGGCATTTTTCGTTTTTTGTGGGATGATGTTTTTATGTTTGCTGTATCCATTTTACAGCCTCCCCTGTGTAAGGGGAGGTGGGTCGGCAATGCCGACTCGGAAGGGTTGTTAAATATATAACAATCCCTCAGTCACCTTCGGTGACAGCTCCCTTTACACAAGGGAGCCTTTGTCATTCTGAGCGACAGCGAAGAATCTTTTTCAGGCTCCCTCATTGAGGGAGTTTAAGATCCTTCACTCCGTTCAGGATGACATTGGTAAACAGCATTGCAAAAAATATGCGGCATAAAGCCGCAGTCACTTCGTGACATTTCACCCACACTGTGGGGGAATCTTCCTTTCAAAAAGGAGCTATTGATTTGAGATCATATTTATTTTTCCCATACTTTCAGGCGAACACTTTATTGACAGCGTTAAACACTTGATATATATTGTAATTAACCACAAAAAAAGGGAGAATTTAAATGAAAAAAATTTTATCTTTGAGCTTAACCATGCTGTTGGTTTTCGGTTTGTTTGCCGCCTGTTCATCCGACGGAGCAGACAACGCAACAACCGCTCCCGACGTATCGGAAAGCAAAGCGGAAACAACCACCGAAGAAACATCAGAAAAAGAAACGGTGACCGCACCGCCGGATCTGTTCACTTTTTCAGAAATACCGGAAAAATTTGAAGGTACGCTCGAGCAGCTTGCGGTCAGCTTTGATTATCTTAAAAGCGGCAACTACACCTCAACCAGGTCTTTTTCCGGAACGGAAAGCGATTTATATATAAAAGACGATTCCGGCAAAGAGCTGAAGGACAGCATACTTACATATAACATTGCAGATTTTGACGGTGACAGCAGCGACGAGCTTCTTATAATTGCCGCCGACCTGCACGTTAAGGTTGACTTTGGAATTTATAACACTACCAGCGACAATGTATATGCCTACTATATGTACGAAACAGACGGCAAAACCTGCACGCTTTCCGCAAAAATGTCACCGGTTGTTATTGATTGCATAGTCCCTTCATTAGGTAATCAACACATGAAAACAACCATCCCTTTCTGGGATCCTGATTTTATCAACACAGAAATAATCAGGTTTGAGCATAACGGCAAACAGCTGATTTTTGCTGAAGTCAGAAACTCGGCAGTTGCTATCGGTGATGGAACATCGTATTTCTTCACATTAACAGAATATGACGGTCGGAATTTCAAATGTGTTACAGGTTTTGAATATGCCGGTTCTCATGTAGACGGTATTGCTATCCCATCTTTTAACAAAGTGTTTACAGACTATATTCCGACTTTTTCTATGAAAACAATGTATACGACAACTAAAAACATATCAGCTTCTCTTGAAAAAGGCAGCTTTGAAAAACTGATAAATATCTACAGCGATAAAAAATCGCTTGTCGAAACAGAAAAAGATGGTATGACAACGGACTACTCGATGACATCACGCTTTGACAATTTCATCAACTGATAATTAAAAGGCAGGAGGGTACGCTCTTCTGCTTTTTTACGTGTTTTTTCGGTCCACCGCGCTGCCGGATACAAAGAGATTGCAAAACATCAAGTCAACTTTACATCGCTGTATACTGTTTGTCATCCTGAACAAAGCCATTAAATTCAGATAAATGTGCTAAAGAGTTCTTTTGAACTGTAAGCACTCCGCTCGGCAGACGAAACACAATTTAATAAACGGGTATCTAAAAATCCGACCTGTGGCTGACAGGTCGGATTAATTATTTTCAGATATAATCTTTTACGTTCTCGTCGTAGTGGCCCGTATCCTGAAAACCGTTTTCAGTGCGGATACATTCGCCCCACTTACGTGCGATTTCCTCATAAGAATCGTTATCGACGTTTACTCTCTCAAATCCGTCCTTACTGCCTCGCAGGCACCAATCAGAGCTCCACATTCCGTGACCCGTTGCCTTGTACGTCCACAGGCACCAGTTGTAACCGGCTTTTTCAAGCGTGTTGAAGCAGTTTTTCCACGTTGTTGTGCCAAGCGGATAGAATTCGCCCATCAGCTTCGGCACGTCTGAGAAGATAAACTTCACAAACCACGTTGCGAAATTAAATGAGAAGTTCGAATCGTTATAAAAATGAACCTGATAAACGACGTTTTTCCAGCCCTTAGTCCACGCAAGAGGCAGCGCAACAGCGGTCCAGATTGCTTCGAGCGTGATAATGTGCTCACTGTCAACCTCACGCACCGTATCGTAAAGGCGGCTGTAAATCATAGTGTTGTTGTTTCTACGGAAAATCTCACCACCTGGCACGTCACAAAGCGGCTCGTTGAGCAGGTCATACATCGCAACGGCAGGCTCATCCTTGAATCGTGTTGCAATCTCTGCCCAGAGCTCTTGAGTCAGCTCGCGGTATCTTTCACCCTGAGGTGTATCGTCATAAAGTCCGCAGGAATCTCTCTTGCCGCTATGCTCGGCAACGCTCTGGAATCCGACAGCACCGTGCATATCGAGTATAACGTAAATCTCACGCTCTGCGCACTCTTTAACAACCCATTCAAGGCGTGAAAAATCCCACTCGCCGTTTTCGTCAAGAATCTTTCTGCCGTTATCGTCGTAATAGAAGTTTCTGTACCAGAAGGGGAGACGCACGCAGTTAAAGCCGAGCGATTTGATTGTGTCAAGGTCAGCTTCGGTGATCCAGTTATCCATATATGTATTGAAAAGCTCATACGCACCCTTTTCGCCGAAGCGCTCGGTCAGCTTTTCAAGCACTGTGTGGTGGTCGAGATTATCCTCATACGGGCAAAGCCATGCCTCCCATATCATCCACGCACCGATGTTGACACCCTTGAGGCGGATTTCCTCACCGTTTCGGTTAACAATTTTCTGACCCTTTGTTCTGAGAAAATCTTCATCGGTAAAGCCGGTTGCACTTTCTTCTGCCGGAGCCTTTGCGGTAATCGGACAGCAGAGCGATAACAGAGCGGCGACAACGAGAACAAACGAAACTGCACGCCTGAACAGCTTTTTCATAGGTAAATCTCCCTTCAACGGTTTGCAAATTAAGTTAGCTTGATTTTAACATAACTTGTGTTGATTTTCAATTGATAAATACGCCCTTTCGAATCCACCCTTTTTACAAAAAAATTAAGAACCACACAAAAGTGTGATTCTTAATTTGGTGGGCAGGGGTGGTGGTTGTTAGTATAATTTTTGTTCTACCCCGCTTGCCACGGCTATTTTGTCAACTTTATGTGCATCAATCCCACGGGCTAAAAATGCTCCACCGGAGCATTTTCTTAACGCCCTTTCGAATCCACCTTTTTTGCAAAAAAATTAAGAACCACACAAAAGTGTGATTCTTAATTTGGTGGGCAGTTACTTAGTTTATCCGAACTTTTTTTGCGTTTTTTATAAGAGAGCGTTTTAGCACCCTCTTTGTAGTTGAAAAAGAAATCTATTCTGTCATCATATAAAATAATTGAATTGACAAAACTGTCGACGAGCATCTGGCGGCTTCTGAGGTCTTTTCCTTCATTTTCTCTGAAGTGATAAAGCCAATATACAACCTGTTCACGGGTAAGAAGCGGATGTTCCAGGCTTTCCGTTATAATCTGTTTTTCGAGTTCTTCTTTTTGATGTTCAAGTTCTTCAAGACGGTTCTTTGTAGACGGAGTGATGATTCCTTTTTCAATTGCTTTAATCATATTGTCAATTGATTTTTCTGTGTTTTTAAGCTGCCTTTTAAGCATAGGAACGGCAGAACACTCGGTTTCCTGAACTCTCATAACTTCATCCGCAAGTCTTTCAATAAATTCATCGTTCCATACAAGCTCAAGAATCATATCGATAACGATATCCTCAATCCAATCTTTTTTAACAGCCTTTCTGTTACAGCCGCGTTTGCGTTTTGCGGAAAGGCATTTGTAATAGCGGTGAATGGTCTTATTCTGTGAGGTACCGCTTTCGCCAACCATATAAGTATTACATGAGCCGCAGTAAAGCTTTGTGGAGAGTATATAGTTTTCCTGTGCTTTATGTTTTGCAGGTGATTTTCTGTTAATGGCAATTCTTCTCTGTACACGCTCAAACAGTTCCTTGGATATAATTGCAGGTATTCCGTCCGGAACAGTAACCGTTCTGTATGAATACTCGCCGATATATCTGCGGTTGGTAAACATATTTGAAATTGTGTTCAGCGTCATAGGCGTTCCGCGATTGTTCCTGACCCCCTTAGAAGTCAGGTACTCTGCAACCTCTTTCATCGTTGCTCCTGAATCATAAAGCTCAAAAGCTTTTACAACAAACGGAGCGGTCAGAGGGTCGATTTCAAAACGCTGTTCTTCGTTTATTATATATCCGAGTGGTATTGTACCGCCGTTAAAAAGACACTTCAATGCGTTTTCCATCTGGCCTCTTGCGACCTTCACCGCAAGTTCGAGGCTGTAGTATTCAGCCATGCCTTCGAGCAGGCTTTCCATCAGTGCGCCTTCAGGTGCATCTGAAATATTTTCTGTTACCGAAACAATGCGGATATTGTTTTGTCTTATCAGATATTTATAATGCACAGAATCATGTTTATTTCTTGAAAAGCGGTCCAGTTTCCATACGAGAATAGTATCAAACAGATTTTTTGTGCAGTCCATTATCATACGCTGGAAATTAAAACGATTATCGTTCTTTCCGGTTTTTGCTTTGTCTATATATGTACCTACTATTTGTATGTTGTTTTTTTTAGCATACTCAGTGCACTCACGAATCTGCCCTTCGATGGATTCCTCTCGCTGACCACTGCAAGAATATCGGGCATAAATTACAGCTTTCATAAAGAAAACTTCCTTTCAGTTGAAATTTGGAGATACTGTTATAGCCTCCTATTAAATTGTAACTCCAGCACAAACTTAAGTCCACGTGCTAAAGCGCACAAAGTTTTTGACTATATGTTTTCAAATGGTCGGCAAAAGCGCACAAAATAAGTCCGGCAGACAGTTGCGTTTGCCGGACCATATAATTTTATATTGATTTTTATTCTCCGCAAAATGCCTCCAAAGCAAAACCTGCACCGTGACGGAAGCCTGTTTTGTAGCCGGTGAAATCAATATCACCTGAGATAATTCCCCAAAGGTTCATATATTCAATAAACAGGCTTTTTTCGGGTTCTGTGAGTTTTTCTTTTAGGACATTCTCTATCTCACAAAGTCTGCTGAAATCTGTTCTGAAGGCTGAATTCTGCTTCAAGTTGCGCTTTTGCGGTTCAATGTTACCATTATAGAAATCTTCTATGAAATTCATAGATTATATTCCTTTCGATTTACAGCAAGGAGTTTACTTACAGTACTATTAAATAAAATCGAACTCCCGATACTCTGCTTCACCGGGCTTTCTCCAACCCACAATCGCACCGAGAATATTCACTCTTTTCTTGTACAGAGTAAAATCTTCGCAGAACGCTTCGGTTAAAATCCAATATTTAAGTGAGTCGGTGTGATTGTCAACTATAGCGGCAAATTTGATGCCGTCAACCTCAAGAGCCATAAACATTTCCTTTTTGTATTTGAGTCTTTTGGGGTCATAAACGAGAAGGGCACCCGGTTGAATACCGGCTTTGTCGAACATCTTGTCGCATACGATAATCTCGTTTTCTTGAAGCTCAATTGTTTCGAGCTCGGTGATATCGTCTTCAAGAAGGTAATTGTCGAGTTCATCCGTCGGCAGAAGTTCACCAATGCTGTCAGCCTTTGCTTGGTTTCGGGCAATGGCAAGAATCACAAACGGCAGTGGAAAAGGCATTCGGCAAAAAGCTCCTCCGAATAGATAGGGGGACATTTCGTACTTTGCACTTGTTGCAATGATAAAGTTTTCGCTGATAATCATACAAACTTCCTTTCGATTTTGATATTGTCTTTCGACAAATACATCATACAGGAAGAATGCTGAGAGAGTACGTATAAAGCGCTAAGAATACGTAAACAAGCAGAAAAATAGCTCCGATTAAACCGGAGCTATTGGGAGAATATGACTATTCAATATATTTTTCTGTTTTTCTTGGACGTATTATAATCAATATACTACGATATCTCTTTATAATTATTCAAATGTTGTATACGGTTTAGAAACTTTTTTATAGAAAACCGGATCTTTCTCAAAAATTTTTTGCTTTTCCTCATCGTAATTCATTAAGAATCTTAAATCATCCTTCCACTCCATTAGCGCCCTTTTTTGTCTGGGGTTATTACCTTGCATATGAATGAGCCAATTAATGTGCTTAACAAATTCGGCCAGAGTAATAATATTATTTTCAACAAGGCCAATAATTAGTTCTCGTCTTATATCCTTTGGTAGCGCCTCTGCCGAAACACTATATCCATATTTTTTAAAACGTGATTCCTCCTTCAAATCGTATCGTTGATATCCGTTAAACTCGTAATAATCACAATCTGATATGTATTCTATAGCTAAAACAAGTGGCCCGTATTTGTCAAGATAATCATCAAAAGTAGATTCATAAACAAAAAATTTATCGCATTTTTTGCAATAAAAAACTGAGATTTTAGCCTTCAGTTTTCCGATCATTTTGTTGATTTCAACAGAAATCTTTTCTATGTTATGTGGATGTTTATGTGTGCACAAACAATCACTGGAATAAATGGTAACAGGTAGAATACCACGTTCACTTTTGCAAGCATTTATTGCTTCTGAAGCATTTCGTGTGGTCTTTATTGAAAATTTCTTTTCCAAATACCAGGAGCACAATTCATCTAATGCTGACTCTGCTTCAAAAATACTGAATTCGACATTAATATTAGAATTTGAATTAACGGTTAATGTTTCAACCAACTTATTATAGTAAGATTTACCGCCCTCTATTTGAAAAAGAACATTAGAAAAAATAAAACTCTTTAAAAGTTTTTCTAAATTCATCCGAAAGTGTTCAATATCAACAGTATTGCCTTTATTATCGAATAGGCATAAACAGATTTTTTGAACTAAATTAGAGTTCGCTGATAAGAAGCATAAATTATCATAAGAAAGCAAAGAAAACAAATCCTCTAATTGCTTTTCGTATCGCTTAAACTCTTTCCTCTTTCGGTAATACGATTCATAAACGACATAAACTGAATGCCAATATAATATTTCAGTTAGATATATGTATTCCTCATAATGATCTCCAAGCAGGTTTTTAAACCATAAATCTGTTTTCTTAAAATACAAAGTGAATATCGATTTTATTTGTTCAATTGTTAAAGGACCATATTTTGAACTTGGGTTTGAATTAGTAAAACATTCTATTTGGAGGTTTTCAGCCTTTTTATACAAATTAGGCATTTTAACTCGGTTTAATAAAATAGCAGGAGCTTTTAAACTGTATTTATTAATTGATTCTATATTCGTGTACTTCTTTAAATGTCCATTTGAAAACAAATCATTATTATATAAATACGGCAATTGACAGTTTTGACAAAAGAGAACAGTTTTGTATTCAATGTGTGAAGGCACACTCTTTTTTCCAAAGGTAAAACAATGGACTCGCTTTTTTTCCAATCTGTTTGAGCATAATGGGCAAGCATCTTTTTCATTTCCCAACGTTAATACCCGCCAATATACATCTGCTAATTTATAACTTATGCTCAACTCTTTGGATTCAAGATTGCAATTTCTGTTTGAATACATTTAAACACCTCTTCGTTTTTCAAGTCATCGTTTGATCTTAGAATATTTATTTATACAAAGCCATTGTTTTATTCCTCAAACGAAATATCAGCAAAAAACGTTGGCCAATATTTTTTTATTGTTTCCTTGTAGTCGATACCTTTAATGTTACGGTAGAACATAGCTACTGCTGGAATTAGCCAAACTGCTGCTGAATAATAATCTTTCTTGTTTTGTAATTTAAACCTTATACCGCCCCAGCCATCATTTGTACGACAAACATACAGTTCAAGAGAATCTGGATCTCCACGAATAATAACATCTTCGGCATTGCTTAAAAATTCAAATTGCAAGCCGGGAAGATAAATATGATTTGATTTAACAATGCTTGGAACAATGCTTGGCCAAAGAAATTGATTGTGTGCTGAGATGGGTTGATCCAACAAATCAATAACCGAACAAGGTGTATAATCATCAGAAACAGTTTTTCTTCCGTCAACAATTCTTAAAACAATAACACCATTATAACGATCTGTTGGTATTTCTGTGTTAAAATCAGAAAGAACAGAATAAAAAGCATTATAAAGCTTTAAGCCCTGATTTGAGTTGAAATTTATATTTATCTCAAAATTATCAAGTATTTCCTTGTTTATAAAAACTGGTGGCAGATTAATTGCTCGACTTTCTATCGAAGGACCTTCCTTAAAATCATTGTCTGCACGAATCAAAAGCATAAGAGCAACATTATAATAAAACGGGTGATCAAAAAACAATGTATAATCACCAATAGTAATTGATTGTGCTACAGGATTAGCAACTGGAGCAAAATAACAGTGAGAAAAATCAATCAAATCATAATCCCTCAGATGATGCCCATCAAATTCATTGATAAAATCTTGACATAAAAATCTGTTATTGGTGCTTATGGTAAAACATGTCTTCCCATATACAGTGCGCCCTTTATATGAGTATTTCTGAAATTCAAGTTGCAGATATTCTCTGCAATCAGAAGAAATGGTACCATCAATCAAATCTGGTTCACGACGAAACAGTTCATCCAAAAGTGAGTCAGGATACTCATCGATATTATAGTAATGTTGGCGTAGTCCTGTATATGTAGCTCTTGAATACCATTTTTTCTTTGTTGATGGTGTATCATTTTCCAAACTTTCAAGAGCTTTTTGTGCACAAAAAATTGCAATTAAATTATCTAATAATCCCATATAGTCCTCCCCAAAATATACAGTTGTTCGATTAAGTCTTATATGCAAACATCAAAAATCAAATGAACACATGTATCAAAGCTATAGCCTAATTTTACAAAAGATATTTTTCCTTTAATCTTTTCTTCCATTATTTTTTCTAAACATAATATCGGATACTCGTTTGAAATGGTTATGTAGTTAATTTTCCACCCGATATCATTATCTTCAACTACATCAATAACCTTTAA
Organism: Acutalibacteraceae bacterium; assembly: GCA_045637465.1. Classification (GTDB taxonomy): domain Bacteria; phylum Bacillota; class Clostridia; order Oscillospirales; family Acutalibacteraceae; genus UBA8612. The sequence continues at coordinate 75,761 of JAZTZM010000040.1, read as the reverse complement.
TCCTTCTAAATCCTTGGTGATTTTTTGAGCCATTGCAAGAACTTGCTTCTTTGCTTCCAATCTTTCTTTTTTAGAAGTATCATGTGCAGGTTTGGGAATATAGTAAAAGCATCCTTTTTCAAGACAGCGCTGCTTAGTACGATGCTTTGATGTTAGAAAACCCGGATGTCCTTCATATTGGCAATATCCAACGCAATTACCGCATCCTGTAACACTACCGTCTATACAAATACGATTATATTGTAATTTGCTTTGTTTTTCATATCGCTCGTACAATTCTTTATCTGGATAACAAAATGCCCTATAAGTATCCATACCATTCTCTCCTTATATTTTCTGAGTATATGATATCGCTTTATTGCCAATACTTGTAGGACATTTTTTGTCGTACTATTCTTCTTTAAAAAACTCCACAAAACTTATATTAAAAAAATCAGCCAGTTCCTGTATCGCATTGATTTTATTAATACCGTTGTTTATATATCTGCTAACTGTTCTGATATCGGTGCCGTATTCAAAAGCAAATTCCTCCTGCGAAGTGTAGTTTTCTTGTATAAGTTTACGCAATTTTCTTCCTGCGATTTCTTGAGGAGATAACTTTTCCATTACAGATTACCTCCGCTTTTGGCAGTTGCCCGATTTTGAAGTCTATGAAAAGTTTCATCCGACAAAACGAAAGGTGTTCGCAGAGATGTTTTAAGACCACCTTTTTTAGTTGGACCGCTTAATCTCTTCAAAGTGTTAATATGTTTTCCCCAACCATATGTTTCTTTACGTGTTTTTGGCACATAAACCTCTATAGACTCTTGCAAGGTTTCGCCTGTGTCTTTATCTATCCAATCAAAATAACAACAGAGCTTCGAAACATCCATTGCAAATTCTCGCATAGCAGCCTTGGCTTGTGGGAAAATATTTATAAATTCTTGAACCAAATCTATATCTTCAAAAAACTCTTTACATCTCCAAGGACAAGTTTTAATTATACCTTTAATTTTAACATAATCATAAAAATCTGTGTATCCTTCCTTGATATAAACCTTTTTGTAAACACTTATGTTTTCATATGTAATTAAAGTATTTGGTGTAACAACATCTACAGCTGTTAGCGAGTGCGCCAAAAAATTCAATTCAAGTTTCTCATCTTCTGAAATGTTATCAGCTATAGCCTTGAAAAATAGCTCTTGAATATTTTTTACCATTTCAACGAGGGAGCGAATCATATCTGAACACTGGGGAAAAGAAAAAAACTCTTGTGTGGAAAAACACAGATTTTTGATTTCACCATTTTCATAATATGATCCTGGCATTACAGAATCAAAGTTCTTTAATTGATCTATCAGTCGTGTTTGAATAGAATTAATGTTATATCGTTTTCTAACATATATACCTTCTCCCTTGCCAAACAATCTGTTCAGCAACAGCTCCTCTGCGGTCGGTTTGGGATCGATAAATTCACTATTCCACTGCCAGACACTCAAATATTTTTTGAACAGTTTATAAAAAGGATACTTGTTCCAATATTTTGTAGCAGCAACATTATCCATACAGAGAATTTCATTTTTTGTTAATCCTATACGTTTTGATATTTCTTCCAGCATCTCATGATCTATCTTGTTGCTAAGAAAAAGAGGAATATCGATTCTGTTACCTTTATCATCATAATAATAAAACAAACCTTCTTTGTTGAATCCGTATAAATCAAATACACCCTCAACAAAATTTTTAATCTTTTGAGCTTTTGTCATAAAATCATCTCCTTAATTTTGTTGTTATCATATTAACACGATTGTTTTAACTTTTTTAGGACATCTTTTGTCTTATTGATTTCAAGGATTTTAATCTAAAAACAATTTAATAATATATTACAAATCGATCAAAATCAACAAATATTATAATTCTGAAAAACAAAATACAGTTTCGCGTTAAAAATATAATTTGTATTATTATCATCCAACAATATAAAAGTCTACTTGAATTCGACCAAATACACAAATTTTTTCACGCTCCTCACGCATCCGTTTTACGGGTGTGATGAGGAGTTTTTTAGTTTTTTTCAGTGAGTCTTACATTATTTGTTAAAGAGTTGTTTTTGCAATTCTTTGGAAAGGTGGTGATTTATCCCTGTAAAAGCTCCAATTCTAACGAAAGGAAGTGATGAGCAAAAAGAGTAAAAAGCGGTCTCTTTCTTCAAACCGTACAAGCGAAAAAGTACGGTTTGGGTGACGATGGAGCAGCACATACCGAAGTTATGAAAGTGCGGTTACTTCGTCTAAGGGAGAAGTCCGCAGACTTCGGGAGAGCATCTCCCACACCCCTATGCCCCTCCGGCATGAGGAGCCCGTTCATTTTTGGAACAAAAATGGTATAACGGGCTACACCAAATTTTTGCGGAGCAATTCCGTACGGGAACCAAATAATTTGAAAAGGAGATATGCGTATGCATATGGAAAAATTCGGAAAGAATGCTGCGCCGAATATACTTGACCATAACGGTAGAAGCGATTCCGAAAGAAAACCAAACAGGAGTAACGAGTTAATTGACCCAACTCGTTCACACCTCAACTATAATCTGGCTGCAAGCACTCAGCCGTTACCGGCACTGGACTTCTTCAACGAACGGCTGAAGGAAATTAACATTCACGGTAATGCAAGCGTGTATATGCTAGGCTGGATTATAACAGTGCCAAAGAATTTACCGGAATCAGAACACAAGATGTTCTTTAAAAGTGCCTATGATTTTTTCGTGAATCAATACGGAGAAAGAAATGTGATTTCTGCGTATGTACATATGGATGAAACAACACCACATATGCACTATATGACAATTCCTGTTGTTGAAGGCAAGAAGGGAGAAAAGCTTGCGGCAAAAGAAATCACTACAAGGGCACATCTCAATATGATGCATCCGGCAATGGAAGCATATGTCTCAAATGAACTCGGTCATCACGTAGATATAATCAACGGTGCAACCAAAGAAGGAAATAAATCGATTAAGGAATTTAAGGCGGGTAAGGCCAAGGAAGATCTGGAAAAGGCTAAAGCAGAAGCTGAAAGGGTTGTAGCTGAAGCCACGCGGAAGGCAGAAGAGATTGCCGCCGAAAGAGAGATTGGCAGAGCTGAACACGAGTTTATGCTGTCATTAGCAGAAAAAGGCAGGGATGATTTGCGTGATTTTGAAACGAAGGGTTTTAAAGAATACTTGCCGACAGAGGAATTTCCCGATGGCTTCTATAAAGTTCCGAAACGGGTCGTTGAAACTCAGTTTATGGCTCATGAAATGGCCGAGATGAATATTAGAAATTATAAAAAATCTCTGGAAATATATGAACGCAATACCCATTTGGAAAAAGAAAACAGAAGACTTGTGTCAAAGGTCCTTCAGCTTGAAGAAAAGGTAATTGAAGTAGCGGAGGCTTTGAAGGCTGCTAAAGAGTACATTGCGAGAATCAGCAAGGTGTTAACTGAAATTGCCAACCACATTCCGAATTTCAGGGAGCTGTTTAATCAAGCTGTCGCAACAGTAAAGAGGGAAGAAGACTATAAGAGTATTCCCGTTAGCTCTTTTAATGAAGTCGATATTGATGACTATGTGCGTTGAAGACACTGTACACCCCACTGAGGATACGGGAAAGATTTGACGCTACCCGTTTAACAAGTCTTCAAAAAATTATCTGTTGGTATATGACAGAAGAAAGGAGAAATGTCTATGTCAAAATTTCCGGCTGCTGATAATGCTGTCGGAGAGATTGAGAATGAATACAAATATGAAATTAGTAAAATTCCGAATCACGTTATTAAAGACCTAACATGCTTTTTTATGTCAGATATAATAGCTTTCTACGAAAGCGCAGAAGGAAAAGAAAAATATGAAAAATGGAAGGAAAACAATAAATAATCTCTCAACAAAATAAGCTGCTTCGTTCTGTCAGAACGGAGCAGCTTTTATGATTGTGTTAGTTATCTTTTTCGTTATTTATTTCGTCAAGATAGCCAGCCGTAATTACACCGGAGGGTAAAGCAATAATCGCAATTCCAAAAACAGAAGAAATCATTGTTACAATTCTTCCTATAGTAGTGACAGGATAAATGTCACCGTATCCTACTGTGGTCAGCGAAATAGTTGCCCAATAAATTGCATCAAAGAAGCTGTTAAATGATTCAGGCTCAACGTTATATATTACCAAAGCTGATACTACGACATAGGCTATTGCCATAGTGGCAACCGCTTCTAAAACTTTTTTCTGCTTTTTAAATACGTTCGCTATTATTTCAAAACTTTTTGAATATCTCAAAAATTTAAATGCACGCAAAACTTTCAGTGTTCGCAAAAGTCTGAATAGTTTTAGCAATCTAAAACCACTGTTGAGAACAGTTATAGATGGTAATATCGAGAGTAAATCTATTATTGCCATAGGCGTAAAGGGATACAAAAAGAATGATGCAATTGATTTATTAAGCTTATAATCAGCGGTAATCAATCTCGAAAAATAATCCAGAATAAAAACTACAACGCTTATGTAATCAATCCACTGAAAGACAATATTTGAAGTTTTGAAAGCAAGAGGAATGATACTTATAACAATGGTAGCCATCATTATAAAATCATAAATATTGCTCAATCTTTCTTTATTGTCTGAAGGTTCAATCATACGATATATTTTCGTTCTCATTTAATCACCATAAGATAATTTTTTGAAAATTATAGCATAAAGTAATTACTGTTGCAATAAAACAGTATAAACAGCATTTGTTTAACAGTTTACCTTAAAGTTTATAAACCTACATATAAACAAATAATCCGAACGTGTCACCTGAAATGACAAAGTTCGGATTGTTTGTGTTTGGTGGGCAGGGGTGGATTCGAACCACCGAAGTCGTCGACGGCAGATTTACAGTCTGCTCCCTTTGGCCACTCGGGAACCTACCCATATTGACTTTTTCAATAAAAAAGCGTTGGAGCTGGTGGACGGACTCGAACCCCCGACCTGCTGATTACAAATCAGCTGCTCTACCAACTGAGCTACACCAGCGAACTTAACGCTCGATTAATATACCACGAATAGCGCAAGAAGTCAAGAGAAATTTTAAAAAAGTCGAAAAAAATTTTTTATATTGCCGAATTCTAACTTTATGCGCCTTTTGCACCTGCGTTAACGAGCGCGCAGAAGAGAGTTTGTGCCTTTTATTTATTATCGCAAAACTATAGGAAACGGTCTTGACCGTTCCGATAAGTTTAATCAGGCTTTGCGGACGACCACAGCTCCCTTTACACAAGGGAGCCGAGGAAAACAAAAACAGCCGTCGGAAAGCCGACGGCTGATATGTCTGAATCAGAAATTCAAGTTAATTAAATTTTGCAATTAGTCTTCCTTCTTACGAAGAACAACTGCTGTTGTTGCGGAGAGAGCAAGAACAACAACTGCTACACCGGCAACTGCTGATGCACCTGTATCGGGAGTTCTGACAACCTTCTCGCCCTTAACTTCACCGTCTGCCTTCTTTGCAGCGTCTTCTGTCTTCTTCTCGCCGATTTCGGGATAATCAGCCTTTGCAAGGCTATCTGCTGCAGCCTTTGCGCCATTGATAATCTGGTTGATGAGACCTGTGTTAGCGGAAGCGATACCCTTCCAATCAACGTGACCTGCAAGCTCTGTAGCTGCAACCTGTGCAAGGTTCTCAACATCGTTGATTTCGAAAACATAAACTACGAAATCGTAGCTTGCTCTGTTCTTGTTGAGTGTAACGCTTTCAACCTCGCTGCCGTCAACACCATCGATGTCCTTAAGAACAACGACGGGAGAAACAACATACTCCTCTGTGTCGATAATCTTTGCGCCTGTTGCGTCAACGCGAGCCTTAACAGTCTTAAGGATTGTATCAGCTTTAATTGTTGAACCGACTTTGAAGCCTTCAAGTGAGATGCCGTATGTTCTGACCTCCTCACCGATAAGGTTCTTCCAGATGATTTCAACGTTTACAATAACGGATTCAGCCGTTGTTGTTTCCGGATCAGTTGTTTCCGGTTCTGTCGTCGTTGTTGACGCATCTGTTGTTTTTTCGATTTCTGCAGGTTCTGTTGTTGTCTCAGGCACTGTTGTTTGTGCAAATGCTGTGAAGCAGAAGCATGAGAGAGCCATGATGAGAGCAAGAACAATGCTAAGTTTCTTCATGTTGTAATCCTCCTAATTTCTGATAACATATCTATGGAAACTCAATATGTAGTAGGATTATACTACATCCTTCCAAAAAATTCAAGTGTTTATCACAAAATATGTTATAAATTCATACGATTTTTTTACTTTTTCGCAATATATTGTTTGTGCAAAACAGCTAAACCGCGGAATTTACACGTTTCTGAACACCACTTTTACCGTTTCAAACGGTGCCGATGCGATTGCTAAAGTCTTTGTTTTGTCCTGACGCAAGGAAACAATTGCCATAACAGGCTTTTCGTTGAGCTTGTTACCGTCGGCATCGTAGCAATCGTATCCGATAAAGATATGCTCTTTTGTGCCGGAACAAGTGAGGATATCAACATCCAGCTTAATTGCATAAGTGTTGTTGGTGGAGAGCGAAACCTCGTGAGAGGCGATGCGTACGCTGTCCTCCTCCGTACCGAGCGTGCCGCCGTATTCAATAGTGGGCGGTGTGTAGGAAGAGGCTGTTGTAACAGGCTTAGACGAGGGTGCAACCGGAATAACCGACGATTTTGTAGTTGACGGTGAAGCGGTTGCAGCCGTTTCTTCAGCAGTGGTTGAAGAAACAGGATCAGTCGCTTTGTTGGCACAGCCTGCCGCCGCGACGATAAGCACCGCCGCAGCAAGCATTGCAATAATTCTTTTTATAATCATAATGATTCAACAAGCTCCTTGAGGTAAGCTTTGAAATCTTCGCCGATTTCCTTGTGGTTGATACCAACCTCGCAGTTAGCCTTCATAATGCCGAGCTTGTTACCCATATCGTAACGGATGCCGTCGAAATCAAGAGCAAGAAGGTTGCCTTCCTTGCCAAGACGTGCAAGTGTGTCTGTGAAGTAGAGCTCTTCGCCCTCGGGTGTGTTTGCAAGATCCTCTGCAAGGTAGTCGAATACCTGGGGAGGAGCAACAACTCTGCCGAGGATTGAGAAGCAGGACATAATCTGATCCTCTGTGGGCTTCTCGATGATGTTGTGAACATCCATAAGCTTTTCGTTGTCTGCGTGGGGTGTTACGTCAAGTGAGCAATACTTGGAAACATCCTTTCTCGGAACTTCCTTAACGCCGACAATACCCTTGCCTGTCTTGTCATAAGCGTCAACAAGCTGCTTTGTTACGGGGTATTCATCGTTGATGATAACGTCATCACCGTAGAGGATTGCAAAAGGCTCGTTGCCGATGAAGCTCTTTGCGCACATAATTGCGTGGCCGAGACCCTTTGTCTCCTTCTGGCGGAGGAAGTATACGTTCGCGATGTTTGAGCAAGCGAGAACATCCTCGTAAAGATCCTTCTTGGAGGGGTTGTCCTTAAGCTTGTCTTCAAGCTCATAGCTGTGGTCGAAATGGTCTTCGATTACGCCCTTGCCGCGGTTTGTGATGATGAGGATATCCTCAATGCCTGCAGCTGCAGCTTCTTCAACTATGTACTGGATAGCGGGCTTATCAACAATATTGAGCATCTCCTTGGGAACTGCCTTTGATGCGGGGAGAACTCTTGTGCCGAGACCTGCTGCGGGAATAATAGCCTTCTTGATTTTCATGGTAATGTTCCTTTCTGTATCTGAAAAATTATTTTTTTAATGTCATTTTGTTGCCAGCATTATTGCTGCGTTGATAACCATACTGCACACAAAATAAATGCCCGAGCCGAGGAAAATATTTGTGCCGCCCTTGCGGAAAAGCTCAAGCTGAACCATACGCTCATCACCCGTTGCACCGCGGGCGCGCCTTATTTCAACACAGGCTTTTTTGTAGTAGAGCCTGTCGGCAACCAAAGCCGCGACAATCCTGAGCAAAACGCTGAGCAAATGTATGCCGTAGATGATAAGCACAGGCTGTGTCATCGGCTTTATTATCTTGTCGGCAATAAGCTGTTCGTTGTTCTTTATATATTCGGACACCACCGCGTAGCCTTCTTCGCTGAGCGCGACGCTTTCGCCGTATAATCCTTCCATAAACGAACCCATAAATCCGCCAGAAGAGCTGTTCTCTTCGATATAAGGCTGAATCAGCTCGTCTATCTCCGCCATCATTCCGTTAACGGTGACCGATGCGGAAGATTCATAAAAAACTTTGTTGAAATGAAGCTCCGCAGGAATCAGGAGCAGATTGAGCGCCAGATAAAAAGCGAGAAAAATTGCACCTGCCTCATACATCTTGCGGTAGAAAAACCAGAACGGTGAGAAAAGAAGCGCTGCCCAATTCCACGAAAGCTTTTTGCGGAACTTTTTGATATAGCTTGCGCCTGCCGTGCGGCAGAAGAGCGCAATATCGCCTGCCTTGAGACCGCGTATAATTTCGCCCGAGTTGAAGCCGGGCTTGAACTGCGCAATAGGCGGCTCACCCATCGGGTTGGCGAAGGGGATAAGCACCGCACCGCAATCGGGGCAACGCAAGGTGCCGTTTGCACAGGTTGCGCCGCAATCAGGACAGACAATGTCGAGGTTGGCATCGCGCGAAGTATCCTGCTGCTGCGTCTCTTTTTCGGGTTGGGGCGCGGCAGATTTTTTCCATACAAAGTCCGTGCCGTGGTTTTCGGTATTGGCACACTCGCCGTGAGCAAGCCAGCACACACGGTGGTGAGGTGTGGCACACTCCGGGCAGACAACAACGTCATCCTGCTCGGTAAAAGCTACACCGCAATACGGACAGTTTTCTCCGACATATCTCATTTAACCTTTTCCTCCTGATATGCGCACAGATATACACATTATATTTTACACAATTTAACACACAAATTCAATAACTGTATCTAATAAATTTTAAAGTTTTATAAATTTTCTTATCTTGCTTTACATACGCGTTAAAATGTATTAAAATATAGAGTGATATTTTATGTAATAAAGGGATTATAACCGCATCGTAAAGATGCGTTGCCCGGGAAAGGAAAAATTATGCTTCAATTTGAAGAGCTTCGCCTCGAACTTCTCGAATGCAGAAAGCCGCTCGATGAGCTTGCAGAAGCACTCGGCCTTGACGAAATGCGCAAGGAGATTGCCGTGCTTGAAGAGCAGGCTGCTGCACCCGACTTCTGGGACGATATGAAAAACTCACAGAAAGTTCTCCAGAAAACCGCAAGCCTCAAAAACAAGGTTTCCGCTTACGAAAAGCTCAACGCCGACTATGAGGACGCACTTGTTATGATTGAGCTTTCAGACGACGAGGAAGATGAATCCATGTTCCCCGACTGCCGTGAGAGTGTTGACTCAATCAAGCGTGAGCTTGACAAGCAGACGCTCAGCACACTGCTCAGCGGCGAATACGACAGCAAAAACGCAATCCTCACATTCCACGCAGGTGCAGGCGGCACCGAGGCTCAGGACTGGGCATCGATGCTTGTGCGTATGTACACACAGTGGGGCACGCAGCACGGCTACAAGGTCACAATGCCCGACTTCCTTGACGGCGATGAGGCAGGCTACAAATCCGCTGTTCTTCACATCGAGGGTGAAAACGCATACGGCTATATGAAGAGCGAAAACGGCGTTCACAGACTTGTACGCTGCTCACCGTTCGACGCTTCAGGCAGAAGACACACATCGTTCGCTTCACTTGAAGTTATGCCCGAAATTGACGACACAATCGAAATCGACCTCAATATGGACGACGTCAAGATGGACGTTTACCGTGCAAGCGGCGCAGGCGGACAGAAGGTTAACAAGACCTCATCCGCAGTTCGTCTTACACACATCCCCACAGGCATCGTAACATCCTGCCAGGTTGAGCGCAGCCAGGTTCAGAACAGAGAAGTTGCACTTCGTATGCTCAAATCAAAGCTGCTCGAAATCAAGGAGCGTGAGCACCTTGACAAGATTGAAGACATCAAGGGTGTGCAGAAAGATATTGCGTGGGGCAGCCAGATCCGCTCATACGTCTTTATGCCCTACACACTCGCAAAGGATCACCGCACAGGCTTTGAAATGGGTAACATCAACGCAGTTATGGACGGTGACCTCGACGGCTTCATCAACGCTTACCTCAAGCAGCAGTCACTTGAGAAGATGAATAATAATGGATAAAGCGAAGAAGATTATAATCGGCTCTGCCGTAGCTGCAGTTGCTGTTGCGGGTGTAGTTGTCGGCGTCAGATTTGCGCCGCAAAAAACAGGCGAGCAGCCAACGCAGGAATCAACCACAAAATACGAATACACTACGCTTGTGCCTTTCGCTCAGGCGCAGACAGAGATTCTCACACCCACAACAACAAAGCCGATACCTGAGCTTACCACGCAGTATGAAGAAAACGCATCGCGACTCAGCGAATCAAAAGGCTGGAAGACAAACGACCTGACACTCGGTCTGCCCGAAATCAGAACAGGCTCTGTTACAACCGTAGACTACGTAACCGATAAGGGCAACCGCACTGTAATCAGAATCGACTCCTTCAGCTACGAAAGCTATCTTAACTACGTGCTCAGGCTTGAAGAAGCGGGATTCACCGACAACAACGGCAGGGCACACATCCCCTCTGACGCACCGTCAACCGTCGCAATGTTTTACAGCAGGTTTGACGGCAGCCGCTCATTCGGAGTTTACTGGTACGGAAGCGACAGCGATGCAGGCTTCGACTGCGAAATCGTTGTTTCAGACTATGACCAGGCAAAATAAACCGTCGGTTTTTCATCAAACCGATATTAAACGGAAGGAAATAATCTATGACCTCAAAAGAATTGCTTGAAAAAATCGTCAGCATTCTTGACGAAAAGAAGGCAGAAGACATCGTTGCAATCGAAACAGCAGGCATAACAATCGTTGCGGACTATTTCGTTATCGCATCCGCAACCTCAAACCCTCACGTAAAATCTCTTGCAGATGACGTTGAGGATGAGCTTGCAAAGCTCGGCGTATTTGCTTCTCACATCGAGGGCAGAGCAACAGGCTGGATCCTGCTCGATTTCAACGACGTTATCGTTCACGTTTTCCTCAACGAAAGCAGAGAATACTACAACCTCGAGCGCCTCTGGGCAGACGCCAATCAGGTTGATATATCACACCTCATCACAGAATAATTAATTGCATTTGCAAAGGATTGATAAAACTATGGCTAACTATGATTTTAAGTCTGCCGAACAGAAATGGCAGGACAAATGGGAGGATGCCGGCGTATTCCACGCTCAGGACGGCTCCGACAAAAAGAAATTCTACGCTCTTGTAGAGTTCCCTTACCCCAGCGGTGCAGGTATGCACGTCGGTCACATCAAGGCTTACTCAGGTCTTGAGGTTGTTTCACGTAAGCGCAGGATGGAAGGCTACAACGTGCTCTTCCCCATCGGCTTTGATGCTTACGGTCTGCCGACTGAAAACTACGCAATCAAGACAGGTATCCACCCCAGACAGGTTACCGACAACAATATTGCAAGATTTACTTCACAGCTCAAGCGTGTCGGCTTCTCATTCGACTGGAACAGAGTTATCGACACAACAGAAGAGGGCTACTACAAGTGGACACAGTGGATTTTCCTCAAGATGTTCGAAAACGGTCTTGCATTCCGCGACAAGACACTCGTCAACTACTGCCCCTCCTGTAAGGTTGTTCTCTCCAACGAGGATTCACAGGGCGGCAAGTGCGACATCTGCCACAGTGACATTGTTCAGAAGTCAAAGGACGTATGGTACCTTCGCATCACAGAGTATGCAGACAAGCTCCTTCAGGGTCTTGACGAGGTAGACTACCTGCCCAACATCAAGCTCCAGCAGGAAAACTGGATCGGCAAATCAACAGGTGCATTCGTCAACTTCAAGGTTAAGGACACAGACGAAACACTCCGCATCTATACAACACGTCCCGATACACTCTTCGGCGTAACGTTTATGGTTATGGCTCCCGAGCATCCTATGCTTGACAAGTATAAGGATATGATAAAGAACTTCGCCGATGTTGAGAACTACAGAACAGAGTGCGCAAAGAAGACAGAGTTTGAGCGCACACAGCTTGTAAAGGACAAGACGGGTGTCTGCCTTGACGGCTTTGTCGGCATCAACCCCGTAAACGGCAAAGAGATTCCGATTTTCATCTCCGACTACGTTATGATGGGTTACGGCACAGGCGCAATTATGGCTGTGCCCGCACACGACCAGCGTGACTACGACTTCGCAAAGAAGTTCGGCATTGATATAATCGAGGTTATCAAGGGCGGCGACATCGCAGTTGAAGCTTACACAGGCGACGGCGAAATGGTCAACTCCGACTACCTCAACGGCTACACAGACAAGAAATCCTCAATCGAGCGTGTGCTTGTTGAGCTTGAGAAGCAGGGCATAGGCGAAAAGGGTGTTCAGTACAAGATGAAGGACTGGGCATTCAACCGTCAGCGCTACTGGGGCGAGCCGATTCCGATTGTCCACTGCGACAAGTGCGGTATGGTTGCCGTACCCTACGAGGAGCTTCCGCTCAAATTACCCAAGGTTGAAAACTTTGAGCCCGGTCAGGACGGCGAAAGCCCGCTTGCAAAGATTGACTCCTTTGTCAACTGCACCTGCCCCAAGTGCGGCGGCGCAGCAAAGAGAGAGACCGACACAATGCCTCAGTGGGCAGGCTCATCATGGTACTTCCTCAGATATATCGACCCGAAGAACGACAAGGCTTTTGCCGATATGGAGAAGCTTAAGTACTGGGGTCAGGTTGACTGGTATAACGGCGGTATGGAGCACGTTACACGTCACCTTATCTACTCACGCTTCTGGCACAAGTTCCTCTACGACCTCGGCGTTGTTCCCACAGCTGAGCCTTACGCAAAGAGAACAGCACAGGGTCTTATCCTCGGACCGGACGGCGTAAAGATGTCCAAATCCAGAGGCAACGTTATCGACCCGAACGACGTTGTTGAAGCATTCGGCGCAGACGTTCTTCGTACATACGTGCTCTTTATGGGCGACTATGAGAAGGCTGCTCCCTGGTCTGAAGACAGTGTTAAGGGCTGTAAGAGATTCATCGACAGAGTATGGAATCTCCAGACTCTTCTCAACGATTCAGAGGAATACTCCGCAAAGCTCGAATCCGCTTTCCACAGAACAATCAAGAAGGTTTCTTCAGACATTGAGTCACTCAAATACAACACAGCGATTGCTGCACTTATGACTCTTCTCAACGAGATTTATGATGCAGGCGCTGTCACACGCAAGGAACTCAAGACATTTGTCACTCTTCTCAATCCCTTCGCTCCTCACGTAACAGAGGAAATCAACGAGGCTATGGGCAACACTATGCTTGCAGACGGCGAGTGGCCGACATATGAAGAAGCAAAGTGCGTTGACAACGAGATTGAGATTGTTGTTCAGATCAACGGCAAAATCCGCACAAAGATGATGGTTGCAACCGATATCGAGGCTGCAGACGCAATTGCACTTGCTAAGGCTGACGAAAAGATTGCCGAAGAAATTGCAGGCAAGACAATCGTCAAGGAGCTTTACGTCAAGGGCAAGCTTGTAAACATCGTTGCGAGATAAGCAATGCGATAAATCGCAAATCATGCAAAATGAAATTTTGCAAATCATGATTCGGAGAATCAAATCATGCCGCAAGGCAAATCATAAAATAAACATGGTTAAATGATTTGCTTTGCATGATTCGGCTTCGCCATGATTTCTCGTAAGACTCCATGATTTGAATTGATTAAAAATCAATTCATTATAGGGTGGTGTTCAATTATGCTTAAAAAACTAACAGCATCTTTTCTTAGTATGCTTCTTCTTTGCTCCTGCATTACTCCTGCTGCCTACGCTTCCGATTTGAAATATCCCCGTAAGCGTGAGGATATAGTAATCCGTGACCCGTGTATTCTTGTCAGCGACGGCAAATACTATATGTACGGCACAGGTGCGGCGTGGCCCGGCTACGGCTGTTATGTAAGCGAAGACCTTGAGAATTGGGCGGGACCTTTTACCGTTTTCACCTTTCCCGAGGGTCATACGGCAGACAATGATTTTTGGGCACCCGAATGTGTTGAATACAAAGGCAGCTTCTATCTTTTCGCCACTTATCACGACCGTGTTTTAAATCACCGCGGCACTGCGGTTTTCAGGGCTTCAAGCCCTCTCGGCCCGTTTGAGCAAATCAGCGACGGCTTTGCAACACCTGACGATTGGGATTCAATCGACGGCACACTCTATGTTGATAAAGACGGTCAGCCGTGGATGATTTTTGTGCACGAGTGGACAAGCACCGATGACGGCATCGGCAGAATGTGCGTTGCAAAAATGAGCAACGATTTATCTTCGCTTTTATCCGAACCGAAGGAGATTTTCCGCGCGGATGACGGCAGGTGCGGCATGAACAGTCAGGTTACCGACGGCCCGTATATCCACACCTGTGAGGACGGCAAGCTGATAATGCTCTGGTCAAACGTTGCTGACAACGGCTATGCTGTCGGTATGGCAGAATGTTATACAATCGACGGCGAATGGAAACAGCAGCCGAGACTTCTGTTTCACAGAGATATCAGCGGCACGAATTACGACGGCGGACACGGTATGCTTTTCACAAGCCTTGACGGCAGACTTATGCTCTCGGTGCATTCACCCAATTCATCGGGTGATGGCTACCACGAAACAGCGGTTTTTCACGAGGTTATTGAAACAGACGGCACGCTGATGCTCAAAAGCCGCTACGGAAACTTTAATCAGCTGCTGGACAAGCTGTTAGTTTTCTTTACAGAGCTTGCAGAAAAAATCAGCGAAATCTGGAACAGAATAGTTTTATTTTTCACCAACAATTTCTAATAGTATTTTTAATCTGAAAAGAGGTTTTTTATAATGGGATGCGACGGCAATTGTTCAAACTGCTCCTCAAACTGTGATAGCAAAGAGAAGCAGGATATGCGACTCCCGCAGAACGAATTCAGCTCAGTTAAAAAAGTAATCGGCGTTGTAAGCGGCAAGGGCGGCGTTGGCAAATCACTCGTCACTTCACTTCTCGCTTCCGCCTTTCAGACAAGCGGCAAACAGACCGCAATTCTTGACGCAGACATTACAGGTCCCTCAATCCCCAAGGCTTTTGGCGTAAAGCAAGGCATTGAGCAGAGCGCAATGGGTCTTATCCCTGCAGAGAGCAAGACAGGTATCCGCGTTATGTCGGTCAACCTTCTTCTCGAAAAAGAGGATGCACCCGTAGTATGGAGAGGTCCTGTTATTTCAGGCATCATCCAGCAGTTCTGGAACGAGGTTGCATGGGGCGACGTTGACTATATGTTTGTCGATATGCCTCCCGGAACAGGCGACGTTCCGCTGACAGTTTTCCAGAATCTTCCTGTAGACGGCATTGTTGTTGTCACAACACCGCAGGATCTTGTCACGATGATTGTCAAGAAGGCTTACAATATGGCAAACCTTATGAACGTGCCGATTATCGGTCTTGTTGAAAACATGAGCTACTTCGAGTGCCCCGACTGCGGCAAAAAGCACTCAATTTTCGGCGAGAGCAAGATTGATGAGGTTTCTGCCGAACTCGGTCTGCCCGTGCTCGCACGCCTACCCATCAACACAAAAACAGCAAACCTTGTTGACAAGGGCGCTGTTGAGCTTGCAGGCGAGGACGATATTAAGAGCGCAGTTGAAGCAATCGAAAAGTATTTTGAAGAGAACTAAAACTTAACAAAATTTTAAGCAGAGCTTTCACCGTATCAAAACGGCGCAGCTCTGCTTTTTTTGTTGTAAAATTTGAGTATGCGTATATCTCCACGGCACAGCAAGCCCCTTCCACGACGGAGCTAAAATCCGCAACAGGCAAATAGCCGACCCCCAAAAACGCATAAAAAAGGAAAAGGCAGGTGCGGAAAACCGCACCTGCCGATTTTTAATTAAGTGGTAAGATTAATAGACAACTCTGTAAGTAAGTGTTGTGCCATTATTGAGCCACTGATTCTTGTAAAGAGCCTGTACATCGAAGTTGAATGTAGCTGCGTATCCACAAGCAACGTTGAATGTCCAAGTGAGTGTGCCGTCACCGTTGTCAACAGCAAGTGCTGTATCCTTTGTCTGATAGTGAACGTCACCTTCAGCGTCAACGATTCTTACACCGAGAGCGTCCTTATCTGTTACTACAGTAACAGTCTGCTTGTCGCCGACGAGGAGACGAGCCTTAGCAACTGTTGCAGATACAACAATGTCTGCCTTGTTACCTGTGGAAGGACCAACAAGAGAAGCTGCAGAAACTACTGTGTAGATAAGGTCTGTGCCTTCATCAACAAGCTTGTTGTTTGCACCGGCTGTGTAGATGTTGTATACGAAGTCGCCTGCGTTAGACTTACGTGTGATTGTCCACTGCCATGTGCCATCATCAAGCTGAACAGCTGATGTACGTGTATATGTTGATGTGCTGCCGCCGGGAGTAACAAGTCTGATTCTGAGAGTATCAGCGCCTGTAACGATAACAATCTTGTACTCTTTGTTTGCAATGATTGTGTCGCCTGCTACAGGAGTAGCTGTTGCGGACTTAACTTCGATATCTTCAGCCTTTGCTGTGGATACCTTGAACTTATAGCCGCCTGTCTCCCAATTCTTGCCAAGCTTACCCTTAGCTGTAAGGTTGAAGCTGTCGCTGGAGATGTAGAGCTGAATTGTCCATGTCTCTGTACCATCGCCGTTATCTACGATAGATGTAACCTTGCTATGGGTACGTGTGTATGTGCTTGTTGTGCTGCCTTCTCTGACAATCTGAATCTTAGAAACGTTTGTCGTTGAGCAAAGGAACTCAAACTCAACTGTATCGCCAACGTTGAAGCTGTTAACCTTGGGAGTTGCCTTCAATACGATTGACTTGTCAGCAAGCTCAAGAGCATTGTATGCATCCTCAAGTGCCTTAGCTGCTGCTGCGATTTCAGCTGCAAGCTCAGCGTCAGATGCGGGAGCATTTTCATCCTTATTTGCAAGGATATCGTTTGCTGCTGCAAGAGCTTCCTCATAAGCTGCGTATGATGCTGCTGTGTAAGCATCAGATGCTTCAGGAGTCTTGCCATACTTAGTTACTGCAACTTCAAGAGCTGAGTAATCTATGAACTCAGGAACAAGAGCAGAGATAGCATTAACGATAGCGTCTGCTGCTGCCTGAACAGCTTCACGGTTTTCATCTGTATCATCTGCTGACTTGAGCTGTGCAAGAGCTGCTGTACCGTCTGCTACAGCCTTCTCATATGCTGCCCACTTGTCAACGGGATAGTACTCTTCAGTGTAATCGGGAACCATTGCGAGAGCGTCTTCAAGAGCTGAACAGTCAACCTTATTGAGCTCAAGAGCATTGTATGCTGCAACAAGATCATCCTTAACATCAGCAACTATGTCTCTGATCTCCTGTGTATCGGGAGCAAGATCATAATCGTTCATTGCCTTCTTAGCTGCTTCGAGAGCTGCCTCATAAGCTGCCCATGAATCTGTTGTGTAGCGCTCTTCCTCATAATCTGCTGTGCCGCAAGCTGTGATTGCGTTTGCAAGATCAGTGAGGTCGACATACTGCTCAACAAGATCATTGTATTCCTTCTCAAGAGCTGCTGCTACGCGGTCGATGATTGCCTGGTTAGCATCTGTCTTCTCAAGCTTCTCATCTGCGAGGAGTGTCTGAGCTACTGAGAGAGCTGCCTGCCACTCAGCATACTCAGCTGCATCGTAGTACTCTGCAGGAGCTGTGCTTGAGCAATTTGCTACAGCTGCTTCAAGAGCGCTGTAATCACAGTATTCCTTAATCTTGAGGTTGTTGAATGCATCCTCAAGAGCCTTAGTTACTGCTGCAACCTCAGCTGCGATATCTTCATCTGATGCAGGAGCCTTATCATCCTTATTTACAAGGTAATCCTGAGCTGCGAAGAGAGCCTCTTCGTATTCTGCATAAGATGCTTCTGTGTATGCGTCAGCTGCTTCAGGAGTCTTGCCGTACTTAGCTACAGCCTCTTCAAGAGCTGAGTAATCCATAAACTGGGGAACGAGCTTTGCAAATGCTGCGTTGATTGCATCAACTGCATCTGCTGCTTCGTCGCGAGCCCAATCTACATTAGGTTCGCCTTCAAGACCTTCGTATGTATCTGTACCTGCTGCTACAGCTTCCTGCCATGCTGCATATGCATCAACATCGTAGTACTCTTCTGAGTATTCGGGCTTGAGAGCAAGAGCTGCCTCAAGAGCTGAACGGTCAACAAAGCGAGCGTCAAGTGCATTGTAAGCATCTGTGAGAGCCTTTGTTGCTGCTGCGATCTTAGCCTGGTTTGCACCAGCTTCGTCAGCGAGCATGTCACGCTCTACAGCCTTAGCTGCTGCGAGAGCATCTTCGTATGCTTCGTATTCTGCTGCATCGTAGTACTCTTCACCGTATTCGGGTGTGTTTGCGATAGCTGCATCGAGAGCTGCGTAATCACAAGTGCCGAGAGGAGCAAGAGCTGCGATAGCATTGTTGATAGCTGCTGCCATTGCGTCAACGTCATCCTGCTTTGAGATGTCGTAGCCTGTAACAACAGCTGCAATTGCATCTTCAACAGCCTTTACAGAAGCTGCTGTGTACTTAGTTGTGTCTACCTGCTTGAATGCTGCCTGAGCTGCATCAACTGCTGAGTAGTCAGCTGCCTTGAGCTCGAGAGCTGCAAATGCATCTGTGATAGCCTGTGTTGCTGCTGCTGCTTCGTCACGAGCCCAATCTACATTAGGTTCGCCTTCAAGACCTTCGTATGTATCTCTACCTTCTGAAACAGCTGCCTGCCATTCTGCCCATGTGTCCGCATCGTAGTACTCTTCAGCGTACTCGGGTGTAAGAGCAAGAGCTGCCTCAAGAGCTGAAAGGTCAACAAGCTGAGCTACAAGTGCATTGTAAGCATCTGTGAGAGCCTTAGCTGCTGCGTCGATCTTAGCCTGGTTTTCACCTGCTGCGTCAACGATCATATCGCGATCGATTGCGTCAGCTGCTTCGAGAGCATCCTGATATGCTTCCCATGCGTCTGCATCATAGTACTCTTCGCCGTATTCGGGTTCAAGATCAAGAGCTGCCTCAAGCTTTGAGTAATCACAGGGAACTTCAACTGCTGCGGATGCAACCTTGAAGTTAAGGATTGTGCCTGTGAGGTCAATTGTTTCGGGATATTCTGAACCGAGAGATGTGCTGCCGTATGCAGAATCAGAATTGTTAACTGCTGCATAAATCTGTCTCATACGGGATGTTGTTGCTACTGTAGCGGAGCAAGTTTCGGGCATACGGAATTCACCTGTTGCGCCGGGAACTGCTGTCTCGGGAACTGTGAATGTGAATGTGTAACCGAGAGTTGCTTCAGAAGCATCAAAGGGAGATGTGCAATCTGTGCTGTAAGCACGTGCATAGTAGAAACCTTCGTGTGAACCCTTGTTATAGCCTGTACCGAGCTGAGTTGCAGCTGTATTAGCAATAACCTTGGGATTACCTGTGTAGTTGTTTACAAAGTTGCTGGTTGCAACGTCAGCTACTTTGATTGTGTTGAAAAATCCTGCTGTCCAACAGAAAATTTCGCTACCTGTTGTACCGAGGTAGTAGTTAGCCTGAGCATAAACGGAAACGGTAATTGTTTCGCCGGGCTCAACCTCAATAATGCCTTCAGCGTTAGCTTCCTTGCTGGCGGTTGCGGTGTAGACAAGCTTGGAGCCTGCCTTCTCGAAAACCATTGTTTCAGCGCTTGCGCCGACAACAACTGTACCGACAAGGAGCATAACTGCGAGAACTATACTGAGTATCTTTTTTGAAGTTTTCATTATAGTTATGTTCCTCCTTAAAGGATTTTTTATATCAGCCTGCCCGGCGGCAGAAGCCGGGCAGGTCAATATTAAGGATAGGTGTGTTAGTAAGTGTAAATTATCTTACCTGGGGAATGAAGTCACAGTTCCATGCAAGGTAGTCGTTACAAACAACGAAGTCGTTAAGTGTAACTGCACCGTTGTTATCAACGTCCATAGCGAATGCTGCGGGATTTGTGAAGTCTTCATAATCGTGTGTACAGTCGTTCCATGCCATGTAGTCGTATGCATCAACTGTGTCAAGAAGAGTAACTGTACCGTCACCGTTGTTATCACCGAAGATAACGATGTAGAATGTTTCAACTACTTCGCCTGTCTTGTTGTTGATGAACTCTACCATTGCGCCTGTACCGAGAACTGTGTTCTCACCGACGTATGTGTATCTGAGTGAACCGTCGCCTTCGATTTCGACGAAGTTCTGAGCAAGAAGATCCTCAACGTACTCGTACTCTGACCAAGCGTTAACACCTGCACAGTCAAGACCGTAGATGAAGCCTCTTTCTCTGTCGATGATTGTTGTTGAGCCTTCCTTAGCCTTAAGAAGGAGGGGAACCTCTGCTGTTGCGAGGTTATCAATAGCGTCGTTAAGAGCGTCTGCTGCTGCATCAATTGTAGCCTGATCGTCAACTGTGAGATCCTTGGGAAGGTTGTTTGCGTTATTAAGAGCTTCTTCAACCGCTGCCCATGTTTCTTCTGACCAATCATCCTTATTGAGAGCTTCAGCCTTAGCGATTGCCTCTTCGAGAGCTGAGTAATCAGCGCCCTTCTTGGTAAGGTTTGCAACTGCTTCTTCGATAGCTGCTGCGAATGCATCAACCTCAGCCTGCTTTGTGATGTCGAGGCCGTCAACAACTGCTGCTACTGCATCTTCAACTGCCTTAACAGAATCGTCTGTGTAGCTGCCGCCGTTGATATCTGCGGGAATCTTAGCCTTAGCGATATCGACTGCTGAGTAATCAGCTGCCTTGTAAACGAGAACGACTGACTTGAGAGCTTCTGCTGCTGCATCAATCTTAGCCTGGTTTGCGCCGGCTGCGTCATCAATCATATCTTCGTCTACTGCCTTAGCTGCGTTGTAAGCTTCTTCGTACTCTGCCCAGTTGATGTAGAGATCCTTATCAGCAAGCTTATCTTCGTATTCGGAAATAGCTGCATTGAGTTCTGCATAATCACAGTTGCCGAGAATTCTCAGACCGTTGAAAGCATCTTTAAGAGCCTTTGCAAGGCCTGCGATTGCTTCTCTTGCTTCCTGTGTATCGGGAGCGAGATCGTATGCTACAAGACCTTCCTGAGCTGCTGCGAGAGCTGCCTCGTATGCTGCCCATGAATCGGGTGTGTAACGCTCGATTTCGTTTTCAATCTTGTGCTCGCCGTATGCTTCGACTGCTGCTTCAAGCTCTGCAAGGTCTACGTAGATCTCATAAAGATCGTCGAATTCCTTAATAAGAGCTGCTGCGGCTGCGTCGATGATTGCCTGATTTTCAGGTGTGAGGTAGAGAGGATCGCTCTCAAGGAGTGCCTTTGCGTCTGCAAGGGCTGCCTTCCACTCTGCAACCTCTGCTGCATCGTAGTAAGCTTCGTCTGCATCAAGCTCTGAGCAGTAGCGAACTGCCTCTTCAAGCTCGTCATAATCACAGTAGCCTGTGATGAGCTTGAGACCGTTGTAAGCATCTTCAAGAGCCTTTGCAAGACCTGCAACTGCTTCTCTTGCTGCCTGTGTATCCGGAGCGAGATCGTATGTTACAAGACCTTCCTGAGCTGCTGCGAGAGCTGCCTCGTATGCTGCCCATGTGTCGGGTGTGTAACGCTCGATTTCGTTTTCAATCTTGTGCTCGCCGTATGCTTCGACTGCTGCCTCAAGAGCTGCAAGGTCTACGTAGATCTCATAGAGATCGTCGAATTCCTTAATAAGAGCTGCTGCTGCTGCGTCGATGATTGCCTGATTTTCAGGTGTGAGGTAGAGAGGCTCGTTATCAAGGAGTGCCTTTGCGTCTGCAAGGGCTGCCTTCCACTCTGCAAGATCTGCTGCATCGTAGTAAGCTTCTTCTGCATCAAGCTCTGTGCAGTAGCGAACTGCCTCTTCAAGCTCTTCATAATCGCAGTAGCCTACGATAAGCTTGAGAGCGTTGTATGCATCTTCAAGATCCTTTGCGAAGCCTGCAACAGCTTCTCTTGCTGCCTGTGTATCGGGAGCGACATCGTATGTTACAAGAGCTTCCTGAGCTGCTGCAAGAGCTGCCTCGTATGCTGCCCATGTGTCGGGCTCGTAACGTTCGATTTCGTTATCAATCTTGTGCTCACCATAAGCTTCGACTGCTGCCTCAAGAGCTGCAAGGTCTACGTAGATCTCATAAAGATCGTCGTATTCCTTCTCGAGTGTTGCTGCTGCGTTGTCGATGATAGCCTGGTTTGCGTCTGTCTTCTCGAGCTTTTCAGCTGCGAGGAGTGCCTTTGCTTCTGCAAGAGCTGCCTTCCACTCTGCAAGATCTGTTGCATTGTAGTAAGCTTCGTCTGCATCAAGCTCTGAGCAATAGCCAACGATCTCTTCAAGATCGCTGTAATCGCAGAACTGCTTATCAGCAAGAGCGTTGAATGCATCAACAAGAGCCTTTGTTGCTGCGCTGATGATAGCCTGGTTTGCACCTGCCTCGTCAGCGATAAGGTCACGCTCAACAGCCTTAGCTGCTGCAAGAGCGTCTGCATATGCGTTCCATGTTACTGTTGAGTAAGCGTCTGCTGCCTTAGCGGGAGTCTTAGCGATAGCTGCGTCGAGTGCTGCGTAATCACACTTGCCGAGTTTAACGAGCTTTGCAACTGCATTTTCGATAGCTGCTGCGAATGCGTCAACCTCTGCCTGCTTTGTGATGTCATAGCCTGTAACAACTGCTGCTACTGCATCGTTAACAGCCTTAACTGATGCTGCTGTGTAGAGAGCTGTGCTCATATCAGCAGGAATCTTAGCCTTAGCTGCTTCAACTGCTGAGTAATCAGCTGCCTTGTAAACGAGAACAACTGCGTTGAGAGCTGCTGCTGCATCGTCGATAGCCTTCTGGTTAGCGCCTGCCTCATCAGCGACGAGGTCACGTGCGATAGCCTTAGCTGCGTTGTAAGCTGTTTCGTACTCTGCCCAGTTAGCGTAGAGAGCCTTGTCAGCTGCCTTTGCTTCGTATGCTGCGATAGCTGCATCAAGTGCTGCATAGTCACAGTTGCCGAGCTTTGTAAGACCAGCGATAGCTGCGTTAAGTCTTGCTGTTGCAGCTGCGATGATAGCCTGGTTCTGACCTGCTTCGTCAGCGATCATACCGCGCTCAACTGCCTGTGCTACTGCGAGAGCTGCGTTGAACTCTGCTACAGAAGCGGATGTGCAGTTTGTTGTGTCAGCCTTTGCTGCTGCTGCGATAGCTGCATCAAGAGCTGCATAGTCACAGTTGCCAAGCTTTGTAAGACCAGCGATAGCTGCGTTAAGTCTTGCAGCTGCGTCGTCGATAGCCTTCTGGTTTGCACCTGCTGCGTCAACGATGAGGTCGCGATCAATTGTCTGTGCTGCTGCGAGAGCTGCGTTGAACTCTGCTACAGAAGCGGATGTGCAATTTGTTGTGTCAGCTGTCTGTGCTGCTGCGAGAGCTGCATCAAGTGCTGCGTAATCGCAAGGAATGTCAGCCTCTACGAGCTTAGCTATAGCATTGTTAAGTGCCTGAGCTGCTGCATCGATCTTAGCCTGATCATCAATTGTGAGATCCTTAGCGATGTTGTTAGCTGCTGAGAGAGCATTTACGACATCTGCCCATGATGCGGGAGTCCAATCGTTCTTGTCGAGTTTGTTTGCTGCTGCGATAGCTTCGTTAAGAGCTGTGTAGTTTGCAGCCTTCTTCTGGAGGTTAGCTGTTGCTTTAACAAGTGCGTCTGTTGCAGCATCAACATCTGCCTGCTCAGAATACTTGGGTGCGGGATCAGCGTCACGGAGTTCCTTAGCTGCTGCAAGAGCTGCCTCGAATACTGACCATGAGCCGTCTGTGTATGTGGATGTATCAACGCCTGCAATCTTCTGATCTGCTGCGGTGATAGCATTATTAAGAGCTGTGAGGTTTGCGTCAGCCTCTTCAAGACCTGCAACTGCTGCTACGATTGCATCAATGTACTCGTAAATCTTATCCTGATCACCGATCTTAAGGTTACGGTCGATTGCTGCAAGTGCATCTGCAAGCTTTCTTCTGGAAGCTGCTGTGTACTTCTGAGGTGTTGTGTAGTAATCCTCAGGGATGTTCTCGATTTCCCAATCAAGGTCTGTGTAGAGAGCGGGAAGGTTGTTAACAGCTGCTGTAAGAGCATCTGCTGCAGCCTTAATCTCTGCATCGTTGCGGATATCGAGCTCATCTGCTGCGTACTTGTCAAGGAGAGCCTGTGCTGCCTGATACTTAGCATCTACATCCTCATAAACGTCAACGATACCGTCTTCGTCTGTATCTGTGGGATACTCAGCCTCATATGCATAGTAGTCAACTGACATGTAGTAGCCAACTGCATCCTCAAGAGGAGCGATGTTAGCGTCAACATAGTCGAGCTGTGCAATAGCTGCGATAAGCTCTGCTTCCTTAGCGTCAACATCAGCCTGATGCTGGATGTCTACCTTCGGCTCAGCCATATAGAAGCTGAGAACGTTGTTGTAAACAGCGAGGAAGTTAGTGTAAGAACCGGGTGTGTAGAGAGCCTGATCCTTAATGATAGCCTGAGCTGCTGTGATCTGGTTGTTAACCTTTGAGTAGTCAGCATCCTTAAGCTTAAGAGCGTTGTATGCCTTCTCAAGGTTTGAAGCCATTGTGTCAACAGCTGCCTGATGTGTGATATCAAGGTTCGGTTCGACTGCTGCAACTGCTGCTTCAACGTCAGACCAGTTTACATAGTCGTTCTTTGTGGGTTCAAGCGCAGCGATCTTAGCAAGCCAAGCATTGACGTTGCCGTAATCAGCTGTGTTGTAAGCGAGTGCGTTACGTGCATCGTAAACTTCCTGAGCGAGTGCGTTAACTACTTCCTGCTCACCGGCCATATAGCCATAGTCGAGACCGTCGTCAACTGCCTTACGTGCTGCAACAAGTCTGTTCCAGCTTGCCTCAGTGTAGTATACGAGAGGTGTTGCTTCGTATGTTACGGTAATAGCCTTCTGCTGGTTAGCAAACGTGAAGTCTGCCTCATTGAGGTGGTTACCGAGAGCAACGTAAAGGTTATCAATCTCGTGCTCGAGAACGTCAACCTCTTCCTGCTGGAGGATGTAGAGGCCTTCTACCTTCTCTGCGCACTTTGCTCTGAGCTGTGCAAGGTAATCAGCATCATAGTATGTGATCTGATAGTTATTTGCTGCATTTGAGGGATCAACAACGTCGATCATTGCGTCGATGTTAGATGTAGCCTCAGCAATCTTGTTGTCGAGAGCTGTGTAATCAGCCGGCTTGAGCTCAAGACCGTTGTATGCTGCCTGAAGAGCATCTCTGTAGCCGTCAATTGTGGGCTGGTCAGGGCTCTTATAGCTACGGTTGAACATTGCGGGTGCGCAAGCGTTTGCCCAAGCGTTGTAGGAATCTGTTGTGAAGTACTCCCAACTTACGTCTCTGAAGTCAGCACCGACAAATTCATACTTCTCAAGATCGGGAAGGATGATTGAAAGACCGCCTGTTGAGCCGTTGGGGTTAGTACCACTCTTATTTTCAAGGAGTGCATCTACCTCGGCATAGTTAGCGTCACTGAGCTGAGCGGATTCCCAACCGATAACAACAAGTTCATAATAAGTATCAACTTCTGCCTGATAGCGTATATCAAGGTTCCAGTTAATGTTATTGATCGGGATGTCAGTTTCATTTGTTGAACGGAAGTAGTACCACGGATAGAACTCTTCACGTGAATAGTAGAGCGGGTCAACGTCGGGGTGAGGTCTGTACTGATATGTCATTGCGCCTGTTTCGGGGTCAGTACCGAGCTCACGACGGATTTCGTCAACCTTTGCGCGGAGCTTTGTATAATCAGCGGGTCTGTACTCGAGCTGATCAATAGCAGTCTGGAGAGCTACTTCAGCTGCACTGTTTTCTTCTGCTGTAAGTGAAGCATCCTGAACTGCACCCTTTGCCTTGGCGAGAGCGTTGACATAAGCTGTCCACTTGCCGTTAGCATCTGAGTAACCGTCGTCATACTGGCGGAACATTTCATTTTCCTGAGCGACAAGGTTACGAAGGTCTGTCTTATCTGTTGTTGTGATGTTGATGTGCCATGAGTAGTGAAGTGTAAGTGCTCTTGAACCGTTATCTGTCTTGTTCCACATATATGTGTAATATGTGTAGTTACCTGTGCCAAGACCGGGAACTGTAAGATACTTATAGAATGAGTCGCCGGCTGTGTTGGAAAGATTTGAGTTGCCGCGAGCAGAACCGTCTCTGTTTATTGCAGCGGAGTTAAGGTTGCCGAGGTCTGTGCCGTAGCTGCCGTGGCGA
This sequence comes from Acutalibacteraceae bacterium, assembly GCA_045637465.1. Taxonomy (GTDB): domain Bacteria; phylum Bacillota; class Clostridia; order Oscillospirales; family Acutalibacteraceae; genus UBA8612. The sequence continues at coordinate 49,357 of JAZTZM010000040.1, read as the reverse complement.
CCCTGACCCTGATAATATGTTTCGTGCTGCTGCTGGATGCCCTGGCTTTCGTCTTCGGCTGTACCGAGACCCTGTGCAACGAACATAATCTTTGCATCTGTGATGTCTGAAACAACTGATGAGTCAAAGAATACGTTGAACTTTGCACGGTAGCCTTCGTCTGCAGTATCATCGTCACCGTCAGTACCTGCGTACCATCCGCCCTGGTTTTGTCTGCCGGGATCGGTCCAGGAGTTGATACCGAAGCCGCTTACCTTCTGGCTGCCTTCGCCGTCGAAGTTTGTGAGGTTAACGCCGTAGTATCTGTTATCATAACCGCCGTTACCCTGAAGTGCTTCGTACTGGATACCGTCTGCCGGTACACCTTCGGGAGCGAAATAAAGAACTGACTGCTGGCTGGTATGATCTTCCCAAGCCCACTGTCTTGTACGTCTGATGAATGAAAGCCAACCTGATGCCTGAGGAGCATCTGTAACGGTTGAAGCTTCATACTGAACATAGGACTTGCCTGCCAGCTCGTAAGTGAACTTGTAAACAATTACGTCACCTACATTAGCTGTACCGCCTGTAACCCTACCGGAAGCAGTTGCGGGGTCCCAAGTGTAGGTCATAGCCGCGCCTGTGTTCTGGTTTTTAACTTCAGCAAGAGCGTTTGTTGCGCCGTTGGGAAGTGTAACGCGGAAGTTGGAGTAATCGATCATCGCTCTTGTGCGGTAGTTGATGATCTGGGGAACGACTGTTGTACCCTTGGGCTGTGCAGAGAGACCGTAGCCTGAGCCTGCAACGTAAAGCTTTGAGGGAACAGTTGCGTTCATATAGTATTCGCCGTTACCGGAGATATCTTCACCTGTGAAGGTGAGGTTCTCGATAGCCTTCTGGAGTCTTGCCTTTGCGCTATCGATATCAGCCTGAGTTGTGTTGGGCTTCTGAATCTGCTTGAAAGCCTCTTTGAAAGCCGTACGGTAAGTCTGGCTCTTGAGTTCATTGTCCTCAAGCTGACGGTTAGCAGTTCTTTCAGCGTTAAGAAGAGCACGAAGATCTGCCTTATTGTATGTTACGAACTTAAGCATAACGGGCATATATGTATAAACATCTGTGTCATACATACCGCCGTCACGGTAGCTGTAACCGCGGGAGATAAGTGTGTAAGTAGTGCCGTTTGCGGGAATTGCAGCACCGGTGATGGGGTTGGAGATGTTGGAACCTCTTGCACTTATGAGATCAATGCTTGCGTTCTGCACAGAAATTGTTGAAGTGCCAACTGTATCAGCGTTCCATGTGGAATCTGTATAACCTGCATCACCCTGCTTGATAGCAGTCTGGAATGTTGTTGAGATGCCGTGCTCGGTTGTGTAATGTCTCCAGTAGTTAACTGAAACGCCGAGGCTTGTGATTGTATCATTCTCTGAAGTATCGGCATAAATTGTAGCTACGGGAGCTCTGCCTGCCTCTGTGAAACGGGGGAATTGAGAGTCGTTTCTGATACGTGAGGGAGAACAGAAGTTAAGACCGTATGAAACGTCCTTCTGAACGAAACCTTCGTCCTCAGAACGTGTGTAGTCGTAGTAACCTGCGGGAGCGTTTGTCCATGCGCTGAGGTCACCGTATGAGTTATCGTTTGTTGTACGTGCATTACCGTAGACATTCTTACCGAGAATAGTCATAACATAAGTCTGAGTATTCCAGTAAGTCTGGTTGGTATCCAACAAACCGCCGTAGTTACGTACAAATACATAGTGACCTGCAGGGGACTTGATGTTGTCAACGTAGCTGTAAGCATACTGGACAATAGATCTGCCCTCAAAATTGTAGGTGACCTTATATTCAACTGATGTGCCTGCGCTTGCAGAACCGCCAGTGATGGTCCATGTGTATGTGTTTGTCAGTTCATCTTTCGATGTAACTGTAGCTTCGCTGAAATTGACACCCTGTGCAGTCAGGGTAACATCAGTCGCAGCCTTGTTCAGGTCTATGGTGACCGTCAGGTCATTGTTATACATAGCCTGTGTCCTGTGGTTAAGAGACTGAAGCTGGATTACTGAGCCGTATTCCTGCTTTGCAATGCTGTTATCAGCAGCACCGACGTAGATAACCTCGGGAACTGTGGGAGTACCGGAGATAACGTCGTGCTCATAGTCCTCAGACTCTTCCTGCTGCATGCTGAGGTATGTGAGGGCCTCAGTTGTGTAAGTACCGTCTTCCTTGATGTGGAAAACACGAAGGCCGGGGTCTTCGTCAGCTGCGTGGTAAGCTTCGAGAGTAGCAGCCTTACAGTAACCCATTGTGATACCGTTAGCGTCAGTACCTACGAATGTGTTTGTATGGTCGTGGCCGAAGAAAGCACCGACTACGTTGCCTGCATCGAGCCAGCCCTGATACTGACCATTGTTAATGGCAGCAGGACAAGGACCCTCCTGCATAACGCCCGTGATAGTGGGGTTATTGGGGTCAAGAACGTAGTATTTGTTCTGCCACTGACCTGTACCCTGGATAGCACCTGCTGAGCCGGCAGGAACCTCTGTAAGAAGGTTAGAGTAGATCTCGGGAACAGGAATGTGCTGGAAAACAAGAGTGGGAACCTTATTTCCGTTGTTAAGACCTGCGAGTCTTGTAGCTTCGCTTGCATACCAGTTAATCTGGTCTGTCTTAACGTGGTCATAGTCGTTGTTGCTATTGTACGTACCGGAGTCTACCGGGAATACGCAGAATGCGACACGGCTTCCGTCGTTGCTATAGATCGGAATTGAACCTGTACCGACACCGGAAAGGCCGGGTTCATCGTAGTCGATAGCAAGCGGTGACATGCTGACATAGTGGTTATACTGGTTCTGTTTGCTCCAGGCAGTATTAACAATACTTCTGTCTTCATCGTCATGGTTACCGAATGTGATAGCGTAACGAACGCCTGCCGAGATGATAGGAGCCATGAACTGACCGACAGCTGTCTTGAATTCGCTTTCGTCCATACCGGACTCGACGTTATCACCTGTCATGACAACCATGTCGGGGTTGTACTTGTTCATTGCCTTAGATATAAGGGCAAGTGTCGTTTCATGTACTTCCGTATCTTCCTGAATGTCAGTGATCTGGATGAGTGTAAACTCACCATTCTCGTCAAATTTCAGAGAAGTGTCGTTGAATGCGGCACTTGACGAAATTGACATCATCGGCATTAAGCCGACGAGCATCATGACAGCCATGATAGCGGAGAGTACGCGGGTGGATGTTTTTCTCACACTATATTCCTCCTTACGAATAATGATGCAAAAAATTCCGCAACAGCATAAATTACAACCGAAAATATCGGCATCAGCAACGTCCTTTTTTAGTGACACTGCCACTTATGCTATTATAGGTAATAACATTCTATCACGCTATACAATACTTGTCAATCTGTTATTTATTGATTTTTATATTATTTATATAAGCATCTTATCTTGTTTTATACACTTTATACAAAAATCAAACGGTTTTATTGAGCATATTGCCGTTCGAGAAATAACATAGTTAAATACAGCGTAATTTATACGCTTTTTCTGCAACCCGGTTGAGAGGTTTGATTCTACGGTGCGTCATTACCGTATGTTAAGCATTAAGTTTAAAATAGCCAACATATAATCTGCTTTGTTACCCTGACCGCAAACGCATATAAAAAAAGGAAAGCGCCCCGGGGCACGAGGCCCTGGGGCGCGGGGTTTAGTTTGGAGAAACTACAGTTTGTTAGGCGATTGTAACCTTAACATTACCTGAGAACTCTGTAGCCCAACCTGCAGGTGTCTTAACCTTGAGGCTGATGTCACGGCTCGTTGTGAATGTTCTTGTAACAGTCCATGTGAGTGTACCGTCACCGTTATCAACTGCCTTAGATGTTGTGTATGTTGATGTGCTACCACCGGGAAGTACAAACTGAATCTTGTTAACAGTCTTGTCTGTGATAGCCTTGAATGTGATTGTCTCACCCTTAGCTGCAGTTACTTCTGTAGCGTCAACGTACTCACCAACAGATGCTGTGAATGCTTCTGCCTCTGTTGTGTACTCATCGTACTCAACAGTGAATGCATACTTCTCAGTATCCCATGTGTAATCGTACTTTGCACGAACTTCGTAGCTGTCAGCCTTGAGAGCAAGGTTGATTGTCCAGATCTCGTATGCGGGATCCTCAGTTGCATAGTCAACAACTTCGCCAGCCTCATTGTAGGATACGATTGTAACCTTTGTGCTGCGTCTGTCGAATGTGCTTGTGCTGCCGCCCTTGTAAACGAGCTGAAGCTTTGAGGGAGCACCGTTTACCTTGAATGCATAAGTAAGTGTGCCCTGTGCATAGTAACCTGTTGTATCGAATGCAACCTCTGTAACGTTAGCCTTGTTGATTCTGAGAGCATTGAATGCCTTAACAAGAGCTGCTGCTGCATCGTCGATAGCCTTCTGGTTTACGCCAGCTTCGTCAGCGAGGAGATCGCGAGCGATACCTTCTGCTGCTGCCTTAGCCTTTGCGTATGCTTCCCAAGATGCTGCTGTGTATGCATCTGCTGCCTCTGCGGGAACAAGTGCAAGAGCTGCATCAAGAGCTGCGTAATCGCAAGCGCCGAGCTCAACGAGAGCTGCGATAGCATCGTTGATAGCCTTAGCCATTGCGTCAACCTCAGCCTGCTTTGTGATGTCAAGACCTGCAACAACTGCTGCTACAGCGTCGTTAACAGCCTTAACAGAAGCTGCTGTGTACTTAGTTGCGTCGATAGCTGCTGCTGCTGCCTTAGCTGCATCAACTGCTGCGTAATCAGCTGCCTTGAGAACAAGAACAACTGCATTGAGAGCTGCTGCTGCATCGTCGATAGCTGCCTGGTTTGCGCCATCCTCATCAGCGATCATGTCACGAGCGACTGCCTTAGCTGCGTTGTAAGCTGCCTCGTAGTCTGCCCAGTTAGTGTAGAGATCCTTATCAGCAAGCTTTGCTTCGTATGCTGCGATAGCTGCATCGAGAGCTGCGTAATCACAGTTGCCGAGAGCAACGAGAGCGCCGATAGCATCGTTAATAGCCTTAGCCATAGCGTCAACTTCAGCCTGCTTTGTGATGTCAAGGCCTTCAACAACTGCTGCTACTGCATCGTTAACAGCCTTAAGAGAAGCTGCTGTGTAAGCTGCGGGATCAAGAGCTGCTGCAAGAGACTTAGCTGCATCAACTGCTGAGTAGTCAGCTGCCTTGTATGTAAGAACAACTGCGTTGAGAGCTGCTGCTGCATCGTCGATAGCCTTCTGGTTTGCGCCAGCCTCGTCAGCGATCATGTCGCGAGCGATAGCCTTTGCTGCTGTGTAAGCTGCTTCGTAATCTGCCCAGTTGGTGTACAGATCCTTATCAGCAAGTTTTGCTTCGTATGCTGCGATAGCTGCATCGAGAGCTGCGTAGTCACATGCGCCAAGAGCCTTAACGCCTGCGATAGCTGCAAGAAGCTCTGCCTCTGCTGCATCTACTGCATCCTGAGTTGCGTCAGCGTCTGCATAAACTGCATTTGCCTCAGCAAGCTCTGCCTCGTATGCTGCCCATGTTGCTGCGATAGCCATATCCTGAGCAACCTCGGGAAGTGTATCGATAGCTGCCTTAAGAGCTGCCTTGTCAGCCTTCTTAACGAGCTTTGCTGCTGCTGCTTCAAGAGCTGCGATAGCGTCTGCTACTGCTGCTGCGGAAGCGTTAGCGTCATCGTTAACAGCTTCTGCTGCTGCGATAGCTGCATCAAGAGCTGCTGCTGCTACTGAAGCGGGTGTGTAGAGAGCTGTGTCGATAGCCTTTGCTGCTGCGATAGCTTCTGCAAGAGCTGCCTTGTCAGCCTTCTTCTCGAGCTTAGCCTCTGCTGCCTCGATAGCTGCAACTGCTTCTGCGATAGCTTCTGCTGTTGCGTTATCGTCTGCGTTTACAGCTTCTGCTGCTGCGATAGCTGCATCAAGAGCTGCTGCTGCCCATGAATCGGGTGTATATGCTGCTGCATCAAGAGCTGTTGCGCGAGCGATAGCTGCTGCAAGAGCTGCCTTGTCTGCCTTAGCTGCAAGAAGTGCGATTGCTGCTTCGAGATCTGCTGCTGCTGCATCGAGAGCTGCCTGATCGTAAGCTGCAACTGCTGCGTCCTTAGCTGCAACTGCTGCAGCCTTAGCTGCCTCGTATGCTGCTACGGAAGCGGGTGTGAATGCGGAGAGATCAGCGGGAATCTTAGCTTCTGCTGCGTTCCATGCTGCGTAATCAACTGTCTTCTCAACGAGAGCATAGTCATTAAGAGCCTTTGCTGCTGCGTCGATCTTAGCCTGGTTTGCACCAGCCTCGTCAGCGATCATATCACGAGCGACTGCCTTAGCTGCGTTGTAAGCTGCCTCGTAGCCTGCCCAGTTTGCGTACTTGTAGCTGTCTGCCTTCTTTGCTTCGTATGCTGCGATAGCTGCATCAAGTGCTGCGTAGTCGCAAGCGCCGAGCTTTGTAAGGCCAGCGATAGCTGCGTTAAGTCTTGCTGCTGCTGCGTCGATAGCGCCCTGCTCAGTTGCAAGTGTGCCTTCAACGTTGAGAGCGTTTGCTGCTGCGAGAGCTGCGTTGAACACTGCTACAGAAGCGGATGTGCAGTTAGCTGTGTCAGCTGTTGCTGCTGCAGCGATAGCTGCCTGGAGAGCTGTAAGGTCAGCCTTAGCAGCCTCTGTTGTTGTTTCATCAGTTGAGGGCTCTTCGGGCTCTACAGCGCCGCCGCCAACTGTGATTGTTGCGTTAGTAACGATCCAGTTCTTATCTGTAACTGTGCCGTCGGGGTATGTAACTGTGTTCTTGTAAGAGGGAGTAATACCTGATGAACAAACCTGAGGCATAGACTCGTCCCAGTTACCGTTTACGTTGGGGCTTTCCTGAACTGCATCAAAATCAAATGCCTGAACCCATGTTGAGGGAGTTGATGTGTTCTTGTAGCCGGATTCGGGGTAGAAGAGATTTGCTGTACCTGCTGCATCCTCAGCAACTGTGAGGTTAAATGCAGCGATAGGCTGGTATACGTTAAGAATTGTTGCGAAACCTGACCAAGCCTCAGAACCGGAAGCGTTGTTACCTGTACCCATCTGGTAAACGTTGTAGATGAGCTTGCCATCTACTACAACGGGGTTGCCCCACTGGTCAACAGCTTCTGTGTTGAGCCACTTAGCTTCTGTTGTACCTGTACCCTGCCAGTCCTTGGGAAGAACTGCACGAAGACCGTTCCAAGCGTTGTGGTTTGTCTGACCCTTTGACTGAGTGAAAGCCTCAGAAGCGAAAACGGGAGCTTCGAATGTACCGTCGCCTGCGCCGTAATCGTCACAGAAGTCAATCAACTGTACATAACCTTCAGACTTGTCAATAACATTACGAGTAGCAGCAGCTTTAAGGGGATATGAAGCTGTTGTTGCGAATGTTGTGTAGTCTGACATTGTGGTGGGAAGAAGCCATGCGTTGTTGTAAGCCGGTGAAAGCTGAAGTGCGATGGCATGGAAGTTTGTCTGTGCCCATGTCTCAACGCGAATAACATCGCCTGCTTCTACGTTAACATCGTATGTGTTGTTTGCAGAGTTTGCGTCTGCAAGAAGTGTGTACTCGCCGGAAGCTGTATCAACCTTATAAATCTTGAAACCAAGCTTTACAGTGTAAGGATTGGAATCCTTATCAATGATACAATCATCCCAGGTAAGGCTTGCTACTTCATCATCAAGCTGAACAGCGCTTGAGCTGAAGACAACCATACTAACGAGCATTGCTGCTGCAAGAATCATTGCAAGCAGTCTCTTTGTGAGTTTCATTGCTGTAGTCCTCCTTGAGATTTTTTTAATTTAGCCGCCGTAGCGGTTAGATTACATATGGAAAATTTTCCGAAATGCTTATGCAGGAACGTGCATCTGCATCTCGAGTGTATTGCTAATGCTGTAATTATAAAGGTCTGAAAGCACGCTGATATCAGCAGCGTCGACATTTATTGAATACTCATCATCAGCATAGATATCGCCTGCGTAATAGAAGGCACCTTCAAATTCGCGGGCATAGTTGTACATATCGGATGCATCCGCAATATCGGAAGCATCGATCGAACCATCACCATTTGTATCGCCGAATAAAATAATCTCGTACTCTGCAAATACATTGCCGGCTGAATCAAGAACAGTTACAACAGTACCTGTTGCAAACATATCCTGAGATACAGTAAAGCTACCGTTATTGACAGCTATCTGATCTTTAAAATCGCCGCCTTCTTCGAAGATTGCAACGGGGTCAAAACCACAGAGGTACTGTGTTTCGTCACCGTCGAATGTGATGAGTCTAATGTTAAAGCCATCTGCTGCAACAAGCTCGGGATCTGCTGCAGAACCGAGTGTGTAGCTGACAGGTGCACCAAACGTGAAGTTAAAGGGAGTTGCTGAATTGTAGTAGGTGAGAGGATCGGAAGGATCGTTAACACCTGAATAGTAGTAGCCGTCATAGTCTTCGGGGATAAGAACAGTGCCTGTGCCTGTTGCTGTATCCTTAACCTTAAGCTGAACTGTGAAACAGTCTGCAGCTACGCCGGAATTGAAAACTGCAACGCCACCGTCTGCTGTACCGCCGGCAACCCACTGGATGCCGATAACACTGTGTGTGTCTGCGTAAGCAGAGGAAACAAAGCTTGAGTCAGTTGTTGTGGTTGTTGTGCCGGCAACAGCTGTTACGTTATCGATAGGTGAAGTAACGCTGCCGTCAACAAGCTCAAAAAAGTCTGTTGAGTAAAGGACGGGCCAGAACATTGTTATTGCATTGTAGTTGTTCGAAAGACGAACGGTAAATGTAACAACATCGCCGGGCTCAACCGAATCGGCAGAAGCTGTGAGACCGATGCTCATTGCCTCATTGCCTGTGGGTGTGCCGCCGAAAGTAGAATCGATAGCACTACCGCCAAAGCAAAGGCAGGAAACGAGCAGAGAAGCAACAACAATAACCGCTGCAAGCTTTTTAAATGTCTTAGTCATCGTGTAGCCCCCTTTGGGAGTTAAAGTGAGAACCCCGGAGATGCCGGAGAGGAATCTCCGGGGGTTTGTTATTGGATTAAACCAAGATTTAAAAACTACTTATTAGCCTGTGAATGAACCGTCCTGAGGAACTGAGTACGGATCAAGTGTGTAGTTGTACATATCGGACATAGCACTGATATCAGATGCGTCAACCATATCGTCACGGATAACGTCTGCACCGTAGAAGTATGCATTGTTAGCTGAACTGTAGTTGGAAGCCCAGTTGTACATATCGGATGCTTCACCGATATCGGATGCGTCAACTACGCAGTCACCGTTTGCATCGCCGAAGAGAACAAGGTAGTAAACTGTGCCGTCATCCATTGTGAGCTTGTCACCTGTTGCGAGAGCACCGGAAGAAGCTGCATTTGCTTCAAACTCGTAGCTTGCGCCACCCTGTGTGCCTACGATTGTTGTAATATCCTCATAGTAGTCGAATACAAGACCGCAGATGTAGTAGTAGTACTCATCTGTCTCGTAGTCAGGCTCAGCCATTTCGCCCATTGTGGGTGCCCATGATACGCCGTAGTCATCTTCAAGAGTTGCATAGTAGTCGTTCTCAGAAACGTCTTCAAGAACGATGCCTGCCTCGAGCTGCTCAAGGTTTGCAAGAGCATCGATAAGAGCTGCTGCTGCTTCGTCAACGATAGCCTGGCCGTCCTCAGCAAGGAGCTCTCTGTCAACTGCGATAGCTGCCTCGTATGCTTCCTGAAGAGCTTCGAGACCTGCGTACTTCTCTTCGTAGTTATCTTCTGCAAAGATTGCCTCTGCATCAGCGATAGCTGCGTCGAGCTGTGTGTAATCAGCGGGATCTGCGCCCTTAGCTGTAAGACCCTTATAAGCCTGGATGAGCTCACGACGAGCTGTGTTGATCTTTGACTGACGAAGCTCTGCGTAGTTTGTATCTGCACGAACTTCCTCAGCAAATGCCATAGCTGTCTCAAGTGCTTCCCAAGACTCTGTTGAGTATTCATCGGGGTTAAGCTCAAGGTACTTGCCGTTGATAAGGTTGTATGCGTTGTTGAGGTAGTTCTTAGAAGCTGCTGTTACGTTCTTGCGAACGAGACGGTCAGCGTTCATGTTGAACATATGGCCTCTGTAAGTGATCTCGAAGAGTGTAAGAGTGGGAATGTTTGCAATCTTCTCTTCATACTCTGCGATTTCTTCTTCTGTTGCATCCTCACCGGGCTCAGGAATAATCTGAGAATCGATGAGAGACTTAACTCTGTCTCTGTGTGTCTTATATCTGTTGTATGTGTAGAGAACGTAGTCAGCGTCTGCGAAGAATGTATAGCCATCATCTGTATATACAAGGTCTTCGTTGTTGCCTTCTACTGCCTCAAGTGCTGATACGAGAGAATCAACGCCTGCGCCTTCAGCACATGCATCAAGGTCTGCGATAGCTCTCTTGAGGTTTGTTGCTGCTGCCTCATAGACGTCAGCTCTGAAGTTAGCCTCTGTCTTGGGAAGGAGAACGATTGCCTGAGCTGCTGTAAGAGCATTGAGGTAGTTATCCCATGCATTTGCAGCATTTACTGTGTAAGTTGTCTCGTTGCCGTCCTCGTCTGTCTCAACGTAGGTGAATGTGCCGCTGGAAGCGAAGTTATTCTCCTGACGGTTTGAACCGAGAGCGGAGGAAACGATTGAGGGAAGGTTGTAGTCGTTGAAGATAACGATCTTACGGGCAACTGTGAAGTTCTGAGAACCCATGCCTGCCCATGTCTCTGTAACGTTGAGGTTAAGAGCTACGTTGTATGTGCCTGCATAATCTGCAAGGTCAGCGTCAACAGTCTTTGTGTTGCCTTCGTCGTCTGTAACCTCAACCTGAGGAACAACTACGTCAGCAAAATCGATTGAACCGATGTAACCGCCGTACTGTGTAACGATGGGCTCGAAGTCAGCATCCTGAACAAGAATGCCCTCAGGCATTGTTGAGGAGAAGCCTGTGATTGTTGTTGTAGCCTGTACGTTCTGTGCGGAGTTCTCATCTGTTGTTGTACGGCCGTAATCGAAGCTGAGGTTTTCAATAGCGCCCCAACCGCGTGATGAACCGATGAAGTTTACGGGGTTGTTAGCGATGTAGTGGTTGTTAACACCAACTTCGTAACCGTCAACGAACTGAACGGGAATAGCCTCAAGACCGTTTGCAGTCTGCTGCTCTTTGTAAGAGATAGCGTCTGCATCTTCATCAGTAACCTTAGAAGCAACATATGTGAACTGATATGTTGTGATAGGCTCTGCTGTGAGTGATTCACCGTACTCGTTAAGGATTTCGTATGTAACTGCGAAACGAACGAGACCGTCAGCTGAAAGTGAACCTGTTACGGGGAAAGTCTTGGACTCACCACCGTTAAGAACTGTGTTAGCTGTGTATGTAACGCTAACGCCGGAAACGTTTGTTGTGATGCTCTTGATCTTGATCTGATAGAGAGCGTCCTGATGGAATACACCGTTCTTGTCTGTGTAACCTGTGTTAACACCGGTGGAGTTGTTACGAACAACAAACTCTGTACCGGCAAGTGAATGGGTTGTGCTGATGATTACGTCTTCGTAATTGATTGTGGGATCTTCAAGCTCCTGCTCGCCTGTAAGGCCGAGGATCATGTTAACAAGCGGAAGAGCACCGGGGATAAGGTTATCTTTTACGCTGTAAAGACCTGAAAGGAGACCCTTGATAATAGCGCCGAGTGTATTGTTTGTAGCGATAGAATCAAAGTTTGTAAGACCTGTGGGGATAGCACCGGGGATAATTGCGTTAAGGATGTTGGTAACAAGGCTGATGAGCATGTTGGACATTGTGCCGTTGAGACCACCAGATGTGTTTCTTGCAAAGAGATCGAAGATGTGCTCGATTCTGAGGTCAAGAAGGTTACCAAGGATGAAATCAAGAAGAAGGAACTGAGAACCTGTAACAGGCTTGCTTTCTACCTGACCGTTGTCGTTAACAACACGAAGTGTTGCGGGAAGCCAGTTCATGGGGATAAGTGTGAAGAGAACTTCGTCAAGCTTCTGCCATGCAGTAGCGTTGGGATCGATCTGGCTTGTGTAGTAAAGGATGCTGCCGTAGTTATTGAGAGCCCATGTAACTGCGTGAGTAATTGTAGCTTCAAAACCAAGGCCTGCGGGGATGTTCATGTTTGTGAATGCGTTAGCATAGTATCTTGCAACGATAGCAAGAACTGCCTGCCAGCCTTCGTCAGTCTTGGGATTAAGCTCACCTGAACGAAGCTTTGCATAAACATTCTCTTCGGGAACGAGGTCAGCAATAAGCTCGCAAAGTGCGTAAGCAACTATCTCACGAACTGTGTTAACATCATCGGGAAGAAGGATGTTTGTTGCATATCTTGAGATAGCGTCCTTACCGAAGTAAAGTACTGCATCCTCAAGAGACTGCATTGAATCGATTACTTCATCACTGGGGATTGTGATCTTATCGCCAAGGAATCTCTCGCCGTAAACCTTGAGAAGCTTCTTAGCGTTGTTGAAGAGGTTTGTGATGATCATGTCGTTGGAGCCTGCTTCCCAAACGAGTTCGGGAGACTTAGCTGTGACCATGACATCGAGCCACTCTTTCATGATGTTGTTGAAGTTACCGAAGAACTGCTCGCCGGGCTGGAAGTTGTGCTTCGGAATGACGTAGTTGAGGTTGATGATGTCAGCAAGCTCATTGAATGTGCCGTTCTCAATATTTGCTTCGTAAACGCTCTTTGCGTCTGCGTCGTAAATGTTGGGAGCCTTGCGGAGATTCTGGAAGTATGCTGTGTCATCCATGTAGTAACCAACTTTAACCATAACGGGTGTGCCGTCTTCGTTAAAGAGCTGGTTGCCGTCTGCGTCATAATCGTATCTGTAGATCTTCTGAGACTCGTCATACTCTGCCTCAGCAAGGTCATAGATCCATTCCTTGATCTTTGTGTTACCCCACGGAACGAGGAAGTTGTTGTAAGCGAACTGAAGAACGCTCTCAAACTGATCGTAGAAGGAACCGTTGTCGATATCGATAAGGTTGGAGAAGTCGTATGTAATGCCATACTCGAAGGACTCTTCAAGCTCATCTTCAAGATCTACAAGGAGATCGTCGATGATGATCTGAAGCATTGAGTCGATTGTGGGCTTAACTGCGAGATCCTCGTACTCGACATAGTCGGGAGCATCATCGTCGTAAGCGAGATCGTAGAGAAGACCTTTGATAAGGTTAGGAGCATCAAGGTACTCTTCGATAGAGCTGCCAAGAAGACCTGTAAGTGTGGGGCCAAGGTCAAGTGTGCCGTAGCCGTACTTAGCAAGAAGGCTGCTGTTGTCGTTAACGAATGCAAGAACTGAGTAGAGAACATCAACGTCGGACTTGCCGGGAGTTGTTCTTCTGCAGCCGTTAGCGGCAAAGTTACCGTTGGGGTTTGTGTTCAGAGCTGCGAATGTAAGCTCTTTACCAACTTCACCTGCGATAGCCTTAGCTGTGTTCCAGACACCGCCGTTGTAGATATCTTCAAGTGAATCGAGTGCAACGTCGATGCTGGAGAATTTGATAGCAACGTTGAGAACAGGGATTTTGAATGATGTCTCATCCAAGTCTGCAAGCATTGCGTCGATAGCATCGAGTGCGATTGAAGCAAGCTGCTCTGTTGTGAAGATGGGCTTGTCAATGCTGTCGTAGCCTGTGATAGCGTCGTCCTTGTAATCTGCGTATGCTGCTGATGCACCAACTGCAAAAGTTGAGAATACCATGATTGTAGCAAGGAGTAAGCTAAGGAGCTTTTTGGATTTACTCAAAATGTACACCTCCGTAAAATTTTTCGGGTTGCCCCGACTTATATTGCGGCGCCCTGGCGGGCGACCAATTGCCTGAGGGAAAAGCTATTTTGCTTGCCGCATACCTCCTTCTCTTTCTTGCCGCAAAAACCAATCTGCCGTTTAAAGGTAAGCCGATGGCTTCGCACGTTTTAACTGGCTGCCGTCGGCATACTGTTTGCTTTTCAGCATGACCGGTTTTCGACGGCGGGTTTAATTGGCAGAAGCAATTTAACTAAATCTGAAATGGCAACAGGGGGCACTACCCCCTTTGTCATTCTGGTAGTCATTATTATATTAGTACTTTACAAGGGTGTTTGTCAACTAAATTTTCGAAATTACTTCGGTTTGGTTTTTTTGCACAAGGGAAAAAAAGATTTTTTGTGCACATATACAACCGCTTTGCTGCGTAACTTTTTAAGTATCACTGTATATTGTGGTCTGCTTTTGAAAGCACACAATTACTTATAATCACACGCAGCTGACAACCTACATAAACCGACAGATTTATCATTATGAACAACTTTAATTTAATGTATTTAATATTATAATATATAAACAAGGCACAAACCCGAAGGTCTGTGCCTGTAATTTGTTTTTATTTCTTCTGTTCCTCTTGTGCAGGAGCCTGTTCGTTATTGTTCTGCGCAACTTCTTCTGCCGGCAATGTACGGTTTGAGTGCTTCTTGCTCTTTCTTCTGAACAGACCGTAGCCGTAACCGTAGCCACCGTTGCTGCCGTAACCGTAACCGTAGCCACCGCTGCTGCCGTAGCCATAACCGTAGCCGCCACCGTAACCGTAGCCACCGCCGTAACCGTAGCCGCCGCCGTAGCCGTAGCTGCTGCCGTAACTGCCATAGCTGCCGTAGCTGCCGTAACCGCCGTATCGCTTTGAACGAATGCCGTTGCCCTTGTTGAGGATTCTGCCTCGTGACTCCTGCTCGTTCATCGTGAATACAGCGCCTGCAATTTCGATATTGGTTGCTGCAATTTCATCGAGAGTTTCGTTGATTTCCGAAATCTTTGCGTGTTCTTTTCTGATTGCAAATATCATCGCATCAGCAAGTGTCGAAATAACAAGGCTGTCGGAAACAACACGCGTGGGCGGAGTATCGATGATAATAAAGTCGAACTCTTTTCTTGCGGTTTCGATAACTTCGCGTACCTTGTCTGCGTCGAGAACCTCGGACGACTTCTGGGTGATACCGCCGCTGGGAAGAATAAAGAGACCGAGACCCTTTACATACTTGATTGATTCTCTGTAAGTTGATTCGCCCTTGATGATCGGAATAAGACCGGACTTTTCATCGTACTTAACACCGATTGTGCGAAGAACAGCAGGCTTACGAAGGTCAGCGTCGATAAGAAGAACAGACTTGCCCTTCTGTGCAAGTGAGCAGGCAATGTTGATTGCAACAGTTGTCTTGCCTTCGTTCTCATAAGTTGATGAAACGAGGAAAGTCTTGAAGCCCTTTGTGTTTGCAAGACCTTCAATACGTGTACGGATTGATTTGAAGCATTCAACAAACGCAAAGCTTACCTTTTCCTCATCCGTAATCAACAAGCCGCCCGTAAACATCGGCTTTTTGTTGATAAGACCTGTGCTTTTGCCGACATAGGGAATTGAACCGATAATAGGTGCTCTTGTCTTGTTGCGGATGTCGTCGATATCCTTGACCGTGTCGCTGAACAGCTCGATAAGAATAACGATTGCCGCAATAAGCATTGCGCCGAAGAGGAAAGCAATAAACGCAACCTTAACGGCATTATCGCTGTTGTTGATTGTGGGAGCCGTCGGATAGTTTACAAGGCTGATGCCGAGAGTGCTTGACTGACTGCGCAGATAATCCGGGAAAACGTCAATTATGGCATCCATAAGCACCCTGCAGAATTCGGGGTCTGTGCCGGTAACCTGAAGGCCGAAGAAATCTTTCACATCGGTTTCGGTAACGGCAATCGCACCTCTTATCTGCTCAGGTCCGTATTTTTTGCCTGTTGCTTCATAAAGCTGGTTAATCATAATATCTGTCTTGAGCAGATACTTGAAGCTGTCATTGTTGCTGTTTTCATAAGCCACAACAACGGTAACAAGCTCTTCCTTGCCGTTTTCATCAGCAACCTTGATATATTTTGTTGTTGTAAACTGGAGGGTTGAGTTAACAATGTAGCTCTCAACATAGGTTGCCTTCGCAAAGAAATAACCTGCGGCGGCAAAGATTACGCCAACCATTACAATCGCCCACACTCTGCGCAGAATTGCGCGGATGAGACGGAATATATCGAAGTTTGAGCCTTCAGAGAATAAACCGCTGCCGAGAAGAGCGTTTGCGGTTTCATTTCTTCTTTCCTGCATCACAAAACATCCTTTCTAAGATAAGCAGAGAAATTATATACTGAATTTCTTTAAAAGTAAACTGTAAGACGGAAATATATCTCTTACTAAAAAAATCTTTTCCTGCGGATAGGATATACCGTTCCTCTGTCAAGCGTTCCGTCAGCAAGAATTGTTGCTGCGTTTTTGCTGAGCAACCTGTCATAGGTATCAAAATCAATTGTTGTCGGGAATATATCACGCTGTTCGAGAAGATTGTTCGGACGGTGGGCAACAGAGTGTGCATCTGTACCGATAAATGAAGCTATGCCGGATGAAACCATTGCAAAGGCAAGCTCTCTTGATTCTATTCCGCCGAAGCCTGCAAGGCTTGAGGAATTTATCTGGAACAGAACGCCCATATCTGCAAGATGATTTACGATATCGTAATCATGCTGCATAAAGCGGTATCTTTCGGGGTGGGCGATAATCGGAAAATAGCCTCTTGAAATAAACTCGTTTACGTATTTTATAATTCTGTTAATATTAAGACCGTTAAAATCGAACTCAATCAGAATATATCTTGTTCCGCCCAGCGTAACCGCATCGAGCGACGGTGCATAGAAAATGTCATCGTTTACAAAAACCTCTGCACCCGGCACAAGCTCAAGCCGGATTTTCTCTTTTTCGATTGTTCTTTTAAGCTCGTCTATGCGCTTATCACGAATTGCGACAAATTCGTCAACCGTTTCGGGATGAATAAGGTGCGGTGTAAGAACCGCCGTTTGGATTGAATTGTGCTCAGCTATTGAGCAAAGGTGAACCGCCTCGTCGAGACTGCGTGCACCGTCATCAATTCCGTGCAGAATATGGCAATGCAGGTCAATCATTTTCTTGCCCCCTTTATAACGGGTTAAAGGGGCAACCGAAAGATCGCCCCTTCTTGATTTTCTATTATATCACTAAAGACTTGATTTCGTCAACCTTATCTGTTTTTTCCCAGGGAAGGTCAATATCTGTTCTGCCGATATGGCCGTAAGCGGCAACCTGCTTATAAATCGGTCTGCGAAGACCGAGTGTGCTGATGATTGCTGAGGGAGTAAGATCAAACACCTTTGCAACAGCTTCCTCAAGCTTGTCCTCTGCAACTACACCTGTGCCGAATGTATCAACACGAACCGATACGGGCTGTGCAACACCGATTGCGTATGCAAGCTGAACCTCACATTTCTTTGCAAGACCTGCTGCAACGATATTCTTTGCAACGTAGCGTGCTGCATAAGCCGCACTGCGGTCAACCTTTGTCGGATCCTTACCCGAGAAAGCGCCGCCGCCGTGGCGAGAATATCCGCCGTATGTATCAACGATAATCTTTCTGCCTGTAAGGCCGCTGTCTCCCTGAGGTCCGCCTGTAACGAAACGGCCTGTGGGGTTAACGTAAATCTTTGTATCACCGTCAAGCATATCTGCAGGCACAACGGGCTTGATAACGTGCTCGATAATATCTGCTCTGATCTGCTCCTGCTCAACGTCTGCGCTGTGCTGTGAGGAAACAACAATCGCATCGATTCTGACAGGCTTGTCACCGTCGTATTCAACAGTTACCTGAGTCTTGCCGTCAGCACGGAGATAGGTGAGCGGACCGCACTTACGAACCTGAGTAAGTCTGAGAGCAAGCTTATGAGCCAGAGCGATAGGCATGGGCATAAGCTCGGGTGTTTCATCGCAAGCAAAGCCGAACATCATACCCTGGTCGCCTGCACCTTCACGGTCAACGCCCATTGCAATGTCGGGGCTCTGCTTATCAACAGCGAGAAGAACGGCACAAGTGTTGCCGTCAAAGCCCTTTGCAGCATCGTCATAACCGATTTCACATACTGTCTGACGGGCAATTGCGGGAATATCGATATTAGCTGATGTTGTGATTTCGCCCATGATGAGAATCTGACCCGTTGTGCAGGTTGTTTCGCAGGCAACTCTGCCGTTGGGGTCTGCAGCAAGTATCGCATCAAGCACTGCGTCTGAAATCTGATCGCAGATTTTGTCGGGATGTCCTTCCGTAACTGATTCGGATGTGAATAATCTCTTGCTCATTTTCTTTTTACCTTTCTCTTGAAAATAAAAACAGCGCCGCAATTTACCGGCGCAATAAGTCTGACCTTATCTTCCGGTTTACACCGCAGGATTTGACACCTTGCGCTAATGCAGGTTGTCGGGCTTCGTCGGGCCTGTTCCCTCAGCCACTCTTAATAAGGGTGTATTCAGTTTGCTTGTGTATTATATATTAACGTGAAAGCATTGTCAAGGTTAAAACTTTACAAATAAGGAGTGGTTTACCCGTCGCGAATTATGAATTATGATTTAACTGCACTTTCTAAAGCTGATTCAAACAAAAAAAGCTGCCAACCGTTTTGGTTGACAGCCTTATTTGCTTTTAGCCGAGAACGTAGATGTTTACGTTCTTTCTGCCCCACTGAACACACTCATCATAAGTGTCGAGGTAAACGTCAACAACAGTGTTTGTGCCGTTGTGAACAAATCCGCCCGTATCTGCTGCAATAGCATAGCCGTAAACCGTGCCGTCTGTTGCAACAATGTAGAGGGGAGTGCCGTAGGGGATTACGTTCGGGTCAACAGCAACGTGACCAACCTTTGCCGGTCTGCCCGATGCGGTTGTGCCGCCGCCGTAGTAAGCAGTTGAGCTACCTGATATAACGCGTGTGTAGTCCTTGGGCACACCGTTTGAATCAAGTGAAACAGCACCGATTGAAGAAACTGCCTTGCCCTTGGGCTTTACGGTTTCAACCTTCTTTGTGCCGACGGATGTAACCTGTGTTACAGGCTCCTTAACAACCTTTTCGCTGAGAACAACGGACTCAATGAGCTTGCCGTTGATATACTTCTCTTTATAGCTGACTTCTTTTTCGCCGGGAACACCCTCAGTTGTTATCTTTGTTGTGCCGACTGTAAAATCGTCGCTCTTCTTGGTTGTTTTATCGAAAGGAATTTCTTTTGTTTCTGTTTTTTCTTTGTAGATAACTTCGTCAATAAAGACAACCATACCGCTGCTGACAACATCTGTAAGGTCGTGTGAAATAACGTCGTGCTCGCCGAGGGTTATGCCTGCTTTTTTAAGAGCATCTTCAACCGTGCCGACTGCCATTTCAACGTCAGAATGCTTGCCGTGGTGGCAGATACCTACTGAGAATGCGCGTGCAACAGAGATAATCATACCGTCTGTTACTTTATCTTCTGTGTCGTAGTTTACGAGATCGTTTTCGCCTACGGTGACGTCTGCTTCGTTGATTGCCTCGGCAACCGTACCGTCAAATGCGAAATAAACTGTGCCGTCAACGTCGTTAACGCCAACGAGACATGTGCGCTCAATTTTAATTACGCTGTCTTCACCGGGGATGAAACCTGTGAGATCGATTTCATCGAGAGCGGAGATCTTGACACCTGACTCCTTGATTACGTCCTGAGCAGATGTTGCTGTGGTATATAAAGTGGTTTTTGTTTCTCCGTCATCAAGCACTACCTTGTAGTCTGCATCGTCAGCAGCAAAAGCGGTGACAGTGCCGAGCAACACAAGCACAGCGGCAATCGCAATGACTTTTTTAATTGTCTTCATTGACCCTGCCTTAGTCTTGATTTTTGTTATCATCTAATCGCTCCTTAACTTTTTTCATACATAAAAGATGTATGATCGTTGGAATTTCGGGCTGAAATTTCCTCTGATGGTTATATTATCGACCGTGACAATTGTAATTATAGTGATTATCAATAAAAGTGTCAAATTTTAATTTGTTCACAATTTATGCACTTTACCCAAAAAAATTTATTCTTTTTTTGCATATAACACTAAATATGCGCTTTTTAGCACTTCTCTACCACATCTCGGGGTTAGGTTTTTGTGTAAAACCTCAAAAGTTACAAATGGTTACAAAACGGTGTCAAAACCGCTTTTTAGTGCTTTTTAAGCAATATAAATGACATAATATGGAATTAGCGGTAAATAATGGGGCGATTTTTCAAAAAAGTCACAAAAACAGGTACTTTTTTCTGTAAAAAGTGAACAAACTGTTAATAGACTTTTAATAAAGAGCACTATTCCCTGTCGAATAGTGCTCTTTTAGAAATTATATCAGTATTTTCTGCTTAAAAGCTGCTCCGCTTCATCATGCGAAATGTTGCCGGCGTTACAGTCAGCCATAATCTGAACGTCTTTATCGTTAAGTTTGTAGAAGTTCCAGATAACGAAAGCTATCAGGCAGCCGATAGCAGGCACCATAACGTAGCTGAACCAGAGAACAGAGAGCGCGTGGTCACTCTGTACAATTCCGAGCTGCTGAAGCTCCTCAAAGCTCTGAGCCTCAACTTCAATCCAGCCGGTTGATTTAAGACCGAGAAGGAACAGCGAAAGAGCACCGGAAACGGCACCCGTAAGCTTTGACATAAATGTCTGAATAGCGAAGGTGATGCCCTTTGCCTCAATGCCTGATTTGTATTTGCCGTATTCTGCACAGTCGGGTGTGAAAATGAACATAAGCACACCGATAATTGCAAGGGGAATTGAACGGATAACGTAGAGAACGATGTGGAGGATTATGTTGTTGTATCCGATAAGCCACATTACAACGCTCAGAACAACCATAGCGATTGCGCAGAGCTTATACAGCTTCATTTTGTCAATCTTCTTGAGCATTGCAGGCACAAGGAGAGAACAGATAAGCGAGGGCACTGTACCGCAGGCACCTACAACAAGCGAGAAGAGTGTATCGTTGAATAGATAATAGGATACAAGCAGGCTGAGCGCAGCGCTGATATTGGCTGCAGCATAGAAGAAATAACCAACGTAATATATCAGAAGATATTTGTTCTTGAAAAGGTAGCTGAACATACGGCGCAGGGTGAAGCTTTCGTCCTGATCTGCCGCGTGACGCTCTTTGAGGGTGCGGTTAATCGGCAGCATCGTAACAAATGCAAAAATTGCGGTTATAACAGCAACCCAGCTCCAGCTTAAGCCGACGTGCTCACCGGGAAGAACAGTGCCTGCAACGGTTATAAACGCAATACCAACGCCTGCCCAGATGCTCTTATATGAAAGCATTGTGTTGCGCTCTTCGATATTTCGTGTCATTGAGGTGATTGCGCTGTAAATCGGCACGTCGCAGAGAGTGTATGCGGTATCCCAGATTATGTACGCAACGGCAAACCAGCAGAGCTTGAGCATTTCACCCGAGCTTGCGGGTATAAAGAAGAGAAGAATTGTTGCCGCAGGGATAAGCAGAGATGATATTTTAAGCCACGGTGTGTATTTTTTGCCGCTCTTGAATTTGACCGAATCAAATATAACGCCGAATATTGCATCGTTAACGGCATCCCATACCTTTACGGCAAGCATAACCGCGCTCGATTTAAGCGGATCTATTCCGCAGAAGAGGAGATAGGTTGCAAGGTAGTTGGAAAGCAGAAAGTAGATTGCGTTCTGTCCTGCAAAGTAGAGATAATAACTCTTTCGCTCAGAATTGGATGTTTCCCAACCCTGTGGGGTGGATTTAAGTTTTTCGATTATGCTCATATTTTCAAAATCCCTCCTTGTATGCGTTTATTATACAACTCCGACAAAGTTTATGTCAAGCTGATGAAAACGCCTTATTTGCGGCAAATAGGCGATTATTTAATGAAAATAATATATATCGATTATATATATGTTTATAATATCGCAATGTACAATGCGCAATTATTATAAAAATACACTTTTTGCTTAATATTTCACAGTATCAATGTTTCACGTGAAACAGCAACGTGCCGTTGCATCCAATACCTCAACGAAATAAATCTGCACAACAACCGCGATAATCTGTGACAGAACCTTCCCTCGTTTTATCCCAGCCGACATACATCCTGTTTCCTTAGGCTTACTTTTCTCTGTGGCTTAAACTTTCCTCGTTTCATCTCACTTGCTGCGTATTTACCCTGATATGTACTTAACTGTAACCTTACTTCACTTTGTGGCATAAACTTCTTCTCGTTTCATCTCATTTACTGCACATTTTCCTTGATATGTACTTAACTGTGGGCTTACTTTTCTTTGTGGCATAAACATCTCTCGTTTTATCCCACCCAGTGCACACATCCCATTCCCTGAGGTATCAGAAAAGGACAAAGGAGCAGACGGTAAACGCCTGCTCCCTTGCCGGATGTGGGGTGTGAAAGAGAAAGATATGGGTCGGTTTCGTGCAGCCGAAACCTTTATATGGAAACCGCCTGTGTCTTTGTTTTGAGCACAGGGGTTGATCCCGGTTGTTTAGGAATCCTGACAACATACTCTATGTATTCTTCGGTTTCGCTTTTGACGGAGTCTGCTTCGATTCCTGCACGGCGGATTGTATCAACAGCATGGTTGAGCGTGTTCACAAAGAGTCTTACGTCACGGATGCTGTGTAGCGGAATCTTGCAGTTGTTTCTTTTTCTGCCGAGCATACGGGTTATCATACGCTCGCTCTCTGCGACGGTGAGATGCTTGTCTGCAATGATATTCAAGGCTCTCATACGCAATCTGCTGTCATCAAAACGTAATAGTGCACGTGCGTGACGCTCTGTAAGACCTGCCTGAACTATTTTTAACTGTTCTTCTTCGGTTAAACCGAGCAGTCTGAGCTTGTTTGAGATGGTTGATTGAGCCTTACCAAGCTTTTTGGATATCTCTTCACGGGATAAGCCGAAATCCATTGACAGCTTGTTAATGGCAATTGCCTCCTCAAAGAAACCGAGATTCTGACGCTGAATGTTTTCGATAAGGGAAAAGAGAGCAGATTTCTCATCATCAATATTCATAAGAATGCAGGGGACTTTAGGTATGCCTACCATACGTGCGGCAATAAGCCTGCGTTCACCTGCAATCAGCTCAAACTTGCCTTCTTCCGACGGCCTGACGGTGAGCGGTTGTAATAAGCCGTTGTTGCGTATACTTTCTGCAAGTCCGTTAAGCTCATCAAAATCAAACCGCAGCCTCGGCTGGTTCGGGTTCGGCAGTATGCTTTCCTGCTCAACAAGTATTATCTGCCCGGCAATTTGTCGTTTTTGCTTCATTTGTAGCCGTTCCTTTCTCAAAAAATGATGTAAGCTCCTGCCTTCTGCCACGATGTTAGCAGAAAAACAGGAGCTTGTCCAGCAAAAGAGTACGACACAAAAGTGCGTAAATTTATTATTTTTTGGGCATTCCGAGCGGTTCTTTTGCAATTTTTGCCGAAGCACGCGGATATTTAGGAGGAGTTGGCGAACTTTTCTTGATAACTACAATGTTTCTTTCGCCCATATCGCTGAGGAAAAGCTGCTTTACGTCAACAATCTCACCGCCGAGGATTTTGATTGCCGCCCTTGCCTGATCAATTTCTTCCTGCGCTTTGGCACCCTTGAGGGCAACAAACGTGCCGCCGACCTTGGTAAGAGGCAGGCAGTATTCGGAAAGATCACGAAGGTTTGCAACCGCACGGGAAAAGGAGAAATCAAAGTGATTGCGAAGCTCAAGCTTGATTCCGGCTTCCTCTGCACGCATATGTAAGGTTTTACCCTGATTATTTAAATTAAGCTTGTTCAGACAGTAATCAACGAACATAAGCTTTTTCTTTGTGCTGTCAAGAAGAACACCGTTGAGGTCGGGTCTGGCAATCAGCAGCGGCATACCGGGAAATCCGCCGCCTGTGCCGACATCGACAAAGGATGCACCCTGAGGGATATCAACAGCGGCAAAGGCTGTGAGCGAATCGGCAAAATGCTTATAAACTATGCCCATAGGGTCTGTTATAGCGGTAAGATTGATTCTGCCGTTCCAGTCAACAAGCATCTGAGCGAGCATATCAAAGTTGTTCAGAGCCGTTTCATCAAGCTCAACACCGATTCTTTCTGCCTCTTCCTTAAGCAGTTTTAAGTTAATCATAGCCATATAGCTTTATTCTCCTTGTAATCTGATAAGAAGCACCGATATATCTGCAGGGCTGACACCGCTGATGCGTGAAGCCTGACCGATGTTTTCGGGGCGCACCTTGTTAAGCTTTTCTATTGCCTCAAGCCTTAAGCCGACAATTTTCGAGTAATCTATATCTTCAGGCAGTTTTCTGACTTCAAGCCGACGCATCTCGGCAACCTGAGCTTCCTGACGCTTGAGATAACCCTCGTATTTGATTGAAATCTCAACCTGCTCAAAAACTTCGTAGGGCAAATCGGGTCTTTCTGTGTCAAATTCGGCAAGGTCGGCATAGTTGACCTGCGGACGTCTGAGCAGCTCGACCATACGAACACCGATGTTCAGCGCAGATGTTTCACGTGAAACAAGCATCTCGTTGAGCTTGTCCGATGGATGTATCACTACCTTGCGGACTCTTTCTGACTCTTGCTCTATAAGTTCAAGCTTTCTGTTGAAGCTATCCCAGCGTTCATCAGATATAAGACCTATCTCTCTGCCGAGTGGTGTGAGCCTGCGATCTGCGTTATCCTGACGCAGAAGAAGTCTGTATTCAGAGCGCGAGGTCATCATTCTGTACGGGTCTGTGCATCCCTTTGTGACAAGGTCATCAATAAGTGTGCCGATGTAGCTGCCTGCACGGTCGAGAATTACAGGCTCTTTACCGTTTATCTTTCGTGCGGCATTTATTCCTGCAACAAGACCCTGTGCCGCAGCTTCCTCATAGCCGCTTGAGCCGTTGAACTGACCTGCGCCGTAGAGTCCATCAAAATCACGGAATTCAAGGCTTGAGCGAAGGGACAGCGGATCAACACAGTCGTATTCAATCGCATAAGCTGTTCTCATAACCTGTGCTTTTTCAAGACCGGGGATGGTGTGCAGGAATTCGAGCTGAACATCCTCGGGCAAAGAGGATGAAAGACCCTGAAGATACATCTCCTGCGTGTCTGCACCGCACGGCTCGACAAAGAGCTGATGGCGCTCCTTTTCGGCAAAGCGGACAATCTTATCCTCAATGCTCGGACAGTATCGCGGACCAACACCGTCAATTTTGCCGCCGTATAGGGGAGAGCGGTGGAGATTATCAAGTATTATCTGTTTTGTTCTGTCGTTCGTGTATGTTACGTAGCAGGCTTCACTGTTAATAATCTCGCCGTCAAAGCCAAATGAAAACGGAACCTTGTGCTCGTCACCGTATTGCGGCTCCATAACACTGAAATCAATGCTGTTGCGGTTAAGCCTTGGGGGAGTACCCGTCTTGAAACGACGCAGCTGCACACCGAGATCCTTGAGCGACTGCGCAAGCTCAGTTGCAGGAAACATTCCGTCAGGGCCGCTGTCGTATGATATATCGCCGACAAAGATTCTGCCGCCAAGGAACGTGCCCGTTGCGAGAATAACGCATTTTGCGGTGTATTCTGCCTCAAGTCGGGTTAAAAGATGCCATAATCCGTCTTCATCACGGGTCAACGATACTATTTCAGCCTGCTTGAGCTGAAGATTCTGCTGGTTTTCTATAACGTTTTTCATATATGCGCAGTAGCCGCGTCTGTCAATCTGAGCACGCAGGCTGTGCACGGCAGGACCTTTGCCCGTGTTGAGCATACGGGTCTGAAGCGTGTTCTTATCTGCCGCAATACCCATTTCGCCACCCAATGCGTCAATTTCGCGCACAAGATGACCCTTTGACGTGCCGCCGATTGAGGGATTACAGGGCATATTGCCGACAGAATCGAGATTGATTGCAAAAATCATAGTATTGCAACCAAGGCGTGCTGCCGCCAGCGCCGCCTCAATTCCTGCGTGACCTGCGCCGATTACTGCTATATCAAGTTTTTCTGCAAAATATTTCATAACTTCACTTCTATGTCAGTTTTTTACATTTTTACCAATTTGTGTCATTTTCCTACGCAGAAGCGTGAAAATACCTCGTTTACAACCGCTTCGTTTGCTTTTTCGCCTGTCATCGTCAGCAGCTCGGTTATTGCGCCCTCTGTGCTGACCGTAACGGCATCGAGTGTCATATTCATTCTGAGTGCATCAATCGCTTCTCTCAGGCATTCTGCGGCTTTTTCGCAGCATTGGCGCTGACGCTCGTTTGCAAGAAGTGCGGCAGATGTGTCAATACTGTCTGTGCCGAGTGCGGTTTCAACAGCCTCTGCGAGCTTGTCGGCACCCGTGCCGTCCTTTGCGCTGATAATTACCTGATGGCTGAAGCAGTCAAGCTGTGATTTATCAAATTTCGGGTCAAGGTCATCCTTGTTTATAATTGCAACGGCGCATTTATTCTTGCAAAGCTCGATAACTGCCTTGTCTTCATCATCAAACTCACGCGATAAATCGAACACAGCAAGCACAAGAGATGCTCTTTCAACTCTGCCGACAGCAAAATCGACACCGATTTTTTCGACCTCGTTGCCTGTTTCGCGGATTCCTGCCGTATCTGCAAGGTGAAGCACAACGTTACCAAGTCGCACTGTGTCCTCAACAACGTCGCGCGTTGTGCCTGCAATATCGGTTACGATTGAGCGCTTGAAACCTGCGAGATAATTCATCAGCGTTGATTTGCCGACGTTCGGTTTGCCTGCAATTACAGTGTCAACACCCTGTGTTACCGCTCTGCCTGCATCATAGTTTGAAAGCAGACCTTCAAGCTGTGAAAGTACGTCGGTATAATCGGCAAGAAGTTTATCTGTTGAAATCTCTTCAATTTCATCGTCGGGATAATCAACCCAGGCGGCAAGATAAGCCGAATCGGTTATAAGAGTCTGTGCGGCGGCAAGAATTTTACTGCTCAGTGCACCCTCAAGTGCAGACATTGCCGCACCTGCGCTCTGCTCACCCTGCGCAGATATAAGGCTCATAACAGCCTCTGCCTTTGTAAGGTCAAGCTTGCCGTTGAGGAAAGCGCGCTTTGTGAATTCGCCCGGTGCGGCAGGCTGTGCACCTGCATTTAATATCGCACGCAGTACTCTACCTACAACGTATACACCGCCGTGGCAGGATATTTCGGCAACGTCTTCGCCCGTGTAGCTGTGAGGTGCACGGAAAACGAGCAACACAGCCTCGTCAATCGCCTTTTCGCCGTCATAAACGGTGCCGTGTGCTGCCGTGTAGCCTTTCATTTCGGTTATATTCTTTTTTCCGCTCGGTCTGAATACCTTTGCCGCAATGCTGATTGCTTCGTCGCCTGAAATACGGATAACTCCGATTCCGCCTGCGGCAACGGGAGTTGAAACAGCGGCAACAGTTGATGAATTTTTCACATTTTTCACCTTAAATAAAGATATAATAATACAAATAATTATTATAATCTAAAATAAGTTCTTTTTCAAGTAAAAATTAAACCGATAAAAAATATATATTTTGCGAATAAATCTGTATTCATATTAAAATAATGTAAATATTGCTGCTGTAAAAATTTATAGTAGACTTTTTAAATCTTATGTGATAAAATGATTTGGTATAAGTGTAATTATAATTTTCTAAAAGGAGTATTCCTCACACTATGACTCTTAAAGAAAAAGCACAACGTGCCGCTGCATTGGCAGTGCTTGAGCCTTTAATCAAATATGTAAAGAAAAATCCTCAGGATAATCTTGTCAAGCTGGTTGATGCTGTACAGCGTTTTGCCGGTCCTGTTTTTCCTGCAAAGAATTTTGATAAATTCCGTGAGGCTGCAACAGACCCTGATAATGTTTACGTTAAGCTTTTAAAGCGTGCAATCAACGATCTTGATTCTGACGTATTCAACGGTATGGCTATGGCTCTTGGTCTCGGCGTTGCCGCAGGCACAAAGAAAGTTCGTGAGAACAGAGAAAAATATCACTGCAACATACCCTTCATCACTCTCATAGATCCCACAAGCGCATGCAACCTCAAGTGTAAGGGTTGCTGGTCGGCAGAATACGGCCACAAGCTCAAGCTCACTTATGAGGAAATGGAATCTATCGTAGAGCAGGGCAGAGAGCTCGGCACACACCTTTATATGTTCACGGGCGGTGAACCCCTCATCTGCAAAAAAGAGATTCTCAAGCTCTGCGAAAAATTCCCGCAGTGTGCTTTCCTTGCCTATACAAACGCAACACTTGTTGATCAGGAGTTCTGCGACGAACTCAAGCGTGTCGGCAACCTCGCACTTGCAATCAGCATTGAGGGCGACGAAGAGAGCAACGATTACCGCAGAGGTGATGGCGCATATAAGACCTCAATTGAGGCTATGGAGCTTCTTAAAAAGAACGGCTGCATGTTCGGCATCTCCGTTTGCTACACAAGCAAAAATATTTATTCTGTCACAAGTGACGAGTTCCTCGACGATATGATTTCAAAAGGCGTAATGTTCGGCCTTTATTTCAACTATATGCCTCTTGGCAAGGGTGCTCTGCCTGAGCTTATTCCCGACCCCGAGCAGAGAAAGTATATGTACAAGCGTGTGCGTGACCTTCGTAATTCGAAAACAGGCAAGTCTATGTTTATTATGGACTTCCAGGGTGACGGTGAATATGTCGGCGGCTGTATTGCAGGCGGCAGAAACTATTTCCATATCAACTCTGCAGGCGATATCGAGCCCTGTGTTTTCATTCACTTCTCGGATTCAAACATCCGCACTCACACACTGCTTGAGGCGCTGCAGAATCCGCTGTTTATGTCATTCTATAAGAATCAGCCGTTTAACGATAACCATATGCGTCCTTGTCCGATGCTTGAAAACCCTGATTATCTTTGTAAGATTGTTAAAGAGACGGGCGCAAAATCGACCGATCTTATTGATCAGGAATCGGCAGAAGATCTCTGCGCAAAGTGCAGAAAGTTTGCTGAGGAGTGGGCACCCGTTGCAAAAGAGGTCTGGGAATCCACACCGCACAAGCCAAGCAAAACTTACTATTATCGCGATACTCCCGAAGGTAAGGCTGAGCTTGCAAAAAAGAACAGTGAAAACTAATCAGAATAAATTATTTAACCCGAGTGTTTTTCACCCGGGTTTTTTTATACAAAAAAGTGTCATTCTGAGCGTCAAGCGAAGAATCTTAAAACATAATTACACAAGATCCTTCACTTCGTTCAGGATGACATTAAGAAATACTTAAAAAAAGAGCTTTCGATTTTTTCGAAGGCTCTCTTTTTTATATTTATATATTACTATTCAATTTTATTGAAATATCAGATACAGGCAGATATTTTTTTCGTTTTATCTCTATTTATCTGCACATCAATTTTATTGAGGTATCGGATGCAACGTCACGATGTTAAAACAGTGAAATTCACTGTCCTCGGTGCCTCGCATCAGCTCTGCGCCTCAACTTAATTGAGGTATTCAATGTCTGCATAAATTGCAAAGTGGTCTGAAGCATAGTTGCCGTTGATTTTTTCGTTGAGCACTCTGTACTTATATGCATTTACCTTATCATTAATAAATATGTAATCTATTATCTCCGTGCCGTGCTTTGTCGGCTCGTCACCGTGGAACGTCTGGCTTTCCATCGAATCGGGTGCGACAAATTTTGAATCACGCAGGAATTTGATAATTTCGTTATATTCTCTGCCGTTCTGGAATGAATTGAAATCACCCGAGCAGGAAAGAGGATATTCTTTCATCAAAGGCTCAATTTTTTCACGAAGAATCGGAATACTCTTATAGATAAGGTCAAAGTCACAGTCCATATGTGTGTTGACGTGAACAAACTTCTTATCTTCCTTCTTATCGTAAAAAATACCCCATGTGCATATACGGTGATGATATGAAGTCCAGCAGGGTGACATTACGTCAGGTGTATCGGAATACCAGAAATTGCCGCTTTCAATTGCTTCAAAACGGTCCTTCTTATAAAAAATTGCGCTGTATTCGCTGTCGCCGCCTTTTCTGTCGCCTCTGCCAATACCGATATAATCCCAACCGTCAAGATTCTTTGTAAGGTCAGCCATCCATTCGGGTGTAGCCTCCTGAACACCGAGCAGCTCACAGCCTGAATCGAGAATTGTCTTTACACAGTCGTCAACTCTGTCCCACTGCTCACGCTCACCTACGTTTGTACATCTGAGGTTAAAAGACATTACACGTACCATTTTTATTCCCTCTTTTTATCTTTTTCTTACAACAATATTAAGACCCGGCACGGTTGCCATATCACCGTCGCGGAGTTTCTTGCCGCGCATTGTGCATACCTCGCCGTTGACCTTAACTTCACCATCCTGAATAACAACCTTTGCGTGTCCTCCGCTCTGTACGGCATCTGCAAGCTTCAGAGCAGAATCAAGACGGATAAAATCCGTATCAATAAATATTTCCTTTACAGGCTTTTCTTTAATTTTTGCTTTAATTTTAATTGCCAAATGTTATCAGTCCTTTTTAAATCTCATCGGAAGGATAAGGAAGAGGAAATTATCGCCCTGTGTCGGCAGAATAAGAATCGGTGCAGAGCCGCTGTTAAGCTCGATCTTAACCTCGTCTGCGTCACAAACTCTGAGCGCATCGAGAAGAAGCTTGTTGTTAAAGCCGATTTCAACCTTATTACCCTCATATTTACAGGGGAAACTGTCGTTTGCAGTACCAAGAGCTGTAACGGAAGAAATTCTGACAAGATCATTATCAAAAATAAATCTTACAGGGCTCTTGAATTTATCTGTAATAATAAGACTTGTTCTGTCAATACTTTCAATCATCTCGCGTGTGTTGACAATTGCTGTTGAAGAACACGTCGGAGGAATTGCATTTTTGTAGTTTAAGAATTCACCGTCAAGAAGACGGGATACAATGCTGTAATTGCCGATTTCAAAAACAATGTGACGCTTACCTATGCCGAGTGAAACAGTTTCTTCATCGTCACCAATAAGCTTTGTTACCTCGTTAAGTGTCTTTGCAGGTACAACAAAACTGATTTCATCGCCCATATAGCTGATAGATTCTGTTCTCATTGCAAGACGTGAACCGTCAACAGCAACAAGACGGATAAGATTCTGATTAACTTCAAACTTTACACCGGTGTGAACAACCTTGCTGTCGTTTACGGAAACTGCAAAAATTGTCTGGCGTACCATATCTTTGAGAAGCTTCTGCTCAACAACTACGGGATATCCGCCTGTAACAGTCGGAAGCTCGGGGAATTCATTGCCGTCGATACCGATAAGTGAATATTCAGCCTCACCACCTCTGATTGTGGCAAGAAGTCTTTCATCTGTTTCAATATATATCTGCTCACCCGGAATCTTACGAACGATGTCGCAGAGAATCTTTGCGTTGAGGATAATTGCGCCCTGCTCAACAACACGGCAAGGAATAGATGTTGTAATTCCTACCTCAAGGTCATAACCTGTGAGAAGAAGCTCGTTACCTATTGCTTTAATAAGTATACCCTCAATAGCAGGTATGGTTGTTTTGTTTGAAACTGCTCGCTGAACATTTAAACAGGCTTCGCTGAGCACAGCGCTGTCGCAATAAATTTTCATCTTTATCAGCCTCCGGAATAGAAATATAATAAATGATTATTTAGTAGTAGTAGTAGAGCACGTGAAACTTGTGGAAAAACCGCCAAAGCTTTGATACGACTGAAAAAAACGTGATTTTCGGTTGTGAAAGTTTTATGAAAAGATTTTCACAGCTTTCACGGGGAAAACCAGAATGCGGGTTTTGTGGAAAACTTCATGTGAAAAGTGAAGAAAACTGTGGAAAACTTTTTGTGTCAGTTTGCCTGCACGTTTTTCATTATATCTGCAATAATTGTCTTGAGAGAGTAGTTGTTTTCTCTGTCTGCGGCAATCTTTTTTGATGCGTACATTACGGATGAATGATCGCTCAGACCGAAAATCTCGGCAACCTTTTTGTTGGTGAGCGGTGTCATCTCGCGGATAATGTACATTGCAACATGACGCGGGAAAACATATTTTGCATCGTGCTTCTTGCTCTTTATATCTGCAACGGTAACACCGTAAGTACGGGCAACCTCATCAATAATTTTATCGATAAGTACCGGTGTCGGGTCACCTTCGCTGAATATGTCGCGTATTGCCTTTTGTGCAGTGCCGAGGTTAACGCCCTCACCAAGCTCGATGAATGCTTTCATCTTTTTGACTGCACCCTCAAGCTGACGGATATTGCTCTTGATTTTTTCGGCAATGAAAAGAACGAGCGAAGAAGGAATCTCAATTCCGAGCGATTCAGCCTTGCTGTTGATGATTGCTACTCTTGTTTCAAGGTCAGGCGGCTGAATGTCTGCGATAAGTCCGCTTTCAAATCTGTTGCGCAGTCTCTCCTCAAGTGTTGCCATCTCTTTGGGCGGACGGTCTGAGGTGAGAACAATCTGACTCTTGGCTTTTACAAGTGTGTCAAAAGTGTGGAAAAATTCAAGCTCGGTTGAAGTTTTGCCGGCAATGAACTGAACGTCGTCAACGAGAAGCACGTCTGCGTTGCGATATTTATTATGGAATACAGATGTATCTTTTTTATTCTGAAGATAATCTATAAGTTCATTCATAAAATCTTCACTGCGTACATATATAATGTATGCATCGGGATTGTTTTTAAGTATCTCGTTACAGATTGCGTTGAGAAGATGTGTCTTTCCGAGGCCGGAGTTACCGTGGATGAAAAGGGGATTATATGTGTTACCCGGGTCAGAAGCAACTGCAAGTGAAGCAGCGTGAGCAAATTTATTTGAATCACCTACGATGAAATTTTCAAAGGTGCATTCGTTGCTGTCAGAGAATCTGAACTCTTTCTGCGGTTCGTTCTTTTTCGGCTTTTCCTGTTTTGGCATTACCGATACGGTTACTTTGAATCCCATAACCTTTTCAAAGGTTTCTTCAAGCAGAGGTATAAATTTTTCGTTAATAATCTTGCAGCGGAACGGATCGTCCGTCAGCACAACGGATTCGCCGTCGAAGGTATCAAGTGCAAGTTCGTGAAACCAGACTGAATAAATAGTTTCGGAACAGTTCTTTTTCAATTCAGCCTTAACGTTTTCCCATAACTGGTAAACAAGATCCAAATTTTCCACTTCCTTTCTTGTATTATTATTGTTTTTACTATAGGTGCTGCGGTAGCCGCAGTTGAGATAGTAGTCGTTATAAGGTCTGTTATTATATCCGTACAGACCATAAGAGTATAGCATATTTCGCGCTCCTTTTCAACTTTTGTTACGTCGGAGAATTTTGAACAACATCTTGATTGAATGTGAAAAAGTCCTCCTATAAGTAGTGCAAAATAGGCGTTTTTTCAATGCGAACAGTAGATATTCGGCGCAAACTTTTACAAAAATTTTAAAAAAATTATTGTAGGAAAATTCACCTGAAATTTGTTTGTTTTTAACGAAAATTCAGATTTGGCAAAAAATAATGAGATTTTTGCTTGACAAATAAATGATAAGACCCGAAAGAA
Source organism: Acutalibacteraceae bacterium (assembly GCA_045637465.1). Classification (GTDB taxonomy): domain Bacteria; phylum Bacillota; class Clostridia; order Oscillospirales; family Acutalibacteraceae; genus UBA8612. The sequence goes on along the minus strand of JAZTZM010000040.1, from coordinate 15,892 downwards.
ATTTCAAAAGATGTTTTCGAAAAAATAGCCAAAAAACCCTTGACACTTTTGGTCAATTCTGCTATAATCCGATGTTGCCGCACTATGTAAGCGGCAAATCCTTGCTTCAGGCAGTATAACCTGAGGCCAAAGACCATAAGGAGGTGCAAAACAATGTCAGCAAGCTACAATTATGAGATCATGATGGTTTTCTCAGTCGCTAACGGCGAAGAGGGTGCAAACGCACTTCTTGAGAAATTCAAGGGTATGATCGAGGCAAACGGCACTGTCGACAACGTTGATGTATGGGGTAAGCGTAAGCTCGAGTATGCAATCAACGATGAGGCAGAGGGCTTCTACGTAGTTATCAACTACCAGAGTGCTCCCGAGTTCCAGGCAGAGCTTGACCGTGTACTTAAGATCACTGAAGGTGTTCTTCGTACAATGATCATCCGCAAGTAATAATAAGGAGGAAAACCGCAATGCTCAACTGCGCAGTTTTAATGGGTCGCCTTGTTGCCGATCCTGAACTCCGTACTACTACTTCAGGAATTTCAGTTACCTCTTTCCGTATTGCTGTTGACCGCAGCTTTGTCCGTCAGGGCGAGGAGCGTCAGGCAGATTTCATCGACATCGTTGCATGGAGACAGACAGCTGAATTTGTCAGCCGCTATTTCCGCAAGGGTTCAATGATTGCTGTTCAGGGTTCAATCCAGACACGCAACTACGAGGACAAGCAGGGTAACAAGCGCACAGCTGTTGAGGTTGTTGCAGATAACGTAAGTTTCTGCGGCTCCAAGGCAGAAAGCGGCACGTCGGGCGGTAGCCGCCCCTACGAGAACGCAGCTCCCGTTGCAGCAGCTCCCGCTGCTTCATTCGCTTCGGGCAGCATGGGTGATTTCGAATCCATTGAGGATGACGATGATTCACTTCCGTTCTAAAAATCTATAAGGAGGAAATAACATCATGGCATACGAGAGAAATAACGGACGTCCCAACAGAAAAGGCCGCAGAAAAGTCTGCACATTCTGTGTTGATAAGGTTGATTACATCGACTACAAGGACGTTAACAAGCTTCGCAAGTTCACATCGGAGAGATCAAAGATTCTTCCCCGCCGTGTAACAGGCACATGCGCAAAGCACCAGAGAGAGCTTACAACAGCTATCAAGCGTGCACGCTACGTCGCTCTTCTTCCCTACACAAGCGACTGATAAAAATAACATTGTTTTTTACCTGCAGCTCAGCAATGGGTTGCAGGTTTTTTTATCTCATTTTTTGTATGAATAATCTTCTTTTATAAGGAGGTGGCATTGCGAAGCAAAAGACGGAGGATTGCATTGATTTGTTATGCGGCTAAAGCCGCAGTTACTTTTGTCACGCGTAACAAAAGTAACCAAAAATACTTTTTGATTTTACGCACTCCGCTACGGCTGACGGATTTTATTCCGCTCGGCAGACTGAACACAAAAGTGTGTTCAGTCACCGCAACGGCTACTAAATAAATCTGAAATTTAACTTTTTTCTGTCGCCTGCGGTGCCCTCGCTCGGAGATTTATAAAAGCACATCACCGTCAGCCTGCTCCGTTCAAAGTCACAGCATTTTTCGTTTTTGTGGGATGATGTTTTTACGTTCCGCCGTAATCTCGATATGACAGTAAAAATTGTCATTCTGGGGCGAAGCACCGAAACGCCGCCTGTGGCGGATGAAGTGAGGTGCTGAGGTGAAGAAACAAGGAGCAGTGCCGACGCTCCAAGGAAGGCAATGCGACTATGTTTCTGAGGGGTTATAAGCGAAGAATCTTAAAAAGTGAAAATATAAGATCCTTCACTCGCGTTCAGGATGACAATAGTAAAATGCATTGCAAAATAATATGCTGCATGAAGCCGCATAACAAAATTAATACAATCCTCAGTAATAAGGATCTTGAACGTTGCAAATAAAAGAGCCTGAAATAACAAGAAAAAGGTATGCAAACATTAATGATATTTTATGATGTGAAAAAAGTGAAAAAAACAGCAATATTTTGCTGTTTATGTTAGCTGACATACATTGACAACTAAAGTATATAATGCTATACTTTTATCTGTATGAATATAAATATTAAAAAAAGAAAGGAAAATCTAAAAATGAAAAAGAATTATTTAAAAATGAGCGCAATTATTCTCTGTTTCGTGTCAATAATTACAGTGTTTGCAGCATGCAAAAAACAAGATGAAAACACCCTTCTTTACAAAGAGGGCGGCAAGGTTTATTACCGCAAAGAAGCAGGCGACGATGCTTACGAGCTTGTAACAGACGCAAACGGAGTTACTGTTGTTGACGAAAAGGGTAATATGCTCTGGAAGGTTACCGATGCAAACGGCGTTGAGGGCACTCACCCCGTTTCTTTCCCCCACTATATTCAGGACGGCAAGACTATCGAGTGTCAGCAGTTCACAATCCAGTGTCCCAAGGGATGGGAAAATATCGGCAACTTCAAGATTATGCTCAAGAACGTAGATAAGGGTCTGCAGATTGACTATTCTTACCTTCAGCCCGATGCTGAAGCAGGCGAGGGAAAGATTACTGTTGACGGTGAATTGGAAAAGCTCGAAGCTCTCTTCGGCTCATCCTCAGTTACACGCACAAAGACACAGGTTAGCGGACGTGATGCAGAGATGCTTGTTGTCAATATGCTTGGCGATGCACCTGCATATATGGAAGTTTACTGTGTAGAGGTAGGCGAAGGACTTATGACCTTCAACTGCACTTATACTGACCCTGCAGATAAGGGCACATATGATTTCAAATCAATCCTCGACACAATCGAATACAGAATATAAAGCTTTATCGGAAGGAGAAAAAGAAATATGCTTTTTTCACAGGATATCGGAATTGATCTCGGTACCGCCAACACACTTGTTTTTGTCAAAGGCAAAGGTATTGTTATCAGAGAGCCGAGCGTTGTCGCTGTTGACGTGCGTACTCAGCCGCCCAAGGTTGTTGCCGTCGGTGCAGAGGCAAAGGAAATGATCGGCCGTACACCCGGCTCAATCACAGCGGTGCGTCCTCTTAAGGATGGCGTTATCGCAGACTTTGACGTTACTGCAGATATGCTCAAGTCTTTTATCAGACGTGCAATCAGCGGTTCACCCTTCAACAGGGCAAGAGTTATGATTTGTATTCCCTCGGGCGTTACAGAGGTTGAGCGCAGAGCCGTTCACGATGCCGCACGTTCCGCAGGTGCAAAATACGTTTCACTTATCGAAGAGCCTATGGCAGCCGCAATCGGCGCAGGTCTTCCCGTAAGCGAAGCAACAGGCAGCATGGTTGTCGATATCGGCGGCGGTACTGCAGAGGTTGCTGTTCTGTCCCTCGGTGATATCGTTACTTCACGCTCAGCAAGAGTTGCAGGCGACGATTTTGACGAGGCAATAATTGCTTATATCAAAAAGAAATATAATCTGCTTGTCGGTGAGCGTACGGCAGAAGATATCAAAATCCGCATCGGTTCGGCTTACGCTTATGAGGGCGAAGGCGCAATGAACGTCAAGGGCCGTAACCTTATGGACGGTCTGCCCAAGAACGTTGAGGTCACCTCAGAGGAAATCCGTGAGGCTCTGGCTGACCCTGTAAGTATGATTATTGATGCAATCCGTTCAACTCTCGAAAAGACTCCGCCCGAGCTTGCCGCCGATATTATCGACCACGGCATTATGCTCACAGGCGGCGGCGCACTTCTCAGAGGTCTTGATAAACTTATCGAGATTGAAACAAAGATGCCCGTTCATATTGCACAGAATCCGCTTGACTGCGTTGTAGACGGCACAGGTCTCTGCCTTGAGAATGATGCCCTCGGCACACTCAGCGGACAGAAGAAAAAGAGGTAATCTGTAATGCGCAGCTTTTTCAAAAGCTCTCGCTTTAAGGGATTTGTCGGCGTATTTGCTGTCTTGCTTCTCGGTATAATTTTTGCTGCGGCAACAGAAAACGGCTCAACACCCGCTTCAACCGTTCTCGGTACAATTTTTTCTCCGCTCCAGAGTGTGTCTGCCGCAATATCGGACAGTGTGGATGATTTTTCAATCTACTTCCGTTCTGCCCACAGCTATTCAGAGCGTGTCAAAGAGCTTGAATCCGAGCTTGCTGACAGCCGCGCACAGATGGTTGACTACGAAAAGACAAAACAGCAGCTTGATCTGTATGCTGAGTTCCTTGAGCTCAAAGAAGAAAATGAAGATTTCAAATTTGCCAGCGCTTCCGTTATCGGTATGGATAGTACGGATGCGTTTGGTACCTTTACGCTCAATAAGGGTGAGCTCGATGGAATCCGTGTCAATAATCCCGTTATATACGGAAAATATCTTGTCGGCGTGGTGGTGAAAACTGCGCCGACTTATTGCGTTGTAAACACGGTTCTCAACCCGTCGGTTAACGTCAGCGCTTATGAGGTGCGCACCCGTGAGTCAAGCTACGTTACAACAAACATTGAGCTTTCAAAGAAAGGCTTCTGCAGCCTTTCGGGTCTCGACCGTTCAACTTCAATCGCCCCCGGCGGAATTGTCTGCACGTCGGGCAGAGGCGGTATTTACCCTGCAGATCTGATTATCGGCACAGTCGAAGAGGTCAGGAACGATACGACAAATATTTCGTCTTATGCGGTTGTCAAAACTCAGGTTGATTTTTCTCAGCTGCGTGACGTGTTTATTATCACCCAGTTCAGAGGTATGGGTGTAGGCGATACCAATTGACAATAAATGAATTGATTTATCAATTCAAATCATGTTGCATTAAGCAACAATTCATGGCGATTACGCCAAATCATGCGAAGCAAATCATTTACGAAAATTCTTTTTATGATTTGCCTTAACAGGCTTGATTTGATTTTTGCAAAATCATGATTTGCGTTTTTTAAAACGCATTGCCGTAAAGAATTCTGATATGAAAGGAGAGAAAAGAAAATGATTCCGCAGGTGTGGAAAGAAAACAAACCTAAAATAATGCGCCGCGGAATTTTTTTCCTGTTGGTGCTGTTAGCCGGTGTTCTTCAGATTTCTGACGTGCTGCCGACGTTTTTCGGTTTAAAGTTTTTGCCGCTTTTGCCGCTGACTGTTGTGCTCGGTATGTTCGAGCGTGAAACCTACGGACTTTACTACGGTCTTCTGGCAGGCATAATCTGGGATATGAACGTCGGACCGGGCGATGGCTTCAACGCGTTTTTCTTTTCTTTAGTCGGTTTCAGCTGCGGTTTGCTGATGACATATCTGATGATGAACAACCTCATCACGGCAACAATACTCGGCTCTTTCTGGACAATAGTTTATTTTATTGCAGCGTGGCTTGTTTTTGTCGTTTCAAAGTGTGCCGACGGCAGCCTTAGCATTCTGCTGACGGATTATCTGCCTGCGGCATTGCTGAATATACTTATGATTCCGCTTTATTATTACGCTGTGCGCTCGATAATGAAACCGTTCAGGCTTATGGAAAACGACGAGATATCATTCTGATATATTTTTTCAGATAAGGAAAGGAGTGAGCGATACGCAACTTAAATATTCCAAACGTGGCATTGCGGCGATAATCGCTCTCAGCCTGGTGCTTACGGTCTTTACAGGTGTACTGTTCAAGATTCAGGTTATTGACGGCGAAAAGTATGCCGCCGCAGGCTCTTCAATAAAGGTCAAAACCGTAAAGGTTGAGGGTGCACGCGGCGATATTCTCGACCGTAACGGAAGCCCACTTATCACAAACAGACAGGGCAACTCAATAATTTTTGATTATTCTTTCTTCCCGTCAGCAAAGGAGCAGGGCAAACGAAACACCATAATAGGCGCGCTGATTGATATGTTTGAGCGCAGCGGTCTTGAGTGGATTGACAGCCTGCCGATTGTTATGTCGGCTGACGGCAAATCATACGTCTTTGCAGCCGACAGAGAAAAAGATATTGATGAACTGAGAACGGAGATTCTCGACCTTCAGAATTATGCGACAGCTCAGAACTGTATGGATGCACTCATCGAAAAATATGAGCTTGAATCGTTCGACCCCGTCAGGGCAAGGAAGATTGCTTCCGTTTGCTACGGAATGAGACGTATTCTTTTCTCTGTCAGTGCACCTTATACTTTTGCAGATGACGTGCCGACAGAGGTTGTCGCACTTATTAAAGAAAACAGCGCCTTCTTCCTTGGCGTAGACGTTGAAATCGTCTCTTACCGTGAATACACCGACGGAACACTGATGCCGCATATTCTCGGCAGAGTCGGACTTATCAGCGCAGAGGAATATAACGAGAAAAAAGAAGAGGGCGAATCATACGCGCTCAATGCCGTAATCGGTAAAGAGGGCATTGAAAGCGCGATGGAAAAATACCTTAGAGGTGCAAGAGGTATCAAAACAGTCAGCACCGACGCTGACGGTAACGTCACGACGGACTTTACAATTGACCCCGAGCAGGGCAACACGGTTGTGCTGACGGTTGACAAAAACCTGCAGGCAGTTGCAAAGGATGCGCTCGCAAACGGTCTTGAAGAGCTCAGGGAAGACAGTATGGTTGATCCTGCCGGCGCTATTGTTATTCAGGATGTAAACAACGGTGAAATCCTCGCGAGCTATTCTTACCCGAGCTATGACGTTTCAACTTTCTCTCAGGATTATAACGAGCTTCGCGAGGCAACAAACTCACCGCTATGGAACAGAGCTCTGCTGAGCACTTATTCTCCCGGTTCAACTTTCAAGCCCTGTACGGCAATTTCTGCGCTTGAAGAGGGAATCATCACAACCGAAACATACTTCAAATGTACGCGAATCCATAACTATCTCAACCATAGGTTCCAGTGTCTGCAGCCGCACGATCATCTGACGATGAACGTTGTGTCGGCAATCAACGAATCGTGTAACATATTCTTCTACAACGTTGCCGAGAACACAGACATACAGACCATAAACAAATATGCAACGCTGCTCGGTCTCGGTCAGAAAACAGGTGTTGAGCTGCCGGAAACCGCCGGCAGACTTGATGACCCGGAATACCGCGCCTCAATCAATCAGGAGTGGATGCCCGGTTTCACACTGCAGAACGCAATCGGCAACGGCGGCAGTATGTTCTCGCCCATTCAGCTTGTTAACTACTGCTCAACAATCGCAAACGGCGGCACAAGATTCAGACCGCATTTTGTCAAAACGGTAAAAACCTCGGACTACGACTCAACAGTGATTGAAAGTGAAGCAGAGGTAGTGCTCGAAACAGGAATTTCGGAAAGCACGCTCAACACAGTGCGCCGCGGAATGGAGCTTGTCGGCTCGATAGGCTACTGTAAATATGCGTTTGCCCACCTTCCCGTAAAGGCGGCGGCAAAAACAGGTACTTCTCAGGTTGACCGTAAGATAAACGGCGTAACTGTTACAACAAACAACGGCTTCCTTATCACCTATGCACCTGTTGAAAATCCGCAGATTGCAATCTGCATTGCGGCTGAGGGTGCAGGTAGCGGTTCTTCACTGGCTCCCATCGCTGCAAAGGTTTATGATTATTACTTCAACGAAATGGGCACGTTCGACGAACCTCAGCACGAGGGTGAACTGCTCGGCTAAAAACAGGATTTAATAAAACTTCAGATATGAAAGGCGGAAAATAAAATGGATATTATGCAGGCAAAACTTGCAGTTATTGAGGCAGGCAAAAAGCTTGTTGAAAAAGGACTTATTGCCAGAACGTGGGGTAACGTCAGCTGCCGTATCAGCAGCGACGAGTTTGTTATCACTCCCAGCGGCAGATCATATGAGGATCTCACACCCGACGAGATCGTTACCGTTAAAATTTCAGACCTCTCTTACGAAGGCGACGTAAAGCCCTCATCAGAGAAGGGTGTTCACGCATCTGCTTATATACTCAGACCCGAGTGTAATTTCGTTATTCACACTCATCAGCTCAACGCTTCCGTTGTTAGCGTAATGGGCAAGGATATGCCGGTTGAGGATGAGGCTTATGCAAATGTGCTCGGCAGCGTTGTTCCGCTTGCTGCTTACGGTATGCCCAGCACAAAGAAGCTCAAGAAGGGCGTATTCACCGCAATTCAGGATTATCCGTCATCAAAGGCTGTCATTATGTCAAACCACGGTGCAGTATGCATGGGTAAAGACAGTGAGGATACATTCCTCATCACACAGACTCTTGAAGATGCTTGCTATAACCACCTTGCAAAGAAGTACAACATCTGCACAAACAACAAGCCCGTCTGCTATTCATCAGTGCGTGCAGGCTCAAATTTCATCCTCAAGGGTGATGACGGCACGGAAACAGGCTTCCTTATATCTGACAGAGGTGATATGGGCACAATCGTAATGGCAGGTGTCCACAGAGACGTATATATGGCACGCGACGATATCAACGCAATCGTACAGTCCGGCACACCCGATATTATGGGCGCTGCAAAGAAATGCGGCAAGAAGCTCAGACCGCTTCTTGATGACTTCGCTCAGATTGCAGGCACAACAGTCCGCGTTGCAAAAAACAGCTCAGGCGTAGTTAAAGCGCTCAAGGGCAGAAACGCTGTCTTTATGCCTGACGGCACAGCTCTTTGCTGCGGTCCCGATGAGGATGATGCAAAGGCTGTAGAGATGGTTGTTGACAAAAACTGCAAGGCTTACCTTGCTGCGGATGCTTTTGATGCCGTTAAGTATATCAGCCGCCTCGACAGCGTTATTATGAACACTGTTTACAGACTTAAATACTCCAAGCAGAAGAATAAGTAAGCAACGTGACGTTGCATCCGATACCTCAATTAAGTTAAAAATGCAGCAGGTGACTATCAGTCGCCCGCCGAGATAAAAGGACATAAATTTATGTTTTCAAAGGTCAACAGTGTCGGCGTTTTCGGCTTGGCAACATATATGGTAGAGGTGGAGGCAGACGTTTCAAACGGTCTGCCCCGCTTCGATGTTGTCGGCTTGCCTGACACGGCGGTAAGTGAATCGCGTGAACGTGTGCGCTCTGCGATGAAAAACGCAGGGCTTTCGTTCCCTGTGGGCAGAATTACCGTTAACCTTGCCCCTGCCGACAAGCGCAAGGAGGGTCCGCTTTATGACCTGCCGATTTTTGTTGCGCTTCTTCAGGCAACGGGTCAGCTGCGCTGTGATATGTCGGGCAAGGCTTTTATCGGCGAGCTTTCGCTCAACGGTGATATCCGCCGTGTGAACGGTGTTCTGCCGATGGTTATTGAGGCTCAGCAGAAAGGTTTTGAGGAGATTTTCGTTCCTTCCGCCAATGCGGCTGAGGGCTGTGTTGTGAAAGGTATAAAAGTTTATCCCGTCAACAATGTTTTTGAGCTGCTCTCACACCTGAGAGGGACAGAGATTATTACACCTGCACTGGCTGAAAATTACACCGAGCAGGGTCTTGAACCCGATGCTCCCGATTTCAGCGACGTAATGGGTCAGTTTGAGGCAAAGTTTGCGCTTGAGGTTGCCGCGGCAGGCGGTCACAACGTGATGATGATCGGGCCTCCCGGCTCGGGCAAAAGTATGCTCGCAAAGCGTCTGCCATCCATTCTGCCGGATATGACTTTTGAGGAATCAATCGAAACAACAAAGGTTCACTCCGTTGCAGGTGCGTTGCCCTCGGGCGTTTCGCTTATTCGCTCCAGACCCTACCGTTCACCTCACCATTCTGTTTCGCCCGCAGGCTTTTCGGGCGGCGGAGGCGGCTCGATGCCGCGACCCGGTGAGATGTCGCTTGCACACAACGGCGTTCTTTTTCTCGATGAGCTGCCCGAGTTTGCAAAAACCACACTTGAATCAATGCGTCAGCCTATGGAGGATGGCGTTATCAATATCACCCGTGTTGCAGGCACGGTGAGCTACTCCTGCTCGTTTATGCTTGTGTGCGCGATGAATCCGTGCCCCTGCGGCTTTTACGGTCATCCGACAAAACCCTGCACCTGTTCTGACGGTATGGCAAAGCGCTACCTGAACAAGGTTTCGGGTCCGCTTCTGGACAGGCTCGATATTCATATCGAAGTGCCGCCCGTAGATTATGAAGATTTGTCTGCAAAGACAAAGGCTGAAAGCTCTGCTCAAATCAAAAAGCGCGTTGATGCCGCAAGGCAGATTCAGCGTGAACGATTCAAGGGCACGTCAACAACCTGCAACGCAAAGATGACCCCTGCACAGACAAGAAAGTTCTGCACGGTAACACCGCAGGCGGACGAGCTTCTCAAAAATGCGTTTGAGCGTCTCGGTCTTTCTGCCAGAGCTTACGATAAGGTTCTGCGTGTTGCCCGAACGGTTGCCGACCTTGACGGCAGTGCGGATATTGACACACGTCACGTCAGCCGTGCAATTCAGTTCCGCAGCCTTGACCGTAAATTCTGGGGCAGATAAAAAAATCAGCAGAGCCTGAGCCCTGCTGAAAAAAGTTTTATTTAATTATCTCGCCTGTTTCAACGTTGAGCACCTTTTTGAAAACGGCAACGTGTGAGGTGGATATGTGTTTGTCGATGTGCATACTGCCGAAGTACCAGCACTTGTATTCACAAATCTTGCTCATCTCGTCAAAATAAGCATTGAGTCCCGTAATTCTTGTGGCAAGCTCAGTTTTGAGCTTCAAAAAGTTTTTGATTGTTGCAGGCGGCTCGTGAGTTATTATGTAATCAATCTTACACTCGTGCCTTTCGAGGTTGTCTGCACCCTCTGCAAGCTCCTGCGAGGTGGGGAACTCACGGCGTGACCACGCACCGTTATCGAAAAGCATATCGATGTCGGGGCTTTCGCCGCCACCCATTACAAAAAACTTCTTTCTCTCAAAGCGGTAGACCTGACCTCTCATCAGGTGATAGAGGTTGCCCGATATGTGGTGTGCCTTGCCGCCGCAGTAGTGCGTTTCCTCATATTCGTCGAGCAGGTCAAAGTTTTCGTGTGTGCCGTCGAGGAAGCAGATGTTGAATTTCTTTTTGCCGAGCTGGCGCAGAATTTTTTCTTCCTTGGCGCTTCCGTCCCATATAAAACCGAAATCACCGCATATTATAAGCGTATCACCTTTTTTGAGCTTGATTGAATCAAGCCTGTTAATATCACCATGTGTGTCACCGGTTATGTAAATCATAATTTCACCTTTGCGAAATAAATTTTGAAAATACGCAACGAAAAACGATGCTTAATATAATATACTACATTCAGTGAGGCTTTGTCTATGAAAAAAGCGATAATTTTTTTAACTTCTGTTCTTCTGTTTATGGGTATTTTTGCCCCTGTCGGTGCAAGTGCACTCTATAATGACCAGGTAGAAACAGAAACGGAAATATTTTATATCGAAAGTCTGGATACGGGCACGGTGCTGTTTGAGAAAAATTCGCTTATGCGCTCTGCTCCGGCTTCGCTCACAAAAATCGCAACAGCAATTGTTGCGCTCGAAAACTGTCCCGACCTTGAAACGGTCGTAACCGTCAAAGAGGAGAGCATCCGTATGCTCGACGGCACGGGCAGCTCTTTGGCAGGTCTTAAGCCCGGCGAAGAAATTTCGATGAAAAATCTGCTTTACTGTCTGCTTGTCAGCAGTGCTAACGAAGCCTCAACGGTCATTGCAGACTATATCGGTGGCGGCTCGGTCGAAACCTTTGTTCAGATGATGAATGACACCGCAAAAAAAATCGGCTGTAAAAATACAAGCTTCAAAAATCCTCACGGTCTTGATGAGGACGGTCACTACTCCTGTGCGCAGGATATGGCGGCTCTCGCAAAGTATGCTATGAAGTTTCCGATTTTTAACGAAATCACCGACGCTGAAAAATACACGCTTCCGGCAACCAATCTTCAGGGTGAGCGTGATTTAATCACGACAAACAAGATGAAGATGAAAAGCGTTAAAGAATATTACGTGCCCGAGATAAAAGGCATAAAAACAGGCTCAACCACAAACGCAGGCAGATGTATTGTCACCACAGCAACCAAAAACGGCTACAGCTACCTTGCGGTTATGATGAAGGGTCCGTTTTATGATTATGACAAGGACGGTTACGACGAAAACTTTGCGTTTATGGACTGCAAGGCGATGCTCAACTGGATTTTTGACAATATCAGGCTCAAGATTGTCGCCGAGCCGACAAAAATAGTCACAGTTGTCAAGGTAAAAAACGCCCGCAAGGTTGACCATCTCAGGCTTGTGCCTGCCGAAAACTGTGTTGCGCTTGTGCCCGATAACGTTGATTCTTCAAGCGTTCTCATTGAACCGATTCCCGAAACGTTGCCCGAATCCGTAGTAGCACCGATAAAGAAGGGCGAAGTGATGGGCAAGGCAATTGTAAAATATGCAAACGATGAAATTGCACGCGTTGACCTTGTTGCCGCAGAGGATGTTGAGTTGAGTTATCTTCTGCTTATCCTGATAATTCTTGCTGTTGTTCTTGTAGTCGGCGGCGGTGGCGCATATATCTACATCAACCGCAGCAGAAAACGCAAATCGATCAGACAGTTCAGGTATACCGATATCCGCAGATAAAAAATTTTTAAGTATAAAGGAGCAAAATCTTATGTTAACACCAAAAATCGGCGTCCTTAAGGATATGTACAATCAGCTTCGTAAGTACTGCGCGTTGTACAGAGCAGACCTTGCACAGTGGTCACACGAGCAGGGTATGTTTGAGGCAGGCGTTTACACAATGCAGCCCGATATGGGAACAATCAGTCTTGGCGACCACTGGAAGTCAGGTTATGATGAGGCTCATTTCTTCCGCACATCATTTACCGTGCCCGCAGAGATGGCAGGCAAGGAGCTTCGCATCGAATTCTTCATCGGCGGTGAAGCGCTTGTTAAGGTCAACGGCGCATTCTGCGGCTCTGTTTCCTGCTCTAAGTATGCGCCCGAGCGCGGCACAATCGTACTGGGCGGTACATATAACGAGGGCGACGTGCTCAACATCGAGCTTGAGGCTACAGTAAACTCAATGGAATTCTGCGATGAGGGTATGGACGGCGCAAAGGATACCGAGTATACCTTCCGCACAGCTTACGTCTGGACTCCCGACGAGGCTTGCGAGGGCTATTGGTATGACCTTGAGGTTGCTTTCCAGGCTCTCGAATTTATCAAGGATGAGCATATCAAGTCACTTGTATATAAGGCAATTGATGACAGCCTTCACGTTGTCGATTATGATTTTGATGAGGCTGAGGTACGCGCATCTATTGCTCAGGCACGTAAGCTTTACGGTGAGCAGCTCGGCAAAATCCCGTGGTCCGCTACTTCAAGAGTTATCTTCACAGGTCACAGCCACATCGACGTTGCCTGGCTGTGGAGAGTGCAGGAGAGTATCCGCAAGAGCGCACGTACCTTCTCAAACGTTGTAACGCTTATGGATAAATATCCCGAAATGACCTTCGGTCAGAGTCAGGCTGTGCTTTATCAGATGACAAAGGACCATTACCCTGAGCTCTATGAGCGAATCAAGGAGAAGGTTGCCAACGGTCAGTGGGATATCTGCGGTAACGTCTGGGTTGAGGCTGATACAAACGTTGCTTCAGGTGAGGCACTCATCCGTCAGGTGCTCTACGGCACAGAATTCTTTGAGAAGGAATTCGGCAAGGTTTCCAAGACTTATTGGCTTCCTGACTGCTTCGGTTTCACCTGGGCACTTCCCCAGATTATCAACCGTTGCGGTATGACAAACTTTATCACATCCAAGCTTTCATATAACGATACAAATAAGTTCCCCTTCAATATGTTCCGTTGGCAGGGTAACGACGGCACACAGGTTATGGCACATATGATGCACCCCGGCTACAACGGTGTGTTCAGCGTCAGCGAGCTTATGACCTCCGACCGTGAGTGTAACAACAAGGAGCAGCTCGACACCGCTATGCAGATGTACGGCTACGGTGACGGTGGCGGCGGTCCGACCAACTGGATGCTTGAGCGTGGCAGACGCCTTCAGAACTTCCCCGGTCTTCCCAAGGCAGAGATCGGCCACGTTGACGATTTCTTCGCTGTTACTGCAGAGAAGAAGGATGAGCTTCCCGTATGGAACGGCGAAATGTACTACGAAAACCACAGAGGTACATTCACAAGCCAGGCATTTGTCAAGAAGAACAACCGTAAGGGTGAGTACGCAATCGAGCGTAACGAGATGCTCAGCGTTATCGCAGGCAAGCTCCTCGGCTCAGATTACCCGAAGGAGCAGATTGAGAAGGCATGGAGAATGCTCCTTACAAATCAGTTCCACGATATTCTTCCCGGCACTTCAATTCACGAAGTTTTTGAGGACTGTAAGAAGGAATATGCTCAGCTTCGTCAGATGAACGGCGAGCTCAAGGATGAGCTTCTTGCCGCACTTAACGCAAACGTAAAGACCGAGGGTGACAGCCTTATCTGCTGGAACCTTCTCAGCTGTGAAAACGCACAGCCCATCACCGCAAAGGTCGCTTCTGATTCGCTTGTTCCTCTCGGTGCTGACGGCAAGGCTCTGCCCTGCACGTTCGAAACCGTTGACGGTGAAGTTTATATCACTTTCACACCCGATGAGGCTCTGCCCGCATTCGGTTGCAAGGTGTTTGCACTCGGCGCAAAGGATAATGAGTTTGACAGCGTGACAGCAACAGCTGCTCTGCTTGAAAACGCAAAGCTCCGTGTTGAGTTTGACGAAAACGGCATCATCACAAGCGTTTACGATAAGGTTAACGACCGTGAATCACTTGAGGGCGAGGGCAACCTGCTCACAGTCGCACTCGATAAATGTATCCACGAAACTGCGTGGAACCTTGAAATCAACTACAAGAAAAAGGTATGGGAGCTTCGCGATGCAGAGAGCATCCGTGTGCTTGAATCAAATGAGCAGCGCGGTGTAATCGAAATCGTCCGCAAGTTCCATAAGTCCGTTATCACACAGAAGGTTATCCTCAACCGCGACAGCGATATCGTGCTCTTTGACACATCGGTTGACTGGCACGAGAGCGACAAGGTGCTCAAATCAGAGTTCAACGTTGCTGTTATTGATACCGATGCTACATACAACATCGCTCACGGTGCAATCAAGCGCCCGACACACTGGAACACAAGCTTCGATTACACACGCTTTGAGGTTGCCGCACACAAGTGGGCTGACCTTTCAGAGGGAGGCTACGGTGTCAGCGTGCTTAACGACTGTAAGTATGGCTATGATATCCACAACTCCCGTATGAGAATCACGCTTATGCGTGCACCGACCTGCCCTGACAGAACAGGTGACCACGGCATCAGCACATTTATCTATGCTTACTATCCGCATAAGAACAGCTGGCAGGATGCTGAAACCGTCAAGAACGGTCTTTGCCTCAACGTGCCCGTGCTCAGCGCAACGGCTTCCAAGCAGGACGGCACAATTGAGAGCGGCACAAGCTTCCTGTCCTTGAGCAGCGACAACTTCGCAGTTGACTGTATCAAGGCTGCACAGGATGGCAGAGGTGTCATCGTCCGTATTGCTGAGGAGGAGCGTCGCAGAGGTAAGGCAAAGCTCACCTGGAAGCTCGGCGGCAAGCAGGTTGTCGAGTGTAATATGATCGAGCAGGATGAAACACCGGTTGAGTTCGACGGCGAGAGCTTCGAATTCACCTACCGTCCCTTCGAGGTCAAAACATTCAGAATTTTCTGAGCATAAAAAGAGAGACCGTTCAATACGGTCTCTTGTTTTTTTCTAACTGACAAAAGTGACTGCGGCTTTATGCCGCATATAATTTTTTCAATCCTCCGTCTTTTGCTTACGCAAAATCCACCTCCTTTGAAAAGGAGGTTAAGCTCTAAGTAACAGCGATATAACATAAAAGTAAAATCACACAAAAAATGACAAAAGCTGTGACTTTGAACGGAGCAGGCTGACGGAGATGAACATAAAAGAACATCCGAGCGAGGGCACCGCAGGCGACAGAGAGAAGTTAAGTTTCAGATTTATTTAGTAGCCGTCGCGGTGACTGAA
>JAZTZM010000039.1:0-2687 GCA_045637465.1 Acutalibacteraceae bacterium | reverse complement strand
AAAGCCTACACCGAATTTTCAAAGGAGGTGTTAGCCGATGGCAGGAAGAAAGAGCGACTTCACTCTGCCCAAGTTCGATGATATTTTCTCGACTCAGGAAATGAGAGATGATGAAAAGCTCGCCAAAATCCGAGATATTCCCTTAGAGTTGATAGATGATTTCCCCGATCACCCATATAAAGTGCGTGACGATGAAGATATGATGCAGCTTGCGGAGAGTATCAAAGAACGTGGTGTGATTACACCCGCTACTGTTCGTCAAAAGGAAGATGGCAGATATGAACTCATTTCAGGTCACAGAAGAAAACGAGCAAGCGAACTTGCGGGATTTGAAACCCTGAGATGCGAAGTCGTAGAACTTGACCGTGATGATGCTACTATCTTAATGGTAGAAAGCAACTTGCAGAGGTCGGTAATTTTACCGAGTGAAAAAGCCTTTGCATATAAAATGCGTTTGGAAGCTATGAACAGAAAGGCAGGCAGACCGAAAAAAGAAAATGCGACACCGGTGGTGTCAGATTTTGACCGACAACGCTCAAACGAAGTTTTAGCAAGTGAAGTTGGTGAAAGTCGTGAGCAAATTCGCCGTTTCATTCGACTGACTTATCTTGTCCCCGAACTGCTTGAGTTTGTAGATGAGGGAAAAATGAAAATGCGACCTGCCGTAGAAATTTCGTATCTTGACGAAGATTGTCAGCGTGATCTTGTTGAAGAAATCGACTTGAATGACTGTACCCCTTCCCACGACCAAACAATCCGTATGCGAAAAATGTTTGAGGAAGGAAAACTTACACCTGAAGCAATCCAAGCCATTATGTCCGAACAAAAACCGAATCAGCGTGAAAAGATAGTCCTTCGTGGTGATCGTGTGCGACAACTCATTCCAAAGAGTGTTCCACTAAATCAGACGGAGGATTTTGTTTGTAAGGCATTGGAGCATTACAACAACTTTTTGCGAAAACGTGCAGAGCGTGACACAAGGTAGTAGGAGTATAAATTTCCTGTTCCCCTTTCTCACACTCTAACCCCTAATTACAAGCTAACTTACCGAAAAAGATATATACTATCTCCCTGAATAAACTATCTCAAAAGTATATGTCTTTCTCATAAAGAAATGGCACAATTTACACTTGAAGGAGGTGGTTGCTATGATTTAAGTTTGCCCTCATAAATTCGCACCTTTGTCGGAGCAAGAAAATCTCCGTACAATGTGGGTAGAAAAGCAAAGGAGCGTGAGTTTATGAGAAAGCACATTTTACCCATTCTGCTTGTTCTGTTAATGGTGTTGCTTGTGGGATGTTCGCATACAAACGAACTACCGAAGGACACCGAAATCAGTTTTTCTTCGGTTGGTGAATTTTCGGAGCTTAAACAAGACGAGAACTTAACTGATGAACCGAGCATTTCCACAACGGAAAGCACCGCTTCATCGACTAAAAATGAAGTTGTTACAGAGCCTACAGAAAGCCAAGAAAAAGAGGATAAAAAACCTACTTCTTCTTCGGTGAGTAAACCAACGGAAAAACCTGAGAAAACACCGGAAACAAGCGAAACCAAGCCTGCTCAGTCACAGACTGAAAAGGACGAACCTGAAAAGAAACCCACAGAAACACAACCCGTTAAGCAGCCTGAAGAAAAGATACCTGAAACAACCAAGCCTGATACTACCAAACCGAGTACGGAACAGACAAAGCCTACGGAAGATCCTAAACCTAAGCCTGAACCCGAACCGGAAACACAAGCACCTGAACCGACAGAGCCACCTAAAGCCTTTGATATTGACTATTGGATCGGCTTTGCAAAAAGCTATGCACAGAGCAAAGGGCTTGTTTTGGATACTGCCGCAGTTGATTGTTGGGACAATCCTATCCGAGCAGGTTCGCATTGTATCTACCTCGAAAGAGATATACAAAGCCGATTGAACCGATATGCAAACGACGAGGATATAACCGATGTATGGATTTGGGCAGAGTCGGTCGGCAATGATTGTTATGATATTTATATCGGCTACGCTTAACAAAATATTCTAAAGAACGCACCGTGAAAAATCGGTGCGTTTTTCTATGTCAAAAGGAGGTAAAAACCTAATGAAAAAGAGTTTTTTCAAGAGGGGTGCATCGGCGTTGCTTGCCGTTGTGATGTGCCTTTCTACTTTTCTTGGCATCGGCTCGACAACCGCCTTTGCCGCAGAAAACACCACCGATGAAGTCGTAATGTTCTCCTTCCCCCGTGAAGGTGACAGTAACTTCGGCGGTGATTGGGGACACGGCGAACTCAAGTATATGAACGGTTGGTCTGCCGCATCCACCAAAAAGATCACAGTATATACCATCGGTTCGTGGACGGGCAATGCGTGTTACTGTATTGAACCCGGTACGCCACTTAACATTGGCGATGTTATGACGAAGCGTGATGAAAACTATTGGGACAATTACCCGTCAGCCTACAACAAGACCATTTCTGCTGACGAGATCAAGTTGTTCATTGGTCGTATTTTTCAGTACGGCTACACCGGAACGGTAGATATTGATTGGCGTTCTCAGAACTCCGCTGATGCGGATAAGATGGCTCATATTATGGCAACACAGACTCTTATTTGGGAAACAGTTGTCGGTGAGCGTGACTCCAACTTTAACCACGTTGATACGGGTAGCTATGATGCAGTAAACGACCGTGTAAGCAAGAGC
>JAZTZM010000038.1:0-70398 GCA_045637465.1 Acutalibacteraceae bacterium | reverse complement strand
TTTCTGTCTTCGATAGTGAACTCCATATCCTGCATATCTCTGTAGTGATCTTCAAGGATTGCGCAAACCTTGTTGAACTCTTCGAATGCTTCGGGGAACTTCTCAGCCATCTGAGCGATAGGCATAGGAGTACGAACACCTGCAACAACGTCTTCACCCTGTGCATTTACAAGGAACTCACCCATAAGACCGGGTTCACCTGTAGCGGGGTCACGTGTGAATGCAACACCTGTACCGCAATCGTCGCCCATATTACCGAATGCCATCATCTGTACGTTAACAGCTGTACCCCAAGAATAGGGAATATCGTTGTCACGACGGTAAACGTTTGCACGGGGGTTGTCCCAAGAACGGAATACTGCTTCTACAGCACCCATAAGCTGTTCCTTGGGATCAGTGGGGAAGTCCTTACCGATTTTTGATTTATATTCAGCCTTGAACTGTTCTGCAAGAACCTTAAGGTCTTCAGCTGTAAGGTCGATATCGTTTGTAACGCCCTTAGCTTCCTTCATCTCATCGATGAGCTCTTCAAAGTATTTCTTACCGACTTCCATAACAACGTCGGAATACATCTGGATAAATCTTCTGTAGCAGTCCCAAGCCCAACGGGGGTTGCCGGACTTCTCAGAAATTGCCTCAACAACTTCTTCATTAAGACCAAGGTTGAGGATTGTGTCCATCATACCGGGCATGGATGCGCGAGCACCTGAACGAACGGAAACGAGAAGGGGGTTTTCCTTATCGCCGAACTTCTTGCCTGTAACGCCTTCCATCTTAACGATGTACTCCATGATCTGAGCCTGGATTTCATCGTTGATCTTCTTGCCGTCCTCATAGTACTTTGTGCAAGCTTCTGTTGAGATTGTGAAGCCCTGGGGAACGGGGAGACCGATCTTTGTCATTTCTGCAAGGTTGGCACCTTTACCGCCGAGGGTGTTGCGCATCGAAGCGTCGCCTTCGGAGAAAAGGTATACATACTTGTAAGCCATGATTAATATACCTCCAAATTTATAATAAACTATATTAATTAGTTACTGCAGGAAAGATTTCTCAATTCACGCAGTGTACCATCGCATATTATATCACAAGATTAAAAGAATTGTCCATACATTTTTACTATAAATTACAATTGCCGCATAAAATATATTTTGGTTATATTACTTAAATTATAACGCTTTTTGTCGGCTAATATGCCCAAATGCAGTTCCCCTGCAAAAAGCACAGCCACCGGCTTTAATGCACCGATGGCTGTTAGTTTTATTTTATTCTGCTTATCTTTTCACCTTTAACGAAAAACACCTTATCTGAAATATCCATAAGCGGTTTATCGTGCATTGAGTCGGTGTAGAGCGAATCGATATGTGCATCCGGATAAGCTTCGTTGAAAGCGGCAATTTTATTCTCGCGGAAGCAGACCCTGCCGAGCTTACCTGTTTCAAGATCAAAATCTGTGCCGATGTAGTTTTTTATGCCGATTCGTCTGCAGACCTCGGCAATAACTATATGCGGTGAAGCGGAAATAACAACGTCATCCTCGCTTTTGACCTGATCGTAAAACGGCTTGATCTTGTGCATGTGCGTGTCCCAGAATTCGTTGACCAGAGCGTAGACATCGGGGATGGTGACAACATAATCCTCAAACACTTTAGCATACCTGGCAAGCGCGCTTTCAAGCCGAAGTGTACCTGCCTTATACCTGACGATTCCCGAGACCATATCGGGCACGTTTTTAAGCAACGACGGATCCTTTTTGAGAACCATCAGAAACAAATCGACAAAGCTTTCACCGTCGTAAATGGTGTTGTCAAAATCAAATACATTCATCAGTCTGTGTTATTTGCCGATAGTTTCGAGGAGATCGTAGTTTGCAACGCTGATGAAAAGGTCACAGTTGCGGTAAGGATACTCATCGGTATAGTAAGTCATTGTGATATACAGACCGTTTGCAACCGTGTAGTAAACATAGCTCTTGCCTGACTGAGCCTTTTCGGGAATTGTTGTACCTTTGTTTTTCTGCTCAAAGCCTGCCTTCTTGCAGGTTTCGATATATTTGAGATAGTCAGCATAGCTGATCTCGTTTATGTAGATTGTGGCAAGCTCACCATTTTCGTTCTTCTGATATGTGACTTTGTCGGCAGTATCCTTGAGCTTGGGAAGCTTTGACAAGAAGCTCTGTGTAGGCCATGCCGCATTCTCGCTCTTGAGTGTGTTGCCGGGTGCAACTGTAGGTGTGGTTGTCTTGGGGGGAAGTGTTTCGCCCTCTGCAGGGGGATAAGTAGCAATCTGCTCAATGTAAGTAGTCATCGGTTTGCTGTTTTCATCAAGCTGAGGTTCACCGTTTTCATCAAGGTCAAGAAACGGAATCTTGGTCATAACAACCGAGCCTTCAGCATCTGTTACCCACTCGCCCGGTTTGCCTGTAGGTTCTGTGTCCTTATCCTTCTTTGTGCAGGCTGCGAATGCAAAAACACAAGCGAAGCAAAGCAGCACAGCGATAAACTTTTTCATTATAAATTCCTCCTTTTAATGCTTGTATGTGCATTTTAACACAAACCATTTTATAAGTCAACAAGCGGCAGCACACAGTATGCCGCCGCTTGCAAAATATTAAAGAACTTTCGAAAGGAAATCCTTGAGTCTGTCGCACTGAGGATTTGCAAAGAACTCGACAGGTGTGTTTTCTTCTGCAATAACGCCCTCATCGATGAACACAACGCGGCTTGCAACCTCACGGGCAAAGCCCATTTCGTGGGTTACAACAACCATTGTCATACCCTCATCGGCAAGCTGCTTCATAACCTCAAGAACCTCGCCTACCATTTCGGGGTCGAGCGCACTTGTCGGCTCATCAAAGAGAAGCACCTCGGGATTCATCGCAAGCGCACGCACGATTGCAACACGCTGCTTCTGACCGCCCGAAAGCTGGCTGGGATAAGCATTTGCTTTCTCCTCAAGCCCTACTCTTCTGAGCAGCTCCATAGCCTTCTCTTCTGCCTTATCCTTCGACATCACACCAAGCTTTACGGGCGCAAGGGTGATATTTTTAAGAATTGTAAGGTTGTTGAAAAGATTGAACTGCTGAAAAACCATACCCATCTTCTGACGGTGAAGGTTTATATTGACCTTGGGTGCGGTAATATCCGTGCCTTCAAAAAAGATTTTGCCGCCTGTAGGATCCTCAAGCAGATTGAGACAACGAAGGAAGGTTGATTTACCTGAGCCGGACGCACCGATAACAACAACCACTTCGCCTTTTTTGATTTCGGTATCAATACCTCTGAGAACCTTGTTGTCACCGAAAGCTTTTTCAAGACCTTCAACTTTTATGAGCACTTCATTAGTGGTCACTGTTACGCAGCCTCCTTTCGAGTTTTCCTACAAGTGAGGTAAATATCATAACCACAACAAGATAAATCAGCGCAACCGCAATAAGCGGCATGAACGCTGAGAACGTTCTGCCTCGGATAAGGTCGCCGGCTTTGGTGAGGTCAACAATGCCGACATAACCTGCAACAGACGTCTCCTTAAGAAGAACGATAAACTCGTTGCAAAGTGTGGGCAGAACAATTTTGAACATCTGCGGAATGATTATGTGAATCATTGTCTGTATGTAGTTGAGGCCAAGGCTTCTGCCCGCCTCAAACTGACCCTTATCAACTGACATAATGCCGCTTCGGAAAATCTCTGCGACATAAGCACCTGAGTTGATACCGAACGCAACAATTGCAACAGCCGTTCCGTTTGTTGACGAAGCAAAGATTACAAAATACATAATCAAAAGCTGAACAACAACGGGTGTGCCGCGGATAATGGTCAGATAAATGTTACATATAACATTGAAAAATGCAAACAATCTATATCCGAAGCCGCCGCGTTTTTTCATATCGGCGCCTGTTTTGTCGTAAGTTGAGCGCACGATTGCCACAACAACACCGAGCGCAATGCCGAGAAGGCACGAAAAAAGAGTTATTAAAATTGTGTTTTTAAAGCCGTCAAGAAGCCATTCCCAACGGTCACCCTCTATAAAGTTGAGTTTGAATTCATCCGCGAAATCAACCCAACCCTCTTTCAGGAGCTTAACAAGCTCTCCTGTTCTTTCTTTCATAAAAGAAATATAATCGCTAACAATCCACGCGGTCATTACTTTACTCCTTTACCATAAAAACAGCGGGCGAATCATAAGGCCGCCCGCCGCTATTATGTTTAGTTAAAATCAGGCAGCGATATATTTATCGATAATTGCCTTAATCTTGCCCTCTGCTTCAAGCTCTGCAAGAGCAGTGTTGATCTTTGTGAGAAGATCAGCATTTTCCTTAGCTATGCAGATTGCGTAGTCTTCAATTGCCCACTCAGCATCAAGGATTCTGAGACCTTCGTTAGCAGCAACGAAAGACTTTGCAGGCTCGTTATCGATGATAACTGCGCTGACTTTGCCGGACTTAAGAGCCTGAACAGCTTCTGCACCTGTCTTGTAGCGGATAACGTTATCACTGCCGTAGCCGCCGTTTTCAACTGTGTCGGAAGCATAGATATCGCCTGTTGTATCCTGCTGAACGCCGTACTTCATTGTGCCGTCAGCCTTGAGGTCATCAAGAGATTTGATTGTTGAATCCTCAGCAACGATAACAACCTGAACACCTGTAGCATATGTAGTGGAGAAATTAACGCTCTGAAGGCGCTCTTCGGTAACAGTCATACCTGCCATACCCATATCGAACTTGCCGCTCTGAACGCCGCCGATGATTGAACCGAAATCAACATCCTCTATCTTCAGCTGCATACCGAGCTTCTCTGCGATGAGACCTGCAATCTCAACGTCGATACCTGCGAATGAATCACCCTCTTTGAATTCATAGGGAGGGAAGGAAGCATTTGTAGCCATAATAAGGACGTTCTCGCCCTCTTTAGCCTCTTCTTTCTCGCCGCCGCAAGCCCAGAGAGCTGTCATACCGAGCACAAGTGCAAGTACAACAGAAGCAATTTTAATGATTGTTTTCTTGGACATAATAAATTACCTCCTATTTATAGTTGTGCTTATTATAGCACCTATGAATAATTAGTGCAAGTTTTTTCATAAATTATTCGGGATTATGAAAATTTATTCACCGATTACACCATAATACCTACCCATCCAGTAAGGCAAAAGATAGCTCACACCTTCCAGCAGAGAAGGTCTGCGACAGACTGCATCTGCACGGAAATGATTACGGTGATATCTTACAGCAGGCTTTTCGTCGTAAGGCAACGGCTCTGCCAGCTGCGGAGGTTCGCCGAACTGTTCTGTCGAATAATTCCACACGAGATCGTTGCGCAGGCTGTTTGTGACGTTTACCGTCATCAAAATCAGCGGCATTTCGCGAAGGCTGTTAGCTGCCTTATCCGAGTCGCCGTCTTCACCGGTGAGCGAGGCATAAACAATGTTGTTGAACGGGTTGCGCTCAATCCGCTCATACTCCCAGTGTTCGCGCATACCGACGAGATACACAGCTCTCAGATCAGGATCAGTTTCGTAAGTGAGCAGAGGAATTGAAGACAAAAAGCAGAGGTTGTCATCAATATGGCAGGTGTGCTCATCCTTCACTTTGCGGTACATCGTATTGAGAGCATAATGCTCTTCTCTGACGAGTCTGAAGTATTCGGCATTATATTTTTCATCGCCGCTCATATGATAAGCAATTTTCAGGAAAGCTAGCATCTCAAGTGCATTCGTGCCGTGCTCACCGGACCAGTCACTGTTGCGGTTGATATCGTCAGGGTTCCAGTTGCCCCAGCGTGTATACTCACCGTCAGCATCTTTTAGTTTATAGCCGTTTTCGAGTATATGGTCAACAACAGCACAAAGAGCCTTGCAGATAACTGCCTTTTCTTCTTCATCGGCGCAGATATCGTAAAATACGGAAAGAGCAGAAAAATGACCGACCATTTCATCACTTGAAACATCACCGAGCCATTCATATTCACCTGCATCAAACCACTTGGGCATATTGCCGCAGTAGCTGTTATCACCCTTGCGGCGCACACAGCGTGCGGTAAGCCCCGGAATGCCTGTGACATTGAGAAGCACGAGCATTGCCTCGACACATCGCTTTGCAATCGCGAGAGCTGTTTCGTCACCCGTCACAGCATATTTATACGCCATAGCCATAAGGTAAGAGCCTGCACGCAAACCGTCATTATCGGTTATGTTGACATATCCCGAACCGAGATCGCGCGCATCATCAAGAACACGTTGAGCCACAAAACCGATATCACGAAGGTTATATTTTTCGTTTATATCCTGATAGAAATCAGCCTTCTCTTCAAGAGTCATCATCACCGTTTCAATGTGAGAGATGCCCTTGTGTGTAGCAACCCAGACCGAATTGCCATCAGCCTCCGCAATCGCAGTGACTTCGCCGTCGGGAAGCCAGTATTCTGCGCCGTAAAAATGGCGCTTTGCACCGTCATAAATGACAAGACCGATATCGGTTCCCACATAGCGTTTGCCACTCGTGCCAAAAAGAATTTTTTTGACATTATAGCTTGTGAGCGCATTCACCTTATCTTTTGTCACATAGTGATTGCCTGCATCATAAATTACAAGACCTTTGTCTGTACCTATCCAGGTAAGACCGAACTTATCACCGGCAACAGCCTGAATACGGCTGTCGGGAAATTTAGAAGTTTCGGGTGTGACGTTAAACCAGCGCAAGCGTTTGCCGAGCGCAGTTTTAAGGCTGTTTTCAGCCGCAACAAAAATCTCACCGTCTGCAAAAGCACACATATCGAGCACGTTTGCGTTTTCTGTCCAGTACCACTTGACAAACTCACCGTTTTCATAGCGGTAAAGGTGCTTATCTGTGATAAGACGCAGCCTGCCTGCGTGATCCTGAGAAATTGCAACAACGTCACCCTCGAGCTGCTGCATATTTTTGCCGTCACAAGTGCAAACAATGTTACCGCTCGCAAGCCAGACGTTACCTGACGAATCCGTAAACGTCGACTGCACGGACGAATCAAACAAAGGCACGCTCACAAAACGCTCACCGTCAAAGCACGCAACACCTTTCTGCGTACCCGCCCACACCCTGCCGTCAGCACCGACAGCAAGGCAGAGCACATCGCTTGACGGCAAACCGTCGCGGCAATCATAATGGGTACGTTTATCCTGTTTGAATGGCTTATATTTTATAGTTGACAATTCAGATCAACTCCGTATTAATACGTTTTATTCTTCGATCAAGCCGTAGTAGCGACCAATCCAGTAAGGCATAAGATACAGTGCACCGTCAACAAGGCGGTAATCGTCTCTCATACGGTCGGGAAGAAGCGGATTGTAGTCATAGGAAGAAACCGGCTTTTCATCATAAGGAAGAGCTACTTTCATATGAGGCTCTTCACCGAACTTTTCGGGTGAGTAATCCCACTCGAGGTCATTTCTGACGCTGTTGATAAGCTTCAATTCTATTAAATCGAGAGGCATTTCACGAAGGCTGTTAACACCTATATCAAGGTCACAGCACTCATCGGTAAACACGCCGTAGAGAATATTCCAGAAAGGATTATGCTCAACACGCTCATACTCCCAATGTTCACGCATACCGATAAGGTAGCACTGAAGAATATCGGGGTCTGTCTCATATCTGAGAAGCGGAATTGAGATGAGGAAGCAGAGGTTATCATCAATGTGGCAGGTGTGAGCATCGTCAACCTTGCGGTACATTGTGTTAACTGCATAGTGCTCTTTTTCGATAAGACGCAGATACTCTGCATTGTACTTTTCATCGCCGCTCATATGGTGTGCAACTTTAAGGAAAGCGAGCATTTCAAGCGCATTTACACCGTGCTCCCAATACCAACGGTCGCTGCGGTTGAGGTCGTCGGGGCTCCAGTTTGCCCAGGTTGTAGGCAGACCGTCGATATCGCAAAGCTTATATCCGTGCGAAAGAATATGATCAACAATAGCACAGATTGCATCGCTTATCTCTTTTTTCTCTGCCTCATCAGCACAGAAATCAAAGTAAGTTGCAGCAGCTGTAAAATGACCTACCATTTCATCGCTTGAGGTTTCGCCCTTCCATTCAAGCTCGCTTATATCATCCTTGGTAAGGTGCCACTCAGGGTTACCGTTGCCGAAGTTATACTCCCAGGGGCGGCGGATTGCACGCGCGGTAAAGCCCGGAATACCGGTAATCTTCATAAGATGGAGCAAAGCTTTCATCGAGCGGCGGCAGATATCGAGCGCCTCCTGCTCACCGGTTACGGCATAACGGTATGCCTGACCGATAAGATAGCAACCCGTCCACAGACCATCGTTATCGGAAATTTCAACGCGACCTGTATTAAAATCGTGAGCATTGTCAACAAAACGGTTTGTAACAAAACCGATGTCACGCACATTGTGTTTTTCCGTCAGAGCGGAATAATGTCTTGCTTTTTCTTCAAGTGTCATTGTGAGGGTTTCGATGCATACTGCACCAGTCTTTGTGCCGACCCAGATTGTGTTTCCGTCCGCACTTTCGGCAATTGCAGTAACCTCACCCGAGGGAAGCCAATATCCCGCGGTGTAGAAATGACGTTTTGCACCGTCATAAATCATAATACCGATATCTGTACCGACATAGCGTTTGCCTGTCTTACCGAAGAGAATCTTCTTTACATTGTAGCTACAAAGTGCATTAACCTGCTTTTTGGATACCCAATGGTTACGCGAATCGTAAACAAAAACGCCATCCTTTGTACCGACCCAGAGAATACCGAACTTGTCACCTGCAACAGCCTGAACATTTGTAATCGGCATATCAGAGGTTTCGTTATTGATGGGGAACCAACGAAGACGCTTGCCGAAAGCTGTCTTGAGGCTTGAACCGACAGCGGCATAAACCTCACCGTCACCTACTGCAGCCATATCATAAGGCACTGAGCCGTCGTTAGAATGCCAGAAGACAAACTCACCGTTATATCTGTAGAGGCTATCACGTGTTATAAGGCGGAGATTACCCGAATGGTCCTGAGAAATCGCAATAATGTCGCTGTCAAGCTCCTGCTTATTTTCGCCATCAGACGTGCAAACAGTGTTACCGCAGCCAATCCAGAGTCTGCCGTCAGCATCGGTGAAGAGCACCTGAACTTTGCCTTCAAAACCTTCAACTGTTTTGAAAGTGCCGTTTTCAAATACGGCTACACCGTTGTCTGTGCCGATCCACGCCTTGCCGTCTTTATCAAATGCGGCAGAGAGAATATTGAGCGAGGGCAGACCGTCCTTAAGGGTATAAGTTGTTCTCTTATCTTGCTTGAAGGGTTTATACTTAACAGTTGCCATAAATACACACTCCGTTCTTTTAGTTATTTCAAAAAAAGGCAGGAACGAAATGCGCTCCTGCCTTTTAATTTAAAGGTTTGATTATTCAGCTGCTTCTTCTGCAGCTTCCTCTGCTGCCTCTTCAACTGCTTCTTCAGCTGCGGGCTCGATGAGAGCACGGATTGAAAGGCTTACGCGCTTCTTGTCGAAGTCGATCTCTGTGACCTTTACGTCAACAACATCACCGACAGAAAGAACGTCCTCGGGCTTGTTGATGCGGCGATCAGCAATCTGAGAAATGTGGATAAGACCGTCGATACCGGGGATAACGTTAGCGAAAGCACCGAATGTTGTCATACCGACAACTGTTGCCTTGCAAACTGTATCTACGGGGTAATCACGGCGCATGATCTCCCAGGGATTGTCCTCAACCTTCTTGTAGCCGAGAGAAATCTTCTTGTTCTCTGCGTCGAGCTTCTTGATGTAAACCTCAACAGTATCGCCAACACTGACAACCTCTGAGGGGTGCTTGATGCGCTTCCAGCTGAGCTCGGAAATGTGAACCATACCGTCAACACCGCCGATATCAACGAATGCGCCGTAGCTTGTAAGGGACTTAACGGTACCTGTGTAAACGTTGCCCTCTGCAGCGTTATCCCAGAATGCCTTAGCCTGCTCCTTGCGTGCCTCACGGAGAACAACGCGGATTGAGCCGACTGCACGCTTACGCTGCTTATTTACGTCGATGACCTTGAAGGAAACCTTCTGCTTGAGAAGGCTCTCAAGAGGCTCGTCCTTTGAAAGACCTGTGTGTGAGCCGGGGATGAATACGCGAGAACCCTTGCAAGCAACAAGAACGCCGCCGTTGGGGATAACCTCGAATACTGTGCCCTCGAGAACTTCGCCGCTCTCGTTTGCTTCACAGATGTCAGTCCAAGCCTTGGATGCATCAAGACGGCGCTTTGAAAGCATCATTGTGCCCTCTGCGTCGTTTGTCTTCATGATGATGAGCTCGATCTCGTCACCGATCTTAAGTTCCTTGGACGGGTCAGCCGTAGGATCGTTGCTGTACTCGTCAATCGGAACGTAGCCTGTCTGCTTGCGGCCGATGTCCACCTGGATTTCACTGGGGGAAATGCCAACAACGATACCACGAACCTTCTGGTCGGTGCTCATGCTTTTGAGTGACTCCTCCATAAGTGCCTCGAAGGACTCCTCTGCAGCTTCTGCGACTGCTGTCGCTTCCTGACCAGCTGCCTGAGCAGTTACCTGCTCCTTGTCAGCTTCAAGAGCGTCATTCTCGAGCTGAACATTTTCAATTACATTTTCAGACATGGTTTGTAGTACCTCCTTTATTATACCGGCAGGAGTAGATGCCCCTGCAGTAACGCCAACACGGGTGCAGCCGCTGAAATCAAGCTGCCTTACCTCATCTGCCGTTTCGACAAGATAGGTCTGGCAGTTGGGTTCGCAAACCGCTTTAAGCTTTGCGGTGTTGGAACTCTGACGGCCGCCAATAATAATCATTGCGTCATTCACAAGTGACAGCTCGTATGCTTCCTGCTGTCTTTCTTGCGTCGCACAGCATATTGTATCAAAAATTTTTGGATTTGTATAGAGTTTTTTTATCTTTTTTTCACATAAATTCCATTCTTTTGTGCTGAAAGTTGTCTGAGCAACCACCAATATTTCTTTTTCAGATAAATAGCGGCTGCTTTCGGCAATTTTTTCAAGTTCTTCGCTGTTACCGAAGACTATGCACTCCGTCTTGCAGTGACCGACTATACCCTGAACTTCGGGATGCTTCGCGTCACCTGCGACAAGAACAACCGTGTTCTCATTCACCTTTTCAGAAACAATTCTGTGAATTTTTTTGACAAACGGACACGTTGCGTTGCAGCAATCAATATTCATAGAGGCGATTTGATCTTCAACCGCCGCACTGACTCCGTGAGCACGCACGACCAGAGTTTCGCCCTCAAGAGCCTGTGAAGGCTCATCAATTATACGTGTGCCCTTTGTTTCAAGGTCAGCAATAACCTGAGGATTATGAATAAGCGGACCTAATGTACAGACCCTTTTGCCTTCGCCGAGCATTGAGTAGACAAGATCAACCGCTCTGTTGACTCCGAAACAGAAGCCCGCCGTTTTTGCAAGAGTTATTTGCAATGTCCTTCCTCCCAGAGGCTGACAATTTCGCCCATAACCTTTTCTGCAGCATCACGAAGCTCACGTGTTGAGCACTCACCCTCAAGACCAAGCTCCTCATACTTGATAAGCTCACCAAAACGGACGGTAATCTCACGCAAGAAGCCTTTTTTCTTTTCGCAATACATAGATACGGGGAGAATATCCGCCTCGGTCTGCTTTGCAATAAGAGCTACGCCTGCCTTAGGCTTCTGCGGCTTGAGGTCCTTTGAACGTGTGCCTTCGGGGAAAATGCCGAGCACGTGACCGTTTTCGACAAGCTTCACAGCATAGTCAACCGACGCTTTATCGTTTCTGCCTCTGTTGACAGGGAAAACGTTGAGATGCGTGAGGAACCATGCGGCAAGCTTATTCTTGAAAGCCTCTGATTTTGCCATGAAATGAATGGGTCTTTTGCACTCGCTTATGATTATTACGGGATCGAGAACGTTGATATGGTTAACGGCAATGATAAAAGCGCCATCCTGGGGAATGTTCTCCTTGCCTACGCACTTGACTCTGAGGAAAAGCTTAAAGCCGAATTTCAAGGGCTTTGTAACCACATTATAAAATTTTCTGTCACGTATAATAGAATAATTGAAAGCCATTTTACATTTTCTCCTTCACAATTTTATTAAGTGTATCGACAACCTGCTCAAGATTCATATCGGATGTATCGACAAGCACGGCATCATCAGCCTGCTTGAGAGGAGCAATCGCGCGGTGTGAATCCTGATAATCGCGCTGCACCATTTCATCAAGCACCTGCTTGTAATCAGCCTGCATACCTTTGGCAAGAAGCTCATCATATCTGCGCTTTGCGCGAACCTCAGCAGAAGCTGTCAGGAAAATTTTGACCTGAGCATCCGGGAGCACAACCGTGCCGATATCTCTGCCGTCCATAATACAGTTGTTGCTTGCCGCAATATTGCGCTGAAGATCAAAAAGGAACTCTCTTACAGCGGGAATTGCGGAAACGTTTGACGCAGCCATAGAAGCTTCAGGTGTACGGATTGCAAGCGAAACATCTTCATCACCGAGGAAAACACGCTGTTCACCGTCAACAAAACGAAGGCTTACATCTGCACTGCCGAGTGTCTCGGTAACCTGCTGAGCATCCTTTGTATCAGCACCCTTGCGCATTGCATTGACACCGACAGCACGGTAGAGCGCACCTGTATCAACGTATATATACCCGAGTCCTGCAGCAAGCTTTCTTGCGATTGTGCTTTTACCTGCGCCTGCAGGACCGTCGATTGCGATATTAATCATAAAATTCACCCATCCTTCAGATATTGTTTCCTGCCGCATAGCCCGTTGAAAAGGCTATCTGCAGATTAAAGCCACCTGTATATGCATCAACATCGAGCACCTCACCTGCAAAAGCAAGATTCGGCACAAGTTTTGATTTCATTGTTTTCGGGTCAACCTCACTGACCTTGACACCGCCCGAGGTGACTATCGCCTCTTCTATCGGACGGAAGCCTGTAACAGTGACCTTGAAATCTTTAAGTAAATCCACAAGACCGGCTCGCTGTTCTCTTGTTATCTGGTTTGTTTTGGTCGAAGTTTTTATACCCGAAAGCTTTGCGATAACGGGAATCAGCTTTCTGGGCAAAAGCAAGCCGAGCGAATTGACATAATCCTTGTTTGCGTTTTCTGTAAAATCCTTTACGACGCGCTTATCAAGCTGTTCGTGGCTCAACGCAGGCTTGAGATCGATATGTATGACGTATTTTCCGTTCTTCATATCGCGCATATGTGAGCTTGCGCTGAGAATCATCGGACCGGACACACCGAAATGTGTAAACAGCATTTCACCGAAATCCTCGTAAACCGTGCGATACTTTTCAGTATCTTCAACGCGGATTGCCACGTTACGCAGTGAAAGACCCATAAGCTGTGAACAGAATCCCTCGTGCGCCTCAAGCGGCACAAGTGAAGGCTTGAGCTCGGTTACGGTATGACCTGCCTGAGCAGCAAGGCTGTAACCGTCGCCCGTGGAGCCTGTACCGGGATAGGATTTGCCGCCGGTTGCAACAACAACACCGCCGCATTCAATCATATCGCCTTCTTCGGTTTTTACCGCGGTAACGAGCCCGTCATTTATAACAAGCTCAACCGCCCTGCCCTTGCGGAACTTCACGCCCGCTTTTTTTGCGGCGCCGTAAAGCGCATCAACTATATCGAGCGAAGAATCCGACACAGGAAACACACGGTTGCCGCGCTCAATCTTGAGCGGCACACCCTGCTCCTCAAAAAAGTCCATTGTATCCTGCGGCATAAATGACGAAAAAGCGCTGTAGAGAAACCTGCCGTTGACGGGCACAGCCGCAATCAGGTCGTTGAGGAGGTTTGCCGCATTTGTAACGTTGCACCGACCCTTGCCGGTGATAACTATTTTTCTGCCGGGGCGGTCGTTGCGTTCAAGCAGCGTGACGTTTTTGCCGCCGCGTGCCGCCTGAATTGCCGCCATCATACCTGCGGCACCCGCACCGATAATTATTATCTCATCTGTCATCTTCAGGTCTTGCCTCCTGCTTGTCATATACGTTATAGTCATCCCAAATTTTTTCAAGCTCGCTGAGATTATCATAAACCTCACTGCGGCGATTGAACGTTGCGGCAACGATGAGCGCATTGATAAGACTCAGCGGCGCAACAAGCGAATCAACAAAAGAAGCCATTGTGCTGCGTGCAAGCAGAAGATAATCCGCAAACTGAGCAATCGGAGAAAGCTCACTGTCGGTAATGGAAATTATCTTGGCTTTCTTATCGCGCATAAAGCGCAGAGCGCTTATTGTCTGGTTGGAATAGCGAGGGAAGCTGATAGCAATACAGATATCTCTTTCATCAATACGGAATATCTGTTCGAACACCTCGCTGGCACGCGCACTGTCAACAAGGATTACGTTTTCGTAAACAGGTCTGAAGTAGAAAGCAAGGAAATTAGCCAGTGTAGCGGCACTGCGCACACCTAAAATATAGATGTTTCTGGCTTTGTTTATAGCCTCAACCGCACCGTTGAAACTCTCTTTTGAGGTCTGCTCGAGAGTAGCTTTTATCATTGATGCATCTGCCGAAAGAACGGTTTCGAGTATTTCATCCTGGCCGATGCGCACACTTGCGCTCTCCATTCGCTGAACACTGGTCAGCTTACTGCGGATAAGCTCCTGCAGGTCATTCTGAAAAGCAGGATAACCCTCAAAACCAAGCTCTGTTGCAAAACGCACAACCGTGCTCTCGCTGACACCTACAGTTTCGCCAAGGCGTGCCGCAGTCATAAAAGCAGCCTTATCGTAATTCTCCATTATATAGTTGGCAATCTTCTTCTGTCCTTTGGAAAGCCTTGCATAAAGTGCATCTATTTTATTCAGAATCGACTTTGTCATACTGTGTCGCTCCATATTAAATAATTATTTATATAATACTCTTTTTTTATGAAAGATGCAACTGTTTTGCAAGATTTATTTCATAACAGCCTCTCCGTCACACAAAAAAGTAAACCGCAGACGGCTCTAAATCTTTGCCGTGCTGCGGTTTGAATTGTCATATCTTGCTTATTTCTTATTCTTCTGTTTTTTCTCCTGTTTCTTACTGTCGTATGCCTTGCGTTCTTCCTCTAATCTGCGTTTTTTCTCCGCCTCTTCTGCGGCTTTCTTTTTCTTAACATTGTCAAGATGCATTTTCAACGGCACTGCCGCAACAGCAAGCACGACAAGGATTATGCCGCCAAGCACAAACATACACTGACCGAAAATCGGGTGGCATATTGCGCAGATCTTACATCTTGCGTGAACAATGCCCTTACCCTCTGCCCAACGGGGAACATCAAACTCAAGCACATCGCTGTAATCGGAGTTGAGAGGCTGCGTTCCGTTTTCTGTTTCGATGTATGTGCCGTACTGTGCACGGATCTTCATTTTTGAAACGTCATCAACGTCAACCGCTGTAAGGTATACAGTCTTCGTTTCATTTGAATAATGGTTACCTTCTCCCGAAAACTGTGCTGTTTCCCATGCACCGTCACCTTTGGCTATCTCAACGTTCAGCGAAATATATGTCGGCATCTGGGTAGAAAGCCACGCTTCTGCCTCTTTGATGCTCTCGGGAGTTTTTATATCGAAAGCAAGGTAAGGCATTTCATCTTCACGGTACTCAATCCGCGGATTATAAACCTTGGGTGCTTCAAGCTCTGAAGGAGCTTTACCGAAATCGACTTCACGCTCAACCTTCACTGTATCGGTCCACGCGGAAGTCATAACCTGATCCACATTGTTTCTGGTGTAAAGCATAGACGTTCTCATACGAAACTCAAGCGTATGATTATCAAGATCGAAAACATACTGACCTTTTTCGTTGGTCTTTACGATATCGCCGACCTTATTTCGTGTGCTCTCATTCGTAAGATAAAGCAAATCAAACGTTCTTACCGTTTCACCTTTAGCAACCTGACCGCCGTGTTCAGATGCAGTAGGGGTTGTACCCCACACGTCATCAGCCTGCCACTCACCGCCGTCAATACGGTAGTCAATCTGGATATAGGTATTTATGTTTGAAATACCGTATTTCGCCATGCTTTCTTCATTTGTCATGCTCGAAATTGCGGCATAATTATCTTCGAAAAGGCAGCTCACGCTTACGCGCTCAGCAACAGTGTCGTTATACACTTTATATACGATGCCGTAAGGTGCTTCAATCGAAGTCAGATCAACAACCGCACCTGCAGGCAAAACAGACACAGCAAGCAAAATTATTACAAACAAAACAGACAATGCTCTTTTCATCATATTTCCTCCAAAAAGATATACAAGTATAATAACCTCTTTTACAAATAATTTCAAGTGGCAAATAAAGCTGATTCTATTTGACTATGCAATATTTGTGATATATAATATCTTTATATAACCCTTCGGAACGGAGAAAAATATGAACGCATTGCTTTGCCCTGTATGTAAAAGAGAATTATCAAAAAGCGAAAATGCTTTCAGGTGTGAAAATTCACACAGCTTTGACATTGCAAAAGAAGGCTATGTCAACCTTCTCACCGGCAGCAAAAGCGGAAGTCTGATAGGTGACAACCGCGATATGGCACGCTCACGAAAGAGTTTCCTTGATAAAGGATATTTTGCCGCTGCAGCACAGGCTGTGTGCCATGAGATTTCAGCTTTAAACCCTGCAAGCGTGCTTGACATATGCTGCGGCGAAGGCTATTACACCCGGCTCATAACCGAAGATTGCAATGCCGACGTTTACGGCTTTGATATTTCAAAAGAGATGGTGCGCCTTGCAGCAAAGAGAAAATGCAACGCAACTTTTTTTGTTGCAAATATGTCGGATATTCCGCTTGCAGACAGCAACATTGACTGTGCGGTTCATCTTTTTGCACCGTTTTGCGAAAAAGAATTTATGCGTGTCATCAGACCGGGTGGCTGCCTTATAAGTGTGTGTCCGGGTGCTGACCATCTGTGGGAAATGAAATCCGCACTTTACGAAAAGCCTTATAAAAACGAGGAAATCTGCCCCGATATTGAAGGCTTCACGCTCAGCCGTGCATTCAACAGCACACATACCGTCAGCCTTGCCTGCAGAGAGGATATTGAAGCGCTGTTCAAAATGACACCGTATTATTATCACACCTCACCTGCCGACAAATTAAAGCTCGGCTCACTCGATTCTCTTGACACCACAATTGATTTTTATATAAGAATATACCTCAAGGACTGACGATATGAAAAAGACAAAACACGAAATTGACATGTGCAACGGCCCTTTGCTCGGCAAGGTGCTTTTGTTTTCGTTGCCGCTGATGCTTTCGGGCATACTGCAGCTGCTGTATAACGCCGCTGACATTGCTGTTGTAGGAAGATTTGCAGGAAGCGCATCGCTGGCGGCAGTCGGTTCAACGACCTCTCTGATACACCTGATGATAAACCTGTTTATCGGTCTGAGTGTCGGCGCAAGCGTTGTGGTCGCCCAAAACATCGGTGCTCACAACTTCCGCAAAGCTCACGATGCCGTGCACACCGCTATTGCATTAAGTCTTATAGCAGGAATGGCAACGCTTATAATCGGCATCACCCTATCAAAATTCTTCCTCACGCTTATGGACACACCCGCGGACGTAATTGACCTTGCCACACTGTACGTCAGGATTTATTTTCTCGGTATGCCGGGCGTAATGGTTTATAACTTCGGTGCGGCAATACTCAGAGCTATGGGCGACACTATGCGTCCGCTATGGTTCCTTACGTTTTCTGGCATTGCAAACGTGCTGCTCAACCTTCTGTTTGTGTGCGTGTTTCATATGGACGTTGCAGGTGTTGCTCTTGCAACAATTATTTCGCAATATATTTCAGCTGTGCTCGTTGTTATTTGTCTTATCAGGCTTGATAACTGCTGCCATCTTAACGTTAAAGACATCAGGTTTCACAAAAAAGAGATTGCTGAGATGATGAAAGTAGGTTTGCCTGCCGGAATACAGAGCTCTCTCTTCTCCGTTTCAAACGTGCTGATTCAGTCATCAATAAACTCCTTCGGTTCAACGGCAATGGCAGGCAACGCAGCAGCGGCCAATATTGAAGGCTTCACGTACACGGCTATGAACTCGGTCTACCAGGCTGCAGTCACCTTTGTCAGCCAGAACGTAGGCGCAAAAAAGCCCGATCGAATATCACGCGTTGCTGTTGTAACGCTGATGACCGTAACGGTTGTCGGTCTGCTTATGGGAGGAGCTTCTTACCTTTGCGGTGAAACGTTACTCAAGATCTATTCAACAGATGCGGCAATAATCCCCTACGGTATGATAAGACTAAAGATGATTTGTCTGCCGTATTTCCTTTGCGGAGTTATGGAGGTTTTCGTCGGTCTGCTCAGGGGAATGAACTGCTCAACCCTGCCGATGATTGTTTCTGTTTTCGGTTCCTGCGTTTTCAGAGTTATATGGGTCTACACAGCATTCCGTGCAAATCCGACACAGCAAACGCTCTATATCGCCTATACGGTATCGTGGTTCTTATGTGCAAGCATTCATTTCATCTGCTTCCTTATAATCAAAAGCAGACTGAAGAAAAAAATCAACTCAGAAAAAATTCAGACAGCATAAAAACAGCGGATAGTTCACACGAAACTATCCGCTGTTTATTTTTAACTGTTTAACTTATCCGTCCGAGTCTTGCGGCTCATCCGAAGAACCGGACGATTCGCCGTAGCCGTAACCGTATCCGTAGCCGCCATAGCCATAGCCGTAACGGCGACCGTAGCCGTAACCGTATCCGTACTTATATTTACTGTAAGCACCTCTTACGCCGTCTGAAGCAACGTTGTTGAATACACAACCGATAAGCTCAGCCTTAGCTGACGTGATATCATCAATAACTCCGCGTATACGTGTGCAGGCTGAGAAGTTCTCACGTACAACAAGAATAGCTGCATCCGCAAAGTTGGAAAGGATGTTTGCATCTGTAACAACTGCCGCAGGCGCTGTATCTATAATAACGTAATCAAACTCTTCGCGTGCAGCTTTGATAACCTTGTGCATCTGCTGTGATGAAAGAATTTCTGTAGGCTCATCGTTCGAGTGAGCAGTTGTAAGAATAAAGAGCTTATATTTTTCAACGTACTTGATTGCATCGCTGAGCTCTGTTTTGCCGCTGATAACGGAAGCCAGATCGTATTCCGGGCTAACGTTGAGGTTGAGGAACTTGCTTACAGCAGGCTTACGAAGGTCAGCGTCAATAACAAGCACCGATTTTCCGTTCTGTGCAAGGCTGAGCGCAAGGTTCATTGAGAATGTGGTTTTACCTTCATTTTCACCGGCGCTTGTAACAAGAATAACCTTGTGATCTTTTCTTGTGCAGAAGGTTTCAACCTTTGTTCGTATCGCCTTATACGATTCAATAAATGAGAAGCCTAACGTACGGTCTGTCAGAAGCAGGCGGTAGCCCTTGTTCTTCTTTTTATTTTTGACACGCACGTTGCCGATTGTACCGATAAGGTTAGATTCGAGCTTAACCTGAACATCCTCAACGGTCTGAACAGTATCACGCACGGCGTTTGTAATAATAACAGCAATAAACGCAATTGCAAATCCGACTATTGCACCGATTACAGACAGACGCATTGCCGATTTGCTTGCGTCGGGTTCTTCGGGCATAAACGCTGTTTCACAAAGCTGAAGTGTTGCGTTGGGATAAGCGTAATTGACAACTTCCTCATAGCACTTCTCAAAACCGCTTGCGATATTAAAAGAGAGCTTCGGATCTGACGTTGTAATTCTGATAATGATGATATTGGTATCGGATTCGTTAATAATCTGCATACTGGAGGTGATATCATCAATAGCTACATTACCGCCACAGTTTTGTGCTACCTTCTGCAGCATTGTACGGCTCTGAAGAATATATTTGAAGGTATTGGCAATCTGAACGGAGCTGTTGATATCACCGGCAGAGACAACGTTTGCAGCCTCCTGATTGTATGTGGTAAAGCTCAAGTCAGACGTGTATGTCGGATTGGTTGTGACTACACCTATGCCAAGTCCGATTGCTGCCATAAC
The DNA here is from genome assembly GCA_045637465.1 of Acutalibacteraceae bacterium. Taxonomy (GTDB): domain Bacteria; phylum Bacillota; class Clostridia; order Oscillospirales; family Acutalibacteraceae; genus UBA8612. Next base: position 50,374 of record JAZTZM010000038.1, on the reverse strand, counting down.
AACCGATGATACAATCAGCAGCCACCATTTTTTAAGCACTGTTTCAAGCAGAAAAACAATATTGATTTCAATGCCCTTGGGTGCTGTTGTGCTGTTGTTATTAGAATTCAAGGTCATCTTCCTTTCTCTTTATATAAGGTGAAATTAAGTTAGCCGTATACGCTGTGTTTGTATTTCAGATAACTTGGTGTGCCGTCGGTATAATCATCTTCTTTATCGACCGCACAGGTCAGCATATATATACAACAAAGCGCTATCTGCATATATATCGAATAATAGCTTATCATACCGTATTCACAAATCATTATAACCGCAAGCCAGACAAGCATCAATTTTACCAATGAGCCGTTTCTGTTGCGCCAGATTTTGAGAAGTGTAAACAGCAGGAAAAAATAATATCCGTAAAACACTATGAATCCGACTATTCCGAGGTCTGCTAATATTTCATAATAGTTGTTATGTGCATACGAGCTGATGCCGATACGGCGATATATCAATGCAACAAAGTTATTTATACCATAACCCAGGAGCGGTTTTTCATAGAACATATCCTTAGCGTTATCGATGAACAGCTGACGCAGCGATATGCTGAAGTCACCGCCATCGCCCATCAGGTGCTCTGTCATTGATTCCATGCGCACACCGATTGCAGAATAAAGCTCGGGCACTGACATTATCAGATAATAAACCGCCAACACAAAACCCGAAATAGTAAATATTCGAAAAACTATATTGCGCCGTTGCACTTTCAGCATAGCCATCATAGCCAGACCGGCAACCGAAGCCAACAAAGATTTTCTTGAGCTTGTGAGTATTACGATAAGCATCTGCAACACAGTAATTGCATAATATCTTTTTTCGTTGCAATAAAAAGCAAAATAGAACGACACCATAACGCAAAGCGTAAAAAGCATACCGAGCGTATTTGTGTTCTGGTGAGTTGCTGACGAACCGAAAAATCCGTCGAACCATTTGTTAACAGGCGTGTTTGCCAACATATACAGTGCCATACAGGTGCCTGTCCAGGCAAAAATACGAATACATCTGAGAAGACCTTTGCGCGTTGCATAGTTTTGAGCTACGCAAAATGTTATAACCGTGCTCTGAAGCATTCGTGATATAACACGCATACTGTTGTCCGGATATTGCGCCCACAGCACAGATGCCAGCGACAGCAACACAAACCCGCCATACCACAGGGTGAATGACGGTATATTCAGGCCGCCATGTGTCTTTAATGACATAAGCAGCTTGATAAAAGTCAGACCGAAAAACAGGAAAAACGCAACGTAATAAAAATAGTTGCTGCCTTCTACATTGGTGGCACTGAACAGCGAGCTGAGCAATATAAAGAAGCTTGCGTCTATAAACAGATCCAGACCAAGCCTATCGCTGCTTATTCTTAATATTCCGTTATTAAATGAAAACATAAGAACCTCTTACTTGCCGGTGTTAATTGACTGTTTTGCAATCTTGCGGTTGCGCACAAAACGGCGGATTTCTTTAAGAAGATCTCCGGGAGACGCAAAAGCTGTTTTAGCACAACATAAAACAGTACCCAACGGATTTCCGCTGCGAATATGAGCAACCGAAAGAACCGCATAATGTCTGAATCGGACGTATCTGCGCTCTTTTGCGCAAAGCAGATCAAATCTGCTCTTTTTCAGTTCGTAAAGTGCATTTTCGCCGTTGATTTTGTTTTTGCCGACAGAAATCCTGCCTTCGTTATGAATATACTGTATGATATATGAAACCGGGAAATATCCTGTTTTCGCATTGTGCTCGAGCATATCCCACATAAGCCAGAAATCCTGACCCATAGGCACGGCACGGAAACCACCCGTTGAGAGAATAAAGCTGCGCTTAATCATATAAGTTGACGTCGGGCAAAGCGAATGAAGAATATGCTGGCGAAAAAGCTCTTCGTTTGAGCAGTCGTTGACATAAGTGTGTCTGCGATACTCAACAAGCTTACCCTCTGCACTGTGAATAAAAACATCGGTAAAGCTCATATCAAGATCATTCTTGAGCATAAACGAAAGCTGTGTTTCAACCTTTTCGGGCAGATAGATATCGTCATCGTCAAGGAACGTGACATAATCGCCCGTAGCCGCTTTGATGCCCTCGTTTCGTGAAGGACCGCCGCCAAGGGGCTTTTCATTCTGCACATATATAATATTGTCATATTTTTCGTATTCTTTCATCAGAGCCTGCGTGTCGGCTCTGGCAGGGCTGTCCGGAGCGTTGTCATCGACAACAACAACTTCCGTGTCGCGGTATGTCTGCGCCAACAAAGAATCTATCGTGCGGCCAAGAAAGTGCGGCCTGTTATGCGTCGGAACAATAACGCTTACTTTTATTGACACTCATACCACCCCCAATTTTACATTCCGTAGTATTATATCATATAAAAAGTGATTTGTACACCTTTTTATTTCATTTTATACAACAATTACTTTCAATTCACCTGACATTTTTTAAAAGCAAACAAACGAAAGTCCCCGGAGAGTTGTCAGGCTCTCCGAGGACTTTTTTAGAGGGTCAGATATTGCGAGAAATCAGATCAGCAGCCGCAGCCGCAACCGGAATCTCTGCCGCAGTTGCCGTTACAGCCGTAGCTGTCGCTACCGCCGCAGCAGCACATGAGAAGGATAAGAATGATGATCCAAGAGCAGTTGCCGTTAGAGAAGTTGCATCCCATGTTCGTTTCCTCCTTTCTTCTTACACCACATACTATGGCAGAAGGAGGAAAAGTGTTACATCATTTCACCGTTTTATTTTCGCGTCTTATCCAGACAAGCGAAAGAATCAGCATCGCCACAGGGAACACTGCCGCAAAAGCAAAGCCCGCCTTGATATCAGAGCCGAGTGCATCAGCAATCCTGCCCGTGAGCGAAGGTCCTGACGTGCAGCCCATATCGCCTGCGAAAGCAAGCATCGCAAACATCGCCGTGCCACCCATAGGCATAGCTTTGCTCGCAAGGCTGAACGTGCCGGGCCACATAATACCAACCGAAAGTCCGCACAGCGCACAGCCGGCAAGAGATAACAGCGGATACGGCGAAACAACAGTTATAAGGTAAGCCACTATGCACAGAGCACTGCTGCCTGCCATAAATTTGCTCAGCGCAATTTTCTCGCCGAATTTGCCGTAAAACACACGGGCAATTCCCATAAATACGGCAAACATACACGGTCCGAGCAGGTCGCCCATTGCCTTTGAAACGTTAAGTCCCCTTTCAGCAAAAGCAGATGCCCACTGGCTCATTGACAGCTCACTTGCACCTGCACAGAGCATCATAAGAAACGCAATAACAAAGGTCTTCTTTTTAAACAGAGAGAATAAACCCGAATGGCCGTCTTCGGAGGGAAGTGCATTTATCGGCACAAACATATAAAGGAATGCATTGACAAGCGGAATAAGCGCCCAGACACACGCCATAACGCGCCACGCACCCATACCTGCAAAGCGGAAGACGAGCGTTGAAAAAAGCACAACAGCCATCTGTCCCCAGCAGTAAAACGAGTGGAGCAGGCTCATAGCTGAAGCCTTGTTATCACTCGGGCAAGCTTCGATTATCGGGCTGACTATAACCTCAATAAGTCCGCCGCCGACCGCACTGAAAACAGCAGAAATCAGAAGACCGATATAAGGCGGCATCAGATAAGGCAATATACTCATCAGGGACAGACCCGCCGCACAAAGGAAATGAGCCGCAACAACAAAAGGTCTGTATCCGACCTTGTCAACCAGACGCGCCGCGATAAAATCGGTCAGCAGCTGAACGCCGAAATTGACAGCAATCATAAGACTCAGCTGAGTCAGGCTTACATTAAACTGTGTGCTGAACATAACAAAAAGCAAAGGTGAAAAGTTATTCACTATCGCCTGAGATATATAACCTATATAACAGCTGACAGTTGTACTTTTGTATCCGAGTTTTTTCATATGTACACTCCGCAAAAACAATTTAAATACAATTATATTTGTATCACATCAAAAAATCAAGGTAAAGCCAACATTCCGCAAAACAAAACACCCCGAATCATACACAGGTACAATTCAGGGTGCATAAAAGCAGATTATTCTTCGTCCATCAGCTTTTCGAGCGCTGCAAGCTTGACTGCTATGCAAAGCAGCTTCATTGCATCACGAAGCTCGTCAAGCGAGGGGAACGATGGAGCGATACGGATATTTGTATCTTTGGGATCAAGACCGTAGGGATAGGTTGCACCTGCATTTGTGAGCACAACACCTGCACGGCGGCACAGCTCAACAACACGCTTTGCGCAGCCATCCATAACGTCAAGGCTTACAAAATAGCCACCTTTGGGATTTGTCCACGTTGCAATACCGCAACCCTCAAGATCACGGTCAAGCGAACGGAGCACGATATCAAACTTGGGTTTGAGAACAGCCGCGTGACGCTTCATATATTCACGAAGACCGTTGACATCCTTAAGGACTCTTGCGTGGCGGAGCTGATTAATCTTGTCGTGACCGATAATCTGATTTGCCATACGCTGCTTGATCATACGAACGTTGTTTTCGCTTGCCGAAACAACAGCAATACCTGCGCCGGGGAAACTGATTTTTGAAGTTGAAGCAACCTCGATAATCATATCTTCCTTGCCGTTTTTCTCAGCTTCGGGGAAGATGTTGAGAAGAGTATCGCCATTCTCAAAAATATCATGAACAAAATAAGCGTTATCCCAGATTATTCTGAAATCTTCTGCCGCAGGCTTGAGCGCAGCAATACGGCGTACCGTTTCGTCAGAGAAAGTATAGCCCTGAGGATTTGAATATTTGGGAACACAGAACATACCCTTGACAGAGCTGTCCTTTACAAGTTCTTCGAGAACATCCATATCAGGACCTGTTTCGAGCATGGGAACGTTGACCATCTCGATTCCGAAATGCTCACATATTGAGAAGTGTCTGTCATAGCCGGGCACGGGGCACGCAAACTTGATCTTGCCCTGAAGAAGCCAGGGAGTTGCGCCTTCGTAAGCACCGTGTGTCATACACTGTGAAACATAGTCAAACATTATATTAAGGCTTGAGTTGCCGCAGACAATGATATTGCTGTTCTGCACGCCGAGCGCCTGTGCAAAAATTGTTTTGCACTCTTCAAGTCCCGTAAGGTTACCGTAGTTGCGGCAATCAGTGCCGTCCTCTGCTTTGTAGCCGTTGAGAGCATTGACGCTGTCAAAAATATCCATCGACATATCAAGCTGTGCAGGGCTGGGCTTGCCTCGCGCCATATTGAGTTCAAGACCTCTTGCCTTGAATTCTTCGTATTGCTGCTTAACCTCTTCGTATGTTGTACGAAGCTGTTCGCAGGAAAGTTCACTGTAAAGAGCCATTTAATCACCTGTATATATTATTACATTTTTACATATCGGTTATTTATTCTACTATAACGCAACTTATTTTGCAAGTTTATTTTCATTTTCCTTCACTTTTGTTGCAAGTTTGGGGCTTTTGTGGTATTTTAATGATAGCTGTCAAACAAATTTATGCAAGACGGACAAACAATCCATTCATTTTCGGGAGTTATGGCATTGAACAACAAGCTGAAATCCAAAGAAAGCCTCAGAATCGCCGTTGCAAAATGGTTGCTCAGGCACGATAAACAAAATATATGCTGCGAAGGCAACGAGCTCGGCGACGAATTTCTTGAAAGTTACGAACTGCCCACGCTTGAAGAAGAACTGTTCGAAACGCTTGTAAGCGAAAGCGGCGAAATTACACTTGTTTTTCAGAGCAAAATCACTCTGCCTGCACATAAAACGGTAAACGGCAAATCTGCCTCATTCATTATTGTACGCTATGTCAGAGCACTTTATGACGATTTCGGCAACGTATACCGTTATGTGACACTCGGATACAATTTCTGACACACAAAAAAACAGCCACCCTACTGGGTGGCTGCTTTTTAATGTTGGCAACGACCTATCTTCCCGGGCGGTTGCCCACCAAGTATTGTCGGCACGATTGAGCTTAACTACCGTGTTCGGAATGGGAACGGGTGGACCCTCAATGTCATAATTACCAACTGCGTGTTGGCGTCGACCTATCTTCCCGGGCGGTTGCCCACCAAGTATTGTCGGCACGATTGAGCTTAACTACCGTGTTCGGAATGGGAACGGGTGGACCCTCAATGTCATAAACACCAACTGTTCTGCAAGTCTGTCTCGCAGAGTGCTTTGCTATAATACCAAAACGAAACCAACTTGTCAAGAGTTTTTTTCAATTTTTTTCAAAAATCCCGCAACGCTGTCGAAAACAGTTGTGTAAAGCGAATCTTTGCACCCGGGCAGCACCTCTTCAAACGGAAGATGCAAGGGATTTGTTTCAAAAACCGCGGCAACCGTCTGAGTATCAGCCATATCACTGACACCGCAGAGCACAATCACAGGTTTATCCCCTGCCCTTTTCATTACTTCGGCAGGCACTTTGCCCATAAGACTCTGTCTGTCAAACCTGCCTTCACCCGTGATTATCACGTCAGCCGCCTTTGCTCTCGAATCAAAATCGCAGATATCAAAAACAGCTTGTGCCCCTGCACGAAGCTGAGCACCGAGCACGGCACGAAGACCGTAACCCATACCACCTGCAGCACCTGAGCCTGCAGATGCGGCGCAGTCAACACCGACACTTGCGACAACGGCTTTTTCATAGTTGCGCAGTGCCGAATCAAGAAAAGACACCTTTTCTTTGTCCGCACCCTTTTGCGGAGAATAAACATAAGCCGCACCGTTTTCACCGTACAGCGGATTGTTGACGTCACACAGCACGGTAAAGCTGCACTGAGATATACGTGGGTCAATACCGCTCAAATCGATGTATTCAACCTCGTACATACCCTGACCGTCGGGTGATACAGTTTCACCCGAAGCACTGTAAAAACGGACACCCAAAGCAGAAAGGCAGCCTATACCGCCATCGGTCGTAGCACTGCCTCCGATGCCAAGCACAATGTTTCTGCAACCTTTATCAACAGCGGCAAGTATCAACTCACCCGTGCCGTAAGAAGTCGCGCGCACAGGGTCGTTTTTACCGCCGGTCAGTGGCAAACCGCTCGCCTGAGCCATCTCAATTATCGCCGTGTCGTCCATAACGGCAAACTTTGCGTCAACCCTTCTGTAATCCGGCGCTGTTACTTTTACCGTAAAGAGTGTTGCACCGCAGGCAAAAACAAAGCTGTCGAGTGTACCCTCGCCGCCGTCGGCAACGGGAATACAATCCACCTGACAGCCGTCAAGCGAAGCCTGCAACGCGCCGAGCGTGATATCACAGACCTCAACGGCAGACATTGAGCCTTTGAACGAATCGGGCGCAACAAGTATTCTCACAGTTCAAACTCCTCTGCCGAATAGTTACCCAATGACATGGGACGTGCAGGAATTCTGTTGAGAGGATCGTATTTGAAGCTTTTGCAGGTTGAAGTTTTGAGCATAACGCCCTTTTTCTCGCAGAGTACGCCGTCTTCACCCGGTGTATGTCTTCCGTACGCACAGTTTGCGCATATTTTTTCAATTGATTTGAGATTCATAAGTTTTTTCTTCACTTTTCTCGCCTCCGGATATTTATATTAACACAATTTTCTTGTTCTATCAAGGTCAATAACAAAAACAGCACAAAGGCACATAAGCGCAACAGCCGCAGGAGCGGATGCGGAAAAGAATTCTGCTCCGACACTGCCGTCAAGCGACAGATAAACAGATGTTTCAACAGGGAAAAAGCACAGTATCAGACGGCAGATGACAACACTCAGAGCCGCAATCACCGCACGGAATGCAAGAAACAGCTTCAGCGGAGTGCCCACCTTTTGCACAAAGCCGATAACCTGACATATAACACATAAGCCTGACCAGCCGAGCGTTGCCGCAACAGCATAGATATTTCCGTTTTGTGCGGCAATACCGCATCCGCACGTAACTTCACATATACACTTTATAACAGATAAATTCCGCTCACTCAGCCCGACTGCACCCAACAGTGAAAAAAGGCACGAAAAAGCCGTCACCCACGCACATATTCCAAGCATAGTATAAGCACTTCGCTCAACCGAACCGACGAGCACTGCCGATATAGGATTCATCTCTTCAGGTCCTGAGCACTCCTTTTGCGGCACAGGCGACATAAAGCCGAGAAAAACAGCCGTTATAAGTGATGCCGCACAAACCGAAGCAAACAGCACAGCGCCCATACGTACGCTGCCGAGCATAACCGCACCTACAGCCGTCACAGTAAATGCAGGCCCTGCATTTACGCAGAAAAGTGTAAGCCTTTGAGCGTGCTCACGTTCAATTTTGCCTTGTGTGTAAAGCTCCGCAGCAGCAGAGCATCCGACAGGAAATCCACCGATAAAACCGAAAAGCAGAGCCGGAAAAGCAGCAGCAGGAAGACGGAAAACGTAACGCATAACAGGCGACAGAACTCTTGTGATTTTATCGGACATGGGAAGACCCGAAACGAAAGAGCTGACAACCATAAACGGAAAAAGTGACGGCACAACAACACCGGCACAGGTTTCAAGTCCTGCCCCGACACCGCTGACAACCGCCGACGGATACATAACCGCCAGCACACCTGCACCTACCGCCGCAGCGACAGCCGCAATCTTCCGGACATTTTTTCTCTTCATAAAAACACCTCTTCATACGAAGTAATTTTATTGAAAAGCAGATGCATATATTACACAGAGGTGATAACACATATGAAAAAAGAACAGCTCATATCCGAGCTGATAAGAGGCACAGGGCTGCCCAAAAGCGCCTTTGACGGCTATGCGCAGATAGAGCTTATATCAAACACGCAGGCAAGGCTTGACGGATGCAAGGGAATAATCGAATACAGCGAATCAAAAATTTCGCTCAACCTCGGAAACGTCTGCGCAGAATTCTGCGGAGCAGAACTGAATATGAACGCATTTGAAGATGAACAGGTTGTTTTAAGCGGCATATTCAGCTCAATAAGCTTCACATAAGGAGGGCTACATTGTTTACCCGTTTTTACAGATTCTTGTGCGGCTACGTCTGCTTTCGAGCAATAAACGGCTTTGCAGAGCGCTTTCTCAACCTTTGCAGCCGCAACGGTATATTTCTGTGGAATCTTCGCCGTGACACAAACGGAATACAAGCCGCAACCTCAATACGACACTACAAAAAAATCAGATCAGCCGCAACACGCTCGGGTATGCGAACAAAAATCGAATCCAAGCAAGGTCTGCCTTTTATTATTTCAAAACATAAGAAAAGGATAGGTCTGTTTTACGGCGCGGTGATAGCCGCCGCTTTTCTAAGCGTGATGTCAACAATGATATGGAGCATCAACATCAGCGGCAACAACGTTGTGACTGACGAGCAGATTTTAAAAGCGCTCGAGGAAACGGGAGTCCGCCACGGCACATTCAGAAAAGACATCAATGCCGCAACGGTAAGGTTTAACGTGATGAGCAAAATTCCCGAACTGTCGTATCTGACGGTAAACGTACTCGGCTCATGCCTTGAGGTGGAAGTAGCCGAGCAGACAGACGAGCCACACGTAGCCGATAAATCCTTGCCTTGTGACGTAGCCAGCACAACAGACGGACAGATTGCCGCGCTCGAGGTTTACCACGGTACTGCACTGCACAAGCAAGGCGAGGCAGTACGCGCAGGAGAGATTCTTGCCGCAGGTTTCATCGAGCTTACCGACGGCTCCGTCAAGCTTTGCCATGCAGAGGCTTACGCACTGATAAGAACAGATATAACATTTGAATGCACGGCACAGCGCAGTATTGAAACACTGAACAAGGAGGAAGAAAAATCATACATTACGCTCCATATTATGGGGCTTGATATTCCGCTTCACCGAAAAAACGGTACACCTCCTGATATCATCCGCACAAAAACAATGTGCATCAACGGCGTTTCGTTGCCGTTTTCATTTACAAGAGAAATATACCGCACCTACTCGCCGCAGAAACTTGAAAGAAGCGACAAAATGCTGATGCTTTCATTTGCAGAAGAATATCTTACGACAAAAACCGACCTGCTGCGTGACGCTTACATCTGCTCAGACGAAATCTCAATTGAATTAACGTCGGATTACGCAGCAGCAAAAGGCACTTATCTTGCAGAAATCAGCGCAGGCAAAACAAAAGAAATGCTGACGGGATAAAAAAACATCGGAGCTTTATAAAAGCCCCGATGCTTTTTTATGATTATTTTTTATTAAGTCGTGCGGTATAATAAACTGCTTCATACAGCAAAAGTGCGCCGACGATAACAACTGCCATAATGAGTGAACCGCGCAGGCTGATCTGAGATTTGAAGTTCAGGTCAAAGAGAGCCTCCGTGGCGATGATAAGCATTGCTATCTGAGCACCGATAGCGGTAACCACGTGACCGTCTTTGATGATTTTGTACGATATAAGTACTGTCATTATTGCAGACGATATTATAACCATAAGGCTGATGGGAAGCACAAACTTATCATACCAGCTTACGTTGTCGTTGATGTAGGACAGCAACAACATATAAACCGAAACCACACTCAGACAAATGCAGACCGTTACGGCAGGACGTTTGGGGCGAAGGATGGGAAGAACAACAATCATCCACACGCACATAAAAAAGCCTATCATATATGCGGACCAGAACATATTACCGGTCTGAAGAAACTCCGGAACAAGATCAGGGAACCACTTCTGAATAAACTCGGGAGCTCCGAGATAGTCTATCAGCAGACAAAGAATAGCAGGAAAAACTATAAGCGCAGAAGCAATTGCCGCAAATCCTTTTGACTTTTTATTGACCTCTGCCTTTTTCTTTCCGAAACGGCTTTCAGGAGCAGATACATACACAGGGGGAGTTTTAACCGAAGTCGGTGCTCCTGACTGTGTATTGCCGTTGTAACCGGAGGTATAGGACTGCTCAGAGACGTTTATGGGAGCAGTATCAAACTGCTGTGCCGACTGATTTTCTTTAGCCGGAATCTCCTCAACCTTCTGTGCGGTATCAGCTCGTTCTACATTCGCTAAAACCTTTGACTTGCAATTCGGGCAGATAACCGAACCGTCGGCTAACTGCGTTCCGCAATTACTACAAAACATATTATTCTCCTCTCACATAAACTTATCCGTTATCGGAGTCTGCTCATCCGAGCTCCGATTCATACAGCTTGCTTACAGCAGCCATAAAAGCCTTTTTATCTTCCGACGCACGGTAGCAGGCAATAAGATATCTCTCATCTGCGTTGCATTTGCTGAGAGATTCTTCGCTGATAATACCTGCAGCGGAATAGGTGAACGACTCACTGTTAAACTCAGACGCGACCTCGGGCATTTCATAACCGATAAGCAGGTTTATATCAACACCGAAAGCTTTGGCAATCTTCTTGAGGTTTGCGATGCTCGGTTCTGTCTTTCCGCTTTCATAATATGCGTATGCCGAACGGTCAAGACCTATTATTTTTGCAACGTCATCCTGCCTGAGTCCTGCAAGATTTCTGAATTTTTTCAAATTTTCCGCAAACATTTTAATACCCCTCTTCGGTAAACTTAAAATCAGAGGTAGTCAGCAAGTGACGCAAGGTCTTCAACCACAACACTTGCCGGGATTCCTGCTGTTGCATATTCTTCGGCAGTTGTAACACCGCTGAGGACAAGCGCACAAGGAATATTATGGTCAGCGCCTATAGCAATATCGGTAGCAAGTCTGTCGCCGATAAACGCAATCTCATCACGCTCACAGCCAAGCTTGGACGTGATATAGTCAACCGTCTGCGTCATAGGTTTACCCATAACCAGCGGACGCTTGCCCGTTGATGCGGCAAACATCTCAATCATAGAGCCTGTGTCGGGCATAAAGCCGTTTGCCATCGGACAGTTGAAGTCGGGGTGGGTAGCAATATAAACCGCACCCTGTGCAATATAGTTAGCCGCCTTATTTATCTTCTCATAGGTGAGAGTTGTATCAAAGCCGAGCACAACAACGTCGGGCGATTCATCAACAAGGTTGATACCTGCGTTTGCAAAATCGTTTGTCAGCCTTTCGTTACCGAGAAGATATATCCTTTCACCTGCGTGGTTTTTCTGAAGATAATCAATCGTAACGTGTGATGAGATTATGATTTTATCCTCAGACACCGGATAGCCCATTTTCTTCAGCTTTTCACAGCAGACCTCAACGTTGTTTGAAGAGTTGTTTGTGAAAAAGCGGAAATCTCTGCCCGAGGCAACAGCCTTATCGATAAAGCTGTCAGCACCCGGAATTATCTCGCCGCCGAGATAGAACGTGCCATCCATATCAATTATAAAATATTTGGTTTTTTCAAAAACTGTTTTATCCATAAAATCAGAATATCCTTTTCTTGTAAAAAACGTTTACCCCCGTTTTATTATCAGAAACCGAAGCCGAAATCAAAACCGTAGCCGTAGTCATCGTTGCCGTATACTCCGTGGGTAGTAGCCTCTTCTTTAGCTGTGTTATTTTCTTCGATGAGTTTTACTTTTACTTTGAACTCGGACGTAGCATATCTGCCGCCTGTACGTTCAATTCTGAACAGTGAAAGCTCCACCTCATCGCCTACCGATGATTTTTCGATTGTTTCAAGAAGTACATCCGGCGTATCGAGATTTTTGCCGTTAACCGCAGTTATCATATCACCGGGCTGAACCTCTGTGCCGGCAAGTGAACTGTTGGAATCAATCGAATAAATAACGAGCGAGCCGCTGGGAAGATTCCTCATCTGAACAGCCATACCGTACATACTGTTGATTGAGGACGAATCGTTTTCAACGTATGAGATGCCGAGCTTTGCTCTGCCGGGAACATAGCCGTGAGCTATAACCTTATCGATAACATCCTTTGCCTGTGTTATCGGAATAGAGAAAGAAATTCCCTCAAATTCCGTCGCTGCAATTTTGGAAGAATTGATGCCGATAACCTGACCGAATTCGTTTACGAGAGCACCGCCCGAGTTGCCGGGGCTGATTGCCGCATTGTGCTGAATGCAGACCATATCATATCCGATGCTGCTTGTAATATTTCTGCCGATTGCGGAAACCTTACCGTCGGTAAACGTGCCGAAAAGCGCAGAACCGCCGGGATTACCGATTGCGTATACTGTGCTGCCGACCTTGAGCTTATCAGAATCGCCGAACTCTGCAACGGTGAAGCCTGTCTGCTGAACACGGAGCACACCGATATCAGTGCGTGCATCGTAACCGACAACCTGAGCATCGTAACGCTCACCGTCTTCAAGCTGAATTACAACCTCTGTATTGGAATCGGAAATAACGTGCGCACAAGTGAGAATGTAAGTGCATTTTGCCTTTGCATCCTCCATCATAACAATGCCTGTACCTTCGGTATAAATCGCATTGTTTCTGTACACGATAATCGCAACGTTGCTCTTGGCAATTTTTTCGTACACCTGTTCAGCGGTAAGCACGCCTTTTGCTGGCGACGAACCGTTCGGTGAAGGTGTTTCGTTGATTGAGAAGGACGGTGCGTTTCCGTTCAACGTGGGTGCATCACTGTCTGTTGCACCGAATTCGCCTTTATTTTTCACCAAAGAAACAGGAAGCACTATCGCTGTTATTGCAATAACAACTGCAAGAACAACAAAGAACGCCTTGCGACCTCTTTTGTTTGATTTAAGATTTTTCTCTATCTGATCGGAATTAATCGGAGTATAAGCTACGTACTGCGGCTGGTAGCTATAGCCCGTATTCGGACTCTGATACGTCTCCTGCGCAGTTGTATCGGGTGTATAACCTTCATTGCCGCCTGAAGTCTCCTGAGGCTGCTCAGCCGTATCGCTTGGCAAAATTTCCTGAGTTTCAGCAGGCTCTTCAGCTGTAACGGTTTGTGAAAGATCCTGTGTTTCTGCCGGCTCTTCGGGTGTTGGTGTTACAGCCGGCTCCTCACCTTGTGTATCGGTGTTGTCTTTGTTTAAAAATTCATCCATTTGTTTCTCTCCTTTCGGTTTGCAACATATATTTTAAAATCCGCGTGTTAGATTCATATTTCACAGATTTGAATTATTTCTTAACACATTATGGTTTTTTATTGCAAACCGTCATTTACTTTAGGTAAAGTGAACACAAATTCCGTGTAAATTCCCTCTTTGCTTTCAGCGTATATTTTTCCGCCGTGAAGCTCCAATATACTTTTTACAATATGCAAGCCGAGTCCCGTGCTCTTTGCGTGAGCACTGCGCGACTTATCAACTTTGTAAAAACGCTCAAAAATACGGTCAATCTCGTCAGGAGAAATTCCCGCACCGCTGTTGAGGATTTGTGTTTCCGTACATTCTTCCTTTTCAATTATGTTAATACCTATATATCCGCCGTCGGGAGTGAACTTGACAGCATTGTCTACAAGGTTATAAACAACCTGACTGAGCAGGTCCGCATCAGCCCTGACCGAATGCTTACCAAGCAAGTCGAGACCTCTGACTTCGATTTTTGCATCGCTTATCTTTTTTTCGAGCATAATGAAGGTGTTAAGCACCATCGCAGACAGATCGACATCAGTAAAGTTAAGGTCAAGCTGACCCGCCTCAATCTTTGAAAGATTGAGCATTGAGACAACAATACGCGACAGACGCTTTATTTCCCCTGAAACTATCTTAAGATAATGCTCCTGCTGCCGCGGAGGAATTGTTTCGTCGAGTATACCGTCGATAAAGCCGCCTATAGTTGTCATAGGTGTTTTCAGCTCGTGTGAAACATTGGCAACAAAGCTGCGGCGCGAAGACTCGAGTTTTGCAAGGCTGCTTGCCATTGCATTGAAAGATGCCGCAAGCTGAGCAATTTCATCGTTTCTGTTTCTTTGCAGGTTTATTCTCGGAGTGAAGTCACCCTCGGCATATTTCTTTGTTACGTCAGCCATCTGCTTTATCGGCTTTGTGATTGTGTTGGAAGCCAGATAAACCGCAAGAACGGCAAAGAGCATAACCATAAACATTGAGAAGAAAAGAAGCTGTGAAATCGGGAAAACAAAGTTTACAATCGCGTCGGTAACAGGTGCGACGGCAAAAACCAGCGCAACCGGATTCCCTGCAACGTAAACAGGTTCACCGACGATAAACTGTATCTCGTCAAACTGACCGTTGAGATTGCTTACGGTTGAGTATGATTCAACCAATGCGGCTCCCAGAACGTCGGATGTTATGGTGAGACCGTCGTGATAATCACAGGCATCAAAAATTGCAGAACCGTCGACAAGAAAATCGCGGCACATTATTATGTGACCTGTTGTGTCACAAAGAAAAACGTCGGCTTCAATTGACGTTGAAATAAGTGACAGAGATGAACCGAGAGCAGCAATTGAGTCGCCCTCACCGAACATTGAAATATATCCGCTTGAAAGCAAGTCTGATGCAGACTGTGCAACATTACGGGCGTTTTCGGTCAGCAGCTCTGCTTTCTGCCTATACCAGTAATTACCTGAGAAGATTATAAGAGAAGCACTCAGCAGTAAGAAGCAGGCAGTAATTATGGCAATCATCATAAATGAATATCGCCTGCGGAGTGACACTGACGTAAGCCTTCTTTTGAGTCGTTTTATTTTCTTTATGGTTTTGCGCTTCAAAAGCGATACTCACCTCCGTACAACGAAAATGCGCAGGATTATTCCTTGGTTTCGAATTTATAGCCTACGCCCCATACGGTGCGAAGCTCCCATTTATCGGAAATACCCTCAAGCTTTTCGCGAAGGCGCTTGACGTGAACGTCAACCGTTCTGGAATCACCGTAATAGTCGAAGCCCCAGACTTCGTCGAGAAGCTGATCGCGTGTATAAACTCTGTTGGGGTTGCTTGCAAGGTGATAGATAAGCTCCATCTCTTTGGGCGGAGTATCAACCTGAACACCGTTGACACGAAGCTCATAATTTGTAAGGTTGATGAGAAGCCTGTCGTACTGCACCTCCTGAACCGCAACAACAGGTGTAACCGTGCTGGAACGGCGGAGAACAGCCTTGATTCTTGCAACAACCTCTTTCGTATCGAAGGGTTTGACAATATAGTCGTCAGCACCAAGCTCAAGACCGAGAACCTTATCGAAGGTTTCGCCCTTGGCGGTGAGCATAATTATCGGCTTGTCGGATGTCTTGCGGATTTCACGGCAAACCTGCCAGCCGTCGAGCTTGGGCAACATTATGTCGAGCAGCATAAGGTCGGGCTGCTGCTCACGGAACAGCTTGACAGCCGTAGCGCCATCGTTTGCAATAACTACGTTGAAGCCCTCTTTTTCGATATAGAGTCTGAGAAGCTCGCAGATGTTGATATCGTCATCAACAATGAGAATTTTTTCAAGTGCCATTTCATTTACTCTCCCTGATCAGTCAATTTTGCGTACACAGTGTAATTATAACACATTTTTCGAAAATGTGAAGATATGTTGAAAAAAATATTTAATGTTTTTCAAAGTCAGTTGACGAATTAAAATTAATTTGATATTATATATAATAATTATTTATTAGTCGGAGTATGCCCAAAAGCACACACGACAACGAAAGGCG
Organism: Acutalibacteraceae bacterium; assembly: GCA_045637465.1. Lineage (GTDB taxonomy): Bacteria > Bacillota > Clostridia > Oscillospirales > Acutalibacteraceae > UBA8612. The sequence goes on along the minus strand of JAZTZM010000038.1, from coordinate 33,850 downwards.
GATTTCGAAATGGCAAAAGCAAAAAGCGGCAAACTCTCATTCAGCCTCTGGCTCAATCTGATTATGTTCGGATTTATGGGTCAGGTCGCATGGGCAGTTGAAAACAACTTCTTCAACCTCTATATGCTGAAAATCGGTGGCGATATGCATGATATTTCTATCATGATCGGCGTAAGCGCCATTGTTGCTTTCCTCACAACGCTCTTTATGGGAAGCCTCAGCGACAAAGTCAACAAAAGAAAAATATTCATCTGCGCCGGTTATATACTTTGGGGTCTGACGGTTATATCATTCGCAATCATCAACCCCGAATTCATAGCAAAGATTCTCGGCACAGACATCGGTGCAGCTGTTTCGGCAACGGTTCTCCTTGTTATCATCATGGACGGTCTTATGACGTTTATGGGCTCAACAAGTAACGACGCCGCCTTCAACGCATGGGTAACAGATATCGGCACATCATCAAACAGATCAAAAATCGAGTCACTTCTTGCCGTTATCCCCGTTATCGCAACTCTTGCCGTTACCGGTTCATTCGGCGCAATTTTCGGTGACAACAAAAGCGTAGGTCAGAGAGAATATTCAATTTACTTCTTTGTTCTCGGTGCCGTCGTTACCATCTGCGGTATTATTGGTATCTTCTCAATCAAAGAATCAAGAACAAACGTCAAAACTACGGCAGGCTTTGTCGAGACCCTTGTTTACGGCTTCAAGCCCTCTGTAATCAAGAACAACAAGCGTCTTTACCTCTCACTTGTCTGTATGGGTATTTTCTCAGTATCCAGCCAGGTCTTCTTCCCCTATCTCTTTATCTATCTCGACAAGCACCTTGATATGTCAGCTCTCGGCTCAATGCTCACACCCGGCGTAATCGCCATTACCGCAGTTTTTGTTATCGCAATGGTTGCAATCCTCGTTTATATCATTGCAATGAGCGACAAAAAGGGCAAAGCTCCCTTCCTCTTCCCTGCAGCTATCCTCTACATTATCGGTCTTGTGCTTGTATTCTTCGCAGACGATAATATCCTTTATTTCATCTATGCCGCACTCACAACAATCGTAGGCTACGGTCTGCTTATGATTATGCTCGGTGCTGCAGTACGTGACTTCACACCCGAAGACAAAACCGGTCAGCTCCAGGGCATCAGAATGATCTTCTCCGTTCTTCTGCCCATGCTTATCGGTCCTACCGTTGCTGAAAAAGTTTCAAACACATACTCCGCAACCACTTACGTTAACGATTACGGTGAGGTTCTTGCAACACCCGCACCTCATATCTTTGTCGCTGCAGCTGTAATCGGTGTTGTAATTTTCATTCCTCTTGTTTTCCTCTCAAAGGTACTCAAAAAGAACAAAGCCTGAGCCTATTTGCAAAAAACGGAGGTGCAACCTATGAAAAAGTTTATCAGCATCATTCTCTGTCTGGCAATGCTTTTCAGCGTTGCCGCAATCCCGTCTTATGCAAGCTCAAATAAACCCGAGTGGGACGGCGATCCCGTTGTATTCATCCAGGGCTTCACAGGCTCACCGCTCATTAAAGACCAAGGTCTTGAAACCGAAGAAACAATCCTCGGCCCCAACACAGAGCTCGATATCGGCAAAATCATTGCCGCTCTTCCGCCCATCCTTCTCGGTATCGTAGTTTTTGCTCTCACAGGCAACAGCGACATGATTTCATCCGGCTTTGGTGACCTTGCAAGCGACAAGCTTGATAAGCTCTCCTGCCTTGAAGACGGCTCGTCAAAATACAACATCTCAACATTCCCCTATTTCGCAGAGGAATCTTCTGCCGCTTCACTCATTGCTAACGGCAAGGAAGCATATATTCCCGAAGTTGCCATAACCGATGAAATAAGAAAAACCGTTCCCGACGAATACTTTTTCGTATTCAACTCCGACTGGAGAATGGGACAGATTGACAACTCTGAGCGTCTTGATTGGTTCATAGGCGAAGTGCTCCGTGTAACAGGCAAGGACAAGGTTGACATCTATGCGCTCAGCCACGGCGGTCAGACAGCCGCGACATACCTCTACTACCACGGTACAGAAAACGAGGTTGACAACGTTGTGCTCAACGTGCCTGCAATCTGCGGCACAAGCATTGTCAGCGGTCTTCTCGGCGAAGGTCCGACCAACTTTGATATGAACGAACTCAGCCGTTTCCTTTCCGTAATGCTCCGCACAGAAACCGACCTGAGAATTGTCGGCAAAATTCTGCCCGGCGAATTTCTCAACAAACTTCTCAAAACAGTTTTCCTCGAAGTGTTCCAGTCCTACGCTCTCGGTTTCGGCAGCATATGGGACTTTATGGATATTGAAACCTACACCGAATGCAGGGCAAAATACCTCGACGAAACCAAAAACGCAAAAATGATTGAAAAAGCAGACAAGATGCACTACGACTGTATGGCAAACATCGGCGAAGGTCTGCGCATCGCACGCGAGAGCGGTGTCAACGTCAGCATTATGTCAAACCACGGCACACGTCTGGGCACAGGCGCTGCAGTAGACACAGACTTTGTCATCGACACAAAGAGCACTTCAGGTGCTTACTGTGCAGAATTCGGCAAACAGTTTGCCGACGGCTATACCGCCAAGGGCACGGTTTGCAGCGATCCTTCTCACAACCATATTTCACCCGACCGCACAGTTGATGCATCCTGCTCATATCTACCCGAAAACACATGGTTTGTAAAAGGACAGTATCACGGTCAGGCAGCATATGACAGCTATACGTTTGATCTGCTTATCAAGCTTCTTCTCACAGATGAGCTTGACGATATCTACACCGATCCCGATTATCCGCAGTTTGAAATCGCACAGTGCCCTGTTGACGCAATCTACGCAAAATTCACAAACGAAATTTCCGGCAGATTCAACAGCAAAAGCGATAAACTCCTCGTACGCAACCTTTCAAATGAGCACACAATCGTAATCCGCGGCATCAACGCAGAGGGTTGCGACATTGAGTACGACGGCAAAGCAGCAATCGCACCCGGTGCAACCGTTGAAATCCCCTGTGAAAAGGTCGGCGAAAGCGATTATATCCGCATAGAGTTTACATATGCGCGTCAGGGTAAACCCTTCACCCCCGAATACACAAAGGCGATTTATTTCAGCGCCGCATAATAACCGCACAACCCTAAGGAGCAAAGAGTAAATGAAAAAGTTTTTAAGCATAATTCTGTGTGCTGTCATAGTGTTTAGCTCGACAGCCATTACTATAAATGCAGAAGAAGAGCAACCGTCCCCTTCCTTCGAATGGGACGGTCATCCGCTCATATTCATTCAAGGCTATTCAGGACCCGCACTTATCCGTGACAGAGGTCTTGAAACCGAAGAGCAGGTATGGCCGCTCAAACCCGGCAATGTTGTCAGTATGATAGCGCCCAATGTCATCGACATCGTATCGAGCATTATCGACTATGCCAAAGGTGACACGCAGCCTTTTATCGACTGCTTCAGAGAAATCACGGCAGAGCTGTTTGACAACATCTCAATGCAGCCTGACGGCACATCAAAACACAACCTCACTTCTTATCCGCAATATGCGACGGAAGCTTCTGTAGAATATATCAACACAGAAAAAAACGGCGATTATCTTCCTCTTACCGAAGGTGAATTCATCGAGGACCTCAGCCTAACAATCCCCGCAGACCAAATCTTTATTTTCAACACCGATTGGAGAAGAAGTCAGCTTGTAAACTGCGAACACCTCGACAGCTTTATTGACGAAGTGCTCGAATACACGGGCAGTGACAAGGTTGACATTTACGGTATGAGTCACGGCGGTCAGCTTACGGCAACCTACCTCTACTACCACGGTACGGAGGGCAAGGTTGACAACGCCGTTATGAACTCCCCCGCAATAGGCGGCACAAGCCTTGTAATGGAGCTTCTCGGAAACGAACCGATTGAATTCAACCTTTCAGAGCTTGCTCGTTTCGGCTCAATTATGCTTCATATGGAAATTGACCTGCGCTGGCTGGCAGAAAAACTTCCTGCCGAGCTGCTCAACAGCCTTCTCAAATCCGCATTCAACGAAGTGCTTCTTCCCTATGCCGTCAAATTCGGCAGCATCTGGGATCTTATGGATACGCAATCCTACAAAGAGCTGCGTGACGTTTACCTTGACCCCGTCGAAAACGCCGACATCATCGCAAGAGCAGACAAGATGCATTTTGAATGTATGCCGAATATGAGCGAAGGTCTCAAGCGCGCTCAGGCTGCAGGTGTCAACATCGGTATTCTCGCAAACTACGGCACACACCTCGGCACAGGCAAAAAAATCGACTCAGACTTCATCATCGACACTACCAACACTTCAGGCGCAACGGTAACTCCGTTCGGTCAGCGCTTCCCCGAAAACTATGCACAGCTCAACACAACCTGCACAGACCCGACGCACAACCACGTTTCACCCACACGCACGCTCGATGCATCAACCTGTTTCCTGCCTGAAAACACATGGTTCAACTATGAACAGTACCACACACAGACGTGGTGGGATAAATACACAAGAAACCTTCTGCTCGAGCTTGTGCTCACCGATAACTTAAAAGATATCTATTCCGACGAGCGATTCCCGCAGTTTGAAATTGCGCAGGCTCCGCCCGACGGTGTATACGTCAAATTCACAAACGAAAACTCCGGTTACTACAACGAAGAAAGCAACAGTCTGCTATTCCGCAACCTTGCAGGCAGTTCAATCGCTATTCAATCCGTAACCGTCAACGGCAAAATTCTCCTTGACCAGAGCGAAGAAGTCAAGCTCAAGGAAGGCGAAGAGCTCATAATCGACTTTGATCCCGATGACGGACTTGTAACCGTAGAAACAGAATACGTGGTCAAAGGCATAATAAATTCCGACGTTTATACGAGAACGCTCTATTTCTCGCCCGTCGGCATCTGAAAATCAAACACATAAGTTGGTGAATAAAAAAATGAACGTTGCAACCGACAAAAAACGCATAATCATTGCTGCTGTCTGCATCGCCGTTGCACTCGCAGTTGCGATACCGCTGCTTATCAAGCACTTTTTTGGCAGTGATATAACTACGCTTTCCGATGCAGGAATAGCAGACGCACAGCAGATAACGCTCATCTCGCACCGCGGAATGAACGTATATGCACCCGAAAACACACTTGAAGCAGCTGACAAAGCTGCAGAGTTCGGCTACACTCACGTCGAATTTGATATCCGTCAGACCAAAGACGGTGTATGGGTGCTGATGCACGACGACGATATAAAACGTATGACAAACGGTAAAGGAAAGGTCAGCGATCTTAAATGCAAAGAGCTTTTCGAATACCGCATCAACGTCAATGCCAAAAGAAAAGATAACGTTATAATTCCAACGCTCAACGAAATGCTTATCCGTTGCAACGAGCTTAATCTTCATCCGGTAATTGAAATCAAACAGAACGGAACCGAGTTTATCGATTCACTTATCCGAAGCATAGGCTATTATGTCAAAGAATGCACGATTATTGCATTCAGCCGCGAACAGGTTGAAGCTGCACACAAGACACTATCTGCGGGCAACTACGTTCTCGCCAACTCAAACACCGCTCTTTACTGGCTTGTAAGCGACCTGAGCGACGAAACGCTTGCAACAGCCAAAAGCAACGCAAATATCGGTGTTTCATTCAACGGAAACAAAGCAGGCTCGCCGGAAGAAATCAAAAAATTCACAGATGCGGGAATAGAGCTTGCAACGTGGACAATTGACAAACCCGAAAGACTTGCAGAGCTATATGCCCTGGGCATAAAAACCTTCACAACAAACAGCATCACCCCCTACGGATTTCCCGAAGTTTCAGCCAGTGAGGTAACCGTAAATGAACGAAGGTAAATTACACGGCTGCAAATGCCGCAACTGCGGCATGGAGCTGATAACACAAAGCCGCTCTGCAGATACGTTCTGCCGTTTCTGCGGCGCACCTGCACTTATTGCGCAGGATTATGAAAAAGCAAACGAACCTGAGCTTGTCATACCCTTTGAAATTGACAAGCCACGCGCACGCAATATATTCCTCAGATATCTCTCAAAGCGTCCGCTTATTTCATCTGTTTTTTCCCAGAAGGTTAAAAGCGGAAACTTTGCCGCAATATACATACCCGTCTGCCTTGCAGACATAACTATGCACACAGACATCAATATCTCAGACGAAATCGGTCGCAAATCGACCGAAAGAATGACTTCAAACGCCAAAAATATGCCCGCAAGTATGAGCCGCAACGCAAACGATTATCTGCTGCGAGATATAGGACCGTTTGATTTCAGCAACGCCGTCGCTTACGGCAACGAGCATTCCGAAGTGCCGTACGAAAGAAACAAGACGGACTCCTTCGATGAAATTCTCACCAATCCTATTGATGAAATCAGCACCTCCTGTGTAAAGGAGGCAAACCGGATATTCAGTCAGCAAGAATACGGAAAACGGATTGACAGCTGCAAAAAAGCAGACGTAACGTACAGCTGTAAAAACGTGTTGGTGCCTTTATGGGTGCTGAACTTTCAACAAAACGGATATACACACCAGATATTCATAAACGGTCAGAGCGGCAAAATTGTCGGAGAGCCGCCCATCAGCGCAAAACGCACCGCGGCAATTTTCTCAGTTGTTGCGGCAGCCTGCACCGTTATAGGAGAATTTATATGGATGGCGGTGAATGGATTATGACGAAATTACTTTCTGTTCTTTCTGCTGCGTTCATCCTCGCCTTTTCTCTGACGTTCACAGCCTTTGCCGAAAACATAGGCGATAACGAAATTGAATACTACGAAGGTCTTGATGACTACGAAGAATTCGAGCAGGATTATTATCAGACTTTTGAACCGCAAAAAACAGAACCCATCGCATGGTATAAGGGTTTGTCGCCTATACCTCCAGTAATAGGTATCCTGGCAGGCGCAGGCACGGTTTTCGTGCTTTACCGCAGGCAGGCTTCAGCCCGCAGACTTTCTGTTGAACATCATCGCACAAACACAGCGGATATAAAGCACGAATACCGCTCATAACGATAACACACTTTGAAAGGTAAACATAAATATGACTAACAACGAAAAACTTGCACAACTTTTATTCCCGCACATTACCAAAACCCCGGAGGATTATGAAGCAATCTATCCCCCGAGAAATCTGCCCGAGGGTGCAAGGGTAACACGTTTTGCCCCCAGCCCCACAGGCTACCTTCATATGGGCGGCTTCTTCGGTGCGCTTGTCGATATCCTCACCGCTCAGACTACGGGCGGTGCATCATTCCTCAGAATTGAAGATACCGACAAAAAACGTGAGGTTGAAGACGGCGTTTCAGCCATCATCAAAGGTTTTGAATACTTCGGTGTTGAATTCACTGAGGGTGTAACAGGCTTCGGCACAGAAAAAGGTGACTACGGCCCCTACACACAGAGCCAGCGTGCCGAGATATATCAGACAATCGCCAAGAGCCTTGTCGCAAAAGGATATGCATACCCCTGCTTCTGCACTGCGGACGAGCTTACCGCGCTTCGCGAAAAGCAGGAAGGCGACGGCGCACTCATAAAAGGCTATTTCGGCAAATACGCAAAATGCCGCGATATGAGCTTTGAGGAGCAGGAAAGACGAATCAACGCAGGCGAAAGCTACGTTATCCGTCTGCGTTCTTCGGGCGATGAGAACAAGCGTATCGCTTTTGAAGACGTTATCAAGGGCAAGATTGAAATGCCCGAAAACATAATCGACGAGGTTCTCCTCAAGTCAGACGGAATTCCCACCTACCACTTTGCACACGTTTGTGACGACCACCTTATGAGAACAACTCACGTAATCCGTGGCGAAGAGTGGATTTCTTCCGTGCCCAAGCACCTCGAACTGTTCAGAGTCTGCGGCTACAAGCTGCCCAAGTTTGCACATACACCGCAGGTTCTTAAAATAGACGAAGAAACAGGCGACAAGCGCAAGCTCTCAAAGCGCAAGGACCCCGAGGCTGCAGTAGGCTATTTTGTTGAAGAAGGCTTCCCGAAGGAGAGCGTGCTCGAATACCTGCTCACACTCATCAACTCAAACTTTGAGGATTGGCGCAGAGCAAACCCGAGAGAAGATATTTCAAAGTTCCCCTTCAATCTCAAGAAGATGAGCATCAGCGGCTGTCTGTTCGATCTTATCAAGCTCAACGACGTAAGCAAGAACGTTATATCTGTTATGAGTGCCGCTCAGGTTTACGAAAACGTTGCAGCCTGGTCAGCAGAGTTTGACCCGCAGTTCAACGCAATCTTCACGGCTGACCCCGCATTCTCAACGGCAGTGCTCAACATTGACCGTGAGGGTCCCAAGCCCAGAAAAGACATCGCAAAATGGAGCGAGGTCAAAGCATTTATCAGCTACTTCTACAATGAGCTTTATACTGCTGATGTCAAATTCGATGAGAAGTTATCGGCAGACGATATAAAGGCAATACTTACCACGTACCTCACAGTCTACGACCCTGCAGACGATAAGGACACGTGGTTTGCAAAGATAAAGGAAATGTGCGAGCCGCTCGGCTTCACACCCAACGTCAAAGAGTATAAAAAGAACCCCGAAGCATATAAAGGTCACGTTGGCGACGTTTCGGGCGTAATACGTATGGCGGTAACCTCACGCTCAAACACACCCGACCTTTGCGCAATTATGCAGCTGCTCGGCAAGGATGAGGTAACAGCCAGAATCAACAACGCAATTTCAACGCTTTAATTTACGGAGGTAAACCACAATGGAAGAAGAAAAAGTATCAGTATCAAATTTTATTCACGATTTTATCGATGAAGATTTAGCCGCAGGTGTCAACACCAGAGTTCAGACCCGTTTCCCACCCGAACCCAACGGCTATCTGCATATCGGCCACGCAAAGGCAATCTGCATCGACTTCAGCACAGCTGAAAAATACGGCGGCGTATGCAACCTTCGTCTTGACGATACAAATCCCTCAAAAGAGGACGTAGAATACGTAGACGCTATCAAGGAAGATATCGAATGGCTCGGCTTCAAATGGAACGAGTGCCTTTATGCTTCCAGCTACTTTGATTTCATCTATGAATGTGCAATCAAGCTCATCAAGGACGGCAAGGCATACGTATGTGATCTCACAGCTGATGAGATCAGAGAATACCGCGGCACACTCACAGAGCCCGGCAAAAACAGCCCCTACCGCGACCGCTCGGTTGAAGAAAACCTCGACCTTTTTGAGCGTATGACAAAGGGTGAATTCGCCAACGGTGAGCGTGTGCTCAGAGCAAAGATTGATATGGCTTCGCCCAACATCAATATGCGTGACCCCGTTATCTACCGTATCGCTCACGTCAGCCACCACCAGACAGGTGACAAGTGGTGCGTATACCCGATGTATGACTTTGCTCATCCCCTCTCCGACGCAAGGGAGAAGGTAACATACTCCCTCTGCTCACTTGAGTTTGAAAACCACAGACCGCTCTATAACTGGGTGCTCGATCAGATAGGTTTTGAAGAGCCGCCCAGACAGATTGAGTTTGCACGCCTTAACGTAAACTACTGCCAGACAAGCAAGCGCAAGTGCCTTGAGCTTGTTGAAAAAGGCATTGTCAGCGGTTGGGATGACCCGAGAATGGTTACACTTTGCGGTATGCGCCGCAGAGGCTATCCCGCAACGGCAGTACGCGAATTTATAAACAGAGTCGGCGTATCCAAGGCTTACAGCGTTGTTGATTACGGTCTGCTTGAAGCCTGCGTACGTGACGATCTCAACGCAAACGCACCCCGTGCAATGGCAGTGCTTGATCCGCTCAAGGTTGTTATCGACAACTATCCCGAAGGTCAGACAGAAACAATCGAGGTTGAAGTCAACCCCGACAAGCCTGAGCTCGGCAAGCGCGAAGTAACATTCTCACGCAACCTCTTTGTTGAGCGTGATGACTTTATGGTTGAGCCTGTCAAGAAGTATTTCCGTCTCTTCCCCGGCAACGAGGTAAGACTCAAGGGCGCATACTTCGTAACCTGCACAGGCTATGAGGCAGACGACGACGGCAACGTAACCTGCCTGCACTGCACATATGACCCTGCAAGCAAGGGCGGCAACTCACCTGACGGACGCAAGGTCAAGGGCACACTCCACTGGGTAAGCGCAGACGACTGCATCGAAGCTGAAGTACGCCTTTATGACAGACTTTACAACGCCGAAACACCCGAAAGCGACGCTGATCTCAACCCCGATTCGCTCAAGGTTCTTACAGGCTGTAAGATTGAAGGCGGCCTCAAGGGCATAAAACCCGGCGACACATTCCAGTTTATGCGTCAGGGCTACTACTGCGTTGATAAGGATTCAACAGAAGATAATCTTATCATCAACCGCACCGTCGCTCTTAACTCATCCTGGAAATAATCGAAAGCAGGTAATCAGTTATGAAAATCGTTTACAGAATCGGTGCTGCGCTCGCAGCCCTTCTCACCGTTCCTGCGCTTTTCTTTATCAAATTGGTGCAGATTACGGTTCACCTCGGATTCACAGACGGGTATTTCCACGATTCATTCTCACTTTATGATTTTTACAAGATCATCGAAGACAGAGGCATTAACGCAGAAGATTTTGCTTTATCCGGAAACTTTGCCAAAACTCTGGCACCGCTCAAAACAACCGCCATTGTGACGCTTGTTTTCCTTTGCCTGATGATCGTGATGATACTCGCGGTCTTCTTCTGCTCTGCGCTGACAAACGCACGCAAGGTAAACATCGTGTTAGCTGTCTGCGGCGCAATATCGGTAATCGGTCTTATGGTGTCTTTTGATCAGATGACAAAAATTATAGTCAACGGCACAGTCGGACTTGATGCAATCATAAACTCACTCTTTGCCGATTCGCAGACCGTTCTGGGCTCACTTGCAGCCTTGCTCGGAGTCGGCAGCCTTGTCAGCGTCATAGGTGAGCTTGAGGCTCTCCGCCTGACGTCTGCAACAATAATCGTGCTCTTCATTTTCATCTTTGTTGCAATATGGGCAGCTGCATTTGTGCTCATAGATATGGACGAGCAAGGACTTCCGAAAGAAAAGAAACAGCAGCACAAGAAAAAGAAACAAAATAAGAGGTGACATCCTTGTCAGTACCCAAGGAAAATATAAGAAACTTTTCAATCATTGCCCATATTGACCACGGTAAGTCCACCCTTGCCGACAGACTGCTCGAGATAACTGATTCCGTTGCAAAGCGTGATATGACGGCTCAGCTGCTGGACAATATGGATCTTGAGCGTGAGCGAGGAATTACAATCAAGGCTCACGCTGTAAAACTTAACTACATCGCAAACGACGGTCAGGAGTATGAACTTAACCTGATCGACACACCCGGTCACGTTGACTTCAACTACGAGGTTTCACGTTCACTTGCAGCGTGTGACGGCGCAATTCTTATCGTTGACGCTTCGCAGGGCATTGAGGCGCAGACACTTGCTAACACGTATCTTGCCCTCGATCACGATCTTGAGCTCGTACCCGTAATCAACAAAATCGACCTGCCTGCCGCAGACCCTGACAGAGTTGCGGAAGAGGTCGAAGAAATTATCGGACTTGATTGTTCAAACGCACCGCGAGTTTCGGCAAAGACAGGCGAAAACGTTGAGCAGGTGCTTGAGCGCATTGTTCACGATATTCCTGCACCTACAGCCGATGAAAATCTGCCGCTTCGTGCGCTTATCTTCGACTCCATCTATGACAGTTACCGCGGCGTTATCGTTTACGTCAGAATTATGGACGGTAAAATCAAGGCAGGCGACACAATGCGTATGATGGCAACGGGTGCACAGTTTACCGTTGTCGAGGTTGGCTATATGCGCGCTACCTCACTTGAGCCGACAGACGAGCTTACTGCAGGCGAAGTAGGCTACATCACCGCATCCATCAAAACTGTTGGCGACGCACGCGTCGGCGACACGGTAACAACTGCGGAAAATCCTGCGGCAGAGCCTCTGCCCGGCTACCGCAAAGTAAACCCGATGGTATTCTGCGGTATTTATCCCGCTGACGGTGCGGATTACGAATCACTTCGTGATGCACTTCAGAAGCTTCAGCTCAACGATGCCGCTCTCTCTTACGAGCCTGAAACATCGGGTGCTCTCGGCTTCGGATTCCGTTGCGGTTTCCTCGGTCTGCTCCACCTTGAAATTATTCAGGAGCGACTCGAGCGTGAATACAACCTCGACCTTGTTACAACAGTGCCGAGCGTTATCTACAAGATTCACACGTCGGACGGCTCAATTCTTGAAATCGACAACCCGACGAATTATCCCGATCCCGCAATCATAACCGCCTGCGAGGAGCCTATGACAAACGCACATATCTACGCACCCAGTGATTATGTCGGTGCGATTATGGAGCTTTGTCAGGACAGACGAGGCACGTTCAAGGATATGTCATATATCACCAAAGACCGTGTTGACATTCACTATGAACTTCCGCTTAATGAAATTATCTACGATTTCTTTGACACGCTCAAATCACGCACAAGAGGCTATGCATCGTTCGACTATGAGATTTCGCAGTATCAGCCGTCAAAGCTTGTCAAGCTTGACGTGCTTCTCAACGGCGACGTAATTGATGCGCTTTCATTCATCATCCACTCTGACAAGGCTTACGGCAGAGCAAGAAAGATTGCCGAAAAGCTCAAGGATAATATTCCGCGTCAGATGTTTGAGATTCCGATTCAGATTGCAATCGGCGGCAAGGTTATCGCACGAGAAACCGTAAAGGCAATGCGCAAGGACGTTCTTGCAAAGTGTTACGGCGGCGATATCACCCGAAAGAAAAAGCTGCTTGAAAAGCAGAAGGAAGGTAAGAAGCGTATGCGCCAGTTCGGTACGGTTGAAGTGCCGCAGGAGGCGTTTATGGCTGTTCTCAAACTTGATGATGACAACTGATTATCCCGGTCTGTATATCCACGTCCCCTTCTGTGCTTCAAAGTGCCCTTACTGCGATTTTTATTCACTTCGGGCTGATGAAGAAACAAAGGACAGATATACACACGCTATTATTAAAAACATTATATTAAAGCAGGCACAAAACAATATCAGCTTCCCGACGGTTTATTTCGGCGGCGGCACGCCCTCACTGCTCGGCAGCAAAAGGCTGGTTGAGATTTTGCGCAACATAAACAAGGCGGAGGGTTGCGAGGTTACTGTCGAATGTAACCCGTCCGATCTTTGCGAAAACTGGACACTCAGCGATATGCAGTCCCTTACCGATGCAGGTGCAAACCGCATATCGATGGGTATGCAGTCCGCCATTGACAACGAGCGCAAAAAGCTCGGCAGACGCGCAGGCAAGAAAGAGGTTGCAAAAGCGGTTGACCTTGTCAAAGCGTCAGGCATTGACAACTTCTCTCTTGACCTTATGCTCGGTATACCGTTCCAGACAACGGACACAATCCGTGAAAGCATCGAATTCTGCGCAGAAAGCGGCGCAAAACACGTCAGCAGCTATCTGCTCAAAATCGAGCAGGGCACACCGTTTGAAAAGGTGGAAAAGCTGCTCGATTTGCCGGATGAGGACGAATGCTGCGATATGTACCTTACGGCTTGCGAATGCCTTGAAGAGCACGGCTACAAGCAGTATGAAATATCTAATTTTGCCTTACCCGGCTTCGAGAGCAGACACAATCTGATTTATTGGGACTGTCGGGAATACCTCGGAATCGGCGCTTCGGCACATTCGTTTTTTGGCGGAAAAAGGTTCTTTTACGAGCGTGATATCAACGCTTTTATTGACGGCGCAGAGCCTGTTGATGACGGCGAAGGCGGCAGCTTTGAGGAATACGCAATGCTGCGTCTGAGGCTTACACAAGGGCTCAGAAACGATGAGGTGAAACTGCGCTTCGGCTTTGATATTCCGCCGGAAATGCTTGAAAAATCAAGGCTTTTTGAAAAGAACGGTCTTACCGTAACTAACGGCAAAAACATTTCGCTTACGCCCAAAGGATTCCTTATTTCCAACTCAATCACAGCAAGCTTATTAAGCTGATAAACTTAAATTTTGTTAATAAACGGAGATGATTAACCATGAAAAGAATTTTATCATTTTTACTTGTTTTAACCTGTCTTTTCTCATCTTTTGCATTCCTTGCAAGCGCTGAAGAAAGCACTGAACACGTTCACGAACGTAATCCGTATATGGTATGTTACACAGAAACCACACATGAATATCGGTGCTCAATTTGTAGAGAAAACTATGTTGAAGACCATACACCCGATGAGGAGGGCAAATGCCCCTGCGGATATATGGACCACGAGCATTCACCGGAAGCATGGTATATGTCAAACGGCACATCAGACAACCATATGTTTTTGTGCTCAAAATGTTCAATTTTTGCGATAATATTTGAAGAGCATACATTTGATGAAAAAGGCATTTGTTGGTGTGGTATGTACGATTTAGAAAAAGTAGTTGAAAACCTGGACTTTATTTCAGTTTTTCGCGCGATATTTAAAATGATTCCTCAACTTATTGATTTTATGACGAAGGCATTTCGCAAGACATTTGAGGTAGCATTTGAGATGGTAAATTAAAGCAATCATCAATAAGCACACAAATAAACAAACCCCCTAAGGGGCACTGAACAAGTTGCATTACGCATTACTTTTTCAGTCACCTCTCAAGGGGTTTATTTTTTGTTTTTTGCCGCCCGAAAAAGATTCTTCGCTCAAGGCTTAAAAATGACAAAGGCTCCCTTGTGTAAAGGGAGCTGTCAGCGCAGCTGACTGAGGGATTGTAAAGTGTTAAACAACCCCTCCGGGTCGGTGTTGCCGACCCACCTCCCCTTACACAGGGGAAGCATAAACATCGCTGTAAATTTGTTTTATCAACTGTAGGGCAGAGGCTTGCCTCTGCCGTTTTACTGTCATATACCATTCACATCGGCAGGGGCAAGCCCCTGCCCTACACTTTTATCTTTTATTTATTCAATATTCTCTTTTATCTTATTCTGTCATCCTGAACGTAAGTGAAGGATCTTAAAAAAGCTGAATAAAAAACCTTTGAAGATTCTTCGCTACGCTCAGAATGACAAATTTTTTTGTGTCATATATTTTTTCGTCGGAACGGTCAAGACCATTCCCTACACATAACTTTAAACATCGCTGTAAATTTGTTCATCAACCGTAGGGCAGAGGCTTGACTCTGCCGTTTTGCTGTCATATACCATTCACTGCGGCAGGGGCAAGCCCCTGCCCTACACTTTTATCTTTTATTTATTCAATATTCTCTTTTATCTTATTCTGTCATCCTGAACGCAAGTGAAGGATCTTAAAAAAAGCTGAATAAAGAACCTTTGAAGATTCTTCGCTATGCTCAGAATGACAACATTTTAAATTGATATAACAACATAAATGTGCTGTTTCGCTCATATCAAGGCAAAAAACAAGGCTACGCCAAGCACACTCCTTACGAGTCTGCCAAACGTAGCCTTAAGTTTTCGTGATTAAAAATCAGGAATAACGCTGAGCGAGGATCTTGAGGATTTCCTTAGCCTCTTCCTCTGTAAGGGTAACGCCCTTGCCCATCTTCTCGTGCTCGGGTGCCCACTCACGTACGTCGAGCTTGGGCTCTCTGCCGTTCCAGCTGATGAGGTTGAGCTCTTTTGTCCAGCCCTTTGCTGTTTCTGAAAGGACACCAAGTGTTTCTACGATGTTATAGGTAAATTCCGGCATTTTTAAATTCGCTCCTTATGTATATTTATATGATATAACTCGGACTTAAGCTGCAAGAGCTTGCTTTTATTATAATTAAAATAAAATAAATATCAATATTTAAATTAAAATTTAATAAATATTTTACAATTTCAGCCCGAGTTTCAGCGTAATATCCGTCATAACGCAGATTATTACCTATATATGATAAAATTATATAAAACCGCTTGCAATTTAGCATTAAAAAGACTAAAATAGTAGAGATTAAATATCACTATAATGGGTAAAAATTTTTATGTGTAATTTAACCTTAAGAAAGGAAAAGATATGGCAAAGATGAAAACTGTTCAATTCACTGAAACCGTACTCCGCGACGCCAACCAGTCACTTATCGCAACGAGAATGCCCATCTCCGACTTCAAAGAGATTCTCGGAGAGCTTGACAAAGCAGGCTATTATTCGCTCGAATGCTGGGGCGGCGCAACCTTCGACTCATGTCTTCGTTACCTCAATGAAGACCCGTGGGAGAGACTCCGCACAATCAAAGCGGCTTGTCCCAACACAAAGCTTCAGATGCTCCTCAGAGGACAGAACCTTCTCGGCTACAAGCATTATCCCGATGACGTAGTTCGTAAGTTCGTTTCAAAGAGCGTTGAAAACGGCATCGACATTATCCGTATCTTCGATGCGCTCAACGATCTTCGCAACGTTGAGGTTGCAGTTGATGAAACACTTAAGAGCGGTGCTATCGCATCCGGTACAATCTGCTACACAACAAGCCCCATTCACAACATTGAAAACTACGTCAAGGTTGCTGAAGGCTTTGCAAAATTAGGTGTGCAGACACTCTGTATCAAGGATATGGCAGGTATCCTCGCACCTCAGGAGGCATACGACCTCGTAAAGGCTATCAAGGCGGCAGTCAAGCTTCCCGTTGTTGTTCACACACACTCAACAACAGGCCTCGGTCTTGTAACCCTCCAGAAAGCTGTTGAGGCAGGTGCAGACGTTATCGACACCGCTATCTCCAGCCTTTCGGGCGGCACATCACAGCCCCCGACGGAAACTCTCGTTTACGCTCTCAAAAACCAGGGCTACAACGTTGAGCTCGATCAGAAAACACTTTCAAAAATCAATGCTTTCTTCAAGCCGCTTCGTGCGAAGTATCTTGCAGACGGTGTTCTCAACCCCGTTGTTATGGCAACAGAGACAGACGCACTCGACTATCAGATTCCCGGCGGTATGCTCTCAAACCTCGTTGCTCAGCTCACAGCTCAGAACAAGCTTGACAAGCTCGATGAAGTTCTTGCAGAAACACCCAGAGTCCGTGAAGACCTCGGCTATCCGCCCCTCGTTACTCCCATGAGCCAGATGGTTGGCGTTCAGGCAACCTTCAACGTGCTTCTCGGCGAACGTTACAAGAATATCTCCAAAGAAGTAAAGGCTTATATCAAGGGCGAATACGGCAAGGCTCCCGGCAAGGTAAGCGAAGACCTTCAGAAGCTTGTTCTCGGCGACGAGAAGCCCTTCACAGGCAGATTCGCAGACAACCTTGAGCCCGGATTTGAGGCAGCAAAAGAAGAAATCGGCGACCTCGCACACAGCGACGAAGACGTTCTTTCTTATATCGCTTTCCCGCAGCAGGCAAAGGCTTTCCTCGAGGAAAGAGCCGAAAGAGAAAAGCGCACATTCAAATATACCATCCAGGAAATCAAGGAGTGATAAAAAATGTTAGCAGGTAAGGCACTCGGCATTACCGACGCTCTTATGGTTTCAGGTGTCGGTATAGTTGTAGTTATGGCAGAGCTTGCTCTGCTTGCTGTTCTGGTGTTTTTGCTCTCACGCCTTGTAAGCGCCCTCGTCAGCAAAAAGAACGAGGATATCGACAGTGCGGAAGTTTTTAACGACGGCACAAGCAGCAAACCCGTTGCCGCAAACAAAGCCCCTGCACAGGCATCAGGCACAAGCTGTGTAGAGCTTTACGGCGTTGATGAGCAGACAGCCGCCACGATAATGGCAACAGTAAGCCATCAGACAGGCGTTGACCTCAAGCACCTCGATTTCAAATCAATCAAGCTGCTTGACACACCGCTTGAGCTTATCGGCGTTGACGAGCCGACAGCAGCAATGGTAATGGCAGTTGTCAGCCACCAGACAGGTATTCCGCTTGAGAAGCTGGATTTCAGAAGAATACGCTCGCTTGAGTGGAACGGCATTGATGAGCCGACAGTAGCAATCATAATGGCTCTTGTAAGCCACCAGACAGGAATCCCGCTCGAAAGACTCGAGTTCAAATCAATCAAACCAATAGAGGAATAAAAGAAAGGTAAGGTAAAAACAAATGAAATATATCGTATCACTTAACGGCAAAAGCTATGAAGTAGAGGTCAACGAGACCGACGCAGTTATCACAAACGTCACAACAGCAGCAGGCGCAGCTCCCGCACCTGTCGCAGCTCCTGTTGCAGCTCCCGCTCCCGCAGCAGCACCCGCTCCTGCAGCAGCTCCTGCTCCCGAGGCAGCTCCTGCTCCCGCTCCTGTTGCAGCTCCTTCAGCTGACGGCACAAAGGTTCTCGCTCCCATGCCCGGCACAGTGCTCAAGGTTCTCTGCAGCGCAGGTCAGGCTGTCAAGGCAGGCGACACTCTCTTCATCCTCGAGGCTATGAAGATGGAGAACGAAATCACAGCAGAGTGTGACGGCGTTGTCAAGCAGATTCTTGTCGGCAACAGCACAGTTGTTAACACAGACGACGTTCTTGCAATTATCTGATTAAGGCGGTTTTATTAATGTCTTTTCTTGGTGTACTTCAGGGACTTTGGGAAAGCTCAGGCATAGCTGCCCTGAGTTGGCAGCAGGGCGTTATGCTCCTCGTTTCCTTCGGTCTTCTTTATCTGGCAATTGTTAAAAAGTTCGAACCGATGCTCCTTCTTCCGATCGCATTCGGTATGATGCTCGCAAACCTGCCCGAAACAGGTCTTATGGCAGACCCTGCAGGACTTATGGACGCATCACAAAGGGTTGAAGGTGCACATTGGTATGACGACGGTGTACTCAGGCTGATATACGCAGGCGTTAAGAGCAGTATATTCCCCTGCCTTATCTTTATGGGTGTCGGCGCAATGACGGATTTCGGTCCTCTTCTCGCCAACCCCTCAAGCCTTCTTCTCGGTGCTGCAGCTCAGCTCGGCATTTATGTTGCGTTTATCATCGCAATTCTCTTCGGCTTTGAGCCGGAAGAAGCTGCTTCAATCGCAATCATCGGCGGTGCAGACGGCCCGACAGCAATCTTTACCGCATCAAAGCTTGCAGCTCACCTGCTCGCTCCCATTTCGGTTGCGGCTTATTCCTATATGGCTCTTATTCCGCTCATTCAGCCGCCCATTATGAAGCTCCTCACCACAAAGAAGGAACGCGAAGTAAAGATGGGGCAGCTGCGCAAGGTAAGCAAGACAGAAAAGATTATCTTCCCGATTGTCGTTACTGTTCTTTGTGCGCTGATCATCCCCTCAACAGCTCCCCTCATCGGTATGCTTATGATAGGCAACCTCTTCCGCGAGTGCGGTGTTGTTGAAAGACTGAGCGATGTTTCACAGAATGCCCTTTGCAACATCATCACAATCCTTCTCGGTGTAACCGTCGGCGCAACAGCCAACGGCGAGCAGTTCCTTCAGATTAAAACACTCGGCATAATTGTTATAGGTCTTGTCGCTTTCTCATTCTCAACCGCAGGCGGTGTTCTCCTCGGCAAGCTGATGTATATCATCACCAAGGGCAAGGTTAACCCCCTTATCGGCGCGGCAGGCGTTTCCGCAGTACCGATGGCTGCACGTGTTGCACAGGTTGAAGGCAAGAAAGCTAACCCCACAAACTTCCTTCTTATGCACGCTATGGGCCCCAACGTCGCAGGCGTTATCGGCTCAGCGGTTGCGGCAGGCTTTATGATGCTCCTTTTCCAGAGCTGAGCAGACCGACCGCATTTTCTTCGGCGATGCAGTGCCAATGCTCCGCAGTATGCGCCGCAAAAGCCGCACCCTCGCCAACGATTTTACCAAACTCGGCAAGACAGGGCTTCAACAGCCCTGTCCCCGTTGTGCGGCTGCGCACAATCATTCTGTATCTGCCATCTGAGCGATACAGTTTGCTCTCAACAATAAACTCGGAAAAACTCAACCTCTCTGCACAGCAAAAAAGCGCATCAGCGTTTTCAAAATCACACGCTATGTAATCCGACTTTTTCAAAAGATATTTTCTGCTTCTGTTCGCGCCGCCGTGCTCAACGGAAAAGAACAGCAGACATCCTCCCGTTTCCCTCTGCATGGCTTCAACAAGCAATCTGCCGGATGTATTTATTTCCCGACCGATAGTTTTACCGGCACGCGAAAGCACAGTCCAAATAACCCTTTTGGTTTCAACCTTTGAATAATCCATCTCTTCATACGTAATGTTGAGATTTTTCATATCATCTGCAGTGAGTTCAACGACAATCGCATCATCTGCGAGAACCTCCACTCTCATCCTGTAACCTCCCGTTACATAAATCTGATTATAAATATCGTACAACCGATATCGACATAAAATCAAGGAACAAATAATGGTATTCACAGAAAGGAGACAATAGAAATGGCAAAAAAGAGCTCAATCACAACACAGCGTTCATTAAGCCTCGATTTGCTCGCAATGCTTATTCTGCCCATAGTCAGCTCTTGGTATTTTTACGGCACCGGAGCGCTCAGGCTTGTTTTTATCAGCGTTATTGTCTGCGTAGTATGTGAAATGCTCGGGCGTAAAATCCTCAAACAATCCTCAACCATAACTGACCTGAGCGCGGTTACAACAGGCATTATTCTCGCGCTTATGCTTCCTGCAAATGCTCCGCTGTGGGTTCCGGTTATCGGCGGTATGTTTGCCATCGTGGCGGCAAAGCTCCCCTTCGGCTCTGTCGAAAAGCTGCCCTTCTCACCGGCAGCGGCGAGCTTCGCTTTCTTAACTATATGCTTCCCCGATATAATATTTAACTATCCTAAAATTTCTGCTTTCAGTGCCGCTCTTTCAAGCGCAAGCAGTTCTTCACTTACATCTTTACTTGCAAGAAACGCATCAATCAACCTCAGCTCAGTCAAAACAATTGACATCATCATCGGCAACTTCCCCGGTCCTATGGGCGCAGGCTGCATTATGATACTTGCAGGCAGTGCGATTTATATGCTTATTCGCCGCACGAAACTTTTCATCACGGTTGCAGGCTTTATTCCGGGTGCCGCTCTTGCCGCAATATGCTTCACGAGAACAGGCAGCATATTAACATCTCTTGTTCTTGAGCTTTGCGCAGGCTATATGATTTTTGCCGCACTTTTTCTTATAACAGAATCAGGCACTCAGCCTGAAAAGAGCCTCAGCCGTCTCCTCTACGGTTTTACCGCAGGTCTTGCCTGTATGCTGATGAGACGTTTCGGAGCGTTTGAAGAATGTTCGTGCTTTGCCGTGCTCATTGTGAGTGCAGCATGGCCCGTCGCTGATAAAGCAATCAACAAACTGCTTAATAAAAAAGGAGCAAAGAAAGTAAAATGAAAAAGCTGAACATACTTACGGCGCTCTTACTTACAGCCATTCTATGCATTGGCCTTGCTTCTTGCCGCACCGGCTCTGCGAGCAAAAGCGAAAAGGACGAGTTGCCGTCAGGTGAAGGGATTGGATATACAACCAAATATTACGATCCCTATGACAATTATTACACCTACAAAACTGAGCCCCCTGTAGCCACACCTGTTACTACAACCGCAACCCACACCACAGCTAACAGTGTGACGACCACAACAGCACCTGCCGTAACAACGGCACCCACAACAGTAGCTCCGACTACAACCGCACCTACAACAACGGCTCCCACAACAGAGGCTCCGACTACAGCCGCACCTACCACAGCGGCTCCGACCACAACAGCAGCACCTACAACAGCTGCACCTACAACAGAGCCTACAACATTACCCGATATTGCAGACAGCAACTTTGAAATCGACGCCACAAAAGAGCTCAACGCCAAGCGCGCAGAAAATGGTCTGCAACCTCTCACCCGTTCCAAAGAACTTTCAAGAGCAGCTAAGATAAGAGCAAAAGAGATTGCCGAAAGCTTCTCGCACACAAGACCCGACGGCAGCTTCTGGTACACAGTAAGCTCTGATGCAAGAGGTGAAAATCTCGCAAAGGATTATTCCACACCCGAGGAAGTAATGGACGCCTGGATGGCAAGTGAGGGGCACAAAGACAACATACTTACAAGCTATTATCATACCGTCGGCACAGGTTGCTATTACGACTCAGCCACAGGCACATATTATTGGGTGCAACTTTTCGGCATCTGACAGTTGACAAACATATTCTGATACAAGGAGGAAAAGACAAATGGCATCAAATAGCAAGGCACCGGGTCTGCTTATGAAAAACGCAGGCATATTCAACCCTGTTCTTGTTCAGGCGGTCGGACTTTGCCCTGTTGTAGCAATGGCGACCTCTGTTAAAAGCGCCGCTCTGCTTGCGATAATTTCTGCAGTCATCATCACACTCAGCGAATTTTTCGCCTCACTTTTCCTCAAAGCCGTCCCCCGATGGGTAAGAATCGGCATATACATCATCCTTGGCGGTGCAATTGTTGTTCCGCTTATGATTTTTATTGAAAGCGCAAACGCATCGCTTTTCGGCTCGCTCGGTATATATCTGCCTATTATGGCGGTCAACTCACTCAACGTACTGCGTTGTGAGAGATTTGCCGTTAAGATTTCTCCGCTTGCAGCTTTGGCGGACGGTGTAACCGCTTCTTTAGGTTACTCAGCCGTACTTATACTCGTCGGTTTCTTCCGCGAAATTCTGGGCAGCGGCAGCCTTTTCGGCATACAGATATTCAGAGGTTTCTCTATGCCCGGTCTTCTCCTCCCGTTCGGAGGTTTCCTGATGCTTGGATTTGCCGGTGCATTGCTCAGAACGCTTATTTCAAAATTCTGGCCCAAATACCTTGATAAAAAGCAGCCTAAACCCATAAGCGGAAAAGGCAAGAAAAAGCCCGGCAAAAAGCAAAACCTTCAACCAATTGCAGAGGTTCCCGAATTTGCTGCAGACGAGTCGCTTTTCAGCCTCGAAGACATCTCACAGTATGATGAAACCGAAATGCAGGACTACGACGATTCAGCACCGACAGAGTATAACCCGTCCGCTGTTTTGGAGCAGCCGACAGCAACGGTATCACATGAAAGCACCGAAAAAGTTGCTCCACCTGCCTCACCTGTTAAGGAGAAATCCGAAACATATGTTGCAGAGCAACCCAAGGCACCTGTTATGCCGAAGCCTCCCGTTATGCAGAAACCTCAACCGCCTGCTATAAAGAAACCTCAGCCACCCACTATTAAACAAGCGGCAGTTAAAAAGCCTGATATCGGACTTAAAGAGCTGTCACTCGACGATATTTCTGCTGATACATCCAAGGCTTCATTATCGGGAACTAATGCCGATGATGAACTTGAACTGCTTATGAACCGCTCAATCGGCGATATCCTTTCAAAGCAAAAAAAGGAGGATGACAAATGATTTTTGCATTTTTAAACGCCTCTGTTTTTGCTCTTCTCTTGCAGAATTTTGTGTTTAACGGCGGTTTCGGTATGAGCGAAGCAATCCGAATCGCGACAAAGCCGAAGGATTTCTTCCCGATTGCAGTGCTTGTTGCTTTTTTCACAAGCGCCACTGCCGCAGTGTGCAGTCTGCTCGACCTTATTGCCGCAGTCAATGCATTTTCAACAGCAGAACACCTCGGCATATACTGCCTTGTTCTTGCTGTCATCTATTTGATTTTCACAGGTATTCACCAGCTGATTTACCGCAACAACAAGCAAAACATCCACCGAATCGGTATGGCTGCCGTAAACACACTTGTTCTCGCCGTTCCGATTATCAACCGCCGTGCCGCTTTTAACACCGCCGAATCAATCGGTCTCGGTCTTGGCGCAGGCATTGCGTTCATTGTTGCTGTTTTGCTTATCTCTGCCGCGGAAGAGCGCATCAGAGAAAATGACACCATGAGCAACGCATTCAAGGGTAAGCCCGCTCTCTTTATTTACATCGCGCTGATTTCGCTTGGCTTTGCAGGCCTTTCAGGTCAGTCACTCTTTGTCTGAGGTGATAATATGGCAGATAATGAGCTTGACAAAATAAAAGAAGAACTGCCCGAGGATTTCCGCCCTGTTATACCTGAACCCGAAATGCACCGCAGGGCAATAATCGGATTTTACAAAAACTACCCCGTTCAGGAAAACCCTACATCAACCCACACGCAAAGCTTTGCACAGCAAGAGCACAACCGCAAGATAAGAAACGGTATTCTCTACGGCATTACACTTTTGCTGATATTTATTTTCACTTTCATTATAACCGATACGTGTATTCAGATTTCAAAAGAGCCTGTGCCCCCTACAACTGCAGTTGTTACACAGATACCGACACAAGAGCCCACACAGACAGCGGAAGAAACATCTGAAGCTGTTGAAGAAACATCTGAAAACTGAGCAAAAGAGCTGTCAGCGCGACAGCTCTTTTTTTGTTGTTTTTCAGTATCTTTTATTCAAAAATATTTGACAAATGGATAAAACACATATATTATAAACTATATATACCTAACTTTAAAATAAGGTGGCATAAATTATGACCGAGCGCTATGAATCAGCAAAAAAAATCTACGCTTCAATCGGCATTGATACCGATGCCGTAATCGAAAAGCTTGACAGTGTGCGTGTATCCCTCCACTGCTGGCAGGGCGACGACGTAAGCGGCTTTGAAAGCAGCGGTGAGCTTTCCGGCGGTATTCAGGCAACAGGCAACTACCCCGGCAAGGCACGCAACGCTCAGGAGCTTATGGCAGACCTTGATAAGGCACTCAGCCTTATCCCCGGTGCGCACAAGATAAATCTCCACGCAACCTACGCAATCCTCGGCGACGAAAAGGTCAGCCGCGACAAGCTCCGCCCCGAGCACTTCGCTCCCTGGGTTGAGTTTGCAAAGCAGAGAGGTCTCGGTCTTGACATCAACCCGACACTCTTCTCACATCCCCTTGCAGCAGACGGTCTCACACTTTCTCACCCCAACGAGAAAATCCGCCGTTTCTGGATTGACCACTGCAAGGCAATGAGAAAAATTGGCGAATACTTCGGCAGAGAGCTCGGCATCACCTGCGTAAACAATATCTGGATTCCCGACGGCTACAAGGACGTACCTGCAGACCGTATCGGCCCGAGAAAGCGCCTTATGGATGCACTCGACGAAATCCTTTCAGAACAGATTGACCCGAAATATCTTGTCGACACAGTCGAATCCAAGGTTTTCGGAATCGGTGTTGAATCCTATACAGTAGGCTCACACGAATTTTATATGAACTATGCCGCTACAAGAGGCTGTATCTGCTTGCTTGACAACGGCCACTACCACCCGACAGAGGTTGTATCCGATAAAATCCCCTCAATGCTCCTCTTCAGCGACAAGGTTGCTCTTCACGTCACAAGAGGTGTACGGTGGGACAGCGACCACGTTGTAACCTTCGACGATGAGCTCAAAGAAATAGCAAAAGAAATTGTACGCTGCGATGCTCTTGACAGGGTGCTTATCGGCCTTGATTACTTCGACGCCAGCATCAACCGTGTTGCCGCATGGATAATCGGCGCACGCAATATGCGCAAGGCACTTCTCAACGCAATGCTCATCCCCCATGCACAGCTCAAAGCTATGCAGGACAGCGCAGACTTCACATCGCTTCTTGCTATGACGGAAGAGCTCAAGCTCTATCCCTTCGGCGACATATGGGAAGAGTACTGTGCACGCAAGGGTGTGCCCGCAAGAGAAGGCTGGCTTAATGAAATCAAAAAATACGAAGCTGACGAGCTTTCAAAGAGGGTGTGAATAATGCCCACCGTCAGAGAAATTTTCGACTATATAAACTCGCTCGCACCGTTCGGTACGCAGGAGAGCTGGGACAACAGCGGTCTTCTTCTCGGCGATCCGAGCAAAGAGGTCAGCCGTGTTTCCCTCGCCCTTGATGCAACAATAAAAACCGTCAAGGCTGCAAAAGAAAACGGCGCAGAGCTTATGATTACACACCACCCCGTAATCTTTTCACCTGCAAAAAAGATTCTTGCAGGCAGCGTACCGTATGAGCTCCTTACAAGCGGAATAAGCGCAATCAGCGCGCACACCTGCCTCGACTCTGCCGAGGGCGGTGTAAATGACACACTTGCCGCAATAATCGGGCTTGAGGACATAAAGCCGCTTGAGCTTGACGGCACGGACACTCCGCTTGTCAGAATCGGCAGACTGCCCCACCCGATGAACGGTGATGAGCTTGCTAAGCTTGTTGCCCAAAAGCTCGGATGCAGACTCAGACTTGCAGATGCAGGCAATATTATCAGCACCGTTGCAGTCTGCGGCGGCTCACTCAGCTCACTCACCTACGAGCTTATCGGCAAGGCAGACGCATTTGTAACAGGCGATCTGACACATCACTACTTTATTGATGCAGCAGAAAGCTCGCTGACAGCAATTGCCGCAGGTCACTTTGAAACGGAAAACCCCGTTATCTCAGTGCTCGCAGATAAGCTGCGCCAACAGTTCCCAAACGTTGAATTTACCGTAATTAATCAGGAAAATCCTGTAGTATACTATTGAAAGGATCTGGCAAAAAATGCTCGATATTAAAGTAATCCGTGAAAATCCCCAGCTTGTTAAGGACGCTATGAAAAAGCGCAATAAAGATATGGACGCTCTCGTTGACGAGGTGCTTGCAATTGACGTTGAGCGCCGTGAGCTCACAGTAAAGCTCGATCAGCTCAAGCAGGAGCAGAACGCAGCAAGCCGTGAGATTCCCAAAATCAAAAAAGAGGGCGGCGACATCTCCGCCATTATGTCCCGCATGAACGAGATTAAGGAAACCGTCAAATCGGGTGACGTACGCCTTGGCGAGCTTGAAGAAAAGCAGCAGAAGATTATGTACGAGTTTCCCAACATCCCCAACCCCACAATTCCCGTTGGTAAGGATGACAGCGACAACGTTGAAATCCGCCGTTGGGGCGACCCCACAGCGTTTGATTTCGAGCCTAAGGCTCACTGGGACGTCGGTGCCGACCTCGGTATTCTCGACCCCGAAACAGCAGCAAAGGTAACAGGCGCACGCTTCCATTTCTACAAGGGTGCAGGCGCAAGACTCGAGAGAGCTGTTATAAACTTCTTCCTCAACACTCACACCGAGCACGGCTATACAGAGGTTTTCCCGCCCTTTATGGTCAACCGTGCATCAATGACAGGTACAGGTCAGCTTCCCAAGTTTGAAGAGGATGCTTTCAGACTTGAGCGTGAGGACTATTTCCTCATCCCCACAGCTGAAGTTCCCGTTACAAATATGCACCGCAGCGACATCCTTGAGGGTGATCAGCTGCCCATCAGCTACTGTGCTTATTCAGCTTGCTTCCGTGCAGAGGCAGGCAGCGCAGGCCGCGACACAAGAGGTCTTATCCGTCAGCATCAGTTCAACAAGGTTGAGCTTGTCAAGTTTGCTGACCCCGAAACCTCATACGATGAGCTTGAAAAGCTCACAAACGATGCTGAGCGTGTGCTTCAGCTTCTCGGTCTTCCTCACAGAGTTGTATGCCTTTGCTCAGGCGATATCGGCTTCTCCTCCGCAAAGACCTATGATATCGAAGTATGGATGCCCTCTTACAACAGATACGTTGAGATTTCATCCTGCTCCAACTTTGAAGACTTCCAGGCAAGAAGAGCTGCAATCCGCTTCAAGAGAACACCCAAAGATAAGGCACAGCTTGTTCACACACTTAACGGTTCAGGCGTTGCAGTCGGCCGTACAGTTGCAGCAATCCTCGAAAACTATCAGAATGCTGACGGCAGCGTAACAGTACCCGAAGCACTCCGTCCTTATATGGGCACAGACATCATCAAATAATAAAGAAAGAGGGTAAGTATTATGCTTAAAGATAATTCTCTCTTACTTTTCCAGGGTGACAGCATCACCGACACAGGTCGCACAGGCTCGGCAGACCCCTCTGTCAGCCTTGGCGAAGGTTACCCTGCAAAGATTGCTGCAAAGCTCACAGAGCGCGGCATAAAGGTTATCAACCGCGGTATAAGCGGTAACCGCACATGGGATCTTCTCGAGCGCTGGGATAAAGACTGTATCGATATCAAGCCCGATTATTTTTCACTGCTTATCGGTGTAAACGATACTTGGCGCAGATACGATTCAGGTATGGTGACAACCGCCGAAGAATATGAAGCCAATATGCGTCAGCTTCTTGACCGAGTTGTAAAAGAAACAGGCGCAAAGATAATTCTTCTCAACATCTTCCTGCTCGACGTCACACCCGACAAGGCTCAGATGCGCCCCGACCTCCTCGAAAAGCAGGAGGTTATCAGCCGCCTTATCAAGGAATATGACGTTATATTTGTGGATATACAGGCCCTTTTTGATAAAATGGTTGCTGAAGGCACACCGATGGAAGAGCTTTCTGCAGACGGTGTACATCCGACTGATTTCGGTCACGAGGTTATCGCAGCCGAGTGGCTCAGATGTGTTCTGTAAGTTTTGCTAAGGCGAACTTATTTTTAAAAATTTTGCTCTATTGTCTGTCATACACAAAAAACACATCACAACCGAAAGGTAACAGAAATGAGTAATAATAATTCCGCCCAATTAAATAACGGCATAAATCTTCTCGTCACAATCGACAAGAAATATGTAGAGCCTTTGTGCGTTATGCTCACTTCCTACGGTGAGTGCCACAAGGGTATTCCGACTGACCTCTACATTGCTCATTCATCGCTTGACGAAGAGACACTTGCACACATCAGAGCTCAGGCTGACCGATACGGTATAAACGTGAGAAGCGTTGTCATAACCGAGCATTGGTTTGAAAACACACCCGTGCTTGACCGTCTTCCGGAAGAATCATTCTACCGTCTGATGGCGTTTCACTATCTGCCCGAAACGGTTGAGCGCTGTATATATATCGACCCGGATACCATAATCCGCCGCAGCCTGACCGAGCTTTACGAAATGGAGCTTGACGGCTGTTATATCGCAGCGGCAAGTCACACAAGTGCATTTTTTAACGCATTCAACACATTCAGACTCGGCACACAGGACAATAAGCTGTATTACAATTCGGGTGTGCTGCTGATGGATATAGCCGCTATCCGCCGCGACTATACGCTCGGCAAAGTCCTCGACACGCTCAAAGACAACATACAGCGTCTCTGGCTCGGCGATCAGGACCTGATAAACATACTTTTCTGCGGCAAGACAAAGCGCATTGACGAAGAGATATACAACCTTGATGAGCGTGCACTCAAGCACCTCAAGGGCAAATTCACACTGAATGACGTTGCCGAAAAAACTGCCATTATACACTACAACGGCAAATATAAGCCGTGGCTTCAGGGCTATAAAGGTGTGCTCGACCGATTCTATCCCGAGGTCAAGGAATTAGGACCTGCACCCGTCGGAAAATGGAAATCACAACTCAAGGCAATTCACGGCATAGTGCGTCTTAACAACCGCCAGAAGATACTTATTCTCGGTATACTCAGCGTTATCGTTTCGTGTTTCCTCTGCTGGTTCTTCTTCGGCAGAGAGCTTGTCGGAATCATCAGAGATCCGCTTGAATTCAAGGCCTGGCTCGGCAAATTCGGTCCGTATGACGAGCTTGTTTTCATCCTCATACGAAGTGTGCAGACGATGATAAAAATTATCCCTGCAGAGCCGCTTGAAATCGGCTCGGGATATGCGTGGGGCACCTGGCTGGGTATGCTTTACTGCCTGACAGGTAACTTTATCGGCACACTTATCATACTCGCGCTGACAAGGCGCTTCGGCAGAGCGTTTGTTGAATGCTTCCTGCCGGCAAACAATCTGCAGCTCATCTCACTTTTCCAGAACTCAAAGAAGATTTACGCTCTGCTGTTCTTCTTCTATCTCATACCCGGCTCACCGAAAGACGGTCTGACCTATCTTGTCGGCTTGATGAACGTCAAGGTCGTGCCGTTCCTTGTGCTTACCTTTATTGCACGAATCCCGTCCGTAATATCCTCAACTCTGTGCGGTCAGAAGCTGTCAGAGAAGGATTATTTCTGGTCGGTAGCCATTTTTGTTGCAACGTTCGTGCTTGCACTCATTGGTGGCTTCATCTACAAGAAGTATACCGACAGAAAAATGAAGAAATAAAATCATCTGAAATCGGCGTTCACCAACGCCGATTTTTTACCCTGAAAAACCTGACACGAAAGGGATGTTACTATGGCAGATTTACTTAACGAGCTTTACTGTCCGCTCAGCCTCAAAGGTATTGCCGCATCACTGACAAATGCTCTGGGAGTTGATGCACCTGAGCAAGCAGAGCCTGCGCTTGATATAATGACAAAATTCACATCAGGCAAAAACATTGACCGCGTGCTTATGTATAACCCCGATGCGGTTGCGCTCTGGCTTTTTGATAAGTACACGGATCTTTTCGCACCCGTAATGCTCAACACACAGCTTACACTGCCCTTACAAACGGTTATGCCAAGCGTAACGCCCGTTTGCTTTGCAACTATGTATACAGGCGCTGACCCCGATATTCACGGCATAAAGGCATACCGCAAGCCTGTAGTGAAAACAGACAGCGTTTACGATGCGCTCATCCGCGCAGGCAAAAAGCCGTGCATTGTTTCGACAGGCGAAGACAGTATGTCAAAAATATTCCTCGAAAAGGATATGGATTACTTTATTGTTGACACACCCGATGAAGCAAATGCAAAAGCGGTTGAGCTTATTGAGCAGGATAAATACGACCTCATCAGCGTATACAACGGCAACTACGACTCTGTAATGCACAAGGTAAGCCCCGAGGGTGAGGAAGCAATTGCAGCGCTCAGACACAACACTGCCGCATTTGCAACGCTTGCAGAAGCTGTACGCAAACATTGGAAAAACCACTCTACCCTCATCGGCTTCGCACCCGACCACGGCTGTCACGAGATTGACGGCGTTTCAGGCGGTCACGGTCTGATGATGCCTGAGGATATGAACATAATACATTTTTACGGAGTTATCTGATGAAAACGACGGATATTCTTATAATCGGCGCAGGCGCAAGCGGACTTGCCGCCGCAATTGAAGCGGCACGCACAGCACCCGAAAAATCCGTAACAGTGCTTGAACATCTGCCAAAGGCAGGTAAAAAGATACTTGCCACAGGCAACGGCAGGTGCAACCTCGGCAACCTGAACGCCGCAAATCACCGATACACAAACGCAAAATTCGCACAGCCCGTTATCGAAAAATACGGTGTCGACAGCCTTATCGGTTTCTTTGAGTCGATGGGTCTTTATTCCCGTGCCGACAGCGAGGGCAGACTCTATCCCTTGAGCAACTCTGCCGCAAGCGTGCTTGATGCGCTGAGGTTTGAATGCGAGAAACTCAGCGTAAAAATCATCTGCGAAGAAAAAGCAACACAGATAAAAAAAGCTGACGGCGGCTTCAACGTAAACAACAGCATTCATGCGAAAAAGGTAATTATCGCAACGGGCGGCAAGGCTGCACCCTCTCAAGGCAGTGACGGCAGCGGTTATCCCCTGCTCAAGTCGCTCGGTCATTCACTCACGCCGTTAAGTCCGTCGCTTGTGCAGATTAAAACCGACACTGCGCCCATAAAATCGCTCAAAGGTGTGAGGGCCAAGGCAAAACTGACGCTTTCTACGGGAGGCAACAGTGAGGGCGAAATTCTTTTCACTGATTACGGTGTTTCGGGCATTGCCGCAATGGACCTGAGCAGATTTGTAAAGCAGGATAAAAAGGCGGAGATTTCGCTTGACCTTCTGCCTGATTTCACGCAGGATGATGCGAAAGATATTATCATCCGCATTGCAAGGCACAACCCCGCAATGCCTGCAGAAAGTATGCTCGGCGGAATTATACACAAAGCTATCGGCACGGCGGCAATCAAAGCGTCACTCGGATTTATGCCGAAAACAGCAGGTGAAATCAAGCCGAAGCAGGCAGCCGTAATCGCAGCAACACTCAAGGATTTCAGACTCACCGTAACGGGTACAAAAGGCTATAACGATGCGCAGGTAACACACGGCGGCGCAGACGTGAACGAGTTTGACAACAGCACAATGATGTCGAGAAAAGTCAAAAACCTCTTTGCCTGCGGAGAGGTGCTCGACGTTGACGGTGCGTGCGGAGGATTCAACCTCGCGTGGGCATTTGCCTCAGGCAGACTTGCAGGCAAATCATCCGCGAAATAAAAAATCAAGAGTTCATTTCCGTCTGGAAGTGAACTCTTTTTGTTATATCATATTGTTTTCATCAGCTTGAAATATGCTCCGTCTTTGTCCTCACCGTCGAAAAGCACCTCGGTAAAGCCGAAAAACAAGTTTGCCGCGTTTTTTGGGTATATAATGTCGTTATTTTGGTGATCGGTCAACATTATTGCCGCCAAACCTCAATGAATAAAGACTAAATTTCTTTAAAAGTATTGCTTTTATATATAAAATGTGAGATAATGTCACTGTGAAATTTCTTTACAAAAGGAATGTTATTATGCTGCTTCAAGAAAAAACATATATCAAAAAGCCTTATATGTATACAGCCGAGCTTGATAACGGCGTTACAATTGATGCTTACGCTGACGGAACAGCTGACGGAGACGACGGCAACAGATACCGCCTTATATCTCACCTTGACGATAAAGAGGAGGTTATCATCGACGGCTGGGAAATGATTGAAAAATAAACAAATTCACCTTGACACAACCCGACTAATTTAATATAATAAATCACGGTTGCAATGCAATCAGAATATCGGGGTGTATTGGCTCAAGGTTTGCCGCCGCCTGTGGCGGATGAAGGCAAGGCTTGAGCAGAAAGAAATACAGAGCATCGCGATGCGCTCCAAGCGAGCGAGGCGACAATATTTCTGACCGATAGTTGGTAGCGCGCCGAATATATAACTCTTTCAATTTTTACAATTTAATAGCCATCGGGGTGTAGCGCAGTTGGTAGCGCGCCTGGTTTGGGACCAGGATGTCGGGGGTTCGAGTCCCTTCACTCCGACCAAAACAAAAAACGGATGCCGCAAGGTGTTCGTTTTTTTGTTTTAAGTTGTATATTAAAAGGGGCTCGAACCCGAGAGGGTCTGAGCGATAAAAAACAGTTCGGCGAACTGTTTTTAGCGAAGAGCGGCGAGGCGGGTACCAAATGCGTAGCATTGGGTCGCCCGAGCCATAAGTATGCGAAGCATACGGTCGAGTCCCTTCACTCCGACCAAGAATTGACATCCACCAGTTGATGGGTGTCAATTTTTCTGTTATATATAGGGACTCGAAGGACGAGCGGTACAGAGCAACAGTCCGGTGGATTGTTGTGAACGCGAGCGACCAAGCCGCCGCAGCGGCGGCGCGAATCGAGTCCCTTCACTCCGACCAACATACTACAGGTATGTTAATACGATAAAGACCTTAACTCCGGTTAGGGTCTTTATTGTTTTTCGCCCGAAAAGCACAACAAAAAATTAAACTTAAAAATTAATTGTAAAATAAAATTTTATAATATATTTTTGATTAATAATTAGTAAAATTATCAGGCACTCTGGTTCTTTCCGGAGTGTCTGTTTTGTTGTTGGCATGAGTTGTTTATTTGTGGTGCGCTATGGTATAGTGATAAAAAGTTGCATTTTGTAAAAATATCATTAGGGAGTTATATCAAGATGGATTGTCTATTGCTTCGGAACGCATCCATTTTTTATATTGAAGTGGTGTCATTTTATACTTTCGTAAAAATATTTTTCCAAAGTAACTTGAATCAGAAAATCCACACTCTGAGGCAATTTGCGTCATTGATTTCTCGGTTTGTACCATTAAATGTATAGCTCGTGATAAACGATATTCAGTTAAATACTCAATAGGCGTTTTGCTTGTGTATTGGCGAAAACAACGAAAGCATCCACTTCGGCTTGCTTTGGCATACTTAGGAATCTCATCAATTTTTATATCTTCATTATAATGATTGTGAATATAATTTAGTATGATTTTTGCCTTTCTCTCATCTTCCTGATCTATATTTTGTAATGAAAGCGTATCCTTGTTTTCATGAAGATATGCCAAAGTCG
>JAZTZM010000037.1:0-45364 GCA_045637465.1 Acutalibacteraceae bacterium | reverse complement strand
ATCAGGAGTATTATTATACATTCCGACCTACATCAAGTGGAACATATTCTTTTGAATCGTCCGGTAGCTTGGATACACAAGCATATTTGTATTCTTCTTCAGGTACAGAACTAAAAAGTGATGATGATGGTAGTGATGAAGTAAGAAATTTTAAGTTAAATTATGACCTTTCTTCTGGAACGACTTATTATTTAAAAGTACGTGCCTATAGCGACAATACCGGAACATCAACATTTTTTGTGAAAAAGCTTGATACAACAAAACCGACAGGTTCAATCGGTTCAACAAATAACGTTGCATCAAGCCAGACAGTTACGTTGAATTTGAGTGATAATGTTGGTGTTGCAGGTTACTATTGGGGAACATCCTCGAACTATGCAAACAACACATATACATCAACAAGTTCACCAAGCACAACGAAAACGATTTCGTCTTCAGGAACATATTACTTAACTGTAAAAGATACAAGCGGAAATATTTCCGAAACCAAATCAGTGACATTTTACAAAACTACACTCAATGCAAACGGCGGAAGTGTGTCTCCGACGTCGATTTTGACTGCAAGCGGAAATACATTTACATTCCCGACACCGACAAAAAGCGGCTGTACCTATAACGGATGGTCAACATCCAGTTCGGCAACGAGTGGCGTTAAAACACTGAAGCCGACAGGTAACAGCACTTACTATGCTGTGTGGGCACAAAAAGAAACTCTTTCAAAAAGTGAACAGTTTAGCTTTAGTAATAGTAAATCCAATTTTAAAACTGGAACTTACACGATGCTTGATAGCGATTTTGAAAAGCTTTCAAATTATATAAGACAAATATATACTTCTAAAGAAGCAGAAACTCATATTAATAGTTTACAAGAGTATCGAAATGAAAGTTGGGGTGGTTCATGCTCGGGAATGGCAACCGTGACTATTCTTGATAAATTTGGACAAATAGGATTCAATGAAAACTTTGACAAAGATGCTATGTCATTAAGTGATGTTGATGCACCATATCAAAATGAGCAAGTACAAAGTGCAATTAATTATTATCACATTTCTCAAATATTACCAATATTGCGAACTAATTATTACACAAATAAAAACAGCAGTTGGAAACCCGCATTAAAAAATTTGGTGCAAAAGTCCCAAGAAGGTAGGCTGATAAGATTCTTTTACTGGTGGAAAAAAAGTAATGGAGATTCTGCAGGACATGCAATCGTGATTAAAGACTACAGAAAAGAAGCGGATGGTAGTCATAGCTTGATTGCTTATGATAATAGATATCCCAATAAGGATATTGTTGTTAAAATAGGCAGTGATTACAATAGTTGTATCATAAATGATTGTGAGGTTGCTTATGGAATTGAATATATGACGGATTTTTCAAATTACAGTTATATTGATATTGATGGTTCTAATAATAATATGAAGATTAACGCATTGACATTTGCAGAAAATGCAGAGAACTATGCATATATTACTTTAAATATCGATAATGACACCGTTGTAGAAAACGCGTCAGGTGAAACATTGATTGTTAAAGATGGTGAGCTATCGGGAACAATGCCAATAGACTCTATGTATCTAACTGTTAATAGTTCTGTTGATGGAAAAATGGAATCAGTAAAAGTGATTGTAGCGGTTCCTAAAAGCAAGTCGTTTGTTTTTGAGCCTTCGAGTGACAAGTTGGAAGCATCTGTTTTAAGTAGTGATATCTACGCATCTATTGATTCACATAATGCTGATTGCGTAGTTGTTGATGAAGATGAAGGCGTTACTATGATCGGAGAAATAGTAGATTTTGATGTTTCTTTGTCATTAAACAATGATTATTGTGATATGATTTCTATTGACGGCAGTAGTACTAATGGTTCCTCTTTCAAATACACGAAAGAAGGCGTTTTGGTTACTGGAATTGATGGTAAGAAAAGCACTTTAAAAGTGTATAGCAATACAGTTGATGTAAGTGAAATTGAGTTCGTGTCTCTGTATAGTGATGTTTTAATAACAAGTGACGGAAGTGGCAATGTTGGAAGCGTTGATATTCTTGCATCCTCAAGAGATAATGGGAATTTTGATATAAGTATTCTTAATCCAACAAAAGTTCACTCTGTTTCGGTTGATAACATTTCTTTGAACTACAAAGCTTCAACGACAATTACGCCTAATATCAATGCGGACGCAGGTGTTAATTACACAGTTTCTTACAGTTCATCAAATGATTCTGTTGTGTCTGTTGATCAAAACGGCAAGATAACAACAAGAGACACCGGCAGTGCAACAATTACTGTAACAGTAACAGATGAATACGGTAACACGGTAACGGATACCTGTGATGTAAGTGTTCGGTACACATGGTGGCAGTGGATTATAGTTGCGGTGCTTTTCGGTTGGATATGGTATTAATATCTATCAAACATGAATGTAGTTCGATTCTTGTTTTAATGTTAAACATTTAGATGTTTTTATTTTCAAGGCATAGCTTATTGTTTTTCACATAAACCGTGTTCTTCTCTGCACCGAACTTGCTATGAAAACGGCTAAGTATTGCTTGCTGACGATGGAACTGAAGTTTCGGCATCACAGGAGATTAACTCAAAGGTTAATTTCTGGCAGAAACTTGTATCCTTCTTCAAGAATCATTCCCGAATAAATCCGAAAAGCTAACAGTGCTTTAAACGCAAAAACACCTGGCTTGAGCAATAAAACTCAGGTCAGGTGTTTTTTGTTTCTTTAGCAAAGACAAAATCCCCGGTTCTATCGGGGGAATAAAAAAGCTTTAGTAAAAATAAAAGTGGCGAGCGTTGGCAAGCCACAAAAACATAGATAAAAGAATTAACCTCCGAGTATAATAGAAATGGTTTGGCGACCGCATTACTAAAATACAAGGAGGTTAAAAGCATGTTTAAAAAAGATGGCAACAACGAAATAAAAACCTTATCACATTCAACATACAGATGTCAGTAACATATAGTGTTTGCACCAAAATAAAGTTGTTATGATTTGATGTCCGCTTTTATCTAAAAAACATCATATCAACACACCGTTACAACGGTCAGCTCCGTGATGTATCTGTGCAGGGAAACCTGTAATGGTGTTGTTTTTTGTTGTGTTTATGATATAAATTTATCAGCAAAAACAGAAAAGAAAGGCAAACATAAACACATAACACAAAAACACAGGTTGCATTTTGTCACTTTTGATTGAAAAAGAATGTTACATTGTGATATAATCACTTGGACAAATCAGAACACGGGAGGATTTATTTTATGCAGAAAACCTTGAAAGCCAAAATATCCGGAACAATTTGTTTAGTTTTGGGCATAGCTTTTGCAATTGTTGGTTTGTATTATTTTCATATGCAGTATCTCTGCTATGAATATACACCGCTGCAGTTTATTCTCGGCTTTGTTGTTTGTCTTGGCGGAGCATTGCTTTCGATACCGCTGAGCAAAAAAGTAAATAAAAAGAAAACAGTACTGAATGCAGTTTTAACGGCTTTTGTCTTTGCGTTTGTCCTTGTCGGACTTATGTTTTTGATAAATGCCGTAATCGGCAGCGGTGAGCTTGAGTTAGCGGCAATGGTTATTCCTGTGTATCTCACATTCATTATCACATCTGTTATGGCTCTGCTTTGTTTGTTCAGGATATTTAACAACAAGGTTTTAAAAGCAATTCTCTCCGTGCTTATTGTTATCGGATTTCTATTCGGAAGTCATAGCTACATCAAATCACATATCTACGTTTTGCTTTACGAAGATTATACAGCGCCTGCGCCTGTTTTTACCGCACTGTCGCAAGAAAAGGATGATGAAAAAATGATTGTCGGAGATTTTTATGTAAGCACAAATGGCAATGACAGCAACAGCGGTACAAAAGATTCGCCGTTTCTGACAATTGAAAAAGCGGTTGAAGCTGTAAGAAATACAGATAAAGCAGGCAAAAACTCAATTACAGTTTGCATAGAGGGCGGTGAATACCGTGTGTCTGCGCTTGACTTTACCAAAGAGGATTCAGGCACAGCGGAATGTCCCGTTACATACTGCTCTTATAACGGTGAGGTTGTTATCAATGGTGGTATAACACTTAATACCGCCGATTTTAAAAATGCAAAAAGTTATCCCGAAATTGCAGAAAGACTTTCTGCCGATGCTCAGGAAAATGTTATGGTTGTTGACCTGACAAAAGCACCGTATTCGCTCACAAGCGATGATTGGGGTAAGATTTATGCAATCGGCTCTTACCATACAGCAGATAACTATGACGGCGATTATACAGGTCCTCTTTATTGCGAGCTTTTCGTGGACGACATAAGACAGACCGTTGCAAGATATCCCGATAATGAATATCTTTATACCGAAGAGGTAGTAAAAACAGGCTTGGGCAAAGAATCTGACGGTGCACTTACAGAGGTTAAAGATTGGTATGAAATCCGTAACCCCGAACCGGATATTTACAAAGTGAATTCTGAACTTGCAAAGAGAATTTCAGGCTGGAAAAACCTTGATGATGTATGGATGTTCGGCTATTGGAAATATGATTGGGCGGATGCTTCAACTCCCATAGGAAGTTTTGATAAAGATACTCGTGAACTTTCCCCAAGGTTCGTTAGCCTTTACGGAACAAAAACCGATGCACCTTACTATTTTTTTAACGTTCCTGAAGAACTTTCTGCACCCGGAGAATGGTATCTCGACAGAGAAAACGGACTGCTTTGTATGTGGGAACCCGAAAACAAGGATAATGCAGAAATTATTCTTTCACTCTCGCTCAATCCCGTAATAAATTCTCAGGCTGATTACGTCACCTTTGACGGGTTAACCGTAAAAGGAACACGAAGTGACGGCGTAGTTATAACAGGTAATAACAATACCGTTCAGAATTGTCTTATCAAAAATGTTGCAGGTAATGCTCTTATTATGAACGGAAGCAACAATCTTGCATATAACAACGAAATCACACGTACCGGAAAGGGCGGAATTATTATTTCCGGCGGCGATACAGAAACTCTTACTCCCGGAAACAGCAAGGCTGATAACAATTATATCCACGATTGGTCAGAAATTTATCAGACATATCAGCCGGCTGTTACTCTTGAAGGCGTGGGAAATATCTGTTCTCACAACGAAATGGCGAACTCTCCTCACGAAGCAATTACTTACAAAGGCAACAATCACATTATTGAATATAATCTTATCCACGATGTGTGCCTTCTTTCGGATGATGCGGGTGCAATTTATTCGGGAAGAAGCTGGGTGTGGTACGGCAACGTTGTAAGATACAATTGTATTTACAGCGTCGGTTCGGAAAATCACAACCCCGACGGTATTTATCTTGATGATGCGGTTTCGGGTCAGAAGATTTACGGCAATCTTCTTATAAATATTCCGAGCAATTCAATTCACGTCGGTGGCGGCAGAGACAATGTCATAACAAATAATATCATTTTGAATCCCGGCAACAATGCTCTGCGATTTGATGACAGAGCAAGAGAGGGCGCTGTTGAAAACGGTTGGTTCACCCATGCTTACGTCGGCAGTGGTGATATGTGGGAGGCACTGTATAATTCACCTTGGCAGAGTGAAACCTGGCAAAATGCATTCCCCGAATACAGGAACTTTACGGATGATATTTCAAAAGCGGATTCGCCCGATTATATCCCCAATCCTACAAGCACCTTCAAGAGCAATATTATTATTAATAAAAATCTGGGCTACGGTGATGTTTACAGCTCCGTTTGGAAGTTCAGCGA
This sequence comes from Acutalibacteraceae bacterium, assembly GCA_045637465.1. Taxonomy (GTDB): domain Bacteria; phylum Bacillota; class Clostridia; order Oscillospirales; family Acutalibacteraceae; genus UBA8612. The sequence continues at coordinate 39,619 of JAZTZM010000037.1, read as the reverse complement.
TATAAGCGAAAATGCAATATATAATTTAGGCAAATGTGATGAAATTTTTGTTGATCCCGATAACGGAGATTATAATATCAAAGACATTGATGAAATCAGAAAAGACGCTCCCGGTTTCAAAGAAATCCCTCTTGATATGATAGGCAGGGTAAACTGATGAAATCCGGTTTATCAGACTATCTTTATAAAAATATAAAACCACCTCTTATCGGTACTTTCTGTATCGGTTGAGGTGATTTAAAAAAACGGTGTGCGGATGAAAAATCCGCACACCGTTTTGTGCTATATCCTTTTATTCAGATAATTAAAGGTTGGAAAAAATATCAATAAGCCACTCTGCAGCTTTGTATATGAGATTGATGAGGAGAGTGAAGAAGTTGAATATTGAATCGATTGAGAAACCGCCATCATCATCGTTTTCTCCGTCTTCAATAGCGGTGACGATAGTGCAGGAAATTGTTGCGGTCATGGTGATTCCACCTTCGGTGTAGCTGATTGTTACAACCGATACGCCTTCTGCTGAAGAATCAAAACCTGAAATGATATAATCGTAGATTCTCTTAGATGAGCCGTCAGCGTATTTTGCGCTTACAAACATACCTGTTGTGCTGAAATTTTCACCGATAGCGTAGGTTGTCTTGGTGGGCAGCGTGTCGATGTTGATTCGTGTAAGTCTCTTTGCTGCAGGTACATCGGGATTGGGATTGGGTGTGGGATTAGGATCGGGATTGGGATTGGGATTGGGTGTGGGAGTAGGATCGGGTGTGCCTGTATAACCATCGCACTGAACCTTAATACCGTAGTTGCCTGTTGCGTAGTTGCGATCCGAACCCATGTTTACACGGATATAATATGTTTCGCCTGCTTCTAATGTTGTCTCCTGGGTGCCTGCGCTTATCTGAGAAATAAGTGTTTTGTTGTAAACATCAAATGCATGTAAATGCAGATTATCTGAATCGGACCAATTAGTGCCTTCGGAGATGTTGTAGTTTTCCAAGGTAACCTTATACTTGCCGGCAATTGGCGCTGTGAACTTGTACCAATCGTAGTCACCTGTTCCGTCAAGTGAACGTTTGAAAAGTGTGTTTATGCTGATTGTAGTTGCTTCGCTTTGTGTGTTGGGGACAGGGTCCAACTGGTAAGCGATTTTAATCGCATAATTACCGGTTGCACTGGGACGATCTGAACCCATATTAACTTTGATGTAATATGTTGTGCTTCTTTCTAATTTGATGTTTGCATTGCCTGTTGATGCAAAATATGCAATCTGTCTGTTGTAAACATCATAAGCGTACAAAAGCAAATTATCTGAATCGGACCAGCTGGTGCCTTCAGAGATGCTGTAGTTTTCCAAGTAGATTGTGTAATATGCATCTTCAGCTAATGTTGTGAATTTAAGCCAGTCTGTCTCGGCGTTTTTGGTTAATGAACTTACATAAGTTACGTTATACGCCGGAATGTTTGTTGCTGTTTCTTTTGTGTTGCCTGCTACGAGCTCCGTTGCAAGAGCAGAGCCTGATATTGCCGTGAACGTTGTCATGATAGCAAATACCAGTAAAACGGAAATGAGTTTCAGTGATTTCTTCATGTTTTTCTCCTTTCAATTGGTAAAAACTGTATAATCCGCAATGGATAATACAAATTATATTCTTATATTTTATGATTGTCAAGTGTTGAGCAGGATTTGAAAACATAGCAGAATATCAAACCGTCGGCTTTTTGTCAACGGATCAGCTTCCATTTCTGCTGTCTGATTCTGCAGGGCAGGTCTTCTCCCTCATTGTCGTAAAAAACAGTGAGAAGTATTCCGTCCTCAAGTTCAACGGTTGTCGGATAGCCGAGGTCATCGGTTGCAAGGTTTTCGCAAAGCGGAATATCCGTCTGCCAGCTTTTGCCCTCATCAAGGCTGACCATAGCCATAATGCCGTAGGGCTGTTTGCGCCTGCCGTAGACAGAAACAAGCTCACCTGAAGAAAGATGAATAAGGTGCGCAGGTGCACCGCCTGTTTTGTCGAGAAGCATCTCGGGCTCTGACCAGGTGTTTCCGCCGTCAACGGAAACACTCTGAAATACGGTAAACATCGTTTCGTCGCCGCCGTTGAAAAGCTCCGCATTCTCGGCTCTTATGTGGCAGATAAGCTTTCCGCCGGGCAGCTCGATCATATGCGGCTCGTTGAGCACAACGTTTTTATCAGATGAGGTTATTTTTCCTACAAGCTCGGTTTCGCAGGTTTCGGTGTTAAGGCGGCGTATTTCTATGCCTGCAAAAATATCGTCAAACCTTGTTCCTGCCCACAGCACCGTGCCGTTTCTGAGCTGTATCGGTCCGTGGGGTGAAGTGATGGGTGAGCGGTGGATTCCGCCGAAGGTGATACCGCAGTCGCGGCTGATACGGAAGGTTGCCCCAAGATATTTTTCCTCATCTTCAGCGGTTATTGTGTCAAGATAGCTCTGAACATAACGGTTGTCCTTGTTGTATTCTCTTTGCGTCTGTGCAGAATTATTGAATGAAGTTAATATAACTCCGCTCTCTCCGAATGTGCAGATGCCTGCATCTCTGTCATCAAGAGGGGTGTCGATTACCGGTGCGGGAAGGGTGTAGGTTTCACCGCCGTCAAAGCTGTAGGAAATAACTGACTTGCCGAAAGGGCAAACGTGCTCAAGTCTGAATCCCGAAGCGCCGACTGCAATTTTACCGTCCTGCAAAAGTTTGGCTGTGGGCCACGCAAAATAGCTGTGGTGACTGCAAGCGTTTGACATTATGGTTTTGGTTTCGCCGATTTTTTCAATTCTCATATTCATCCCCGGTTTCTGTAATAACATTGATTCAAATGCTCAATAAATTCTTTGCTTAAAGAATAGCACAACGCTGTTGTGATTGCAACCGAAAAGCTGATAACCATAGCGAATAATATAATGACAAAAACTCCGCAATACGTAAAGCATTGCGGAGTTTCGTGGTGTTATTTAACTTCAAGAGCGATGCATTCGTAGCCTGTCAGTCTGTTGCTGACGCTGTCAGGCTGATGTCCGCCGACGAAGAGTGTAATTTTGCCGTCGGGTTCAACACGCTCACCCTCATCGTTAACGGCTTTCAACCAGTAGCGGTCAATATCCATTGTAACCTTTACGGTTTCACCTTTATTGATTTCAACGGATTTGAGAGCACAGAGCTGATAATGCGGTGTTGCATAGCGGCTGTCGTTATAGCTTGCGTATACCTGAGCACGCTCATAGCCTGTCATATCGCCTGCGTTTGTAATATCTACGCTGACAGTGATTTTGTTTTCGTCGATTGAATCTATTACAGCGTTGCTGTAGCTGAACTTTGTGAATGAAAGACCGTAGCCGAAGGGGAAGAGAGCCTCGCCGTCGATGTAGCGGTATGTTCTGCCTTTCATATTATAATCTTCAAATTCGGGCATATTGTGGTCGCCCTTGAAGATTGTAACGGGCAGTCTGCCTGCGGGTGAGAATTCGCCTGCGATAAGCTCTGCGGCTGCAAGTCCGCCAACAGCACCGGGATACCATGCGTGGATGATTGCCTTTGCGTGGTTTGTTACCTTTTCACCAAGGTCAATTGAGCTGCCGCACATAAGCACAACGATAACGTTGTCGCAAACGTCGCAGACAGCTTCAGCGAGCTTCTGCTGTGTTGCAGGCAGGTAGAGAGTTTTCTTATCGCCGCAGGCTGTATAGTCGTTATCAAAGCCGGTGTCTTCACCCTCAATCGATTGGTCAAGACCGAGTGCAAGAATTGTGAGGTCTGCCTCCGCAGCTGTTGCGATACCGTCGCTTATCATATTCTGGAATCCGCTCCAGTGGTTGAGTGATTCGTCGCAGTAGTTGCAACCTTTTTCAACAGTAACCGTTGCGTCCTTGAATACGCGGCGCATACCGTCTGCAACCGTGATATATTCGGAAGCGTAACCGTTGTAGTTGCCTTCAAGTGCTGTTACGGAAAGGGCATTGGGACCGACAACTGCAATACGCTTGTTGAATTTTTTATCTATGGGCAGGAAGTTGTCATTCTTGAGCATAACGAGGCACTGCTGTGCTGCGTGGTGGTTGAGTTCTTTGTGTTCCTTACAGTCAAGCTTTTCGAAGGGAATGTCGCTGTAAGGTCTTATATCTTCAAATTCACCGAGCAGGTAACGGATTGTATAAAGTCTTTCTGCTGCTGCGGTAATTTCTTCCTCTGTTACAAGGTCCTGCTCGTAAGCATCAACAAGTGCGTCATATGTATCGCCACAGTTGAGGTCGCAGGTGCACTTGAGCGCAACTGCTGCTGCTTCTGCCTTTGTGTCTGTATAGTGGTGGTCGCGGTAAATGTCGCCGAGTGCGCCGCAGTCGGAAACAATGTAACCGTCAAAATTCCACTTGTTACGAAGTATGTCAACAAGCAGGTAGGGGTGAGCACAGCAGGGGTCGCCGTTTGTGCGGTTGTACGCACCCATAACACCGCTTACGCCTGCTTCAACTGTTTTTTCAAATGCAGGCAGATAAGTTTCAAACATATCGTGCTTGTCAGCTATTGCGTCAAAGCCGTGGCGTGTCTTTTCGGGGCCTGAATGCACTGCAAAGTGCTTTGAGCAGGCACAAGCCTTGTAAAATTCGCCGTCACCCTGTACACCCTTGATGAAAGCAGTGCCGAGCGTAGCTGAAAGATACGGGTCTTCGCCGAATGTTTCCTGACCTCTGCCCCAACGGGGGTCACGGAAGATGTTGATGTTGGGTGCCCAGAATGTGAGACCCTTGAAAATATCGTAATCGCCGTATTTTACGTGCTGGTTGTATTTGATTCGACCTTCGGTTGAAATTACGTCACCGATAGTCTGAATAAGCTCGGGATCAAATGTAGATGCCATTGCGATTGTGTGAGGGAAAACGGTTGCTGTACCTGAACGGGCAACACCGTGTGCACCCTCGTTCCACCAGTTATATGCCTGTATACCGAGTCTTTCGATAGCAGGTGAGTTATAAAGAAGCTGAGTCATTCTTTCCTCAACCGTCATCTGTGCAACAAGTGCTTTTGCTTTCTGAGCTGCCTTGATTTTATCCATAATATGCTCCTTGAAATATATAAATATACAACTAATATAAACTACAATTTCATTTCAGTCAACAAAAAAAGAAGGCTCCGGACGTAGAATTTCCGAAGCCTTTTTTGGTGATATTTTTTATGCGTTTGCCTTGATTTCGTCCTGTGAAACGATTTTAATTCCACCGTCGTGAAGCACCTTTGCGGCAGCCGCATTGTCCTCAACGCGTACGATGATGTATGCCTTGCCCTTTTCGGGTGTGAGGAAAGCGTACACATACTCAAGGCTTATCTTATTGTCGGCAAGGATTGCCATTGCGTCTGCAAATGCGCCGGGTGTATCCTCAATCTCAACAACAAGAACCTCTGTAACCGAGCAGGTGACACCTGCTGCTTTGAGTGCTTTTTCTGCAGCCTCATAATCGGAAACGATAAGGCGGAAAATGCCGAAATCTGTTGTGTCTGCCATGCAAAGGGCACGTATGCTGACGCCGTTGTCAGCAAGGTGTCTTGCAATTGAGGAAAGCTTGCCGTGTTTGTTTTCAACGAATACGGAAATCTGTTTTACCGGTGTCATATTTATCCCAGCTTTCTTATTTAAAGTTATAGCCAATATCGAATGCCTTGAGATTGAGCTCAAGGAACTTTGCAGGAACAGTTGCTTTTACAGCCTCAATCCAGGTGTCGTAAGCGATGTCTGTCTTTGAAGCGAGAACACCCATGAGAACAACGTTTACAGCCTTGGATGAGCCTGCTTCAACAGCAAGTGAAAGTGCGTCGATTGACGTGATATCTGCACCTGCTGCGCCGATTGCCTCGATAATAGCCTGAGGATATTCGGCTGCGCCGATAACTACGGGCATAGGATCGATTTTCTGTGTGTTAACGATGAGCTTACCGCCTTTCTTGAGGAAGGGGAGCCATCTTGCTGCTTCAAGCTGTTCGAAGGAGAGGATGTAGTCTGCTTCGCCCTTTTCGATGATGGGGGAATAAACCTCATCGCCGTACTTTACGTATGTTACAACGCTGCCGCCTCTCTGGCTCATACCGTGAACCTCGGAGACCTTGACGTCATATCCCTTTGATGTGAGAACTGCGCCGAGAAGACGGCTTGAAAGGAGTGTACCCTGTCCGCCTACGCCGACTATCATTATGCTCTTTGTTTCCATGGTAGCTTATTCTCCTTTCTCAATTGCGCCGAATGCACAAAGCTGCTCACATACGCCGCAGCCGATGCACTGTGTGAAGTCGATAACAGCTTTCTTGTCGCGGAAGCTGATTGCGGGGCAACCAATCTTCATACAAGCCTTACAGCCGCGGCACTTGTCTGCATTTACCTTGAGCGGCTTCTCGTGCTTTACGTACTTGAGCAGTGCGCAGGGTCTGCGTGAGATGATTACGCTCGGCTCTTCAACTGCAAGCTCTTCTTTGATTGCTGTTTCTGTTTCCTTAAGGTTGTAGGGATCAACAACTCTTACTCGCTCGATACCTACAGCTTTTGCGAGTGCCTCAAGGTTGACTGCTGTTGCGGGATCGCCCTTGATTGTTTTTCCTGTTGTGGGATTCTGCTGGTGACCTGTCATACCTGTGATCGAGTTATCAAGGATGATTACTGTGGAGTTGCTTGCGTTGTAAGCGATATCTATAAGTCCCGTTACGCCGGAATGGATGAATGTTGAATCACCGATAACGGCAACGGATTTCTTTTCGTTTTCGGGGTTTGCCTTGTTTCTGCCGTGGAGAGCGGAAACGGAAGCACCCATACAGATACAGGTGTCAATCATACCGAGGGGAGCGAGCGCACCGAGTGTATAGCAGCCGATATCACCGCTGACTGCGACGTTCTGCTTCTTGAGTGCGTAGAAGAGACCTCTGTGGGGGCAGCCTGCGCAGAGCACGGGAGGACGGCCGGGAATTTCAAGGTTTGTTGCAATGCTCTCGGTTCCCTTGCCGAGGATTACCTTTGCAATAAGGCTCTGTGAATATTCACCCTGAACGGTGAATGCTTCTTTGCCGATAACGTCAATGCCGTTTGCCTTGCAGTGCTCTTCGATGAACGGATCAAGCTCTTCAAGCACGTAAACCTTGTCACACTTTGATGCGAAATCTTTGATGATATCTACGGGCAACGGATAAACGCAGCCGAGCTTGAGGTAGGATGCGTTCTTGCCGAGTGCCTCTTTTGCATACTGATAGCAGACGCCTGATGTGATAACGCCGATCTTTGTGTCGTTCATCTCAACTCTGTTGAGCTCGCAGCTTTCTGCCCATTTTGCCTGGTCAAGAAGTCTCTGCTCAACAACAACGTGTCTGCCTCTTGCCATTGCGGGCATCATAACGTACTTCTGCGGATTCTTGACGTATTCCTTAACGCCGATATCGTTTCTCTCGCCGATTTCAACAAGGCTGCGTGAGTGAGCAACTCTTGTGGTAAGGCGGAGGATAACGGGACAGTCAAACTGCTCTGAAAGTTCAAAGCCCTTCTTTGCAAATTCAAGGCACTCTGCCGAATCGGAAGGCTCAAGCATCATAACCTTTGCAGCCTTTGCGTAGTGGCGTGAATCCTGCTCGTTCTGAGAGGAGTGCATACCGGGGTCGTCTGCGACTGCGATAACCCAGCCTGCGTTGACACCTGTGTATGAGCCTGTGAAAACGGGCTCGGATGCAACGTTGAGACCGACGTGCTTCATGCCGCAGAATGCTCTTGCGCCTGCGATTGCCGCACCGAGCGCAACCTCAGCGGCAACCTTCTCGTTGGGTGCCCACTCTGAGTATACGTCATCGTATGTTGAAATAAACTCTGTGATTTCTGTGCTGGGAGTGCCGGGGTAGCTTGAAACTACACGTACTCCGCCTTCATAAAGGCCGCGTGCAACAGCATCGTTGCCTATTCTGAGCTCTTTTGCCATTGTATCTTTCTCCTTATTTGTTTTCTTTTCTCAGGTCAATTACTCTTTTTGCTTTACCTACAAAGCGCTCGATTGTGCCGTGTTCAACAATGTTTATCTTGCACTGAATGCCGAGCACTGTCTGGATGCGCTTGGAAATCTTTTTCTGAAGTTCCTGAATCTTGCCGTAGCTGTCAAGCAGGCTGCTGTCAACAAGCTCAACCTGAACCTCAAGTGTATCTGCAAAGCCCTCTCTGCGTACAACAAGCTGATAGTGGGGACTTACTTGGTCCATACCGATAAGCACGCTTTCAATCTGTGACGGGAAGATGTTTACGCCGCGGATTTTGAGCATATCGTCGCTTCTGCCCTGAACCTTTTCCATACGTACATGTGTTCTGCCGCACTTACAGGGGTCGTAGTTAAGCTTTGTGATGTCGCGTGTTCTGTATCTGAGGAGGGGAATGCCCTCTTTTGTGAGCGTGGTGACGAGAAGCTCGCCGTATTCGCCTGCGGGTCTTGCCTCAAGTGTTTCGGGGTCGACAATTTCGGGCAGGAAGTAGTCTTCGTTGAAGTGAAGACCGCAACGCTCCTGACATTCACCCGATACACCGGGACCTATAAGCTCGCTCATACCGTAGTTATCGGTTGCGAAAAGCCCCCAGCCGTTTTCAATCTGTGCTCTCATTTCGGGTGTGCATCCCTCGGAGCCGAGCAGACCCAGACGAAGCTTATAGTCGCTCATCGGATATTCAAGGCTCTTTGCTGTTTCGCACATATACAGTGCGTAAGACGGTGTTGCGACAAGTACGGTTGTGCCGAAATCTCTCATATACATAAGAGCTTTCTCTGTGTTACCGCTTGAGTTGGGGATAACGGTAGCACCGATTTTTTCAAGACCGTAGTGAAGACCGAGTGCACCGGTAAACATACCGTAGCCGAAGGATATCTGTACGATATCGTCGCTTGTTGCACCTGCTGCAGTGCAGAGTCTTGCCATACAGTCTGACCACAGGTCGAGGTCGTGCTTTGTGTAGCCGACAACAGTGGGCTTGCCTGTTGTGCCTGAAGAAGCGTGAAGTCTTACAATCTCCTTCATCGGCTTTGCGAAAAGACCGAAGGGATAGTTGTCACGCAGGTCAGCCTTTGTGGTAGGCGGTATGTACTTGATATCGTCAAGTGATTTGATTTTGTCTGCCGTAACGCCTGCTTCGTCGAGCTTCTTTGTGTAGAAGGGAACGTTTTTGTAGCAGTAGTCAACGGTCCATTTGAGTCTTTCAAGCTGGAGCTCCTCAATCTGCTTGCGAGACATTGTTTCTATATCTTTCTGGAAAAACATATCTGAACCTCCGTTGAGATTATTCTTTTTCTATTGTGCCTGTGTAAAAGAATGAATTATCATCTGCGTGCTTTTTGTCAATTTCTGAAAGAATGATGCACACAAGTAATGAACCGATCATTGCTGTGCAGGCAAATAACGGGCCTTTTGCGGCTAGTGAAACAACTTTTTCGTTTGTAACGCCGAACATTGTGATCATTTTTGCGACTGCGGGTATAAGGGCTACAAGGAAACCGCAGACTATTCCGCACCATGCTGCAACACGGCTGAGCTTTTTATAATAAAGAGCAAGTACGTAGGGGGCGAGGAACGAACCTGAAATAATACCCCACGAATAGCTCATCATATCGAGAATGGGTGTGTCGGTGTTTGCGACTATGTAAGACAGAATGACAAAAACAGCACAGAAAACCTTTGTGAGAACAGCAGTCTTTTTGTCTGTCAGACTCTTTATATTTGAGCGGAGAAGGTCGATTGTTACCGTTGAGCAAGCCGTCAGTGAAACGGAGCAAAGCGTTGATACGGATGCTGAAATGAGAAGCACAAGAACTATGCCGAGAAGTATTACGGGCAGGTCGGCAGCCTTGAGCATATTGGGCACGATATAGTCCTGAGCGGGCATATCAACACCGACTTTGTAGAATCTGTGACAGAGTGAGCCGATGAAGTATCCGCCGCCTGCAACGAGAAGTGCGAAGAAGGTTGAGATGCTGATGCCGCGTTTTGCTTGCGCATCGTCCTTGATACCGAAGTATTTCTGAACCATCTGCGGCAGACCCCAGGTGCCGAAACTTGTCATAAGCACGGTTGCCCACAGCGATACCCATTTATCTTTTCCCATCGGAGCAAAACCCCACTCGGATTTTGCGTAATCGATGATGCCGCTGATTCCGCCGACCTGTTTGCTTCTTACAACGAATATGATAAGAAGTGTGATGCCGAACATCATAACGATGCCCTGAACAAAGTCAGCCCTTGCCTGCACAAGATAGCCGCCAAGCAAGAGAAGCACAAGCGCAACCGCCGCAATAACTATCATACAGATATTTACGTTTACACCGAGCAGAACTTCGGCAACGCTTGCAAGACCTTTGTATACGGATGCTGAATAGGGGACAAGAAAGATGAATATTATAACGGCTGCAAAGGTTTTCATTTTCTTTGAGCCGTATCTCTTTTCTAAAAATTCGGGCATGGTTTTGATTTTGAGTCTTGCAGCAACGTCGCGCGTGCGTCTTGCAAGCACCTTCCACGCAAGCCATGAACCGAAGATGCAGTTGCCTATACCTGCAATTACACCCCACAGACCGTAGCTCAGACCCGTGCCGCCTGCGTAGCCGACAAACATAACGGCTGAAAAATAAGCTGTGCCGTATGACAGTGCAGACAGCCACGCACCTGCGTTACGTCCGCCGACGGTGAGGTCAGCAATGCTTTTTGATTTGCGCCCTTGAACTATACCTATTAAAAACATTGTTACTATGTAAACGCCGAGCGTTATCCATAATACTGTTTTATCTCCCATAAGAATAAGACTCCATTCGACTCTTTTGCGATTTAAAGCTTCACCGCTTTTACTCGATAAATCGCATAGGCAAAATATATTGGCAGTACACATCGCATAGCGACATATACGACCATATTACGTATTTTACGCCATTTTTTAAAGATAGTCAATAGTCATATTGCCGATTATACAATTTTATATGTGCATTTGCTTGTAACTTTTATATATATTACTCATTGTTTATTTTTAACTTTTATGTTACCTTATTAAGTGCTGTAAAATGGCGATAAGGACTATAAATTAAAAATAATTGAAATTTCTGAAACTTTTTTAAAATTTTTTGTCACATTTTGCGCTTCTGAATTGTTTTATATATAGCATTAATCTGCGCCTTGGATGAAAGGGAGTGAAGAGGTGGGCATCAGGTCAGAATACGACAGTAATCTCAGACATATCGAATACGCTATGGAGAAATACAGCCGTATGTTGATGCGTGTCTCATACTCCATTCTTTCAGATGAGCAGGATGCAGAAGATGCTATACAGGAAACGTTTATCAGGTATATGACCAAGGCTCCGTTGTTTCGTGATTCCGACCACGAAAAAGCATGGCTGATAAAGGTTGTGACCAATGTCAGCAGAAATATGCTGCGCCTGAAAAACAGACAGAATTTCCACAGCGCCGAAGAGCTTGAGAGCATAGGCATTGATGAAGAAAACTGTACTGTTTTTGAACTGATAATGCAGCTTCCGCCGAAATACAGGATAGTGCTCGAACTTTATTACATCGAGGGCTACAAAGCAAAAGAAATATCGGCGATAGTCGGCATATCCCAGGTGGCGGTGCGGAAACGGTTGCAATATGCACGTACACTGTTAAAAAACGAAATGGAAAGGATAGGACTTGAATGAAGCGCAAATATATAGACACATACGTCAGTGTTATGAAAGAAATCGAGCTCAGCGATGAAGCCAAGCAACGCATCTGCAAAAACTGTGCACGCTACAGCACGCTTCACAAAATAAAAAACGGCCGTTACGTATTAACAGCCAACAGAAAAGAAAAGACAACGGATAATTAATCTGCTATTAACAGTAAAGAAAGAGGAGAAGAAAAAATGAAAGATCCCATGCTCTACAAAATTGTCAGACCCGCACTTGCGGTTATGTTCAGACTTATCTACAGACCCACAACAGTTGGTGAAGAAAACATACCCAAAGAAGGAAAAATCATTCTTGCAGGTAACCATACACACGTACTCAATTGCTTCAGCGTAGGTCTGGCAACAAAGCGCTGTGTTCGCTTTATCGCAAAGGCTGAGCTTATGAAGGGTATCGGCAAGTATATTTTCCCCGGTATGGGCATCATTCCGCTTGACAGAAGCACAAGCGGTAAAGAAGCTGTTACGTCCGCAGAAAAGTGCCTTCAGGAAGGTAATATCGTCGCTATATTCCCCGAGGGTACGGTTAACCGTACGGATAAGCCGATGATGCCGTTCAAGGGTGGCGCAGTCAAAATCGCTGCTGATGCAGGCTGTGACATAGTACCCTTTGCAATCACAGGCAAATACAAGCCCTTCAAAAAGAGTGTTAAGATAACATTCCTGCCCAAGATAACTGTAGAAAAGGGCTCACTCAAGGCAACAAACAAGCTCCTTGAGGAAACTGTACTTAACGTAGTAATTAAGGAAGGAAACGCAGAGAAATGAAAAAACCAGAAGACAGAGAGCTTGGATATAAAATCTTTATGTTTTTCTTCCGCCCGCTTTTCAGTTTGTACTACAAACCGCGAATTATCGGTGCGGAGAAGATACCCAAAGAGGGTGCAATAGTTATTGCAGGCAACCACAAGCATATTATGGATCAGTGCCTGACAATAGTTGCCACTAAACGTATGATCCACTATATGGCAAAAAAAGAATATTTTGACGGCAAATTTGCATGGTTTTTCGCAGCTATGGGTTGTATTCCCGTTGACAGAGCAAACGTCGACATCAAAAGCGTCAAATCTGCAATGAAGGTTCTCAGAAAAGACGGCGCAATCGGCATTTTCCCCGAGGGCACAAGAAACCGCACAGATGCATTTCTGCTTGAGTTCAAGCCGGGTGCAGCCACACTTGCCCAAAAGACCGATGCATACATCGTTCCTTTCGGTCTCACGGGCGAATACAAGTTCCGCAGCAAGACACTTACCGTTCGCTACGGCGAGCCTTTCAAAGCTGATGGTATGACAGCTGCTGAGGCAACGGAAAAGCTCTACAAAGAGGTTGAGCGACTTATGCGCGAGGGACTTGCGGAAGAAGAGAAGATGAAAAAGTGAAAACGGAGTTTAGTGTAATATGAGAATTGGATTGGATGTCGGATCGACTACACTCAAATGTGTTGCGGTCAACGACAGTGATGAGATTATTTATAAAGCCTATGAAAGGCATTATTCAAAAATAGCTGAAATGAGCGCAAAGATGCTCGGTGAGATTCTCAAAGAGCATCCCGAATTTGCAAAATCAAAGCTCACTGTTTCAGGCTCGGCAGGTATGGGTTTTGCCCAGACTCTCGGACTTGAGTTTGTGCAGGAGGTTTATGCGACAAGAGTTTCTGTTTCAAAACTGCTTCCCGGCACGGATGCGGTTATCGAGCTTGGCGGTGAGGATGCAAAAATCCTCTTCTTTACAGGCGGAACAGAGGTGCGTATGAACGGCTCCTGTGCAGGCGGTACGGGTGCATTTATCGACCAGATGGCTTCTCTGCTTGAGGTAACACCGCTCGAGCTCAATGAGCTTGCCAAGCAGAAAGAAAAAATTTACTCCATCGCATCACGCTGCGGTGTTTTTGCAAAGTCCGATATTCAGCCTCTGCTCAATCAGGGCGCGGCTAAAACAGACGTTGCGGCAAGCATATTCACAGCGGTTGTCAATCAGACCGTTGCAGGTCTTGCACAGGGCAGAAAAATCGAAGGCAATATCGTCTATCTCGGCGGTCCTCTTTATTTCTTGTCCGAGCTTCGCAATGCCTTTGACAAGGGACTCAAGACAACAGGCAAGTGCCCTGACGAGGGTCTTTATTTTGTTGCCCTCGGTGCAGCATTTTGCTCAAAGGGTGAGGAGCTTGACATTGCAAAGGTCAAGGATGAAATTGCCACTTGTGTAAACAGCGGCGAATATCTCAGTGCAAAGCCTCTTTTTGCAGATGAAGCAGAGTATAAAGAGTTTGTTGCCAGACATTCCGAAAATCACGTTGTAACAAGCGACAAGATAGCTGAAAATGAGAAGATTTTCATCGGTATTGATGCAGGCTCAACAACGGTTAAAACAGCCGTTATCAATGCTGATGGTGAGCTTCTTTTCAGCAAATATATGCCAAACTCAGGTGACCCGGTTAGGCTTATTAAAGGCTTCCTTACCGAAGTTTACGAAAAGTTTGGCAATGCAGTAATCGGCGGCAGTGCTGTCACAGGCTACGGTGAAGATATTATCAAAAACGCTTTCGGTATCGATATCGGTCTTGTCGAAACGGTTGCACACTTCACAGCTGCAAAGAAATTCAAGCCCGACGTCGACTTTATTATTGATATCGGTGGTCAGGATATAAAATGTTTCAAAATCAGAAACAACGCAATTGATAACATTTTCCTCAACGAAGCTTGCTCGTCAGGCTGCGGCTCATTCCTGCAGACCTTTGCAAGCGCATGGGATTATGATATTGAGAGCTTCTCAAAGCTCGGTCTTTTTGCAGACAAGCCCGTTGACCTTGGCTCAAGATGTACCGTCTTTATGAATTCCTCAGTTAAGCAGGCTCAGAAGGACGGCGCTTCAATCGAGAACATTTCGGCAGGTCTTTCCATCAGCGTTGTCAAGAATGCTCTTTATAAGGTTATCAGAGCTGCTAACGCAGATGAGCTGGGCAAAAATATTGTTGTTCAGGGCGGTACTTTCCTCAATGATGCTGTGCTTCGCGCATTCGAGCAGGAAATCGGAAGAAACGTTGTACGCCCCGATATCTCCGGTCTTATGGGTGCTTACGGTGCAGCGCTTACAGCTGTTGCAAAGGCTCCTGAAAAGAGCACAATAATCAGCAGCGAAGAGCTTGAAACGTTTGAACACACGGTCAAGGCTGTTATGTGCGGCAAGTGCAGCAACAACTGCCGTCTTACTGTAAACACATTCAGCGGCGGCAGACGCTTTATCGGCGGCAACCGTTGCAGTAAAGCCTTCAACGATTCCGAAACCGCAGAATCCATTAACCTGTTTGAATACAAGCGTCAGCTTCTTTCAAAATATGTTGCGGTTGATGGCAAACGTGAGACTGTCGGTCTTCCGATGGGTCTTAATATGTTTGAGCTTCTTCCGTTCTGGCACACCTTCTTCACCGAGCTTGGCTTCGGTGTTGCACTGTCAGAAGACTCAACACGTGAGCTTTACGTCAAGGGGCAGCACACAATTCCGTCGGATACGGTCTGCTACCCTGCAAAACTGCTTCACGGTCATATTGAGTCGCTTCTTGAGCAGGGTGTAAAACATATCTTCTATCCCTGTATGACTTATAACATTGATGAGGCACTCGGTGACAATAACTATAACTGTCCCGTTGTTGCCTACTATCCCGAGGTTATCCGCTCAAACGTTGCGGATCTCAAGGATATAAACTTTATCTGCGATTATCTTGGTCTTCACAGACCCAAGGATTTCGTGCCGAGAATACACAGAATCCTTGTTGATAATTTCGGCGATATATCTCTCAAGGCTGTACAGTCGGCATCCGATAAGGCTTTTGCCGAATATAAGCAGTATATGAATAATATCCACGTTACAGGTCTTAAGTTCCTTCAGGAAGCAAAGGAAAAGGATATGCCCGTTATCATCCTTTGCGGCAGACCGTATCATCTTGATGCCGAGATCAACCACGGCATTGACAACCTCATCTGCTCCTGCGGTGCGGCTGTTATTACAGAGGATTCGGTAAGTCCGCTTGTTGAGAAATTCCCGACAGACATCCTCGACCAGTGGACATATCACTCACGCCTTTATGCTGCGGCAAAATATGTTGCAGATAAGAAGGATGACGACATAAATGTTGTTCAGCTTGTTTCATTCGGCTGCGGTGTTGACGCTATCACAACGGATGAGATGCGCTCCATACTCGAGAGAGGCAACCGTATTTACACACAGATAAAGATTGACGAAATTTCAAACCCCGGTGCGGTTAAAATAAGACTCAGAAGCTTGTTCGCCGCAACGGGCAGATAATGGGAGGCGAGAAGAATGAATCCTGAAAACAGAGTAGAATTCACCAAAGATATGAAGGATTACACCTTGCTTGCGCCTAATATGGCAGATGTTCATTTTTCAATGCTCGGAAATCTCTTCACTCAGTACGGCTACAAGGCTGAACTCCTCAAAAACGATGGCAGAGCAGTTGTTGACGAAGGACTTAAATACGTTCATAACGACACCTGCTATCCTGCACTGCTTGTTATCGGTCAGCTTATTGATGCGCTCAACAGCGGTAAGTACGATGTTAACAAAACGGCGCTTCTGATTACTCAGTCAGGTGGCGGCTGCCGTGCATCAAACTATATACACCTTCTGCGTAAAGCACTCAGAAAAGCAGGCTATCCGCAGGTGCCCGTTATCTCTCTTAACCTTTCGGGTCTTGAGAAAAACAGCGGCTTCAAAATCAGACCGTCAATGGCACTCAAGATGCTTTCGGGCATGATTTACGGCGACCTTATAATGCTTCTCAAAAATCAGGTTGAACCTTATGAAGTCAATGCCGGCGACACAAAGCGTCTGACACAGAAATGGATTGACGATATCAGCGAAATGTTCCGCCGCGGCAAGGGATTCTCAATGGGCGCTATGAAGAAGGTTCTTCCTCAGATTACAAAGACATTTGCCGAAATTGAAGTTAAGAAAGAGCCCAAGGTCAAGGTTGGCATTGTCGGTGAGATTTACGTCAAGTATTCAGCGCTTGCAAACAATCACCTTGAAGAATTCCTCTCCAGTCAGGGCTGTGAGGTTATGGTGCCCGGTCTGCTCGGTTTCTTCCTTTTCAAAACCGATAACAGACTTGAGGATATCAAGCTCTACGGCGGTAAGAAGATCAAGAAAATTGCAATGCAGGCTGCTATCTGGTATCTGACAAAGATTGAAACAGCACTTCGCGAGGCTGCAGCAGCATATGGCGATTTCTGTGTGCCCGAGCCGTACAGCCACATCAAAGAGAAGTGCACAAAGATTATCGGTGCAGGCTGTAAGATGGGTGAAGGCTGGCTGCTCACCGCAGAGATGATGGAGCTTATCGAAAGCGGCTACGGCAACATTGTCTGTGCTCAGCCATTCGGCTGTCTGCCCAACCACATTGTCGGCAAGGGTATGATAAGAAAGCTCAAGGAGCTTTATCCCGAATCAAACATCGTGCCGATTGACTATGACCCCGGCGCAACAAGAGTTAACCAGGAGAACAGAATCAAGCTTATGCTTGCTGTTGCTCAGGAAAACTTAGATAAATAAAAAAACTGAGGCTGTCAGCGTTTTGCTGACAGCCTCTTACTCTTTTATTTCTGCTTTTCTGCGGCGAGTTCTTCAAGATACTCGTCGTAGGTCATCTTCTTGTCGATGAATGCGCCGGGTGTGACGTCGATAAGTCGGTCGGCGATTGTCTGGATGAACTGATGGTCGTGTGAGGTGAAGATAACGCTTTCGGTGAACTTTGTGAGACCTTCGTTGAGTGATGCGATTGATTCGAGGTCGAGGTGGTTGGTCGGCTCGTCGAGAAGGAGTACGTTAGCACCGCTGAGCATCATTTTGCAAAGCATACAGCGCACACGCTCACCACCTGAAAGCACCTTTGCTTTCTTTGTTGCCTCTTCGCCTGAGAACATCATTCTGCCGAGCCAACCTCTGACGTCTGTTTCGAACACAAGGTCGGAATAGCGGCGAATCCAGTCGGTAAGGCTGTCCTCAACACCGTCGAAAAATTCGCTGTTATCGCTGGGGAAGTATGAGCGGGATGTTGTGACACCCCACTTGATTGTGCCCTCGTCAGGCTCAATTTCTTCTGCAAGAATCTGAAGAAGGGTTGTCTTTGCAACCGTATCGGAGCCGATAAGAGCAACTTTCTCGCGCGGAAGAATTGTGAAAGAAACGTTATCAAGCACCTTTTTGCCGTCAATTGTTTTGCTCAGGTTTGTTACCGTGAGCACTTCGTTGCCGATTTCACGGTCGGGCTTGAATGCGACAAACGGGAAACGGCGCGATGAAACGGGGATTTCGGCAACGTTGATGTTATCAAGCAGCTTTTTGCGGCTTGTTGCCTGCTTGGATTTTGAAGCGTTTGCGCTGAATCGAGCGATAAATTCCTGAAGCTCTTTGATCTTTGCTTCAGCTTTTTTGTTCTGCTCGCGAAGCTGGCGCTGTGCCATCTGTGTGTATTCGTACCAGAAGTCGTAGTTACCTACGCTCATTGTGATTCTGCCAAAGTCAATATCAACAGTGTGTGTACATACCTTGTTGAGGAAGTGTCTGTCGTGCGATACGACGATGACGGTGCTGTGAAGGTCGATGAGGAATTCCTCAAGCCAGTGGATTGCATCAACGTCGAGATGGTTGGTAGGCTCGTCCATAAGAAGAATATCGGGCTGACCGAAAAGAGCCTGAGCAAGAAGCACCTTGACCTTTATGTCACCTGGCAGATTTTTCATCATTTCGTAGTGATATTCGTTTGTAACACCAAGACCGTTGAGGAGGATTTCTGCATCGCTTTCGGCACTCCAACCGTCCATTTCGGCAAACTCTTCTTCGAGCTCGCTTATTCTCATACCGTCTTCTTCGGTGAACTCTTCCTTGGAGTAGAGAGCCTCTTTTTCATCAATGATGTCGCAGAGCTTTTTGTTGCCAAGAAGAACGGTGCGGATAACGTCACATTCGTCAAATGCGAAGTGATCCTGTCTGAGGATTGAAAGACGCTCACCGGGTGTGATTACAACCTCACCTTTGTTAGGCTCGATTTCACCGGAGAGAATCTTGAGAAATGTTGATTTGCCTGCGCCGTTAGCGCCGATAATGCCGTAGCAGTTGCCTCTTGTGAATGTAAGGTCGGCACCCTGAAAGAGGGTTCTGCCGCCGTACTGAAGTGTAACGTTAATTGCCTGAATCAATTTTTCTGTTTCCTTTCTTATTCAGCTTCCCAGAGCTTTATCATAATTTTTCCTGCTTTGTATATGTCACCGCAGCCGAGTGTGATTACAAGGTCACCGCTCTCTGCGTTATCGACTACGTATTGAGCAACCTCATCAAAGGTGTTGAACCATACGCTGCCGGGGATTTTTTCTGCTAACTGCGATGTATAAACGCCGAGAGTGTTAACTTCTCTTGAACCCATAATCTCGGTCATAACAACTCTGTCAGCAATAGCGAGCACACGAGCAAAATCATCCATCAGCAGGGATGTGCGTGAGTATGTGAACGGCTGATGCACTGCCCATACTTTTTTGTACTGCATCTCTTTTGCTGCTCTGAGAGTAACCTCAAGCTCCTTGGGGTGGTGAGCATAGTCGTCAACAAGTGTGATTCCGTTGAATTCACCGATTTTTTCAAATCTTCTGCCCGCACCGCCGAAGCTTTCGACTGCTGCCGCACTGTCTTTGATTGCAACACCGCTGACGTAAGCGGCTGCAACGGCTGAAAGCGTGTTGAGCACGTTGTGCTCGCCCGGTATGCCCAGCTGTACCGTGCAGATGTTTTCACCCTTGTGGCAGATGTCAAACTTTGCATAAGCGCCGCGTGTATAGCTTATGTTTTCGGGGTAGAAATCGCAATCCTCAGAATATCCGAAGGTTACGGTCTGCTTTGCGTCAGCATTTTCTACCGCCTTGAGCACCTCAGGGTCGGATGCGTTGATAACAAGTGTGCGTGTTGTAAGATTGCAGAATTTTGTGAAAGAAGCAATGAGATTATCCATTGTTTTGAAATAATCCATATGGTCTTCGTCTATGTTGAGTATTACTGCAACGTCGGGTGAGAGGTCGAGGAAGGTGTCAACAAATTCGCAAGCCTCGCATATTATGTTTTCTGTCTTGCCTACTCTGCCGTTTGTGCCTGTGAGCGGAAGTCTGCCGCCGATTACGGCACTCGGGTCCATATCTGTTTTGATGAATATATGAGTAAGCATTGCGGTTACGGTTGTTTTGCCGTGTGTGCCGCATACGCATACAGCGTTGTCGTAAATCCTTGTTATTGCACCAAAGAGCTTGGAGCGCTCAAAGGTGGGAATGCCCGATGCTTTTGCCGCACACAGCTCGGGATTGTCAGGCAGAAGTGCAGCTGTGTAGACAATCATTTCTGCGCCGTCTATGTTTTCTGCTTTCTGTGGCATTGCGACAGGTATTCCGAGCGCGCGTACTCTGCCGAGTGTTTCGCTCTCGTTGACGTCGGATCCGCTTACTTCGTAACCCTGAGCGTGAAGAATTTCGGCAAGGGGACACATACCGCTGCCGCCTATACCTATAAAATGTACACGCTTTATTTCTTTCAGAAGCTGGTCAATAGTTTTCAAAACTGTCACCTCTTACGTGTTTATCGTATTCACATCTTTTTATTATATCACATAATATGTCGCAGGGCAATTTGTTTTATATAAATTTTTTCGACAAAACGAAAGGCGGTCAAATTATGAAATATCTTTTTGTCGGAGGCGATAAAAGGCAGAGTTATGCCGCTGAGTATATAGAAAGGTCCGGGGACAGTGTGGAGTTTGCCTATTCCTACGCTCAGCTTCATGCACTGATAGGGAAGGTTGATTGCATTGTGCTGCCTCTGCCGCTCAGCCGCGACTCAATTCACATAAATTCGTTGCCGGATAATGGGCTTATTACACTCGAGGAACTGTGTTTTGAGCTTAAAGAGGGTATGGTTGTGCTCGCAGGTATGCCCGGTGTGCACATTGAAGAAAGAATCAAAAGTAAAGGCGTAATACTTTACGATTATAGCAAAGTTGATTCATTCGCAAATCTTAACTCGATATCCACTGCAGAGGGTGTGATTTATGAGCTGATAGGTGACAGCGAAATCAATCTTCACGGCTCGAAAACCCTTGTAACAGGCTACGGTAAGGCGGCTTCAGCCATTGCTGTCAGGCTGCTTGCGTTGGGCTCGGAGGTAACGGTTGCGGCACGCTCCGAAAAGGACAGAACGGCGGCATTACGCGCAGGCTGTAAAGCGATATCGCTTTACGAAATCGAGGGCGTTGCGAATGGTTTTGATTTTGTTGTGAACACTGTTCCTGCCCTTGTGATTGATGAAAAAATCGTTTCCAAGCTGAAAAAGAGCTGCGTTGCGGTTGAAGTTGCATCAGCGCCTTTCGGAATTGATTTTGATTCGGCAGAAAAGCACGCGATTAAGGTTATAAAAGCACCGTCGCTGCCCGGCAGAATATCACCTGCAAGCGCAGGCGATGCAATTGCCAAAACAATACAAAGCTTAATGGGAGGTAAGGTGACGCAAAATGTATAAACCTGAAATCGGGTTTGCGCTGTGCGGTTCTTTCTGTACGTTTGATAAAGCAATAACCGTTATTGAGGAATTTGTTGCTCGTGGCTATTCGGTAACTCCGATTATGTCGCAATCAGCATATTCGACCGATACGAGGTTCGGCAAAGCTGATGTGATAAAATCGCGTATTGAGAGTATATGTTCAAAGCAAATAATCCATACCATAGAAGGGGCAGAGCCGATAGGACCGAAGAAAATGTTTGATGTGCTTGTTGTTGAACCTTGCACGGGAAACACCCTTGCAAAGCTCGCCTGCGGAATTACAGATACACCTGTCACAATGGCGTGCAAGTCACATCTGCGCAACTCGAAACCCGTTGTGCTTGCAGTATCAACAAACGATGCGCTAGGCAATTCGGCAAAAAATATAGGTCAGCTTATGAATTACCGCAATATATACTTTGTGCCGATGCGTCAGGATGATTGCACTGCCAAACCACGCTCTGTTGTTGCGGATTTTTCTCTTACTGTCAAAGCGGTTGAAGCGGCACTTAGCGGAGAACAGATACAGCCTATATTTACACAGTGAAAAAATAAAGGCTTGCAACGGCGTAAACCGTGCAAGCCTTTGCTTGTGATATCAATAAATTTTACTGCTCGTCCTCAAGACCGACAAGCCAATCAATGCTGACGCCGAGCACTTTAGCAATGGCAACAAGCTCAAAGTCTGTTACGTAGCGAAGCTGACCCTCAAGCTTTGACAAACCTGAAGCATTGAGGTCAATGCCGTTTATCTGAAGCTGAGTAAGTAAATCCTTCTGTTTGAGGCCGATTGCCTTGCGCTGCTGCTCAACTCTGGCACCGATAATGTTTCTGTCACCGAGTGATTGCTTTCTTACTCTCATTTTATAATCCTCCTGAATAACGCGGTTAACAAGCGGTATATTAATCATATGAATTATTAATCAAACAGTTTAAATTCATCAATTAAAATTATATCACTGCGAGAATAAAAGTCAATTGCTTTTCCAAAGGAATTTTTATACTTACAATTATAACTTCAGGAAATAGGTGCATGAAAATATACAGTCTGTATATACGAGGGATAATTTCTTCAGATTTCAAAAATTTGTTGTATTCCTCGGGTTTTATGTTATAATGGCTGTGTATATAATCCATATTATAAATGATTGCGAAAGGTGGTTTGTATGTCTTTTAAACGTGACGGTGAGCGTGGCAGAAATCTTACCGCGTTGATGGATTTTTATGAACTGACAATGGCAAAAGGATATTTCAACAACGGTATGGGTGACACAACAGCCGTGTTTGATATGTTTTTCCGCCGTGTGCCTGACGGTGGCGGATTTGCAATTATGGCTGGCGTCCAACAGCTGATTGAATATCTCGAATCCCTTGTATTTACGGAAAAAGATATCGAAACGCTGCGAAAAAAAGGCTTTGACCAAGCTTTTCTTGACTATCTGAGAAACTTCAAGTTTACCTGCGATGTGTGGGCGGTGCCGGAGGGCACACCCATATTCCCCGGTGAGCCGATTATAACCGTAAAGGGTCCCGTAATACAGGCACAGCTTATCGAAACAATGGTGCTCCTGTGTATCAATCATCAGAGCCTTATTGCAACAAAAGCAAACCGTATTGTCCGCGCGGCAGACGGCAGAGCCGTAATGGAATTCGGTTCACGCCGTGCACAGGGTTTTGACGGCGCAATCTACGGCGCAAGGGCTGCATATATAGGCGGTTGTGTCGGCACCGCCTGCGCAATGAGTGAGCGTGATTTCGGTATTCCTGCGCTGGGCACAATGGCACACAGCTGGGTGCAGATGTTTGATACGGAGCTTGAAGCTTTCTGTACATACGCAAGAGAATATCCGGATAATTGCACGCTTCTTATCGATACGTATAACGTAACAAAGAGCGGTGTGCCCAACGCAATCGAGGCTTTCCGTCGTGAGGTTTTGCCAAGAGGATTCCGTCCCAAGGGTGTGCGTATCGACAGCGGCGACATCACTTATCTGTCAAAGAAAGTGCGCAAGATGCTCGATGAGGCAGGCTTTGAAGACTGTGCAATCGTTGCGTCAAACTCTCTTGATGAAATCATTATCCGCGATATGCTTATTCAAGGTGCAAAGGTCGATTCTTTCGGTGTAGGTGAGCGTCTGATTACCGCTTCGTCAGCTCCCGTATTCGGCGGTGTATATAAGCTTGTTGCCATTGAACGTGACGGCAAGTATATCCCGAAAATTAAAATCAGCGAAAACGTTGAGAAGATCACAACACCGTGCTTTAAGGATCTCTGGCGACTTTATGATAACGCGACCAATAAGGCAATTGCCGACGTTATAACTCTTGACGATGAAGTGATTGACGATTCACAGCCGTATGAGCTGTTTGACCCTGTTTATACGTGGAAACGCAAGACGGTTACCGACTACACAGCAAAGCCCCTGCGTGTGAAGCTGTTTGAGGGCGGCAAGTGCGTATATGAATGCCCCGACCTCAAGACAACGCAGCAGTTCTGCAAGGAGCAGGTTGCAACCCTCTGGGATGAGGTAACCCGTTTTGAAAACCCGCATAAATATTATGTTGACCTTTCTCAGGCACTCTGGGAAGAAAAAGATGCACTTCTCGGTTCAAAAATAAAGTAAAATAAAATTATAAAGGAGTAACAAATATGATAAACATTCCCCGCGCTGAATATCCGCGTCCGCAGTTTGTGCGTGAAAGCTACATCAATCTCAACGGTGAGTGGGATTTTGAATTTGATTTCGGTGTGAGCGGTAAGGCTCGCAAAATGTATGAGCCTGATGCTCAGTTCACAAAGAAGATTATTGTTCCCTTCTGCCCTGAAAGTGAGCTTTCAGGCATAGGATATAAGGATTTTATGAACGCTGTCTGGTACAGACGCAAGGTAGAACTTACCAAGGGTGAGGGCAGAACTCTGCTCCACTTTGAGGCTTGCGATTACGAGACAACCGTATGGGTAAACGGTATTGAATTCCCCAAGCACATCGGCGGTTACACAGGCTTTGTGCTCGATATTACAAAGGCTGTAACCGATGGCGAAAACCTGATTGTTGTCAACGCTGTTGACCGTCTTCTTCCCGGCACTCAGCCCAGAGGCAAGCAGAGCGAGGAGTATTTCTCACACGGCTGCGACTACACAAGAACAACAGGTATCTGGCAGACTGTATGGATTGAGCAGGTTGCAGATACATATATATCAAACTCCAAAATCAGAACAGCCGATCTTTCGGGCATCATCAACTGCGACATTTATATAGCAGGTGATATTTCTGATACTGAGCTTCAGCTTACAGCTTATTACGACGGCGAAGAGGTTGGCACAGCTGTTGCAGACGTTATGTGTAACACCGTTAACCTTTCTATGGCTCTCAACGAGGCACATCTCTGGGAAGTCGGCAACGGCAGACTTTATGACCTGAAATATGAGCTTATCAAGGGCGGCGAAGTTATCGACACTGCAAAGGGCTATTTTGGTCTTCGCACAGTTTCGCTCAACAAGAACGCAATCTGCATCAACGGCAAGGTTGTTTTCCAGCGTCTTGTTCTCGACCAGGGCTTCTATCCCGACGGTATCTATACCGCTCCTACAGATGAAGCACTTGTTAAAGATATTGAGCTTTCGCTTGCAGCAGGATTCAACGGTGCAAGACTTCATCAGAAGGTGTTTGAGCAGCGCTTCCTTTATCACTGCGACAGACTCGGCTACATCGTATGGGGCGAGTACGGCAACTGGGGCACAAACCACACCGAGCCGTATTCACTCGGTCAGTTTGCATCACAGTGGCTTGAGGAGATTGACCGTGACTACAGCCATCCCTCAATTGTCGGCTGGTGTCCCTTCAACGAAACCTGGGATATGTTCGGCCGACAGCAGTGCGACGATGTTCTCAAAAACATCTACCTCATCACTAAGGCTGCTGATAACACACGTCCCTGCATTGACACAAGCGGTAACTATCACGTAATTACTGATATTTACGATATTCACGAGTATGAGCAGAACGTTGAGAAGTTCACAGCTATGATGGCTGAGAATGACCTTGCCGCAGGCAAGGTTCACGAGCCTCATCCGCACCGTCAGAGCTACGGCGGTCAGCCCTATTTTGTCAGCGAATACGGCGGCACATGGTGGGCACCCGGTGAAGCAGGCTGGGGATACGGCGAGACTCCCAAAACCGAGGAAGAGGCAGTTGAGCGTATCTGCGGCCTTACAAAGGCAATTCTCGACTGTGACCAGTGCTGTGCTTACTGCTATACACAGCTCACCAATATTGAGCAGGAGCAGAACGGTATTTACTATTACGATCGCACAATGAAATTCAGCGAAGAGAACTTTGCTAAAATCCGTGCAGCGTTTGCAGCACCTGCAGCAATCGAAGACTGATAGAAGTATGAAAGAGAGCCAAATTCCACTTTGGCTCTCTTTTTATGTAAGCAGCGGAAAAATCCGCTGCACAATAGAATTGAAGTTATAATGAGCCGGTGATTGTAAGCGTGCTCACACCCGGGGTTGTTACCCATACACCTGTTGCTGCATCCTGTGTGAAAGTTGCCGCGGGCACCGTGATAACACCGGCAACAGTTGAAAAGACACCGCATGATTCGTTGTAGGTGTAGTCTGTCGGTGAAGTGAGGGTTTCGCCGTTGAAAGTGACGGTGAGGTCGCATAGTGTCGGATTGAACGTATCCGTGACAACAGCAAGGTCGTCTGCGGTTACGGGTGAGTTGCCCGTGTTCTGAATAACGAAGGTGTAGGTGAGTGTGCCGTTTTCGGTTACGGGCACGGGATTTATTGACTTGGTTACGGAAAGCTCCGGCTCTGATTCAGCCGTAATTGTTGCCTGAGCCGTAATCGGTGTGATTCCGCAGCCGCTTACCGTGGCTGTGTTTGTGATTGAGGCATCCGTGTCCAGCGGTGCAAAACGGTTTGTGCTGACCTCGTAAGCGATTATTGCGTTGCCGCCTGCAGGTACATTTATGCCGCAGAAGACAAGGTTTGTGCCGTCAGCTGTTACGGCAGGTGAAGGCTGAAGAGTGCCGTTGATATAATAGGTGACAGTGCATTCGTTGTAGGTGAGGGGCACGAGTGAGGTCGTGCCGAAGTCGTAAACGCCGAGGTCGTCTGTGATGGTGAGGTTGGTGTAAGGAACCGTGCCTGAGTTCACTACGGATATGACGTAGGTTACGCTGCTGTCACGCCCATAGTTGCTGCCGACAGCGGTTTTGGTTGCTGAGATAACTTCAAGTATCTCGCCAACGGCTATATTTGAATTTACAACTGAATCGTTGTAAGAAAGCTGTGCCTGGTTGGTAAACTGTGCCAAATTAATCATCTCCCATAAAAAATTGAGCTTGCGCTCTTTTTTATACTATGACAACCTGTCTATATTTGTGCAAGGGGCTTTTATTGCCGCCGTGCTTGACTATTTACAACCGATAAAATATAATAATTATTTAGTTTGATACTTTAGTATTTTGCTTGGAGGCGATACAGTGCTGAAGAAAACTCTTGTTGCAAAAACTGATGCTGTGGCGGATAAGTCGCAGATATTTACGGGTGACGGTTGGCGCGTTACCTTCCTGACCTCACGTCTTATACGCTTTGAGACTGGCAGCTTTACCGATCTGCCCAGCTCTGCTGTGTGGTTCAGGCGCTTTGATTGCGGCTCAATGAAGGTTGAAACAAACGGCAAAACAGTTACCGTTGAAACGGATGATGTTGTTTTCACCGTTAAAAACCTCGTTCCGTATAGCGTGCGTTTTAAAGACAGCGGCAATATAGAGGTGTTTTCAAAACAAAAAAACCTCAAGGGCACCTGTCGTACACTTGATATGACAAACGGCAGAGCAAAGCTCGGCGACGGCTTTGTCACAAAGGGCGGCGCATATCTTTTTGATGACAGCACCTCGCTTCTGATTGATGAAGGCGGTCGGTTTGTCAGACGAGAGGGCGACGGCAAGGATTATTACCTCTTTGCTTACGGCAAGGATTACCGTGAAACAATAAATGCTTTTTACAAAATCTCTTCGCGTGTACCGCTTATCCCGAGATTTGCGCTCGGTGTGTGGTGGAGCAGATACCACGCATACACACAGCAGGAATATCTTGACCTTATGTTAAGATTCAAAAACGAGGGTATTCCGCTCACCGTTGCGACGGTTGATATGGACTGGCACTGGGTAAAGATCAAAGAAAAGTTCGGCTTGAAGTATAACGGCTGGACAGGATATTCGTGGAATACTGATCTCTTTCCCGATTATAAATGCTTCCTTAAAGAGCTTCACGATATGAACCTTTCGGTTACGCTCAATCTTCATCCTGCTGACGGATTCCGTGAGTATGAAGATATGTATAAGGATATGGCAAAGGCTACGGGTATTGACCCTGAGAGCAAAAAGCCTGTTGAATTCAGCTGCTCTAACGATGATTTCTGGAACGCTTATTTTGACATCGGTCACAAGCCTTACGAGTGTGATGGTGTTGACTTCTGGTGGATTGACTGGCAGCAGGGCACAAAGAGTGATGCTCATGGGCTTGATCCGCTTCTTGCACTTAATCACTATCATTTCCTCGATAATGCCGAAAACGGCAAGCTGCCGCTTATTCTCTCGCGTTACAGCGGAGCAGGTGCTCACCGCTATCCGTTAGGCTTCTCGGGCGATACACTCATCACCTGGAAATCGCTCGGATTTCAGCCGTATTTCACAGCTAACGCGACAAATGCGGCTTACACGTGGTGGAGTCACGATATAGGCGGTCATATGTTTGGTACGCGAGATGATGAGCTTTATATCCGCTGGCTTCAGTTCGGCGTTTTTTCACCGATTATGCGTCTGCATTCGAGCAATATGCTTGCCCTTGGCAAAGAGCCGTGGAAATACAGCGGTGAGGTCTGCCGTGCGGCAAAATACTGGCTTAATCTCCGCCACAAGCTGATTCCCTATATCTATACAATGGATCACCGCACGCACAGCGACGGTATAGCACTGTGCGAGCCTATGTACTATTCTTATCCCGAATGTGAGCAGGCTTACGAAGTGCCCAACCAGTATATGTTCGGTTCGGAGCTTATGATCTGCCCGATTACAAAACCCAATGACAAAAAAATCCTGATGGGCAGTGTTGAGGCGTGGATACCCGAGGGCAGATGGACTGATATTTTCACTCTCAGGTCATACGTCGGCAGCAAAAAAGTTGAGCTTTTCAGAGAAACCGAAACTATTCCCGTTCTTGCAAAAGAGGGTGCAATTATACCGATGTCTGCCGATGAGGGCAACTCATCCTCCAATCCCGAAAGCTTTGAGATATGGGCTTTCTCGGGTAACGGTGAGTTTGTGCTCAAGGAGGATGACGGTACGGTAGATTTCAGAAATCACACTGCATCGACAAAATTTGAAATCAGCTATGATAACGGCAAAGTCAGCTTTACAGTCAATGCTGCTGAGGGTGATGCTTCGGTTGTGCCTCAGAAGCGCAACTACACTGTCAGAGTGCGTGACCTCGTTGTTGACGGCAAGGAGCTTGTCTTTGAAATCAAGGATGCATCCGTAAGTGAAAGCTACACGGTTTGTGCAGAAAACGCACAGCGTATTGTTGGCGAAACGGCAAATGAGAGAGCGGTGCGCATTTTCTCACGCTGGCAGGGTTTCTCTCTCAAAAAAGAAATCTGTTGCCGACTTCTCGGTGCAGACGGTGATATAATGAAAAACCTTAAAGCATTGCCGTTGCCGAAATCGGTCAGGGCGGCAATCAATGAAGAATTGGAAAGTGAATAAAAGTATGAAAGAAAATAAAAAAGGCGATAGCCGCGCAAAGCTGCTGTGTCAGCTGTTTATATCATTTGCAAAAATCGGCGTAATGACCTTTGGCGGCGGTCTTGCAATGTTGCCGATGCTCGAGCGTGAGCTCGTCGAAAACAAAAAATGGGTAAAGACAGAGGAGATACTTGACTACTATGCTGTCGGTCAGTGTACACCTGGCATTATCGCGGTCAACACCGCAACATTTGTTGGCTATAAACAGTCCAAAGTGCTCGGTGCAATTTTCTCAACAGCAGGTGTGGTTTTCCCCTCGGTTGTTATAATTGCTGCTATTGCAGCAGTGCTTTCAAATTTTGCGGATATCCCCGCGGTACAGCACGCATTTGCAGGTATCAGAATTGCAGTTTGTGCACTTATCACGGTTGCTGTTATCAAGCTTGCAAAGAGCAATGTCAAAAACTTTGTGCAGATTCTGATTGCGATAGCCGCTTTTGTTATAATTGCGGTTTTCGGTGCAAGCCCCGTTGTTGTTGTAATCGGCTCTGCTGTTGCAGGTCTTGTGCTCGGTAAATTCGGGCTTATCGGCAAAAAGAAGGAGGGCGGAAAGAAATGAGTACATTGATGACTTTATTTACCCTCTGTTTCGAGTTCTTTAAAACAGGTCTGCTTGCTGTCGGTGGCGGTCTTGCTACCTTGCCTTTCCTCTCGGATATGGCGGATAAATATCCGACCTGGTTTACGCACGAGCAGCTTGCCGATATGGTTGCCGTTTCGGAATCAACACCGGGACCGATAGGTGTAAATATGGCAACATACGTCGGCTTCCGTGTTATGAGTGCTCACGGTGCTGTGTGGAGCGTACCCGGTGCAATCCTTGCAACGGTTTCGCTTGTGCTCCCGTCACTTATTGTAATCGTTGCGGTTGCAAAAATGATGAACAAGTATATGGAAAATAAGTTCGTGCAGTGGGCGTTCGGCGGTCTCCGTCCTGCGGTAACGGGTCTTATTGCAGCTGCAGGCTGGAGCGTTGTTGAGCTCACCCTGCTTGATCTTACGGATTTCAATATTATGCGTTTCTGGGAAGCGATCAACATCCCTGCGGTTATAATTTTTGCGGTTGTGCTGTTTTTTGCAATGTTCAAGAAAACCAAAAAGCTTCATCCGATTGTTTTCATCGGTGTGTGTGCCGTGCTCGGTGTTGTGCTAAAACTCTGATATCCAAAGGCTGTCTTGCGTTAAAGACAGCCTTTTTAACTTGTTATCAACAGCTTTTTACAATTTTTTACACCCATGTGCGTTGTATTTTTGTTAATCATACTATTGGCAATTACTGTTATATGGTATATAATAACTATTTAGATTATATTAAACTTCAGATACGGAGCATAAAAATATGAGCAGAGAAATCAGAAATATCGCAATTATCGCTCACGTTGACCACGGCAAGACAACACTTGTTGATGAGCTTCTCAAGCAGAGCGGTACATTCCGTGAAAACGAGCAGGTTGCAGACAGAGTTATGGACTCGAACGACCTTGAGCGTGAGAGAGGTATCACAATCCTCTCAAAAAATACATCCATTCACTATAAAAACACAAAAATCAATATTGTTGATACTCCCGGTCACGCTGATTTCGGCGGTGAGGTTGAGCGAATTCTTATGATGGTTGACGGCGTGCTTCTGCTCGTTGACGCGTTTGAGGGCTGTATGCCTCAGACAAGATTTGTTCTCAAAAAGGCTCTGGGTCTTGGTAAGAAGGTTCTTGTTGTTGTAAACAAGATTGATCGCCCCGGTGCAAGACCTGCCGAAGTGCTCGATGAGGTGCTTGACCTGTTTATCGAGCTTGGCGCTGATGACGACCAGATTGAATTCCCCGTTGTTTACGCAAGCGGTCGTGACGGCTTCTCGTCACTTGAACCCGATGTGCGCGAGGGTGATATGCGTCCGCTGCTTGATGCGATTCTTGAGAATATCGAGCCGCCCAAAGGCGATCCCGATGCACCGCTTCAGATTCTCTTCTCATCGCTCGAATATGACGATTATGTCGGCAGAATCGGTGTCGGCAGAGTTGAGCGTGGCAGAGTTAAGAAAAACCAGATGGTTACACTCTGCAAAACAGATGGCACGCAGAGCAACGAGCGCATTACAAGACTCTATCAGTTTGAGGGTCTCAAGCGTGTTGAGGTTGAGGATGCCGAGGCAGGCGATCTTATCTGCGTTTCGGGTATTCCTGATATCAATATCGGTGAAACAGCCTGCGCTACAGACTGTGTTGAACCGCTTCCGTTTATCAAAATTGATGAGCCTACAATCTCGATGAATTTCATCGTTAACGACAGCCCTTTTGCAGGTCAGGACGGCAAGTTTGTCACATCGCGTAACATCCGCGACAGACTTTTCAAAGAGGTTGAAACAAACGTAAGTATGCGCGTTGAAGAAACTGATTCAACCGATACCTTTAAGGTTTCCGGCAGAGGTGAGCTTCATCTTTCAATCCTTATCGAAACAATGCGCCGTCAGGGCTACGAATTCCAGGTTTCACGCCCGAAGGTAATCCTCAAGGAGATTGACGGTGTCACCTATGAGCCTGTTGAGCTTCTTATTGTTGAGGTGCCTGAGCAGTACGTTGGCGCAGTTATCGAAAAGCTCGGCTCACGCAAGGCAGAGCTTGAGAATATGGGCGTGCGTGACGGCGGCTCCACTCACCTTGAATTCAAGGTGCCCTCAAGAGGTCTTATCGGCTACCGCTCGGAATTCCTTACCGACACAAACGGCAACGGTATTATGAACCAGCTTTTCCACGGCTATGAGCCTTACTCGGGCGATATCCAGACACGTGAGCGCGGCTCAATCGTTGTTCACGAAACAGGTGAATCAACGGGTTACGGTCTGTTCAACACGCAGGACAGAGGCAGGCTTTTCATCGGACCCGGTGTGCCTGTTTACGAGGGTATGATTGTTGGCGAGTGCGCAAAGAGCGAAGACATTGTATGCAACGTATGTAAGAAAAAGCAGCTTACAAACACACGTGCCGCCGGCAGTGACGATGCACTCCGCCTTGTTCCTCCCTCAACACTCAGCCTTGAGCAGTGTATGGAGTTTATAAAGGATGATGAGCTGCTTGAAGTTACACCCAACTCGCTCAGACTCCGCAAAACAATTCTTTCAAAAGAGCTTCGCCTTAAGAAGCAGTTCAAGAAATAACAAAACAGCCACGTTATTAAATAACGTGGCTGTTTTTTGTATGTGTTGTTTGAATTATAAGTTGAAGTATTTGTCGAATTCTGCGGGATGAGGAATAGCAGAAAGCTGACGGCACTCTTCACGCTTTGTTTTGATGAAGTTCTTGATAAGCTCTTCGGGGAATACGCCGCCTTCTGTGAGGTAAGCGTAGTCTGCCTCAAGTGCGTCAAGTGCCTCTTCAAGTGATGCGGGAAGACCCTGAAGCTTTGCCTTCTCCTCTTCGGGAAGGTGATAGAGGTTGACGTCGTAGGGACCCCAGCCGTTTGCGTGGGGATCAATCTTATTCTTAACACCGTCAAGACCTGCCATAAGGATAGCTGCATAGCAGAAGTAGGGGTTGCAGGTTGCGTCGGGGTTACGAAGCTCGAAGCGGCGCTTGTCGGGAGATTTTGCATAAGCAGGGATACGGATAACTGCGCTGCGGTTTGATGTTGCGTAACCGACAGTTACGGGAGCCTCAAAGCCGGGAACAAGGCGCTTGAAGGAGTTTGTGCTGGGGTTTGTGATAGCGCAGAGTGAGTGAATGTGCTTGAGCAGACCGCCCATGAAGTAGTGAGCTGTTTCGCTCAGGTGTGAATAACCGTTATCATCGGAGAATACAGGCTGACCGTCCTTGAAAAGGATCATGTGAACGTGCATACCGCTGCCTGCTTCACCCCATACGGGCTTGGGCATAAATGTTGCAGCCTTGCCGTACTTGAGAGCTGTGTTGTGAATGATGTATTTGATCATCATTGTTGCGTCAGCCATATGTACAACTTCGCCGAGCTGCGGCTCGATTTCGAACTGACCGGAAGCGGCAACCTCGGGATGGTGGTAGTTGATTTCGATGCCTGCATCCTTCATGAGCATGCACATTTCGCTTCTGCACTCGTATGAAATATCAAAGGGCTTTGCGATGTGGTAGTTCTTCTGCTTGGGAACAACAACGCCGAGACCCTCTACGCCTGAATTCCAGTGGGACTGCTGTGCGTCAACTTCAACAGCAATCTCTCTGCCCTCAACGTTCCATGTTACGTTGTCAAACAGATAAAACTCAAACTCGGGCAGAATCTTCATTTCGTCAGCAATGCCGCTGTCCTTCATATATTCAACAGCTGCCTTGATGATGTTACGGGGATACTGAGCGAGAGGACGGTTTTCGGGGCTGTCGATAATCATTGCGTTACCTGTCATTGACAGCGTGGGGATTGAGCAGAAGGGGTCGATAACCGCTGTATCAGGGTCGGGGATAAAGACCATGTCGCTCTTTTCGACAACTGCGTAGCCGTAGTTGGAAGCATCGAAGCCGATGCCGCTCTTCATTGTGTCTTCTGAAAAGTTCTGTGCAGGGATTGTAACGTGGCGGTACTGACCGTTGATATCAACCATTTTGAAGTCAACCATCTGAATACCGTTTTCTTCAATCATTGCAAGAATGTCTTTAACGCTCTTACTCATTGACGATACCTCTTTTACAAGTTTATTGGTGATTAAATAATACAATATCTTATTCAAAATGACAATAAGTAAAATAAATTTTTTGCAAAAAACCAAGTGAAATTTTTGTGAATATCCATCAATTTTTCATTCGGCATTTGCAACATACGAATGATTATGGTATTATACTTATATTATAAGATTTTACAGTCAGACACAGGAGGTGAGGGTAATGGCAGGCGAAAGGATAAACAGCTTTTTGCATAGCCGCAACAGAGATAAGCATATCAACACGGTAACTTTTATAATGTTTATATTATTGGCGGTCGAAAAGGTGGCTTCCGGTGCATCAATGCGCCTTGAGGGCGGAAAAACATTTTTTGATTTCAGCTTTTCGCTTAGTGATGTGATGCAGTTGCTTATCTATATTTCGATGGCTGTGCTGATATCGCAGAAGGTGAATCACAAATATCTTCTCATACCTGATTTTGTGCTGCTTGGTATTAAGGTTTATGCAGCTGTTACGGGGCTGATAACGCTTCTCGGCATACATTACAGCAACGTGTTGGGCGAGCTTTCCGTGCTTGAAAAAACGGTTGAAAGCATACTGTTTGCGCTGTTTCTGCTTTTCCTCTTTGCAGGCAAGCTGATTCATACCGACAAAGCGGCTGCCGTGTGTCCGCTGCTGTGCCTTGGTGT
Source organism: Acutalibacteraceae bacterium (assembly GCA_045637465.1). Lineage (GTDB taxonomy): Bacteria > Bacillota > Clostridia > Oscillospirales > Acutalibacteraceae > UBA8612. The sequence continues at coordinate 5,189 of JAZTZM010000037.1, read as the reverse complement.
GCTGTCGTTTTGTGTGCCTGTAACCTTTGTGTTTGAAATATTGAAGCTTTATGTTGAAGAGCAGATGAACTATCCTCTGCATATGGAAATCTTTATTTTCCTCAAGGGTGTGCTCAACGAAACTTTCCTCGATTTGCCGTATGCAATGCTCATATTGCTTGTGTTCTATTGTCATAAAGACGAAAAAACGGCGTGATTTTTGTGACTGTGCACAAAGTTTTTTGAAAATTAAAAGTGAGCAAATGCTATGAAAACGAGAGAAAAAACGAGAAAAACGGAGCTTGAGTTTGATAAATTAATTTTTTTGAAAATAAGTGTTGACATAGATTGTTGCTTATGATAATATAGTCGGGCGAATGAAATTAAAGAATCTAATTTTGGAGGTCAAGCTATGTCAACCTATATGCCCAAAGCAGGCGAAATCAAACGCAGCTGGTATGTTCTTGACGCCGCAGGCAAACCTCTGGGTAAGGTAGCTGCACAGGCTGCAGTTCTCCTTCGCGGCAAGCACAAGCCCGTGTTTGCTCCCCATGTAGATTGCGGTGATCATGTAATCATCATAAACGCTGAAAAGGCTGTTCTTACCGGCAACAAGATCAATCAGAAGATGTACTACCATCACACAGGTTACATCGGTAACATGAAAGAGGTCAAGTACAGCACCCTTATGAAGACAAAGCCCGAGTTTGCAATGCAGCTCGCAGTCAAGGGTATGCTCCCCGATTCAACACTCGGCCGTGATGCTCTTTCCCGCCTTCGTATCTACAAGGGCGCAGAGCACAAGCACGCAGCACAGAAGCCCGAAGAGTGGGCTCTTTAATTGAAGGGAGGCAAATGAATAATGTACGATACTAATCCTTATTTCTATGGCACAGGCCGCAGAAAGAAGTCTGTAGCTCGTGTCCGTGTCTATGCAGGCACAGGTAAAATCATCATCAACGACCGTTCAATAGACGATTACTTCGGTCTTGATACACTTAAGCTCATTGTTCGCCAGCCCCTCGAGCTCACCGGCACAACCGAGAAGTTCGACATCGTATGCCGCGTAAACGGTGGCGGTGTAACAGGCCAGGCAGGCGCAATCCGTCACGGTCTTTCACGTGCTCTTCTTCAGTATGACGAGGCTGTTCGTCCCGTACTCAAGAAGGCAGGCTTCCTCACTCGTGACCCGAGAATGAAGGAAAGAAAGAAGTACGGTCTCAAAGGCGCACGTCGTGCACCCCAGTTCTCAAAGAGATAATTTCAGCCTATTGGCGATTATCAAAAACCCTTGGAATCTCAACGGTTCCAAGGGTTTATTTCTTTTTACCGTTCTTTTTCCTCTCAAAAAAACCAACAAAAAACCAACTCCGGGGTAATTTTTAAGTAAGCTGTTTGCGTTTTGTGTATCGGTTTTATTTAGTTTTTCTGAATTATATTTCTGCCAGATAAGAGGCTAAAATCCGAAACAGCTTTTTCTATAAAAAACCACTTGACAATTTCACCTCTCGGGAGTATTATATAGAAACAAACAAATGTTCTATACAAATCAAGGAGGGATATGCAGTGGTAAGAAAAGTGTATGTTGACGTTGTCGCTTGGCACGGCAAAGACGGTAAGAGCCGTCCGCTGCGTATTCTTTGGGAAGACGGCTCGGTTTATGTTGTGGAACGTCTGCTTAACCGATGTAAAGCTAAATCGGTGATTGTTGGTGGCGGAGATATAAGATATACAGTGCAGATAAACGGCAAAGAAACGTTTTTGTTTGAAGAAGACGGAAGATGGTTTGTTGAGGCAGGACGACGTTAAGGAGAGTGTGCAATGTCAGATAAGATATACTGCTGCATAGATTTAAAATCTTTCTATGCGTCGGTTGAATGTGTTGAGCGTGGGCTTAATCCCATGACAACCAATCTTGTTGTAGCTGACCCCACAAGGGGTGACGGCTCTGTTTGCCTTGCCATAACTCCCGCTATGAAAAAGCTTGGTATCAAAAACCGTTGCAGAGTCTTTGAAATTCCGAGAAACATTGAATATATCACAGCGATGCCTCAGATGAAGAAATATATGGAAGTTTCGGCAGATATCTATTCGGTTTATCTCCGCTATGTCAGCCCCGAAGATATCCACGTTTATTCAATTGACGAGTGCTTTATAGATATTACCGACTATCTTCGTCTGTATAAGAAAACTGCACTTGAATTTACAATTATGCTCATGGATGCTGTGTTTTATGAAACAGGTATCCCTGCATCTGCGGGCATAGGTCCCAATCTGTTCCTCTGTAAGGTTGCACTTGATGTTACTGCAAAGCATTCACCGAATTTTATCGGTATTTTGGATGAAGAGAGCTTTAAGGAAAAGATATGGACTCACAGACCCATAACTGATATATGGAATATCGGCAGGGGAATCGCAAATCGACTTGAGCATTACGGTATATATGACCTGAAAGGTGTTGCCGAATGCCCTGAAGACCTGCTGTACCGAGAGTTCGGAGTTAATGCTGAATTTCTGATAGACCACGCTCACGGCAGAGAGCCTTGTACAATCAAGGAGATTCACGAGTATAAATCCAAGAGCAGTTCAATTTCAAATGGTCAGGTGTTGTTTGAGGATTACAACTACAACGATGCGTTTACCATAGTCAAGGAAATGGTGGATTTACAGGTGGATGAGCTGATTGAAAAGCACCTTGTAATTGACTCTATTTCACTTCATATAGGCTATTCAAAAGGCACCAATCGTTCAACGGGCGGCACAAGGAAAATCGGAGAATTTACAAACTCTTTCAAAAAGATAATGGGTTATTTTGAGTCGCTGTACAAGGAAACCACTAACCCGACGGCACCTATACGCAGAATTACTATTGGACTTAATAATCTTCAGGATGACTATATGGCTTCAATATCTCTGTTTGACGATGTTGAAGCTGACGAAAAGGAAAAGAAACTGCGTGAAGCTGTGGTTGATATAAAGAAGAAGTACGGCAAAAATATCATTCTCAAGGGTATAAGCTATACCGAAAAAGCTACGGCACGCAGCAGAAACAATATGGTAGGAGGGCATAACGGTGGCGATTAAGAAAGCAGACAGAGCAAGGCAGTTTATGCCTTTCGCAGCTCTTACCGGGTATTATGAGGTTATCAAACAGCGAGAAAAGATAATCGAGCCGAGAAAAGAACTCTCCGAAGATGAAGCGGAAATCTTATCGAGTAAGCTCGGTAATATTCAGAAAGGTATGCTGATAACCCTCACTTATTACAAAGAAGATTGCTACGAAACGCTCACAGGTCTCGTCTCAAACATAGATCCGATTTACAGAACAATAACGATTGTTAAGACCAAAATAGCGATTGATGATGTTTATGACATAAGAACAGAATCCGACCGTATGAGCTCTGATTAATTTCAGGGCTTATTTTGTTTTTATTAGTTTAATTAAATGATAGTTGAAAACTTTGAATAATAGGTATATACTGATATTGAAAATAATTATCAGTTTTAATGTGGTTTTGTGCGCAAAAGAGTTTTATAGTATAAATGGGTTACTATAAAAAGCGCAATCTCCTTGTCATCATTCATAAGAATAACAAACAGACGTCATACGAATCTAAAATACAACCCAAAAACTTTTAAGATTTGGAGCAATTTATATGAAAAAATCAATTGGATTAGTTTTAATATCAGCTTTGTTTGTGTTAGCTTGCTTTTTTATTGTAAATGCAGCTGAAGAAAATAACACTACATCAGAAAGCAAGTTTGAATACCACGATTCTTCCTGGTATTTGTCTGAAGCTGAGGCAACAGCTTTTATGGGCTTTATTTATAATCTTGCTCCGGAAGATGTTTTGGAAAAGGAATTTGCAAACTTTGCTGTTGATTTTTTAACAGGTGAATATGCTGACAGACCTGAAGATGAGCATGTTATAAAAATGACCTTTTGTGAGGTCGCTTTAACTCTGATGAACACGAACGCAAAGCGTTATGATCATGCTTCTGTTATCACAAGCGAAAACCTTATTGAATGGCTTATGAAAGAAGTGGTAAAAAATCCACCGAATGAAAACGAAGATGAAGAGGAATATAAATTAAAATTTTCCGATAGCAGTTTGGATAAGATATCTGAAAGCCTTGCAAAAGTGATTGCTGTTTGTGGTTTGACTGAAGAAGAGCTTGAAGTTCTTGGGCCGTATTTGACCGGGTTTAAAGAAATTACCGATATAAACAAAAAAGTTGAATTTTTCACCAAATCGATGAAATGCGGCATAGAACTTGTTGTATATGCGGGTTCAACAAGTCGAAGCGCAATGTATAAATATTTTCTGTCTTATGTAAAAACAAGAAACCTTGCTAATTCAACCGTTGACGGCTTTGAACTTGCAATGAACTACAATGTTGTTGCCTTGGTTGATCAAGGTTTGTATGACCCGTTCCTTGATTGGGCAGATGAGGATAACCAGAAGGTCCTTAACAGATGGGCTGAATTATTCTATTGGCTCACGAATGATGTCGGCGGGGTTGAATTTTTTAATGACAACACTTCGGGTACAACCACGTCAACGCTTGAACCTGTTGAGTTCGTGCCCGGCACCGGTACATATGAAGGAACCTGTGGCAAAAATGTCAAGTGGCACCTTGATGCGTCTACTGGTGTTCTCAATATTTACGGTGAGGGAAGTATGGATAATTATACTTCTGCCTCAAAAACCCCTTGGTATAACTACCGTCAGTACATAAATTATGTCAGGGTTAATGATGGGGTAATGTATCTTGGTAATTATGCTTTTGCTGAATGCACAACCCTTGACAAAGTTTATCTTGCAGCGGATGTATACAATATCGGCGATTATGTGTTTTACAACTGTGTTGCAATGAGATTGTTTGTTGTTGACGGTATTGTAAATAATATCGGTAAGTATTCTTTTCGTAATTGTACCAATCTTGTTTATTTTGATTTTCCTGAGAGAATGACAGATGTCAGCGATGGTTTGTTTTACGGCTGTATATCTCTGGTCAGCATAGATTGGCCGACTGATATGGTGAATATAGGTAGCAGTGCATTCTATGGCTGTACAAATCTTGTAACAGTGGGAGGAATACCGTCAACGGTAACAACACTTGGAAGCAGTTGCTTTTCTGGCTGCTCAAAACTGGCTGACGAAATTATAATACCTGAGGGTGTAACAACAATTGGTTATGCAACATTT
>JAZTZM010000036.1:0-1659 GCA_045637465.1 Acutalibacteraceae bacterium | reverse complement strand
GTTCACGCAACCGCCGAACGATGTGCCTTTTACAATTTTACCTATCATCTTTTATTCGTTTTATCAGTTGTGAGATCTTCAATGCTGTAGCTTGGCACTCGTCCCTCACTCGGAAAAATCCTTGCCTGTTCGCTTGGCTTGCAAGCTGGTTTAGGTTGGTGCTTTCGCCTATGAGTTTTCGTATGATGTCGAGGTTTTCGCGAGTGATTCGTTCACGCACTGTACCTTGTTCAATGAGTGAACGTACTACCTCGCTTTGACTCCGTTTACTTCGTCTGCTCAGTGCACGCAGCCAACCGAATTGTTCATCCGAAAGTCGGATTGTAATCGTATTTTTCTTTTTCATTTTTTAGCTGTGTTTTTGATGTTAATTCTGTGACCATCGGGAGCTGTCTCACCTGCCTTTCAGGTGAGCAAGTTGTCGGGAAATGTAATACGCCGACATAAACTTGCTCAACTGAAAATAGACAGATTTCAGCCTTTCGGGACAAAGTCTGAAACTCCCTCTTTTCTGTTGAAATTCAAGAGAGTTTTTCCACGCTTACAACCTCTAAATCGAGCGTTGAAATGAGCGTTTCAAGGTGCGGATTTCGGGCAATCATTCTGCTTAAAACGGACTCTTTTGTCTCCGCTTGTAAGAGATAATCGGCAATGTCGTAACCCGCTTTTCGCTCTTCATCGGTGGCGTTATTTTCCATAAAATCGAAGAGTGAAACCTCTATTCCGAGCCGCTGCATCATCTCTATCTTACCCCTCCAATAGTCGGTTGCTCCGAGGTCGGGGAATAGTAAAACTTGCCGATTTTTCAGTACGCTCATCGCCTCGCGATTGAACGCTCCGTTCTTCCCGCCCGTTGCAATCCATAGGTATTGCGGCAGAAAATGTGAGGCTATCAAAGCACTCTTTTCCCTCTCCACAAGTGCCACTGTTTGGTGGTTGTCGGCAGTCAAAAGATGCTCCCCGAAGAGGCATTGCTGCAAGTGGAATTTCTCCTTTTTTAAGAGCGAGTGCGCCCAAGTAATATGGTTGTGCGGTTCCTTAATTCTTCGCCCATTTTCAGGGTTGTAGAGCATCACTTTTCCTGTGCGAATACGCCTCGAAATATCCACTTGCCAAAAGACCGTTGCACCCGTCCAATGCTTCGATGAGCCTACATTGTATCGTTGCATCAGCTCGCTTGCTGCCGCCCTGCCGAGCACCCTTTTCAGGAACTGATAAAGATGATTCTTCTCATAGTGCTGCATCGAGAGTTGCATCATCTTCGGCTCAATGAACGATGGTGGCGGTGGCTCTACTTTTGCGGGTTTTACCACAGGTCGGTAGTCATCACTTAGTCGCTCCCTTGCATCAGGATTCTCTGCGAAGTACATCTTCGGCGTATAGTTGTAGCCACACTTCTGTTCGTGGTTGCAGCGTCCTACATAGTCGGGAAAGCGTATCTGCTCATCGGTGTCTATGTAGCGTGCGAAACAACTTTTTCGGTGGCAGTTAGGGCAGATGTGTCGCGAGCTGACACCTTTGTATGGTTCTAATATGAATCGGTATCTCATTTTAATCTTGGTTTTGTTGTTACTATCCACATTTTCGCAACTTCACAAAACCAACGGTTGCAAAATGTGGATAGTAACAAGTTATTTACTGTACTCTCCGTGATTGATT
>JAZTZM010000035.1:0-1060 GCA_045637465.1 Acutalibacteraceae bacterium | reverse complement strand
AGCCGAAATCCTGGGGCAAATACCCTAATATTGCTCGATAGCCTTCCTCACGGACATCCATACCGTCGAAAGCGATCGTACCGCTTGTAGGTTGCAGGATGCCACAGAGCATACGCATAAGGGTGGTTTTCCCGGCACCGTTCGTGCCCAAAAGGCCAAAAACTCCGCTATGCAAACGCAGAGTGACACGGTCTACTGCGATTTTGTTTTGAAATTGCTTTGTCAGTCTGTCAATGACAAGTTCCATGTATATTCCTCCGTTCGTTTTATCGTGCAATGTATTTCATATGCCAACTCTATGAGTAAGAAAACTGACAAAACAAGCCACCAACTGATGTAATTTTCTTGATATATGAGGTCTGTCACAAAATGCAGGCCGGTATTGATCCCGCTGACAATTGCTGCAACACACATACATCCGTAAATAATTTCCTTATCATTGGTGCGGCGGGCAATCCATAAGCTGAAGTTTACAGTTAAAAGATATGGAACAAGAAGGTACATCCCCGTTTGAAGAAGAGAGAAGTCATTGCCAATACAGCACAGGGGTGCAAGGACGGCAATCACAGCAAAATTGATCGCTCCCAAAATACTCATTCTTGCGAGAACCACGCTTTTCAACGAAAATCGGGTAGACATTTCAAATTCACTCATTCCGTACATCATTGAGCGATTGCTTTCCGTAACCGCCAAAAGACCTAATGTCGGAACAAATGCAGATACAACCCATAAAGTATCTTGGCTGATATTGCAGGCACAGAACAGCGCAAGTAATAATATCAAGCCGGATATCAAGCCGGACAGAACCCATGATAATTTTCTCACGTATCATGCCTGTACTAATATAAACCGGAACATACCGATCTGCGGCTGGGGCAATTTTCTTAAAAATCCCGCCTTCTCCTGCCGATCCGGTTCAGGAGCCGCAAATGCTTTTTGAATGTTTCGTTTAAGTTGATTATTCATTCTGAAAAGCCCTCCTTTTTTAATTCTTCTTTGAGCCATTTCAAGGATTTTGATAGTCTGCGATAAACCGCAAAGCGGGATAACCCGGTGATTT
>JAZTZM010000034.1:0-3097 GCA_045637465.1 Acutalibacteraceae bacterium | reverse complement strand
TCTGCGCTCGTTGCGTGTGTAAGCGAGCTTCCACACACTCGCTGGCACAAACCTTGCGACGACGGGAATGTTCGTGCAAATGAGAGCAGAGGATAAATTTATTTATACTATGCCGAGTGCAGCCGAACTTGGATAAAATCAACTTTAGCTCCCCAAAGGAGTCCCGAAGGGCCCTGTCGGTTTACCGACTGAGGGGTTATGCCAGGGGAGGAATATAAGCTATTGTCTCCCTGTTTTAGGGAGACGAGCAACGGAGTTGCGGAGAGGGTCTCATTAATCGCTCACCGTTAATCGTTAAGCCCGTTGGGCTTGAGCCTGCTCACGCTCGGCATAGTAAAAGCAAGCTTTTCCTCTGCTCTCGCTTATCCGCAGTCTTCCTCGTTTAAATCGCGCCCACTAAAGACTTTAAGGACTCTAAAGACCTTATAATCCGGCGCTCTTTAATCCGTCGCTCAAAAAATATTAGAAAAAAATCTTAAAAAAGTTTTGTAATAAATAAAATGTTTGTATATTTGCAATGGTTTCAGAAATGAAAAACAAAAAACAACAGAAAACAGAGGTAAAATGGAGGTTTCAAGAGCAGAATTAAAACAAGAACTCATCAATGCAGGCATACGCCCGTCGGTACAGCGCTTGGCAATTTTTGAGTATGTACGTCAAAGTTGTCAGCACCCCACAGTCGAGGTTGTTTACGATGCACTGCGCGACGAGCTCGGTTCGCTCTCGCTCACAACAGTCTACAACACTTTGAAACTGTTTGTTGACGCAGGGCTCATCTCAATGCTCACCATCGACGACACCTTCCGCTGCTTCGACGGCAACCGCAGCAACCATGCACACTTCCGTTGCAACAATTGCGGCAAGATTGTCGATCTCAAGATGAAGAACGACTTTCTATCCTTGGTCGAGGGTCTCGACGGCTACGAGATAACCGATGCCCAGCTTTACCTCAAGGGCCTGTGCCCCAACTGTTTGAAGAAATGAAATAAAGATAATACAAAATATTAACGGCTTAAAAATTTATAGAATTATGAAAAAGTACATTTGTTCAGTTTGCGGTTATATACACGAAGGTGATTCAGCTCCCGAGCGTTGTCCAATGTGTAAGGTTCCAAGTGAGAAGTTCAACGAGTTGAAGAGCAACGGCGGTAAGCTCGAGTTTGTTCAGGAGCACGTTATCGGCGTAGCGAAGGGTTGCGACGACGAGATGATCAAGGACCTCAACAACCACTTCATCGGCGAGTGCACCGAGGTAGGTATGTACCTTGCCATGAGCCGCCAGGCCGACCGCGAGGGTTATCCCGAGATTGCCGAGGCTTTCAAGCGTTACGCATGGGAGGAGGCAGAGCACGCAGCCAAGTTCGCCGAGCTTTTGGGTGATGTTGTATGGGATACAAAGACAAACGTCGAGAAGCGCATGAACGCCGAGTGTGAGGCCAACAGCGACAAGTACCGCATTGCAAAGCGCGCCAAGGAGTTGAACCTTGATGCAATCCACGATACAGTACACGAGATGGCCAAGGACGAGGCACGCCACGGCAAAGGCTTCGAGGGCTTGTTCAACCGCTACTTCAAGTAATAAATATTTACCATCAGAAACTCTCCCGCAAAACGGGAGAGTTTTTTGTTGGTTATGGGTGAAGGGTTAAAGGTTACGGGTGACGGGTAAATGGTTATGGGTGAAGGGTGAGGGGTAAATGGTTATGGGTGAGAGGTAAAGGGATTATGTGACACCCGTTTTCTGCTTTTTATGTATTCCTCCCCTGTCCTTAGGGGACATTGCGAGCGAGCAATGTTTGCGACGACGGGAGCTTTAGCTCCCCAAAGGAGTCCCGAAGGGCCCTGTCACAAAAAGCCGGAGGGGTCAACCCTTACCCACAGCCTTGACTCCGTCGAGTCTGCTCACGCTCGGCATAGTAAAAGCAAGCTTTTCCTCTGCTCTCGCTTACCCGCATCCTTTTTCGTTAATAGTCAATCATTTGAAAAGCTCAGAATGGTTTCCGAGGCGTACCAGGTTGATTGTCATCTCCTCAAGGTTAAGCCAAATAAGCAATAAATCATTTTCAACGTGACATTCCATGAACCCCTCGTAGCCGCCAACCAGTTTGTGCGGCTTGAACCTCTCGGGTAGCATGCCGTCGCGTTCCAACAGCTGAAGAACTTCCTTAAGGTGCTTTATCTTAGTCGCGTTATTCTGTATTCTTTTCAAGTCCTTTTTGAATTGACTTGTGATTTTTAGGGTGTACATTGTCCTATAGGGAGTCAATCAATGTTTCAAGATTATCGCTCTTCAGCGTTTCCAGTTCGCGGTTTTCTTTTGCCTCCTTCATAGCTTTAAGTGTGAGGTTGTTCGGGTTGTTGTATACAACCTCCATCAGCACGCTTTCAACGTAATTGTTCAAGCTGCGGTTTTCTCTTCTTGCAGCTTCACGCAGCTTTGTAAGCAAGTCCGAACTCAAGCGGAAAGCGGTCTGTTTTCTTTCAATTGTCAAGTCCATATGTTTCTCTTTTTTGAGTTTCAGGGGATTCATTTCTTGTATCTGTTATCAAAAGTATAATAATTGTATAACACAAACAAATACAAAAACAAGAAATCTTTTTGTTTAACATCTGTTAACACGACGATAGGGAGGGTTATGGGTTAACGATTAATGATGAACGATTAAGGAGGAGAGATAAACGTTTTTCGTTTAATTTGCGCTCGTTAGATAATAAGCTGCTCCACTTTTCAAGGGGAGCTGCCACGTAGTGACTGAGGGGTAAGTCCTCTAAACGTTCATCGTTAACCCCACTTCGTGGGCTTGAGCCTGCTCCCGCGCGTTGCAAGAGCTCAAGCAAGCTTGGCTCTTACTTGCTTACCCGCAGCCTTCACCCTTCACCTTTTGCCCTTCACCCCTCACCTTCACCCTTCACTTATATTCCTCCCCTGTCCTTAGGGGACATTGCGAGCGAGCAATGCGTTGCTTTCAGCGAGCTTTGTCTGCGCTCGTTGCGTGTGTAAGCGAGCTTCCACACACTCGCTGGCACAAACCTTGCGACGACGGGAATGTTCGTGCAAATGAGAGCAGAGGATAAATTTATTTATACTATGCCGAGT
>JAZTZM010000033.1:0-5544 GCA_045637465.1 Acutalibacteraceae bacterium | reverse complement strand
AAAACGACCGTCAAATTGAATTGAGTTAATGTTTTCCATATGTTTCACCTCCCGTTATGCCCAGGGATTTGAGCTTTCGGGCTGACGGATACCGACGAGAATGAACTGTTCCCAGAGATACCATTTACCGTCCTTTGCCTTACGTAACTGAACGCTTCGGGGACTGTCTGCACCGCCCGATGTGATATAAAGCGTTGCATAACCCTCATTCTGATATGAATAAGGATTTTCACTGACAACTATTGTGTAAGGTTCGGCAGGTGTGTAATCATTTGCAGGTGTTGCGCCCTCGAAATATGAACGGGGAACGTAATCGCTGTCACGGAATCTGTCCGCAATAAAGGACATATCTCCACCGCTTAACGATCTCGGACCTCTGAGGTAATTAACCATCTGCAAAGCAAGGTCTTTGTTCTGCGGATAATAGCAGAAGGCAAGAACTGTCATTGCGGCGGTATCAAACGGAGTTGAGAGAGCAGCCTGCGGCAGAGAAGCAAACTCCTCAAAGGTTGAGGGTAAAGAAGAAAAAACAATCTTTTCTTTCTTGTAGCCGAAATTGTTTGCCGCCGATGCAGCTTTATTAATGCCCTGTGTTACAGCTGAACTAACACTTTTTTTAATCGCATTTTCCGCTTTACTTTTGAACAAATCAAAAAGTGCCATATGTAATCACTCCTTAGAATTTTGCGCCCGAACCGCTGTGTGTTCTGCCTGATGAGCTTGTGTGGGTTGAACCGTCATTGCCGTTATCAGCGGTCTGTTTTGGTGTTGTGTTGACAAATGAATATGCAAATACATCCTGTGCACCCGTAACGTTCATGCTACCCTGACGGGTGTAAACTTTTGCCTGATTCTGTGCAATAACAGACTTGTTCTTTGCTGTCATTGAGCCTGTGATAAGCAGACCGACAACCGCACCGACAGCTGCAAGAACAAAGAGCCAGATAACGGGAGTGCCGGGTTTGAGCTGTTCTTCTGCTCTGTCAAGATACATATTGAATGCTTTTTCATAATCTTCCTCAATCAGGTAACCCTTCATATCGGCAATAATACCTTCACGGATTCCCTGGAAGAAAACACCTGAACCGTTGCCGTGGGTTGTGATGTAAATTTCTCTTTCGCCTTCTTCACCCGGTTTGTAAACAACAAGCATACCGTCATCATTCTCACCGTAACCGTAGCCGTTGAAATCGTAGAAATCATCAGCAAATGCTTCGGCAATAAGACCGCCGAAATCGTTAACCGTTACAATGGCAACTTCCATTTTATAATCTTCCGCAATTTTATCGCATCTTTCGACAAGTGCGCTTTCAACGTCGTCAGGGATGATGTTCGCTTCGTCAACTACAAGAGGCAGAGTTCTTTCAACTTTTTTAAACTCTGTTACATAAGACCCCGGTGCATTTGTGACAGCATTGCCGCCTATGGGTGCGGTGTTGTAAGCCGGAGCTTCAAGTGCTGTTTCGGCAGCTGCATAGAATCCCATAATACCGCCGTAGTAGCTTTCGTTTGTATCATAAGCAGTCTTCATTGCATTGATAACTGCTTCGCTGAAAATTCCTTTTTCATCGCCTGCAATATGGTAATTGTAAACTTCTTCTGTTTCGTTATGAACAAAAACTACTGCGTTTTTCGAATCTGTATAGCTGTAATATGCTTCTTCGGCATACTCTTCGTTGGTCATACTGCCGTTATCAGAGATAATGCAAAAAATGAGAGCATAACCGCTTTTGTTTTCTATACCTGCGGCATAGCTGTTAAGTTCGTTCAGCTCGCTGTCTGTAAGATTATATTCCGGGTCGTAAACGTACTGACTTGTATAAGCCGATGCGGAAACACCCACCGAAAGGCAGACCATAACCGCAACGATAATTGCAAAAATCTTTTTAGTCATAACTTTCCGCACCTCCTTATAAATGAGAAATGATTGTGGCAATTATGTAGATAATAACACCGACAGCTGCACCGCCGAGACCGCCGATAAGCTTGGCTTTCTTAGCCTCTGTGGGGATATCGCCGACGAATTTACCCGTCTGACCGTTCATTGCAAAAGTATGATTCTTACCGTTCCATTTAACATTGAGAATCCATACGGGATAAAGAGCATACTTATATGAGCCGTTTGCAACCTGCATTGCCGCCTGAATGGGGCTTACGGAATCGTAACCGTCAACGGTATCTTCAAATGCATTGAGTGCGCTTGCCTGAATTCTCTGATTTGCTCTGTTCATACTCTGGTTTACGTCAACATCATATTTATCTGCAAGGTAACCTGCGAGATAAGCTGTATTGAAAGGAACAGCTTCGTTGATGTTGAAAGGCTCGATAGATTCCATAAGGTCATCGGGCATTTTTGTTGAGCCGTCAACAGGAACATTGTCAAAACCGATTGAACCGCTTCTGTAAATATTGAAAGCGGTGGTTTCGGTGTAGTTATTCTTGCTGTCTGACCAATGCTTGTATTTTTCAGCCTGATATGTTGCGTTAACAACTGCATCACAGCTGAAAAGCCAATGGGGAACATAAACGCCCTTGACTTCATCAAGCTTGTTTTCGGCTAAAAATGCCTTGGGAACAAACTTTTTGCCCATAAAATGCTTTTTGAGTGCTTCCTTTGCGGCTTTTTTATCGAGCTTGAAAGGAATTACAAGATCAGGTTTGAGCGCACCCGAGAACTGACCCTGCATAACAACCTGATTGCCGCAGTAAGGACAGCTTGTTGCGCCTGTTGTTGCATCGGCAACGATTTCACCGCCGCAGGATTTACAGGCATAAACGCTCATTCCGTCAGTTTCACCTGCACCCCACTGTGAGCCCTGTGAATTCCAATTAATCTGTTCAACCGTATTTGCGGCAAATTCTTCTGCCTGCTGCATAGCAGCAATATCAAATTCAGTATCACAATAGGGACATTTGAGTTTCTGTGCGCCGACATTGAATTCGACTGCACCGCCGCAACGCGGACATTTCTGTTCAGTAATTGCTGACAAGGTTAATTACCTCCTTGCGTGTACTTATTTAAAATCGAATAAATTTCCGTGAAAATTTTGCGTCCTTCTCCCGGAATCTCGTCAGAGTCCGATACCGAATACATTTCACCGTCACCGTATGTAACCGAGAGTGTTGTCTGCGGAGCATCAAGAAGAATTAACTCACTTTTCGGAAGCTTACCCCACGAAAGAAATTTACGGCTGTAAAATGCTTGCTGAATTTCATTCAAAGCATCGTTATCAACCTCAATTGTGTAGCTAACTTCTTCAGCACCGATATAGGGACAATCATAATATGACAGGTAGATTTTATTATCTTCTCCTGTATAGATTTCTATTGAAGACGAGCCGCCGTCCATACCGCCGCCTGTATAATATCTGCAGGAGGTAATGGTATAGCAGAGAGGTCTCTCCATGCCCGGACCGTCAAGAATATGCTTTTCAGCAAAATGCTTCCACATAAAGACACCTGCCACCGTGAGGATTGCAACCGCTGTAAAAACAGCGATTGCAATTATAATCTTTTTAGACATATGAATAACAATTCAATCAGTTAGCTTTGGGAGTTCCGCAGCAGGCACAGAATGCACCGCTCTCATTTGCTGCATTGCAAGCGGGACAAACCCAACCCTGTGCAACAGGTGCCTGCTGAGGCTGCTGTGCATAAGCGTTTTGCTGAGCATAGGGGTTTGCCTGCTGAGGCTGTGCATAAGGATTCTGCTGAGCATAGGGATTTGCCTGAGGCTGTGCGTAAGGATTCTGCTGTGCATAGGGGTTTGCCTGAGGCTGACCGTAGGGATTCTGCTGAGCATAGGGATTAGCCTGAGGCTGACCGTAAGGATTCTGCTGAGCATAGGGATTTGCCTGAGGCTGACCGTAGGGATTCTGCTGTGCATAAGGATTAGGCTGACCGTAAGCATTTGCGGGAGCAAAGCCCTGATTCATAGGCATACCGTTGTTCATGGGCATACCACCATTCATCATGTTAGGCATTGCACCGCCTCTGCCGGGAGTGAGAGTGTTGATAACTTCCATAGCCATCTGCTGATATTTGTTGTATTCCATTGTGCCCATACCCTCAATACGGAAAGTATTGAGCTGAACTCTGAAATCATCAAAATAGGGGTTGTTTACCATAAATTCAAGAATAAAGTTATAGTAGAACTTATATCTGGGAGGATTGTAGCTTACTCTCTGACCGTCTTTGCCCTGAGTATAGATTTCGTCTTTATCTTCATCAATCTTGAGGTTGCAACTCATAATTGACGAAAGAGCCATAACGTCGGGATTCTCATCGTCCCAGTTGTTAGGGCTGTAGTTTGAAACAACAAAATTGCCGTTTGCCATATCAACATAAATTTTCTTGCCGTCACCGAAAGTGAGGTTAGGTCTGAAAGACTTAAGTTCAACTTTATTCTGCTCCCTGTAAGCAAGCTGCTGCTTGATTTCAGCGATTGTAGAGCTTCTTCTGTCGCTGAAGAAGGGTGAAAGCTTCTTTGCGCAGTCCTTACACATATTGCCGTCTTCAAGTTTTCTGTTGCCGAGAAGTCCTATTTTTTCACCGCAGATGTCACAAAATTTCTTATCAAAAAGTCCCATAATAATTTTCTCCTTTTAAAATATAGATTTATTACAATTTAATTATTTTGCATCGCTTTCGTCGAAGATGTCGCCGCATTCAGGGCAGAACTTGGGAGGATTGTGCGGGTCTTCGGGTTTCCAGCCGCATTTGTCACACTGATAAAGAGGTGCGCCTTCGGGTTTCTTCTGTCCGCAGTTGGGGCAGAATTTGCCTTTGTTCACCGCACCGCAGGAACAGGTCCAGCCTTCTTCAGCAGGCTTTGGTGCACCGCATTCTGTGCAGAACTTGCCGCTTACGGTTGCTCCGCAAGCACATTTCCAGCCGTTAGCGGGTGCTGCGGGTGCGGCTGCAACTGCATTTGCCATCGCCTGTGCCTGTGCGTCAATCAACTGCTGAGCGTGCTGCTGTGCCATCTGCTGCTGTTGCTGCTGAACACCTGCATTATACAGTGCCATCGGATCAAAGTTTCCGCCTGCATTTGCTGCCATGTTCATACCCATAAAGCCCATCATTGCTCCGTTTTCGTTTGCAGCTGCTGTTTCCATTGCATTCGCTCTTGCATCAGCCATTCTGCCTGCCATCATAAACGGATTTGAGCCCATTGTTGCGGCATCTTCCATCTGATTGATTTTCTGCATATCTTCGGGAGTGAGAGTGATCGGATTAAGTGCAATTGACTCAACCGAGATGCCTCTGCGCTGTGTCCACTCAACTGCAAGTGCCTTATTGAGAGCATCCTTAAGCTCTACTGTGTGTGCAGGAATCTGTGCAGGTCTTAGTTCAAGCTCTGTAAGCATTGCGAATGCGGGCTGAAGAGCTGAAATGAACTCTGTTTTGAGCTGATTGTCGATTTCTTCTCTTCTGTATTCATCGCCTACGTTACCTGCAATCTTTGTGTAGAAAAGAAGCGGGTCTGTGATTCTGTATGAATAGATACCGTTGCATCTTACCTGAACCGAGCGGTAAAGACCA
>JAZTZM010000032.1:0-12455 GCA_045637465.1 Acutalibacteraceae bacterium | reverse complement strand
CTGCTGCCATTGTTTTTATCCTCCCTCTTTTGTTAATCAGAATCTGCTGATGATTGCGACTGCTGCTACTGATGCGACTGCTACGATTGCTGTTACGATTACCATTGTCATTTTTGTTTACCTCTTTCATTTTTTGTTTTTTTATTTTCGGGAAGTGTGTTTCCCTGTTGACATCTGCATCATAGCGCACTTTTTCGCACTTTTGTAATAAATGTAATTTTTGATGTGTTTTTTGTAAGTTTTGATGCTACACAAAAAGCACAGCCGAAGCTGTGCTTTGATTTATGAATTACAATTAATATTTGCATTTGTTAAAGGCTTATTATTCTCGGATATATCAATATCGTTCCACTGTTCTTGGTTGCCACGGTAAAATACTTCTTCGAGAGAACTGCACCTCCAAAAAGCACCATCTTTTATGCTTGTGACACCTTTGCCAATTGTTATGCTTGTGAGAGAAACGCAATAATAGAACGCAAATTCATCAACTACCGACACATTATCCGAAATTTCGGCACTTGACAGACTACTGCAATTGTAAAAAGCACACTTGCCAATATTTGAAACGCCTTCTCCAATTTTTACACTTACAACTTTATCACACAAAGAAAATGCATAACTGCCAATTGTTGTAATATCATCTGCAATAACAACATACAAAATCTGATCGGAATAATCTTTCCACGGAGCAGTTTTTTCATCTGAATAATCAGGTATAGCGCCCGTGCCTTCAACAATCAGCATACCGGTTTCATATAGACTCCACATTATTTTGTCATTAACTTTACCGTTACCGATCACTTTCACTGCATCTGTCTTTGCAATAGAAGCATTGCAACAAAACTCAGCAACAACTTCTCCATCATAAAGGCTATTCCATTCTTTAACAAAATCCTTATAAGAGAGTTTTTCTACCTGATTATCTGATGGATACGCGTCAACATTTGAAACAGGATAAAGTGTTCTATCCGATAAAACACATTTTTCAAATTTAGGCACGCCACCTAATCCATCGGTGAATGCATAATTATAACCGGCAAGACTTAATTTTCTTTCCAACGTTTTTCCATTGTACGTATATTTTTCGCAACTTTTCCAAAAATTGCCGTCATTCGAAAAGACAACAAAGCTATACCTGCCATCTTTTTGCATTACTGCAAGATGGTTGTACAAACGACCCGGAGCAAGCCCTTCAAATGCAGCTGCCTCAAACACTTTGCCTTTTTCATCTATATCGAACAGATACACGCACACCCTGAAACCTTCGCCGTTGACATCAGCTGAAAGTAAAAGTTCTTCCACACCATCAGAATCAAGGTCGATATATTTTTTATCCACAACAGCCGAAGATAGGTTTTTGAGCTGTAACAATTCAAATTCCAACATCGCTTTGTGTTCATCGTTCAACAGCGACATATCTTCAGTCAGGAAAGCTGCTATTATGGGATGCGTCTCTTTCAGCTTATCATCCTCCAGAAAACTCTGATACGCACCTCTGACATCTTCACGTGTTATTTCTTCTTCAGTTTGTTTGTCTTCTGTCGTTGCAAGATAAGATGTATTTTTTTCTGCGCCTGACTCCGTTCCCAAACTGTTTAATTTTATTTTGGGCAACACCAATGCCGCCACAATTATCAGGACAACCGCTGCAACAGCAGCAACAATAATCTTTTTATTTACATGCTTTTTGACCTTTTGTGGCTGTTGATTCTCCTGCTTCTCGGGCTCTTTTTTTGTTTCAGACTTACCTGCCCCACTCAGCTGTGCTCTGAGCTCCTGCACAGACTGCATTCTGTCCGCAGGCTTAATTTCCATACCTTTGAGGATTACTTTTTCAAGCTCGTCACAGCCGTTTATGCCAAGCTCACTAAAAGTTTTGAGTTCTTCATCGTCACGGTCGGTGCTTTCAACAGGTGTTTCACCCGTTATCATCTTATAAAGCGTTGCACAAACTGCATAAACATCCGTCCACGTTCCTTGCTTTGCTCGGCTTGAATACTGTTCCTTTGGAGCGTAGCCCCTTTTAAGCATTACGGAAAGGCTTTTTTCGCTTTCCTCTGACGCAAGACGTGCCGAGCCGAAATCGAGCAGCTTTACCTTGCCGTTATTGCAAAGATAAATATTATCAGGTGAAATATCCCTGTGGATCAAATGCTCTTTATGCATATCTTCAAGCGCATTGAGCACCGGCATAATCAGCTCAACAGCCTTTTCGGGCGCAAGCTTGCCGCCGTTTTCTTCAAGATACTGCTTGAGGTTTTTGCCCTCAAGATACTCCATAACTATGTACGCAGTATTATTCCCCTCAAAGAAATCATAAATATCGACAATGTTTTCATTTTTTGAAAAGCTTGAAAGTCTGCGCGCTTCGTCAAGCATCTTCTTGACACCTGACGTAAAAAAGCGTTCGGCATCAGCGTTGAGGCAGGATATCTGTGTATCCCCCTCGCTCCTTGTAGAAAAAGCGTTAGGGAAATACTCCTTTACCGCAACTGTTTTCTGCAGCTTGTCATCCCACGCAATATATGTGATGCCAAATCCACCGTGACCGATAGCCTTGCCGACAGTATATCTGCCTGCAAGCACGGTGCCGGGAAGCAGATGAGATTTTGATTCAGGCTTTGTGCCCACAACATAGCCGCAATAAGGGCACACATCGTATTCTTTGCCATATTCTTTCATACAGCCGTAACAGTGCTGCATTGCTTCACACCCTCATTTATTTTATAAACACAGCAATTGCTGAGAAATTATCCATATTTCTGTCTTTGCCTTTTTTGATAACTGAACGTCTCATTCTTCTGAGCCATTCATCAGGATTTTTGCTTTTGCGCAGATATGCACACATTCTTTTTTCGGTTATATTCTCCCAAAATCCGTCAGAGCAGAGTAAAAACGCAGAACATTCTCCGGAGCTGACCGTTTCAGACAACTGATACCTTGGTGTTTCAGAATCTGTTCCGATTGCTCTGAGGATTTTATTTCTGTCAGGATGCAGACGAATATCCTTTTCCTTTATTTCTTTTGAATTGACCAGCATTTGCGGTACACTGTGGTCCATCGTTCTTGCCTTCACTGCGTTCTTACCGAAGCAATAAAGCCTCGAATCGCCCAAATGGCTCCAAATACACTCATTTTTTGTTACCACGAGCGATACCACCGTTGTTTTCATACCGTAAGCCGCAGCGTCAGCCTTTTGAATTTCCAAAACTTTTTTATTCGACTGCGAATAAGCACACTCAAAAAAGTGAGCAGCATCAACATCTGAGCTCTTGAAAATTTCAGCAAAAGCCTGCGTTACGGTTGACGAAGCAACATCTCCGCAGCCGTGACCACCCAGACCGTCGCAAAGGGTGAAACAGTATTCACCTGATTTTTCGGCAACCGATATGGAATCTTCGTTAACGGCACGACTGCCGTTTTCCGAAACAGAACTGTAAGTAACCAAAATGATTAGCCTCCAATCAAAAGCCTTAACCTAAAACTATGTACAGCACTGCCGCTGCAACTGCAGCAACCGCTGCCACTGATAAAAGTATAGCTTTTTTTATGTTCTTCTTCTTGAGATTTTTCAGTTCATCATCTATATCAACCACTGCTTTGTTTGAAAGCAGTGCATTTTTTAAATCTGCCGCAGACTTGAACCTAAGTTCAGAGGTCATATTCATCGCCTTCACAATGGAAATGCTGATGTTTTCAGAAATCTCCGGATTAATCTTTGAAGGTGCAACCAACTGCGTATTATATCTTTCAATCGCATCTGCAGGTCTTTCTCCGGTAAGCATTTTATACAAAATACCGCCTACTGAATATACATCCGAAAAAGCTCCTTGCTTGCTCTTGCTTCTGTACTGCTCAGGAGCAGCATATCCGGAAGAAAAGTGCACTGTCATATTTTCATCTTTATAGGGTGATGCATCTTTCAGGAAACGGAAATTGCCGATTTTCACCTCATTATCCACGGTGATAATGATGCTGCCGGGAGATATCGCACGGTGAACCAGACCTGCCTTGTGGAGCTGAGACAAACCCTCCAAAACAGGGACAACTATTGACAGTGCAGTCTCTTCATCGAGCTTTCCACCGTTGTAGCTGATAAAATCATCAAGAAAACAGCCTTCAATATATTCTGTGACAACGTATACTGTATCATTACATTCAAAGCAATCGTACACGTTGACAAGATACGGAGATGATGAAAACTCAAACATCTTCTGAGCGCTCGAAATAATAGAATTAACATTTTTACGAAACGCCTCACTGTTTTCCGAAGAAACGACAGATACAGTTTTTCCGTCAGGCTTTCTTGTTACAAACTCTCTCGGGTAATACTCCTGCACCTCAACGATTCTTTGCTCTACGATATCCCACGCCTTATATTCTATTGAGTTTTTATCAACGTTGATATATTCACCGATTACATACCGTTCATTGAGAAGCCATTTAGCGGGTAACATAGAGTTTCTTCTTTTTTCGGAATCAACAAAGCCGCACCACGGACATACATCAGTTTCTTTTTCGCAGAAACACGATATGCAGATATTTTCAAAACTCATTTACGGATTTCCTTTCACAAATCAATTAAGCTTAAATGTATTCTGCCTGTCTCCAATATACAAAATTGAACCTCTGGGAACACAGACCTCAACATTTTTGGGGATCCTTTCCCCGTTAATATACGTTCCGTTTTTGGAATGGTCAGTAACACAGTATGCACCCTGCTGCGCATCACCTTTTACGGTGCAGTGTGTTCTGCTGACAAGGCCACAGCCTTCATCAACAACAATGTGTGATGTTTTGGGATCACGGCCTATAGTGATATTTTCATCAGGATCTATTCTGAAAATAGCATCCGCATAAACGCCGCTTATCCCCATTATAGAACCGGCAAAAATGTCCTTCGATTTTTTAAATATTTTCATACTGTTATCGCCTCGCTCTCAGTTACTGTTCTTTTCCCAACTGAAACTTTCCGAACAAAACGGGACAAAAACAAGTTCAGATTCTCCGATTGATATTCTGTCATTTAGATTTAGTTTTGTCGGCACAAGAACCGCATCATTGTTAACATAACACAACTCCGAGGATTCTCCGGGTTGAATAAAGAAAGAGTTGCCCTTCGGATCGTACGTCAGGATTGCGTGCCTGTCTCTGGAAACAGCTTTATCAGCACTGAGGCTTATATTCATATTGCCTGACCTTCCTATGAAATTACGGCCGCTCTTGATTTTAAAATCCTCACCGAAATGAACACCCTTGACACACACGAGCCAACCGACAACAGGCTCTGTTCCGATAGACTTCTGGAAATAGTGCACTGTGTAATTATCTGCATCCTGCTCTACGCAATTGACCGACGCTTCAAACATCGAGTTCATATTGGAATAAACGTCCTCAAATGTGTTTGTATCCTTATCATCCTCACCTTCGGCAGTATCGGTTTCTGCTTCACTGCTTTCTTCGGTTTCCTGAAGGATTGCCTGCTCTTCGGCATCTTCATTGATATAATCTTCGCCTACAAAAACGGTGACATCCGGTGTTTTTGAGTTGTTACAATGAGGGCATTCATCGTATTTGCCACCGTCAAAAAAGTGGCCGTGCTCACATCTTATAAGTCTTTTAATTTCTTTCATTGTAATCTGTCTCCTATTCTGCTATTTCAAGATATTTCATAAATTTACTTTTAACGAAGCTGTATCTTCTCTGACTTACAGGCACAAACAAACCGTTGTTCATTGTGATTCCATCTTTTGTAAGACCCTTTATATACCGTATATTTACAATATAGCTTTGATGCACCCTGATGAACTCATCACAGTTCAGCTGTGTTTCAATTTCATCCAACTTGGAATAGAACTCACAGTCAGCTCTTCTATTTACTATTATACATTTTCTTCCGTTGCTGGTGAAGTAGAAGATATCGTCCAGGTGAATCTTCTGGACCGTACCGGAAATTTTGAAAGAAAAGTGATTGCCCTCATCCGAATCGAAATAGCAGAAGTACCTCTCCAACGTCTCCGCTATTGTTTTTATCGGTATGGGTTTGAGCAGATAATCAAACACTTTTAACTTGTAGCCATACAAAGCAAACGAAGCGTCATCTGAAATAAAGATTATTTCAGTTTTTATGTTGCCGCTTTCACGTATTTTTTTTGCAATTTCGATACCGGGAAATATCTGCGAATTAATTTCAACAAAAGCGATATCAAAATCAAAATCGTCTTTGAAATTTATTTTGAGCGCCTCTTTCGGATTGGTATATGCTTCAAATCCGAATTCACACTTATCAAACAGAATATCGACCAGAACATCTTCAAACCTTGCGGCACTATGTTCATGATCAAAAACCGCAATTTTTAACACAACAAAACACCCCGAACAAATTTAATTTGTTATCCTCTGAGAAGCTTTTCGCTGTTAAGTCGTCTGACACACAGGAACCACATTACCGCAGAATATGCAAGGCAGGATAATGAAGTCATAACAATGTGCATCGGTTCAACATCATTTAGAAAGATAGATTTTATTGAAATTATGGTATTAAAAACAGGAATAAGCATGGTTGCATCGCTTATATCTGCAGTATTCATAAACATTGTAAGTCCGCTTAACAGTGTGGGGATAATCGTAATCATACTCATCTGTGACTGAGCTTCTTTAACACTTTTTGCGTTGATTCCGAGGAACGTCATAACCGATACCGCAAACACTGCCAGTGTAAAACAAACGAGTATAACCAAAAGAACCTGTTCAAACGAAACAACCGGTATATCACTTGCATCGGCATTGAGGTTTCCTGTATACATTCCAAGCGCTGACGGATTGAGCTTGAATGAAATAACGTATGCGGTAATCGACAGGATCATACTCATCAGACTGATGACAAGTATCGCCGTAAACTTTGCCATAAGCAGGCTGAGACGGCTCACCTGAGTTGTAAGCAGACTTTCGAACGTTCCCTTTTCTTTTTCGCCTGCAAAAAGATCAACCGCAACGGAAACGCCGCCGCTCATTATAACCATAACAAGCATCATCGGCGCAATTGAAGCCATCATCGAGTTGCCTGTGTCGGAGCTGACCTGCGACAGTTCTGTCATCGTGCCGTTGTAATCGAGCTGATCCAGATCAGCAAGATCAATCCCGTGATTTGCAAGGGAATCAGTAAACATCCCGTTTGAAAACATAACAATCTTTTCATTGATCAGATTCATTGAAGCGAGCGTTTTTGTGGAATTCTGATTATATGTAACAGTTATTTTGCCGTTGTTTATTTCAATAATGCCGTATACGCTGCCCTTTTTGAGGTCGGTATATTTATCCTCTTCAATTTCCGTCTCCTTAATCAGGTTTGTACCTGAAAAGATAGCATTGAACAGAGAGGAATCACTATCGCTCTCACAAATAACGATACACGGAATGTTTTCCGTAAGGTTGCCGCCGCTTAGCTGCGTGCCCATAAAGAAATACATAAGCGGAAAAAGAAGAACGGGAATAAACAGAGTTACTATACTTCTTTTGTCTCTGAAAATATCAATCAGTTCTTTTTTCAGGATCAGAACGTAATTACTAAACATCCGCATTAACCCTCCGCAATTCTGAAGAACATTTCCATAACGTCATCTGTTCCTTCGTTTCTGAGTATTTCTTCTTTCGTGCCGTTTCTGACAATTTTTCCGTCAGCGATAATGACAAGGTTGTCGCAAAGGCGGTCAATCTCATGCATATTATGGGTTGAAACAAGCACGGTTTTGCCCTGCTCTTTACAGGTAAGGATGAAATCCTGAACGTCTCTGATGCTGTAAATATCAAGACCTGTTGACGGCTCATCAAGAAGAATAACCGAAGGGTTATGTACTATGGACTTGGCAAACGATACCTTCTGACGCATACCGCGTGAGAAGCCCGTTACACGCTTGAAAAGGAACTTATCCATATCAAGAAGATTGGAGAGTATCTTTATTCTCTGCTCCGCCTCTTCATCGCTCATACCCTGAAGCTTTGCAAAATACATAATGTTTTCCCACGCAGAGAGCCTGTTGTAAAGTGAAACGTCACCGCCGAAAAGAACGCCGAGGTTCTTTCTTGCGCCTGCGGGATCACTTACGGCATCGACACCGTCAACCGAAATGCTGCCGCAATCGGGCTTAAGAATGGTGGAAATCAGCCTCATTGTGGTTGTTTTACCCGAGCCGTTTGCTCCGATGAGACCTGTAATCTTACCGGTCTGTGCAACAAAAGAAACATCTTTTATTATTTTGCTTTTTCCAAATGATTTTGAAACGTTAGAAACCGAAATCATAGCTTTTTCCTTTCGCAAATCCGTTATGAGCTTATTATACACAGCACAGATAAAATATGCGCAGGGTTGTAATTATTGATAAAATATTTGTAAAATACGATGCATTTATTAATTTAAATCAAGTTATGATATTATGAATTGTAATGGATATCGATATCATCATAGCTCGTATAGTCGCTGTCCACCAGCTTTTCCCATTGCTCAATACTGCCTTCATAATATATGTCTTTCAGGCTTTCGCAGTTCCCAAACGCACCATAACCGATACTCGTAACACTGTCGGGGATTGTTACGCTTGTCAGGCTGTCGCAATTACAGAACACCTCATAACCAATGGTTGTAACACTGTCAGGGATTGTTACGCTTGCAAGGCTGTCGCAATTATTGAACGCCCCATCATCAATGGCTGTTACGCTGTCAGGGATTGTTACGCTTGTGAGGTTGGTGCAATTACAGAACGCCTCATAACCAATGGTTGTTACACTGTCAGGGATTGTGATGCTTGTCAGGCGAGTGCAATTACTGAACACATAATCACCGATGGTTGTTACACTGGCGGGGATTGTGACGCTTGTAAGTTTTGAGCAATTATCAAACGCATAATTACCGATGGTTGTGACGCCGTCGGGGATTATATAGCTTGTCGCAGCATTTTTGTCAGGATAACAAATCAGTTCCGTCTTGTTTTTATCAAAAAGGACACCGTTACTGTCGCTTGTATAGAAAAGGTTGTTTTCATCGACTGTTATATTCGAGAGACCGTCACAGCCGTAAAAAGCCTCCGAATTGATGGATACTACGCTTTTAGGTATTGTAACGCTGCTCAGAGCGCTGCATCCGTAAAACGAATTGCCACCGATGTAAGTGATACCGTCGGCAATAACAACATTCTCTGCTTTTTCAAGATAAGCTTCCCACGCAACGGATATTTCTTCATCATAATAATCATAATTATCAGGCATAGTTCCCGTACCGTCGATTAAAAGCAAACCGTTTGTGTACAGGGTCCACGTAATTTTGCTGTTGATTTCACCCTGAGCTTCAACCTCCAACTGCTCGGTGGTTATCTCTTCCGTGGGTTCAACCGTTGCTTCGGTTGAACTGTCAGTTGCAGGGGCAACAACCGAGCTGTTATCCGGTGAACGGCTGCTTCTGTATGCCTGTATTCCGAAAGCGACACCGACGACAAGTGCCATAACCGCAACGGCAACAATTATAATCTTTATGTTTGTTTTTCCTTTCCTTTTTTCTTCTGTCGGCGCTGTAAGCTCCTGTTCAGGTTCGTCGGTTTTTTTGTCGGCGCAGCTCACAATCTCCTGCCTGAGTTGAGAGACAGACTGTGTTCTGTCAGCATAATTAACCGCAAGACCGTTAAAAACTGCGGTTTGCAGGCTGTCATAACCTACCACACCGAATTCGGCAAACCCCTTCAGAGGTGTGTCGTCACGCTCTGTGCTTTCCTCGGGGGCAACGCCGGTTATCATCCTGTAAAGCGTTGCGCAAACGGCGTAAACGTCCGTCCACGGACCCTGCTTGGAGCGGCTTGCATACTGTTCCCTCGGCGCATAGCCGCGCTTTATCATAACGGAAAGGCTCTTGTCGCTGTCTTCTACTGCAAGACGAGCCGAGCCGAAATCAAGCAGCTTTACCCTGCCGTTATCGCAGATAAAAATATTATCAGGCGATACATCACGGTGAATAATGTGCTCGCCGTGCATAGACTCAAGCGCATTGATAACAGGAATTATTATTTCGACAGCCTTTTCGGGATCAAGCTTGCCGCCGTTTTCGCGAAGATACTGCTTGAGGTCCTTCCCCATGAGGTACTGCATAACTATGTACGCCGTGTTGTTCTCCTCAAAAAAGTCGAATATATCCACAATATTACCATTCTCTGAAAACCGAGAAATACTGCGTGCCTCATCAAGCATTTTTTTCTTGCCCAGCTCAAAGAACGCTTCCGCCTTGCCGTTGAAGCAAGATATCTGTGCTTCACCCTCGGCTCTTGTGGCGAAAGAATTTGGGAAATACTCCTTGACAGCAACCGTTTTCTGTATTTTATTATCCCACGCAATATATGTGATGCCGAAGCCGCCGTGGCCTATAGCTCTGCCGACGGTGTATCTGCCCGCAAGCATTACACCGGGCACCAGATGAGATTTTGATTCCGGCTTTGTGCCGGCAGCGTAGCCGCAACGCGGACAAACATCATATTCTTTGCTGTATTCCTTCATACAGCCGTAGCAGCGCTGCATAATATTTCCACACCCTCATTGTTAAGTTTTGGTCGCGTTCATAAAACAGGGAGTTTTACGAATAGAACTCAGGGGTAAGATTAAATAAGCATTCGTTATCCTCTTCAGATATAGCATACATATAAGACCATTTAATCAACCCGCCGGAATAATAAACATACGTTAAAGATTGGCAACCGTAAAACGCATCATAGCCAATACTTTTTACACTGTCGGGGATCGTGACGCTTTCAAGACTTTCACAACCGTCAAAAGTAAAATCGTTAATGATTGTAACGCCATCAGGAACCACAAAGCTTGTAAGATTTTTGCAGTAATTAAACGCACCTTCGCCGATGCTTGTAAGTCCTTCGGAAGTTGTAACGTATGTAAGATTTTCGCAATTAGAAAAAGCATATTCACCGATGCTTGTGACGCTGTCGGGGATTGTAACATCTGTGAGACCACTGCAATTATAAAATGCACTATCAGCGATTGATGTTACGCTGTCCGGAATACTGTAGCTATGTTTTGAATTACCGATTGGGTATCGAATGAGCTCGGTTTTATCTTTATTAAAAAGAGCACCTGCGCTGTCGCTCGAATAATTCGGGTTAGCTGAATCTACAACTATTTTTTTTAGGTTTTCACAGTAATAAAACGCATCTTCACCGATTGATGTTACACTCTCGGGGATTGTTACACTTACAAGGCTGTTGCAATCGTTAAACGCTTCTTGACCGATGCTTGTGACACTGTCGGGAATTGTTATGCTTGTAAGACTGACACAAGAAAAGAACGCACAATCACCGATGGTTACAACACTATTACCGAGCGTAACTTCTGTAAGGCTTTCGCACATATAGAACACAGAATCACCAATGCTCATTACACTGTCAGAGATTGTTGCATTTGTAAGGTTGTAGCAACTCAAAAATGCTTCATTGCCAATAGATGTGACACCGTCTTCTATCGTCAGAGTTTTTATTTGTCTTGAATAAACGCTCCACGGTGTCGGATTATCATAATTAAAGTCGGGCATATCGCCTTCACCGCTGATTGTAAGATTGCCGTCTGAATACAGCGCCCACTTGATCTTGCTGTTAAGCTCACCTTCAACCGCAACAACCAACGTATCGGAATTCATCGCTGACATTACTTCTTCGTCGATTATATCATCGTTAACCGGCACGGTTGTTGTAACCTGAGTTTTCTCGTCATTCCGGCTGCGGTTATTACGGAATGCCCTTATACCAAAAAACGCACCGACAGCAACCGCCAGCGCCGCAACAACGCAGACAGCAATAATTATCGCCTTGGTTTTGGATTTGCTTTTATTATCCGTCGGCGCAGGCATATTTTCAGGCTTATTCTTCGGCTGATGTTCAATTCTGCTCACCGATTGGCTCTTAAGCTCGTAACTGAGCTGAGATACGGTCTGTGTTCTTTTCGTATAATCTACCTCAAGACCGTTAAAAATCGCATTTTCAAGGCTTTCGTAACCTTCCAGACCAAACTCCGCAAAACCCTTGAGCGGACTTTCTTCTCTTTCGGTGCTTTCATCGGGGGTAACGCCCGTTATCATTTTGTAAAGTGTCGCGCAAACGGCATAAACATCAGTCCATGTGCCCTGTTTTGAGCGGCTTGAATACTGCTCACGCGGTGCATATCCTCGCTTTATCATAACAGACAGGCTCTTGTCACTGTCCTCAACTGCAAGACGTGCCGAGCCGAAATCAAGCAGCTTTACCCTGCCATTATCGCAGATATAAATATTATCGGGTGAAATATCTCTGTGGATAATGTTTTCTTCATGCATATCTTCAAGCGCATTGAGCACGGGCATAATCAGCTCAACCGCCTTTTCGGGCGCAAGCCTACCGCTGTTTTCTTCAAGATATTGCTTGATGTTCTGTCCGTCA
>JAZTZM010000031.1:0-64781 GCA_045637465.1 Acutalibacteraceae bacterium | reverse complement strand
CTGCGCATTCAGATCCTTTTCAAATGCGACAATATCGGCCTCCACCGCCAGCGCATCGGCGCTTTCAAACGCCGTCTGCACATAGGTGGGCAGGGGGTAGCAGCTTTCTCTGCCCACATGAATAGAGCCAAACAGCCAAATCGTGTGGCCCTCATCATCCGTCACGCGGTACAACAACGGCGTGGCGGTACTGCTTGGCGGCGTGACAGGATTTTCTGTTCCCTGGCCGCTTGCTGTTGTTGTCGTTGTGGCATTTTGCGTTGTTTTGGTGCTTTCGCCGTTGGTGTCCTGCGCGCAGGATACCAGCATAACGCACATAGCCAATATCAGCAACCACGCCCATACGCGTTTCATTTTCATGCAGATGCGCCCCCTGTTCAAAAGCCGTGTTTTTTCTATTATAGCATCTTGTGCGGATATTTGCAACAGACATAAAAATCCCCACCGAAAACTGAACAGCCCCAATTTGTGCGGACAGCACAAAAGCCCCCTGTTGTAGGGAAATATATAAACTAATCCACAAACTGACTTCGTTGTTCGAGCGGAGTCAGTTTTGTTTTTAATTGGATACGTTCGTTGTTATAAAAGTGAATGTATTCGCTTATGAGGATGCGAGCATCCTCATAAGTTTTTAACTTGGTTCTGTAAATACATTCTGTTTTGAGAATTGAAAAGAAATTTTCAGCCATTGCATTGTCATATGGATTTCCACGTCTTGACATTGAAGGTATTATACCGTAAGATTGTGTTAGGTTAAAATATGCTTGGGATGTATATTGAAACCCTTGGTCACTGTGGAGCTGCAACTCTGCGGTGACCTTCTCTTTTCTCTTCGCCGCTCTGATTGTACTCAATACAAGGTTGATGTTTTGTTCTGTCCCGGTTTTATATGCAACAATACTGTTGTCATACAAATCTCTGATTACAGACAGATAAAGCGTTCCTTGTTGTGTCTTGATGTATGATATATCCGTTACCCACTTTTGATTAGGTCTATCTGCATTAAAATCTCTATTCAATAAATTGGGATACCTATGAAGATAATCACCGTAATTACGATATTTCTTACGTCTGATTACTGATAAAAGATTGTATTTATGCATGACTCTCAATATTGTCTTGGGATTATGGTGTATTCCGTTCCTTTCAAGCCATATATGCACTCTGCGATAACCGTATGTTCTGCCACATTTATCTTGGCATTTTTTTATCTTTTCCGCTAACGGCAAATCTTTTGCAGGAATATCCATTCTTTTTACATAGTCATAGTAACCGCTTCTTGATACATTGAAGAATCGGCACATTTCACTTATTGAATATTTATATCTATGACGGTAGATAACCATAAACTTTACACTTGTCCTCACTTCCTTTCTGTGAGCAAGAGAAAATCCCGCATCAGTTCGTTTTCCATTTCTAACCGTTTGATATATCTATTCTTACTTGCTATTTCATATTGTAGTTGAGTCAGTTTACTTAATTGTTGAATTGATGGCGGTAATTCATCACCATCTTTTCTCGGTCTGCCTTTTCTTTTCAATGATATTTCTACTGCAAGTTTTCTTTGTTTTGCATTATACCTTGTGATGAAATTATGTACTTGTTTATATGTGAATCCAAATTTTTCTCCGATAGCACGTAGTGTGTATCCTTGCGACTTTAATTCTAATATTTCTTTTTCGTACTTTTGAATGTGTCTGTATTCTCTTGGCATACAAAATCCCCCTATGGTAGTTTCTTTAATTCTACCATAGGGGGCTCTTTTTTTCATTGTCCGTTTTTAACGGACCTGTTCAGGCTGTGACGCTCTTTTTCTTTTTTATGTTGCTTGACCGTAAGCTTGCGTATATGGTAATATCATTTCAAAATAATTTATGTGTAAGTGAGGTTCACAATGGCTGAACTTAAGAAAAACTCGTCTGAACGCTTGATCTATCTTGATCTGCTCAGAATATTCTGCACGGTGTGTATGGTTGCGCTTCATGTTTCGGGCACGGGTATGCAGGCTCCGATAGGCTCTTTTGATTGGCACGTGTGCAACGTTTATGACGGTATAACTCATTTTTGTGTGCCTGTTTTTGCTATGATTTCAGGTGCGTTTTTGCTTGATCCGTCACGCAAATATTCTCTTAAAAAGCTTTATAAAGTGAAAATATTCCGTATTTTTACGGCTTTTGTTTTCTGGTCGGTTACGTATGCTGTTATAACGGCGGTTAAAAGCAACAGACCGTTCGGCAAAGAGCTTGTGTTTGATTTTGTGTCAAATATCTTAAAAGGGCATTTTCACCTGTGGTTTATGTTTATGATAGCCGGTCTTTATATGCTCACGCCTTTGCTGCGTAAATTCACGCAGGATAAAAAACTGACGGAGTATTTTCTTATCCTATGTGTTGTTTTTATGTTCGTTATTCCTAACATCAGCCTTTATTCGCTGTCGGGTAAGGTTGATGCTGTTGCATCGTATATTAACGAAAAGTTCAATATGGATTTTGCTTTTGGCTTTACTTTTTATTTTGTTGCCGGTTGCTATTTCAAACAGTATAATCCCGGTAAAATAATAAAGATTGCAATATATGTGCTGGGTGTTGTCAGCGCGGTTTTGATACCTTACGGCACGTATTTTTATTCTGTTCTGGCAGGGAAAAATCAGTTTATTCTGTATGCGTTTCAGTCGCCGCTTATCGGATTTTTGTCGGTTGCGCTGTTTCTGGCATTCAAGGATGTTTTTTCTTCGGTGAAGTTTGGAAACAGGTCGTTGAAGGCGATTTTTTTCTTTTCTGCTACAAGTTTTGGCGTTTATCTTATTCATGCGGCTTTTGTAAATTCTTTCGGTATAACCTGCCGTACTTTCAATCCGTTGGTTTCGATTCCTGTTTTAACTCTTGCCGTGTATGCAGTGAGTATGGCTGTTGTCAGCCTGATAAGAAAAATACCTGTAATTAACAAATATATTATGTGATGAATAATTCGCTTCTTTTGGCTGAAAATAGCTGAAAAGGAGCGGATTTTTTTATGGATTATATTAAGGCTTTTCTGGTTGGCGGAGCAATTTGTGCGGTGGGTCAGATTCTGATGGATACTACCAAACTCACACCTGCAAGAATACTCGTTTCGTTTGTTGTTATCGGTGTTGTGTTGGGTGCTGTCGGTGCTTATGAGCCGCTTGTAAAGTGGGCGGGCGCAGGTGCTTCCGTGCCACTGACAGGTTTTGGCTACACACTTGCAAAGGGAACAAAGCAGGCGGTAGAGGAGCAGGGGCTTATGGGTGCTCTGACGGGTCCTTTTACCTCCGGCGCGGCAGGCATAACAGCGGCGATGCTGTGCGGTCTTCTGGCATCTTTATTAACAAAACCTAAAGAAAAGTAAAAAATCTTGACTCATAATTTTTACTATGTTAGAATAATATAATAATTATAAGTACATGGTGAAAGAGGTGGTTTTACGGATATCAAAATTCTGCATAAGGGGTTCAACTATTCGCAGGACGGTCCGGGTAATCGCCTTGTTTACCATTTGCAAGGCTGCAATCTGCATTGCCCCTGGTGCTCAAATCCCGAGAGTATGAGTGCTTCGGAAGATGCAGGTGTCAGCACCGAAGCAATGCTCAAAGAGATTCTCGTTTCGGAGCTGATGTTTTTCGACGGTGGAGGAGTTACCTTCACGGGCGGTGAGCCTACGCTTCAGTTTGATGCGCTGAAAGAAATTCTGACAAAGCTCAGAGCGTACGGTATCAGCACGGCAATCGAAACGAACGGCACAAATCCGCGTCTGCCGGAGCTGTTTTTGCTTATCGATTATCTGATAATGGATTTCAAGCATCACAGCAGCGAAAAGCTTCGTGAATACACGGGAGTCGGCAACGAAACCGTTGTTTCAAACATAAAAGCCGCGTCGCAGAGCAGGAGTCAGCTGCTGCTCAGGATTCCGCTCATCAACGGTTTCAATGCTTCACCGGAGGATGCGGCTGAGTTTGCAAAAATTCTTTCGCCGTATATGAAAGAGGGCTTTGCACTTGAGGTGCTTCGCTATCACGAGTACGGCAAGGATAAATGGGCACAGCACGGTATGCAGTACACAATGCAGGATGCATTTGTAACGGATGCTCAGTTTGATAAGTTCTGCAGCATCCTTAAAAATAATTCAATCAAATTAGTCAGAACCTGAATGGGGGATTACATATTATGAAAGTCACTAATGTATACGCAAAAGGTGAAATAACAAAAATGGCAAATGACCTCTTCCGTGAGGAACGCTCAAAGCAGCGCCTTGACGGTTGGTTTCTTGCGCGTGAGCTTGCCTACAAAGCAACAGGCTTTGGCGGCAACGGTATGACGGAAGAACTCCGTGCAGCAAGAGAACTTAAAATGATTCTTGAAAAGCTTCCGATTTCAATCAGCGATAACAACGTTTTTGCAGGCACGCAGAGCGATTCGTTTGCACGCAGTTATGCGCTTATAAATCCCGCTTTTCAGGTTGAAACCTTCTCGGGTTATTGCGATCCGACAGCTGTTTTTGACGATATTGAGCCTAATGAAGAGTTTACGCAGGAGCGCATCGAGCTTATGCGTGAGCGTACAAAGCGCGGCGACTATGTCCGTGACCTGAGCGCGGTGTATGATAAGTACACAAAATACACAAGCGAGGTCGCTTTCTTTATCGAGCAGGTAACGGGTCATCTTATTCCTGATTTCCGTAAAGCAATTGCGGTTGGTCTTAACAAGATGATTTCCGACCTCACAAAAAAAATCAACAGCGAAAAAAATGATGAGCGCAAGGATACACTCGAGGATATCCGTATGGTTCTTGAGGCAACAATTACCCTTGCAAACCGTTATGCCGATATTGCGGCAAAACAGAAACTTACCGCTTCTCCCGAGCGTGCAGCTCAGCTTGAGCTGATGGAAAATACCCTTCGCAAAGTGCCTGCAAACGGTGCAGAGAGCCTTTATGAAGCTATCCAGTCGTTCCTTATCCTCTGGGAGGTTATGACTCTTGAACAGGCTCCCAATCCCTTTGCATTCTCCGTCGGTAATGCCGACAGAATTTTTGAGCCTTACAGAGCTATGTCGGGCGAGAGCAGAGAAGAGGCAGCAGAGCTCTTCCGTCACTTCCTTGTTTTCTTCAACGTTGGTGACAGAAGCTGGGCAATTTCACAGAACGTTCTTGTCAGCGGCAGAGACGTTGAGGGCAACGACCTTACAAACGAGATGAGCTATGCGATAATGGATGCATACTACGATATGAACCTGCCTCAGCCCATCCTTTCCGTCAAGCTTCATAAGAACACACCCGAAAAGCTCTACCGTGAGATGGGCAAGTTTATGTTCACACCCGGTGTACTCACACCGTCATTCTTCAATGACGATACTGTTTTCGAGGTGCTCAGAGCGAGCGGTGTCGACGAAGCGGATCTGCCCGATTATTCAGTTGCAGGCTGTCAGGAGCCGCTTATTATGGGCAAGGATAACGGCAACACAACTAACAGCTGGTTCAATCTTCCGAAGATTCTTGAGCTTACTCTTAACGAGGGCAAGTCAACAATCACAGGCAACTATATCGGCACGTTTGTTAACTCCGGCAGCAATAAAGAGCTGCTCAGAAATATCCGTGAGGCATTCTACAAAAATGCTGAAGTTTATGCGAAGCTTATGGCTGATGCGGCTAACGGTGCTTCCGTTGCGCTTTCTCACCTTCGCGTACCTTTCCTGAGTGCATTTATGGGCGGATGTGAGAGTGCTGTTGATACACGTCACCCGGGCAAGCAGGGCACAAAATATAACGGCAGCGGTTGCCTTATTCACGGCCTTTCCGTTATTGCCGATTCGTTTATTGCTATCGACAAGCTTCTTGCAGAGCGTCCTGAGGATTGTGACAAGCTTATCGAAGCTCTCAAGGTCAACTTTGAGGGTTATGAAGAGCTGCGTGACTTCCTTAAATCTGCACCCAAGTTCGGCAACGGCATCGAGTCCGTTGACAATGAGGCGGCAGAGATTGCAAGCAGGATTTCCGACATTGTGCGTTCACAGAAGAACTATCTCGGCAATTCATTCCGTGCCGACTGGTCCAGCCCCTCAACACATCTTCTCTATGGCTATTGGGTTGGCGCAACACCTGACGGCAGAGCTGCAAGAGATATGCTCGGCTACGGTGTCGATCCTCTTTACGGTGAGGCAGGCAACGGCCTCGGCTTCCGCACAATTTCCGCAATGAAGCTGCCCTACGGCAAATTCAACGGCGGCTATGCTTCACACCTTGGTATCGACCCGAAATATTTCAAGGGCGCTGACTATGAGGAGAAGGGCACAGAATTCGGCGATAAGGTTCTCAAACCCATTTTCTTCAACGAGAAGAACGAGAATCTTTCTCCCTCATACCTCTATTTCAATATCACCACTCCCGACACACTTCGCAAGGTTCTTGCAGAGCCTGAGAAGTATGCTCCGAGCGGAGTTTATATTATGAGAATCCACGGCACATTCGTTAACTTCCTGGATCTCTCACCTGCAATCCAGAACGACATTATCACAAGACTTGACCTTGAATCCACAAAGATCTGAGGAATTAGAAATGAATGTTATCGGACTTGATATAGGTACGACGACCATCTGCGGTATTGCGGTTGATGCTGAAAACGGCAAGCTGTTGAAATCCGTCACGCTTGACAATAACAGCTTTATCGACGGCAGACCTTTTGAAAAAATTCAGTCACCCGAAATAATAATTGATAAGGTTTGTGCGCTCGCCGCAGAGCTTTTTGCAGAGTTTTCGCCCGTGTGTGCCGTCGGCATTACGGGTCAGATGCACGGAATAGTATATATCGATGAAAACGGAAAGGCTGTCAGTCCGCTTTATACCTGGCAGGACGGCAGCGGCAATCAGCCTTATGAGGGCGGTACGTATGTATCGGTGCTCAGTGAAACCACAGGTTACAATGCTGCGAGCGGCTTTGGTGCCGTAACGTGCTTTTATCATACGAAAAATGCCCTGATTCCGTCTTCTGCGGTCAAGCTCTGCACAATTCACGATTATGCGGCAATGGTCCTTACGGGCAGAAAAACGCCGCTTATGCATTCGTCTGATGCAGCGTCATTCAGCCTTTTTGATATTGAGAAAGGCTGTTTTGATAAAGAAGCTGTTGAAAAAGCCGGTCTTGACTATTCGCTCTTTCCTGAGGTTACGTGTGGTTTTGACTGTGTCGGTGAATATAACGGCGTTCCCGTCTGTGTAGCGATAGGCGATAATCAGGCAAGCTTCATCGGCTCTGTGCGTACTATGGATG
Source organism: Acutalibacteraceae bacterium (assembly GCA_045637465.1). Classification (GTDB taxonomy): domain Bacteria; phylum Bacillota; class Clostridia; order Oscillospirales; family Acutalibacteraceae; genus UBA8612. The sequence continues at coordinate 57,502 of JAZTZM010000031.1, read as the reverse complement.
GCTGCGCTCTTGTCAATATGGGCACGGGCGGACAGATTTCAATGCTGACCGATCTTAAAGAAGCTCCCGACAATATGGAAATAAGACCGCTTTGTTCGGGTAAGAATATTCTTGTCGGCTGCTCACTCTGCGGCGGCAGAGCTTTTGCCGTGCTTGCGGATTTTTTCAATGCGTGTCTTGAAATGGCAGGCTGTGAAAAGCCTGATAATATCTATAAGTTTATGGATTCCGCACTTGAATCGGCAGGGGAGTCGGCAGATCCGCTTGTTGTTTCTACAAAGCTTTGCGGCACCCGCTCTGCTCCTGAGCTGAGAGGCTCTGTCACTAACCTTGGTGTTGATAACTTTACACCTTCTGCTCTTATGAACGGTTTCCTCGGCGGAATGGTAAGCGAGATTATCGAGATGATTGAGCCTACGGGTTGCAGGGTTACTTCACTTGTCGGCTCAGGCAACGGTCTTCGTAAGAACCTTCCTCTTCAGAAACGTTTTTCTCAGGCTCTCGGCGCGCAGATGCAGATTCCACTCAACCGTGAGGAGGCTGCTTTCGGTGCGGTGCTGACAGCGCTTGTTGCCTGCGGTAAGAAATCAACTCTTGAAGAGGCTCAAATGCTTATCAGTTACGAGAATTGAAAAAAGAATTTCAGAAAATACTTGACAAATCGTGCGAAATAAGATAATATATCGTAGTGCTCGGCACTTGATGTGCGCAGAGCCCTATGTGATCCATTAGCTCAGCCGGCAGAGCACTTGACTTTTAATCAAGGTGTCCGGAGTTCGAATCTCCGATGGATCACCAAAATCCCGAGGACGTTAGTTCTCGGGATTTTTACTTATTCACTATTAATTCTTCACTTTTCATTATAAAGTTCAGCAGGGATTTTTAAATGTAATGAGTGACAGAAAATAGTTAAAAGGTTGGAGAGGTGAAAAAATGACCTACGAACAGTCCTTGAATTATATCCATTCACTTAATAAATTTGGTATCAATCCCGGTCTTGAGCGTATTCAGGCGCTTTGTGCTGCTGTCGGTAACCCGCAGGATAAACTTAAGTTTGTACATATCGCAGGCACGAACGGCAAGGGCTCTACCTCAACAATGGTTGCGTGTGCGCTGCAGGAAAGCGGCAAAAAGACAGGTCTTTTTACTTCACCCTTTGTCACCGATTTTCGTGAGAGAATATGTGTTGACGGTGAGATGGTTGACAAAGAGCTTTTCGCTCAGGTTGTAACCGAGCTTGAGCCTATAGTTTCTCAGCTTGCCGATAAAAATATGCAGCCGACAGAGTTTGAGGTTATAACAGCTGCGGCGTTTATGATTTTTGAACGCAGCGGATGTGAAGTCTGTGTGCTTGAGGTCGGACTTGGCGGCAGGCTTGATTCGACAAACGTTATCTCAACTCCGCTTGTCAGCGTTATCGCTTCCATTTCACTTGATCACACTGCAATTCTCGGCGATACAGTTGAGCTTATTGCGGCTGAAAAGTGCGGAATAATAAAAGACGGCGGCAAAACCGTCTGTTATCCGGCTCAGCCTGAAAGCGTCGAGAATATAATAAGAGAAACTGCTTTAAAAAATAACAATACCTTTATCAAACCTGACACTGATGCGATCAGCGGTACAGTTAACGGAATCGACGGTGTCAGCTTTACATACCGCGGCGTTGATTATAAGCTTTCAATGAGCGGTGAATATCAGGTTTACAATGCCGTCACAGCGATTGAAACCTGCCTTCTGCTTGGTATTGATGCTGTCAGCATAAAGCGCGGAATCGAGTCTGCAAAGGTCGCCGCACGTATGGAGGTTATATCATCCTCTCCGCTTGTTCTTCTCGACGGAGGGCATAATGATGATGGCGGAAAAGCGGTTGCAACAAGTATAAGCACTTTGCTCGCAGGTAAGCGTATAACTGCCGTTATCGGTATGATGGCGGACAAAAACGTTGATGCGTATCTGAAATGTGTTGCACCTTTGTGCAGCAAAATTACAGCCTGCAGCGTTGCCGATAATCCCCGTACGATGAGTGCTCGGGAGCTTTGCAGACTGGCTTCGGCTTATTGTGATAACTGCTCAGCTGTTGAATGTGCATCAGCTGCGGTGGATCTTGCTGTTTCTGAAATTGATGATTACGACTGCCTGCTTGTGTGCGGTTCGCTTTACCTTGCCGGTGAAGTGAGAATGAAGCTGATAAAATATTTTTCCGCAAACCCTTAAATCTGACATACTTTTTACACTTTTGCCTCTATCCTATCCGGGTAGAGGCTTTTTTATATTTTTAAGGAGTGATTAAATGGAATTGATTACGTCGGGCAAATGTATGACGGTTTTTCTCTCCGGTGAGATTGATCATCACACAGCCGCCGATATCCGCAAAGTGATTGACGAAGAAACGGACAAGCTTCTGCCGCAGGTGCTTGTGCTCGATTTCAGTGCGGTTACGTTTATGGACAGCTCCGGAGTAGGTCTTGTGATGGGGCGTTACCGCAACGTCAGCGCACACGGAGGAAGGCTTGAGGCTGTCAACCTGCCGCCGTGGTGTTACAGGATTATGAAATTGTCGGGACTTGAAAAAATTGCAAAAATACAGATGATAGGAGGCAGAAGATGAAACCGATAAATAAATTCACAATGACTATGGACAGCCGTTCAGCAAACGAGGGCTTCGCACGGCTTGTTGCCTCAGGCTTTGCGGCTCAGCTTGATCCTACCGTTGAAGAGCTGTGCGATATCAAAACGGCTGTCAGCGAAGCGGTTACAAACTGCATTGTGCATGCTTACCCTGATGGGGTAGGCAATGTTTACATATTTGCCGCAATTTATGACGGTGGACTTTTCAGGATACGAATCCGCGATAAGGGATGCGGAATTGAGGATGTCAGAAAGGCGATGGAGCCGCTTTATTCAAGCCTTGGCGGTGAAAGAGCAGGGCTTGGCTTTGCGGTTATGGAAAGCTTTTGCGATAAGGTTTCGGTGCGCTCAACCCTCGGTAAGGGCACGAGCGTAACGCTTGATAAGCATATAAAGGGTAAGCCGCTTGCCGACTGAAACCGTACAGCGTGAAAAACTTATAACGGAAAATATGGGTCTGGTACATTCGTGTGCCGGAAAATTCAAAGGCAAAGGCGTTGAATATGACGATTTGTTTCAGGCAGGCTGTGTCGGACTTGTAAAGGCGGCAGACGGCTTTGAGGCTGAAAGGGGATTTGCCTTTTCTACCTATGCCGTGCCCGTGATTCTCGGCGAAATACGCAGAGTATTCCGTGATGGCGGCAGTGTCAAGGTCGGCAGAATGCTCAAGGAAAAATCGCGTGCTGCCTTGCTTGAGCGTGAGCGGTTGACACTTCTCAATGACCGCGAGCCTACGCTGAGTGAGCTTGCGTCTGCGCTGAATCTTGACTTGCAGGAAACGGCGCTTATTCTCAACGCGGCAATGCCTACTGTGTCGCTCACTGCGGATGAAGAATCAGGCTCGCCACAGCTTGATATACCTGTCGAATCGCAGGATGGCGAAATTTCAGACAGTATCGCCCTGCAACAAGTGATGGTAACCTTGCCTGAACGTGACCGCAGAATAATTGAGCTCAGATATTTTAACGGACTTACCCAGAGCAAAACAGCAGAACAGCTCGGTATGTCGCAAGTGCAGGTGTCCCGTCGGGAAAAAGCGATTTTGCTCGACCTTCGCAATAAACTCATACAGTAAAACAAAACCTGACCTGAATTACAGGCCAGGTTTTTTAAACTTTATAAGCGTGAGAGTATTGCTCGTTTGTATTCCAGAAACTCTGCCGTCAGATTAAAATCTTCACGGCGGGATTTTGGTTCTTTTATAATAATTTCTCCCGTTATTTCTCCGGGTGAACCCGAAAGCAGATATATTCTGTCCGAAATGAGAATTGCTTCATCAATATCGTGAGTGATGAAAAGCGTTGACAGCCTTATTTCTTCCATAACGTTCAGATACCATTTGTGCATTGAGCTTTTTGTGATGGTATCGAGCGCAGAAAAAGGCTCATCAAGCAGCGCAACGTCTTTTGAGAACATATATGTCCGCAACAGTGCCGCGCGTTGACGCATACCACCTGAAAGTTGAGCAGGATATTTCTTTTGTGCACCTTCAAGTCCGAATTGTGAGAATATCGGTGATACCTGTTTTCGTGCTTCTTTTTTCTTTATACCTTTGAGCAAAAGAGGCAGAGCCGCATTATCCTCAACTGTTCTGTAAGGTAGCAGCAAATCCTTTTGCAGCATATAGCTGATATGTCCCGATTGATTGGTGATGTCTTTTCCGTCAAGTAGCACCTGACCGCTGTCGGGAGTTAACAGACCCGAAATAATATTGAAAAGCGTTGTTTTTCCGCCGCCGCTGACGCCGAGCAGACAGACCAGTTCACCACGGTTAAGTTCGATGGAAATATCTTTCAGCACGTGATTGTCACCAAAACTTTTGCTGATATTTTTTACTTCTAATTTTTTCATATTATTCGGGAAGATAATCGTTTGTGAATCCGAATGAGGGATCAATTTTTTCTTCAAGCAGATTTTTTTCGTTCAGCCAGTTGTAGAATGCTGCCCAACGTTCAGGGTCAATTTCACCCCATCTTGAAGCATCTGCTATATATTCCGTTGCGAGATATTCCTGGCTTGCATATACAAGTTCGCTGTTTGATTTAAGCTCGGGTGCGGCATCCATCAGAATATCTGCGGCATCTTTCGGGTTCTCTGTCGCATATGTATATCCCTTTGAAAGCGCACCGACAAAAGCTTTTGCTGCTTCGGAATTTTCTTTGAGCCAGGCGTTGTTGCCGATAATGATAGGCGTGTAATAATCAAACACAGGGTTTATGTCCGCAAATTCAAAATAATCCGTTTCAAGACCTGCTGTCTGACAAGCTATACCTGCCCAAGCGTAAAAAATCCATATGGCATCAACACTGCCGCTTTTGAGAGCCGATACCTCATCGGTAACCGTTGAGGGAATCAGCTCAACAAGGTCAAAGTTGCCACCGTCAGCTTTCATTACTTCACGGATTGTTTCTTTCTCAACGTTCAGATCCCAGGTTGCATATTTCTTGCCTTCAAGACCTTTAGGCGTATGCATTCCTTCGCCTTTACGGGAAATAATGCCCGATGTGTTGTGCTGAATCACAGCGGCAACGGCAGTGACCGGTATGGTATTATCTCCCACAAAGGCAGGTGCAATAGTGTCCTGAAACGAAACACCGAACTGTGCTTTGCCTGATGCTACCAAAGCATCCGCACCGCCTTCGGGCGGTTGAACGATTTCTACGTCAATGCCTGCTTCTTCGAAATATCCGTTTGCTTGGGCAACAAATATACCTGTATGATTTGTGTTCGGTGTCCAGTCAAGAACGATTGTTATTTTATTGTTTTCTGTTTTAACGCAGGCAGGCAAACAGAAAACAATAGCTACGGACAGTAATAATGCAATTAATTTTTTCATGTTTTTTTCTCCTTTTCATTTGTGATACGGTATGGCATGCATTTTTTCTCTGCAAATCCGACTAAAGCCATAAGTGCAAGAGAAATTGCCGAGATAAGAAAAATCACGGCAAACATCTTATCAAAAGCAAAGGCTTTTTTGACACGTGTCATATAAACACCAAGACCGCCGAATCCTCCGAGCCATTCGCTTATAACTGCTCCGACAACGCTGTATGACGCAGCTATCCTCAGCCCCGAAAACAGTTGCGGCAATGCCGACGGAAATTTGATATAGCGAAAAATCTGTGTTCGGTTTGCACCCATTGAGCGCAGCAATCCGATTGCGTCCTTATCTGCGCTCCTGAAACCGTCGAGAAGTCCTACTGTTACAGGAAAGAAGGTTGAGAGAATTATCAGAACAATCTTCGGCATCATTTCGTAGCCTAACCAGAGCACAAGAAGCGGTGCGATTGCAACCGAAGGAATTGTTTGCGTGATAATAAGTAACGGATAAAATGCTTTGTACAGAATATCGAACGTATCCATAAGCACAGCCACGCAAAATCCTACGCTTACTCCAAGAAACAAGCCGATAAAAGCTTCTTGCAGAGTAATAAAAGAATTTTCGAGAAGCAAAGGAAATTCGCTCACAAAAGCCTGCATTACCTCTATCGGTGACGGCAGCATATAAGACGGTATAAGTCCAGTTGTGCAGACTGACTGCCATATAATCAATAGTGCGGCAACGGCGGTAACCGACGGAATATTACGCCTGAGCATGTTTTTTTATCTTTTTGTCAATGGTGAGTATTTCGCCCTCGGGTCTGTAAACCACCTTGACATAAGCCGAAACGTTTTCTGCGCCTGCTCTTATTGCAACGTGCTGACATTCTTTAACAATATCCATCAGTTGGTCATAGTCTTCACCTTCAATTGTGGTTTCAAAAGGACCGACGTGGCAGTGCAGACCGCTGCTTTTGATAAATGCGATAACCTCATCAACAATACGGATGAGATCATCTGTGTCTTTTGCCTTGGGAAGAACCTGGATTGCGATACTTGCTTTCATTTTTTTACCTCCGAAAATAAAATTTGCCTTCGCCGGAAAATCAGGCGAAGGCAACATAAAAGCACGGTTTGTTTACTGCAGATTCACAAGGTGCTTTAACTATACTTCCTACGCCGGCATTATCCGGATCAGGTTTGCGGGTCGCAGGTTTACCTGCCTCTCAGCCGCTGTAACGGCTCCCCGGAAGTTATACTTTAATCAACAACAAGCCAATAGGTTTTGAAAGGAATATTTCCGCCACATCTTCGTTGGAAATCTTTGAAATAACCTCGTATTCCTGCAGATTTCCGCCTTGCTGTGACAAAAATCTTCTCTTTCAAAACTGCTTCGCATCTGAAATACAATAGATTGCGTGCAGTCGGGCATTTCTTCGATGCAGGCATACGGGCGTATGGCAAAGAGAAAAATGGTCGAATGTGCGTGATATTATTGCATTTCAGATTTTTGTGTTGTTGTTAATTAAAGTATTTATGAAATAAAAACAGGAGACTCTCCTTGCGGATGCCTCCTGTAAAAAATCGTTGTGTATGACTTCCTACGGCGGCATTATCCGCATCAGGTTATAGGGTCGAAGTTGGATTACTTCCTCTCAGCCTGCTGTCACAAGCTCCCCTGTATTTATTTCGTTTAGCATTATATATCGTTTTTTTCGAAATTGCAATAGCAATCTCAAAAAATGTTTTTATTCACCGAAACAGTATTTTACAAATTCTTTTGCGGTTGTTTCGGAGTCGTATTTCTGCTGCTTGAAAATTTCAGCCATATCGTGTCTGTTATATCCGTCTGTATATTTTGCCGCTGTCTGTGCCCAGAGCTTTGCATCACCGAGCGGCAGATATTCTACAAGGCCCGTTATGTCAGCGTCGGGTGTTATTCTGTCGGATATAACGCAGTGAAGTGAGAGCGACTGTGCTTCAATTACGGTGTTGGGCATACCCTCATAGAATGACGGAAAAACGAAAACATCAGCTGCACAAAGCACTTTCGGCACGTCACTGCGAATGCCGAGAAATCTTATCCTGTCAGCAATTTTTTTCTCGTTGGCTTTCTGTCTGATTTCGTCTTCAAGTTCACCTTTGCCCACTAACATAAGCACGCTGTTTGGCTTGATTTTCAGCATTTCTTCAAATACATCAAGCAAAAACGTGTGGTTTTTTGCTGCCGAAAATCTTCCTACGTGAGCAATGACGTATTCGTCTGTGAATCCTAATTCACGGCGCATTTCTTCTCTCGTTTCGTCACTGTAGCGGTAAACGTCCGTGTCGATTCCGTTGTGGAGCAAAAACGCTTTGCCTTTTCTGATACAGCCTTTACCGAAGCAGTATTCCGCAGCCTCTTTTGATGGGGCAAACTTAACGGTCGGCACAACCTTTGCAAGCTGACCGACTGTGCTGTGCAGAATTTTCTGCTTTCTTCCGCCGTCAACACTTGAGTTGCTTGAGCGGTAAATGAGCCTTTTTGCTCCGCCTTTTTTTGCTGCAATAAGCTCTAACGCAGTGCCCGGCTTAACCGAGGAGCACAGCACGTTTTCGTATCCGTTATCGCGTACTATATCTTCAAGTGCTTTCAATGATTTTTTAAAGTCCTGCGATTTGGGCGGAATACGATATATCCTGCCGCCGAGGGCTTCGATTTCATCGTCGTAATATCCTCTCTCTGCGACGTTGACGCAAAAATCCATCTGATATTTTTCTCTGTCTATCTGACGGTATTGCTTCATCAGAAATGTTTCCGCGCCGCCTGTATTCATGCTGCTCATACAGCAGAGAAGTCGTTTGACACTCATACGTTGCTTTCCTCGCTCTCTTTTTCTATTCCGAGTTCGCGCAGCAGCGGCAACGAAGCTTCGTCAGGTTCGAAATGACGGGTGCGTTCAAGACAGTTTATTTTCATGCTGTTTATTGTGTCTGGCTTGTCGTGAATCTCAAGCAGTATTTTTCCAAGCAGCTCAGGCTTTGACGAATCGTAAACCATTCCGTCAACCAGATGACGGATGATGCTTGCGTTATAGTGCCAGTCTGTTGCGATTACCGGCACGCCTGCGGCAAAAGCGTCTATGATAGTGCCTGCAAAGCCTTCACCCTCGCAAAATGTCGGGAACAGCAGAGCAAAACAGCTTTTGAGCTCATTCGTGCTGTCGTTTGTGTCAATGAAACCTTTATATGTGATGTAAGGCTCAAAGGTTTTGGCAATTTCATCAAATCTGCTTTGATAAACCGGCTCAACCATACCGTAGATATCAAGTGTATAAACAGTCCTGCCGAGCTTGTTGTTGACATAGCGTACGGCTTCAATTGCTTCTTCAATTCCTTTTTCGCGGAATATGCGTGAAAAGGTGCAGAGTCTGTACGGTTCTGATGCGCTGTAAATCAGCTCGTCGGGGGAGAGTGCATTTGTTTTACGGAAATTCGGCATATATAAAGCGTTTGTAATTCCGAGTGCGATGAGTTTGTCGCGCATCTGCTCAAGCTCAACGTATACACGGTCAAGCTTTCTGATAGGGGGGATAAGCCCGGGGTTGCTCTCAAGTCTGTCGGGCAACCAGCCGCCGACCACTACGTAGTGAAGCTTTCGGTTAAGTCCTTTGTTGAGCGTTTCAAACACTCTCGGAAAAACTTTGAATCCTTTTCTTGCGGGCATCATTATAACGTTTTCGCATTCCGAAAGAAGCTTGCGGCAATTCATAACCATCTTAAGCGGATTTTTCTGCCATCCGCAGGAGTCAAGCACGGCAATGTTTTCTTCGCCGATTGCCTTTGCTATGGCATCATATACAGCTTTTGTTTTGTCGGTTTGTCCGCTTACAAAATCTTTACCGAAGCCGAAATAACCGCAAATACCGACTTTATACATTGTTTCATCTCGTTCCTTAACTGTTATGGGTACACATACACCGAAATTATATATTACATAAGAGGAAAAGTCAAACGGAAGAAAAAAACACTTTACAAACTGAAAAAGATGTGATATCATTCTCTCGAACAAATGTTCTGAAGAGGTGAGTAAAGTGGCAGAGAGGGTGATTCTTCACTGCGATCTGAATAATTTTTTTGCGTCGGTCGAATGTCTGGGCAGGGATGATCTGAAAGGCAAACCCGTTGCTGTTGCAGGCAGTGTTGAGAAGCGGCACGGCATAATTCTTGCCAAAAACGAGGCTGCAAAAAAGTGCGGTGTCAAAACGGCTGAGGCTATATGGCAGGCGCAGCAAAAGTGCCCTTCGCTTGTGCTTTTGCCGCCTCATTATGAGAGATATAATTTTTATTCACAGCAGGTGAGGGCGATATATGACCGATACACCGATGTTGTCGAACCGTTCGGAATAGATGAATGCTGGCTTGACGTGACAGGCAGTACAATGCTTTTCGGAAACGGTGAAAAAATTGCGGAAGAAATCCGTCAATCGGTGAAAAAAGAAACGGGGCTTACTGTGTCCGTTGGTGTGAGTTTCAATAAAATATTTGCCAAGCTCGGAAGTGACTACAAAAAGCCTGATGCCGTTACCGTTATCGACAAGGCTCATTTTAAGGATATTGTGTGGCCGCTTGAAGCGAGTGAAATGCTCGGTGTCGGCAGAGCAACAAAGCAGAGCCTTCGCAGAATCGGGATAATAACAATAGGTGATGTTGCGCGTACGTCACCTGATTTGCTTCGTATGGTGCTCGGTAAAGGCGGTGAGGCGCTGTGGCGTTTTGCAAACGGTCTTGATAATGCTCCCGTTATCAGCTCCGCCTTTGCTCCGCCACCCAAAAGCATAGGCAGAAGCACAACACCCGAGAAAGATATGTGTACGTGGAATGATGTGCTGTTGATTCTTATGAAGTTATGTGACCGTGTTGCACATTCTCTGCGTGAAAATCACGCTGTTGCAGGTGTTGTACAGGTGCATATACGTGACGGTGCTCTGAATGTCAGAGAGCATCAGCGTAAGCTTGCCCAGCCGATTCGTATTACCGAAATGCTTTTTAAAACAGGTGCCGAGTTGATTGGCGAAATATGGGACGGTGAAACTCCCTTGCGCTCAATCGGCATAAGAGCCTGCGAGCTGTCGGGTGACGATGAATGTGTTCAGCTTTCATTCGGATGCGATTGGAATCATCTTGAAAAAATGGAAAAACTTGAAAGAGATATCGATGATATACGTGAGCGCTTCGGAAAAGATTCGGTTGTGCGTTGCCGTCAGCTTGAGGGTGAGCCGCTCGGCATTTATTCTTCGTTCGGTAAAATAGTTGTCTGATTGAAAAAGATATTATTCTGTGTTATAATGCAGAAAAACACGAGGGGTGATATGTTTGAAATCAGCTGCTGAAATTCAGAAAAAAGAAGCGCGACAGCTTTCGGCTCTGAAAAAAATACAGAGCAAAGGCAATTCAGGTAAATATTTTTTGGTTTTGCTTGTGCTGATTGCTGTTGTTAACATAATTGACGAGGTTACAAGTAACCTGACGGTTACCGTGCAGTCATCGTTTATAACCGAGTTTTTTGTCAACAATCCCTTTATGGGCAAGTTTTATACTTATGAAGACGGACTTGCTTTTCATTCGGGCATAGGTGTATTTACTTATGTTCTCGGTCTGTTTACTCCTTTTTATAAGGCGCTTGCAGATAAATGGGGCAGAAAACCGCTTTTTGTCCTTTCAACTCTCGGTATGGCAGCAGGTCTTCTTGTTATCCATCTTTCGTCAAGCTACATAATGTTCCTTGTCGGATTTGCGATTATAAGCTTCTTTATGGGTCACGATATACAGATAATCTATATTCTTGAGGAAGCACCCGATAAACACCGTGCAAAAATTTACAGTTTTCTCAAGAGCTTCGGTATACTCGGTGTTATTCTCATTCCTGCTCTGCGTGATTCTCTGATGGGAGACGACGCGACAAAATGGCGCGATATTTTCCTTGTGCCTGCCCTTGTCGGTGTTGTTGCAAGCATTCTTGTGCTCCTTTTTGCAAGGGACACAAAGGTGTTTGTGAATGATAGAATTTCTTATCTTTCCCGTTCTTATAAAGAAAGACAGGAAGAAAAAGCACTCAAAAAGCAGCAGAAGCAGGCACAGCGCAATCAGTCAGGTGTATTCAACGGTGTCAAGTATATTTTCTCGAACAAGGATACCAAAATGCTCATAATTGCACACATTATTTTTGATGCGGCAATGCCTGCGATAGCTCTGTATTTTGAGTCGGCAATGCACCGTGCAGGTATGAGCACAAGCGATATAACAAAGGCGCTGTTTATGGTGCCTGTGGTCTATGCTGCAATTACTTTCCTGTCGGGATTCATTGCTGATAAGGCAGGTAGAAAATTAACTGTTACGCTCTTTTCCGCTACCTGCGTAACGGGCTATATTCTTTTTGTTGCAGGTATTCTCTGCGGCTGGAATCCTTATCTCATAGGCGCTTTTGCAGGTCTTTATCAGGGCTCATACTGGATCGGCAGAGACTATATGAACGTTATGATGACAGAAAAAGTGCCGACTGATATCCGTGCCTCCGTTGTAGGTGCAGAGGGCCTTCTAGTTATTATCGGTCTTGTTGTCGGCTACGGAAGCATCGTGCTCGGCATTACGCTTCTTCCGATATGGTGGGCGTGTCTTGCAATTTCTGTTCCTGCAGTTGTTGTTGCGGCTGTTATTTTTGCACTCAGAGTCAAAGAGACAAAGGGTGCTAATCTCGATGAAATCAACTGATTGAGTTTTATGAAAATAAAAAGTGTCATCACGTGTTTAATGCGTGATGACACTTGTTTTTTATTCTGTTTCTTTGAGGAATCTGCGGAGGGCATCTTTCCAATCTGGAAGGGGAGTGAAGCCGCAGTCAATAAGCTTCTGCTTGGAAAGGCGGCTGTTCATCGGGCGCTTTGCCTTTGCGGGATATTCTGATGAAGATATGGGTGCAACTCTTGTGCTCAGACCTGCCTGCTGCATAATCTCATAAGCAAAATCAGACCACGAGCAGAAGCCTTCGTTTGTTGCGTGATAGGTGCCGTATTTGTCGGTCTGTATCATATCGCATATAAGTCTTGCGAGGTCTTTGGTATATGTCGGTGAGCCGAATTGGTCGCATACTACGTTGATTGATTCGCGCTCTTTGCCGAGGCGGAGCATTGTTTTGACGAAGTTGTTGCCGTTCTTGCCGAATACCCATGCCGTGCGTACAATAAAGTGCTTGGGGCAGATGTGACGCACTTTATTTTCACCCTCGAGCTTTGTAGCACCGTATACCGTTTGCGGTCCTGTAGCATCGTCAACCTCATATGGTTCGTTTTTTTCTCCGTCAAAGACGTAATCTGTGCTGACGTATACAAATTTTGCCTGCATTTCAGCGGCGGCTTTACAGAGGTTTTCGGTTCCGTCTATATTTACTTTGTAGCAGAGCGCACTGTCTTCTTCCGCTTTATCAACCGCAGTGTAAGCCGCGCAGTGAATAATAACGTCAGGTCGGTAAGCACCGATAAAGCCGTTGACCGAATCTGCATTCGTCAGGTCAAAATCTGCTTTGTCTGCAGCGATGCATCTGATCTTTCTTGATATAAGCTCAGCGGCAACGTCGTAACCGAGCTGACCGGCAAAACCTGTAACCAGAACTTTCATATCAGTTTTCCCTTTCAATGTAAATATGGCAGGGGAGTACCCCTGCCGTGTGATTTCAGTATGTAAATTTTACGTCGCTTTCTGCAAAGAGAGGAGCGTTGCTGTCTTTTGCGGAAAGCTGAGGCGTATCAACACCCCACACAACGCCGAATGACGGGTCATCAAATCTGATGCTGCGGTCAGCACTCGGCTCGTAGTAGTTATCTGTCTTATACATAACTTCCACATCGTCACTCAGTGTGACAAATCCGTGAAGAAAACCTCTCGGAATGAAAAGCTGATGCTTGTTTTCGGCACTTAGCTCAACACTTATCCACTGCATATAAGTCGGTGAACCTTCTCTGATATCAACCGCTACGTCGAGAATGGCACCCTTTGTGCAGGTGATGAGCTTTGCCTGAGCGTATGGCTCAAGTTGACAGTGAAGCCCTCTGATAATGCCTTTTTGCGATGAATATGAGCGGTTGTCCTGAACAAAGTCTGCGGTGATACCGAGCTGCTCATAGTTGCGCTTTGAATAGCTTTCGTAGAACCAACCGCGGCTGTCACCGTGTATCAGTGGCCTGACGAGAATTACACCTTCAAGCTTTGTCTGCTCTGATGTGAGTGCATTACTCTGTGTCATAAATGTTATCTCCTCTGCCCCAGATAGGTCTTTCGTTGGGCTTGCTTGCTCTTGAGTAGAGTATTTTGCCTTCTGCAACCCGGAGCAAATGCTGACCGTAGGGCGATTTGCCGTATTTTTCAACGGATTCGAGAAGCTGTTTCTTGGATATCCAGCGCATATTGTATGCAATTTCTTCAAGCGCTGAAATCTGAATACCCTGAAGCTTTTCGATGCTTCGTATAAAGTTTGATGCTTCGATAAGTGAGTCAACCGTGCCGGTGTCGAGCCAGGCGAAGCCTCTGCCCATAAGCTTGACGTCAAGCTCACCGTTCTCGAGATAAATACGGTTGATATCGGTTATTTCAAGCTCGCCTCTCTTTGAGGGCTTGAGCGATTTTGCATACTCAACAACACGGTTATCATAGAAGTAAAGACCTGTTACCGCATAGTTTGATTTGGGCACTTCAGGCTTTTCTTCGATTGAAATCGGTTTTCCGCTTTCATCAAATTCAACAACACCGAATGCGTTGGGATTTTCGACGTAGTAGCCGAAAATCGTGGCGCGCTTGTTGTTGGTAGCAGCACTGCGCAGCAGTGAGCCCAAGCCGTTTCCGTAGAAAATGTTGTCACCGAGAACCATTGCGACGTCATCGTCACCGATGAAGTCTTCGGCTATTATGAATGCCTGTGCAAGTCCCTCGGGTTTTTCCTGTACGGCATATGAAAGATGAAGTCCGAATTTTGAGCCGTCACCCATAAGTGCTTCAAACTTGGGTGTGTCGGCAGGTGTTGATATGATAAGTATCTCACGGATACCTGCAAGCATCAGTGTGGACAGCGGATAATATATCATCGGCTTGTCGTAAACAGGAAGAAGTTGTTTACTGGTTACCATCGTAAGCGGATACAGTCTTGTGCCTGAACCACCTGCAAGGACAATGCCCTTCAATTGTTTCACGTTCCTTTCGGTTGTTTTACGTAACAAAGTTCACAATGAACTGAGTCTAATATACTACTTTCTTTTGTTTTAGTCAATCCTTATGTACGTTCGTTAAAATTTTGTTCACGATTTGTGCAAAATGTCAATAGCTTCTAAAATAGGAGCGGTTATGTGATTGACTGATTGTACAGTGTGTGGTATAATCGGTTTGTAACTGAGAGGGAGTGTTGCAAATGAAAATGTGTGAGGATTGTCTCAATTACGAATACAACGAAGACACAGGCGAATGCGAGTGCATTGTTGATATGGATATGGACGATACCGAGCGATATATCGGCGGCGGTATGAAAAGCTGTCCTTATTTTATGATAAACGATGAATATGCCATCGTCAGAAAGCAAAACTAAAAGCGGATGCGGCTGAGTTCTGCGTCCGTTTTTGTCTTTTTTTCTGCATAATTTAGTCGGATACCGTTTGCTGAAACTTTGATAACCATAAATTTAAATTTGTAATAAGCGGATGGATTTGCTATTGATTTTACATCCGCGTAATGTTATAATTAAAAAAATATATGTATTGGATGTGTCAGAATGAAAGTTGTTATTCTCGCCGGCGGTTACGGCACAAGAATAAGCGAAGAAAGTCATCTCAGACCCAAGCCCATGATCGAGATTGGCGGTATGCCTATTCTCTGGCATATTATGAAGATGTACTCAAGCTACGGATACAATGAGTTTGTTATCTGCTGCGGATATATGCAGCACTCTATCAAGGAATTTTTTGCTGATTATTTCCTTCATCGCAGCGACGTTACCTTCGATTTTTCCGAAAACGGCGAGATGACGGTGCATAATAATTTTTCTGAGCCGTGGAAGGTTACTCTGGTTGATACCGGTCTCGACACAATGACGGGCGGCAGAGTAAAGCGCGTTCAGAAATATATCGGAAATGAGCCTTTTATGCTCACTTACGGTGACGGTGTTTCCGATGTTGATATCGGTAAGCTTGTTGAGTATCACAAGCAGCACGGCAGAACAGCAACGCTTACAGCAATTCTTGTCAGTCAGCGTTTCGGTGTGCTCGATATTGACAGCAGTGATGCTGTGCGTGAGTTCCGCGAAAAGACAGCGCAGGACGGCAGCTATATCAACGGTGGCTTTATGGTGCTTGAACCCGAAATATTTGATCTTATCGAGGGTGATTCAACCGTTTTTGAAAAATATCCTCTTGAGCAGCTTGCAAAGAGCGGTCAGCTCAGCGCATATAAGCACGACGGCTTCTGGCAGTGCATGGATACTCTGCGTGATAAGCAGCTTCTTGAAAAGCTGTGGGCAGACGGTACGGCACCGTGGAAAAACTGGTAAAATTTGATTTTTTCAGGGAGAACGCTTATGTTCGATTTATCTTTTTACAGCGGCAAGCGTGTGTTCCTTACGGGTCACACAGGCTTCAAGGGCGCGTGGCTCAGCCGTATTCTCGTAAATGCAGGTGCTGTGCTCACCGGTTATTCTCTTGAGCCTCCTACCAATCCCAACCTTTTTGAGCTTGCAGGCCTTGAAGGTAAGATGACCTCGGTTATAGGCGACGTGCGCGATTTTGCTGCTCTTAAGGCTGCATTCGATACGGCACAACCCGAAATCGTTTTTCATCTTGCAGCGCAGCCGATTGTTCTCACTTCCTATGAACAGCCGCATTTCACTTATGAAACAAACGTGATGGGCACTGTCAATATTCTTGAGTGTGTGCGACTTTGCTCAAGTGTCAGATCTGTGCTCAACGTTACAACCGATAAGGTCTACGAAAACAACGAGAGCGGCAGACCGATAAAAGAGAATGAACCGCTTGACGGATATGATCCCTACTCTAATTCAAAATCCTGCTCCGAGCTTGTAACTCACAGCTACAAGCGATCGTTTTTCGATAAAAACGGTGTTGCCGTTTCAACAGCGAGAGCGGGTAACGTTATTGGTGGCGGAGATTTTGCAGATAACCGCATTATCCCCGACTGTGTGCGTGCGGCAATCGCATCGGATGTCATTACCGTGCGCAACCCTAATTCTGTCAGACCTTATCAGCATGTGCTCGACCCACTTTATGCATATCTTATGATTGCGGCAGCTCAGTACGAAAACCCTGCCCTTGCCGATTACTACAACGTAGGTCCTGATGAGTGTGACTGTCTTACAACAGGTGAGTTGGCTACTCTTTTCTGTAATCATTGGGGCAACGGTCAGAGCTTTGAGGTGCTCAGCAAAGACGGACCTCACGAGGCGAATTTCCTGAAGCTCGACTGTGATAAGCTCAAGTCCGTTTTCGCCTGGCAGCCGAGATGGTCTGCCCCCGAAGCTGTAAAAAAGACAGTTGAGTGGACAAAAGTTTACGCTTCCGGCGGCGATGTGCCTGCGAAGCTTGATGAACAAATTAACGAATTTTTTGCGTAAAGGATATAGGATATGAAAGACGAAAGACAGGCAAGAGAAGAATTGCTTCAGGCGGTAGCAGAATACTGCGAAACCTATCACAACCAAAAGAAGCCGTTTGAAGAGGGGCAGAGAATACCCTATGCTTCAAGAGTCTACGATAAAAACGAGATGGTCAACCTTGTTGATTCTGCGCTCGAATTCTGGCTGACTGCAGGAAGATATACCGCACAGTTTGAAAAGCAGCTTGCGGCATATCTCGGTGTGCGTTTTTGTGCTCTTGTCAACTCAGGCTCAAGTGCAAACCTTCTCGCTTTTATGACTTTAACTTCACCCTTGCTCGGTGACAGAGCTGTCAGAAAAGGTGACGAGGTTATCACTGTTGCAGCCGGCTTCCCTACAACGGTAACACCTATGATTCAGTTTGGTGCCGTGCCTGTTTTTGTCGACGTTACGGTTGAACAGTACAATATCGACGTAACTCAGCTCGAGAGCGCTCTCAGCCCGAAGACAAAGGCTGTTATGCTTGCTCATACTCTCGGCAATCCGTTTAACATTAAGGCTGTCAAAGAGTTTTGCGATAAGAACGGTCTCTGGCTTGTTGAGGATAACTGTGATGCACTCGGCTCGCGCTATACTCTCGACGGTAAAGAAGGTTTCACAGGTACGTTCGGTGACCTCGGCACATCAAGCTTCTATCCGCCTCACCATATGACAATGGGCGAGGGCGGTGCGGTTTATACTAATAATCCGCTCCTTTCAAAAATTATGCATTCAATGCGTGACTGGGGTCGCGACTGCTCCTGTGCTTCGGGTCAGGATAATCTCTGCGGTCACCGCTTTGACGGTCAGTACGGCGAGCTTCCGTTTGGTTACGATCATAAATACGTCTATTCTCATTTCGGCTACAATCTCAAGGCAACCGATATGCAGGCTGCAATCGGCTGTGCTCAGCTTGAAAAATTCCCGACCTTTGTTGAACGCAGAATCGAAAACTTCAACCGTCTTCGTGCTGCGCTTGAGTGTGTTTCCGACAAGCTTATTCTGCCGACTGCTTGTGAAAATTCCCGTCCGAGCTGGTTCGGTTTCCTTCTCACCTGTAAAGAGGGTGTTGACCGTAAGAAGGTCGTGCCCTATATTGAGAGCAAGGGTGTGCAGACGCGTATGCTCTTTGCGGGCAACCTTATCAAGCACCCGTGCTTTGATGAAATGCGCGCAAGCGGTGAGGGATACCGTGTTGTCGGTGAGCTTAAGAACACTGACAGAATTATGGAAGATACCTTCTGGGTCGGTGTTTATCCGGGTATGACTGACGAAATGATTGACTATATGGCAAAGACTATTATAGAGGCAGTTAATCTTTAATTTTTTCGGAGATATATCATATGAAAGCTGTTGTAACGGGTGCAAGCAGTATGATTGCTTCTGCACTTATCAGGCTTTTGGTTGACGAAGGGCACGAGGTTTATGCTCTGTGCCGTCCCGGTTCAAAAAAGCTTGGCAACATCATAAAAAATGAACGTGTTCATATCGTTCATTCAGACATTTCAGACATCACCGCAGTCGGTCAGAGCATCGGCTGCGGTTGTGATGCTTTTTTTCACTTTGCCTGGGGCGGAACGTCAGGCGCTCAGCGTAACGACAGCCGCATACAGTCAGAGAATATCCGCTTTACGCTCGATGCCGTTGAGCTTGCTCATGCTCTTGGGTGCAGCGTTTTTATCGGTGCAGGTTCTCAGGCTGAATACGGCCGGGTGGACGGTAAGATTTCTCCCGATACTCCTGCTTTTCCCGAGAATGCTTACGGCTCGGCAAAACTTGCTGCAGGTCAGCTTTCAAGAATTGCCTGCGCTAAATACGGTATAAGGCACGTATGGGCAAGAATCCTCAGCGTTTACGGCATAGGCGACAACGATTTTACAATCACGGTTTCAAGCCTAAAAAAAATGCTTGCAGGGCAGACGGCACAGTTTACACCTGCGGAGCAGATGTGGGATTTTCTTTACTGTGACGATGCGGCAAGAGCTTTTTATCTTATGGCTCAGCATGGCAAGGACGGTGCGGTTTACACACTCGGAAGCGGTCAGGCTAGACCTCTTAAGGAATATATTGAACTTATGCACAGCGTTTCCGGCACTGACAGTGAGGTGCAGATAGGTGCCTTGCCTTATAACGATAAGCAGGTTATGTATCTTTGTGCGGATATTTCTGCGCTGACTGATGATACGGGCTTTGTGCCGCAGGTCAGCTATGAAGAAGGAATAAAAGAAACAGTAAAATGGCTGAAAGGAAGTGAACGGAATGAGTGAAAAAAAGAAGATTTCAATAATGATACCGTGCTACAATGAAGAAGAAAATGCACGCCCTATATATGAAGCGGTAAAGAATGAGCTTGTGACAAAACTGCCGCAGTATGATTATGAAATCCTTTTTATTGATAACAAGTCAAAGGATAATACACGCTCTA
This sequence comes from Acutalibacteraceae bacterium, assembly GCA_045637465.1. GTDB lineage: Bacteria > Bacillota > Clostridia > Oscillospirales > Acutalibacteraceae > UBA8612. The sequence goes on along the minus strand of JAZTZM010000031.1, from coordinate 37,967 downwards.
TTATCCGTGAAATATGCAAGGAAGATAAGAATGTAAAGGCTATTTTCAACTGCCGTAATTTCGGTCAGTTCAACAGCCCTTACTACGGAATAATCAACACAAGCGGTGATTGCTGTATCACAATCTGCGCTGATTTTCAGGATCCTGTTGAGCTTATACCCGAGTTTGTGCGTGAGTGGGAAAACGGATACAAGATTGTTATCGGCATCAAAACAGATTCAAAAGAGAGCAAGATAATGTATGCTCTGCGCACCGTATACTATAAGCTTATCAAAAATATGAGTGACGTTGAGCAGATCGAGCACTTTACAGGCTTCGGTCTTTATGATAAAAGCTTTGTCAAAACCCTCAGCGAGCTTGATGATCCTCAGCCCTTTATCAGAGGTATTGTTGCAGAGCTTGGTCCTGAGCGTAAGGAGATTGAATATACTCAGCCTCAGCGAAGAGCAGGTAAGACTCATAACAATTTTTACAGCCTTTACGATGCGGCAATGCTCTCGCTCACTTCTTATACCAAAATCGGTCTTCGACTTGCTGTTTTTGCAGGTGGTGCGTTTTCTCTTATCGGCTTTATAATTGCGCTTGTTTATCTTGTTCTTAAACTCATTCATTGGAATGATTTTCCAGCAGGCACAGCTCCGATTCTTATTGGCGTTTTCCTTATGAGCTCAATTCAGCTTTTCTTTATCGGTCTGCTCGGCGAATATATTATGAATATAAACAGACGCGTTATGAAGCGACCTCTTGTTGTTGAAGAGGAGCGACTGAATTTTGAAGAAGATAAATAAAAGGGGAGCAGATTATGGATACAACAGAAGTAACCGTATTTAAAAATACAATTTATCGCGGTAAGATACTCAATCTGCGTGTTGATATCGCAGGTCTTCCCAACGGCACGGAAGCACCGCGCGAGTTTGTTGAGCACAACGGCGGTGTAACCGTTGCGGCACTGACGGACGATGCAGAGCTTATTTTTGTAAAACAGTTCCGCTATCCTTATATGGAAGAGGTGCTTGAGCTTCCTGCAGGCAAGCTTGAAAAGGGAGAAAATCCGCTTGCCGCAGGTAAAAGAGAGCTTCGTGAGGAAGGCGGAGTTATCGCTTCACAGTATATCAACCTCGGCGAGTTTTATCCGTCACCAGGATATACAAATGAGGTTATATATCTTTATGGTGCCCGTGATCTGACTCAGGTTGAGCAGGAGCTTGATGAGGACGAATTCCTCAACGTTGAGTATATTCCGCTCGATAAGGCTGTTGATATGGTACTCAACAATGAAATAAAGGACGGCAAAACACAGGCAGCAGTGCTTAAACTCGCCGCACTTATCGAACGCAATGCAAAATGATTCCTCACAGAAAACCTAACAGATTAAAGAGTTACGACTACAGCAGTCAGGGTGCGTATTTTATTACAGTTTGTACGCTGGACCGCAAATGTATATTGAGTCGAATCGTAGGGGGCGGCGTCCTCGACGCCCCAAAAATACAGTTATCAGAATACGGAAAAGTAATCGAAAACCAAATAAACATAATGAATTCGACTTATAACAATATTAATGTAAAAAAATTTGTTATTAAGCCAAATCATATTCATATGTTGTTGGTTACTAGTGGGTCGTCGGGGACGCCGACCCCTACAAATTCTGCTGTTCCGAGTTTTATATCAACATTTAAAAGATTTTGTAACAAACAGATAGGATGTAATATCTGGCAACGTTCATATTACGATCATATAATCCGTGACGAAGAGGATTATATAAATCATTTACAATATATTGATGAAAATCCTATGCGATGGTCGGAAGATAAATATTATATAATGTAATAAAAAACGGATAGCATTCGTAATGAACGCTATCCGTTTGATTGTTAATATATAATCAATAATTAATAACTCTCAGCTCAAAGTATGCCTGCGGATGTGCGCAAACGGGGCAGAGCTCGGGAGCAGATTCGCTGTCAACGATATGACCGCAGTTGCGGCAGATCCAGACAGTCTTTGTGTTCTTCTTGAACACTTCATCATTTTCGATGTTTGCAAGAAGCTTGAGGTATCTTTCCTCGTGCTCTTTTTCGATTGCAGCTACACCTGTGAAAAGTGCTGCGATATCGTCAAAGCCCTCTTCCTTTGCTTCTTCTGCCATACGTGCGTACATATCTGTCCACTCTTCGTTTTCGCCTGCGGCAGCAGCTTTGAGATTTTCCTCTGTTGTGCCGATTCCGTTAAGGAGCTTGAACCAGATTTTTGCGTGCTCTTTTTCGTTGTTTGCGGTTTCTTCAAACAGTGCGGCGATCTGCTGATAGCCTTCTTTTTTTGCTTTGGAAGCAAAATATGTATACTTATTTCTTGCCTGGCTTTCGCCTGCAAAAGCTTCCATTAAATTCTTTTCGGTTTTTGTGCCTTTAAGGTTTGCCATTTTTCAATTCCTCCTGTATAATAGGTTTAATATAATAATACAGTTATTTTTCATCTTTGTAAATAAGTAAATGAAAAATAAGGTTATACTAATTATAATTTTTTTTGTTAGGGGAATTTGAAATGAAAGTTGCAAACGGAATTTTTAACGTAGGCGTAAATGACAGAAAGATTGACCTGTTTGAGGGTCTCTACGTTGTGCCTGACGGAATAGCATACAACTCATACGTCGTGCTTGACGATAAAATAACCGTGTTTGATACAATTGATTCGCGCTACAGTGACGAATGGCTTGCAAACCTCAGCGAAGTTCTCGGTGAAAAAACGCCCGATTACCTTGTGGTCGAACATATGGAGCCTGACCATTCTGCGAGTATAGCAAAATTCGTTGCGCAATATCCCGAAGCAAAGGTTGTTGCAAACGCAAAGATATTCTCAATGATAGCTCAGTTTTTCGGTGAAGAGCTTAAGTTTGATAAGCTTGAAATCAAGGATGGCGATGAGCTTTGCACAGGCAGACACAACTTCAAATTTGTTTTTGCACCTATGGTACACTGGCCTGAGGTAATGGTTGCTTACGATACTGTCGATAAAATTCTCTTTTCAGCCGACGCATTCGGTAAATTCGGTGCGCTCGACTGTGATGAGCCTTGGGATGACGAGGCAAGAAGATATTATATCGGTATTGTCGGCAAATACGGTGCGCAGGTGCAGACCTTGCTCAAAAAAGCAGCTGCTCTCGAAATTGATATGATATGTCCGCTTCACGGTCCCGTGCTCACTGAAAATCTTGCGCATTATATCAGCCTTTACGATAAGTGGTCGTCCTATACACCCGAAACAGACGGTGTTGTGATTGCGTATACAAGTATCTACGGCAACACAAAGAAGGCGGCAGAGCTGCTTTATGACAAGCTCACCGAAAAAGGCTGCAGCGATGTGCAGATTTTTGACCTTGCAAGAAGTGACAAATACACGGTGCTTGCAGAAGCATTCCGCTGCTCAAAGCTTGTGCTTGCTTCACCGACATATAATTCGGAACTGTTTCCGCACACAAGGGCATTCATAGATATGCTCTGCGAACGTGGCTACAAGAACAGAACCGTTGGTATAATCGAAAACGGAAGCTGGGCACCCGTTGCGGCAAACCTTACGCGCAAGAGGATGGCAGACCTTAAAAATATCACGTTTGCCGAAAATACGGTTACCGTAAAATCTGCCCTCAATACTGAATCCGTTGCAGCGGTTGATGCACTTGCAGATGAACTTATGAAATAAAATATAAAAATCACCGCATACGCAGGAATAAAACTCTGCATATATGCGGTGATTTGTTATTTGAGTTAAAGCTTGTTGAGCATTTCACAATGCTTAAGATAGAAGGATTTTGTCTGTTCAGGTTTACTGAATAGACCGATTGCTGTGCCGTGGTCACCACGCTGTATGGGCATAACCTGCCATACGCCGGGCTCTATGCTATTGCTGTCAAATTCTTTGTGTGGTTCATCAAGCGGGTATTTGGCACTCTCGGTGTTGACAAGTGCATCGTTGGCAAGCCAACTGCCGTTGTATTTGACACCTGTTGATGGGTCTGTAAATTTCAGGCATCCCATTGCGAGCGATGTGAGAGCAATGATTGGGTTTGTGCCGATGTTTGGCATATGTATACCCAGACGTTTCGATTCGTGAGTTGTTGAAAATGCGTATGAGAAATAGTATACGTTTTCAGCAATATCAAGCTTATCGTTGAACTTAGCTGTGGCTTCGGGTGTCAGATCATACTGACACGAATCTTTTTTGTTTTTAAGTGCAAGTGAAAGAGATTTAAAAAATTTGTCAGCTTCTTTGCCGCCCGGAATATCAGTCAGTCCGAACTGTTCAAGATGGAAATCAACAAATCGTCCGTTGGCACGGCTTCTGCCGAGTACGCCGGCATAAATAAAGCTGAGTGCCTGTACGGTGAAGTCAAGTCCCAATGCTTTTAGCGGATAGTAAACAGAAGCGCTGTTGTGCGGTGTGCAGATTGTGGTGGCACTCTTTACCCAGTCACCTTTACCGCCTGTGAAAAGCCCTGATATTTCATCGGTTGGAGTTGCTTCAATCTCTTCAGGTGAACCGTTGGTAAGAAGATGAATAAGCAGTCTTATTGTTGTGCCGCCAAAGCTGTGGCCGATAAGATGAACTTTCTGAACTTTTTGGTCTTTGTCAAGTTCACCCCAGTTGGGAATAAGTGCTTTATGATATGTTCTGCCGAATCGTTCGTGTTGGTTTGCTTTTGAATGTGCAACGCCGTAGTCAACGGTTGTGCCCTTAATCTGTGCATAGAGCTCGCACGCTCTGTCCCATGCGCTGCTCAAAGGACCTACGGAAGCGGAATAGCTTTCGTAGCCTTCGCTTGTCAGATATGTCATAAGGTTACAGGTGGTAGCACCCCAATAAGGCAGAAATTCGTCAATGCCTTCATCTGCGCCCCAACCGTTAAGTCCGTGTATAAAAACAAACGGTTCTTTGCTTATGATTTTTCGGTTGGCATTTGTTGTGATTTCTTTTACTTTCATATAATCACTTCCCGTTGAATTTTAGAACTTCTACGCTAAATCTCAAGACTGTGATGAAAGCAAGGCAAGTGTTATCTGTATGGTGTGCGTACGCTGACCATACGGAAATCAACCGGAGTGGTGTCGCAGTTGACGCGGTATACGCTGAACACTACACCCATTGCAATATAAATACAAAGGTTTGATGAGCCACCGGCACTCATAAACGGAAGCGTGATACCGATACAGGGCAGAAGCATAAGGCACATTCCCACGTTAACGATAACCTGTGAGGCAATCATTGCGGCTACGCCTATGCACATCATTTTGCCTGGGTTGTCGTTTGCCATCTGTGCAACCTTGATTGTTCTGAAAACAAGCAGAAGGAAAAGCACGATTACTGCAAGACAGCCGAGGAAGCCGAGCTCTTCGCCGAATACGCTGAGTATCATATCGTTTTCAGCTTCCGGCACAACACCGTTTTGTGTGTATGCACCTTTGAAGAGTCCCTGGCCGGTAAGACCGCCTGAGCCGATTGCGTTTTTGCCCTGAAGCTGCTGATAGATAATGTCCGAATAAGAATCGGGATAGATGAGCGCAAGGAATCTGTCACGCTGAATGTTGTTGAAAACCTTGACCCAGACGATAGGGAAGGCGGCAACAACGGTCAGCAGAGCGACTGCAAAATATCTGAGCTTGATGCCTGCCATGAACATCATAATTGCAAAAATCATAATGAATACGAGCGCTGAACCCATATCACCGGTAATGACAACGAGAAGTGTCGGTACTGCGCCGTGCACACACAGCAGAAGTATATGAAGTATTTTATCAAGTCTGTCGCTTGCCAACTCAACATGCACGGAGAACGTGATGATAAAAGCGATTTTAAGCAGCTCCGATGGTTGAAAGTAAACGCTGAAACCGCCAATCTTGAACGGAAGCCACGTGATAACGTCACTTCGCTCTTTCGGTCCTGTGCCCCATATAAACAGAGACAGCATCAATGCAATGGAAACACCGGCGACAACAGGCCATAGCTTCAGTATAATTTCGTAATCGATTGCCGAGATAACTATACATATTATCAGACCCAACACAACGGCGGCAATCATAACGATTGCGTCACGTGATATGGAAGCACCTTCTTCAAGGTTGAAGCGTGTTGCACTGAAAACGGCTATAACTCCCGCAACCGAAGCGATAACACAAAGCGCAAGCATATAAAGGTCGGTTTCTTTGATGAATTTTTCTATGCTTCGCATTCCATCACCTCGTAAATTCAAAGATTTATCTAACGATATTATATCTCAGTATGAAAAAAATTACAAGTAATACTTTATATATTTGACAGCCTGTGTTATAATTTATCGGACAAAGGGTGAGAAGATATGAAGAGAAAAATAATTACCAACAGCTCCGAGGCTACACATAAGCTTGGTGTCTCACTCGGCGCAAAACTGCGTCGGGGTGATGTTGTTGCATATTTCGGCGGTCTCGGTATGGGCAAAACCGCATTCACTAGGGGCATAGCAGAGGGTATGGGGCTTGATTGCCACGTCAGCAGTCCTACTTTTGCAATTGTAAATGTTTATGACGGTTCACCCAAACTCTGCCATTTTGATATGTACCGTATCGACGGTTGGGATGATTTGTGCACAACAGGTTTTTTCGAATATCTCGAGGATGATGCCGTGCTTGCGGTTGAATGGAGCGAGAATATCGAAAACGTCCTGCCTGATAATACGCTTTACGTGACAATCGAAAAAGGAGAAAACGAAACAGACAGAATATTTACTTTCGAAGGGGATGAGCGTTTTGAAAATATTGGCGATTGAAAGCTCGGCTGTAAGCGCAAGCGTTGCCGTATCCGATAACGGCAGAATAGTCGGAGAAAACTTTATCAATGCAGGGCTGACACATTCGCAGACGCTTATGCCTATGGTAAAAAACTGTATGGAAACCTCAGGTGTTTCGCTTGAAGATATAGACCTTGTTGCGGTTGCTCAGGGTCCCGGCTCATTTACCGGCATACGCATCGGCATTGCAGCTGCAAAGGGCATCGCTTTCGGCGGCAAGCCGTGCTGCGGTGTATCAACGCTCGAAGCAATGGCTTATATGCTCGGTGGTATCGACTGTGTGGCACTGTGCGTTATGGATGCGCGCTGCTCACAGGTGTATATGGCTATGTTTGATTGCGGCGAAAAGGTTGAAAGACTGTGCGAAGACAAAGCGGTTATGGTGGCTGATTTGCCCGAAATGATAAAAAAATTCAAAAAAGATGTAATTTTGCTTGGAGATGGCGCAGAACTGTGCTATAATTATCTGAAAAGCATCTGCGATAATGTCCGTCTTGCTCCTGCTTCGTGCAGGTATCAGCGTGCATCGGGTGTTGCTCTTGCGGCAGAATATGCAGGCATACATCACGTTGCGGCGGACAAACTTACTCCCGTTTACCTGCGTGTGCCGCAGGCTGAACGTGAACTTAAAAAGAAAAGGAGTGCGGAATAATGATAGCATTGGGAGCTGACCACGGCGGCTACGAACTTAAAGAAGCAATAAAAAAACACCTTGACGAAAAGGGTGTTGAGTACCGTGATTTCGGTACGTTCACAGGTGAAGCAATCGACTATCCCATTATCGCTGAAAAGGTTGCGCTTGCAATCACAGGCGGTGAGTGTGAGAGAGGCATTCTCTGCTGCGGTACGGGTGTAGGTATATCCATTGCCGCAAACAAGGTCAAGGGTATCCGCTGTGCCTGCTGTTCAGATTGCTTCAGCGCACATTTTACAAGACTTCATAACGATGCCAACATCCTTGCAATGGGTGGCAGAGTTATCGGTGCAGGTCTTGCGTGTATGATGGTTGACACCTTCCTCGATACCGAATTTGAGGGCGGCAGACACGCACGCAGAGTTGACCTTATCACAGAAATCGAAAACAAAAACTGAATTTTAATTCAATCAGAAAGGATGTGTACGGACAATGAAGGTTGTTCTCAAGCAGGATGTAAAAGGTCTCGGCAAGAAGGGTGAGCTTGTAAGCGTATCAGACGGATATGCAAGAAATTTCCTCTTCCCCAGAAACCTTGCTTCCGAAGCTAATGCACAGGCAATGTCCGAACTTAAAAATAAAGAGCAGGCGGAGAAATACCGCATCGAAACAGAAACAGCTGCCGCAAAGGCTGATGCTGCAAAGATGGAGGGCAAGACAATAAAGCTCACCGCAAAGGCAGGTCAGAACGGCAAGCTCTTCGGCTCTGTTACAGCTAAAGAAATCGCAGCTCAGCTCGAGAAAGAGCTTGGCGTTAAGATTGACAAAAAGAGACTTGACGTTGACGATATCAAGTCTTTCGGCACTTATCCCGTAGGTGCAAAGCTCAACCACGGCGTAAAGGCTTCGTTTTACGTTCAGGTCTGCGAATAATCAAATCTAAACGAAAGGAGGTTGCAGTGTGGATATCAGCACTCAGACCAATTATGACGGTATGAATATGCCTTACAGCCTTGAAGCAGAGCAGGCGGTGCTCGGTTCTGTTCTCAAAGACCCACGCTGTATGCCTACCGTTCAGACAATACTCAGGGCAGAGCATTTCTATATGCCTCAGCACAGATCCATTTATGCAATAATGGTTCTGCTTGATGCAAATGCTCAGCCGATTGACCCGCTTGTTGTGCTCGAACACCTCAAGCAGGAGGGTGTCTACGACGATGCCGGCGGCAAAACCTATCTCTATCAGCTTGCTCAGGCTGTGCCCTCTGTGCAGAATGTTGATACTTACGCCAAAATTGTGCGTGAAAAGCACTACAAGCGTACTCTTATCACGACGGCGCGCGACATCATTGACAGCTCTATGAACGAGGAAAACTCTGCGGATCTTCTTCTTGATTCGGCAGAGCAGAAAATTTATAACATCCGTCAGGGCAGAAGCACTGACGCTCCCTCAAGAATTGATGACGTCATCAATAACGAGGTTCTTGAAAAGCTCAAGGTTATATCAAACCCTGTTGAGCGTGAAAAGCACAAGGGCGTGCCCACCGGCTTTTCTATGCTCGATAAATATATCTCGGGTCTCAATAAATCCGACCTTATAATTGTCGGTGCCCGTCCCGGTATGGGTAAAACAAGCTTTGCGCTCAACCTCGCCCGTAACATCGCTGTTGTCGGCAATAAAAAGGTTATAATGTTTTCGCTTGAAATGACGAAGGCTCAGCTTGCGGAGCGTGTTCTTGCTACGGAGGCAAGGGTTGACGTCAAAAAAATGCGTTCAGGCGAATTTGACGATAACGATTGGCAGCGTATCGGTGTTGCCGTCGGCTCACTTGCGAGCTGTAACCTTTATTTCGATGATACCTCAACAATCACCGTGCCCGAAATGAAGGCGCGCATACGCCGTATGCGTGACGTTGACGCTGTTGTTGTTGACTATCTCGGTCTTCTCAAATCAGATAAGAATTTTGAAGGTCAGCGTGTGCAGGAGGTTTCCGATATCACAAGAAATCTCAAGCTTATGGCAAAAGACCTTAATATACCCGTTGTGGCTTGTTCACAGCTTGCCAGAGTTACCGAGGGCAGAGGCAAGTCCCATAAGCCTATGCTTTCTGACCTTCGTGATTCAGGTTCAATTGAGCAGGATGCCGATATCGTTCTTATGCTCTACCGCCCGTTCTATTATATAAACGAAAAAGACGGACCTCTTACAGAGGAAGATCTTGCAAAGAAAAACGAGGCAGAGCTTATAGTTGCAAAGAACAGACACGGTCCTCTCGAAACTGTGCCGCTTCATTGGAACGGTGCGTTCACTCTCTTCTCAAATGCGGAGAAAACTCGTAATGAACCTTAAAGTTAAGCAAACATCAGAGCGCCATCATATGCTTTCTCCGGGGGATACCGTTTTGGTAGCCCTCTCGGGCGGAGCTGACTCGATGGCGCTCCTTAATGTTTTATATGAACTGAAAAATGAATATGCTCTCACACTTAAAGCTGCTCATTTCAACCACGGAATCCGCGGTGATGAAGCGTTGCGTGATGAGAATTTCTGCGTTGAGGTCTGCCGTGAGATGGGCATTGAACTGTTTGTCGGCAGGGCTGATATTCCTGCGCTCGCTCAAAAACTCGGCATAGGTGTTGAGGAATGCGGCAGACAGGAAAGATATGCTTTTTTTGAAAAGATTGCACCGGGTGCAAAGGTTGCAACCGCGCATACGCTTTCCGACTGTGAGGAAACTTTTTTATTCAACCTTGCAAGAGGAGCGTCGCTCAAAGGCCTTACTTCAATTCCTCCCGTAAGAGATAATATAATCCGACCGTTGATTGATTGCTCACGAGCTGAAATCGAAGCGTACTGTGAAGAAAACGGCATACGCTACGTTACGGACAGCACAAATCTTTCTGACGAATACACACGTAACCGTATCCGACACAAAATCGTACCTGAGCTCAAAACCCTTAACGGTGCGTTTGATTACGCTTTCTTACGCTGTGTTGATTCTCTGCGTGAGGATGAAGAGCTGCTCGCGATGCTGAGCAGTGCGGCTGTTGAGCGTGCACGTGTGCCTGAAGGATTTCTTGTTGAACCGCTCAGTGTGCTTCATCCCTCACTCAGGCGCAGAGCTGTTGCTGACGTAATAGTTTCGCTTGCGGGCGAAAAGCCACAGTATCATCACATTGATACTGTGTGCAAGCTGCTTTCATCAGCTGGTGATGTGCAGGTTTGCGGCGGTGTTTCACTTCGCGTAAGGGGAGGTCTGCTTCAAAGGGTTGCCGAACCGTGCGCTGAATGGAGCGTTGAGGCTGCTGTCGGAGATAATAAGTTGTCGGGATATGACGTAAATATTGCGGTTTGTGATAAAAATGACACAATAAATATTGAAAAAATTAACAAACACCTATTGGATAATTCTGTAAATTATGATAAAATAAAGGGAAAGTTGTTTTTCACATCTATCCGTGAGGGCGACAAGGTTTGCCTGAGAGGCAGAGGTGTTACAAAACAGCTTCGTCGGATTTTCAATGAAAAGCACGTTCAGCCCGAGCTTCGTCGCAGCATACCCGTGCTGCGTGACGATGAAGGCATTGTGTGGGTGTACGGTGTCGGTGTTGCTCAGCGTGTTGCTGTCGATGCGGATACCTGCCGTATGCTGCTGTTGACTTCGGAAGAAGTCTGAAAGCATAAATTGAGCGATTATCGCCAACATTAATCGGTGTAACAAATTTTTAAAGATATATCGCTTTATCCGAATATACAGAAGGAGTTTTAAAATGGACGGAAACAAGAAAAGAAAGATACGCACGATGCTGATTTATCTGCTTGCGTTTGCGTTGGTAATAGGTGCAGGTTTTTATCTGATCACCTCATCGACACAGGGCGATCGGGTTCAGTATTACGAAATCGTATCAAAATTTGAGCAAGGCAAGGTAACGGAATACAGCCTTAACCTCAGCTCCGGTGCACTCATATATGTTGAGAAGGATGAAAAGGGCAACACTGTGCCTCAGAGGTACACTGTTCCCAATGTTCAGATTTTCATAAACGACATTCATCCTCTTGTCAGTGAGTACAACAAAGATCCTGCAAACGCAGCAAACCCGATAAAGTACGACTATGAGCGTGGCGGCGAAAATTCATGGGTAATGAACGTGTTGCCTACGCTTATGCTTATGCTTGTGCTTGGCGGAATAATGTTCTTCTTTGTCCGCCGTATGGGTCAGAGCTTTAATAACGAAAACAACAAGACGCTCAGCTTCGGCAAGGCACGCATCAAAAATGCCAAGGATGAAAAACGCAAGGCAAAGTTTGAAGACGTTGCAGGTGCAGACGAAGAAAAAGAAGAGCTTGCAGAGATTGTTGAGTTCCTCAAAAATCCTGCCAAGTTCAATGATCTTGGCGCAAGAATTCCCAAGGGTGTTCTTCTCGTAGGCCCTCCCGGTACAGCCAAAACTCTTCTTGCAAGAGCTGTAGCAGGTGAGGCAGACGTACCTTTTTTCTCAATCTCGGGTTCCGATTTCGTTGAAATGTACGTCGGTGTCGGTGCATCCCGTGTGCGCGACCTTTTTGACCAGGCGAAGAAGAATTCCCCCTCAATCATCTTTATCGATGAAATTGATGCTGTCGGCCGTCACAGAGGTGCCGGTATGGGCGGCGGTCACGATGAACGTGAGCAGACTCTTAACCAGTTGCTTGTTGAGATGGACGGTTTCGGTGCAAACGAAGGCGTTATAATTATCGCTGCCACCAACCGCCCCGATATACTTGACCCCGCACTTCTGCGTCCCGGCAGATTTGACCGTCAGGTTACAGTCAACTATCCCGACCTCAAGGGCAGAGAAGCTGTTCTCAAGGTTCATGCAAAGGGTAAGCCCCTCGCTCCCGATGTCGATCTTGCAGTTATTGCCCGTTCAACTGCAGGCTTTACCGGTGCTGATCTCGAAAACCTTCTCAATGAGGCTGCTCTTCTTGCCGCAAGAAAAGACAAGAAGGCAATTACGATGAGCGAAATTGAGGAAGCCACAGTCAAGGTAGTTGTAGGTACGGAGAAAAAGTCACACAAGATGACTGATAAAGAAAAGAAGCTTACTGCATATCACGAGGCGGGCCACGCCGTTGCAACGTTCAACCTCGAATCGCAGGATCCCGTTCACGAGATTTCGATCATTCCCAGAGGTATGGCAGGCGGCTATACAATGTCTATCCCGACAGAGGATAAGAGCTACACCACAAAGAACGATATGCTTGATAACCTTGTAACACTTCTTGGCGGACGTGTTGCGGAGGCGATTGTCCTCGGTGATATTTCAACCGGTGCATCCAACGATATTCAGCGTGCAACCGAAATTGTCCGCGGTATGATAACAAAGTACGGTATGAGCGATGAGCTCGGTCCGATTGCGTTCACTTCAGGCAATAATGAGGTCTTCCTCGGCAGAGATTACGGTCAGACCCGTAACTATTCTGAGAAGGTTGCAAGCTCAATTGATGAAGAGATGAATTCTGTCATCACGGGTGCTTACAAGCGCTGTGAGGATATTCTCACAACCGATATTGATAAGCTCCATGAAGTTGCTCAGTATCTTATTGAGCACGAAAAGATGAACGGTGAAACCTTCAAGGCTATTATGACAGGCTCTTTCGCTAAGGAAGAGGATGCTGTATCCGAGCCTGAAAACACACCCGAAATCAAAGCTGAAACAGAAGAATAAGATTTACAATTTGCCGGCACGCCTATGGTAGTGTCGGCAAACTGCGGTATAAAGAGAGGGAAACAAATGCCTAAAAAAGCAGAATACGGAGTAGAAAGCATAACCTCGCTCAAAGGTGCGGACCGTGTGCGTAAGCGCCCGGGCGTTATATTCGGCTCGGACGGACTTGAGGGCTGTGAGCACTCCATTTTTGAAATTATCTCAAACTCAATAGACGAAGCGCGTGAAGGTCACGGCGACAAAATTATAGTCACCCGTTTTACGGATGGTTCTGTTGAGGTGCAGGATTTCGGCAGAGGTATCCCTGTCGATTACAACCCGAAAGAGAAGAAATTTAACTGGGAGCTTGTTTTCTGTGAGCTTTATGCAGGCGGCAAGTATGACACAAATGACGGCGGCAGTTATGAGTATTCGCTCGGTCTTAACGGTCTGGGTCTTTGCTCGACCCAGTATGCATCCGAATATATGGAGGCTGAAATCAAGACGGGCGGTTTCCGTTATGAGCTCAAATTCAAAAAAGGTAAGCCCTCGGGCAAAATGCTCAAGGAAGAATATGCAAAACGCGACACAGGCACACGAATCAAGTGGAAGCCCGACCTCGACGTCTTCACCGATATTGCCGTGCCGCTTGATTATTTTCAGTCAACACTGAAGCGTCAGTCAATCGTAAACCCCGGTGTGCGCTTTATTCTTCGCAATCAGAAGGGTAACGCAAACTCATTTGAAACATATGAATACCTCTACGAAAACGGCATTAAGGATTATGTCGATGAGCTTGGCGGCGATACCGCAATCAGCCAGACTCAGCTTTGGACTGCTGAGCGTGTAGGCCGTGACAGAGAGGACCAGAAGGACTATAAGCTCAAGATAAATGTTGCTGTCCGTTTCTCAAACAAAACTCAGCTCAAGGAGTATTACCACAACTCAAGCTGGCTTGAGCACGGCGGTGCACCCGACAAGGCTGCAAGAAGCGCCCTTGTTTCACAGATTGATGCTTATCTCAAACAAAACAACAAATACACAAAGACTGATCCGAAAATCAGCTTTCAGGATATTGAGGACTGTCTGATTCTTGTTGTGTCATCTTTTTCAACACAGACTTCTTACGAAAACCAGACAAAGAAATCAATCACAAACAAGTTTATTCAGGAGGCTATGACTGACTTCCTGCGTAAACAGCTTGAAATATATTTTATCGAAAACAAGCTTGATGCAGAGAAAATCTGCGACCAGGTGCTCATCAATATGAGAAGCCGCGTTAAGGCTGAGAGCACACGTCAGACAATCAAGAAAAATCTGCAGACAAGCAACGATATGGCAAACAGAGTGCAGAAATTTGTCGACTGCAGAAGCAGAGACGTCAATCTGCGTGAGCTGTTTATCGTTGAGGGTGACTCTGCGTTGGGTGCCTGTAAGCAGTCGAGAGACTCTGAATTTCAGGCGATTATCCCCGTCAGAGGTAAAATCCTCAACTGTCTCAAGTGTGAATACGACAGAATTTTCAAGAGCGATATCATAACTGATCTTATCAAGGTGCTCGGTTGCGGTATTGAGGTGAAGGGCAAGGCTGCAAAGGATTTATCTACCTTCAACCTTGATAACCTTCGTTGGAATAAGGTTATAATCTGTACCGATGCTGACGTTGACGGCTTCCAGATAAGAACACTTATATTAACGATGATTTACAGACTTATGCCTACTCTTATTGAAAAAGGTTACGTCTTTATTGCGGAGTCTCCGCTTTATGAAATCACATATAAAGATCAGACGTGGTTTGCCTACACCGAAAAAGAAAAGGCAGACGTGCTCGCAGAGCTTGAGGGTAAGAAGTTTACCATTCAGCGCTCAAAGGGTCTCGGTGAAAACGATGCGGATATGATGTGGCTCACAACTATGAATCCTGCAACACGCCGCCTTATAAAAATCGAACCTGATTTTGCAGAGGCAATGGCAGAGAAGTTTGATCTTCTGCTCGGCGATAACCTTGCCGGCAGAAAGCAGTATATTGCAGAAAACGGCCATCTTTATATTGATATGGCTGACGTAAGCTGAGAAAGGGGAGTGTGTTTAATTGGCAAGAAAAAAGCCCGAAAAACAGCCTAAGGCTGAAGTAAATCCAAATGCACATATCCTCGGTGCGGGTGAGGTTGTAAACCAGCGCATTACCGATACGCTCGAAATCAACTATATGCCCTATGCGATGAGCGTTATTATGTCCCGTGCGATTCCCGAAATCGACGGTCTCAAGCCTGCTCACCGCAAGCTCCTTTATACAATGTATAAGATGGGTCTTCTCAACGGCTCAAGAGTTAAGTCGGCTAACATTGTCGGTCGCACAATGCAGCTCAATCCTCACGGTGATGCTGCTATTTACGATACGATGGTGCGCCTTTCACGCGGCTACGAAGCGCTTCTTCATCCGCTTGTTGACTCAAAGGGTAACTTCGGTAAAGCTTACTCACGCGATATGATGTGGGCAGCCTCACGTTATACTGAGGCAAAGCTTGAGTCAATCTGTTCCGAACTTTTCGGCGATATTGATAAGGACACCGTTGATTTTGTCGATAACTACGACAACTCTATGAAAGAGCCTACGCTTCTTCCCGTATCTTTCCCGAGCGTGCTTGTCAACGCAAACACGGGTATTGCCGTCGGTATGGCAAGCTCAATCTGTTCGTTCAACCTTGAAGAAATCTGCAACACCACAATAGAGCTTATCAAAGACCCCGATTTTGATGTTTCGGAGACAATCAAAGCTCCAGATTTTATCGGCGGCGGTCAGATTATCTACAACCGTGAAGAGATGGATAACGTCATCAACAACGGTAGAGGCAGCATCAAGGTAAGAGCAAAATATAGTTATGATAAATCAAACAACTGTATCGATGTGTTTGAAATTCCGCCCACGACAACTGCGGAAGCAATAATCGATAAAATGATTGAAAAGTTCAAAGCGGGCTCGCTTAAAGAAATAAGTGACGTGCGCGATGAAACAGATAAAAACGGCCTGAAAATCACAATCGACCTCAAGCGCGGTGTTGATCCTGATAAGCTTATGTTAAAGCTCTATAAGCAGACACCGATGGAAGATACGTTCTCCTGTAACTTCAACGTTCTTATTGCAGGTATGCCGCAGGTGCTCGGTGTAAAATCTCTTCTCACGGAGTGGATAGCATTCCGTACAGAGTGCGTGCGCCGCAGAACGTTCTATGATCTGCAGAAGTGCCGCGATAAGCTGCATCTGTTACAGGGTCTTCAGAAAATCCTTCTCGATATCGACAAGGCTATCAGCATTATCCGCAACACCGATGAGGAAAAAGAGGTTGTCACAAACCTTATGATAGGCTTCGGCATTGATGAAATTCAGGCTGAATACGTTGCTGAAATCAAACTGCGACACCTCAACCGCGAATATATCATCAAGCACACAAGGGATATAGAAGGTCTTATCGAAAATATCAAAGACCTTGAGGAAATCCTTGCAAAGGGTCAGCGTGTCAAAAAGATAATTATTGCTGAGCTTCAGAATGTAGTCAAAAAATTCGGCAAGCCCAGAAGAAGCGAGATTATCTATCAGACTGAAATTGCCGAAGTGGAGACAGAAGAACCCGTATCAAACGAGCCGGTTCATATCTTTATCTCCCGTGAAGGCTATTTCAAGAAGATTACGCCGCTTTCACTTCGTATGAGCGGTGAGCAGAAGGTCAAGGAGAACGATGAGATTATCGCTTCCTACGACACAACAAACGACGTTGAACTGCTCTTCTTTACGAACAAAAATCAGGTGTACAAGGCTAAAGCCAATGACTTTGAGTTTACAAAGGCAAGTATGCTCGGCGATTATGTGCCCTCAAAGCTCGATATGGAGCCCGAGGAGACAGTCGCTTATATGGCTCTGCTCAAAGAATATAACGGATATATGCTCTTCTTCTTTGAAAACGGTAAGGTTGCAAAGGTTGATATGTCGGCATATGCAACCAAGACAAACCGCAAAAAGCTTATTAAGGCATATTGCGACAAGTCTCCGCTTGTCAGTGCCGTGTATCTTCAGCAGGATGCTGAGCTTGTGCTCATTTCAAGCGCAGGCAGACATCTGCTCTTCAACACTGCGGCAATAGCTTCAAAGACAACGAAGGACACGCAGGGCGTAGCTGTATTCACACTCAAGAAAGGTCAGCGCCTTATGACGGTCAGACCTTACATTGACGGTGAATTCACAAAACCCTACCGCTATCGCACGAAAAATCTTCCGTCAACAGGTGCGCTTCTCAGTGCGGAGGACAGCGGCGAGCAGATAACACTTATATAATTGTATATTATGTAACTGTTAAAGCAGGCTTCCCCGCCGTTAACAGCTGACGGGGAAAGCCACGTGCAAACGCTGTTTAAACCGTTGCTTTGTCCGTCAACAGTATTTTAAGCGTTGATAATCAATATATGCTTTGAAAATTTTTCCGTATATTTAACACTTTTTTAAAAAAAGTGTTGCAAAATCAATAAGTATATGTTAGAATACTCAAGTATAAAAACGGAAGATGTTATATCTATCTGAAAAGAAAGGGTAAATCGTTCTGCAAAGTCAGACGTTAAGGTGATTATTATGGCATGGTATGAAATCGTATTCGGCGCAGTTCTTATTGTTCTCTCAATCGCTGTTACAGCACTTGTTCTCCTTCAGGAGGGTAACTCACAGGGTCTTTCCGGTACAATCGCCGGCGGTGCTGAAACATTCTTCGGTAAGAACAAGGGTCGCACAATGGAAGCAAAGCTTGTTAAGCTCACAAAGGTTCTCGGTATCGGTTTCTTTGTAATTGCTCTTGTTGCCAAGATTGTTATCACAATATTCTGATTATAAACAATCAACTCACAGCTGAGGTTTTCCTCAGCTGTTTTTTTATATTTATTGCTTGACTAATTTTTTCGATATGTTATCATAGCAACTGTATGTAATTTTTTCTCAGAGGTCGTTTATTATGTGTGCAAATCCCGTAACAGCTATAATCGTCGGTGGCGGTCACCGCTCATTCACTTATGCAGAGCTTGCTCTCAAATGTCCTGACAAACTTAAAATTGTCGGCATTGCCGACCCGAATCCTTTCCGCTGTGAAAAAGCAAGGAAGATGTTCGGTTTTCCAGCCGAAAACTGCTTTTCAAGTGCACAGGAGCTGGCTGCGGTGCCGAAGTTTGCAGATGCTGTAATCAACGGCACAATGGATCATCAGCACGTTGAAACCGCAATACCTCTGCTCGAGGCAGGGTACGATATGCTTCTTGAAAAACCATTTGCCGTTAATATGGAGGAACTTGAAAAGCTTGTCGGTACGGTTGAAAAATACGGCAACAAGGTTATGATCTGTCACGTGCTTCGTTATACACCTTTTTATCTTGCAATCAAGCAGCGTGTGCTTGCAGGTGAAATAGGCGATATTATCAGCATAAATATGTTTGAGCACGTCAGCTATCATCACGCTTCAACATCTTATGTCAGAGGCAAGTGGGGCAGAAAAGAAGAGTGCAAAACCTCTATGCTGCTTGCAAAATGCTGCCACGACCTTGATATTATGATGTGGATGATGGGCGGCGATAAGCCTAAAACAGTTTCAAGCTGCGGCTCAATCTTCCAGTTCAAGCCTGAAATGGCTCCCGAGGGTGCAGGCACAAAATGCCTTGTCGACTGTCCTCACGTTGACAGCTGCATCTATTCTGCCAAGCGTATTTATATCGATCATCCCGACAGGTGGGAGTTTTATGTATGGGCGGCACTTGAGGATGCGGAAAACGCAACGATTGAAGACAAAATTAATCTTCTCAAAGGTGACAGCCCTTACGGCAAGTGTATCTACAAGAGCGGTAACGACGTTGTTGACCACCAGGGCGTTATGGTCAATTTCGAAAGCGGCGCAACGGGCACTCATAATATGATTGCAGGTGCCGCAAGACCGATGAGAAGAATTGAAATCGTCGGCACTAAGGGCGAAATTTACGGCGAGTTTGAAAATAACGATATACATATTCTCAAAATAAATCCCGATCCCGGCAAGGAGTTTGACGAAGAGGTTGTCGACCTTTCTGCTTTTGTTGAGGGTGGCGGTCACGGTGGCGGAGATTTAGGTCTTGCGGAGGATTTTGTCAACTATATCCGCGGCGAAGAACCTTCCGTTTCCTGTACTTCAATTTTTGATTCCGTTGCCGGCCATAAAACAGTATTCCTTGCGGATAAATCGCGCGAAAATTCGAGCGCAGCAATGGAGTTTTAAGAGGTAAACATATGGTAACAAACAAGAAAAAAGCAATGGGCGGCAATTTTGCGCTGTTGCTTGCTGCTGTCATCTGGGGTACGTCTTTCGTTGCACAGGATGTCGGAATGGAGCACGTCGAGGCTTTCACGTATAACGGCATACGTATGCTTATGGGTGCAGCCGTGCTTATCCCTGTGATATTGTTTATGCAGCTCGGACTGCGCAAAAAACAAGGTGGCACAGAGGTCTGGGACAAAAAACGTGTTTTCACTCAGGCTAAGAGCGGCGTTATATGCGGTCTGATTCTCTTTTGTGCAAGCAACCTTCAACAGTTTGCGTTCAACTATATTCCCGAGGGCGCATCGGGTAAAATCGGATTCATAACAGCGCTTTATATGCTTCTTGTTCCGATATTCGGTCTGGTTCTCAGACAGAAACAGCGGCTTATCGTCTGGTTTGCGGTTATAATGGGCTGTGTGGGTGCATATCTGCTGTGTGTCGATTCGGCTATGACCATCGGCATTGGCGAAATACTTACCCTTGGCTGTGCAGTTTTCTTTGCAATACATATCCTCTATATCGACAGTGTTACTGATAAAACCGACGGAGTCATTCTTTCGGCAACGCAGTTTCTGGTTGTCGGTGTGCTGTCCGTAATATGTATGTTTATCTTTGAAACACCGCGCATTGCAAATATCAATACCGCTATTGTGCCTATCCTTTATTCGGGTGTGATGAGCAGCGGCGTTGCCTATACGCTTCAAATTGTCGGTCAGAAGCACACTAATCCTGCGGTTGCTTCGCTGCTTATGTGTCTTGAGTCTGTGTTTGCCGTTCTGGCAGGTTGGCTGATTCTCGGCGATAATCTTGAAACGCGCGAATATATCGGCTGTGCGGTTATGTTTGCGGCGATAATTCTCACCAATCTTCCCGAAAGAAAAAAACGCAAATAAAGTTTAAACAGAGTGCCTTTGGTGCTCTGTTTTTTTATAACAAATTTTTCAAGAATATATTTTTCTATTGCCTTTTCTGACATATTTTGATAAACTGTAACCATATATGTATATTTAAAGAAAGGAGAGGGAATGAACGGCAAAAAGTACGAAGGCTGTCTTATCTGCACCGATATGGACGGCACTTTGCTCACAACGGATAAGGTGCTCAGCCGCGAGAATGCTGAGGCGATAAAACGCTTTCAGCTCGGCGGAGGTTTGTTTACCGTTGCAACGGGCAGATACTGGGATTTCGTTAACGTATACAGGGATGTTTTTGTTCCGAATACTCACGTTATCTCACTCAACGGCTGCGTTATATCAGAGTACGGCAGCGAAAAAATAATTCGCTGTGCTGAAATGGATAAAGCTTGTTTTAATGAAGCGGAGTATATTTTTGAAAGCTGTCCTCAGCTTACAATGCTTCTTGTCAATACAACGCGCGGCTTTGTCCCCATCAAAAGGGGAGAGCTTTCAAAGCTTGATAAAATTGAAATAAACAGTGACAATAAAATCTATAAAATGACTTGGATGTCATTGCCCGGTGAGGAACTCACCGAGGAAACCAGAGCGTTTTTTGTTCCGTTTGCAAAGGGGCGATACAACTGCGAGAGAAGCTGGCCCGGCGGTATGGAATACTATCCGCTTGAAGGCGGCAAGCACAATGCGGTTATGTGGCTCAAACAGCACACGGCGTCTGATAAACTTATCTGCGTAGGCGATTATGAAAACGATGTGACTATGCTCGGGTGTGCAGACGTTGGCGTAGCAGTCAGCAACGCGATTGAATGTGTGCGTAACGCGGCGGATATAACAGTATGCTCTAACGATGAAAATGCAATTGCGGCTCTTATTGAGAGATTATAAAATTGAGAGGTAATATCATGAAAGATTATATAAAACGAATTATTTCAACACCTAAAAAATGGGAAATTGTTTTGTGGTGGGTATTCCGCTGCGTTATGATTTTCGGCATTATGGATACGATTTTCGGCATTACAGAGATTGGAAAAACGGCTGACTCCAATCAGTGGAAACAGATGTGCGCCAATCTTTTCGGTATGTTCGCCTGGGAAATCTGTCAGGCTACAAGTAAGAAGAATTTTATGCGTTATCTGCCTTCCTATATTCAGGATTTTTCAGTCTTCGGATTCTTTATGGCATCATTCGGTGGTGCATACCTTAACCTTTATTACAGCTTCCGTTTCTATGATCTTATTTTCCATATTTTCGGCGGCGCAGCAGGTGCTCTCTTCGGTTATGAGGCTCTTGTTGCCATGCAGCACCGTGACAAAGTTAAGAGCCATATTCCTTTTGTTATACTCGCAGCATTCGGCTTTTCCTTTATCTGCGGCAACGCATGGGAAATTGTTGAATTTGTTCTTGATCAGTTCTTCGGCTCCGATGCTCAGCACTGGTGCCGTGAAGCTGCAAATGCTGCGGCAGCAGCTCCCGGCGGAAACGAGTTCCTCGCAAATCCGCACATAATTCCTCACGTTGCTCCTGTTATGGGTGATGGCTGGACTGCTGAAACCTATCAGATCCGTTGGGCAATTATGGACACAATGGAAGATATTATCTGCAATGCCATCGGCGGTGTAGTGGTTTACGTTGCTCTTCTTGTTTGTCCCTATCACCACATCGGCAAGAACAATGTCAACAACCTTTATACAGACGTTGTTGTTGAGAAAAAGTCTAAAAAAGAAGTTGCAGTAAAATGAGTGAGTTTTTTAAGTTTATCGAAAATGCGGGCAAGGTAGTGCCCACCGAGCGTCAGCTCAGACATATGAAAGAAACACCTTTCTATGCTTTTATACACTTCAGCCCCAACACCTATACCGGTCTCGAATGGGGTACGGGTGAAGAAGACCCTGCGATTTTCAATCCGACAGAGCTTGACTGTGACAGTTGGGTTGAAGCTATCAAATCAGCAGGTATGAAAGGCGCTGTTATCACTGCCAAGCATCACGACGGATTCTGTCTCTGGCAGACCGAAACAACAGAGCACAGCATCAAAAACAGCCCCTACAAAGGCGGCAAGGGTGACGTTGTGCGTGAGCTTGCCGAAGCTTGCCGCAGAGGCGGAATAGAATTTGGCTTTTACCTCTCTCCGTGGGACAGAAACAGCAAGTATTACGGTACTGACAAATACAATGATTTTTACCGTGCGCAGCTTACAGAGCTTTTGACAAACTACGGCAAGGTTTTTCACGTGTGGTTTGACGGTGCCTGCGGCGAAGGTCCCGACGGTAAAAAACAGGTTTACGATTTCGAATCTTATTTTGAGCTTATCCGTAAGTATCAGCCTGATGCCACGATTTTTAAAGACGACGGTCCCGATATCCGCTGGTGCGGTAATGAGTCGGGCAGTGTGCGTGCCGCAGAATGGGCTGTTGTGCCCTATGAGCTTTGCGGATTCTGCGAAAAGCAGACCGAGGGTGCACTTCTTGAAGGTGAGCTGAAAAATGCTTACAACAGCGACAAGGATATCGGCACACTCGATAATATTATGTATTCAAGCGGCCTTGTTTTCTGTCCGTCAGAGATTGATATGTCAATCCGTCCGGGTTGGTTTTATCACCCGGAAGAAGAGCCTCATTCACTTGAAAGACTCTTTAGAACTTATATCAATTCGGTTGGCGGTAATACGTCGTTTAATCTCAATATTCCGCCTATGCCGAGCGGCAGGTTTGACCCGCGCGATATCGCAAGGCTCAAAGAGCTTGGCGATAAAATCCGTTCAAGCTTCGGCGAGAATCTTTGCGAGGGCGCAAAGATAACACGCACGGCAACCGGTTCAACCCAGTGTGAATATTTGGTTGAGCTCGACGGAGAAAAAGAGATCAGATTCTTTGAGCTTGAAGAGGATATTGCAAAGGGTCAGCGTGTTTCTTCTTTCCGAATTATGAGCCGCAAGAACGGTCATTGGGAGAGAGTTTACTCGAATTATTCCACAATAGGCTTCAAGCGCATTATTGAAGAAGATGTGTGCTGTGATGCTTTTAAGATTATTGTTGAAGCATCAAGAGGCGAGGCGCTGATCAGTAAAATTGCCGCATATTAAGGAGAAAATTATGATACCAGAGCTTACGTTTGAATATCTTCTCGGTGCTGTTCCGATATGGGGTAAGCCGAATACATATTTCGGCTCTGTAGCAATAAAAGAAAACAGCGGTGTTTTCGATGATCAGTTCCGCTACAGGCTCACCGTTATTGTGCCGGAAGAGGGCGATAAGGAGATTTCCGCTCTTTATTATATCGGCTGGCAATCTTACGATAATACCGATAAAGAGCAGATGACCGAGCAGAGATTTCCTGCCGATGATGACGGCGCAGCCGCTGCTTGTGCGTGGCTTCGTGAAGAGTTGGCAAAATATACAAAAGAATAATTCAATAACAATTAAAAAAATACAAAAAAACACTTGCTTTTTGGTTTGTAATCTGTTAATATAACTTATGTTCGTTTGGTTAAAGACTTAACTTAAGGAGGTGCCGCAAATGGCAAAATGTGAATTCTGCGGTAAGGACGTTGCATTTGGTATCAAGGTATCGCACTCACACAGACGTTCAAACAGAACTTGGAAGCCCAACATCAAGCGCGTTAAGGCTGTTGTAAACGGTTCACCCAAAAGGGTATACGCTTGCACTCGTTGCCTTCGTTCCGGTAAGGTTACACGTGCTGTCTGATGTAAAAACCAGTTGATTTAGAGACTGTCACTTATGACGGTCTCTTTTTCATTTTATAGCCATTTATAAGCGCTCGGGTATTGTATACCGTGCGCTTTTTTGTTATAATATAACAGATACAGTATTTTAAATAGCGAGGGGGATGTCTATGAAATTTCTTGTTGTTACAGACCTGCATTATTCAGATAAGCCTGCAGGCGAAAATAACCGCCATCACGCTATGTCGCTTGACAAGGTGAGGACAGCGATTGAAAGCTATTCGGACGGCTGCGAGTTTATCATCTGTCTCGGTGATATAGTTGACAGCTTTGAGGGTTACAAGCCTCAGACTCAAGGTCTGACCGAGATGCGCGCTATGCTCGACAGCTTTGGTATTCCGTTTTATCCTACCTTCGGTAATCACGATACGGCGCTCGATAAGCGTGAGTTTATGCGTCTTATCGGTATGAAGGGCAGATATTATTCGTTCGAAACGGATGATTATCTTTTTCTGATGCTTGACAGCTCAATGAATTCAAAAGCTGAGCCTTACCCTCAGAAAGAGATTAAATGGACTGATTGTTATGTCGACGATGAGCAGCTTGAATGGATGAAAGACAAAATCTCTTCCTCCGATAAAAAAGTTGTTGTTATGACTCATGCTCTTGTGTCTCCCGGCACTACAGATGATGAAGACCACATAATCCTCAATGCAGATGAAATAACTGATATTCTGTTTGAATATGAAGATAAAATTGCGGCTGTATTCTGCGGACATTATCACAACGGTCACAGCGCAAAAATCGGCAGCATACCGTATGTTGTTTTCAAAGCAATGTGTATGGGTACGGCAATTACCTGTGCGGTTGTTGAAATAATTGACGGTAAAGTAAAAATCACAGGCTACGGTGACGAGCCTTCAATAGAAATATTTAAATAAGGAGAATAACAATATGCAGTTCAAAGCTTACCACAAAGACCTCGAATCGCTTCACATCGGCTGTGAAGCACCCCGTGCATATTTTGTACCCTTCAGCAACGAAGCTGATGCACTCGCTCTTGACAGAAACGGCTCTGACAGATTCGTCAACCTCTGCGGAGAGTGGGATTTTAACTATTATAAGAGCTTCGAAGATATCGAAGAGGATTTCCTTGAGCAGAGCTTCAACGAAACAATAACCGTTCCGCTTTGCTGGCAGCTTCTGCTTGACAGAGGCTATGATGTTCCTCTTTACTCAAACCTCAAGTATCCTTTCCAGCTTGATCCGCCTCACGTTCCCGACGAAAATCCCTGCGGTCATTACAGCAAAAAGTTCGTTCTTCCCGAAAACTTCAACGAAAAAGTATACATAAACTTCGAGGGCGTTTCATCGTGCTTCTATCTTTTTGTAAATAAGCAGTTTGTCGGCTACAGCCAGGTCAGCCGCTGCACAAGTGAGTTTGATATCACCGATAAGCTCGTCAAGGGCGAGAACCGCATCGACGTGCTTGTTGTCAAGTGGTGTGATGGCTCATACCTTGAAGATCAGGATTGCTTCCGTCTTTCAGGTATCTTCCGCGAGGTATATCTTCTCAGCCGTGACAATAATCATATCAAGGATTTTTACGCACGTGTTGATGTGCCCGAAACACTCGACAGCGCAACCGTAACCGTTGATACCGAGCTTTGCGGTGAGGCAGAGGTTGAATATAAGCTTCTCTCACCCGAGGGCGAGGAGCTTTATTGCGGAAAAGATAACGTTATCAAGGTTGATTCTCCCGTTCTCTGGAACGCTGAAATTCCTGCGCTTTATACTCTTGTTATCTCTGCAGGTAATGAAGTAATTGCGCAGAAAATCGGCTTAAAGCGTCTTGAAATCAAAGGTGCTGTTGTTTATCTCAACGGTAAGGCTGTAAAGCTCTGGGGCATAAATCGTCACGATTCAAGTCCCACAGGCGGCTATACTGCAAGTATGGAAGAAATGCTTGAGGATCTTTATATTCTCAAGCGTGCAAACTGTAACTGTATCCGTACTTCACACTATCCTAACGATCCTCGTTTTGTCGGTCTTTGCGATGAGCTTGGCTTTATGCTTGTTGATGAGGCTGATATTGAAACCCACGGTATGGGCTTTGAATACCGTGATACATGGGATTGGATGCGTTGGTCAATGCTCTCCACTGTTGATGAGTGGGAGGCAGCTTATGTTGACCGTGCGGCAAGACTTTTTGAGCGTGATAAAAACCACGCCTGCGTCGTTATGTGGTCACTCGGTAATGAGTCAGGCTGCGGCAAGAATCACCGAGCAATGGGCAAGTACATAAAGAGCCGAGACAGCAGAGCTATTATACATTACGAGAACTCTCATCTCGAATTCAAGGCTGTACCCGAGGGTGAGAATTTTGCCGATATCTCCGACGTTGAGAGCAGAATGTATGCCGAGCTTGATTATACCGAGAATTATCTCAATAATAATCCTGCAAAGCCCTTCTATTTCTGCGAGTATGTCTGCGCTTATTCAACAGGTAACATCTTTGGTCATATTCGTCTTGCTGATAAGTATGACAGCCTTTTCGGTATGTGCATCTGGGAGATGAACGACCATTCAATCGCTGTTAAAAACGGTGATAAGACAGGCTACCGTTACGGCGGTGATTTCGGCGATTACCCGAATGATGAGGATTGCTGTATTGACGGTCTTGTTTTTGCCAACCGTGAGCTTCGTCCCGGTTATTTTGATATGAAGCGCGCTTATCAGCCCTTCACAACCAAGTATGAAAACGGTACGGTTACTATCTTTAATAAGCGTTATTTCACTTCACTTGACGATATGGCTATTGAGTGGAGCATCGTCTGTGACGGTGTTGAGATAAAGAACGGTAAAGTAGAAACACTTGATATTGCTGCAAGAGAAAGTGCAGAAATCAAGCTCTTTGACAGAGAAAATCTCAAGGGCAACTGCCTGCTCAATCTCTCTTTTGTCAGCAAGAATGATACCGTTTGGGCAGAAAAAGGCTACGAAATCGGCTTTGAGCAGTTTGAGCTGACAACTGCTGTGAGCGGCTGTGCTATTATAGGCGCAGGTCTTGAGGTTGAAGACAGCAGACGCTATCTTACAGTAAAGACAGCTACAAGCACACTCGTTTTTGATAAATCTTACGGCGCACTTGATCAGATGATTCAGAACGGTAAAAACGTTCTTGCCGAGCCTGTCTGCGTTGAAACCTGGTTCGCACATTGGAAGAACATTACTGGTGAAGCAAACGAAGCACGCAGCGCAGGTCTTGATAAAATCACACAGAAGACATATTCCTGCACGGTTGAAAATGATGAATACAGCGTAAAAGTTATATGTGATGTTTCAATCGGCGGTCCGAGCGTTATTCCCGTGCTCAAGGGCAAGCTTATATACAGCGTTGGTGTTGACGGTGCAGTAAACATCAGCTTTGCCGGAGATAAAAATCCGCTTGCACCTGCACTCCCGAAATTCGGTTTCCGTATGGTGCTTGATAAGGCTTACGATAATATGCGTTTCTACGGTCTTGGTCCCGGTGAAGCCTATGCCGATAGAATGGAAGCCTCCAGAATCGGTCTTTACGATATGAAAGTTAAGGATAACTTTGTCCATTATATCCGCCCGATGGAAAATTCCGCGCACGCAAAGACACGCTTTGGTACACTCTGCGATGATAACGGCAACGGTGTAATGGTATACGTAAAGGATGTTAACGGCTTCTACTTCAACGCAACCCACTTCAAGCCCGAAACGCTTGAGGCTGCAAAGCACGATGATGAGCTTGTGCCGCTTGATGAGGTTGTTGTAAACGCTGATAAGCACATTATTCCTGCAGCCGGTCACGGCAGCAGCAATTATTACGATAAAGAAGAGCCTGCACGCGTGTGGGATGACAGCAGGGTTGAGTTTGAAATCAACCTCCGTTGCATTGATAAGGGTGTAAATCCCTTTGACTTTATCTAAGAGGTTTTTATGAATAATACAGAAAGAATGCACAGCGGTATGCTCTATTACCCGAGCGGTGACGATGTTATGACCGAGCAGCTCAGGTGCCTTGACAAGCTTTATGATTTTAACAATACACGTCCGACTGAGCTTGACAAGCGTGATGCGATGCTTAAAGAGATGTTTGCCGAAATAGGGGAGGACTGTTATATTGAGCCTCCCTTCCACGCAAACTGGGGCGGTCACCACGTTCATTTCGGCAACAGTGTTTATGCTAATTTTAACCTTACAATGGTTGACGATACGCATATATATGTTGGCGATTATACAATGTTCGGTCCTAACGTAACCGTTGCAACTGCCGGGCATCCGATTGACCCGGAGCTTCGTTCGGGGGCTTATCAGTATAATATGCCTGTGCATATCGGCAGAAACTGTTGGCTCGGTGCCGGAGTTGTTGTGCTGCCCGGTGTTACAATAGGCGATAACAGTGTCATAGGCGCAGGCAGCGTTGTCACAAAAGATATTCCGCCAAACGTTGTTGCTGTCGGCAACCCGTGCAGAGTGCTCCGTGAAATAAATGAGCGCGATAAGGAATATTATTTCAAAGATAGAAAAATTGACGCTGAATTACTGGAAAGTATTAAAAACAGCTGATTAATCAGAGGATATTTATGTGGAGTTTTGAGTTCTTTATCAAGAGCATTCTGCTTGGTTTAGGTCTTGCGATGGATGCGTTTTCCGTTTCACTTGCGAACGGTCTTAACGAGCCTGAAATGAAAAAGCCGAAGATGGCAGGCGTTGCTGGAATGTTCGGTGTGTTTCAGGGTCTTATGCCGCTTATCGGATGGGTCTGTATACACACGGTGGTTCAGTATTTCAGCGCTTTTGAAAAGCTGATTCCGTGGATTGCGCTTGTTCTTCTGCTCTATATAGGCGGCAAGATGCTTATCGACGGAATAAAGTGCAAAGGCTGTGAAGGAGAGGAAAAGCCTGCAGTAGGCTTGGGTATGCTCGTCATGCAGGGAATTGCAACTTCGATAGACGCTCTGTCGGTCGGCTTTACTATTTCTGAGTACGGTCTTGTTCAGGCAGCTGTCTGCGCACTGTTGATTGCGGTTGTTACCTTCTTTATCTGCCTTGCAGGTATACTTATCGGTAGAAAGTTCGGCACAAAGCTGTCAGGCAAAGCCTCGATTTTCGGTGGCGTAATTCTTATCGCAATCGGAATTGAAATATTTATAACAGGTATATTTTAAAAAAGAAAACCGCTCATAACCCAAGAAAGAGTTATGAGCGGTTGTTTTTTGCTTTATTTTACGTTCTTGCCGAATCTCTTGATCTTCTGTGTTGTTGTTTTTTCAAGAGCGGAAGAGAGAACTTCGACGATTTTGATGTGCTTATAGTTGGGGATTTTGCTGTTAACGTTTTTGATTGCGTTCTGAACAAGCTTTTTAATTTCGTCATCAGAGAGCTTCTTATCGCCGAACTTTTCTTTCAGATACTCGAAGTTCGGGAAAATCTTTGCCTTAACGAAAGTTTCGCCGTTTTCTTCCGAAGCAAAGACAAGTGCTTCACCGATTTCGGGACATTCGGAAAGTCTGGTTTCAAGCTCTTCGGGGTAGATGTTCTTGCCGTTTTCTGTTACGATAACGTTCTTGATTCTGCCCTTGATGTAGAGGTCGCCTTCGCTGTCTATACAGCCGAGGTCGCCTGTGCAGAACCATCCGTCACGGAATACTGCTTCGGTAGCTTCGGGGTCGTTGTAGTAGCCGAGCATTATATTTTCGCCGCGTGCGAGAATTTCACCGACGCCTTCATCATTGGGGTTGTCAATCTTAAGCTCAACATCGGGAATTGCAGGACCTGTAGAAGCCTTGTTGAGATGGAAATCGTTGTTACCTGCAAGCAGGGGAGCACACTCTGTAAGACCGTAGCCCTGAAGTGTTCTGATTCCGAGTGCACCGAAATCTTCGACAAGCGAAGTGTCGAGGTCGGCAGCACCGACAATGAACAGGCGGATTTTGCCGCCGAGAGTTTTCTTAACCTTTTTGCAGATTATCTTGCGGATGAAGAAGGGGCATTTTTTGAGAGCTTCTGCAAGTGAAAGGTTTTCAAAATGCTTACGGTAGAGTGAGGGACAGCTCTTGATGATGCCTGCCTTTATTCTCTTGTTGAGTACCTTAAGAAGTGCAGGCACAACAACGAGAATTGTAGGCTGATACTCAGCGATATTCTTAGCTACCTTAGTAAGACCGTCACAGTATGTTATACAAGCGCCTCTTGAAAGGAAGAGTATATTGTTAAGTGTGCACTCGTATGTATGGTGAAGCGGAAGAATTGACAGTGTGCTGTCAAAATCGTTTACCTTAACCATCTGTACGGTTGAATAAATGTTTGAGCAAATATTGTATTGTGAAAGGCAAACACCCTTTGAGTTGCCTGTTGTGCCTGATGTGAAGATGATGATTCGTGTTTCATCTTTCTCAAACTTGATTGCGTCAACTGCAGCCTCATCAGCACGGTGTGAGGAAGCGATATCAAGCAAATCAGCAAAATCGGTGTAAAGCATAGTATCAGCGGCAATATCCTTGAGCTTTTCAATTCTTGCGCTGTCTGTGCATACCATCTTGCAATCTGCAGATTCGAGGAAAGCGTTAACGTCCTCAGGCTGAAGCTCTTTATCAATCGGCACAACTACACCGACTGTTGCAGCACAGAGGTAGCTGAGTGCCCACTGGAAGCTGTTTGCGCCCATAACGGCAATCTTCTGACCGAGCATACCTTTTTCGATAAGGTATGTGCAGAATGCGTAGTAGTATTTTTTGAGGTCAGAATATTTGATGTTGATGTATTCGCCTTCGTTCTTTTTAACTACATATGCTGTATTGTTTGCAAATTTCTCTGCACCGTTGCGAATTATTTCGCGGAAGTTGTAGAATCGTTTCTCTTTGTAAAGTGAAGCCATTCTCCTGCTCCTTTTCTTTTTGTTAATTTCTGTGTCATAAATCCAACTTGACTTTTTTTATCGCACAGTGTATTATTTTAACAACATCGTGTTGAAAAATCAACAGTCGATTTTTCGAAAAAAGCTAAAAAACCGACACAAAAATACAAATCCGACACAAAAAATCTATATGTCGGATAAACATAAAGTTCTTGTGATTTGTCTGGAGAGTGAAAATGATGCCCGAGAGCAGGAGAGTTAAGATGACAAAAAGGCTTATAAAAGAAGCTTTTATAGAGCTTCTCGAAAAAAAGCCGTTCAATAAAGTTTCGGTTACGGATCTGTGTAATACCGCAGAAATTAACCGTTCTACCTTTTATGCTTATTATGAGGATGTGCCGATGCTTCTGCGTGAGGTACAGGACGAGGTTATAGCATATATACCTACGCCTGAAAAGTTGCCGACGGTTATGGAATCGCTCGAGCAATTCTTTGATAATATGGAAAAGCTTTTTGATTTTGTTATTCAGAATAAACGTCTTTTCAACGTGCTTGTTATTCAGTCTGACAGCGACGATTTTGTTGAGCGTGTTATCAGGGCGGTGCTCGACAGATATCCCAAAGAGTTTTTTAACGAAGAAACCCTTTCGAAGGAATATAAGGTGCTCTTCTGTTTCCACGGATTTATCGGTATTTTCAAGCAGTGGATTATTGATGATTTTCCGATGACGGGTCGCGATTTTGCGGAGCTTGCGCTGTCTCTTGCCGCTTCCTGTGCGGATTACGATATATATAAGGGTAAATAAAAAGCAACCACCAACAGTTCATTCGGAATGTTGGTGGTTTTCGTTATCTTTTATGAGTTTTGTCAGTGCTGAGCGGAATGCTTCATCCTGCTCGCGTGTGCGTTTTGGCGGTCCTTTTGTTCTGCCGCCTGCGGCTCTTACCTTTTTGCTGACATATCGTGTGAACAGCAGCTGTTCAATATTTTTATCCGTGTATATAAGTCCGTTCTGGTTGAGTACGTGGGCTTTCCTGCTCAGGCACATCGCTGCAAGTCCGTAATCCTGTGTGATGGCAATATCACCGCATTCAAGCATATTCACAAGGCGGAAATCGGCGCTGTCATTGCCTTTGTCAACGGTAACCGTCGTGCAGCCGTCGCGTCGAATTATATGAGCCGTATCGCAGATGAGAATACATTCAAGCTTTTGTTCCGCCGCGACTGATAAGGCTATATCAACAACGGGGCAGGCATCAGCATCGATAATTATTTTCATTTCTTGCTTTTGTCTTTGATTTTGAGCAGTCTGACAATAATCGGGCTGAGAATAAGATTTGTTGCAAATTCAACAAGGAAGTTAACGCCTGCTAGTCCGATGAACATATACTCTACACCGCTTGCGAAACCTTCTGCGAGACCCCACTGTTCGATTGTTTCGAAGAAGAAAAGTACACAGCCGAGAAAGAACACACCTGTGTTAACAATAGGGCAGACAATAGCGGCAAGCACCGTTGCGGCATATATGCTTTTCTTTTTGACAAGATTATAAACAATACCTGCTGCAAGTCCGCATAATAAACCTTTTGCAAGCACTGTGATTACCGTGCCGGGTACGCTTATTGCAAGAAATGCGGATGCATCCATCGCAAGTACTACAACACCGAAAACTAAACCGAGCCATGCGCTTATTTTAGTTGAGCAGATAGCTGCGCCGACAACTATCGGAAGCAGTACGAGTGAAATTGAAAAAGGTCCGAGATGGATAAATGAGCCGAGATACTGAAGCACAACCACAAGAGCTGTAAGTATTGCACCCATAACAAGTGTTTCGGTTGATTTTTTAGGTTTGGAATTTGCGCTCATATAAGTTCCTCCTATGGTCTTTGGTCAGATAATTATACTGCAATTATATTGTTGATGTCAAGTTTTACCAATAAAAAAGAGCGGGTTTCAGCTGTGCCGAAACCTGCTCTTATCTGATTAACCAAACGATCTTACGAGGTTATCAATTAATGTGTAAATTAAACCGAGAAGTTCAATTACGGTGTAACCTACACGCTTTGCGATGTTACCGAATGAGTTTTCGTTGTGCTCCTTCGTGCGCTCGATTGTGAGTGAATCAAGCAGCTCGCCGTTGTCACCGCGTCTTGTTTCAAGGATAAGCTGGTTGCCCTTGAATTCGAGCGTTGAATAGGTTGTAGTGCTGTTGTCAAGGAAGCTGTATGCAAGGTGATCAGCTTCGTAGCTTTCGTTATGCGGTCTTTCACAAACTGAGTTGGAGTTGAGGTAAACAATTCCTTCGGGGTCTGTGTAAGTCTTTCCGCTTTCGGCTGTGCCGACAACCTTTGTGTTGTTCATAAAGTGTGAACGGCCCTGTGAATGTGTGTGACCCGTGATGACGAGGTCGAGGTCATATGACTCGAAAATAGGTGCAAAGATTGTTGTGAGAAGAATCTCTGTTTCAGCATCACCTATGCAGTCGCCTGCGCCGTAGATTCCGTGGTGAACAACGCCGATTCTCCACTTGGCGTCAGGGTTGAGCTTTATAGCTTCTCTTGTCATTGCTTTGTGGTCGGGTGCATTGCCTGTTGTTGAATCGTAGAAGAGGTAGAGTGCATCACCGTGACGGAACCAGAAATCACGGTCGAGACCGGAAAAGAAGTTGCCGTAGTATTCGTTGGGCATATTGGTGTAATATTCGTACATCATACCCTTTTTGTCGTGGTTACCGATTGCCAGTGCTATAGGCAGCTGTCTGAGTGCCTTGGGCATAAGCAGTGTCTGCCATTCTTTTGCTGTTTCACCTGTTGATGTGTTGTCACCGGGAGAAACAAGGTAGCTGATGTCGGGATTCTGATTAAGTGCTGTTGAAAGCACTGTGTTCCAGTTGTGGCTGATTGATTCCTGTGAGAGATCTCCGTCGGGGCGTGAATCCTCAGCAATCTGAATGTCACCGACAACAAGTGCCTTATGGTCTGTGAATGATTTTGTTTCGTACTTTTCGGTTTCGCTCCAGCCGTTACCTGTGTTCCAGCGGTAATAGTATGTTGTGTTTTCTTTGAGACCTGTGATGACAACGCGGCATACAAGCTGGCTGTCAGTCTCTGCGGTAGTTGTTGTGCCCGTGAACAGGGTTGCGTCTGACATATCGCTGTTTTCCGATACCTGAACTTCAGCTGCTGCAGATGCTTTGTCAGCGTGCCAGCAAAGGCTTACCTGTGTTTCGTCTGCGCCGACGTTGAGCATGGGCAGTGTGTTGCTTTCGACAAGCGATTCGTAGTGCATTTTCCATTCCTCCTTGCTGAGATTGGGTGCATCGAAAGCTGCGAATGCGCTTATACCCATCTGCACAAGTATGATTGCGCAGAGAAGAAATGCTATTGTTTTCTTCATGTTTTACCTCCGTATAGAATTGTTATAACTTTACTATTTTACCAAAAATAAATCGCTTTGTAAATAACAAATATGCAAAAAATATAAAAAACACCGATACACGGTGAGGTGTATCGGTGTTTTAATGGTGAAACAGAGTGTTATCAGATTGCGCCGAAGATAAACTTGCAGACAAAGAGAGCAGCTATTATGGTGACAGCAATATCTTTGGCTTTATATTTACCTGTGAAGAGTGTGATAAGAACGTATGCAATTGCGCCGATTCCGATGCCGTTTGCAATGGAGTAGGTGAGGGGCATCATAATAAGTGTGAGGAATGCGGGGACGGCACTTCTCATATCTTCCATATCAACCTTGGAGAAGTTCTTGAGCATAAGAACACCAACGAAGATAAGTGCAGGAGCGGTAGCTGCTGCAGGAATAATGCTTGCAAAGGGTGAGAGGAAGAGGCAGACGATGAAACAAAGTGAAGTAATAAGGCTGGTGAAACCTGTTCTGCCGCCTGCAGCAACGCCTGAAGCGCACTCAACAAATGTTGTTACTGTTGATGTGCCGCAAACAGCACCGGAAACAGTAGCGATTGAGTCACATGCCATTGATTTGTTGATGTCAACGGGGTCGCCGTTTTCGTCGAGCATATTTGCTTCGGAAGCTGTGCCGTAAAGTGTGCCGATTGTGTCGAACATATCAACAAGGCAGAATGTGATGATGAGCATAATAACGGAGAAAATGCTGCCGATCATTTCGCCGGAGAAAGCATTCTTCCATGATTCAGCCTTGAAGATAGCTGTGATGCCGATGTCTGCAAAATCTTTGAAAGGTTCTGCAAAGCTTGTCATATCGAAGCTGGGAAGCTGCCATGTTGCAAGGTAGTAGATAACTGTTGTTGCAAGAATGCCGACAAGAACAGCGCCTTTGACCTTGAGCTTTGTAAGAACTGCGATAATAGCAAAACCGAGAAGTGCAATGATAGCGGGAGCGATATCAGCCCATTTTGCACCGTTGATCTTAACAAACTGTACGAGTGTGTACTGGTTGGCCTGGATGATGCCGACGTTCTGGAAACCGATGAAAGCGATGAAAAGACCGATGCCTGCGGGGATCGACTTTTTGATACATTCGGGCATTGCCTTGGCAATGTAGCTGCGAAGACCCGTAATCGAAAGCACCAGGAAGACAAGACCGGAGATAAGGATTATAACAAGACCTGCCTGATAGCCCTTGATAACGTCGCCGCCGTTAATGATCTGCGGCAGAACGAAAGATGTGAAGAAAAATGAGTTGAGACCCATTCCGCAAGCCTGTGCAAAGGGAAGCTTTGCGTAGAATGCGTAAAGAAGTGTGCCTATTACGGCAGCGATGATTGATGCGATATAAACCGCATTCCAGATTTTTGAGATTCCGGGAACATCAAAGCTGAAGCCGACAATCTGGTTGGGGTTTACAACTATGATATATGCCATAGCGAAGAAGGTTGTAAGACCTGCAATGATTTCGGTTCTGACGTTTGAGCCGCGTTCCGAGATTTTGAAGAACTTATCCATGCTTTTATCTCCTTTTCAAATTTTATGGACGATTTTATTATAGCACATTTTGTGTGCAATTCAATATATTTTACATATTTGTCACAATTTATTGAAAAACGGTTGGTCAGGTTGTTGACAAGTGTGCTGTGGTTGTGATATTTTAATTCCAAGACAGAATAAACGGAGGACTTATTATGGCAAAAATAATTTCAATTCCGCTTGCAATCATTATGTTGGTTTTCTCTTTCCTGTTTCCGAAGGAAAAACCCGAGGTCAATCAGGATGAGTGGAACACAAACTATGACTACGTATGGGTGCACGGTCTGATGGGCTGGGGCAGTTACGATTTTTATTACGATCTCTTCCCTTATTGGGGTGTGCTCAACGGTGAT
Organism: Acutalibacteraceae bacterium; assembly: GCA_045637465.1. Classification (GTDB taxonomy): domain Bacteria; phylum Bacillota; class Clostridia; order Oscillospirales; family Acutalibacteraceae; genus UBA8612. The sequence continues at coordinate 1,713 of JAZTZM010000031.1, read as the reverse complement.
ATGATGAAACAGCTCAATAAAGAGGGTTATAACTGCTATGCCGCTTCGGTTGACGGCACGGCAAGTGCATGGGACAGAGCCTGCGAGCTTTATGCACAGCTTACTGGTACTGTTGTAGACTACGGTAAAGCACACAGCGAACGTTGCGGTCACGACAGATACGGTGAGGATTTTACGGGCAGAGCGCTTATAGATGAGTTTGACAGCGAGCATAAAATAAATCTCCTGGGACATTCTTTCGGCGGTGCAACAATCCGCGTGTTTGCTTCGCTTATGGCGGTTGGCAGTGAAGAAGAGGTCAAGGCAAGCCCTGACGATGTTTCCTCCTTCTTTAAGGGTGGCAAAGAGGATTGGATTTATTCGATGACAGCTCTTGCTGCACCTCACAACGGTACAAGTGCATACGGATCAAAGTCTGATGATATTGACAGCGCAGCTTATGATATGTATATCGACAATGCGCTTGAGCTTAACAAAACAATCTACACAAGCCCCGAAACATATTATTTCTCAATTGCCTGCTCTGCAACAAATAAGAATGCAGACGGCACATACAGCGCTGATAAAAAGCTTATGGAGGTAATGTTCCAATCAAGTGCTGACAGTATGGGCAGCTATACAGGCAAAACCGAGGGCGGTTTTGAGATTGATGAAACCTGGCTTGAAAATGACGGCCTTGTCAATACCGTTTCGGCACTTGCACCGAGCAGTGCACCGTCAGAAACCTTTGTCCCCGATAATATCGGCAAGGGTGTGTGGTATATAATGCCTGTTTACCGCGGCGACCATATGTCACTGCAGGGCGGTTTCTCAAAGGTTAACGCTGATGCGTTCGGATACTATGTCGCTCACCTTGATATGATAAATAGCCTTTAAAAATTCAGGAGCAGAAAGACTTTCTAAGTCTTTCTGCTCTTTTTGTTGAATTCAAAAAACTTATCGCTACGAAGTGCGTATTTCGGGTGATGTAAAAGTCATCTGTCAAATAAAATTATAGCAAATAGTGACTTGATGAAAAATATCTGTTATAATTGACTTGTATATTGACAATTTGCATTGTCAAAGAAATATCAGATTTATTTCTTGAAAGGAGAATTTTAATATGGGACTTATTAAAGCAGGCATAGGCGCACTCGGCGGTGTGCTCGCTGACCAGTGGAAGGAGTTTTTCTACTGCGATTCACTTGAAAACGACGTGCTTATGGTGAAAGGACAGAAGCGTGTAGGCTCACGTTCTTCCAACACCAAGGGCAGTGATAACGTTATCTCAAACGGCTCGGGTATTGCCGTTGCAGACGGTCAGTGTATGATTATCGTCGAGCAGGGCAAGATTGTTGAAGTCTGCGCAGAGCCCGGTGAATTTACTTATGACAGCTCGACAGAGCCTTCAATCTTCTCCGGCAAGCTTGGCGATTCAATAAAAGAGACTTTCAAGCAGGTAGGCAAGAGATTTACATACGGCGGCGATACAGGCAAAGACCAGAGAGTTTATTATTTCAACACAAAGGAAATTCTCGATAATAAGTTCGGCACACCCAATCCGTTTATGTTTGAGGTTGCCAACAAAAGACTTGGTCTTTACCGCTCGGTTCAGGTAAGATGCAACGGTATCTATTCATACAGAATCACAGACCCGCTTCTTTTCTACACAAAGATTGCAGGTAACGTAGGCGATGAATACAGAAGAGAAGAAATCGACAATCAGCTCAAAAC
>JAZTZM010000030.1:0-11911 GCA_045637465.1 Acutalibacteraceae bacterium | reverse complement strand
TGACGGACAGAACATCAAGCAATATCTTGAAGAAAACAGCGGTAGGCTTGCGCCCGAAAAGGCGGTTGAGCTGATTATGCCCGTGCTCAATGCGCTTGAAGATATGCATGAAGAAAACATTATCCACAGAGATATTTCACCTGATAATATTTATCTTTGCAATAACGGCAAGGTGAAGCTACTCGATTTCGGCTCGGCACGTCTTGCGGTAGAGGACAGTGAAAAGAGTCTTTCTGTTATGATAAAGCGAGGCTATGCTCCGAGAGAACAGTATGCAAGTCGCTCCAAACAAGGTCCGTGGACGGATGTTTATGCCGTGTGTGCAACGCTTTACAAAATGATAACGGGCATAACACCCGTTGAAAGTACGGAACGTGATTTTGAAAAGCTGAAAAGTTTTTCAGAGGCCGGCATATCCGGATATGACAATCTTGAAAAAGTGTTGTTAAACGGTCTGGAGCAGAATTACGAAACCCGCATTCAGTCTGTTGCTCAGTTGCGCAATCTTTTGAATAATTGCGGCTCTTCAGAATCTCCTGAGGCATCTGTATCAGATAAAGCTGCAAAGGGAAAAACACTTGAGAGAAAAGATAAAAAACCGTTCAACAAAAAAATTGTTGTGTTTGCGGTTGTGACAGCAGTGGTCATAGCTGCTGTTGCCGGCATTATAGCAGCTGTTGTTATCGGTTACAAAAGCAAAGACGATAAAGCATCCAATGCAGATCCGGGTCTTGATATTGTACAGCCTGCTACTGTAGCACCGGATGATGTTTTTGAAGACTTTTTTAAAGATGACATTGCAGATATGTCTTCTGTTCTGAATTTGTATTACGGTATACTCTGTGATATTCGGGCAAATCCATACAAATACTTCGGAGAAAGATTTGGTTCTGATAGCATATCAGATAACGAATTTGCTGTCAGAGATGTCACTGGTGACGGCATACCGGAACTTTTGTATAACTATGTCTGTGGTTCTACAGCTGAAATGGAAATGTTTGTCTGGTCGTACGATGTTGACAAATCCGAAACCTATCTTGTAGACACTTTAATGACGGGCACGGAGTTCTATGCCAATGGATATGTGCGCTGTTTGCATAGCCACAATCAGGGACCGGGAGACGAAATCTGGCCGTATGATATGCTTAAATATGATGCGGGTAATGATTCATTTTCGGTTGTCTATAAAGAGGTTTATTCATTGGAAAAAGAAATGCTTTCCGATGCTCTTGGTGAATTCCAGGAAAAAGATGACAAAGATAACGACGGCATTATTTTCTATGCCGAAACCGATAAGCAGAAGATTCCGATGACAGCCAAGGAATATGCAGAGTTTGAAAACAAATATCTGCCGGATAATAAATATATAAATCCGGGTTGGAAAAAGGCAAGTGAGGAGAATTACAGATTCCTGGGAAGCGACAATAACGTCGAGCAGTATGAGGCAATGCTCAGACTATTAAGCGTTGAAACTTACGGGAACGTAGTGAATGACGGTCTTGTCTGCGAAGAAAACAGATATATTTATTATCAGAATCATGAGGATAATTGGTATCTGTATAAGACGGACGGACTTACAAATACCCGCTTGAACACATATAATACGTGGTGTATCGATGCTGAAGGCGATTATGTGTATTATGCAAATGTTGATGATAGCAGCTATATTTATCGGATACGAAAAGACGGTACTGACCATGATCGAATAATTATATCAAGCTGCTCTATGCTTATTGCGGATGGCGAATATATTTATTATATAAATTCATCTCAGGGCAATAAGCTATATCGTGCAAAGACCAACGGCATGGATAACATAAAACTTACAGACAGTGCAGTTTCATCATTTACTTTATATAACGGTGTGATATATTACTGTAATAAAGACGGTGGTATTTACAGCATCGGAATAAACGGCTCAGGTGAGAAAAAGCTTAATTCCGATAAGGGTTCATATATAAACCTGTATGATGGGTGGATATATTATTGTAACGATAGTGATAACCAAAAAATATATCGCATGAAAACTGACGGCAGCAGCCGTGAAGTGTTCTGCTCAGATTCCGCAAAATATCTCAATGTTAGCAACGGAAATGTGTATTTCCGTAATGCCGGTGATAACAACTATCTTTACAAAATCAATATCTCTACCGGAAAAAAAGAACCGATTAATTCTGCCGATAGCCGGTATGTAAATGTTACAAGTGATGTGGTTTATTATCGCATCGGCAATGATACAAGCAAACTCGAAGAGTACTGGTTTTAATAAAAAACACAGCTGGTGATTAAACACTAGCTGTGTTTTTTTGCTCGTTTTCATCAAAGTTTACAAAATGTTCATCAAATATTACAAATTTGGTAAAAAATTAAAAAAGTGCGTTATTATGTGGTTGTCAACAGGGAAACACATAGCCCAGAAACAAAAAGGAGGATAAACCAATGGCAGCAGTTATCACAGCAGCAATTCTTGCGGTTGCGTCAGCAGCAACTTTTTTCGTTATCGCAAGAGCTTAAAAGCAAAAGTCAAAAGAAGGAGTAAACAAAACTAGCAGTAGTAATTGCAACGGTTGCAGCAGTAGTGACAGCGGAAATTGTTGCAATATAGTATTAAAAATCTGATATATATTGCGAAAAGGAGAGAGGAAAATGATTATTTGTCCACATTGCGGAAAAACAATAAAAGAAGCAAAGTTTTGTTTCTATTGCGGAAAGCCACTGAAAAAAATTAATGAAGAACAGCAGACGGATGCACCTGTTAAAATACGGGAAACATCGGAGCTGCTAACTGAATGCGAAACAAAAGCCAGACAGTCCGGAACTGATGAATGGGGTGAGCCTTTAACACAGCCTGAAATGCCGGCTGTTGTATCAGGTGTTCTGGCAAAAATAAAACCTGGCAGAACCCTTTCAACCATTCCCGATATGAATGATCTCAAACAAAGGGCAACCTCATGGCTTTTTCTTGGATTCTTGCTGACGTTCTCATTGTTTGCAATTATTGAGCTGATTACCACGCTTTCCGGATCATACAGCCTGTTTACAGCATTTAATATCGGTGCAGAATTGATTGGCAAGTTGACTGATTCGTATTTAACTTTTGGCTATTACAGTGTCCTGAGTCTGATGGATATGGAAGAAGTTGCGGACATTATTCAGTCGCTGAGAATTATAATCAGACTTGTTTGCTTTGTTCCGACAGCTTTCACTTTATATGGCGTATGGCATTTTTATATATCATCTGCCAACGAGAAAAAAGACAGAATTAACCTCAAAGGTCTCAAGACAATTGATTCGGTATATAAATACTATTCGGTTGTTCAGTTGGTATATGGTGTTGTAGCAGCCGGTGTGGTTGCTGTAGCCGGTTTTATCGCCTTCGACGGTTATTGTTATGATGAAGAAGATGCTATACAGATTATTATCAGCGCTGTGCCGGTTCTGGTATATTACGTGCTTAACTTTGTTTATGTTATGAAATTCAGAGCAGCTCTTCGTATTGTAGCAAAAACAGTGAAGAGCGGTGCTTACAACAGCAAAGCGCTTATATCAAATTATGTCATTATATGGAACATCGTGCTGTGTGTTATTTCGCTGATTTTTGTTTGCAATAATTACGATGCAGCATCACATCTGTTTGAAATGATATTACTTATTTTGATTACTTTAGTTGTTATCGGATATAACAAAAAATTACAGGGTAAGGCAATCCCAAAAATGGCAAAATCCAACAGTGACTTTGATTTTGATGAATCAAATAATTAATCATGGAGGAACCAACAATGAAAAAAACAGTTTCGTTAATTGCTGCGTTAATTATTATTTTAACTTCATTCAGCTTTGCTGTCAGTGCAGCAGGGTCCAGTATGGATACGGCAACACCTATAAGCTTTGGGAAGAGTTATTCGGGTGTAATGGTTGTAAGTGGAGCAGACTACTATAAAATTAATTTGTCCTCATCCGGTAAAATAACGGTCTCTTTAAATGGCAATTTAGGTGCAATTTATTTCTATTTGTACGATGCAAGTGGAAGTGAAATAGACTCGTTTTATGATGTAAAAGATTCAAATTCGGATACTCTTAAATGGAAAAAGTCATATGATCTTGTTTCGGGAGATTATTATATTGTGTTTTCTGAGCGAAGCAATAAAACTGGTGACTATAGATTTGATGTCAGTTTTAGCAGTGCTCAAGAATCTTTTAGCGAAAACCAAGAAAACAAAGATAACTCTCTTGAACGCTCAAATGAATTAGCATTTAGTAATACATACAGAGGACAAATAGCGAAAAATGACGGCTCCGATTACTATAAAATTAATTTGACCTCATCCGGTAAAATAACGGTCTCTTTAAATGGCAATTTAGACGCAATATATTTCTATTTGTATAATGCAAGTGGCAGTGAAATAGACTCATTCTATGAGGTAAAAGATTCAAATTCAGATACCCTAAAATGGAAAAAGTCATATGACCTTGTTTCGGGAGATTATTACATTGTATTTTCTGAGCGAAGCAATAAAACTGGTGACTATAGATTTGATGTCGGCTTTAGCAGTGCACAAGAAACATTTGGTGAAAATCAAGAGAATAAAAACAATTCTCTTGAGCGCTCAAACAAAATAGCATTTAGTAATACATACAGAGGACAAATAGCGAAAAATGACGGCTCCGATTACTATAAAATTAATTTGACCTCATCCGGTAAAATAACGGTCTCTTTGAATGGCAATTTAGACGCAATATATTTCTATTTGTATAATGCAAGTGGCAGTGAAATAGACTCATTCTATGATGTAAAAGATTCAAATTCAGATACCCTAAAATGGAAAAAGTCATATGATCTTGTTTCGGGAGATTATTATATTGTTTTTTCTGAGCGAAGCAATAAAACAGGAAGTTATAGCTTTTCTGTATCCGAAGGCTCAAATACACCTACTCAATCTCCTACCGAACGTCCGACCCAATCCCCCACAACACGACCTGCTGATAAACCGTCAACCACTCGTCCTGCTGAAGTGAATACTACAGCACGACCTGTTGATAAACCGTCAACTACACGTCCTGCTGAAGTGAATACAACACAGAAAAAGGCAGAAAAAACTACTCAGGCACCCGCAACCGTACCTGAATATAACAAACCTGAAACCTATGTTGAACCCGAAAACAATTCTAAGATTGATATTTATGTTGATATCGACTTTGAGTATACCATTATAAACAATTATGTCGTTATTCTTAAATATACCGGTAATGATTCTGATGTAGTTGTTCCTGAAAAAATTGACGGTTATGAGGTTAAAGGAATAGGCGATAATGCATTTTCTGATACCGGTGTTGTAAGTGTTCATATTCCGGATTGCGTAACTAAGTTTGGCACAAATGCTTTCGGCGAGGAAAAAGGACAGCAGATTCAGCTTTACTGTTCCGAAGGCTCTGCAGCACAGAGTTATGCTGATGAAAAGGGTATAGGATATGAACTGAATATGGTTGATTATTCCGGTGATGGCTCATCAGCTGTTTCCGACGGTCTGAACATCAAAACCATTGTTGTAATTGTCGTTGTTGCTGTTTTGGCAATAGGTGCTGTTATCGTATTTATCACTATCGGAATGAAAAAAACATTGATTTAAAAAGGAGTTGATATTTTATGTTTTGTCCAAATTGCGGAAGTAAGCTTGAAAAAAATGTGAAATTTTGCGGTGAGTGTGGAGAACAAATACCTTTTCCGCAACCACCTGCTATACAGTCAGTACGCGGCTGTGCCGAATCAATGCGAGAACCGGCACACAATCCAAACCCGGTAAATGAGCTTGACTGTGCGGCAAATTTTGTATCGGATAAGCCGAAAGTGATTAAAGAAAAAAACAAAAAAACCAAATCAGGTGCTGTCAAAAAGTTTATACCTCTTATTACAGTTGGTGCCGTTGTGCTTGTTGCGATTGTTACTATTTTAAACATACATACCTGTGAAGAGTGTGATGAAGTATACTTTGGCGTGCAAAATAAGATCTCTTTTTTGGGTGAAACTGAAAAAGTTTGCCAAGACTGCTACGATGATTTCTATGATTTAAGTAGCTGGTTTTAAGCAGGAAACAGATTGCAAATAATCAAAAAACACCACCCGACCTGAGTAAAATCAAGTAGGGTGGTTATCTTTTGAAAAAGTTAACATAATTTTTTAAAACGTTTATAATGGTTTGCTCAAGTATAAATCTCCTTCGCTTACATATCCTAACAACGCGATTTCAAAAATTGTGTAGGGGCAGCAATCTGCCGCCCGTATAAATGCAAAGCAAGGAGAAAGATATTAATATGAAAGCAACAGGTATTGTCCGCCGAATTGACGATTTGGGCAGGGTAGTAATCCCTAAAGAAATCAGACGCACAATGCGTATCCGCGAAGGCGACCCGTTGGAGATTTTTACAGCGCCTGACGGTGAGGTTATATTCAAAAAATATTCGCCGGTGGGTGAGCTGTCGTCGCTTGCCGCGCAGTATGCAGAGGTGCTTTGCAGGGGCGCAAACCGCCCCGTGCTTATCTGTGACCGCGACAGGGTTATTGCCTGCGCAGGTGTGCCGAAGAAAGAGGTTATCGACCGTCAGCTTTCCCAGGAGCTTGAAGACTGTATGGAGCGGCGTGAAAGCTACGTCACACAGCGTGAGGGCGAGGGTATGACACCTGCTGTCGGCGTGGAGCGTATGGCTTGCGTTGCTTCGCCGATTATTGCTGCGGGTGACGTTTCAGGCGCTGTAGTTATGCTGGGCGACGAAAAAATGTCCGTGCCTGCTGCGGCTGACGTCAAGCTCGTTCAGGTTGCGGCAAACTTCCTCGGCAGACAAATGGAAGAATAAAAACAAAACCGGCATCGGAGCTTTTTAGTGCCCCGATGCCGGTTTGATGTTTTAATAAATGATTCTATTGATTCTGAACAGATTCTTGAAGAATGAAACAATCTTCTGCCAGAAGCTTGCGTTGGATTTGAGATTTACATCATCGAATATTTCGTTGCCGTTCGCATTGAGCACAGGCTCACCGTTTTCGTCAACAAGTGTTGCGATAACGCTTACGTTGCCGCTTGCGGTTGAAGTAACGCGGCATTCCTTGCCGTCTTCGCTTACAGCTGTGGTTACAGCGTCACCAATCAAGCTCCATTCAATCGCAATGCCCTCAGGCAGCTCAACATCCTCAAGCTGCAGAACAAGTGTATCACCGTAGTTGACAGTTGTGGTTGTGGGAGTTTTAATTTTAATCTCTTTAACGGTAAGCTCAAACTGAGCGGTAAACGTCAGGTTCTCAGCAGGCATTGTTGTGGGGATTTCAGGTGTCCAGCCAACAAACTCATAACCTTTCTTTCCAGGATTTACGGGTTTGGTTATCGAATCACCTTCTGTAAAAATCTGAAATGTTGAAACACCATCAACAATCCAACAGACTGTATAGTCTTTCGAATCAACAACATCGACTTCGCATTCTGCATAGATTAAATCATTAAATATTGCAATTATGGTTGCTTTGCCTTCCCCGATTGCTTTCACATCACCGTTTTCTGAAACAGTTGCGACTGTTTCATCGCTTGAAATCCAAGCGAATTCATCTGTTGTATTTGACGGTGAAACTGTTGCATACAAAGTCTTGCTTTGACCTGTTTTTAATGAAATGGTTGATTCAGAAACTTCAATATCGGTTGCTGTAACACAATTAATATCGTTTTCCATTGCTATCTTTTCCTGTGTGTCGGAAACCGTGAGATTATAATTATCAGCATCGGTATTGAGTATGTTGTTAATCTTACCATCAAAAGTTTTGTTCGTTTCAAGAGAAATGTTTTCCTTTGAAACCTCACGACTCAGTTTTGAATTTTCATCAAATTCAAAAACGGAGTAATCCATTTCGCCGGCATCGGTTGAAACAATTTTTATTGTAAATTCTTCATCAAGAGGAACACAAATATATTTTTCAGAGTTCAATACATATGCATTAAGACGGTCATCGAAGATTTCAACAAAATCATTCTCAATTGAAACTGCAAGATTTCCTGCTGAATCATAGACGTAAATATCAACCGGACAAGCAACTCTAATAATCTTGTTGCCTGAATATTTTTCATCTATAAAATAATATTCACCTGTAACCAATTCATCCAATTCGTGTTCATGACAACGAAGATTTAGATAGCAATTAATTTTTGAAATATATGGAGCAATATTGCCTTTAAGATTCAATATTTTTGCAACAAGACTGTTTTCCTGTGCATTAACAGATTGAGCGATTGAGGTTAATGCATAAATCTGAGTGTCTTTATACAGATTAAATGCGGCATCAAAACGCAAAGCATCTTCAATCGTTTTGCTATCGTTAAAATTATTTTCAAATTCTTTAAGAACCTTTGCAAAAACTTCAGCGAAATCACCCGAATGAGTACATTTTGATGCATACTGACTATAATCGTCAGCGTTTGTAATTATATCAGAAACTGCCATACCAAGAGTAACACCGGCGATTGCACCACTCGCAATTTGTGCAACGGTCGCAGTTACTGCTCCTGTTTTTGTCGAAACAGTAACAACCTTACTTGCAAGTTTTGCTCCACCTTTAACTACAATGTTTGTAACGAATTTTGCGGTTCTTCCTATACCAAACATATCAAAAAATACTTTTACCGCTGTTTGAATCGTAGAATTTCTAGCTCTTTCATACAACGATTTTGCAAAATCAATATAGTCACTTTTGGAATCAATAGACGCATAAGTATCAAGAGATTCTTTTAGGTCGCTGTTATCTGTCAATTCTGAAGCTTTTTGAATAACATCTTTAAAATACTCGCTCGTATATCTGTATGCATTTATTGCGGAAAAGTAGTAAACACATTCACGGATACCATCATATACATCAAGGGAAGCGCTAAAAATATCTCCTGCAACACCAATTATATCACTTGTTTTAAACGCAGCATTAATTATCTTTGTATGATCGTTACCAACCGCATCAACAACCATTTTATATATTGTTGTATTCTTATACGCATCGGGGTTATTCGTGTTAAAAACATCTAAAAATTCTTCAAAAGTAACATTTTCAAAATTCACTTCACCCGATGAATCAAGAAAATCAAAAACTTCTTTCAGTAAACCTGTACATTCTTTTGACCATGCTCCATAAAATGTTTCCAACATTGTTTTTTTGGTCGTTGCACCTGTTATTAATTCAGCCAGAACGATATCATAATAATTTTCAAAAAAGTTTATTGACATGGCATTGTTCCAATGGTAAGAAGGATTACTTCTCATAGAATCTGCCAAATTTTCAGCGGTCTTGCTATTAAGGAAATTATTATATTCGTTACTTTCTATAAATTGTAAATGCTCTGTAATATACGCAGGTGCGCATGATTTGTATGATTCAACCGTGCATTCAAATTTTGCACCGTTTGGAAGTACTGCATAGATTTTGAATTTGCCGGCTTTTTTCGGAGAAAAAGTTACGCTGAAACGTTTTTCGGTTTCAGATACTGTTTCATATGTCGTCGGTGAAGTGGTATAGAATGCTTCACTGTCATCATATGACCAATACATAAGCAGTCCATCCACACCATCGGGACAACTGATTGTTCCTGTTATTTTCAGTAAATCAGGTTCTTTAACCGTATAACTGTCTTTATCAAGTGTTATTGTTGCGTTTTTGTATTTTTCTTCATAAGAAGGTTCATCACCGGAAGTATTATCATCATCCAGTCCGGTTGAATTAAAATGAATGGTAGCGTTTAATAAAGGTTCGTTGCTTGATCCAATAGAAATTTTAGTCCATTGTTCTTCTGAACCTGAATAATATATGTCTGCGAGACTATCACAAGAACGGAACGCATAGTCACCAATGATCACTACACTGTTGGGGATTGTCACACTTGTAAGGTTATAACAACCGTCGAATGCACTGCGGCCTATGCTTGTTATGTCGTTGCTTATTATTACATTTTCAAGATTCTTGCAGTTTTGAAAAACACAATTGCCTAAGTCTGTTACGCTATTAGGAATTTTTATGCTTGTAAGATTATCACAACCAGAGAATGCATTATCGCCAATAGTTGTGACGCTATTATCAATTATTACTGAATTCAACTTTATACAACCAATAAAAGCACTATCACTTATGCTCCTAACACCATTTCCAATTGTAACAGAAGTAATACCTATAAATCTACAGAATGCATATGCCTTAATTTCTGTGACTATATTAGGAATTTCTATTTTTTCTATGGGAATATTATTTATATAGAAATTATCTGCATAAAACATAGGTTGAGAAAGAGAGTTGTAAAAATCAATTCCACACCATGATGCAATATCTCCTGTATAATATACACTATCAAGATTATTGCAATCTACAAACGCACGATCGCCTACACTTATGACACTTTTCCCAATTGTAACTTCAGTAAGACTTGTGCAATAAGCAAACGCATAACCACCTATGTTTGTAACGTCGTTTCCGATTATAGCTGAAGCAAGGCTGGTGCAATCTTCGAACGCAGAACTACCGATTGTTGTTACGCTGTCGGGGATTGTTACGCTTGTGAGGCTGGTACAATCATAGAACGCATAACTATCTATGGTTGTTACGCTGTTGCCGATTGTTACATTTGTGAGTTTGGTGCAATTAGAGAACGCCCAAGCACCGATGGTTGTTACTCTGTTGCCGATTGTTACGCTTGTGAGGCTGTCAGAATTATAGAACGCATTATCGCCGATGGTTTTTACGCCGTTTGATATTGTTACGCTTGAGAGATTATCGCAATAAACAAAGGCCCAATCCTCTATAGTTATTACACTATCAGGGATTGTATAGCTTTTTCTTGTATTACCGACAGGATATTGTATAAGCGTTGTTTTCTCCTTATTGAACAGAGCGCCATAACTATCATTTGAATAATTTTTGTTATTTGAATCTACGGTTATGTTTGTTAGACTGGCACATTTATGGAATGCATCAGTACCAATGGTTGTTACATTGTCAGGAATTGTTAAGCTTGTGAGACTGGTGCAGAAAGCGAACGCCTGATTGCCGATGGTTGTTAAGCTTTCAGGAATTGATACACTTTTTAAGCGAGTGCATTCTGAGAACGCAGAAACACCTATGGCTGTTACGCTGTCGGGGATTGTTATATTTGTGAGGTTGGCGCAATTATAGAACGTACAACTACCGATGGTTGTTAAGCCGTCGGGTATATTGACCGTTTTGATATAACTGCGGTATGAATACCACGGTGATGAGTCTAAATGATAATCTTTCATCGCACCCGTACCCGAGATATTGAGCACACCTGTGCTTGTATCAAGTGACCAAGTCAGGTTATCGCCGCAAGTGCCGCTGTATGTTGCCGCTTCGGCTTTAAACTCAAACAGACTCGGCAAATCAAGCCCGATGAATCCGCCGAGCGGTGCAGCGCCCAGCACCATCACGGCGCAAAGCACAACCGATAAAATTTTAATGCACATTTTTTTCATAGCTTTTTACCTCCCCGAAAGCATAAATCTCACGGATATATTTATACATAATAAATTTTACCATAATTTTACTCACGGATAAAGAAAAATCCATTCGTGCAACAGCACAAAAAACATTCTGTTTTTTGTTCACATTACACTAAACAAACCGCCTTGTCATCCTGAACGCAGTGAAGGATCTAAAAAAACTGAATAAAGAACCCGAAAAGATTCTTCGCTGCCGTTCAGAATGACAATTGATAAACAACAAAAAGAGCAAGCAGTATAAATATGAACTGCCCCAAATTGTGCGGACAGTACAAAAAAGCCCCTATGGCAGAAATATTTAATTAAGCGACATACTGACTTCGTTTTTCAAGCGGAGTCAGTTTTGTTTTTAATTGGATACGTTCGTTGTTATAAAAGTGAATGT
>JAZTZM010000029.1:0-1239 GCA_045637465.1 Acutalibacteraceae bacterium | reverse complement strand
CTGCTGCCATTGTTTTTATCCTCCCTCTTTTGTTAATCAGAATCTGCTGATGATTGCGACTGCTGCTACTGATGCGACTGCTACGATTGCTGTTACGATTACCATTGTCATTTTTGTTTACCTCTTTCATTTTTTGTTTTTATTTTCGGGAAGTGTGTTTCCCTGTTGACATCTGCATCATAGCGCACTTTTTCGCACTTTTGTAATAAATGTAATTTTTGATGTGTTTTTTGTAAGTTTTGATTGCACCTCAAAAGATAACCACCCGACTTGATTTTACTCAGGTCGGGTGGTGTTTGTGTTGCTATTTGCGATTCAGTTTTCGGGTTTATTCCGGAATAATTCTGTTCATTCGGAACAGGTTTTTGAAGAACGAAACGATCTTCTGCCAGAAGCTTGCGTCAGATTTGAGCTGCTTGCTGTCGGATTACCGTTTGCAATAGAAGTTACCTTGCACTTGAGTCACTTCTCTTCAACCTTTGTTGAGAAGCCTGCGCCCTCAACTGTCCATTCAATTGACCAGCCTTCAGGAAGCTCTGCTTCTGCTATATCAGCGTGCATTACAAGAGTTTCGCCGTACTTGACGGATATATGGCGCTCGAAATAGACGGTTTCAGATTTGCGGCTGTTGTTGAGGATTTTAAGTATGAGCCGAACAAGCATTATATTGTGCCTGATTTGCATTTCAACAGGGATTTCATTATATTCAAACACAAGGTAAAAGTGCTCGGAAAAATCATCGGTTGGAGAAAAGCCGGAGAGAAAACATACAAGGATTTTGTGCATAAGAAAGGTTGAGTATAGTGAATTTCATCGAAGATTTCTATTACGGCAACATTGAACCGCAAACACGCAATATTAAGCGGAATTTGGACTTTCAAAAGGACTTCAGCAGACTTTGTGAAATAGAAAACCGAACTCAGGGCAAAGCTCGCAGGCGGCGAGAAAAAGTTGTTTTTAGAATATGTTGACCTATGGGGGATCATCGTAGGAGACCTTGATTTCGACAGCTACAAGACAGGCTTCAGGCATGGAGCGAATTTCGCTTTGGATGCGTTTTACACAGATAACTGAATAAAACAGCGACAGCCTGCAGGCATCAAACCTGCGGGCTGTAATCATATCATCTTGAAATATTTTAGTGCATCAACTATTGCATCTTCTTTTTCTTTGGGGCAATTGGGAACACGGTGTCCTTCTTTACCTTTATAATAATTTTCTCTTTCGATGATGCCATAT
>JAZTZM010000028.1:0-119512 GCA_045637465.1 Acutalibacteraceae bacterium | reverse complement strand
CATCTTTTGTCATAATGGTTACACTGCCATCGTTAATTGCAGTTGTTTTTGACTCGAGGTAAACAGGAACTTTCTTTGCTTTGAAGTAATCACGAAGATAGCTTGTGTTAGCAAGAGCAATACCAGGAGTTGTAATAAGGTCATCTTGCATTTCAACAATAGCAACATTTTTGCCGTATGTTCTGTGGAGCTCAAGTGCGATTTCGCAACCTGTAAGACCACCACCGATAACTACAACATTCTGTGGAGCCTGTGACATATCGCCTAAAAGGAAGTCAACTGCTTCAACTGCTTTTTCTGCACCAGGAATAGGAATTCTCTTTGCAGTAGCACCTGTAGCAACAATAACTTCATCAGCATTAAGAGAAGCTACATCTTTAACTTCTGTATTCATATGAATTGTGATTTTATCGTATTTCTTAACTTCACGATTATACCAGGCAATAAGGTCACGGTCTTTTTCCTTGTATGTAGGAGCAGCCGCAGCAATAAATACGCCACCTAATTTGTCTGTTTTTTCGTAAAGGTCAACTGTATGACCGCGTTGTGCAAGAACAATAGCAGCTTCCATACCACCGATACCGCCACCGATAATAGCAACTTTCTTTGCTTTCTTTGCAGGCTCAATCTTATATTTTTTAGATTGCATTGTTTTTGGGTTAAGAGCACAACGAGAAAGTCCCATTGTGTCGAAAAGGTCTTGTGTATTTGCGTGACCTTTTGAAGATGAGAAGTTGAAACAAGCACTATGACAGCAAATGCAAGGCTTAATATCTTCAATTCTGTCTTCAATAATTTTTGTAACCCATTCACCATCTGTAAGGAACTGACGAGCAACACCAATACCGTCAATTTTACCTTCTTTAATAGCATCTGCAGCAACTGCAGGGTCCATTCTACCAGCACAAACAACTGGAATATCTACAAAGTTTTTAATGTGAGCAACATCGTCAAGGTTACAGTTTTCAGGCATATACATTGGTGGGTGAGCCCAGTACCATGAGTCGTATGTACCATTGTCAGCATTAAGCATATCGTAACCAACATCCTGAAGATATTTAGCAGCTTTTTCAGATTCTGCCATATTACGACCTGCTTCTGTGTAATCTTTACCTTCAACTTCGTCAGGCATTGCACCTTCGCAGAAGCCTTTCATTTTTGATTCAACTGAGTAACGAAGTGAAACAGGGAAATTTTCACCACAAGCACCTTTAATAGCTTTAACAACCTCTGTTGCGAAACGGAAACGATTTTCAAAGCTTCCACCGTATTCGTCAGTACGCTTGTTGAAAAATTCAATTGCGAACTGGTCTAAAAGATAACCCTCGTGAACAGCGTGAACTTCAACACCGTCAACACCTGCATCGCGGCAGAGCTTTGCTGTTTTTGCAAATGCTTCGATGATTTCGTGAATCTGCTCTTTTGTCATTTCGGGGCAGATAATATCGGGAGCCCAACGTGCAGGCTGAGGGCTGGGGCAAGCCAGCTCGTGTGATGTGTCAAGAATCGGCTTGACAAGCTTGCGTGTGAACTTATTTCTGTGAAGAGGAGCAACAAGCTCGGTGATAGCCCATGAACGGCCCATACCTGCTGTAAGCTGAATGAACAGCTTTGCGCCTGTCTTATGGATCTCATCCATAAATTCTTTAAGATCTTCGAACATCTTGGGGTTCTGCCAGAGCCATTTGCCCCAGAATGTATCACGAAGGGGAGCGATACCGGGAATGATAAGACCAACGTTGTTGTTGGCTCTTTCAAGGAAGAGGTTTGCTGCTTCTTTGTCAAAGTGGCAGCCGCCGAGCTCAAACCAACCGAAGAGAGATGTACCACCCATCGGGCACATAACTATTCTGTTTTTGATTTCGACATTACCTATTTTCCAAGGGGTAAACAGTGCTTCGTACTTTGAATCCATAGCTGATGTCACACATCCTTTTTTGATTTTGGAATATCATTTTTTCCTACCTTAAAGTATAGTAAAAAATTCGTTTTGTGTCAAGTAAATAAAGCGCTACAATTGCAGTTAACGTAGCGTTAATTTTTATGCAAAACAACTGTTCTTGACATATAATAATTATTTAAGTATAATATAGACGGTTAATTTTAATTTGGAGAGGTGGCGTCAAAAATGAAAAAAGCAACAAAGAGGCTGTTCGCTTTTGCCTTATGCTGTATATTCTGCGGTTTGTTCTGCCTTTTTTCATCTGCAAAAAGCACTAATGAATACGGTCTCGGTCTTACTGCTGATTCAGTGGTTAACGACAATTCGGCAACCGTTACGCTCAACCTCAAAAATTCAAACAGCTTTGATGTGAACGATATAGAAATTGTCTACACCGTTCCTGAAGGGCTTGAGCTCAAATCAGATGTTGAAGACAAAAACGACGAGGGCTGTATTCTTCCCGTCGGCAATCTTTCCGCAAACGGTACTTACGAAGCGGAACTTGTCTTTGATGTGATAAATTCTCCTGTAATAGCCTATGGCGAAGTCAATCCTGATTCAGAAAAAGTCGAAGCTGTTGCTGTCAAAAAGACAAACGAAAAAGCTGTCATAGCGGCAGTTATTGCAGCGGTTGTGATCGTTGCATTTATCATTGTGTTTGTACGTAAACATAAAAAAGCGGCAGCATTACTGCTCGCTCTTACAATGCTCACACCCGTTATGGGTATATTTGCTTCACAGGCTGTCGATGTTGCCGAATCACGCAGCTTCACGCTTGAAGAAATAATCACAATCAGCGATAAATCTTATTCTGTCAGATTTACCGTAACCTATGCCGCTGATACTGTAGCAGATACGTCTTTCAAAGTTGAAGGCGATTCGGGTGAAGACAAAACAGTAAACCGCCCTGTTGCCGATTTTAACGGTGTTGCAATTGCTGATTCAACCGTTTCTTCGGTTACTTACGAAGTTCGCAGTGGCATTGACGGATTTGAAATCGGCTCAAGCGGCGATGCAGTGCTCAGCGGATGCGACTGGAGCGTTGACAACCTTTCGCTCAAGCACGGTGACAACACCGTTACGTTTACCGCAACACTCGACAACGGTGAAACGCAGACATACACGCAGGATATATATTATAATGCGGGCGGGATATATCAGCGCACAAAGGATGAAGAAGCTGAAGAAAACGGCACAAAGTACGTAAAAGAGATTATCAATATCTATTTCGAAATCGACACAACAGACGAGAGAATCAATGAGATTCTTGCCGAAATCGGTGCTGAGCGTGTCGGCGAAGTGAATGATATAGCTATGGTGCAGGCAAAAGTTGAAGCAGAGAATCTTGATGCACTCAACAAAAAGTGTGAAGAAGTTGAAAAATACAGAGAGGTTGTCGGCGCGGGTATCGAGCAGATTCTTCCTCTTGAAATCAATGTCACCACAAACGACCCATGGAGCATATACACAAGCAACAAAGAAACAGTTAACGAAGATATACCCGGTGGCTACAACTGGCACGCAGAGGCAATCCAGGCATACAGCGCATGGGATTACGATAAGTTTTATTCCACCGCTACAGTCGGTATCATTGACGGTCCCGTTATGACAACCCACGAGGATATGCAGGGTGTTGTATCATTTAACGGCTCATATTCTTCGCATAACGTGCTTTCAACCAACAACAAAACACGTGCGGGGCAGTATCACGGCACACATGTCGCAAGTATAATAGGCGCAAATCACGACAACGGTATCGGTCTGAGCGGTATTCTGTGGGATGTTGATGTTTATGCAGCAAACTTCCAGTCATCAGCTGCAAGTTCGGATACGCTCGGCTATGTGGTAAGTGCAGTATCAAGCCACGTTACAAACGGTGCAAAGGTAGTTAACCTTTCGCTTGGTCTCGATCCGTCACCGACAGATACTTTCAATCCTTATGAAGAACCCTACACAACCTACGAGCTTGACAGTATGGCAAAGCAGTGTGCACTCGGTATGAACACACTTCTGAATTCAGGTAATGAATTTGTCGTTGTGCAATCGGCAGGTAACGGTGTTGTCGACACAAGGCTCGGTGTGAATGTGAAAAGAAGCACTGATGCAACACAAAACGGACTGTACTGCTCAATCCGCACCAATACACGCTACGGCTCAATGACCACGGCTCAGGTCAAAGAAGTATATAACCGTATAATTGTTGTCGGTGCTGCATCAAACCAGAGTAACAATGCAAACGGTCTGCTTTTCGAGATGGCGCCCTTCAGCAACGGTGGCAGCAGAGTTGATATCTATGCTCCCGGCTACTCGATATTCGGTGCAGTTACACCGCAGGCAAACGCAACCGGAAATTATAATATTCTGTACGCCAGTGCAAGCGGCACATCGCAGGCGGCTCCGCAGGTAACAGCCGTTGCGGCACTTTGCTTTGCAATTAATCCCAAGTTTACCGGCGCACAGGTCAGAGACCTTATCCGTGCAGAAGAAAATACAAGGTGTGCTGTTTACGACTACTCCAATATGCAAAAGGGTACTGACGGTGTTTATTATGATGTTCATCCGCTCACAGGAGACGGCAGAATGCTCAGCATGAAGCTTGTTGCCGAGGCAGCTCTGCGTACCGTTGTCGGCAAGGCAAGCTACACACAGCTCAACAGAATTGTTGCTATCGCACAGAGCCTTAATCCTGCAGATTTCACCAACTATCAAATTGTTCAGGCTGTTATAGACAGCATTGATTATAATCTCTATGCATACCAGCAGGATGAAGTTGATGCAAAATACATCGAACTTCTTGATGCGATGGATAAGCTCATTGAGCGCACACCTGCGGATTATTCTGCAGTAGAGGCGGCAAAGGCTCAGGCGGCGGCACTCAACCCTGACGATTACGTCGATTTCAGCGGTGTTGCTTCAGCTGTCAGTGCTGTTGTTTACGGTAAGTATTCCGATGAGCAAGCAGCGGTTGACCGTATGGCTCAGGCTATTCTTGATGCTATTGCCGCACTCGAAACAAAGATTTCAATAGAAACGCTTGATTCATCCGTTGTTGCGGATAACAGCAAAAAGCTGATCGTATTCACTGCGGAATATCTTGAATATTATTTTGATACGCTTGAAGCTACGGGAGGATATACCGTAAAACAGCAGGCAAACAGCAGCGGCACTTACTCAACGGGCTCAACCGTAACTCTTTCAAAAGATGGCAGTGATGATGTTGTCTATACCGTTGCAGTGCTTGGCGATATTGACGGCAACGGCAAGTCTGATGCTGACGACGCATTCCTTACAAGGATGTATGCAATAGGTCTGCTTGAGCCGACACACGCTGTGTACACGGTTGCAGCCGATGCAGACTGTGACGGCACTGTGACAGAGAACGACTCAATGCTTGTTCAGGAAAGCGCAATTTATAACAACGCAATTTTCAATGATTATACAGCAGGGGAGTGACCGATAACAGATGGTTATACTTGCAATTGGCGACGTTGTCGGTGTGCCCGGCTGCGAATATCTGCGCCGCCGTCTGCCGACAATAAAAAAACAGTACGGTGTTGATTTCTGCATTGCAAACGGTGAAAATTCAGCCGCAGGCAACGGTATTACACCCGACTCGGCAGAGTATCTTTTCAGCTGCGGTGTTGACCTTATCACCACGGGCAATCACGTATACCGTCGCAAAGAGATTTACGATACGCTCGATTCGCGTCACGATATAATCAGACCTGCCAACTATTACGAGGGCAACCCCGGCAAAGGTGTTGCCGTTGCAGATATGGGCAGTGTGAAAATAGGCGTAATCAACCTTGCGGGCAACGCATTTATGGACGGCGACAATCCGTTCGCTGCGGTTGACAGATGCCTTGACGAGATAAGCGACTGCCGCATAAAGCTTGTTGATTTCCACGCAGAGGCAACAGGCGAAAAGCGTGCCCTCGGCTTTTATCTTGACGGCAGGGTGAGCGCTGTGTTCGGCACTCACACACACGTGCAGACGGCAGATGAGCAGATTCTGCCTGACGGCACGGGCTATATAACCGACCTCGGTATGGTCGGCACGGTGCAGAGTGTGCTCGGTGTTGCACCGCAGAATATCATCACAAAACTTAAAACGGGTATGCCGACGCGCTTTGAAAACAACAGCGGCGAATGTATGCTGTGCGGATGCATATTCGATATTGATAAACAAAGCGGAAAAACCGTTGATATTCAACGGATTAATATCAGAGGATAAGATATGAAAAAGACCCTCAGACTCATAAGTATAATTCTTGCGGCAACGGTTGTGTTTTCGTTGTGTGCCTGCTCGGATAAAACCGACAGCGACGGTAACACAGGGCAGAACAACGTGAACAGCTCCGCTCCTGCCGTCAGTTACAGTGTAACGTTGCCGGTTGCTCACAACGATACGGTTGACCCGTTCAAGGATATCAGCTCGGTTAACCGTGCGCTTGTGCCACTGCTTTACGACGGACTTGTGCGTATTGATAACTCTTTTACTGCACAGCCGTTGCTGATAAGCAACTACACCAACGAAGATAAAATCCTTACCGTTACTCTCAAAGGCGGAATACGTTTTTCCGACGGCTCGCCGATAACGGCTGATGACGTTGTTTATTCTTTTAATCAGTCCAAGCGCAGCGATTATTATTCACCGCGCCTTTCGGGTATTGCGTCAGCATCGGCAAACGGCAATTCGGTTGAGTTCAAGCTGAACAGCGCAGATTTTAATGCGCTTGCCTGTCTCGATTTCCCGATTGTCAAGACCGATACCATTCAGACGCTGTCCGGCGGCACGAAAATCTATGATATTGTTCCTCCGACCGGTGCAGGCAGATACGTAATCAACGGCAAACTCCCGACGGCTACACTCGTGCCAAACACTTACTGCAACCGTGATGAAGCACTGAACGTTGATACGATTATGCTCTTTGAGGTCAACAATTCGGAGGGTATGTCATACGGTCTGCAGATAGGCAACTACGATTATTGGTATAACGACCTTTCGGGCGGTAAGTATACAAGAGTTAATGCGGGTCTCGGCGTAGTACCCACAAACAGTCTGGTATATCTCGGCTTTAATGACGAAAAGAATATTTTTACCGAAAATGCGGTAAGACAGGCGCTGTCAACGCTTATCGACAGAACGGAAATTGTTTCTCAGGGCTTCCAGGGTCATGCAACGCCGTCTGCTCTGCCGTTCAATCCTGCGTGGGGCGCTATGAAAAACGTTTCTGTCACCACAAAGATGGAGGCTGACGTTGACGGTGCAAAAGCAATTCTTGAGCAGGCAGGCTACACGTCAATCAACCATTACGGCTACCGTTGCAGCACAACACAAAGCCTTACCTGTAATCTCACCGTCTGCAAGGATAATGAATTCAAAGTGGCAGCCGCAAAGCAGATAAAAGACCAGCTTGCAAAACTGAACTTCAACGTCAGGATAATTGAGCTTTCCTATGATGATTACGTTAAAGCAATTAAGGAAGGCGACTATGAAATGTATCTTGGCGAAATAATGCTTCCTGCAAATATGAAAATCACACCGTTCTTTTCTTCAAGCGGTGTGCCGAACTGTGAGCTGAGATTGGTTGACGAAAACGGTTTGGAATTCACGGTCTGTTATGACGAATATCTGACAGTGCTTTCGGGTGAACTTCCGATAGCTGATTTCTGCAGGCTGTTCGAATATGAAATGCCTTTTGTCCCCGTATGCTATCGCAACGGAGTCGAAATATATTCCCGCGACATTACTTCAGAGGTCGGGGGAACCTGTTATGATAATTTCTACAACATAGGCAGCTGGAAGGTAAAAAAATAAAAACGGAGGGAAATAAATGATTTATTTTGAAAACCATATGGGCAAAATCGAGATAACCGAAACTTATTTTGCAAATCTCGTCGGTAATGCCGCCTCATCGTGTTTCGGCGTTGTCGGTATGGCTCATTCAAACACGCGTCAGCAGCTTCGCGCATTTATCAGAAAGGGACAGATATTCCCCGACCAGGGTGTAGCTGTTGAGATGCGTGATGACGGGCTTTTCATAGAGCTTCATATCATTATTACTTACGGCCTTAATATTTCGGCAATCTGCCAGAGTATAACCAACAAGGTCAAATACACCGTCGAACAGGCAACAGGACTTGACGTTGCCAAAATCAAAGTGTTTGTTGACGGCATGAAAGCGGAAAGCTGAGGTATATGAATTTGATTAACGGTACAATTTTGCGTGAAGCTGTGATATCAGCTGCGAATAATATAGACAACAGCAAAACAGCTGTTGACGCACTTAACGTTTTTCCCGTGCCTGACGGTGATACGGGCACAAATATGTCAATGACAATGCGTGCAGCGGCAAGAGAGCTTTCAATCCTTCCTGCCGGTCTTCCTGCCGGTGAGGTTGCCGCCAAAACCGCCTCTGCACTTCTCAGAGGTGCAAGAGGTAACTCGGGCGTTATTCTCTCTCTTATTTTTAGAGGTTTCTCAAAAGCTTTGAAGGACCTAGATGAGATTGACTCCGTATCGCTTGCAAAAGCGCTTGAGGAGGGTGCAAAATCCGCTTACGGCGCTGTTATGAAGCCGACAGAGGGCACAATTCTTACAGTTATCCGCGAATCGGGTGAAGAGGCTGCAAAGCTTGCAAAGGGCAGTATTGATCCTGTCGAGCTTTGGGAAAAGGCTTGCATTGCCGCAAAGGCATCGCTTGACAGAACACCCGACCTTCTGCCGCAGCTCAAGAAGGCAGGCGTTGTTGACGCAGGCGGTCAGGGTCTGCTTCTCGTTATGGAGGGTATGCTCAGCGTATTCAAGGGCGAGGGTATGATCGCTTCGGGTGATAATCCTGTTGCGCCCGTGCAGTCTGTGTCTGCTGCTTCAACAGTTAATGAAGATATCAAATTCGGCTATTGCACCGAGTTTATTGTTAACCGTGTCAATCCCGAACCGACTGATGCTGTTAAGCTCAGAGCATATCTTGAGAGCATAGGTGACTGTGTCGTTGTAGTTGACGATGACGATATAATCAAGGTTCACGTTCATTCAAACGACCCCGGTAACGCAATCCAGGCAGGTCTTAAATACGGTGCGCTTGTAAACATCAAAATTGATAATATGCGCTATCAGCACAGCAATAACGTTGTCGAGCAGGATCAGCTGCCCGAGCAGCCCGCAGAGAACGAGCCTGAGATTGCAGAAATCGAAAAGCAGTTCGGCTTTGTTGCCGTTTGCGCAGGCGAAGGCTTTGAAGAGCTTTTCTCTCAGCTCGGTGCAGACAGAATTGTCAGCGGCGGTCAGACAATGAATCCCAGCACAGATGATATACTCCGTGCTGTTCTTGCAACACCTGCAGAGCACGTTTTCATCCTGCCAAACAACAAGAACATCATTATGGCGGCAGAGCAGGTTGTTCCGCTTTGCGAAAAAGGAATAAGCGTTCTTCATACAAAGACAGTGCCTCAGGGTATTGCCGCTATGCTCAGCTTTGATGAAACACAGCCTGCAGAGAAGAATCATCTCGAAATGATGAGGGCAGCAGGCAACGTCGGTACGGGTCTTATAACCTTTGCCGCACGTGACAGCGAGGTCAACGACCAGCGTGTACGCAAGGGTCAGATTCTCGGTATGGAGGACGGCAAAATCACTGTTCTTGAGAATGATCCGATAAAGGCAGGCTACAAGGTTGCACGCCGCCTTTACAAGCGTCTCAACGCTTCAATGATTACTATTTACTACGGCGAAGAATCCAACGAGGAGCAGGCAGCAGCACTCAGCGAGATGATTGCGTCACGCTGTGATGATGCTGATATTGCCGTTGTTCCCGGTGGACAGCCGATATATTATTTCACGATTGCGGTTGAATAAAATGCTCAGATTCTCAAGCGATATTCAATATTTAAAGGGAGTCGGTGAAGCCCGTGCCAAGCTGTTCAGGCGGCTTGGCGTGGGTGACATCGGCTCCCTTCTGCGCCTTTATCCGCGAACTTACGAGGACTGGAGCAAGGTGAGTTCGATTTTTGATGCAATGCCCGGTGAACAGTGCTGCATAAAAGCAACGGTCTGCTCTCCGGTGACTCACGCTCTCATCCGTAAAGGTATGACAGTGTATAAAACCCAGGTAACAGACGGCGAAAGTATGATGAAAATCACAATTTTCAACAACCGTTTCTCTGCCGAAAAGCTGAAAGAGGGTGAGGATTATCTCTTCTTCGGCAAGCTTCAGCAAAGCGGATACGCGAGAGAGATGCTCAATCCACAGATTGAACGGGCAACCACGGGCGAAAGAATCCGACCGATTTATCCGCAGACACAGTCGCTATCATCCAGAATGATTGAGGGTTGTGTCAGACGCGCACTTGATTCGGTTGAAGAGCTTCCTGCTGATATTCTCAGCGAAGATATACGCAACAGATTGGCTCTTTGCAGTTATGCGCAGGCGCTTGAAAGCATACATTTTCCGCAGAATGAGCAGTCAATGCTTGCCGCAAGACGAAGACTCAGCTTTGAAGAGCTTTATGTTTTGCAGGTCGGTATGATGCTGCTGCGCGGCAGAAACCGCAAGCAGACGGGGTGCAGGATAAAGTGCGATTATTCAGATGAATTTTTTTCTCTTTTACCGTTTACGCCTACGGGTGCACAGCAGCGTGCTGTACGTGAAGCGGTTGACGATATGAAAAGGCAAACGCCTATGAGTCGCCTGCTTCAGGGTGACGTCGGCTCGGGTAAAACAGCGGTTGCTGCGGCTGTTGCATATACCTGCGCCAAAAATTCGTTCCAGTGTGCGATTATGGCGCCGACGGAAATTCTTGCCGCACAGCATTACCGCACATTCTGCAAGCTGCTTGAAAAAACCGATCTCAGCGTTGAGCTTCTTGTCGGGTCAACACCTGCCAGGGAAAAGAAGCGAATCAAGCAGGGTCTTGCAAACGGCGAAATAGATATTGTCATCGGCACTCATGCGCTGATACAAAAAGACGTGGAGTTCAGCAGCCTCGGTCTTGTTGTGACCGATGAACAGCACCGTTTCGGTGTCGCCCAACGCTCGGCACTGGGTAGCAAGGGTATTAATCCGCATACGCTCGTTATGTCTGCAACACCCATACCGCGTACACTTGCGCTCATAATTTACGGCGACCTTGATATCTCAATTCTTGATGAACTGCCTGCAGGCAGACAGAAGATTGAAACCTTTGCTGTTGACGGCAGTATCCGTCAGCGTGCATACGGCTATGTCAGGAAACATCTTGATGAGGGCAGGCAGGGTTATATCGTCTGTCCGCTTGTTGAAGACAGCGAAATCAGCGAGCTTTCTGCCGCTCAGGAGGTTGCCGACAGACTCAGCCGAGAGGATTTCAAGGGTTACACAGTCGGGTTGCTTCACGGTAAAATGAAGCCTGCTGATAAGGATAAGGTGATGCTGGACTTTGCCGAAGGCAGAATTCAGCTGCTTGTTTCTACAACCGTTGTCGAGGTCGGTGTCGATGTGCCCAACAGTGTAATTATGGTTATCGAGAACGCTGAGCGGTTCGGACTTTCACAGCTGCATCAGCTCAGGGGCAGAGTCGGCAGAGGTGAGTATAAATCAACCTGTATACTCATATCCGACGCAAAGGGTAAGACCGCACAGCACAGACTTAAAACAATGTGCAGAACAACAAACGGCTTTGAAATCGCGGATGAAGACCTGAAACTCAGAGGCCCGGGCGACTTCTTCGGCGCAAGACAGCACGGTCTGCCTGAAATGAAAATAGCTGACCTTTCAAGCGATATGGAGCTTCTGAAGCAGGCTCAGCGCGCCGCACAGGAAACCCTCAGCGATGACCCTGCATTACGTAAGGCAAGCAACGAGCCGCTTAAACAGGCGGTTATAGAGCTGTATGAAGCAGTAGGTCCGCAGGGAATGAATTGAATAAAGGTGTACTGTCGGTACAGTTTAATATTGACAAACGCATCGGATTTTGATAAAATATCCGTTGTTGTACGGAGAGTTGTCCGAGAGGTCGAAGGTGCAGCACTCGAAATGCTGTGTGGGGAAACTCACCTAGGGTTCGAATCCCTAACTCTCCGCCAGATAAAAAGGTAAGGTAACGAAAGTTACCTTACCTTTTTATGTTACAGAAAAGAGTTAGGGATTCGAAAGGGCGTAAAGAAAACGCTCCGGTGGAGTTAAAGCTGATTATATGATAAATTAATGGACGGGTTCGAGCCGTCAGGCTATTATCCACATACACTTAAAGAAATGCAATTTATAATATTTTCTTCTGTAGCGGGTGTTTCAACAGGGATAGAAATAAGTTTTTCAGAAGGACAATACGGTTCCATTAATTCTGCATATTCTTCACTGGAAACCTTTCTGTCAGTTGTTGAACAAATTATATTTTCTTTATCTATATATTCAATTTCTCCATAACTGCCAACTTTTTCTTTCAATATGACAGCTTTACCATCATTATACTTTATACGGAAATCTCTGATACCATACCCTATGTTCCGTCGGCGACTAAGAGTTCAGGGATACCGTCTTTATCAATATGAGCTAATTTAAAGGTAATATTACTGGGGTTATTATAACTCCGCAAAAGGTCACGGTATGCTGAAACTCAATCATTATTCTCTCGCAAGTTGCTACTTACATCATAAAAAAACCATTTGCCTTTACTATTAGGTTTAAACAGTACTTCTTCATCAGAAATGAATTCATCATAATAACCAACGGTTTTTGATGTGTAAGTTATCTTGAAATTCCCATCTGATTGTTTTTTTACTTTCAAATCAGAAATTTCACGGTCAGGGATAGTATCAGTTGGCCAATAAGCAAAATACAAAGCGCCGTTTTTATCAACAAAACTCTCTTTTACGAAATCTACAGGGTATCCGGATTCATAAAATCTTCCTATTTCATTTATAAGATCCGTAGAAGTCTTGTATTCGCTACTGTTTATTTTAACAAATGTCCTGTCATCTCCTGAAAACTTTACAC
The DNA here is from genome assembly GCA_045637465.1 of Acutalibacteraceae bacterium. GTDB lineage: Bacteria > Bacillota > Clostridia > Oscillospirales > Acutalibacteraceae > UBA8612. The sequence continues at coordinate 106,594 of JAZTZM010000028.1, read as the reverse complement.
TGTTATAATAATCATAAAGTTTGTAACTGTAGATCCACTCTTTTGAAAATTCAAGATATGCCTTGAATCTCTCCAAAACCTCTGCTTCTGTCCAATTGTTTTTTAAGTTGTCCTTCTTTGACAATGTCTCTTCCTGTGAGATTTCCGAAACAATTTTCGTTATTTTACTTTCTTCAATCGTCTTCTTATTGTTTTTAATCAGATCTTCTACACTATTGAAATTAGCATAATTTTCACTTTCTGCTGCCTCAGTTGCCAAACGAAAGCTTTCTGCGTCATATTTTTTGTTTGATCCTGCATTGTTACCTAATACAAGAATGAGCACAGCTGCTATAATAATCATAATTAAAGCAATCAATACAGATATAACTATTTTTTTATCCATAATAAAGCCTCCTTAGGATTTTAATTATTATATCATGTCGCTTGACGTTTTGTAAACAAAGGAACCATTTGTAGTAAAATTATAACATATTTCTTTGAATTTTATATAGGGATGCTTATCAACTTAACACGATGTACAGTGCATAAGAATGAAAGATAATACAATACATTTATTGTATCAGGCAACTGACCCCAATACAGAAAAAGAAGTAAAGTGACGAAAGTTGCTTTGCTTCTTTTTGCTTTTGAAAAGAGTTAGGGATTCGAAAGGGCGTAAAGAAAACGCTCCTGTGGAGCGTTTTTAGCCCGTCGCGTTGATGCTGGTTTAAAGTCAGTATCCATAGCCGGTTCGAGAAGACAGTAATTTTTATATTGAGCTACCCTAACTCTCCGCCAGAAAAACCGCAGTTGATACAAATTATATCAACTGCGGTGTGTTGCTTTAATATTTAAAATCATCGTATATTAGTCAGAAATTAGATCAATTATTTTTTCAAGAGCTTCTTGTTTTTGGGGAGAAAGGTATTTAAGCTTGGCTGTAAGTTGTGCAGTGATTTCTGATTCGCTTTTTTTTCCGAACATAAGCTCTTCTTCTGTAATTTCCAATATGGCAGAGATTTTCTCGATAAGGCTGAGACTTGGTCTGTATGCACCTGTTTCAATACGGCTTAGATGTTCGGTTGATATATCTATCATTTCAGAAAAAATTTCTTGAGTAAATCCTTTTTCTTTTCGGCCGCTTTTTATTCTTTGGCCTATCATTTTAAAATTAATCATAGACAACCTCACAGAGTGATTTGATTTATTTTATCAAGATAGAGAAAGAATATTAATGATATACAATATTACACTTGACATAAAATATCAATAATGCTATAATTTACCTACAAATTTTTAGGAGGTAAAATTTATGAAAAATCTCAAAAAAATTATCGCTATCGTACTTGCTTGTATTATGGCATTCTCTGCTTTGCAGATTTCTGCAATTGCTGCACCTGCACATGAAGATTCAATTGTGTTTGCAATAAAGTCACTCGATGCGGCAGGTGGTGGATCAACTGTTGCAGGTATACTCATCGGTGTGCTTTATGCATTTATTCCGATTCTCATAGTTGTTGATATTATTTCATATATTGCTTCAGGTAATGCGATTATTGCTGGCGGTCTTATGAAGGCACTCAAATAATTTTCTGTGTTCTGTAAATAACTGAAAACATTGTGAGGATATACTAACTATCCGCTCACTTGATTCAATGTAAAAAAGGTAAGGTGACAAAAGTTACCTTACCTTTTTATGTTGCAGAAAACAGTTAACACAGCATAGGGGAATTTTGTGTCTATGCCACTACGCAAAAAATACCGCAGTTGATACATTTTGTACCGACTGCGGTTTTTAGTTAATTTATTCTTATGATAAGGTCGCTTTCGGGGTAGCAACAGCAGGGATGGATGTAATCAAACTGCATATCTGCTATGCGGCGCTTGTCTTCGCCCTCAGGTATATAAACCTTACCGCTGACAAGCTTGCTTCTGCAGAAGCCGCATTCGCCAGTGTGGCATCTTGCGGGGACCTCAATGCCTGCACGCTCAAATGCGCAAAGCACGGTTTCGCTGCTGCTTGCTTTGATAACGGTTTCTTCGCCGCGGTTGATAACCCTGATGCTGAATTCTTTCGGATCTTCGGCTGTTTTCTTGCCTGATGAGAATACCTCGAAACGGATGTATTTGCGCTCTAACTCAAGTTTTGGCAGCTCTGTTTCAAGGAACTTGTATAATCCGCCGGGTCCGCAGACAAAGATGCTGTATTTGCTTTCGGGTGCATATTTTTTAATTATATCTGCACCGACAAAGCCCTTTTCGTAGCCTTCCTCATCGCTGTGGCTGAGCACATAAATTACGTTGATTTTCTCATTGCGCTGAGCAAGAGAATCAAGCTCTGCCTTGAAAAGAATCTCGTCTGAATTTCTGCAGCCGTAAAGCAGGGTAAGTGAGCAAGTCTCATCACCGCTGTCGATTGCTCTGGCAAGTGAAAGGAAGGGGGTTATGCCGCTGCCGCCTGCAATTGCAACGATATTTTCGGCATCTCTCAAGGGGTTATATGTCATATTGCCCTCAGGAGCATATGCTGTAACCTTATCGCCGACCTGCCAGTTATCAAGGATATAGTCGGAGACAAAGCCGTCCGCAATGCGCTTGACGGTAATCTGGTATTCGCCGTTCAATGCGCTTGCGGGAGAAGAAGCTACCGAATATGAGCGGGTAACAACCGAATTGCCGATTTCAAGTCTGAATGTGAGATACTGACCTGCTTTGAAATATGCAAGCGGTGCGGATTCGCTTTTGAAATAGTAGCTTTTTGCAATGTCTTTATGCTCTTCAATTCTGCTGATAACCAGCTTCTGCATTTTGGGATGAAGGCTCTTTGCAACTTTGTTTACGCCGAAATCATCTGTACGTGTCGGCAGCACAGCAGGTGCGCTGCTGATAAACTTTTTGCGCTCTGTCAGAAATTTTACTGTGTTTATGCTGTCTTTAAAGTTGCCGTTAACGGTAAACTTTTTCTTGCTCATTTACTTTGCCTCCTTTTCCATCGCAAGGATGGCATTCATCGCTGCCAGATTGCCTGTTGTGTAGCTGGGTGAATAACCCATATGTCTGACGGAATATCCGCCTGCAAAATAGAGGCCTGGCATACCTTTTTCAATAAGGTCAAATACAATTCGCTTGACAATGCCGTCTTCCTTGCTTGCCTCATAGCCGTAAATCGTGCCTGCAGGGGCATCGGTGTAACGGGCATAGGTCATCGGTGTTGCAATTTCAATTTCCTCGATATAATCCCTGATTGCGATACCTGTTGCCTTTTCAAAATTATCTATCATTTTTTCTGCGAAGGCTGTCTTGGTTTTGTGGTAATCCTCAACGGAAACCTTGCTCCATTCATCGCCTGCAAAAATAGACGTCATATAGAGAATGCTTGTGCCCTCGGGTGAGCAATCGTCAAAAGCTCTGTTAAGGCAGACTGTTGCCTGCACATCGTTTGTTTCAAGCTTTTTGCTCAGCTCATAGCACTTTCTGTTATCGTTGCTCGGATAGATGAAATATGTGTGGTTATTAAGACCGAGCTCATCCGCAGAGCGGTTAAGACCGATAAATACCGCAAAGCCTTTTGCTGACAGTGTTCTGGCGTTTACCTCTTTTTTGAACTTTTCGGGTACGTCTTTTTCATCCATCAGCTTTGTGAATGCATTGTACGGTGAAGCGTTGCAGATTACAGCCTTGGCATTTATCTGTGTGCCGTTATCAAGTATAACGCCTGTTGCGGCACCGTCTTTGACAATTATTTTTGTAACGCTTGTGTTGAACCAGGCTTCGCCGCCGTTTTCGGTGAATGCTTCAAGCAGAGCCGTACTTATCTGGTGGCTTCTGCCTCTCGGAATAACGGCGCCGTCTATGATGTATGAGTGAAGCATGGTGAAATAGTGGATAACGTTCAGCTCATCAGTAGGCTGACCGAGGTAGCACCAGTATCCGTTGAGTATATCTCTTGTTGTTTTGCTTACTCCGAATGCATCAAGAACCTCATCAACAGAATAGTTTGCAACCTTGAGGAACTCTGTGTGCTCGGAGAAGATTTCCTTTATCATAGCGGGCTTGAAATCGCCGATGTTATCTACAAAATCAAGGGTTTTTTCAATGCTTTCGATAAGGTCGAAAATCTTTCTTACAACCTTTGATGAACCCGGGTCGTACTCTTCGAGCTTGTTTATAAATGCTTCTTTACCCAGGGGCATTGAATAGTCGCACTTGTCGTCTTCGTTCAGGGTGATGAGTCTGTATGCTTCATCAAGTGAAACCCATTCTATTTTATCTGCCGCGCCGACTTCCTCAAAAATTTTCTGAAGCGGTGATTTGCCTGTGATAGGTCCGACACCGCAAAGCTCGTGGAGAGATGCTTCGAACTCAAACCTGCCTCTTACAAAGCTTGTGGCAAAACCGCCGGGCAGATTGTGGCGCTCGATAAGCAGAGTCTTTTTACCCTCTTTGGCAAGGCGTGCTGATGCAACGAGGCCGCCATTACCTGCACCGATAACAACTGCATCATAATTTTTTACCATGTTTCCACTTCTTTCATAATAATGTCTTATGTTAAGTTATTGTACCACAATTACAGTAAGCTTACAAGAGAATAGTTTTTTTATACATAAAAATAAAGCTTTTTGCACGTGTGCTTTACGGCAATCTGCCGATAGAGAAAATAACACCGCAGTTGATACGTTGATGTATCGACTGCGGTGCGGTTTTATTGAGTTTTTTCGTTTATAAATACTCTGAAAAGCGGCAGGCAGGCTGTGAAGAATTTTTTGTATGCTTTGCAGTAGTCTTCACTCAGCTGTGTCCGCTTGCATCCGCCGCCTCGGCAGATTGGATAGAGATTACATTCCTTACACCTTTGCGGTATTATAAGGCTTTCCTTAATGAAATTTACGGCAGTTTCACTGCGCTGCATCTGTGTGAAATCCGATTCGAGAATGTTGCCAAGCAGGTATTCATCCGTGCAGTAAAAATCGCAGGGATAGATGTTGCCGTTTGCTTCACTTACAAACTGGTAAGAGCAATGACCCATAATTCCGCATTGCTCGGTTGGCTGACCGAGATAAAGCCGCACCCAGTTGTCAAACTGACGGATGCTTACATAACTGTGTCGCACATAGTCTTTGACGTAAAGATTGAACAGCTTTATCAGGAAATCGGCATACTGGTCAGAGGTCATATAAAGTTCGCTTTTTTCTGCTGAGCCGAAAGGTCGCAGGCAAGGGATAAACTGAAGATAGCCAAACCTCTGAAAACGGAAATAGCGGTATATCCGTTCAATGTTTTCTGCACAGTAGCCTGTTAAAACAGTGAGGATGTTGAAATCAACACCGTGCTTTTCCAGAAGGCGAGCAGTGTCAATTATAGTGTAGAATGAGTTTTCTCCGCTCGGTTTTTTGCGGAATTTATTCGCTTCAAAGTCACCGTCAAGGCTTAAGCCGACAAGGAAATTGTTCTCTCTTAAAAAGTCTGCCCACTGTTCATCAATAACCGTGCCGTTAGTCTGCATACTGTAAAAAACGGTGCTTTTCTTTCTGTTCAGTTCATTTACGGTTTTTACAAAAAACTCGAAATAATCAAGCCCTGCAAGTGTCGGCTCACCGCCCTGAAAAGCGAAGGCAACGCTCTCACCGTTTGCGTATCGGAGAGCTTTTTCGATAAGCACACGGGCGGTATCTTTTTTCATAACACCGAAGCCGAGGTGCTCGCGGTGCTCGGAAACGTCACGGTAAAAGCAGTATTCACACGAGAGGTTGCAAAGTGAAGAAGCGGGTTTTATCATCAGTGATAAAGGCGGCATATTATGAAATCACACCTCTTCTGTTGTGTTTGAAATCATCTGTTATTTCGTGGAGCTTTTCTCTGAACTGATCGGATATTTCGGGATATACGGGAGTGCGGTTGTAGTTTTCCGCATAGTCATCGTTGAGTATATGTAACCAGTTTTTGCGGTTCTTGTCCCAGAATGCAGAGTTATCGTTCTGTATCTTTTCAAAATACTTGAATGAAATATAATCGTCATTAAGAACACCGTAATTATATTCGGGATAAAGTGCTTTCACTTGGGCTGTCGGCACAGCGTACTGAACAGCCTTTATAACCTCGCGCTTCATATGAAGAATTGGGTGTTCTGCTGTGTGGATAACCTTGTCGTTTTTTATAAGCTGAGCCATTGATATGCCGTCAATAACACGGTCGGTCGGCAGATAGTTTTTCTGTCCGCCGTTGCCGGTTATACCGCAAAGCTCAACCAGTGTCGGATAAAGGTCAACGAGCACGGCACTGCTGTCTCTTTCGGTCTGCTTTTCGCCGAGCGCACCGTTGTCGTTATCCCAACGGATCATAAATGGCACCTTCTGTCCACCCTCATAGGCGAGATATTTGCCGCCGCGCAGGTCACCGACAGAGCCTTCAAGGGCAGGTCCGTTATCGCTTGTGAAAACAATTATCGTGTCATCAAGTACACCGAGTTTTTCCATTTCATCAAAGAGAATACCGAGGTAGTGGTCAAACTCCGTCACGCAGTCAACGTATGTACCCATTCCGCTTGTGCCGTCAAAATCATCACCTGCATAGACAGGGCCGTGCGGCCACGGAGAAGCATAATAAGCGAAGAAAGGCTCACCGTTTTCTGCCTTGTCGGCAATCCAATTGCTGATTTCATCGTGAATCCACTTTGTTGCCTGACTCTGATCTTTGAGTTCGTCTGTGCCGTGTGCAATCTGCCATTCGCCGTTTTCTTCAGTTACGTGGTAGAAAGGCTTCATATCGTTTACGTGGTGAGAGCCGTAGAAATAATCAAAGCCCTGGTTTGTGGGCAGATATTCGCCGTAGTCGCCGAGATGCCATTTGCCGAAGCAGCCTGTGGAATAACCTGCTGCCTTGAAAGTTTCTGCAACCGTAATCTCGTCGCCGAGCATACCGTCGGCATTGTTGCCCATTTCAATCGAGTTGAAAATTCTTGTCTGCGCAAAGGGAGAAAGTGTTGCAACGGTGGGATAGATAACGTTATCCGCATAGCCTCTGTAGGGATATCTGCCCGTAAGTGCGGCAAAACGTGCAGGAGAGCAGACAGAATAGGCTGAATAGAAGTTTGTGAAATTGAGTCCGTTTTCGCCGATTGAATCGATGTTGGGTGTGTCATAAATCGCACCGTTGAGCGATACGTCACCCCAGCCGAGGTCATCCATCATAACAACGAGCACATTCGGAGAGTCGGCGGAATCTTTAGCATCAACACCGCTCAGATATTTGTCGTGTCCTTCCCAGAGTCTGTCTGTGTTGGGCTTTGAGCGCATATTCATTGTGAGCACGTAAAGTACACTTGTGCCCATAAGGCATACACACATAAACGCACATACGGCAGCTTTTATTCCGCTGCGCTTGAAGTTGCGTTTTGCGAAAAGGAACAGACCCAGAAGAGAAAGAATCCACGGCAAAGCGAGAAGAATATTGCCGAGCAGACGGGTAAAGAAGCTGCCCTCACCCGTGAACAGCTTATGCTCTGCGGAAGAAAAGCCTGCAAGACCCGATGTGAACGCACCGAAGCCTGCGTCCGCTCCGAAAATTATAAAGTAGAGCATAACGCCGAGACCCGACAGAGCATAGGCGAGCACCATTGGAGTATAAACTTTTCTTTTGATAATAAGGCTCAGCGTGATGAGTGCCGACATAATGCAGTTGAATGCAACCGCTACAACTGCCACGATATTGAGACGGATGAAGAGAAGTGCCACCGCCAGCAATGCACCTGCTGCCATAAGAATAACGGGCAAAACTTTTTTGCCGGAATCTATATGAATTTCTTTTTTCATTGCAGTTCCTCCGTATCTGCTTATTATGATTTAATTATATAATCGCGCCGGATTTTGTCAAGAGAGAGCAGCGTAAACACTAGCCAAAGTGTAAAAAATACCGCAGTTGATACGGTTGTATCGTCTGCGGTGAAATGTTACTTTATAAATCTCAGTTTGAATCTTATAAGGTGCATCAGCCTTACGGTGAAGCTGATGTTTTTGTCTTTCATAAACGCTTTGAGATGTTTTTTACCTGTTTGTTTACAGGTTTTTTCTGCGAGCGGTTCGTAAGCCGTGCCTTTATACAGTCTGCGCTTGTGGTTCAGTTGATAGAAAACTGCCCTTAACGCAAACGCTCTGATGTTTTTGTTGGGTGAATCTGCAAGAATATCGCAAAGTCTGTCATAAGCGTTGACTATAGTCAGCTTCTTTTCGGTGAGAGCGGATTTTGTTGCTGAACCCTGACGCACGTAATAATAGTAAAGCGGTTTGTCTGTGACAAATACGTCTGCGTTTTCGTTGAGAATCAGCACAATATAGCAGCCGTCTTCGCCCATTGCAACACCCTCAAAAAAGCGGACTTTTTTTGCAACGTCAGCCTTTATAAGCTTTGCAAAGCAGCACTTGCCGAGCGCTTTTTCCTGCGTGAACAGTGCCTCAAAATCGGTCTGTACGAAATCATAATCACTAAAGTCTGCATCCTTTTCATCGAGCGATTTTGCAACTGTGTAATCCGAGCATATCATCTGCGCGCCTGTTTTTACTGCACCGTCAACAAGTATTTCAACAGCTTGTTTGTGAAGATAATCGTCACCGTCAAGGAAGAAAACGTAATCACCCGTAGCGGTGTCAAGCCCTTTGTTCCGGGCAGCGGAAACGCCTGCGTTATCCTGGCGGACATAAATAACTCTGCTGTCTTTTTTCGCAAAGATGCGTATAATCTGAGCCGAGCCATCCTTACTGCCGTCGTCTACACAGATTATTTCGAGCTGTGTGTAGCTTTGATTAAGCACACTCTCAAGACAGTTTGCAATATAATTTTCGATGTTGTATACGGGGATAATGATACTTACCGTCGGCTGCATTTTTTCACGCTCCTTCAATATTTAAATTTTACCACAAAGGGCGGCTTAAAGCAATATCAACGCATCAGCTTTTGATGCTTGCTGTTCGATGACAAGTATAGGTATGTATAAACATCTCTTGACAAAAAAATTGGTTGTGATATAATAACTTAAAAATAATATAATACTAAAAAGGAACCAGCTGTCTGCAGAGGATGTTGGTTCTTTTATGCTTTTTATTAAGAAATAGCAACTTTATCATAAAGGAGACTGCGTTATGGAAATTCAACTTCAGGAACTTATTGAGCAGATCAGAAAAGACGGTGTGGGTGCCGCTGAAACTCAGGCTGAAGCAATAATCACTTCGGCAAAGGCAGAGGCAGAAAAAATCATCGCTGATGCAAAAGCACAGGCTGAAAAGATTATGGCTGATGCAAAAAGCGAAAATGCAAAAACCGTCAGATCAGGTGAGGATGCAATCCGTCAGGCGGGTCGCAACCTGCTTATCTCTTTCAGAGAGAGTATCACCAGAGAGCTTAAAGCAATTGTAAGCGATAATGTAAATGCGGTTTATTCATCAGATGCATTTGCAAAGCTTATTGTAAGCGCCGTTGAAAGCTGGACAGGCAAACCTGAATCGGAGGATGTATCCGTGATTCTCAACGCCGATGACCTTGCAAAGCTCGAAGAAGCCGTTCTTTCGCTTCTTAAGGCAAAAATGCTCAGCGGAGTTACACTTAAAGCGAACGATAATTTTGACGGTGGATTCCGCATAGCAGTCAATAACGGTGCGGTCTATTATGATTATTCAGCTGAGGCTGTTACCGATATGCTTTCAAATTATCTCAGCCCCAAGGTTACCGCACTTCTGAAAGAGGCTGAATAATATGGCTGAATATTATCTCATATCTCAATTGCCGTCTCTTGACGGAATTAACGAAAACACACCTTTGCCGATAACCTCGGAAAGGTTTGAGGAGCTGTGCCGGAGATTCCTCGGCAAAAAAGCAAATGCGGAATTCGGAAACCTTACGCTTATTCCATCAAGGGATCCCGAAAAGACATCGTCCCAATTGATTGAAAAATGGAACGAGGGCGAACGCAGTCTGCGTCTTGCTCTTGCAAAGCTCCGCGCGGAAAAGCTTAACAAGCAGTTTGCTTCCGGCAATAATTCTTTCTCTCCGTCACTTTTGCAGGCGGCACGTGCCGCTGTCGAAACAGAAAGCCCGATGGAAGCGGAACTTTTTCTCAACAAATACCGTCTTGACTTTCTTGAAACGCTCAGACCAACGGATTCTTTTTCGGAAGAATTTGTTTTTTACTACGGGCTGAAACTCAGGCTCATTGAGCGTGTCAGAAAATTCGATGCAAAAAGCGGAGACGATGCATACAGAAGCATCTACAGCTCCATTATGAACTCAGACAGATCGGAGGTTACACAATGACCGAAAATAAAGGTAAGGTAGTAAGCGTTAACGGCAACCTTGTGTCCGTAAGGTTTGACGGCAGTGTTTCGATGAACGAAATCTGCTACGTTAACGTTGACGGAAAAAAGCTCAAAAGCGAGGTCATCCGTATCAGAGGTGACATCGCGCAGATTCAGGTTTATGAAATGACAAACGGCATAAAGTGCGGTGACGCGGTTGATTTCACCGGCGATATGCTTTCAGCACAGCTCGGACCGGGTCTCCTCGGTCAGGTCTATGACGGTCTTCAGAATCCGCTGCCCATTCTTGCTGAGCAGGCAGGCTGGTTCCTTGAAAGAGGAATTTATGCCGACGGACTCAACGCAGAAAAGAAGTGGGAGTTTACCCCCACTGCCAAGGTCGGCGATACCCTGCGTGCGGGTGAATATTTCGGCACTGTTCCCGAAGGTCCGTTTACACACAAAATTTTTGTTCCTTTCTATCTTCTCGGAAATTATACACTTAAGTCAATCGCAGATAAGGGTGAATATACCGTCAACGAAACGGTTGCGGTTCTTGCCGATGACAGAGGCAGAGAGATTCCTGTTTCAATGTCGTTCAAATGGCCCGTAAAGAGAGCCGTAAAATGCTACAGCGAAAGACTTGCACCTGTTGAAACAATGGAAACAAAGGTGCGCCTTATAGATTCGTTCTTCCCTGTTGCAAAGGGCGGAACTTATTGCACACCCGGTCCGTTCGGTGCAGGTAAAACCGTTCTTCAGCACACCACCTCAAAATATGCCGACGTTGATATCGTTATTATTGCTGCTTGCGGTGAGCGTGCAGGTGAGGTTGTTGAAACCCTGACGGAATTCCCCGAGCTTACCGACCCGAAAACAGGACGTTCTCTTATGGAGAGGACGATTATTATATGCAACACGTCATCGATGCCTGTTGCGTCACGTGAAGCTTCCGTTTACACCTCGGTTACTCTTGCGGAGTATTACCGTCAGATGGGTCTTAACGTTCTTCTTCTTGCCGATTCAACCTCACGTTGGGCACAGGCGCTTCGTGAAATGTCGGGCAGACTCGAAGAAATCCCCGGCGAAGAAGCTTTCCCTGCATATCTCGAATCCTATATCGCGGCTTTCTATGAAAGAGCAGGCTATGTTCTTCTTCCCGATGGCAGCAAGGGCTCCGTTACAATAGGCGGCACTGTTTCGCCTGCAGGCGGTAACTTTGAAGAGCCGGTTACACAGGCAACGCTCAAGGTTGTCGGCGCTTTCCACGGCTTATCCCGCGAACGTTCCGATGCGAGAAAATATCCTGCAATCGATCCGCTTATTTCGTGGTCGAAATATAGGACCGTAACAGATGGCGCAAAATCTGCTTTCTGCAAAAATATTCTTCTTGACGGTAACGAAATCGGCGCAATGATGAAGGTTGTCGGTGAAGAGGGAACAAGCATCTCGGACTACGTAATATATCTCAAATCGGAAATGCTCGATGCTGTTTATCTTCAGCAGAATTCCTTTGATCTGACCGATGCAAACTGCACAAGAGAGCGTCAGTGCTACGTTACCGACAAGCTTATAAAAATTCTCGGCAGTGAATACGCACTGAGCGAAAAAGACGAGGCAAGAACATTCTTCAACCGTATGCGTCAGAAGTTCATCGATTGGAACTACGAAGAATTCGGCAGCAGCTCATTTGCAAAGGTCGAAGGCGATATTGATGCAATATATGCCGACGGTCAAGGTAAAATAAACCCCGAAGCAGAGCGTTTGTTAAAGGACGGTGAGTGATAATGAATAAAGTTTTCAACAAAATCGAATCCATTACGGGTAGTGTTATCACCGTTAAAGCAGACGGTGTGCGCTACAATGAGCTTGCGCAGATAAACACCCGTTTCGGCAAATCTCTCGCACAGGTCAATAAAATTGATGGCGATATAGTTTCTTTGCAGGTCTTTGCAGGCGGTCAGGGTGTATCGACGGGCGATGAAGTCCGTTTCCTTGGTCACGAAATGAGAGTTTCGTTCAGCGAGGATCTTCTCGGCAGAATTTTCGACGGTTCGGGTGAACCGAGAGATAAGGGTCCTGCGCTCACGGAAAATATGAAATCCATCGGAGGTCCTTCCGTCAATCCGACAAAACGTATTCTTGCAAACCGTATGATGAGAACGAACATTCCGATGATTGATATGTTCAACACTCTTGTCGTTTCGCAGAAGCTTCCGATTTTCTCAATTTCGGGAGAGCCGTACAATCAGCTTCTTGCAAGAATTGCCCTTCAGGCTGAGGCAGATGTTATCATCCTCGGCGGTATGGGTCTTAAATATGATGACTTCCTCTATTTCAAAGAGGAGCTTTCAAACGGCGGCGCGCTGAGCAAAACGGTAATGTTTATTCATACCGCATCAGACCCGACGGTTGAATGTATGATGATTCCCGATATGGTGCTTGCAACGGCAGAGCAGTTTGCACTGCAGAACAAGGATGTTCTTGTGCTTCTGACGGATATGACAAACTTTGCCGATGCAATGAAAGAAATTGCCATCACTCAGGAACAGGTTCCCTCAAACCGAGGTTACCCAGGCGACCTTTATTCACAGCTTGCCGCCCGTTACGAAAAGGCTGTTGACTTTGACGATTCAGGCTCTGTCACGGTTCTTGCCGTTACGACAATGCCCGGTGATGACGTAACTCATCCCGTTCCCGATAATACGGGCTACATCACGGAAGGTCAGTATTATCTCAAGGGCGGCCGTATTGAGCCGTTCGGTTCACTTTCACGACTTAAGCAGAATGTCAACGGCAAAACCCGTAAAGACCATCGCGCACTTATGGATAATATGATCCGTATGTATTCCTCTTACAGAGAAACCGTTGAGAAGAAAAACATGGGCTTTGCGATGAGCCGTTGGGATGAAAAGCTGCTCAGATACGGTAAACTTTTTGAAGACAGGCTTATGGATCTTTCCGTCAACCTCACGCTTGAAGAGGCGCTTGACCTTGGCTGGGAAATTCTTGCGGAGTGCTTTGAAAAAGATGAAACCGGTATCAAATCCGACCTTACCGATGAATTCTGGCCCAATAAGTAAGGAGGATTGAAGTGGCAAAAATCAAACTGACTAAAAACGAGTTAAAGGTACAGAAGGATGCACTCAAGATGTACCGGAGATATTTGCCTACTCTGACACTTAAAAAACAGCAGCTTCAATCGGAAATACGCACTATTGAGGCAAAGGCTAAAGCGGTGCTCAAAGAGAAGGAAAACCTTGAAAAAGGCTTTGACTCATGGATTGCCGTTTTCAGCGAAAGCGATGCGTTCCCTGACGGAATAATCACCGTAAGCAATATCCGTAAGGGGGAAGGCAACATTGCGGGCGTCGCAATTCCCATCTTCGAGGGTGCGGATTTTTCCAGAGGCGATTACGATTTGTACGAAACTCCTCTCTGGGTTGATATTGCCGCCAACCATATGGAAAAAGCAATGTCGCTTGATCTTGAAGCGGAAGTGTTGGAAGAACAGGTAAGACTGCTCGAGGCAGAGCTGCGCTCAACCTCACAGCGAGTCAATCTGTTCGAAAAGGTTAAAATCCCCGAAACAGAAGAGAACATCCGCAAGATAACAATTTATCTTGCCGACCAGCAGGTCAGTGCCGTTGTTCGTTCTAAAATATCAAAACGTAAGATAGCCCTTCGTAATGAAGAGCCTTCGGCAAAGGAGGTTTATTCGTTATGATCGTGCCTATGAAAAAAGTTTCTCTCGTTATACCGGGAGATAAAAAACACGAAGCACTCAGAAAGCTTCGTAAGGCAGGCTTCCTGCATATAGAAATATCGGAAGGCTCAGGTGCAAAGCTCGAAGAGCTAAAGGCGGAAATCAGCTTGCTCGAAAGTGCGGTCTTCACGGTAGGAAAGAACAAAAAAGCAAAAGAAAAGAAGCTGTCCGTTTCCGAAGCGTTAGAAGCAGCGAAAGAAATTGCCGCACTTGAAGAAGAAAAGAAAATCTGTCATTCGGAGCAGGTCACGCTCACCGCAGAGCTTGACCGACTTAAAAGCTGGGGCGAGATTGATCCCGATAAAATCACAAGCCTTGCCGAAAACGGCATAGAAGTTGCATTTTATGAGATGCCCAAATCAGAGTACGAGAGCCTTGGCGAAGACGTGAAAACCGTCAGACTTGCCGCAAGCAAAGCTTCTGTCAGGTTTATGCTTATCATCTCGGATTCGGATGCTCAGGCGGTGAAAAAGCTTGATGCTTACAGATTTGAACTGCCTCAGATTTCAACAGCTCAAGCTGAAGAAAAAGTTTCACAGCTCAACACTCGCATAAAAGAAATTGACGAAAAGATTTCATCGTATGCAGGCTGCGTGACAAGTATGAAGAATGCTGTCAGCGCAATCGAAAAAGACGTTGAGTTTGAGGTCTATGCTACAGGTATGGCAAACGAAAACTTATCCGCTGACGGTAAGGGAGATTTCAGCGTTGCTTATTTCAGAGGCTACGTTGAAACGGATAACCTCGATAAGCTAAAGCAAACGGCAAAAGACAATTCGTGGGCGCTGCTGATTGAAGACCCCACACCTGACGATAACGTTCCGACAAAGCTGAAGAATAACAAGTTTGTCAGCCTTATCTATCCGCTGACTGATTTCCTCGGCACCGTGCCAGGATATTTTGAATACGATATTTCCGCATGGTTTCTTGGATTCATACTCATATTCTTCGGAATTATTTTCGGTGACGGCGGATACGGTCTTCTCATAACTGCAGTTGCTGCGGCTATGGTTGTCAAATCAGTAGTCAAAGATAAGAAGGCTTCGCCGACTTTTCTGCTCGTAGGTCTTTTCGGACTGTCTACGATGCTCTGGGGCACACTTACGTGCACGTGGTTCGGTCTTTCTCCCGAACAGCTGCCGCAGTGGATAAAGGCGGTTTCTGTGCCCGTTATTTCAAACGTTTATGCCGATCGGATCTGGCATCCTTTCTGGACTCAGGGCGAGGTCGGACTCACAACAGCACAGAATCTTCAGATATTATGTTTCACGCTGGCTCTCATTCAGCTGACAGTTGCTCACATCAAAGGTGTGTTCAGAAATATAAAGTCTGTAAAGATGCTGGGAGATATCGGTTCTGTTTTGCAACTTTTCGGTATCTACTATCTCGTACTGAGCCTTGTTGTCAACGCTGAGGTTTTCAGCTTCGGTCTGATAATCGGCGGTGTGCCTGTTGGCACGGTTGCAATCGCGCTGATAGGTATCGGCTTTGTTATGAGCTTTGTGTTCTCAAACTATGAGGGAAGCATTATAAAATCAATAACCTCAAGTCTTAAGAATATCGTTTCGGTATTGCTTGGCGTTGTCAACGTCTTCTCCGACATAGTTTCGTATATACGCCTCTGGGCTGTCGGTCTTGCAGGTGCGGCAATATCCGCAACCGTAAACGAGCTGGCAGGACCGCTGCTCGGTAACTTTATGTTTATGGTGCTGGGAATTTTCCTTCTGGTTTTCGGTCACGGACTGAATATGATACTCAACGTGCTTTCGGTTATCGTACACGGAATCAGACTTAACACGTTGGAATTTTCATCACACCTTGATATGTCCTGGAGCGGACATAAATTCAAACCTTTTGAAGAACAAACAGATTAAAGGAGAATAATTATGAATTTCGGATTATTAGCAACAGCACTCACTATGGGTATTGCCGCAATCGGCTCTGCAATCGGTATCGGTATCGCAGGTCAGGCATCAATCGGCGCATGGAAAAAATGCTATATGAGCAACAAGGCAGCACCCTTCATTCTTACGGTTTTCGCAGGTGCTCCTCTTACACAGACAATCTACGGCTTCCTTCTTATGCAGCAGATGAAGGGCGCAACCGCAGACCCCGCTTTCCTTCTCGGTCTCGGTCTTGCTTCAGGTGTTGCAATGGCAGCTTCCGCTGTTTTCCAGGGTAAGGCAGGTGCCGCAGGCGCAGACGCTCTTGCCGAAACAGGCAAAGGTTTCTCACAGTACATCACTGTTGTCGGTCTTTGTGAAACGGTTGCTCTTTTCGCACTCGTTTTCAGCATGGTTGCCCTCGGCTAAAAACTGATAAAACAACAATCAGGTGCAGCAGGATTTGATTCCCGTTGCACCTGAATTTTTAATCAAACTTCTTGCGCAGACGTAAAAATGAAAGTATAATGGAAGCGGTAAGTATCTGATTAATAGGAGTGACCGGTATGAAAAAAACACTTATTGTAGTTGATATGCAGAACGATTTTATCGATATGGCTCTTGGCACAAAAGAGGCGGTTGCCATTTTGCCAAGCGTAAAGGCTAAAATCAGCGAATATGCCGGCAATGGCGACGAAATAATTTTCACGCGTGATACTCACGGCGAGAACTATCTTGAAACACCTGAGGGCAAAAAACTCCCCGTGCCTCACTGTATTAAAGGCACTGTCGGCTGGGAGATTGCGGAGGGTCTTTATGTTGAGGGCAGCAAGATAATCGACAAGCCCAATTTCGGCTGGCCTGATTGGCGAGAGGAATCTTTTGAATCGGTTGAAATCATCGGACTTTGCACGGATATATGCGTTGTCTCAAATGCGCTTATAATAAAAGCAAATTTCCCTGATGCTGACGTTAAGGTTGATGCCTCCTGCTGTGCAGGTGTTACGCCCGAAACTCACCGTGCCGCACTTGCAACGATGAAAATGTGTCAGATTGACATTATCGGAGAATGAACGGAGGAAATAACAATGTTTAACGCAGAAAAAGTAAAGAACGAATGTGTCGGATGGATACGCAACTTTTTTGAAGAAAACGGCAAGGGATGCAACGCTGTTGTCGGTATTTCGGGCGGCAAGGACAGCTCAATTGCTGCGGCTCTTTGCGTTGAAGCTCTCGGCAAGGACCGCGTTATAGGCGTGCTTATGCCTCAGGGTGAGCAGCACGATATCGATAAGGCATTTATGCTTGTCAACCACCTCGGAATAAAGCATTACGTTGTTAATATCAAGGATGCGGTTGACGGCATCATAAACAACCTTCCGTCAGATATTGAAATAACGGCACAGACGCTGCAGAATATTCCGCCCAGAATCAGGATGTCAACGCTCTATGCGGTTTCCCAGAGCTGTAACGGACGTGTCTGCAACACGTGCAATCTTTCCGAAGACTGGGTCGGCTATTCAACACGCTACGGTGATTCCGTAGGTGATTTTTCGCCTTTGTCCAAGCTCACCGTTCAGGAAATCAAGCAGATAGGTTATCTGCTCGGTGTGCCCAAAGAGCTGGTTGACAAAACACCGATTGACGGTCTTTGCGGAAAAAGTGACGAAGAAAACCTCGGATTCACTTACGCAGAGCTTGACCGCTATATACGCACGGGCGAAATTGATGACCCTGTCAAGAAAGAAATGATTGACAGAAAGCACAGAATGAATCTGTTCAAGCTTGAGCTTATGCCCGTGTTCGAATCGGGTATTCCTGAAAAAGCATAAAAAGATATAACCCCTGCGGCAGTTAACTGATACTGCAGCAGGGGTTTGTTATAAGCAAAATCAGATAATTATATCTGCAAATATGGGATAGTGGTCAGAAAGATAAGTGTCACCGTACATATCACGGACAATACGGTATTCTTTTACCGATGTGATTTTTTCGTTGACGCAGATAAAGTCAATCGGCTCGCCATCCTCGCCGCCGTTATATGCGTGGTAGGTTTTGCCGCTCATTGTTATTTCAGCCATATCCTGTGTGTCGGAGAGATTGCCGGAAATCAGCTGTGTATACAGCGGGTCGGACTTTTCAAAGTTGAAGTCGCCTGTTACAACAACGGGCATATCAAAACTCTCTGCTTTTTCAAGCACAAGCGCAAGTCCGTTTGTGCGTGCAAGCTCACCCATGTGGTCAAGGTGTGTGTTTATGTGAGCATACTGTTCGTGCGTTTCTTTGTTTTCAAGGATTATCCACGTGCAGGTTCTGTGGTGTTTTGCGTCCCAGCCGACAGAAACCTTGTCGGGTGTTTCGGACAGCCAGAACGTGCCGCTGTCAACAAGGTCGTATTTATCCTTGCGGTACATAATTGCCGTTGCTTCACCGATGCATTTGATGCCCGTAAGTCTGCCGACACCGACAATGCCGTATCGGTCTTTGAGATAAGTTTCAAGTGACATATACCACGTGCCCTCACACTCCTGCAGACCGACCGAATCGGGCAGATAGTCCGCTATGCTCTGCGGAACGTTTTTGCCGCGGTCGTGCTCGCCGTTGCGGACGTTGTAGGACATAATTCTTATTGCCTCTTCTGCTGTGGTTGCTTTTGAGCCGTAATCCTCAATTGTGCCTATGCCGACAGCAGGGAGGATAAGCGCAAACAGTGCGCACACAATCTGTTTTACAGTGTTGAGAATTTCGTTGAATGACATTGTTATTCACCTCTAATAAAGTCTGTGATTTTACTATAATACATATTATTCTTTTTTGCAACAATTAAAAATCAGGCAGCATCCGAGGATGCTGCCTGATGATTTATTATAATACTCTCGTTTAAGCTGTTTTGGCTTTTGCTTTTTTTGCACCGATTTTCTGGAGGACGAAAACAAGCGCGATAAGTGCGACACCTATAAGGTCAGTTGCAATGCCGGGGATAACCATACAAAGTCCGCCGACAAGTGAAAGTATTCTTTCCCACCAGGGCATATTCTTGTACATATAGCCTTCCATACCTGCGGAGATAATGTAAATACCGCAGAGGGCTGTAACGACAAGAAGAACGATTTCGTACCAGGGCTTATCGGCACCGATGATAAGCATCTCGGGGCTGAAAGCGAAGATATAGGGTACGATGAACGCCGTGATGGCAAGACGCGTTGCTGTGACACCCGTCTTTAGCGGATTCGACTTTGCGATTGCAGAGCCAGCGTATGCTGCAAGAGCAACGGGCGGAGTGATATCAGCAACAATACCAAAATAGAAAACAAACATATGAGCCGCAAGTATGGGCAGGTCAAGGCTGCGCATAAGGATGGGGGCAACCATTGAAGCCATAATTACGTAGTTTGCCGTTGTGGGCACACCCATACCGAGCACGATACACATAAGCATTGTGATTGCAAGTGCAAATATCGGGTGAACCTGGGATGCCGACTGAACGAGGGATGAGAGAACGTTTGCAAGACCCGTCTGCTGTACCATTGCGGAGATACAGCCTGCAACTGCACAGGCAAGAGCAACGCCGATAGCGTTCTTTGTGCCGTTTGCAAGTGACTGGATATAAAGTGAAACGTCAAACTCGAATTTCTTGTGAGCAATTGATTTTACCAGACCTTCAAGAAGCTTGACCGCGATTGCAACAAGGATTGCGATGATTGCTGCCTTTGCAGGTGAGAAATAATTCATCGCAACAACAAGTGCAACAACGGGAAGAAGAAGGTAACCCTTCTTGAAAATAAGCTTGAAGAAATTGGGGATTGATTCCTGGGGCAGACCCTTGAGACCGAGCTTCTTTGCTTCGAAATGGATCATCATAAAGATGCCTGTGAAGTAAAGCACGGCAGGGAGGATAGCTGCAATAGCTATCTGTGAATAGGGCATACCCGTGTACTCTGTCATAAGGAATGCGGCAGCACCCATAATGGGGGGCATAATCTGTCCGCCTGTTGAAGCAGCAGCCTCAACAGCAGCCGCAAACTCGGGCTTGTAGCCGCAACGCTTCATTGTCGGAATTGTAACGGAGCCGCTGCCAACGGTGTTGGCAACTGATGAGCCTGAGTACATACCTTCCATTGCGCTGGAGATAACGGCAACCTTTGCAGGGCCGCCTGTTGCCTTACCTGCAATTGAGTTTGCAAGGTCGACAAAGAATGCACCGATACCCGATTGCTCGAGGAAAGAAGCAAAGATAATGAACAGAACGATGAATGATGCGCAGACGTTGAGCGGAGTGCCCGCGATACCTTCGGTTGTATAAAAGAGCTTATACATAATGATACGCAAGGGATTGCGATTAACAACGAAGAACGCATAGGCTATGAATGCTGCAGATACGCACACAATCGGCAAGCCGACAACGCGTCGGCAGGCTTCAAACAGAAGCAACGTACCGATAATGGCAACAGCGATATCAACCTCGTTGATTCTTGAGGCTCTGTCAACGATTGCCTGGCAGTTAAAGGTGTAATAGAAGAATGAGCCTGCGCCCAGAACGGCAAAAATCCAATCGTAAAACGGAACGCGGTTCGGCTTCTTAACTTCTTTTTTGCGGATGGGATAAATGATGAATGCAATAAATACGATTATGCCGATAAACAGGGACATTTTCTGTCTCTCTTCCATTGTTCCGGTCCATCCGTCGAACATAACGTAAAGAGAAAACAGAACCATTGCGACCTTGATAATGACCTTGAACGCGCCTTTGAAAATTCGCGTGTTTGACTCTTTGTCAAACTCAGCCATTATTTTGTCAACGTCGACAACTTCGTCAGCTTCCATAGTTAACGGCTTGTTGTTTACATCTGACATTAATTATGTCAATCCTTTCGTCAGAATTTCGAATAGGGGAGCGACCTCAAAAACAACCCTTGCGTTTTTGCCGCAGGTTTCGCGCAGGCTTATCTGCCTGTCACCGATGAACAGCACGTGATCATACGCTGCGCTGACAATATACCTGAGCGGGTCGTAGGTTATGTCGAAACCGGTGATTATCATATTACCGTCACCGTCAACGGTCATTTCCTGCCCGTCCTCAAGCTGTGTCTGCACACCTGCGCCGAATGAGCGGTAGGTTGTTGAGTAAGCTCTGATCTTTCCTTCTTCTATTCTGTATGTATCCTTTACGGGGGTTTTGTTTACAGAGTGAATAAATTCAACGGAAAACTCAAAGCCTTGCTCCGCTTTTTCAGTCAGATACCGCTTGCCCGTATCTGCGTTATATAGCACGAGGTAATCGGTCCTGAGCTGAATAAAAATTACAGCAGCCGCTGTAATGATTAACATTAGAACGGCTGCTGCGAGAAACTTTTTTATGTTATGAGCTTTGTGAAATGAGCTCATCAGCTTATTGCGCCAACCTCTTTGAAGTATCTTTCTGCACCGGGATGGAAGGGTACAGAGATGTTTGAAACGGCATATTCAAGAGTCATTTCAGCAGCCTTCTCGTGTGCATATTCACCGGCGTTTTCATAAATAGCCTTTGTCAGCTGATAAACAGTCTCTTCATCAAGGTCGTTGCTTACGATGAATGTAGCCTTAACAGCAACTGTTGTAACTTCTGAGTCAATGCCCTTGTATGTGCCTGCGGGAACTTTGTATTCAGCGTAGAAGCCGTAATCCTTCTGGAGTGCTGCAAGGTGTTCAGCGTCGATCTCAACGAGAACGATACCTGTTGTTGTTGCAAGGTCTGTGATAGCAACTGTGGGAGCACCTGCTGTGCAGAAGAATGCATCAATCTTGCCGTCCTTGAGAGCATCGGCTGATGCCTGGAAGCTGAGGTTCTGCTTGTCGATATCATCGAATGTTACGCCGTAAGCGCCGAGAATCTGCTGAGCGTTGAATTCAACACCGCTGCCGCTGTCGCCTACAGAGACTTTCTTACCCTTAAGGTCAGCTACTGTCTTGATGCCTGAATCAGCCTTTGCAACGATCTGGCAAACCTCTGCGTATGCAGCGCCGAGAGTTGAGAAGCTGTCGATAGCACCGACATCTTCGAAGAGAGATGTGCCCTTGAAAGCATAATCCATAACGTCGTTCTGAACGATAGCCATATCAACTTCGCCGTCGTCAACGCCGAGGATGTTTGCCTTGGAAGCACCTGATGACTGAACCATAAGGTTAGCGCCTGTCTTCTCTTTGAGGAGAGAGGAGATAACGTTACAGAAGCCGTAGTATGTACCTGTTGAACCGCCTGTGCCTACGTTGATCTTGATGCTTGAAAGATCGCCCGCAGCTACATTGTTGTTTGCTTCGGGTGTGGTTTTATCACCGCAAGCCGTCATAAAGATTGTTGCGAAAACGAGAATGATAGAGAGAACGAGAGCTAATTTTTTCTTCATGGTGTACCTCCTGTTATTCTTCCGTTTGTATGGCTGCACGGAAGTGATGAAGATATTATACAATAACTTTATTAATTATGCAAGTACTATAAAAAACATTATTTCAAAAGATATATTTTTATGCTTTATACTAAAAAGAAAGACATAATATTTTCGAAGAAGTAAAAATAAAGTTGTTTTTTTATGCTTTTATGTTATACTTGAATCATTCATACGGTAAAAAGGAGTGCGATTTATGTATAAAATTGAGCTTGGAAAAAGCGGTCTGCAGGTGCCGACGGTTGCTGTGGGCTGTATGCGTATAAGTGATATGAATGAAAGGGAAGCATCGGCTTTTGTAAACACGGCTGTTGAAAACGGTGCTGTCTTCTTTGACCATGCAGATATCTATGGCGGCGGTAAGAGCGAGAGTGTTTTCGGTAAGGCTATTGCTTCAATGAACAGAGATGATCTGATTGTTCAGACAAAGTGCGGCATCCGTCAGGGCAGGTTTGACTTTTCTTATGAGCACATCACTCAGTCAGTAGACAGCAGCCTGAAAAGGCTCGGCACGGATTATATCGACGTGCTTCTTCTCCACAGACCTGATGCTCTTATGGAGCCTGAGGAGGTTGCTAAGGCTTTTGATGAGCTGAAAGCATCGGGCAAGGTGCGCCATTTTGGTGTTTCAAACCAGAATCCTTATCAGATGCAGCTTCTGCAGTCGTGCCTTGATATGCCGCTTTGTGTCAATCAGCTTCAGTTTTCGGTTATGCACGCACCGATGATTCAGTCGGGGATCAACGTGAATATGTATAATGATTCTGCTGTCAACCGTGACGGAGGCGTACTCGATTACTGCCGCCTGAACAAAATCACAATTCAGCCGTGGTCACCGATGCAGTACGGCTTTTTTGAGGGATGCTTTATTGACAATGATAAATTCCCCGAGCTTAATAAGAAACTTGAGGAAATCGGTGAAAAGTACGGTGTATCAAAAACAACCGTTGCCTTTGCGTGGATTCTCCGTCACCCTGCAAAGATGCAGCCCGTTACCGGCACAACAAATCTCACTCGCCTTACAGACTGTATCAAGGCAAGCGAGATCACACTCACCCGTGAAGAGTGGTATGAAATCTACCGTGCGGCAGGCAACATCCTTCCGTAACAAAACAAAAAAATCGCACCGCAGTTGTACGCTTGAAGTACTTCTGCGGTGCTTTTGTTTTCAGTTGATATTGAGTCGGAATTTATCCGATTCGTGAAGGTCGAGCGTTTCGATAACGTGCTCAAAGCTTTCCTTTGTGCCGATAAGTGCCGATGCTTTGTGTGAGTCGCTACCGAGGTAGAATTTGCATCCGCACTCCTTGGCAATGAAGTAAGGTCGGAGGAAAATCTCTTTCTGCTCATCCGACATACCGATTGTTTTCATATTCAGCTCGATTCCGACACCTTTGGCTGCACATTTGCCGAAAAGGTCATAAAGCGTACGGTCGGAAATCAGCGGCAGCACCTCGTGTGTCCTGCCTTTCATAATGTGACCGCAGGTCAGGTGAGCGATGCCGATTTTATGCCACGGCAGGTCTTTTTTCAGCAGATTCTCAAGCTTGTCAACCCAGTGGAATGCCGCTTCTTCGGGCGTTTCAATCCTATTTCTTACGGTGTTTCCGTCAAGGTGGAGGTGAGTGGTTGAAACGATGATAAAATCGAACAGATCAATTCTCTTGCGGCTCACACCTACGATGTTGTTGAAATCTATATCCGTTTCCGCGCCGAAAAGGAAACGTACGCTGTCATTCTGCGGCAAGGGCAGTACGGATGCAACGTGCGCAAAATCGTGCTCGTCGCACCAGTCGGCTTCGGTTTCAACTTTCTCGTCCCAGAAATGGTTTGTCAGGCAGATTGAACTGAAACCGTTTTTTACCGCATAGTCAAGGATTGCTTTTGGTGTCTGTGTGTCATCGTGACAGCACAGCGAAACTGTTGAATGGATGTGATAATCGTGGTCTGCAATATATCGCATATTTTTATACTCGCTCGTTCTCTTTTCTCATTTCCTTGAGGTCTTCAAGAATCTTCTCGTGCTCAGCCTCGGAGAGGTTGTAGCCGTGAATCGGAAGTGCCTGAAGCACACAGCCTGCTGCAGGGATGAATGTGATGAGTATGAGCAGAGCCATTGTGATGTCGGGATAAGACTGTGAGAAATCAAGCGTGTAAGTCTGACCGAGGTTTGCGGCGTTTTCGATTGCTGCGCCGAGAGTTTTGATGGTATCTTCATAGTTTACGGTTGCAAGCACGCCGTTTGTTACAATGGCTGTGATAGCTGCCGTGAGCTTTGAAACGAAGTTAAGACCTGAGAAGAATACGCCGTCGTTTCTGATACCTGTCTTATGCTCCATATAGTCGATGCTGTCTGCAACCATTGTTGTGTTGTAAACGGTTGAGAAGCCTGTAAGGAAGCCGCTGATAAAGAGCATAACCGCCATGAAGAGAATGTGCTCAAAGCCTACGAAGAAGATGAGTATGTAAGGCACTGCGTTGAGGTAAGCTGTGACAAGATAAGTCTTCTTCTTGCCGAATTTTGCAGCAACCTTTGTGCTGATGTTCATCGCAATTATCATACCGATAAGGAACGGTCCACCGAGCTTTACAAGCCACAGTGTTTCGTCGCCGCCGTTACCGTATACCCACTTGCAGAAGTACATACCTGCTGTGAGCATAAGTGTTTTTGTGCAGCCGAGAATGTTTGCAATCATTGCGCGAAGGAAAAGCTTATTCTGCCACATAATGCGCAGATTCTCTCTGAAGCTTTTGTCTTTCTCTTTGGGTGCCTGTGTGATTCGCTCACGGATGAAGGGGAAGGGCAAGCGGAAGAGAATACCGCCCAGCAGTGCGATTGCTGCTACTGCAAGCAGGTAGCCCTGAGGCTCTGAGAAATATGCAAGGTCGGAGTTTGCTTTACCCGTGTTCGGGAACAGACCAAGGTCGATTGCACCGAACAGATCTTTGACGGGATAGAATGCAACAATTATGATACTGCCAACACTTGAAACTGTTCTTGCGGCAGAGATGAGCTTTGCACGCTTCTGCTCGTCGGGAGTCATAAGTGAGGTTACACCCCACAGCGGAATATCACCGAGAGTGTATATGGATTCCCAGAGAAGATAGCTGAAGATAACGAAGATTATCTTTGCAGCAACGGGAATGTCTGTGAGTGGGAGAAAGAGGATGATTGTCATTAATGCTACGGGCATCGGTACAAACTTGAGGTAGGGTCTGCACTTACCCCAGCGTGTATGGGTTCTGTCAACAACGGTACCCATAAAGATGTCGTTGAGTGCGTCCCAGATACGTGAAACACCCATTATAATGGTGAGCGCGAGCGGTGGGATGATAAGTATGTCGGTATAGAAAACCTGAAGCACCGAGCCGATGATGGCATAGATGAGGTTCTGTCCGAACATACCTATGAGGTAGACGTTGCGTTCTTTGTTGGAGTAGTCGCCGATGTCTTTTGTTGCGTTGGGGAAGGATTTGCACAACAACTCTTTTATTCCGTTGAGCATACTGTTGACCTCCGTCTTTTTTTATTTGAGCAGACTTATTATGACTGCTGTGATTATGATTGCGGCTGCTATGCCGAGTACCTTGAGCGCTCTTGACACAGCATCGTATACGTTTGTCGGCATTATCTGATAAAAGGCAAACCAAAGCTTTTCTTTTACCTTCTTGCCGACAAGGTTTCTGTATCTCAGGTCGTAGGTTTCTGCTGTGCCGTCGGTGCTTAAATTTATCATTCTCACACCTCTGTCAAGTCCCGGTCCGTATATGTGAAAACCTGCGCCCTGTGTGTAGCCGACGTCAATGCCGTCTACTTTGCCGTTGAATGAATTTATGTGGTCGTGGCCGAAGTATATGCCCACAACGTCACCTTTTTCCGACATTGCGGCAAATTCACCGCTGTTTTCCATAGGGTCAGCGGGTGATTCTTTCATAAAGCCGTCTGCGTTGACTCTGTCTTTGTTGAGGGTGTACCACTTACCCTTATGGTTGCGGAAACCCTGCACAGCGCCTTTAGTGCCTTTTTTCACTTCGTTGAGAAGCTCGAAAACTTCGGGCACGGGTATGTGCTGAATTACGATTGAGGGGATGAGTCTGCTGTATTTCTTTTCGTACCCGTCGCGTGTTTTTCTGTACCATTCTATCTGGTTTTCGTGAACGTTGTCATAACCGATTTTAAGGCTTGTGTTGCTGTCTATGCAGTACAGAAGAAATCGGATGTCATCACCGTCTGCAATTTCGATAACGTGGTTTGCGCAGCCGTCAATTCCCTCAACACTGTCGCCGACAAAGCAGGGGAATGAGCGGTAGATTTCAAGCTGCTCCTCGTTGGATAAGCCGACCTGTCTGTCGTGGTTGCCGAAGCAGATTGTGAAAGGAATACCCCTTGAATGTGCAGGTTCGGTGAGCTTGAAAAGCACGTCTTTTACCGTTTCACGGTTTCCTCTGAATGATGAATATTTCCATATCTGGTCGCCCGAATAGACAACAAGGTCGGGCTTTTCTTTTTCGATTGCGGCGTTTATCAGGGCAAGCGTGTCGGGGCTGACGTTTTTGCCCTCCTGCGTGTCCGCAACCTGCATTATTTTAAAGCGTGAGTTTCTGAATTTCAGCTGCATACGTCAATTTGCCTCTGCTCTTTTTTCTGCTATGTGGTCGTGCACCTTTGTGCGAAGTTCGCCGTGGAGCTTGAAGCCGAAGCGGAATATGAGAAGAGAAACAACCATAAGCACGGGCGGAACAGCAAAGCAGATAATGCCGATAACCGACTTTGTGCCGTCGTTGATGGAATTTACTTTGATCTGCTCGTTGTAATTCATTATGCCAAGACCGCCAAAGAGCACGATTGTCTGAACTGTATAAGCCATCTTCTGCAGGAAGCCCTTCATTGAGAAGGTGATAC
Organism: Acutalibacteraceae bacterium; assembly: GCA_045637465.1. Taxonomy (GTDB): domain Bacteria; phylum Bacillota; class Clostridia; order Oscillospirales; family Acutalibacteraceae; genus UBA8612. Next base: position 79,358 of record JAZTZM010000028.1, on the reverse strand, counting down.
TCTCGCTTCTGCTGCCTGTCTTGTATTCGCCGTAGTCGACGATATCTGCAAGGAAGATTGTCTGGTTGACAAACATTGAGCCGATACCGATGCTTGCAAGCGTGTAACTCAGGTCAAGCGCAATGTTGATTCTGAGCACAGGTCCGAAGATGAACATCAGAACGTAGCCTGCTATTGCAAGGCCGAGGGATATCTGATAGATTGTTCGGTTGGAAAATTTCTTGCTGAGCAGCGGAATGACCAGCAGACCGAGCGCTGAGCCGACAGCACCTATTGTTGAGAAAAGGCTCTGTGCTTCGGGGTCGCCGAGCACGTCGGTGAAAAAGTAAACCGCTGTGCCGCTTGTGAGGTACCAACCTGCGTTTGATATCATCGCAAAAACCATAAACACAACAAGCTGATCGTTTGATCTGAGCACCTTGATAACTTTCTTGAAGCTGAACTTTTCATTGCTGTAGATAACGTTTCTTTCCTTGGTTGAAAGGAATGAAATCAGCGCGAAAGCGATAAGAAAGCCGCCGCAGATGATTGCCCACTTTGAAAAGCCGGATGCGCTGTAACCTTTGTCGGTTGTCATGCCGCTTGAAAGCTTGGGCAGGATGATTGGCGTGAGGATTGAGATAAGTCCCTGACCGATACCGCTGAAGGTACGGGCAACGGTTGCGATGAGGTTTCTGTCCTTGGGGTCATTTGTGAAACTGGGCACCATTGACCAGTAGGGGATATCGACCATTGTGTTTGTCATACCCCAGAGCACGTACATAACAGCTATGTATATATAGAGCTTTGTGCCGCTCATACCGAATGAGGTGAAGAGAAGCGAAAGCACAACCGCGTTTGACAAAGCGCCGATGAGAAGCCAGGGTCTGTATTTGCCGATTTTTGTTTTTGTGCTGTCAACGATTGAACCCATTATCGGGTCGTTTATACCGTCCCAGATTCTTGCAAGGGGTGTGAGTATGATCAGAAATCCTTCTGCAAGACCGAGCACACTTGAGAGGTAGTAAGCAAGATATGAGTAGAAAAGTCCGTAAGAAAGGTCGAGACCGACGGCACCTACACCGTAGCCGAGCTTTTCGCCCCAGGTTGTTTTGCGTTCGCTCATATTATGGTTCTCCTTGTCGAATATGTGGATACTGAATAATTATAACATATTATAATGAAAAATAAACAGAAAAATTTTAAAAAGTTAATTTTTGTTGCATAAATTTAAAAGAAGCCACACTCTGCTGAGCGTGACTTCTTTGGTTTTAAGGTTTCCAGATAATCCAGAGTAAAACGTAACCTGTTATGACAGCTGCAAGAGTGAACGGCACACCGAACTTCATAAACGTTGTTGCCTTTACCTCGTGACCTTCCTTGCGCAATATGCCGATACCTGCGATGTTTGCACTTGCACCGATGGGTGTGAGGTTGCCGCCGAGGGTTGCGCCGCAGAGCAGACCGTAGTAGAGGAGTGTCGGCTCAATGCCTACACCTTCAGCAATTACGGGAACGATTGAAAGCATTGTTGCAGTGTAGGGGATATTGTCGATAAAAGCGGAAAGGATTACGGACATCCAGACGATAATTGTGTAAACGATAAAGGGTGAGCCGCCGCCAAGGTTTTTGATTGCCTGACCGATAACGTCTATAACACCTGCGTTGCTGATACCGCCGATGACAACGAAAAGACCTGCGAGAAGAACGATTGTGTAATAGTCAATTTCTTTGAATGCGTTTTTGACGATTTCTTTATTCTTCTTTATGAACAGCTCGCGGATTATACCGACGAGGAAGAACGCAATACAGATTATGCCGTTTGTGATGTCGGGTTTGTAGAACTGACCCTCTGCTGCAGCATCCTTATAGGGAATGAAGGATACGGCGATAAGCGCCACAACAGTGCCGATAAGAAGGACGGTCGGGAATTTATCCTCGACCTTTGTGCGTGTGTTGAAGGTGATTTTGCTCTTTTCCTTGCGGAACATAGCCAGTATGATAAGTGCGCTTACAACTGCACCTGCTTCAACAACCCAGAACATACCCGGCTTGCCTCTGTCTACGAAGAAATCGGAAAAGTCGAGGTTAGCCTGTTTTGCGAGAAGGATGGACGTTGTGTCACCTACAAGTGTTGCCGCACCCTGAAGGTTGGATGATACGGCAATGCAGATGATTGACGGAACAGGTGATATGTTTATCTTTTTGCAGAATGCAAGGGCAACAGGCGCTATCATAAGCACGGTTGCAACATTGTCAACAAAGGCGGAAACTATGCCGGCGAAAAGCGAAAGCGCGACAATTGTCCACTTGACGTTGGGCATTTTTGAAATCAGGATGTCGGACATAAGCTGCGGCATTTTGGACTCGATGAACAGATAAACCGTGCCCATTGTGCCTGCAATCATCATAATTACGTTCCAGTCGATTTCGGAAATTGCCTGCATTATGCCGAAAGAAAACGGCATTCCGTTTTCAAGCATAAAGAATGAAGCACCCGGATTGAAGCTTGATGTTATGCCGAGGATGACAAAAATCAGTGCCGAGCAGACTGTGACATACGGCCTGATCTTCTGGAATGCCATCATCAGTATGTAGGTTACCGCGAAAAGGACAAGGGCGGTTGTGGTAATGGGACTCATGCTGTTTTTCCTCCATAAATAACGCGGCAGAGTTTATCAAAAAAATAAGCAGAACCCTTGAAGTCAAGGATTCTGCCTCATAATCGGAAATTACACCGTAAGTGTACGTTGACCAATTACAATCCAAAATAAATAGAACACGTTAAGTGCTCTATGACAGACTCCACCACTCATTTTGATTGTGTCGCCATTATACTCCTGAATGTTACGCTTGTCAATAACTTTAACAAGAACATAATTATTTCGCTGCTTTTGTTATTCATGGTTTTTAATTTTAAGCAGTGCACCTTTCTCAAGCCGTGATACCTGAGCCTGAGATATACCGATTTCCTCTGCGACCTCAATCTGTGTCAGACCTTTCATAAATCTCAGCCCGAGAATGCGTTTCTCTCTGTCAGATAAATCCTCTATTGACTGACGCATCAGTATCTCGTCTATCCAGCCTTCGTCAGAGCCGCCGTCGCCTATCTGATCCATTACGTAGATTGTGTCGCCGCCGTCGTTGTATACAGGCTCATACAGTGAAACGGGGTCTACAATTGCTTCAAGGGCAATTACAACATCTTCTTTTTTCAGGTTCATCTCATCGGCAATCTCGGTTATTGTCGGCTCTCTGCCGAGCCTGTTGGTAAGCGCTTCCTTTATCTGAATTGTGTGGTAAGCGGTGTCCCGCATTGAGCGGCTTACCCTTATGGGGTTGTTGTCGCGCAGATATCTGCGTATTTCGCCTGCAATCATCGGAACGGCATAGGTTGAAAAACGCACCTGCTGATTGATGTCAAAGTTATCAATTGATTTTATAAGTCCGATGCATCCTACCTGAAAAAGGTCATCCATATTTTCGTTTCTGTTTGCAAATCGCTGAATAACGCTGAGCACAAGCCTTAAGTTGCCGCTTACAAGCTCCTCGCGTGCCAGCTTGTCGCCGAGCTTTGTTTTTTCAAGCAGTGCACGCTTTTCGCTCTCTTTGAGCACCTTCAGCTTTGCCGTATTCACTCCGCATATTTCCACCTTGTTAAACTGCATTTTCCCGATACCCTCCTTGTTTATGTTGAGAGTATGGGCATTGCGTTAAGATATAATACCGCTGCGTAATATGGAAATTTTTTAAAACCGATTGACCGACAGCTCATTAAATATTATAATATCTGTTATTCAATAGTATTTGAGGATGGTGTGTTTATGCTTTACATAGGTGTAGACCTCGGCACCTCTGCCGTGAAGCTGCTGCTTGTAAATGAGGGCGGCGATATTCTCGGTGAGGTTTCAAAGGAATATCCGGTTTGCTATCCGCAGTCGGGCTGGTCAGAGCAAAGCCCTGCTGATTGGTGGGAGGCTGTTAAGAGCGGCATTACAGAGATTACAGCTGATGTCGATAAGTTTCAGATCGCAGGCATAGGTGCAGGCGGACAGATGCACGGTCTCGTCGTGCTCGATGAAAACGATGAGGTTATACGCCCCGCAATACTCTGGAATGACGGCAGGACACACAGACAGGTTGATTATCTCAACGGTGAAATCGGCAAAGATGTGCTCAGCGAAAACACTGCGAATATTGCTTTTGCAGGCTTCACTGCGCCGAAGATTCTCTGGATGAGAGATAACGAACCTGAGCTGTTTGCAAAAATTAAAAAGATAATGCTTCCTAAGGATTATATAAATTATAAACTCACGGGTGTTCATTCGTGCGATTATTCCGATGCTTCGGGTATGCTTCTGCTTGACGTTAAAAACAAATGCTGGTCGCAGAAAATGCTCGATATCTGCGGCGTTACGGCTGAACAGATGCCCTCACTTTATGAGAGCAGTGACGTTGTCGGTACTCTTAAGTCGGATGTTGCGGCTGTGCTCGGACTTGATGAAAAGGTCAGGGTTGTTGCAGGTGCAGGCGATAATGCCGCTGCGGCAATCGGCACCGGTACGGTCGGCAACGGCAAGTGCAATATTTCTCTCGGCACATCGGGCACGATATTTATTTCGAGCAGCAATTTCGGCGTTGACCCGAACAACGCACTTCACGCCTTTGCTCACGCAGACGGCTGCTATCACCTTATGGGTTGTATGCTATCTGCTGCATCGTGCAACAAGTGGTTTATGGAAGATATCCTGCACGATGATGATTATAAATCGAATCAGCAGCCGATAACCGATTCGAAACTCGGCAGAAACAACGTTTACTTCCTGCCTTATCTTATGGGTGAGCGCAGCCCGATAAACGATACGAATGCACGCGGCACATTCCTTGGTATGAGTATGGATACAACAAGGGCAGATATGCTTCAGGCTGTGTTTGAGGGTGTTGCCTTTGCAATACGTGACAGCTTTGAGGTTGCAAAAAAGCTCGGTATTGAGATAAAAGCAAGCAACATCTGCGGCGGCGGTGCAAAGAGTGCGCTCTGGAAGAAGATAATGGCAAACGTTCTCGGCATTCAGCTTGACACTGTCAAGACGGAGCAGGGTCCGGGTTACGGCGGTGCAATCCTTGCGATGGTAGGCTGCGGTGAGTTTGAATCCGTCGCTCAGGCTTGTGAAAGCCTTGTTGAGATATCCGATACGGTTTATCCCGACAGTGAGCTGACAGAACTTTATAACAAAAAATATGAAACCTTCAGGCAGATTTATCCGTCGCTTAAGTCGGTGTTTGCAGGTTTGAATTAAGGAGAATAAAAATATGAGTGAGATTTTCGCTAACATTTCAAAAATCGCTTATGAGGGCGCAAAGAGCACAAATCCTCTCGCTTTCAAGTTCTATGATGCAGAAAAGGTCGTTATGGGTAAGCCTATGAAGGATTATCTTCCCTTTGCTATGGCATGGTGGCATAACCTCGGTGCGGCAGGTACGGATATGTTCGGCAGAGATACGGCTGACAAATCCTTTGGCGCAGACGAAAAAGGCACGATGGAGCACGCAAAGGCAAAGGTCGATGCAGGTTTTGAGTTTATGCAGAAGCTCGGTGTTGAGTATTTCTGTTTCCACGATGTTGACCTTGTTCCCGAAGCTGATGACATCAATGTCACAAACGCAAGACTTGATGAAATAACCGACTATATGCTTGAGAAGATGAATGAGACAGGCATCAAGTGCCTCTGGGGCACAGCCAATATGTTCTCAAATCCGCGCTTTATGAACGGCGCAGGCAGCACAAACTCCGCAGAGGTTTACTGCTTTGCTGCTGCTCAGATCAAAAAGGCTCTTGACCTGACTGTTAAGCTCGGCGGTAAGGGTTACGTTTTCTGGGGCGGCAGAGAGGGTTACGAAACTCTCCTCAATACCGATATGAAGTTTGAGCAGGAGAATATTGCACGCCTTATGCATATGGCTGTCGATTACGGCAGAAAGATAGGGTTCACGGGCGATTTCTATATCGAGCCCAAGCCGAAGGAGCCTATGAAACATCAGTATGATTTTGATGCCGCAACAGCAATCGGCTTCCTTCGTCAGTACGGTCTTGATAAGGATTTCAAGATGAATATTGAGGCGAACCACGCAACACTTGCAGGTCACACCTTCCAGCACGAGCTTCGTGTTTCGGCTATCAACGGTATGCTCGGCAGTATCGACGCAAACCAGGGCGACTACCTTCTCGGCTGGGATACGGATGAATTCCCCTTTGATGTATACGAGGCAACAATGTGTATGTACGAGGTTATAAAGGCAGGCGGTCTGACAGGCGGATTCAACTTCGATGCCAAGTGCCGCAGACCCAGTAACACATACGAAGATATGTTTGAAAGCTATATCCTCGGTATGGATACTTTTGCACTCGGTCTTATCAAGGCTGCACAGATTATTGAGGATGGCAGACTTGACGGCTTTGTTGCAGACAAGTATGCAAGCTTCAAGGATGGCATCGGCGCAAAAATCGTTGCAGGCGAAACCACACTTGAGGAGCTTGCAGCCTATGCGGCTGACCTTAAGGGCACTGATATTCCCATGTCAGGCAAGCAGGAGCGCCTTGAGGGAATTGTCAACAGCATTCTCTTCGGATAATAAAACAATTATTAAGGCAGACGTCGTTGAGATGTCTGCCTTTTGCTTTATATTAATGGTTAAATAAGGGTTTTGTAAAAAATAATGGTAAAAAGCCCTTGACATTCTTTGACTTTCGATATATTATATGGGTAGTTTAGCACTCGAAACAACTGAGTGCTAAAATTAGCACAAGCAGAAAGGAGACGGAACAGACAATGGATATGACCGAACGCAAGCAAAAAATTCTTGCCGCAGTAGTTGAAAGCTATATCCGCACGGGCGAGCCTGTCGGCTCAAAGAATCTGCTTACCGAGCTTGACTTTTCCGTTTCATCTGCAACAATCCGTAACGAGATGGCGGACCTTGCCGATATGGGCTACCTTGAGCAGCCTCATACCTCGGCAGGACGTGTGCCGACAACTCTTGGTTATCGCTACTATATCGATAAGCTGATGAATAAGATGGAGCTTAACGAGGCGGATTGCAAGAGCATCACCAAAACGGTTTCATCCGGCAGCGGTGACCCCGAGCAGTTGCTTGAAAAAGCAGGCGAAGTCATCGCAAAGCTCACAAACTGCGCCGCAATAACGACCCTGCCTTCAGGTGACAGGGCAACGGTGCGCAGGGCAGAGATTGTCCCGGTCAGTAACCGCACGGCGATGATTGTTCTTCTCACCTCGGCAGGCACACTCAAAAGTAAGGCTTGCCGCAGTGATATGCCGATAACACAGCAGACGGTTGAGCGCTTTTACAGCGTGTGTGCGGCTCACTTCATCGGAAAGCCGCTTGAAGATATCGGCACGGTAATGCTCCAGACTCTTGTTGCTTCTCTGGGCGAGTTTGCTCTTGAGATGTCGCCCTTCTTCGTGGCACTTGCAGACCTTGCGGAGGATGCTCTCAGGTCAGACGTTCTTCTTGAAGGTCAGGCAAACCTTTTTAACCACAGAGAGCTTGGCGGCAACGTAATTGAGCTTATGGAGTTTTTACGCAAGGGTGATCCTATTGCAAAACTCATTGCAAGGGGCACTGACGATGTCGATATAAAAATCGGCACTGAAAACGAATACAAACAGCTGGCAAACTCGAGCGTTATAATCTCGCATTATGACATCAACGGTGAGCGGTCGGGTGCACTCGGAATAATCGGTCCGACCCGTCTTAACTATGCTAAGCTGATTCCGTATATGCAGTTTGTTTCGGGGCTTGTAGGCAAAATACTTACCGAAACACTGGAAGAATAACAGGAAGGACGGTTAAAAATGGAAGAAAAAGAAAAGGTAAACGCAGCAGAAGAAAAAGAAGAGAAGAAAGAAAAGAAATCAAAGAGAAAAGCAGACAAAGCGGCTGAGCTTCAGACAGAGCTTGAAGAGCAGAAGAATCAGTATCTCCGCCTTGCGGCAGAGTACGACAACTATCGCAAACGCACACAGCGTGAGAAGGATGCACTCAACGGTGATATCAAAGCTTACATCATCGGTGAGATTCTTCCCGTTATCGACAATTTCGAGCGTGCATCGTCAAACACCGCAGCAGACTATGAAACCTACAAAAAAGGTGTAGAGATGATATTTACGCAGTTTGCGGATATCTTCAAAAAGCTCGGCGTTGAGGCTTTCGGTGAGGCAGGCGAGCCGTTTGACCCGATGATGCACAACGCAGTTATGCACATTGACAGCGAAGATTTTGAAGAGAGCGTTGTAGCTCAGGTTTTTGCCAAGGGCTATAAGCTAGGCGACAAGATAATCCGTTGCGCAACCGTACAGGTAGCCAACTAAATAAAGTTTATAAATATTTTCACAATATATCTAAAGGAGTAATTAATTATGGCAAAAGTAATCGGTATTGACCTTGGTACCACAAACTCATGTGTAGCAGTTATCGAGGGCGGAGAGCCCGTAGTTATCGCAAACGCTGAAGGCGCACGTACAACACCCTCTGTTGTTGCATTCAGCAAGGACGGCGAGAGAATGGTAGGTCAGGTTGCAAAGCGTCAGGCTATCACAAACCCCGACCGTACAATCGCTTCCATCAAGCGTCAGATGGGCACTGATTTCGGTGTCAAGATTGACGAGAAGCGTTTCACACCTCAGGAGATTTCCGCAATGGTTCTCCAGAAGCTCAAGGCTGATGCAGAGGCATACCTCGGCGATAAGGTAACAGAGGCTGTTATCACCGTTCCCGCATACTTCACAGACGCACAGCGTCAGGCAACAAAGGACGCAGGCCGCATCGCAGGTCTTGAGGTAAAGAGAATTATCAACGAGCCCACAGCTGCTGCTCTCGCTTACGGTATTGATAAGGAGAACGACCAGAAGGTTATGGTTTATGACCTTGGCGGCGGCACATTCGACGTTTCCATCATCGAGATGGGCGACGGCGTTCAGGAAGTTCTTGCAACTGCAGGTAACAACCGTCTTGGCGGTGACGATTTCGACCAGAGAATTATCGACTGGCTTGCAGACGGCTTCAAGGCTGATCAGGGCATTGACCTTCGCGGCGACAAGATGGCAATGCAGAGACTCAAGGAAGCTGCAGAAAAAGCTAAGATTGAGCTTTCCGGCGTTACAACATCTTCCATCAGCCTTCCCTTCATCACAGCTGATGCAACAGGTCCCAAGCATCTTGAGACAACACTCACACGTGCAAAGTTCAACGAGATGACAGCAGACCTTGTTGAGGCTACAATGAATCCCGTTCGTCAGGCTATTTCTGACTCAGGTCTCAACGTCAGCGAGATTGATAAGGTTCTTATGGTCGGCGGTTCTTCAAGAATTCCCGCTGTTCAGGAAGCTGTTCAGAAGTACCTCGGCAAAGAGCCTTTCAAGGGCATCAACCCCGATGAGTGTGTTGCTATCGGCGCTGCTCTTCAGGCAGGTGTTCTCGGCGGGGAAGTCAAGGGTATGCTTCTTCTTGACGTTACACCCCTTTCACTCGGTATCGAGACAATGGGCGGCATCAACACAAGAATCATCGAGCGTAACACAACTATCCCCGTAAAGAAGAGCCAGATCTTCTCCACAGCAGCTGACAATCAGCCCTCTGTTGAGGTTCACGTTCTTCAGGGTGAAAGAGAGTTTGCAAGAGATAACAAGACCCTTGGTGTTTTCCATCTCGACGGCATTATGCCCGCTCCCCGCGGCATTCCTCAGATCGAGGTAACATTCGATATCGACGCTAACGGTATCGTTCACGTATCCGCAAAGGATCTCGGCACAAACAAGGAGCAGTCAATCTCCATCACAGCTTCCTCCAATATGTCCAAGGACGATATCGAGAAGGCTGTCAACGAGGCTGCACGCTTCGCAGAGGAAGATAAGAAGCGCCGTGAAGAGGTTGACACACGCAACAACGCTGATCAGATGGTTTACCAGAGCGAGAAGCTCGTCAGCGAAAACGGCGACAAGATTTCTGAGCAGGAGAAGACAGACATCAACGCAAAGATTGACGCTCTCAAGGAAGCACTCAAGGGCGATGACATCAACCTTATCAAGTCCCGTCAGGAAGAGCTCACAAAGGTGCTCAACGACATTTCCGTACGTCTCTATCAGGAAGCTGCAGCAGCACAGCAGGCAGCTCAGGGTGGTGCAGATCCCTCACAGGGCGCAGCTCCCGGCGGCAACGAAGGCTACTACGATGCACCCTTCACAGACGTAACAGACGAAAACTAATTTATTAATCAAACAGCAATGAGGGGCGGAGCTTTCGTCCCTCATTGAGCGGTTTATGAAAGAGGAAATACCTTGGCAGATAAACGTGATTATTATGAAGTGCTCGGTGTCGCAAAGACAGCGAGCGATGATGAAATAAAAAAAGCATACCGCAAAAAGGCTAAAGAATATCACCCTGACCTTCATCCGGGTGATAAGGAAGCCGAGGATAAATTCAAGGAAGCAAACGAAGCTTACGAGGTGCTTTCAGACCCAGATAAGAAGTCAAAGTATGACCGTTTCGGTCACGCAGGCGTTGACCCCAACTACGGTGCGGGCGGCCACGGCGGTGGTTTTGGCGGCGGCTTCGGCGGAATGGATTTTGACCTGGGCGATATTTTCGGCAGCTTTTTCGGCGGCGGTTTCGGCGGTGGCAGACAGGCTAACCCAAATGCACCGCGCAGGGGCAGCGATACGCAGGCAAGAGTTACACTCTCCTTTGAAGAAGCAGCAAAAGGTTGCAAGAAAAAGGTTGAATTCCACCGTGTCGAAATCTGTTCGGAGTGTAACGGTAGCGGTGCTGCAGCAGGCACTTCGCCCGAAACCTGTCCTGAATGTCACGGCAGAGGTCAGGTCAACGTTCAGCAGCGCACACCCTTCGGTGTTATACAGACTTCAAAATCCTGTTCACGCTGCGGCGGTAACGGTAAGATAATCAAAACACCTTGCTCAAAGTGTCACGGCAAAGGTGCCGTCAACAGAAAGGTTGCGATTGACGTAGACGTGCCTGCAGGTATTGATGACCGTCAGGTTCTCAACGTCAGCGGTCAGGGTAACAGCGGTGCGAACGGCGGACCTTCAGGCAACCTGCACGTAACTGTTTTTGTGCGTCCTCATCCGTTCTTCGAGCGTGACGGCTATGATGTCTGGTGTGAGGTTACAATCAGCTTTGCTCAGGCGGCACTCGGCGATGCAATTGAGGTGCCGACTCTTGACGGAAAGGTGCGTTTTGATATCCCTGCAGGAACTCAGCCCGGCAACGTCACAAGGCTCAAGGGCAGAGGTATACAGTCGGTCAACGGCAGAGGCAAGGGCGATCAGTATGTGCGTGTTGTTGTTAACGTGCCCAAGAATCTTTCTTCACGCCAGAAGGAAATTCTCCGTGAGTTCGATGCTGAATTCGGCTCTAAATCAACTCTTGGCGATAGCGAAGAGAAGAAAGGCTTTTTCGGTAAGAAGAAAAAATGATTGATACCGTAATATTTGACCTTGACGGAACGCTGCTTAATACACTCGATGACCTGGCTGACAGTGTCAATTATGCGCTGTCGTCACTTGGTTATCCTCAGCGCACGGTTGATGAGGTGCGTATGATGGTTGGTAACAGCGTGGTTTATCTTATAGAAAAGGCATTGCCCGAAGGTACTGATGAAGCGGTATTCACCCGTTGTCTCAACATATTTGAAGAGCATTATAAGATTAATATGCGCAACAAAACAGCTCCTTATGACGGAGTGATGCAGATGCTTTCCGACGTTAAGGCAAAGGGCTATAAGATGGCTGTTGTTTCCAATAAACCCGACGTGTTCACAAAAGAGCTTGTCAGTGAGCTTTTTGGCGAATATATCCCGCTTGCAATCGGCAGAAGTGACGATATGCCGCGAAAGCCTGCACCCGATATGGTGCTGCATGCTATGGATAAGCTCGGCAGCGCTAAAAGCACGACGGCTTACGTCGGCGACAGCGAAGTCGACGTGGTAACCTCGAAGAATGCAGGTTTGCCGTGCATCGGCTGCTTGTGGGGCTTCCGCGACAGAGAAACACTTGAATCGGCAGGTGCTGAGCATATTATTTCTTCGCCCGATGAGCTTGTCGGTTTGGTTAAAACAATTTAATAATTCTTAATTTGCAAAAAGCGCTCTTTCAGAGTGCTTTTTTGTTTGTTTTGAGGAGAAAATAATAAGCCGAACGTCAAAATAAAACGGTCAACTGTTGAAAAGAGTAAATATCTGTGATATAATTTTCTGTAAATTAATGTTAATTTCTGAGGTGTTTTTATGTCAAAGTGGATTGATAACAAAACCGTAATTATTACAGGCGCATCAAGCGGTATCGGTAAAATGCTTGCCGAAAGACTCATAAAAGAGCGCAACTGTACTGTAATTGGTGTTGCAAGAAGCGAAAAGAAAATGATTAACTTTGTTGAAGAGCTTGGCGAGCACGCAAGCAAGTTTTCTTACAAGCTTTTTGATGTTTCAAGCTATGATAACTGGCAGAATTTCCACGATTGGCTCGTTGAAAATAATATTCAGCCTGACGTTCTTATCAACAATGCAGGTGTTCTTCCCCGTTTTGACAGACTGATCAATTACACTAAAGACGAAATTGATGAATCAATCAATATCGACTTCTATTCAGCAGCATATTCCTCAAAGATTATGCTTCCTCTTCTCCTCAAGAGCGAGACTCCCGCAATCATAAACGTTGCATCGTCTGCCGCTCTTATGGCTCTTGGTGGTACATCAATGTATTCTGCAAGTAAAGCTGCCGTCAAGGGTCTTACGGAAGCTATGCGCGAAGAGATGAGAGGCGAAGCTTACATAGGTCTTGTTTGTCCCGGCTTTACAAAAACCGATATCTTCAGAAACCAGGGCGCAACAGACGGTATGGATCTTATCAATATGGTTTCAACTCCCTGCCACAAGGCAGTTAATAAGATTCTCAAGGGAATCCTCGGCAAAAAGTCATACATCGTTGTAGGCTTTGACGGCAACGCAATGGGCAGATTCAACCGTCTTATGCCTGTACAGGGTTCAAGACTTTTCAGTTCTGTAATCAAAGCTTTCAAAATCGACCTTTTCGCTTCCACTTTCGGTTACGAAAAGAAAACCGCAAAGAAATAAAAACATAACCAAATCAAAAAGCACTTCGTTTGTTGACGAAGTGCTTTTTCTTATACCGTTATATCGTTTTGGATTTTGCTGAATATTGTTGCGCCTATTCCGTCGATTCTCAGCAGGTCTTTTGTGGTGACAAACATACCGTTTTTTGTGCGGAAGTCAATTATCTGCTGTGCTCTTACTTCACCGATACCGCTGAGCTTCATAAGCGTTTCTTTGTCAGCGGTGTTGATGTTGATAAGTGCTGCGTTTCGCGATTCGGAAATTACCCTGACAGATACAACCTGCGGCTTGTTGACTTCCTCTTCAACCGCATGGATGAACACAGCGACAGCAGTTATAATCAGACACAGAAAGACGAGTGTGCGTACGGAGGAATCTTTCATTTATGCTGTTGCGATTTCGATTGAGTTGATAATAACGTCTTCGACGGGTTTGTCGCCTCTGCCTGTTTTTACGTTTGCGATTGCGTCAACAACGTCCATTCCTTCGTATACCTGACCGAAAACGGTGTGCTTGAAATCGAGCCAGGGTGTACCGCCGACAGCTTTGTAGTTTTCAACTGTCTCTGCGGGGAAGCCTCTGTCGCCGAGCATAGCCATCTGCTGGATTAAACCGGGGTCAACCTCCTGAGCCTGAACGATAAAGAACTGGCTGCCGTTTGTGCCGGGACCTGCGTTTGCCATTGAGAGTGCACCTCTGAGGTTGTGAAGATCAACGCAGAATTCATCCTCGAATCTCTTGCCCCAGATGCTTTCGCCGCCGCATCCGGTGCCCTCGGGATCGCCGCCCTGTATCATAAAGTCCTTGATAACACGGTGGAAGATAAGGCCGTCATAGTAGCCGTTTTTTGAATGTGTGGTGAAGTTTTCGACTGTTTTGGGTGCAAGCTCTGCGAAAAGGCGGATTTTGATATCACCCATATTGGTTTTCATTGTTGCGATTGTTTCGCCGCTGATGGGCTTGTCGAGCTGATTGATCATTTTTATGTTCTCCTTACTGCGCAAATGCATTATATGTGTAGAATACGAGTCTTACGTTGCTGTCTTCGGGAAGATTATTCTCCTTGTAATACTCATCACCGTACCACTGTGCGGCAACATAGACACCGCGGCGGTTGCCGATCCATGAAGCGTTGTATGTGCCGCTTTCAAGCTTTTTAGGCAGCATATCTTCTGTTTTTATTGTGCTGAGGAGTGATTCTTTGTATACGGAGAAGCCTGCTTTTTCAAGCTCTGCGATATACTCGCGGAAATCGTCGTAATCCATTTCGTCGGCAAAGAAAGTATAGGTGTAGCCTTTGTCGTTTTTCTCTTCGTTGTACAGGGTGATTGTATCGCCTACAGAGGGGATATCCTTAAAGAAAGCGTTGTTCGGCCAGATTAACGGCTCGGTTGTTGCTGCTGCTTCGCTTGAGGCGTTGTCGTCTGTCGGCTTTTCGGAGCAGGCCGCAAGAGAAGCTACCGCCACAGCCACAAGAATAATGCAGAGAATTTTTTTCATATACATCCTACCTTTATAACATATTGAATTAATTATAGAACGATATTGAATCTTTTTCAAGAGATAACTTGCGCTTTTTTAAAAAAAGACTTGAAAAAAATTAAACACTCTATTATAATATACACCGTTAACCTAATATTTGCTGGTGTGGCTCAATGGCAGAGCAGCTCATTCGTAATGAGCAGGTTGCAGGTTCGATTCCCGTCACCAGCTCCAGAAAAACCTCTTTGTCAACAGACAAAGGGGTTTTAAATTTCTGCTAAATCCCTTTACTGTGGGGTGAAATCACTTTGTGATGAAATCCGACTTAGTCTGGCGTAAGAGACTGATTTGATTTCATCTGCGAAGCAGATTTCATTGAAATACGCAACAATATTGTGTTATAATCAATGCTGTAAATAAGAATCGCGCGAGGTGATTAAGATGATAGATATTACTGTTTGGATGAAAAATTTCTTGCAGATATTAAATAAGTTTTTCGCAAACCGTGTGTGGTTTATTGGACTGCAAGGCAGTTATGCCCGCGGTGAAGCAACCGAAACCAGCGATATTGACATTGTTGTAATTCTGGATGAATTATCTGTTGAGGATATCCAAACCTATAACGCATTATTGGATACTCTGCCTAACAGAGATTTGATTTGCGGTTTTCTCTCAGGCAAGGACGAAATTATGAGCTGGGAGCCATCCGACCTGTTTCAGTTTTGTCATGATACAACACCAATTAAAGGAAGCCTTGACGAAGTTATGGCTGTTGTTGACGAAAATGCCGTAAACAGAGCAATCAAAATCGGTGTCTGCAATATATTCCACGGATGTGTTCACAATATGCTCCACGAAAAAAGCGAAGATATTTTGCGTGGACTGTATAAATCGGCTTCTTTCGTTGTGCAGGCAATTGTTTTTAAGCAGACAGGTAAATATATTAAACATCAGGAAGGTTTGCTCGAGGTTGCAGCACCGGATGAACAAGCTGTTATCAATACATTTTTAAGTTTGAAAAAAGGTGGCGCGGTGGATTTTGTTCCGATGTCCGATGCATTGTTTGTTTGGGCAAAACGGTGGGTTTCTGAAAACAGTTAAACAAATTCCAATTTCCGTATCAAAACTGATGAGCTGATTTTTCTTTTTAACGGATTTCGGTGGAATCACTTCAAAGCTGCTTGTAACTTGACAAACGAAGTTTTTTGGACTATAATCACCATCAACAACAGAAAATACCGAAGGGGTGCTGATGTTATCGGCTGAGAGTCGGGCTTTAAAGTCCGTAACCCTTGAACCTGATCCGGGTAATGCCGGCGTAGGAATTTTAAGAGTTGCAGCAAATTTTCAATCCGCCAACAGGAGAAATTCCTCTTGGCGTTTTTTGTTGCAATTTTTCAGACGGAAGGTGCTGATAGCGGATGTCAACCAAAAGCCTCACACGCACAGAAAAAACAAAACGCCTTGCACTCAGCGGTGTTATGCTCGCCCTTGCAACTGTGCTCTCGTTCATCAAGGTTTTCGAATGGCCTTTCGGCGGCAGTATTACCGCGTGCTCAATGCTGCCTGTTGCAATGCTCGGTTACACCTACGGAATGAAGTGGGGTCTGCTCAGCGGATTTGTTTATGGAATTCTTCAGGCTGTGCTCGGTGCTGCGGTGAGTCAGGCTTTTGCAGGTCAGGGTGTGTTGAATGTTGCGGCAATACTTGCAATCGACTATCTTTTAGCTTTCAGCGTTACGGGCCTTTCGGGTATGTTTAAAAACAAAGTTTCAAACCATACCGTTTCGTTTGCGCTCGGCACTGCGCTGGCAATTTTTCTGCGATACGTTGCGCACGTTGCATCGGGCTATATATTCTTCAGATCCTATGCAGATTGGTTTTTCGGCGACGTTATGGCAAACGGCTTTTCTGCAATGCTTATTGAAAGGTGCAGCCCCTCGTTACTCGGATTTTTATATTCGGTTATTTATAATGCCGCATATATGCTGCCTGAGCTGGTAATAACATCATTTGCCGCTGCTCTTGTAATTGCGTTCATAAAACCACTCAGAAAAGAAATGATACGCCTTGACACGCGTAAAAAATAATAATAGACAAAGAGCATCTTATATGATATAATAATTTAGATTGTTTATCATTCTTACGGAAGGAGTGTGCGGCGGTAATATGCGCCGCGCGATAATAAATATGCTCGATATAAAAGAAGCTCTCGGCAAAATCTATACGGCTATTGAGCCTGCAATGAAACAGGCAGGTATGTCTGTTGTACGTCCCGAAGGCGTTGAAAAGGACGAATCTCCCGTTGCTAAAGGCGACAACGGTGTCGGCTACCGCCTTGATTTCAAGGGTGAAGCAAGCGCAGTTGCCATTAAGCATTTTGATATGAAGCTCACTTTTGAGATTTCAACAACATCTGACGATGAAGGTAACTTTACCGATTATAAAGAGGTTTCCGTTTCTCTTCTCGATCCCGAAACAAGCGACGATAAGGATATCCGCTCAATCAGCGGCGAAATTTCTGACACGGTTATGAGCAGATTCTGCAAGAAAGAAGCACCGCAGAAGACAAAAGCTCCCAAGACTGTTTCAAAAGCAGCTGCAAGAAGCGGCAGCGTTTATTACGATGCAAACACACTTGCAAGCCGCCTTACAGCATCGCTTTATTCACAGTACCGTGCGGCTTACAACGAAAACATTGCAAAGTACGGCGAGTTTCTGCCTGAGGATTTCTTCGCTCAGGGTTGCGGCGACGCTGTTATGGATACAATCAGACGCAACGACCCCACAGAGATGAAGAAGCTTTTCAATATCCTCAACGAGATTTATCCCGATGCAACCAACGAAACACAGAGCGTTATCGCGGTTACACTTCTCGGTCAGCTCGGTGCAGACCAGCAGCTGCTTGCAAACTGCTGCGACTATATGTGCGACGATCTTATGGGGCCTGTCATCAAGGTTAACAAATATCTCCACTCTGCAATGGGCAAGAAGGCACAGGCAAAGCTCAAGAATCCTCCCATCTATAAACCCAAGAGAGTCAAGAGAGCCGGCCTTATGCAGCGTATGATGAACGCTTCTCAGCAACAGCAGTCAAACCTTAACAACAGATAAATACGCTCTCAATCCCGCAATTTTTTTGTTGCGGGATTTTTTCTGTTATTGACTCAACTTTTTAAATAAGCTATACTGATAGCTGTAAATTACACTCTCCGAGGAAAACACAATGATAAGAATCAATCAGATAAAATTACCGCTCGAAGCAGGTGACACTGAGCTCAGGGCTGCAGTAGCAAAAATACTGCGCTGCCCTGCAAGAAAAATACTCACGCTCGAGGTTGCACGCCGTGCGGTAGATTCAAGAAAGAAAAACGACGTTTATTTCGTCTATAACGTAAACGTAACCGTCGACGGTGATGAAGACAGCCTGATTGCAAAGGCAAAGGACGGCAAGGCGGAAAAATACACGCCCTTCAGGTATGACCTGCCCGAAAACAAGCGCACCTCATCGCTCCGCCCCGTTGTAATCGGCTTTGGTCCTGCGGGTCTTTTTGCAGCGCAGACACTTGCAAAGGCAGGACTCAGACCGATTGTGCTTGAGCGTGGCGACTGTGTTGAAGAGCGCACAAAGAAAGTCCGCACATTCTGGGAAACAAAAGAGCTCGACGAAAACAGCAACGTGCAGTTTGGTGAGGGCGGTGCAGGCACATTCTCCGACGGTAAGCTTACAACAGGTATAAAGGATACGCTCTGCAGGCAGATTTTCCTCGAGTTTGTGCGCCACGGTGCACCGCAGGAGATACTCTTTTCTGCAACACCTCACATCGGCACCGATAAGCTCGGCGGCGTTGTAAAATCAATGCGTGAGGAGATTATTGCACTTGGCGGTGAAGTGAACTTCCGCTGCAGACTTACGGGTCTGATTGTTGCAAACGGCTTTATTCACGGCATTGTATATGAAGATGCGAATGGCAAAACGCTTGAGCTTGAAACGGATACGGTTATTCTCGCAATAGGTCATTCTGCAAGAGATACGGTTGAGATGCTGTATGAAAGCGGTGTAAAAATGATACAGAAGCCTTTCTCGGTCGGCACAAGAATCGAGCATCCGCGTGAGCTGATTGACCGCTCACAGTACGGTGAATTTGCAGGTCATCCGAAGCTCGGTGCCGCAAACTACAAGCTCTCCTGCCATCCTCAGGGCGGCAGAGGTGCATATACTTTCTGTATGTGCCCG
Organism: Acutalibacteraceae bacterium; assembly: GCA_045637465.1. Lineage (GTDB taxonomy): Bacteria > Bacillota > Clostridia > Oscillospirales > Acutalibacteraceae > UBA8612. The sequence continues at coordinate 60,495 of JAZTZM010000028.1, read as the reverse complement.
GGCGGCACGGTTGTTGCCGCTTCAAGCGAAAAGGGCAGAATGGTAGTAAACGGAATGAGCGAATATGCCCGTGACGGAGAAAACTCAAACTCTGCAATTCTTGTCGGCATTGAGCCGCAGGATTTCGGCAGTGAACATCCGCTGGCAGGTATGCATCTGCAAAGAGAAATTGAAAGCGCCGCATTTGAACTTGCCGGCTCGGATTACCGTGCACCGGCTCAGCTTGTAGGCGACTTCCTCAACAACGTGCCCTCTGAAAAGCTTGGCAATGTCAGACCTTCCTGTCCGACAGGTGTAACTCCCGGCGATATACGTAAGGTTTTACCGCAGAAGGTGACCGACACTATTGCCGACGCGCTCATCAAAATGGACAAGCAGCTCAAGGGATTTGCACTGCCCGATGCGGTGCTCACAGCTCCCGAAAGCCGCTCATCCTCGCCTGTAAGAATCACACGCGACGAATATTTCCAGTGTAACATCGGCGGTATCTTTCCTTGCGGTGAAGGTGCAGGTTATGCAGGCGGTATCGTTTCCGCAGGCGTTGACGGCATCCGCTGTGCGCACGCAGTGCTCGCAGACGAAAATAACTTTTAAGTAAAAAAAGCAAGCAGTTTTTTATCAACTGCTTGCTTATATTTTTGCCTTAAATTAAACTATAAAGCTTTTTTATTGTTTCGGCATCGCATTCCTGCGTGTCGGCAAGAGGAAACTCAAGCCCAAGCTCCTTGTACTTCTGCTCGCAGAGCTTTTTGAAAGGTAACAGCTCGATTTTGCTGAGATTTTTTGCATTCTTCGCAAGTGCCGCAATCTGCTTAACGCTATCTTCCGAATCGGTCATACCGGGCACGACAACGTGGCGGATAACAACGTCAGCATTAGTTTTGTTGCATTCCTCAATAAAAGCGAGCGCTGTATCAAGACCCGTGCCGATATGCTTTCTGTAAAGCTCATCGCTCGGAAATTTGATATCGCAGAGCACCGTATCCGTGCTTTTGAGCACACGGCGCACAGCATCGGTCACCCTGACACCTGCTGTATCAACAGCTGTTGTGATATCGTTTTTGTGAAGCTCTTCAAACAGCTCTGCAACAAACTCAGCCTGCATTAGCGGCTCGCCACCCGAAACGGTAACACCGCCCTTTTCGCCGAAGTAGGTTTTGTAACGCTTTGCTTTTTCGACAATTTCCTCTACGGTGTATTCCGTGCCGCCGCTGAAAGGTCTTGTGTCCGGATTATGGCAGTATGGGCAGGAGTAGGGGCAACCCTGCATAAAGATAACAAATCTTATACCCGGTCCGTCAACAGCGCCTAAACTCTGGAACGAATGAATTTTTCCGACTGTGTCCATATTGCCCTCCTTTTATAAAGTGAGGAGAGGTTTGCCCTCTCCTCTTTTAAATATATTAATTCAATATCAAATACCGTGGGGAAGTGTGTATTGGTTCCCTCGGTGCCTCAACCTTCCTATGAGGAAGTTGATTAATTGAGGTATCTCAAATGCAGCAGTGGAATGTGCGGGCGATAACTTCCTTCTGCTGCTCCTTGGAGAGCTTGTGGAAATTAACTGCATAGCCCGAAACACGGATTGTGAGGTTGGGATATTTTTCGGGATGCTCGGAAGCGTCAATCAGCATATCGCGGTCAAATACGTTGATGTTGATGTGCTGTGCATTCTGACCGAAGTAACCGTCAATAATTGAGCTGAGGTTTTCATAGCGTGTCTCATCGTCACCGCCGAGAGCCTGAGGTACAACGCAGAATGTGTTTGAGATGCCGTCCTTGCATACGTCATAGGTCAGCTTTGCAACGGAGTTGAGCGAAGCGAGAGCACCTGAAGCATCTCTGCCGTGCATCGGGTTTGCACCGGGTGCAAACGGCTCACCTGCGCGTCTGCCGTCGGGTGTGTTGCCCGTCTTCTTGCCGTAAACAACGTTTGATGTGATTGTGAGAATTGAGAGCGTGTGCTCTGCACCTCTGTAGGTGGGGATCTTCTTAAGCTCTTCAAAGAAGAGACCTATCTGCTCTTTTGCGATAAGGTCAGCTCTGTCGTCATCGTTGCCGTACTTCGGGAAATCACCCTCTGTTACGAAATCTGTGATAAGTCCGCTCTCGTCACGGATGACCTTAACCTTTGCGTACTTGATTGCTGAAAGTGAATCGGCAAGAACAGAGAGACCTGCTGCACCGAAAGCCATATAACGGTGAACGTCGCTGTCGTGAAGAGCCATCTGCACCTTCTCATAAGCATACTTGTCGTGCATATAATGAATCATATTCATTGCTTTGACGTAAGTCTTTGCAAGCCAGGGGCGGTACTCGTTCATAAGACTGATCACGGTATCGTAATCGAGGTATTCGCCCTCGAATTTGTTGCCTGCGGGAGCAACCTGTGCGCCGCTCTTCTCGTCTCTGCCGCCGTTAAGGCTCATAAGAAGGAGCTTTACAAGGTTTGCACGTGCACCGAAGAACTGCATATCTTTGCCGACTCTCATTGCGGAAACACAGCAGGCGATTGCGTAATCGTCACCGTAAATCGGGCGCATTACGTCATCGTTTTCGTACTGAATTGAATCGGTGTCACAGCTTACCTTTGCAGCAAAACGCTTGAATGCGTCGGGAAGGCTGAGCGACCAGAGAACCGTCATATTAGGCTCTGCAGAGGGGTTGAGGTTGTATAAAGTGTTGAGAATACGGAATGAAGATTTTGTGACGAGTGTTCTGCCATCTTCGCCCATACCGCCGATAGCCTCTGTAATCCACATCGGGTCGCCGGCAAAAAGCTCATTGTATTCGGGTGTGCGCAGGTGGCGTGCCATACGCAGTTTCATAACGAAATCGTCAACGATTTCCTGAATCTGCTCTTCAGTGTAAGTGCCGTTTGCAAGGTCGCGCTCAAAGTAAATATCAAGAAATGTTGAAACTCTGCCAAGGCTCATTGCTGCACCGTTCTGCTCCTTGATTGCGCCAAGGTATGCAAAATACAGCCACTGAACTGCCTCTTTAGAATCCTTTGCGGGCTCTGAAATGTCGTAGCCGTACATTGCTGCCATTTCTTTGAGCTTGCCAAGGAAAGCAATCTGCTGGAAAAGCTCCTCAAGTCTGCGGATTTCTTCTGCTGTTACATCCTGTGATGCAAGCGCGGCCTTATCCTTTTTCTTCTCTTCAATAAGTCTGTCAATGCCGTAGAGTGCAACACGGCGGTAGTCGCCGATGATTCTGCCTCTGCCGTATGCATCGGGCAGACCGGTGATGATGCCTGTGTGACGTGCGGCACGGATTTCGTCGTTGTATACACGGAAAACACCGTCGTTATGAGTTGTACGGTAAGTGAACTCCTGCTCAACTTTTTCGCTGAGCTCGTATCCGTATGCCTTGCAGGCCTTACGTGTCATATTTATACCGCCAAAGGGGTTGACACCGCGTCTGAGGGGTGCATCTGTCTGAAGACCTACAATAATCTCGTTATCCTTATCAAGATAGCCGGGCGCATAGGCGGTGAGAGACGTTACCGTTTCTGTATCTATATCAAGCACGCCGCCGTTTTCGTGCTCCTTTTTGAGGAGCTCGTCAAATTTTGCGTATACTGCCTTTGTTCTGTCGGTAGGACCGCAAAGGAAACTTTCGTCACCTTCATACGGTTTATAGTTAGTCTGGATAAAATTGCGAACGTCAATTTTTTTCTTCCAGTTACCGCTTACAAAACCTTTCCACTGTTCAAACATCATAATTCTCCTTTCTTATGTGCGGTTTAAACAAAATGAGCAACATCCCGCACGATACGGAATGCTGCCCAGACGATCGACATACATATAAAACCTCACCGTGGTCATATCCACGCAGGCATACGCCTGTTTTCGTCAGAGGCTTTTCGGTTGCAAAATGATTGTAACACAATATATAGTGTTGAGTCAATAAAGTTATCGACGAAATATGCTAAAACTTTTGTATGGTTTTTTGGTTAAGTTGTAGAATATGAAGCAAACTTTACCTTTATTACAATGTATCTGCTTTGGCAGAATACGAGTATGGAAATATAAAGACATAAAACATATATAAATCAGTCGGTAGTAATGCTGAAAAAAGCGTTTTGCGCACAGTCCTATTTTTGGGACTGACACTGCACATTTTTTCGAACATTTGTATTGACTTGTTCGGAAAATGTGGTATAATCAGACTCGTAAAGAACAAACGTTCAAAAAATTCATCCGACTTATATAACACGAAAAAAGAAAGGAAGTAAAAATATGTTTTGGTTTCAGATGGCTATCGCAACAGTCGCACTTGTTCTTATCCTTGTAGGTATATTACACGAAGAAAAGCTTATTGCTTTTGAAGACAGATTAGCTGACCGCATCGGCTACCACATTGCTCAGGTCATTATCCGTCACAGAAAGAAAAAGGCAATGAAGCTTCGCGCCGAGCGTATTGAGCGCGACAACAGAGTGGCTCAGGTAAGACGCAGTCAGCTTCGCGTTGTCAGCAACAGCGGCAAATCTTCACGCGCACAAAACCACAGATACATAGCTTAATCATAACAATCCTCTTTTCACACCCATTCTTGTAAGCAGGCGGCACGGCTTTTAAAGTCGTGCCGTCTGCTTCCTTTTGCTTGACAGAAACGGTTCATTAGTATATTATTTATAATAGGTTATAATTACTTTAACTATAATTATAATGCGAGGTGCAAACAAAATGACATTTTCATACAGAACATCAGGCACTTGCGCACGTGCCATCACAGTAACGGTTGAAAACGATATTATCACCGATGTGGAATTTATGGGCGGATGTAACGGTAACCTTAAAGGCATCGGTAAGCTTGTCAGCGGAATGCATATTGACGAGGCTATCGAGAGGCTTTCGGGCATCACCTGCGGCTTCAAGCAGACCTCTTGCCCCGATCAGCTTGCAAAAGCACTTATGCAGTATAAAGCTCAGAAATAAGGGTAATAGATATGAGTATGAAACTTATTATAGCAATCGTTCACAGTGACGATGCTCAGGCAGTTATCACAGAAATTTCACGCGCAGGTTTCAGCGCAACAAAGCTTTCGACTTCGGGTGGCTTTATGCGTGCGGGCAACACAACACTGCTCATCGGCGTTGAGGAAAATCAGGTTGATGAGGTAATTGCTCTTATAGGCAAGAAAGCTCACAGCCATAAGCAGATTGTGTCTTCCTCTGCCGCAAGTGAAGGCTCGGTTAAATCTGTGCCGATTGAAGTAAAAGTCGGCGGCGCAACGGTTTTTGTCGTTGATGTGGACAAATTTGTAAAGCTGTAAGGATTTCAAAATGAATTTTCAGAATATTCAGATAAACAGCGAGCTTCAGAGCCTGCTCAGCACCGCGGCTGACACCGATAGGCTTCCTCACGCAATAATCTTTGAGGGAGCAAGCGAGGTTGACCGACTTAATATTGCGCGCCTTATCAGCCGCACTCACGTGTGCTCGGGCAATAGCGAAAAGCCTTGCGGAGTCTGCCCTGATTGTGTCAAGGCAGCCAAAGGCTTCCATCCTGATATTTCGGAATCGCTCGCATCTCAGGATGATGCATCGCCGCTTAAAGTTGATGCGGTAAGAGCAATACGCAGTAACGCTTTTGTTTTTCCGAACGAGGCTAAGCGTCGCGTGTTTTTGCTTCACAATATGCAGTATGCAAATGAGCAGGCACAGAATGCGCTTCTCAAAATCCTTGAGGAGCCGCCCGAATACGTAAGATTCGTGCTCACCTGTCCGAACTCATCTGCGCTTCTTCAGACGATTCTTTCCCGTGCCGCAGTATATAATCTCGGACAGCAGCTGAGCGACTCGCTCAACAAGAAGCACGATGCAGCCTGCGAAAAGGCAAGGCTTGTCGCAGCGGCTATGCTGTCGCACAACGAGTTTGATCTTATGCGTGAAACGGGAGCATTTGAAAAAGATTCGGAGCTGCTTGTGCTCACTCTTGCACAGCTAAGGCTCATATTCCGCGATGCGATTGCCCGAAAGCAGAGCACAAGTGCAGTCTTTCTTTCGTCAGCGCAAAACGAAGCAACCGCACTTTCGCGCTCATGTACGGCGGCACAGCTTTTCAGACTTATGGATACTGTTGCACAGCTTGAAAAAAGCGCGGCACAAAACGCAAACAAAACGCTTCTCACCACACGCTTCTGCAGTCTGATGAGAAGGGCACAGGATAAATAACACTAACATCACATAAAGAAGGTAAAATCATGGCAAACGTAGTAGGCGTCCGATTCAAAGATGTCGGAAAGGTATATTATTTTGACCCGGTGGGTATGGATTTTGAGCTTGACGAAAAGGTAATCGTCGAAACTGTAAGAGGTGTCGAATGCGGCGAAATCGCAATTGAACCCAAAGAAGTAAACGACAGCGAAATCGTAAAGCCTCTTAAAAAAATCATCCGCAAAGCAACTGCGGAAGATATAAAGAAGCTTGAAGAAAACCAAAAGAAAGAGGCAGAAGCGCTCAGGGTTTGCGAACAGAAAATTGCAAAGCACAACCTGGATATGAAACTTGTTGACGTTGATTATACGCTTGACGGCAGCAAGATTCTCTTCTACTTCACGGCTGACGGCAGAGTTGACTTCCGTGAGCTTGTAAAAGACCTTGCAGGTGTTTTCCACACAAGAATTGAGCTCAGACAAATCGGTGTGCGCGACGAGGCTAAAATGCTCGGCGGCCTTGGTATGTGCGGCAGACCGTTCTGCTGCAGCTCATATATGGGCGATTTCCAGCCCGTTTCCATCAAGATGGCAAAAGAGCAGGGTCTTTCGCTCAACCCTGTCAAAATCAGCGGCACCTGCGGCAGACTTATGTGCTGCCTCAAATACGAGCAGGAATCGTATGAGCATCTGCTCAGAGTTACACCGAAAATCGGTGCAATCGTCAACACAAAAGAAGGCAAGGGTGTTGTTGCCGATGCAAACCTGCTCACAGGTATGCTCAAGGTCACACTTGACCGCAACCCCAATGCCGCACCTGTCAGCGTGCACCGCCACGATGTAACAATAATCAAGGACGGACGCATCAAGATTGAAAAGTCAGAAATTGAAGCATTAAAAGGCATTGAATAATATATGAAAGAATTTTACGAAAACTCACAGCAGCCGGAAACCGCTGTGCTTGTGTGCGTTGACTTTGATCAGTACGACCCCGAAAGCTCGCTTGATGAGCTTGAGGAGCTTGCGAGGACAGCAGGCGCACAGGTCATTGCAAGAATGACACAAAAGCGAGATAAACCCGACAATGCAACTTATATCGGCTCAGGCAAGCTGGAGGAGCTTAAAGCTTTCTGTGAGGATAACGAGGTTGATCTGCTGATTTTTGATGCAGAGCTTTCTCCCTCACAGACGCGTAATATAGAGGACGAAACCAACGTGCGCGTTGTAGACCGCACAACGCTGATTCTTGATATCTTTGCCGGGCGTGCAGTGTCGGGCGAAGGTAAGCTTCAGGTTGAGCTGGCTCAGCTGAAATATTCACTGCCCAGACTTACGGGTAAGGGAATTCAGCTCTCAAGGCTTGGCGGCGGTATCGGCACAAGAGGTCCCGGTGAAACAAAGCTTGAGAGCGACAGAAGACATATCAGGCGCAGAATTTCCGCGCTTGAGGAGCAACTTGAGGGGCTTGAAAAGCGCAGAGGTAACCTCCGTTCAAGAAGAGCAAAGGACGGTGTGCAGACGGTTGCGATTGTCGGCTACACAAACGCGGGCAAATCAACGCTTATGAATACACTCACCGAAGCAGGTGTGCTTGCCGAAGATAAGCTTTTTGCAACGCTTGACCCGACGTCGAGAGGTCTTGACCTGCCCGACGGCAGAAGAGTTATGCTTATTGATACCGTCGGTCTTATCCGCAGGCTGCCGCATCACCTTGTCGAAGCTTTCAAATCGACGCTTGAAGAGGCGGCAAGCGCAACCGTTATTCTCAATGTATGCGACGCTTCATCAGATGAATGTGCAGAGCATCTTCGTGTTACGGCAGATCTTCTTACGGAGCTCGGCTGTATGAATAAACCGATAATCTCCGTTATGAATAAGTGCGACCTTATCGAATCAACGGGTGATCTGCCGACGGTAGGCAAAAGCGTTATGATAAGCGCAAAGGACGGCACGGGGCTTGATAAGCTCCTCGCTGAAATCGCTGCCGCACTTCCGCCCACACGTAGGCAGGCAAAGCTGCTTCTGCCATACTCTCTCTCCGCTATGGCGGCACGCTTCCGCACGGAGGGTAAGGTGCTCTGTGAGGATTACAGACCCGAGGGTATTTACCTTGAGGTTATTGCAGAAATATATCTGCTTGATGAAAATAAGGAGTATATAGTTGATTAAACAGCGGTAAAATAATACTGTTTTACCGCAAAATTCTCCTTGACAATACAAAAAAATATGTTAAAATGAGTCTTCCGAGGACAAGGAAAGGAAGTGATAAGCCTTGGAAACACAAAACGGCAAAACGGTCAGCCAGAACAAAAAGGCATATCACGACTATTTTGTTCTTGAAGAATACGAGGCAGGTATTGAGCTTTTCGGTACGGAGGTAAAATCAATCCGCCAGGGCAGAGTCAATCTCAAAGATTCCTGGTGCTCGATTAAAGACGGTGAGATTTTTGCAAACGGAATGCACATAAGCCCGTATGAGCATGGCAACATTTTTAACAGAGACCCGTTAAGACCCAAAAAACTGCTTATGCACAAGCGCGAAATCAACCGACTTTACGGCACTGTTAAGCAGGACGGTCTCTCATTAATTCCGCTTTCGGTCTATTTTGTAAAGGGCAGAGCAAAGGTGAAGCTCGGACTTTGCAAGGGTAAAAAGCTCTATGACAAGCGCGACGTTGCCGCCAAAAAAGACGCACAGCGTGACATCGAGCGCAATTTGTCGCTGAGAAACAGATAACAACCTTTGGTTGAGCTGTTAAATAACAGAAATAAACTATTGGTTTAGTCAATTCAACCTTTATTCGCTTCATTTTCTACACATTCTCCGATAGAATTAAGGTAACACAAAGCCGAAAGGAGAAAGAAAAATGACACTTTTCAGTAAAAAAGAAAAAGACAACAATAACGAAACGCTCGGTATGCGAATCTCTGCTTTAAGAAAAGCAAAAGGTTATACACAGGAAGAGTTTTCGCAGCTTCTCGGAGTTACGGCACAGGCTGTTTCAAAGTGGGAAAACGATTTATCCTGCCCTGATATAATGTTGTTGCCTAAAATCGCACAGCTTTTTGATATCAGTGTTGATGAGTTGCTTGGCGGCACAGCACCTAAAGCCGAAGTGAAAACAGAGCCTGTTGATTTAAGCAAGCTCAGCCTTAAAATAAAAGTTACGGGCGAGGGCAGAAAGCCTGTAAATGTTTCGTTTCCGCTGACAATGGTTAAAAAGTTTACAAAGCTCGGCACAGGCATTTCAGGAATACTGAACGTTAATTCTCCGGCAATTGATAATAATAAGATTGACAACATTTTTAATCTTATCGATGAGGGTGTCACAGGCGAAGTGCTGAACGTAACTGACGAAAACGGACAGCACGTTGTAATTGAAATAAGTTAAAACATATCTTGCAGGTGAGTGAAGGACAATAACTATTCATTATTCACTATTATCTGTTCACTCACACGCAAGTGTGATATATGGGGATGAAAGGATTTCGACGGGGATTCAGAGTCATGATAAGCGAGTAGCGGTGTGGACCCGCTATAAAAGCCACAGTTTATTAAAAATAAACGACAACAATACAGTTCTTAAAGCTGCTTAACTTTTAGCAGCCGTCGTTACCGGGAGCACCGCGGCCCGGATAACGGCGTCGATTAGCGGTGAACGTGCGTGTCAGATTAGCCTTGTATGACACCATGAATTAAAGGCTACCGTAGGGTGAAGCCTGCCGTTCGGCGTCACCTGAGGGGAATCCTAAAAGATCGGATACACTCGTAGAAAGTTGTGGTAATGGGTTTTCGGACGCGGTTTCGATTACCGCCATCTCCACCAGAAAAGTCTCTTTTGTCTTGCGGCAAAAGAGACTTTTTTACTTAATATTACTCTTTAAGGATTCCGTTGAAACATACGGCCGGATATGATATAATCTGTAAAGATAATAACCGCGGAAGTGATAAAAATGAAAAAGATTTTGGTTATAAACGGTTCGGTGCGCAAGGGTTCGGTCTCAACCGCACTTTGTCAGTCTTTCATAGGCGAAAGAAACGGCTTTGAGACAAAAACATATAATGCATATAAGCTTAATGCAAAACCTTGCTGCGGCTGCGGTCAGTGCGGCAAAACTATCGGTTGCTGCTATGATGATCTTGATGAATTTATGGCGGATTTTGAGCAGGCTGATTATTTTGTTATCTCAACCCCTGTATATAACGGCAGCGTATCTGCGCCGTTAAAAGCTGTTACCGACAGGTTTCAGCGTTATTACGCGATGAGGTTTGATCACGGTGTGAAGCCTGCTGTTGCAAAGCATAAGAAGGCTGCTCTGATTATTGCTGCAGGCAGTAAGGGCGAGGGCAGGGAAGAGATCAAAGCGATGTATGAGCGTATGTTTACCGTGCTTAACACTTCGCTTGAATCGGTGATCTTTTTTGATTCAACAGATAAAAGAGAGCCTGACGAAGCTGCTGTTGAATCCGTAAAACAAGAGGGCGAATATTTTTTCAACTGATTAAAGGTAAAGAAAACAGCCATTCTCAAAATTAATTGAGAGTGGCTGTTGCTTTTTATTCTCTGCCAAACAGCGGCAGGATTGCTGCAATCGCCATCCACAGGGCCTGACATAAGCACACGGAAAGCGCTGTAAGTGAAAGAGGACCGCTGAAAATCATTACCAACAACGTCAGCAGCAAACCTGCAATCATGCATGATGTCTGAAGTGCACTGATTTTGCCGGCTGTTGCACAAAGCTTTCCTGCAGAGCTTACTGCGTGGAGGAAGCCTGTTGCCGTGCCGTTGTGTATCAGCTTTGCATCCTCGCGGGGCTTTATGTGCTCTGAGTAGTTTTTGAGCACTTCGCCTGCGGTGTTGCTGACAACCTTGACTGAGTTGAGCGGTATATCAAAACATTTTGAAATGAACTTTTCGTTGATGTTTGAATCTGTTGTGCGCACGAGAATATTTATGCCGTTGCTTTCAATGCGGCGAAGATATTCTGCGATTTTTTTGTTTCTGCCGTAGCTTACAACGAAGAAGGCTGCAATCTTGCCGGCATCTGCGAGATAGATAATCTGTCTGTCACCGCGTGCGTACTTTGATTCGTCCACGCTCATCGGAATTTCAATGTTGTGGTTTTCGAGCAGCTTGCGGTTTCCGACAAAAATTCTTCTGTCTCTTATCCAACCGGAAAGACCGAGGCGTTCCTCATATTTGAGGTCTTCTACCTTAAGAAGAAGCTCACTGTGCTCCATAATGACGTTTCTAAACAGGCTGCTTGTAGGTCCGCCTGCGGCTATGAGCATTGATGCTGCTGTAAGCACGGCGTCATCAACACGCAGACCGTTAAACGTTTTCATGCCGTGAATGTTGCAGTTTTCGCCGGGGAAAAGGTCTGAGGCGTCAAGTGCAATAGCATTTGTTGATTCGTATTCGTATGCGGCGGCATAGCTTGTTATCATTGCGCCGTCGGCATTCATACGTTTGTTTTCAATAAGCAAGGGCAGGTTGGCGGCTATCAGCGCGCATACGGGTGAGCCCATACAAAGTGCACCGCAGAACAGCGTTATTCCGCCCATAAAACTTCTGGTCATAATTCCGGCAATCAGACCGATAACAGCGCTGACTGCAAGGGAAATCGGCACAAGCTTTGCGCAAAGGTCGTCGGTTGAGTTGCTTGAAAATGAGTATGAAATAAAGCGTGTTGCAAACTTAAGCTTACCTGAGTAACGTATTTCGGCATCGCCCATAACAACGTTCTGGCTCACACGGTTTGCATCGAGTGCGTTGTCAATTGCTCTTACGCTGTACAGTCCCTCTTTACCCTGCTTAAAAAGGAAAGCAAAGTTGGATAGCGTGCGCTGATAAATGAGCATATTGCCCAGAGAACAGCAGCACAGCAAAAATACTGCGGCAAGTGAAAACAGCGGATAAACCGTTTCGCTATACGTGGTTATTGCAAGTACGTTCTGAATCAGTGCAACTAAGGTGGCGATAATTACGGGAGTTTGTGCGTTGGGTTTGCCGGCGCCGGTAAAGAAGCAGGTGATGCCCGAAACACAGCTCGGTATGGCGGCGGCAGCTGCAACGATAAGGAAAACAAGTGAGAGTATGTAAGTTATCGGAGTGTCAGCCGAGCGTGAATTGATTTTGTCTGCGATAAAAGGAACAGCGGTTGTGATAATCATCACTAATGCGCATACGGCAGAGATTACCGTGCCGATTAATGCAACAAGCTTTTTGTTCTTTATGAAGCTGTGCACTGCTCTTCCGTCGGAAGGTCGGGAGAATTCAACCCGATGGTTTGAGAGACGGTGACGGGTTTTGGTTCTTGAGAATCTGCGACTCTTGAGGTCGGTGTTTCCTTGTTTGAGCTCGCGTGAAACTTCCTCATCCATAACAGGTCCGTCAATATCTGCGCCCTCGAGCTTGAATGAGTTGACCTTGCGGCTTCTTGTTCGGCGGAGCTCTTCTTCAACTTCGGATTCGCTTACACGAACTACCTCTTCAAGCTCAAAAAATCCGGGAAGCACCATTTGCTCATCTTCTGTATCATGCCTTACAACAGGTGTTTTCGGTTGAGACTGAACCTTGGGGATTTCACCTGTTCTGTGAAATTTCTTCGGTTCGTTGTCTATAAACTCATCGGCGGGCAGAATGTGCGGCATTGCGTTCAGGTCTGCAGTTTTGTCGTATGCACTGCTTGTTGTTACAATGCCCGGCCTTTCGTATAAAGGAGAATAGTTGACTGTTCTGGTTTTGTCGTCAACGGTTTGAGCTGCCGGCTCGTTGATTATGCGTGTTTTTTCGCTTGTTTCGGGTCGGAAAGAAACAGGAGGTGGAACTACACGCGTTTTATCGTTTGCATAGTTGACCGGTGGCGGCTGTATATCATTTTCAGGTTCAATTTCGAATAAAGCTTTGCTTTTGGTATCAATGCTGAATCCGTATAAATAAGCGTAATCCTCTTCCTGAGAGCGCGATTCCTCTGTCAGTTCAGGTTCATTCTCGTCTTCTGTGTCGGAGTTTACAAGCTCTATCGGCTGGTTGTCAGGCTCGGAGTAAGTGAGCTGATCTTCAGTGCTGTCGAGTGAGAGAGTATGTAACGGTTCGGTTACGCTGTCGCTTTGAGACTCATCCTCAAGTGTAATCGGCACGTAGAAGCTGTTTGAAGATGTCGGGTTTTCCCATATCGCAGGTTCTTCATCTGCATCCTCGACAATCTCAAAAAGACCGTTGATATCCGGAAGCTCTGATAAAGGTTCACGGTTATCGTTAGCTTTCTCTTCAGTATCGCTGATGTCCGTGTTTGAAAAAAGTTCGTTGATGGGAGAAAATACAGGAATAGGCTCTGCATATTCGTCGGCATCGTTCATATCCGTGCTCGCAAAAAGCTCATCAATGGGAGAGAATGCCGGAGCAGAGTCCTCAAAACGGAATTCCTCTCCGTAATAGTCTGCAAACGTAGTAGGTTCAGGCTCGTCTGTGAGCGTATTTTCCGCTGCGTTATAATCCGTATCCTGAGAAATCTCTTCTGCCGTAGCTTCAATGGGGTTGGGGTTTATCACGTCGTTTGATTCGCTTTTGTCACGTTCTTTTTTTGCATGAGCGGTCTGATAGCCACTGTCGCTTCTGATCGCATCAAGCAACTCGTCAAATGTTAAATTGCTAAAGTCCATGCCTGGTGTCAATCCTTCCGGTGGTTATCTTTGTCTTGAAACTTCAAACATAAGTATGCCTGCCGCAACGGAGGCATTGAGTGAGTTGACCTTACCCTTCATCGGGAGCGAAACGATAACGTCGCACTTTTCTTTTACAAGTCTGCCGAGACCCTTGCCCTCGGAGCCTATGACAAGTGCAACACCGCCCGAAAAATCGGTGTCGGACCAATTCTGTCCGTCCATATCTGCGCCGTATACCCATACGCCGCGCTCCTTGAGTTCATCAAGCGTGGAGGCGAGATTTGCCACACGTGCAACGGGCACGTACTCGACAGCACCTGCAGAGGTTTTACCTACAACATAGCTGAGTGTTGCGTTTCTGCGTTTTGGAATAATTACACCGTGAGCGCCTGCGGCATCTGCTGTACGGATGATTGCGCCGAGGTTATGCGGGTCTTCAATTTCATCGCACACGATAATGAACGGCTGTTCACCTTTTGCTTCGGCGGCGGCAAATATGTCGTCGACGTCAGCGTATTCGTGAGCAGCTGCATAGGCGGCAATGCCCTGGTGGCTGCCACCGCCGCACATAAAGTCGAGCTTCTTGCGGTCAACTTCTTTTATGACAATGCCTTTTTCTCGGCATTCACCAATTATTTTTCCTATACTGCCGCCTCTGTCGCCCTTGGCAACAAGCAGCGTATCAATAGCACGGTTGCTCTTTAAAGCTTCAGAAACAGCATTTCTGCCGATTATCAGATCGTTGTTCTTTTCTTCCATAATCACAAATCTTCCTTACACACCATAGATAGATATATTATACCATATATATAGTAAAAAACCAACAGTTTTTCAAAAAAAGACACAAAATATCGACGTTTTTTTATTTGCGGATAAAGTACCATAGACGTGTGGTTGAAACACAACGCAAAACAGTGAAAAAGGACGTTGAAAATGAAAAAAAGAATAAAAAACAGGTGGGGCGACGGTGCGGTTTTTCCGTTTGTTGATAAAAACTCTGCAGGTCACGCGCTGACATTTTTTTCAGCCTTTGTGCTTGCGTGGGCAAGACTCGGGTTTGATATATCTCCTTTTGCCGGTGCGTTTGCTGCATCTGTACCCGGTAAGAGGAGCGTTGCGGCAATTCTCGGCAGCTGTTGTGCTTATCTGCTCGACCTTGATGGGGCATATACGGCGCGCCTGGCTTGTATAACAGTGTGCACGGGATTGATAAATTACTGTCTGTCGTTTTCGGATTTCAGAATAAATAAACGCATTGTTGCGCCTGTCAGCTGCGGCTTGTGCAGTTTGTTGGCAGGCATAACTGTGCTTGCTGTGCAAGGCTTCAGCGCAGACGGTCTGATTACCTATTTTTGTGAAAGCGTTGTCGGCGCAGGCTGTGCAGGTTTTCTGAGCAGACTTGATTTTCCTAAAGGCTTTTTCAAGGGGAATGAACCGCTTGATGTCAAACAGCTTTCGGGTGTTACGGTTTTTCTCGGGATGATGGTTATGTCTGCAGAGCGGCTTGTGATATGCGGTGTAAGCACTGCTCATATTGCGGCGATGACAATTATACTTATAGCCTCGCGGCTCATCGGTCTTGCGGGCGGTTGCATCAGCGCAGGTGTGATGGGCTTTGCGGCTTGTCTGTTGCCGGATGCTTCGTTGACAGGAATTATCTATACTTTTGCAGGCATTGTATGCGGAATTACCGCAAGATTCGGACGAGCAGTGCAATGCATTGCTTTTTTGTGCTCGAGTGTAGTGGTTATGTTTGTGAATGCAGGTGAATTTCAAATGTTGCCTGCTCTGTGCGAACCTGTTCTGGCGGTTTTAATTTTTGCCGTAATTCCGCGACGTTTCTTTGATGTCAACGAAAAATATTTCGCAACGGGTAATACCGTGCCTGAATTTGAGACGATGAAAAAAGCATTGATAATGGATCTCGACAGTATCAGCGGAGGGCTTGATGAGGTTGCAACGGCAGTTGACAGAATCGCAGATGAGATACATAAAATCGAAAACACCAACGAGAGCACAATTAATTCTGAAATGCGACAGCTTGTGCGCGATCAGTTTTCAATACTTTCGACTGCGGTCAGAGAGATAATGGGGCACTTTGCGGATGAAACACGCTTCGATACCGGTACGAGTGCAAAGATTCACGCGGTGCTGTCATCTTACGGAATAAGAGTAAAGGAAGTAGTCTGCTCAAACACGGGCAGAACAGAAAGAATAAATATTACGGCTGAAAGAATAAACGGAAAAATCAGCAGCTCGGCACTGACTGATGATATCGAGAATGTGTGCGGATATAAGCTGGATATTCCATCTGTTGTGCAAGACGAAAATTTAACGCATATCACCTATGAGAAGAAACCGAGGTATAACCTTCGCACAGGATATGCGCAGCGTATTGCTCAGGGCAGAATGTGTGGCGACAGCTGTGACGATTTCAGCGATAAAGACGGTAACAGAATAATAATAATCAGCGACGGTATGGGCACGGGAGCCAAGGCGGCGGTTGACGGCACCGTTGCCGCATGGCTGTTCTCAAAACTGATTGCGGCAGGGCTCGGATTTGAAAGCTCACTTAGACTTGTCAACTCTGCAATGATAGTAAAATCCACCGAAGAATCGCTTGCGACGATTGATGCAGTGAGGATAAACCTTAACAGCGGAACAACAGATTTTTTTAAGGTAGGTGCCGGAATAACGCTTGTGTGTAAAGGGAAAAAGGTTTACAAAGTCGGCAAGCCGTCGATGCCGTTGGGGATTTTGCGCGAGATTGAATGCGACCGTTCCTCGCTTACGCTGAAAAGGGGAGATAAGCTGCTGATGATGTCTGACGGAGTGGCTGTATCCGCACACCGTGAAATTGCTGAAAAACTCAGCAGATTCAACAAAAACGACCCCTCCGAGCTTGCCGAAGAGGTCGTTACGATTGCGGAAAAATATTCAAAATCAAAACATCCCGATGACATAACAGCGGTTGCCGTTATTGTCGGGTGATGCGGTATATTTCGTTGGAAAGTGCGGCTAATTCGTCGAGTGTAAAGCTTTCTGCTCTTACATTTTCGGTGTAACCTGCAGCTTCGATTGCTTTGTATACAATATCCTTCGGCAGTGACATTCCTGCGCTGATTGAGTTGGCAGCGGTCTTTCTGCGTTGAGCAAACACAGCTTTCACCATTCTGAAAAACAGCTTTTCATCGCAAAGTTCAATCGGAGCTTCTTTTCTTACGTTGAGTCTGATTACGCTGCTGTCAACCTTGGGAGCCGGCATAAAAGAGCCTGCAGAAACGTCGAACATTTTCTGCGCATCTGCGTAGTAATCCACCGCTACGGTAACTGCGCCTGCATCTCTGCTGCCGACGGGTGCGCACAGCCTTTGCGCAGCTTCCTTCTGCACCATGACGGTGATGTTTTCTACCGGCAGCTTGCTCTCAAGCAGATGCATTATAACGGGTGAAGTTATATAGTAGGGGAGGTTAGCGCAGACAGCTACATTCATACCGCTGAACTTTTCTTCGATGAGCTTGTGCAGGTCGACCTTGAGCACGTCTGAATTGACGATTTCAACATTGTCAAAATCAGCAAGTGTTTCGTCAAGCACAGGTAAAAGACGCTCGTCCAGCTCGATTGAAACAACCTTTTTTGCTTTTTTTGCAAGCTCTGCTGTGAGCACGCCGAAGCCGGGGCCGACCTCGATAACACCCGTGTTTTCGTCTGCACCGCAGGCGTCAGCCATACGCGGACATACTGTCGGATTAATCAGAAAGTTCTGACCGAGTGCCTTTGAAAATTTAAAGCCGTGGCGGTTGAGCAAATCCTTGACAACCGAGATATCTGATAAATTCTTCATAAAATTGCTCCCGAAAAATTTTTGTTTTGCCTTTACTTATTTCGTGTTTAGTTATATAATTAGATTTCAAGAAACAGATAGTGAGGTAATTGATATGGCAATTCTTGTAACCGGCGGTGCGGGCTACATCGGCTCCCACACCAGCATTGAGCTTATTCAGAGCGGATACGATGTTATTATACTCGATAACTTCTATAACAGCAAGCCTGAAGCGCTTAATCGTATCAAAAAAATTTCCGGCGGCGATTTTAAGTTCTACGAGTGCGATATCCGCGACAAAGCAGGACTTGACAAAGTTTTTGCGGAGAACGATATTGAGGCGGTCATTCACTTTGCAGGTCTCAAAGCTGTAGGCGAGAGCTGCCGCAAGCCTCTTGAATATTATGAAAACAACATCGGCGGCACGGTAACGCTGTGCGAGGCTATGCGTGATGCAGGCTGCAAGAAGATTGTCTTCAGCTCATCCGCAACGGTTTACGGCAGCAACAACCCCTCTCCTCTGCGTGAGGATATGCCTGCAGGCGGCACAACAAACCCCTACGGCACAACAAAGCTCTATATCGAGACTGTTCTTTCCGACCTTTATGCATCGGATAACGAGTGGAGCGTTGTTATTCTCCGTTACTTCAACCCCATCGGTGCTCACAAGAGCGGACTTATCGGCGAAGATCCCAACGGCATTCCCAACAACCTTATGCCTTACATAACTCAGGTTGCTATCGGCAAGCTTGATCATCTGAGTGTTTTCGGCGACGATTATCCGACACACGACGGCACAGGCGTGCGCGATTATATCCACGTTGTTGACCTGGCTCAGGGTCACCTTTGCGCTGTCAAGAAGGCTTGCTCAGGCACAGGTCTTAATATCTACAACCTCGGCACAGGCAACGGCTACAGCGTTCTCGACGTTGTAAAGGCGTTTGAAAAGGCAAGCGGTCAGCAGGTCAAGTACGTTATCGGTCCCAGACGTGACGGCGATATTGCAACCTGTTATTCCGACCCCTCAAAGGCAAAGGCAGAGCTTGGCTGGGAGGCAGCATACGGCATCGAAGAGATGTGCGCAGACAGCTGGAACTGGCAGAAAAACAATCCGCAGGGTCTTTGATAAATTGAATAATCGGGCTGTACCGAAAACACGGTGCAGCCTTTTTATTTTGTTTATTGGCATAATCTTGCTTTTTATATAAATTAATGCTATATTATAATTGGGAATATATTCTGACAGTTCAAAGGAGGATAAAACAATGGATATTGCAGATCTTGCAACCAAATTGCTTAAAAAGGTTGCAACAAGCAAGGGCAAGAAGTTTGCAAAGAAGGGTAATGCACCCGTTGTTGAAGCAGCTCAGCCCATCAGAATGAAAAACAAGACGGATAATTGCTACAACGCAGGCTTTGCGATGAAGGAAATTATGCCTGCTGACGTTACGGCAAAGAAGTACTATATCGCAGGTTACAGAATGGATCATCCCGTTACCGGTGTTAATGATCCGCTTACAGTGCGTGCAATGTGGCTTGACTGTAAAGATGGCGGCGGTATTGTGCTTGTAAGTGCCGATATTATCGGTCTTACCGGTTATGACGTTAAGATTGTTCGCGATTCGCTCAGCGATTTCACAAAAGAAACCGACTGCAAGCTCATCAGCATCAGCTGCACTCACTCTCACGCAAGTATCGATACTGTCGGCTACTGGGGCAGACTTATGCCTCCGCAGAGCGGTATGGATGACGAATATATGCAGCTTGTTTTTGATTCAATCAAGCAGGTCTGTATTGAAGCTTATAAGAACCGCAAGGAGGGTAAGCTCTATATCGGTTCTGTGCGTGTTCCCGAGGTGATAGGTGACGGCAGAGCAGCAGTGAACGATAAGCTCACAAGGCTCCGCTTTGTTCCTACAGACGGCAGCGACGAAACTTGGTTCCTCAACTTCGGTGCACATCCCAACACAATGGGCGGCGACTGCACAAAGGTCAGCGCAGACTATCCCTATTATCTGCGTGAGGCAATCAATAAGGTCAAGCCCGTAAACGTTCTCTTCAGCGTTGGCGCAATTGCATCGGTAAACATTGAGGATGTTGCGGAAGACAGAGTTGAGCGCACAAAGCTCGGCGGCGAAATGCTTGCAAAGGCAGCACTCGGAATCGATAACGATGAGGAGCTTGACGCAGAGATGACAGTTGTTCATCAGCCCTATTATGCTCCGATTGAAAACTATGTCCTCGCATTTATGTTCATCCTCAAGCTCTGCCATTCAAGAGCTTATCACTGTGCAGACAGCTCACTTGGTCTGGGTCTTCTCACTGAGATGAACTACATAAAGCTCGGCAAGCAGAAGATACTTACACTCGGCGGCGAAGCATTTGCCGAGGGCGTTTACGGCGGCTATTTTGACGCTGCTAATTCAGGCACAGGCATCGGACCTGAGGTCAATGCAACACCTCTTGCAGAGATTGCAAACGATCCTGACCTCATCCTCTTCGGTGTTTCAAACGATATGACAGGTTATATGGTGCCTTCCAACAACGCTGTTCTGCATCCGACACAGGCTTATCTTTCAAGCAGCAGAGATAATCTTGACCGTAACCACTATCACGAAACAAACGGTCTCAGCGTAGAGATAACTCACGTTATCGCAAAGGTGTTCAAGGACATCATAGACCGTACAGAAAAGTGAAAAGGGGAACGCTTAAGATGAAGAAAAAAGTACTCAAAGTAATTTCCGTGCTGCTTGCTCTTGTGCTTCTCGTGGCAGTTGTGCCCACAAGTGCATTTGCACAGAACACAGAAACAGGCCTTGCAAAAATCGGTGTTATGACCGATGTGCATTACTATGCACAGGAAAACATTGACGATAAAGATAAGTGCACAGAGGTCTGTGAAAAGACCATCAGCACATCTCACCTTGCAGATGCAATTCTTATGACTGCGCTTGATTTTTACAAGGTGCAGGCAGAGCAGGGCAAGCTCGAATATCTTCTCATTCCCGGTGACCTGACAAAGGACGGCGACTACAACAGTCACGTCAAGCTGGCAGAAATCCTTGAGGCATGGGAAAAGGAGACGGGTGTTTCCGTCCTTGTTACAAACGGTAACCACGACGTAAATAACCCCAACGCACAGACCTTTGAAAACGGCAAGTTCGTAAAGGGTGCACGCTCCACAACACCCGAAGAATTCCGTGAGATTTACGATCAGCTCGGCTATGACCTTGCTGTGGAGGAGTTCAATCCTCCTTCAGGCGAAAAAGCAGGCGCGCTTTCCTACGTTGCTCAGCTTGAAAACGGCTACCGTATTGTTGTAATGGATGGCGGTATGTACACCGCAGACAACACAGAGAGCGGTCTTGATGAAAAAGAGACCGGCGGTCAGTACTCCGAAGCTGTTTTTGAGTGGATTATAGAGCAGATTAAAGAGAGTAAAGAGCTTGGTTACAGTGTAATCGGTATGACTCACTGGAATATGGTCCCTCACTACCCCGAAAAAGAGCTTTCGGTGTTTACCGATTTCCTTATTGAAGACTGTGAATATGTAAGCGAGTGCCTTGCAGACGCAGGTATGCAGTATGTTTTCACAGGTCATCTCCATGTTCACGATGTAGCACAGCACGTTACGGATAAGGGCAACATCATTTATGATATCGCTACGGCTTCCGTAATTAACTTCCCTAACCTTATCAGACTTGTCACTTTCGACAACACACAGGACGGCGTTATCACAGCCGATATCAAGAGCCACGCTTTTGATGAGCTCAAGCCTCTTGAATACAATGGCGTAACTTATGAGCAGCCATTCTCAAACTACTGCTTCGGTATTAACTTTGTCGGTGATTCCGCAAAGGGTATGCTGATGGATCTCCTTGGTTACTATGTCGATACTTATTCGGTTGAAATCAAAGAAGCAGGCGGTCTTTACAATTTCCTTTGCGAAATGCTCGGTCTTGAAGAATTGATTGACGGTCTGCTTGGCGGCGGTATCGGCTTTGCAGGTATCACGCTTATCGGCACAAAGAACGTTATGAGCCTTATAAAGGATCTTTGCGGACAGCTTGATAAGGCTTATCTTGAAGACCCTGAGATTCTTATGGATATCGTAAGCGATCTGCTTGACGATCTTCTCAACATTCAGTTCTCCGATGTTCCCTGCACAAAGTTTATTGATAAATACGGCTTTGGCGATGCAAGCAGAGGCGGCACGTTTGCTGATTTTGTATCAAGCGTGCTTGCGTATATGTACGGCAACGAGGGCACTTTTGAAGACGATCCGTTTATGCAGGATATGGTCAAAAAGCTTGAAACAGGCGACGTATCGGCACTTCTTTTTGATAAAATAATTGAGTATGTGCTCAACGATTTCCTTCTGGGTGAGCTCTTCTCAACCCTTAAACTTAACATTCCTGCAGCATTCCCGTTTGGCACTTTCGGTGCGCTTATTATCCGTGCGCTTGATGTTGTTCTGCGTATTATTCTTATTGGTGATAACTCATTCACCAACGTGATAAATACAGCGTTCAAGCTCCTTGGTATGTTCGGTGTGCTTGAGCAGTCAAGCCTCAACGAGCTGCTTAACCACCTTATTGAGGAATATATCACTACCAGCCAGATGGAAACAATCGACTGGGAGCTCGGCTCATTCGTCCAGGCTTTCTGTGTGGATGAAGCTCCTGCCGATCATAATATTAAACTCTCTGCAAATATCAACGGTGGCTACAATGTTGTCGCAACAGCGGATAATCTCCGCCTTCCCGCAACTGTTGCCGTTACTTTCGGTAAGGATGCCGCAACAACAAGAAACATCAGCTGGTACACAAAGAAGGGTGTAACAGGCACAGATATTCAGCTTTCACTTGATCCTGCAGACCTTACTGCAACACCCGATGGTGTAAAGATTGATAAGTCTTTCGAAACTGTCAGAAGAACATATCCCGGTATTGATATCGGTCTTGCAGGTATTCTCAACTATGAGTTTGATGTAAACCGCCATATCGTAACAATCGAGGGACTCAAGCCCGGCACAACATACTACTACCGCATAGGTGATGCAAGCTACGGTTTCTGGAGCGATGTTGCAACAATCACAACGGCAGATAATTCCGATTCGTTCACTTTCTTCCACGTCAGTGACAGCCAGGGCGGTGCTCAGCGCCACTATGACAAGTGGGCAAACCTTGTTGATACAGCTTTCTCAATGTATCCCGATGCATCTTTCCTTATGCACACAGGTGACCACGTTGACCATGGTGACAACTTCAAGCAGTGGAAGTGGCTGTTTAACTCGGCTTCCGATCAGCTTATGAGCAGCGTGCTTATGCCCACCGCAGGCAACCACGAAAACCACGGTGAGTACGCTCTTGATGATAACTTCGTTCTTTCAAACGTACCCGAGCAGGATACTATGACAGGCGTTTACTATTCATTCGATTACAACAACGCACACTTTATCGTTCTCAATTCAAATGATGATGAGGACAACGGAATCTCTCAGAAGCAGATTGAGTGGATGAAGGCTGATGCAGCCGCAAGCGATGCCGAGTGGAAGTTTGTTATGCTCCACAAAGCACCCTACTCAAACGGCTCGCACTACGATGACGATGACGTAATTGAGCTGCGCAAGGTGCTCTCGAAGCTTATGCCCGAGCTTGGCATTGATATGGTGCTTCAGGGTCACGATCACGTATATCTCAGAACAGACGCAATGAACAACAACGAGGTAGTCGAGGTGTATGAAATGAGCGTTGACAACAACGGCAAGAGCTACACCGCAAAGGTCAACCCCGACGGCACGATTTATGCTATCAACGGCTGTTCAGGCGTTAAATATTATCAGACAAAGGACCCTGCAGATACAGACGAGCTCTTCCCGAGAGCAGAGGCAATTGTCGATGCAAGTTATCCGATTTTTGCATCAATCAGAATAGAGGGCAATTCGCTCTATTTCGATTCCTACGGTGTAACGGATAAGGGTACAGAGTGCATTGATTCGTTTGCGATTGTAAAGGATTCCACAATCGACACGCCCAAGTACGAAAGCGGCTGCGGAATCAAACTTCCCTTCGCAGCGTAACGCAAGTTAAATAAATAAAGAGGGTTACGTAGAATTTCTTCCTTAAAATGAAAGGCTAAGTCTGTTTTGTTATAAAAGGACTTGGCCTTTTGTTGGCTTTTACAAGAAATGTTAATATACTTATTTAACTATTCAATATCGGGAGGTATTATGGCTGTAAATAAGAATGCTCGAATTGATGCTATTGATGTTGCGAAAGGTATAGGTATGCTTTTTGTAATATTTGCACACATCAACTACACAAATGCACCTCTCACGGTGATCTATTCGTTTCATATGCCGCTGTTTTTTGTCCTTTCGGGCATGATGTTCGAAAGAGGTAAGTATGACAGCTTTGCTCAGTTTGTCAGGCGCAGATTTTTTTCACTGATAGTACCATATTTTATTTTTCAGCTTATCTCTCTTGCTTTCTTCTTTTTAAGTGAGATTGTTTTTTCAGGATTTTCGTTTGAAGTGTTGAGTCAAGGTACTGTTTACACAACGCAGGTCTTTATATCACAGGGGTCAGCAAATATGTTTAACCGTCCTATGTGGTTTGTGCTTTGTTTGTTCGCTGTTGAAATTGTTTATTATTTCATTAGCTCGCTGAACAAAGTTGCAACTGCTGTTGTCTGCACCGTTGCTGTGGTTATAGGTTGGCTGCTGGAATCGGGTAAACTGCCGTTTAACAACAGCGTTCTTCCGTGGAGCTTAGATTCTGCTCTGTTCTCAATTGGTTTTTACGCTATTGGCAACATTTTTGCTCAACCGATAAAGTCTACTATAACAAAAATAAGTCAAAGCAAACATAAATTATGGATTTGTCTGTTGGTTGCCGTATTGAGCATGGTTGTTGGGATTCCTCTTGCTCTGCTAAACGGAAAAATAAGTATTGGTTCAAAAGATCTTAACAACGGTTTTTTGCTTTATTTGACTGGACTGATAGGTACAGTGTTTATACTGGCGCTGAGCATATTAATGCAAAAGTTGCGGATCTTCCAATTCATCGGCAAAACATCATTCTGCATAATGGGCATACATTACCTTTTCAGAATGGTGATATCAAAGCTGTATGTAATGCTGAGTATACCTGCTTACAATTCGCTGAGTCTTGTTGAGTGTGTTGTGCCTTTTGTTGCCGTAACTTTGCTTAGTCTTATTTTTGCCTTCGTTTATAGCAAGGTAAACAAAATACTTAAAGGAAATTTAAAGAAAAGAAAAGCAGCATAACGCAAGTTAAATAAACAAAGAGGTTTACGGAGAGTGTTCCGTAAACCTCTTTTTTATGTGCTTAATAGCCGATTAAAAAAACAGGCAGCTGCCAATAAAGCAGCTGCCTGAAAATTGAGTTTTGTCTTAACTTATATAAGCTTTTCGGGGTTGACTTCGTACTTGTCTGTCAGGATCTTGATGAAATCAATAAGAGCGAGAATACCGCCGAGATAGAAACAGATTGATGCAATAATCTTAAAGATGCCCTTCTTGGTTTCGCCCATCATAAAGTTATGGATACCTAAACCGCCTAAGAAGAAGCAAATAAGGGCAATTGTAATCTTGTCCTTGCCACCGAGATAATCGCTACCGGGACCTTTCTTGATAGCTACACCGCACTGAAGACAGTACGCTGCGTTAGGGTCGGGAAGAGTGTTACCGCAATTTGCACAGAATGTTGTGCCGTCGCCCACTTTTACGCCACACTTGATGCATATTGCCTGGTTGTCGTTCATTGCTTCGCCGCAATTTTTGCAAAACATAATCTTTATCCTCCTGTTTTAATCTGTTATCTGAATAGTAACACGCTATAACCGTAAAGTCAACATTTTATCTTCTGAAACGACATTTTTCAAAAAAAATCAAACAGCTTAATAATCCAGAAAACTATAAATCCTGCCGCAATGATTATAAAAATAATTCTGTTAATCAGCTTGTTGGCGAATAGCTTGCCGTCAAACAGAAAATAAAGATAAAGAATCGGAACGGACCAGAACATTTTGTGGTAATGAAACGCCGAAACAAAATCAAATTTCATCGCAGAAAGAATCGCTCTCGTCATTCCGCAGCCCGGGCAGGGGATATGAAAAACGGTTTCAAAAACACAGGATGCCCCCAGCTTATAAAGAACCGCTATGCACAGCAGATAACCGAGCGTAACTGCAAGTTTGGTTTTTATGTTTTTGATATTCTTTAGCTTTTTCATCAAAATCCCTTTTGTGTCGAGTTTTTAATTATCTTAACACAAATGTATTTTTCAGTCAATTAAACCGAGTTTTGCATATAGCTCTATAACAAAGCGCGTTATGAGCAGACCGCATCCCTTGCTGAAAAATTGCAATTCAGGGATGCGGTCTGATGAATTTCATAAAACATAAAAAATCCCTTGAAACCCAAAGATTTCAAGGGATTGGAGCTGCTAGGCGGACTCGAACCGCCGACCTCATCCTTACCAAGGATGTGCTCTACCACCTGAGCCATAGCAGCAAAATATGGCGACCCGGAACGGGCTCGAACCGTCGACCTCTAGCGTGACAGGCTAGCGTTCTAACCAACTGAACTACCGGGCCATATTGTTATGTTGTGAAAACACAACATAACAATTATAGCAATTATCTTTGTTTTGTCAATACCTTTTTCAAAAATGCTTATTTGCTTTTCTTCTTTTTGATGATGATTATAACCGCAACCACTACAGCGAAAAACGCGGCGATAACGGCAGCCGCGGCGCCAATGCTGACGGATGGCTGTTTTGTGACTGTCAGGCTTGTGTCGCTGCTCTGAACGCTGAGCGAGCGGATATGTTCACCGTCGAATGTTTCTGCGTGGTCAATATCTGCTTTGAATTCGGCATAAGTATTGTTCTTTGCGCGGAATTCGAGCGAGCAAAGTTCACCTGCGCTGTCAAGCGGCTTTGCCGAGGTGTAACTCACTTTAACCTTGCCGTCGGATACCTTGGTTGCTGAAAAGTATGGGTTGAGCTCTGCTGTGATTGCGCCTGTGTCGGATTTGCTTTCGATAAATTCAAGCGTATTCTCGTCGTAGGTGATGAAAAATTCGGTTGTATAAAGAGCAGAATCTTTTGAGATATTAACGCTCAGTTTTACGTTTTCGCCCGGTTGCTGGAATGCCTGAAGCGTAAAATATACGTCGGTTGCGGCAAAGCAGGGCACAAAACAGGTGGCAAGGCAAAGTATGGCGGTTAAAACACAAATAAGCTTTTTCATTGGTAAAACTCCTTTTGCCGTTCAGACGGGCGCAGAATTTTTAAAAACCATATCCCGACATAAGCCGGAATATGGTTTTAATAATCAGTTAAGTGTTATTCAGCGTTTTTTGCCGAGAATGATGAGACATACACCTGCACCGATAACTGCCAGGACGATAACAGCAATGATTATAACTTTCTTGAAGTCAATGCTTTTCTTTGCGTTATCCTGATTTTCGGTCTCTTCCTCAGCAAATGTCCAGACATAAGCTGTGGTTTCTGCTAAGAGCTCATCAATGTAAATATCAGATGATGTTTCTTCTACAGTTGTTTCAAGAGCGTTGATGGGAGCTCTCTTTGTTGTCTTTGAAGGAGCCTTTTTTGTTGTCTTTGCAGGAGCCTTTGTTGTGGGCTTTTTTGTTGTCTGGTTTGCGAATGAACGGTCGTCAAATGTAACGATGCCGTAATCGGAATCTTCTTCATCGAGTGCTGAACCGTGCTCTCTGCTGATGGTCTCTTTCTCGGTTGTGGTTTCAGAAGCTGTTGTAGTTTCAGAACCTGTTGTGGTTTCAGAACCTGTTGTGGTTTCAGAGCCTGTTGTAGTTTCAGAACCTGTTGTGGTTTCCGGGGCTGTTGTGGTCTCGGCAACTGTTGTTACATCAGGTGCTTCCTCGGCAGAGAACATAAGAGTTGTCGAGCTGAAAACAATGATGCTGACCATAAGTAAAACTATTGACTTAAGTAATTTCTCTTTCACTTTATTTTTCTCCTTTGAAATATTTTTTAACTGATTAAACAGCTTGCCTAACCATTATACCATAAAAGTCCGTATAGTCAACATAAAAAGTGCCGATTTTATTCAAAAAAAGTTAATATTTCAACTTTTTTGCAAGTTTAATGAGAGATTTTTTCTCATTTTCAGTTTCGTTGTTCATTACCTTCTCAAGCAAACTGTTCAGCACCTTGCCGGTCTGATTGGCAGGGAATATGCCCAGTTTGGATATATCGCTGCCGTTTACAGCGAGTTTTGAAAGGGTGTAGCATTCGCCCGAGCATATAATTTCATTAATTGTTTCGTTCATAATACCGTATTGCTCGGCTGTGATTTTTTCACGGTGCAGTGAATATGTCAGCAGGTCTTTTGCGCTCTTTTCGCCGTGCTTGTTGAGCAGGCGTTTGAGTTGCGGACGTTGAACGCTGAAACTTTCATCAGCAAAGCTGAGAAGAAGAGAAACCGTGTTTACCGTTGCGTTATCGTATCTGAGCTTGCGTAATCTTTCGACCGCTTGCTGTGCTTCTGTATTGGCGAAAAGAAGGGCGAGCCTGAGTGCGGAATCCGCAGGGGCAGCCTCAATGCGTTGCAACGTGGTTGAATCCGTTCGGGCTTCCGGCAAAAAAACTTTTATTACGTCGCTGAACTTTGAAAGTATGTCACGGCAGTTGCCCATGAGCATTTTTGTGAATTCTTTCTGTATTCTTTCAACGGCTATATTTTCAAGCAGGTGCTTTTTTTCGCAGATTGCCTTTGCTGTTTTTTCTTCAATTTCAAAACCAAGTGTAGCGGCAAAACGCAGGGCGCGCATAATGCGCAGAGCATCCTCGTCAAATCTTGTTGCGGCATCGCCCACGCAACGGATCAGCTTTGCGTTGAGGTCATCCCTGCCACCGTAAAGGTCGGTTATTTTGCCGCGCAGATCAATTGCCATAGCGTTGACGGTGAAATCACGTCGGCAGAGGTCGTCCTGCAGGTTGCGTGTGAATAAAACCTCGCTCGGGCGGCGGTTGTCAAGATAGTCGCCATCAATTCGGAATGTTGTTATTTCAAGCGGATTATCTATGATAACTGTAAGGGTTCCGTGCTTTACACCTGTGGGTATAACGCGAAAATCTACGAAACATTCTGCCGTTTGTTCGGGGAGAGCAGAGGTGCATATATCCCAGTCAAAAGGATTTAATCCGAGCAGGCTGTCGCGCACACAACCGCCCACAGCATAAGCAGAATAGCCGTTTTGCTCTAATATATCGATGGCACGTCTTACGTTGTCGGGTATTGTGATTTTCATCCTTTTGCACCTCCTTGGGGATTAATTATACCACAAAATGCAGATTTGAGCAACAGCAATATATTTGTAAGGGTGTGTTGCTTTACAGTAACGCTTCGTGACGCTTTGCATATTATGTTTAAAGGAAATTTTTTTGGGAGGAAGAATCTATGCCAAGTGTATATTTAAGCCCGTCAACTCAGCAGAGCAACCTTTACGTTATAGGTGGCACGGAGGAGTATTATATGAATCTTGTAGCGGATGCCGTTGAGCCTTACCTTGAAGCGAGTGGAATTGATTTCGGTCGCAACACGCCTGATATGACTGCGGCGAGTTCAATCCGTCAGGGGAATGCCGGCGGATATGACCTCTATCTTGCAATCCACTCAAATGCATCGCCCGACAGAATATACGGTCAGCTTATGGGCACAGACATTTTTTATTACCCGACAAGCAGAAACGGCAAAAGATTTGCGCAGATAATTGCGGATAATTTCAAGGAGATTTATCCCTATCCCGAACTTGTTGATGTAAGGGAAACAACTGCTCTCGGTGAGGTGCGTCAGCCGACAATGCCGAGCGTGCTCGTTGAGATTGCATATCACGATAATGAGGACGATGCAAACTGGATTGTCGATAATATCGACACAATCGGCAGAGCACTTGCCGAATCCGTGGCGGAGTATTTCGGTGTGCCGTTTGTTTCGCCAATCGGCGGTCAGGTCGGTACGGTTAATATTTCCTCGGGCTCGCTCAATATCCGCCGCGAGCCGTCACTCACTTCGCCGATAATTGCCCGTGCGTATAATGGTGAAAAGGTGCAGGTGCTGGGCGAGGACGGCGAGTGGTACAGGGTTAATTACGGCGGCAGGCAGGGCTATGCCTCTAAACGGTACGTAATGCTGTGATGCGCTATTTACTTTTATTTAACATTGCTGTATTATAATTATGCTATGACAAATAAAGAGGAGGATTTTTATGAAAAAAATTGTCTCAATTATATTGGCTGTTTCAATGTTGTTCGGCATGGTTGCAATGCACGCAGGTGCCGAAGGCACAGTTACCATTGACGGTGTGAAGTATACAAGCGACTATCCCTACATCTTTGTTCACGGTATGGGCGGTTGGGGTCCCGATAACGAGTTTTATGCAATGTCATCGTATTGGGGTGGCGGACTCGGACTCAGCGACACCGATATGATAAAAATGCTCAACGAAAAAGGAATCGAAGCATACGCTCCCTCTGTAGGACCGCTCAGCAGCACCTGGGACAGAGCCTGCGAGCTTTATGCTCAGCTTATGGGCACGGTTGTGGATTACGGTGAGGCACACTCTGCGGCACACGGACATTCAAGATACGGCTTCAGCTATGAGGGCAAGGCTGTTATGGGCGAGCCGTGGGATATGCAGGAGAAAATCAACCTCGTCGGTCACTCGTTCGGCGGTGCAACGGTGCGCCTCTTTACTTCGCTTATGGCGTTCGGCAGTGAGGAGGAGATTGCGGTAACGGGTGAAGAGACGAGTGAGCTTTTCAAGGGCGGACACGACCTTGTTCACTCCTGTAGCACTCTTTCCGCACCTCACAACGGTTCGCAGGTTGCCAACATACTTGCTGACCCGCAGTTTACGGTTCTTCTTATCTCTGCGGTTATCAACACAATAGGTATGCTGCTCGGCAACAATTTCCTCGTTTTCTCATTCCAGCTCAGCCATTTCGGTCTGACACCTGCTCAGGATCAGTTCAGAGCTTTGCCGACTTTGAGCGGTATATGGAATTTCTACCATTCAAATGATAACTGCGCATATGAAATGACTCTCAGAGGTGCATCCGAGCTTAACGAAACAATCAAACTTGCTCCCAACACGTATTATTACTCTTACACAACGGCTGATGACAGCATCAAAACGCTTAGTCCGATTTTCTTTATTTCGGGCGCAATGCTTGCAATGACAAAGGGCGCAACGATTGACGGAATTAAAATCGAAGGCGACTGGGCTGTGAACGACGGCATTGTGCCGCTTGCTTCCGCTCTGTACCCTGATGTTGATGCTGCAACGGCAAAGGATTATGAAGAAAGCCTTGAAAATGGTGAAACGATTGAGCCGGGCAGATGGTATTATTTTGATACGATGTACGGTATGGACCATTTTGATTTCTGCGGCACAAAGGATTATCCGACGTCGTTCGAAGATTTTTATTTCGGCATTGTTGAAACAGCAAATTCAAGATAAATATAGTTTGTATAAAGGCACGGCGGTTAGTTTGAGGACTGCTGTGCCTTTTCTTGATTCGGTGTGAGGATTGTGCTATTATTTAAAGCAAGAAAAAAGATGGAAGTGAGGCGACAATATGAGATTTGATCTTAATAACCTGCGCAAGAATGTTATTTGCGAAAATAACGCTGTCGACAATGTTGTTGAAACCGTAGTTAACGGCAACACACTTGATTTGTACGTAACCGCAACGGAGGACAAGGTGAAATTTATCGAGCTTGAATGGAGCTTTGAGAGCGGCGACGGTATCTATGTGCTCGGTGATGCTTGGGAGAGAAGCTACGGTGAGCTCGAATTTAAAAAGCTTGCGGATAACGACAGGCTTATGCCGTGGTATTTTATCGCGACAGACAAAGCAGAGTGCTTCTGTTTTGGCGTAAAAACACAGCCGAATGCATTTATCAGCTTCAGATATACGGTTGACGGAATCAAAGCTCTTGTTGATTGCAGAAACGGCAGCCACGGTGTTGAGCTTGGCGGCAGAAGGCTTCACGTTGCAACCTTTATTTATAAGGAATACAACTCGGATGATATATTCGCAAACCTTCACAATTATTGCAAGAGCCTTTGCGACAATCCCATTTTGCCTAAAGAGCGTGTTTACGGCGGCAACAACTGGTATTATGCCTACGGCAAGAGCAGTTTTGATGAAATTGTAACCGACGCAAAGGTACAGGCTGAACTTGCAAAGGGTATTGACAATAAGCCGTTTGAGGTTATTGACGATTGCTGGCAGATTAACTCGTGTGAGGGTCCGTGGCTTCCGAATGAAAAATTCGGCGATATGAAAAAACTTGCTGATGAAATCAGAGCAAACGGTGCACGCCCCGGTATATGGGTCAGGCTGCTGCACAACAGGGACAGCGCAATCACCGATGATATGCGGCTTGAGCGCGACGGCAAGAGAAAATATCTTGACCCGACTCACCCTGCCGTAAAAGAGTTTATCAAAGCTGACATTGAACGAATAAAAGGTTGGGGCTATGAGCTGCTCAAGCACGATTTTACAACTTTTGATATCTTCGGCGGATGGGGTAAAGAGCTCGACACGAAGGTTGACGACACTCAGGTGTGGGGCTTTTACGATAAGACGAAGACTAACGCCGAAATCGTGCTCGACCTTTACAGGCTTATCAAAGAGACTGCACAGGATATGTATATAATCGGCTGCAATACGGTGTCGCACCTTTGTGCAGGTCTTGTTGAAATCAACCGTACGGGCAATGATACGAGCGGCAGAGAGTGGGAGCCTACGAAGAAAAACGGAGTAAATACGCTTGCTTTCCGATTGGCGCAGAACGAAGCTTTTTATATGTGTGATGCCGATTGTGTCGGTATACTCGGTGATAACATCCCGTGGGAGAAAAATAAGCAGTGGCTTCACGTTCTCTCCTACAGCAACACGCCGCTTTTCGTTTCGTGCACGAATAACCTGACACCCGAGCAGAAAAAAGACCTTGCCGAAGCGTACAGAGTAAATCAGGAATATCATGATATAAAACCCGTTGATGTTTTTGAAAATCCCATACCCTCGGTCTGGGAGATTGACGGTGAAACGGTTAGATACGAATGGTGACTTGCCAGATCGGATAATCAGAAATCGCATATGCTTTATTATATATAATCTTGTAATCTGCAAGAAAACGTTTTCCGGGCGGCTGATAGCCGCCCCTACATTATGCCGTATAATATTTTAGTGCAATCCTCCGTCATTGCTTTGCCAAAAGCTCCTTTTAAAAGAGGATTGTTATCCTGAAAGAAGTGAAGGATCTTAAGATTCTTCGCTGTTCCATACGCCTTGATCAAAAAGAGAGTTAATTATAAAAATGAGCCGCAGAAACAAATCTGCGGCTCAAA
Organism: Acutalibacteraceae bacterium; assembly: GCA_045637465.1. Lineage (GTDB taxonomy): Bacteria > Bacillota > Clostridia > Oscillospirales > Acutalibacteraceae > UBA8612. The sequence goes on along the minus strand of JAZTZM010000028.1, from coordinate 27,406 downwards.
CATTTTATTTTATCAGAACAGGCCTGTGATAACGCCTGCTTCGTCAACGTCGATTCTTTCTGCGGCAGGTACCTTGGGCAGACCGGGCATTGTCATAATGTCACCGGTGAGCACAACGATGAAGCCTGCGCCTGCGGAAATCTTGATGTTTTTGATTGTAACTGTGAAGTTCTCGGGTGCGCCGATTTTTGTCGGATCATCGGAGAAGCTGTACTGTGTCTTTGCAACACAAACGGGGAGGTTAGAGTAACCGAGGTTGGTGAGCATATCAATCTGCTTCTTTGCGGCAGGAAGAATGCTGATGCCGGCACCTCTGTAAATCTTCTTAACGATTGCTTCAATCTTGCTCTCGATGCTGCCGTCAAGCTCATAAGCGAAGGTGAAATCGTTCGGCTGTTCGCAAAGTCTGACAACTTCCTCTGCAAGCTCTACGCCGCCGTTGCCGCCGTCTGCCCATACGGTTGAAAGCACAACGTTAACACCAAGCTCCTTGCACTTGTTGATAACAAGCTCGATTTCTGCATCTGTGTCTGTCGGGAAACGGTTGACAGCAACAACGCTCGGAATCTTGTATACATCCTTAATATTGGAAACGTGGCGAAGGAGGTTGGGGATACCTTTTTCGAGAGCCTCGAGGTTTTCTGCACCGAGCTCTGTCTTGGGTACACCGCCGTGCATCTTGAGAGCACGGATTGTTGCAACGATAACTGCTGCACTGGGAGCGATGCCTGCGTAGCGGCACTTGATGTCGAGGAATTTCTCTGCGCCGAGGTCAGCACCGAAGCCTGCCTCTGTGATAGCGTAATCGCCAAGGCGCATTGCAAGTTTTGTTGCCATAACGGAGTTACAACCGTGTGCAATGTTTGCGAAAGGTCCGCCGTGAACAAGTGCGGGTGTGCCCTCGAGTGTCTGAACAAGGTTGGGCTTGATTGCATCCTTGAGAAGTGCTGCCATTGCGCCTGCTGCCTTGAGCTCGCCTGCCGTAACGGGTTTCTCATCGTAGGTGTAGCCGACGATGATGCGTGAAAGTCTTTCCTTAAGGTCAGTCATTGAGGTGGAAAGGCAGAGTACAGCCATAATCTCGGAAGCAACGGTGATGTCGTAGCCGTCTTCACGGGGCACGCCGTTGATTCTGCCGCCAAGACCGTCGGTAACAAAGCGGAGCTGTCTGTCGTTCATATCAACGCAGCGCTTCCAGGTGATTCTTCTCGGGTCGATGTTGAGGCTGTTGCCCTGATAGATGTGGTTGTCAAGCATTGCGGCAAGGAGGTTGTTTGCTGCGCCGATTGCGTGGAAGTCACCTGTGAAGTGAAGGTTGATATCTTCCATCGGTACAACCTGAGCGTAGCCGCCGCCTGCAGCACCGCCCTTAATGCCGAATACGGGTCCAAGTGAAGGCTCACGAAGAGCAACCATAACGTTCTTGCCGATTTTCTTCATGCCGTCAGCAAGACCAATTGTTGTAGTTGTCTTACCTTCGCCTGCAGGTGTGGGTGTGATAGCTGTAACAAGTACAAGCTTACCCTTTTTATCAAAGTCGGCAGGGATGTCACCAAGGTTGATTTTTGCCTTGTACTTGCCGTAGGGCTCAAGACAGTCAACGGGAATACCTGCAGCTTCTGCAATAGCAGTAATGGGTTGCATTTTAGCGGACTGAGCTATTTCAATATCTGTTTTCATAGGTTGATATCTCCAATCTCAATGGTATAAAAAATAATAACAAACGGATTATAACACGGTTTTCATAAAAAGTATAGTAATTTTATGTTATTTTTAACAAATCAAGGCTCTTAAAACAGCCTTATTTATATATATTAATAAAATAAAAAAAGTTTTGATTTTTTTGACAAATTTTATTGACAAAGTTTGTGCACTATGTTAAAATAACGGAGCATGCTAAATAGGATAGTGTGCAGATATGCGTAGAAACGGAAGGTGGCTGCTCTCCGAAGCAGGGAATTTCCGTGGAGCATGTCCGATCATTGAACCGGGCGACTAGTAATAGTTCTCACCTCAGGTGCGCTCATCTCACGGGTGTACTGCGCGTTCATCTCACGGATGCGGATAGGTGAAATTGCACTTTAGCCAGCCGGAAAGTACTCAGGGAAGAATACTTTTCCGGATTTTGAATGTAGCTGTTGGAAACACCCGGCAGCGTGTGCTAAAAGTGTTGCCCGCCAAATTTTTAGGAGGCGCAAAAATGGCAGTCAAAAACAAAATCAGAATCAGACTTAAGAGCTACGATCACAACCTCGTAGACAAAGCAGCAGAGAAGATCGTCGAAACAGCAAGACGTACAAACGCTCAGGTTTCCGGTCCCGTTCCGCTGCCGACCGAAAAAGAGGTCGTCACAGTTCTCCGTGCTGTTCACAAGTATAAGGATTCCCGTGAGCAGTTTGAGCAGAGAACACACAAAAGGCTTATCGACATCGTAAGACCCTCAAACAAGACTGTTGAGGCTCTCACAGCACTTGAACTTCCCGCAGGTGTTGAAATCGAGATCAAGCTGTAAAAATTGCCTGTTCCCTATATTATATACATCATAATATAGCTCTCACAGGTCATGTTGGCTGAACGCCAACCAATAACCGAAAGGAGAAAAGTCAAAATGCAAAAAGGTATCATCGGCAAGAAGATCGGTATGACACAGATCTTCGACGCAAACGGCAAAGTCGTTCCGGTTACTGTTGTTGAGGCAGGTCCCTGCCCCGTAACACAGAAGAAGACACTTGAGAACGACGGTTACGAGTCCGTTCAGCTCGGCTTCCAGGATGTAAAGGTCGAGCGTCTTACAAAGCCCCTCAAGGGTCACTTTGCTAAGGCAGACGTTGCTCCCAAGAAGGTTCTCAAGGAGTTCAGACTCTCTGATGTTTCTTCAGTAAACGTTGGCGACGTTATCAAGGCTGACATCTTTGCAGTTGGTGACAGCGTAGACGTTACCGGCACAAGCAAGGGTAAAGGCACAGCAGGCGCAATTAAGAGATGGAACTTCTCTCGCCTTAAGGAAACTCACGGTACAGGTCCTGTTGCAAGACACGCAGGTTCCCTTGGTGCATGTAGTGATCCTTCCCGCGTTTACAAGGGAAAGAAGCTCGCTGGTCACCTCGGCCATGAGAAAGTCACAGTTCAGAATCTGAGCATTGTCAAGATCGACGTTGAGAACAACCTCATCGCTATCAAGGGTGCCATCCCCGGCCCCAAGGGCAGCTTCGTCGTTATCAAAGACACTTGCAAGAAAGCGTAAGGAAGGGAGTGTACTAAATGCCTACAGTATCAGTATTTGATATCAACGGAAAGAAAGTTTCCGATCTTGAGCTTGCAGACGGCATCTTCGCTATCGAGCCGAACATGTACGCAATGCATCTCGTAGTAGTCAACTATCTGGCAAATCAGCGTCAGGGTACACAGTCAACCCGTACACGCTCAGAAGTCAGCGGCGGCGGCAAGAAGCCCTGGAGACAGAAGGGTACAGGCCGCGCACGTCAGGGTTCAACAAGAGCTCCCCAGTGGTATCACGGCGGTATCGCTCACGGACCCAAGCCCCGCACATACGGCGGCGACATCAACAAGAAGGTCAGAAGACTTGCAATGAAGTCTGCACTTTCTTCTAAGGTAGCAGGTGACGAGCTCGTAGTTCTCGACTCCTTCAAGCTTGACGCAATCAAGACAAAGGAAGTTGTTAAGGTTCTCGGCGCTCTCAACACCGGCAAGAAGACACTCATCGTTCTCCCCGAGAAGGATGACGTCATCTACAGAAGCGCACGTAACATTGCAGGTGTCAAGGTTAGCCTTGTAAACACTCTCAATGTATACGACATCCTTAACTGCGACACAATCCTTGTTCTTAAGGATGCTGTTGCTAAGATCGAGGAGGTTTACGCATGAGCAAGTTAGCACAGGATATCATCATTCGTCCTCTTATCACAGAGGAGAGCATGGCTGGCACAGCATACAAGAAGTACAGCTTCGTAGTTGCTAAGGATGCCAACAAGATCGAGATTGCTCAGGCAGTCGAGGCTCTTTTTGAGGGCGCAAAGGTTGCTAAGGTTAACACAGTTAACTGCAGCGGCAAGCTTCGCAGATACGGCCGTTACGAGGGTATGACAGCTTCCTGGAAGAAGGCAGTTGTTACTCTTACAGAAGACTCCAAGACAATCGAGTTCTTCGACGGTATGATGTAATCATTAATGTTTATTAATAAGTAATAAATATTTAAAACAATTATTATCCGGCGGTAAGGTATGGAGTCAGACATACTCCGCAAAGCCGCTTTAAGGAGAGTGAAAGTTATGTCTATCAAGGTCTATAGCCCGACAACAAACGCAAGACGTAATATGTCGGTTACAGATTACTCAGGACTTTCAAAGGTAGCACCTCATAAGAGCCTTCTCGCTCCTATGAACAAGAAGTCCGGCCGTAACAGCTACGGTAGAATCACCGTTCGCCACCGTGGCGGCGGAAACCGCACCAAGTACCGTATTATCGATTTCAAGAGAGATAAGAGCGGCATGAACGCAACAGTTCAGAGCATCGAGTACGATCCCAATCGTTCAGCTCACATTGCACTCCTCAAGTATGAGGACGGCGAGTTCAGATACATTCTTGCTCCCGAAGGCCTTAAGGTCGGTGCAACAGTAAGATCCGGCGCAGATGCAGATATCATTGCCGGTAATGCACTTTCTCTTGTTAACATCCCCGTTGGTACTTTCGTACACAACGTTGAGCTTTACCCCGGCAGAGGCGGTCAGCTTGCAAGATCAGCTGGTAACTCTGCACAGCTCATGGCTAAGGAAGGCGTTTACGCTCTTCTCAGACTCCCCTCAGGCGAGCTGAGAAACGTTCCCGTAACCTGCATGGCAACAGTTGGTGTTGTCGGCAACGGTACACACGAGAACGTTAAGATCGGTAAGGCCGGCCGTAAGCGTCACATGCGCTGGAGACCCACAGTTCGTGGTTCTGTCATGAACCCCTGCGATCACCCCCACGGTGGTGGTGAAGGTAAGTCCCCCATCGGCCGTCCCGGCCCTGTTACACCTTGGGGCAAGCCCGCACTTGGTCTCAAGACAAGAGCTCACAAGAAGCCTTCCGACAAGCTTATCGTAAAGCGTCGTAACGGCAAGTAAGTTGACGAAAGGAGCTATTAGAAATGGGTAGAAGTGTTAAAAAAGGACCCTATGTGCAGGCTAAGCTTGCAGCAAGAGTCAACGCTATGAACGCTGCCGGTGAGAAGATCGTTCTTAAGACCTGGAGCCGCAGCTCAACAATTTTCCCTGAGTTCGTCGGTCATACATTTGCTGTACATGACGGCCGTAAGCACGTTCCGGTATATGTAACAGAAGATATGGTTGGCCACAAGCTCGGTGAGTTCGCTCCGACGAGAACATTCAAAGGTCACGCCGGTTCAAAAACATCAAACAGATAAGGTCGAAAGGAGTGTAAGAAATGCAAGCAACAGCAAAGGCTACCTTCGTGCGTATCGCACCCCGTAAGGTACAGATCGTGCTTGATTTAATCCGCAATCAGCCTGTTGATAAGGCAATTGCAATTCTCAAATACACGCCCAAGGCCGCGTGTGAGCCCGTTGGCAAGCTGCTCAAGTCAGCAATTGCTAACGCTGAGAATAACAACGATATGGATGTTTCCAAGCTTTATGTTGCATCATGCAACGTAGGCCCGGGCCCCATCCTCAAGAGAATCAGACCCAGAGCACAGGGCCGTGCGAACAGAATCAACAAGAGAACTTCGCACATCACCATTACTCTGGCAGAGAAAGAATAAGAAAGGAGGAGGTTGAATAATGGGACAGAAAATCAATCCTACCGGTCTTAGAATCGGTGTCATTAAAGACTGGGAATCCCGCTGGTATGCGGACAAGAGCTCTTTCGGCGAGACACTCGTTGAGGACTACAATCTTCGTGAATACCTCCTCAAGACACTTGCTCCCGCAGGTGTTCCGAAGGTAGAGATCGAGCGTGACGCAAAGCGTGTACGCATCAACATCCACTGCGCAAAGCCCGGCATGGTTATCGGCCGTGGCGGTTCTGAGATCGAGAAGCTCAAGAAGATCTGCGAGAAGAAGCTCTCCGGTGATAAGGAAGTTTTCATCAACATCGTAGAAATCAAGCAGCCCGACCTCAACGCACAGCTTGTAGCTGAGAACATTGCAGCACAGCTTGAGAAGAGAGTTTCCTTCCGCCGTGCTCTTAAGCAGTCAATCAGCCGTACAATGAAGCTTGGTGCAAAGGGTATCAAGACTCAGGTTTCCGGCCGTATCGGCGGCGCAGAAATCGCTCGTACAGAGCGCTATCATGAGGGTACAATCCCGCTGCAGACAATTCGTGCAGATATTGATTATGGTTTTGCAGAGGCACATACAACATACGGCATCATCGGTGTCAAGGTATGGCTCTACAAAGGCGAGGTTCTTCACGACACTCGCAAGCCTCGTAGGGAAGGGGGAGCAAGATAATGCTGTTACCGAAACGTGTAAAATACCGCAGAGTACAGAGAGGTCGTCTCAAGGGCGCAGCTCATCGTGGTAACAAGGTTACTTACGGTCAGTTTGGTCTCGTTGCTCTCGAGCCCGCATGGATTACCTCAAATCAGATTGAGGCAGCCCGTATTGCCATGACCCGTTACACAAAGCGTGGCGGTCAGGTATGGATCAAGATTTTCCCCGATAAGCCGATCACAGAGAAGCCTGCTGAAACTCGAATGGGTTCAGGTAAAGGTTCTCCGGAATATTGGGTAGCAGTTGTTAAGCCCGGCAGAGTTATGTTCGAAGTCGCCGGTGTTGACGAAGCTGTAGCACGTGAGGCAATGCGTCTCGCTGCAAACAAACTTCCTATCAAGTGCAAGTTTGTAACTAAAGAAGAAACGGATGGTGAGCAATAATGAAAGCCAGTGAGATCAGAAAGCTTTCCGCTAAAGAGCTGGATGCTAAGCTGCTTGAGCTGAAGGACGAGCTGTTTAAACTGCGCTTCCAGCAAGCCGTTAATCAGCTCGACAACCCGATGCGCATCAGTGCTGTTAAGAAGGATATCGCCAGAATCAAGACTGTTCAGCGTGATATCGAACTTCACGGCACAGAGGCTTAAAGAAGGGGAGGTCAAGTTCAATGAGCGAAAGAAACCTTAGAAAAACAAGAGTTGGTATTGTAACAAGCGACAAGATGGATAAGACAGTTGTCGTATCCGTTAAGGACAAGATTCAGCACCCGCTCTACAAGAAGATCATCAACAACACGATCAAGCTTAAGGCACATGATGAAAACAACACATGTGGCATCGGCGACCGTGTTCTCGTCATGGAGACTCGCCCCATGTCCAAGGATAAGAGATGGCGCGTAGTCGAGATCATCGAAAAAGCTAAATAATTTTGGCGCAAGTGTAAGGAGGCAAACACTGTGATACAGCAACAGACTTACCTGAAAGTAGCTGACAACACGGGCGCAAAGGAAATTATGTGCATTCGTGTTCTTGGCGGTACCAGGAAGAGATACGCTCACGTAGGCGATGTCATCGTTGCTTCTGTTAAGAAAGCAGCACCCGGCGGAGTTGTCAAGAAGGGTGATGTTGTTAAGGCTGTAGTAGTTCGTACAGCGTTCAGCATCCGCCGTGATGACGGCACATACATTCGTTTCGACGAAAATGCAGCTGTTATCATCAAGGAAGATAAAAACCCGAGAGGCACCCGTATTTTTGGCCCGGTAGCAAGAGAGCTTCGTGAAAAGGATTTCCTCAAGATTCTCTCTCTCGCACCCGAAGTGCTTTGATGGAGGTACTTTGATAATGAATAAAGTTCATGTTAAGAAGGGCGACGAAGTCGTCGTCATCAATGGTAAATATCGCGGCGCAAGAGGCAAGGTTATGGAAGTTTCTCCCTCTGAGAACAAAGTTATCGTTGAGGGTGTTAACATCGTAACAAAGCACATTAAGCCCCGCAGAATGGGTGAGCCCGGCGGTCTTGTTAAGGCTGAGAGCGCACTCTACGCTGACAAGGTTCAGCTTATCTGCCCCAAGTGCGGCAGACCTACAAGAACCGGCAGCAAGATCAATGCTAAAGGTCAGAAGGTACGCACCTGCAAGAAGCAGGATTGCGGAGCAGAATTTTAAGGGAGGGACATGACATAATGGCACAGCTTAGAGAACAGTACAAGAACGAGATTGCGCCTGCTCTTATGAAGAAATTCGGTTACAAGAGCGTCATGCAGATCCCGAAGCTTGACAAGGTTATCATCAACGTCGCAGCAGGCGAAGCAATCGCTAACCCCAAGGTTATCGATGCTATCGTTTCCGACATTTCTCAGATCACCGGTCAGAAGCCCATCGTTTGTAAGGCTAAGAAGTCCGTTGCAAACTTCAAGCTTCGTGAGGGTATGCCCATCGGTGTAAAGGTCACACTCAGAGGCGAGAGAATGTACGAGTTCGTAGAGAGATTCTTCGGTCTTGCACTTCCCCGTGTTCGTGACTTCAGAGGTATCAATCCCAACTCATTCGACGGCAGAGGCAACTACTCAATGGGTATCAAAGAGCAGCTTGTTTTCCCCGAGATTGACTACGATAAGATTGATAAGGTTAGAGGCATGGATATCTGCTTCGTAACCACAGCAAACACAGACGAAGAAGCACGTGAGCTGCTCACACTTATGGGCGCTCCGTTCTCAAAGTAAGGAGGGAATACTGTGGCTAAGACATCAATGAAGGTTAAGCAGGCTAGACCCGCTAAGTATTCAACCAGACAGTACAACAGATGCAAGATCTGCGGTAGACCCCACGCCTATCTTCGTAAGTACGGCGTATGCCGCATCTGCTTCAGGGAGCTGGCACACGACGGCCAGATTCCCGGCGTAAAGAAAGCAAGCTGGTAAGAGCAATTGCAAAGGAGGTAACGCTATGCAAATCACTGATTCAATCGCTGATATGCTTACGAGAATCCGTAACGCTAATTCCGCTAAGCATGACACAGTGAAAGTTCCCGCGTCCAACATGAAGAAGGCAATTGCTCAGATTCTTGTTGATGAGGGTTATATCAAAAGCTTTAAGGTTGAGGATGACGGAAAGCAGGGCATGATCGAAATCGCTCTCAAGTACGGTCCCAACAAGTCCCAGGTTATTACTGGTCTGCGCAGAGTTTCCAAGCCCGGCCTGCGTATTTATACAAATTGTGAGGATATGCCCAAGGTTATGAAAGGCCTCGGTATCGCAATTCTCTCAACTTCTAAGGGTATTATGACTGACAGGGATGCACGCAAAGCCAACGTTGGCGGCGAAATCCTTGCATTCGTTTGGTAAGGAGGTGCTGCAAAATGTCAAGAATAGGCAGAATGCCCATTGCGGTTCCCGCAGGCGTTGACGTTACAATTGACGGCAGCACTGTTACTGTAAAGGGCCCCAAGGGCACTCTTACAAGAACCGTACATGCAAACATCAAGGTTGAGCTTGATAACGGTGTTATCAACGTAACTCGCCCTGATGATTCAAAGCTCAACAGATCACTTCACGGTCTTACCCGTACACTTATCGCAAACATGGTTACAGGCGTTAACGAGTCCTACAAGAAGGAGCTCGACGTTAACGGCGTTGGTTACCGTGTTGAGGTTAAAGGAAAAGATCTCAGCATGAAGCTCGGCTTCTCACACGACGTTGTTATGACTCCTCCCGAGGGCGTAACAGTTGAGTGTCCGTCAGCTAACAAGATCATTATTTCCGGTCCCGATAAGCAGAAGGTTGGCCAGTTTGCTGCGGAAGTTCGCGAGAAGCGTCCCCCCGAGCCGTATAAGGGCAAGGGCATCAAGTATGTTGATGAAGTTATCCGTCGCAAAGAAGGTAAAGCCGGTAAGGGTAAATAAGATTGAAGGAGTTGAAACGAAATGGTTAAAAGGCCTGAAACAAGAAAGGCAAGAGACGCACGTCACGCAAGAGTGCGTAAGAAAATCTCCGGTACACCGGAGTGCCCCCGTCTCAGCGTATTCCGCTCCCTTCAGCATATCTATGCTCAGCTCATCGATGATGTTAACGGCGTAACACTCGCTGCTGCTTCATCAGTTGAGAAGGATTTCGCAGAGTATGGCGGAAACAAGACCGCTTCCCGTAAGGTTGGCGAGATGCTCGCAAAACGTGCAACTGAAAAAGGCATCGAATGCTGTGTCTTTGACAGAGGCGGTTATATCTACCACGGCCGTGTTCAGGAACTGGCCGAAGGCGCCCGTGAGGGTGGCCTCAAGTTCTGAGTAAGGAGGGTAATACTTTGGCTAAAATTGACGCATCGGCATTAGAACTCACAGAACGTGTAGTTACTATTAACCGTGTTTCCAAAACAGTTAAGGGCGGTCGTATCTTCAAGTTTGCTGCTCTTGTCGTCGTAGGTGACGGCAACGGCCTTGTAGGCTTCGGTCTCGGCAAATCAGGTGAAGTTCCGGACGCTATCCGTAAGGGCATCGAGGATGCTAAGAAGAACCTCTTCAGAGTTTCTCTCAAGGGTACAACAATCCCCCACGAGGTTCTCGGTAAGTTTGGCGCAGGCGTAGTTCTGCTCAAGCCCGCAGCACCCGGTACCGGTGTTATCGCCGGCGGCCCCGTTCGTGCAGTTGTTGAAACAGTAGGAATCAAGGACATCCGTACCAAGGCTCTTCGTTCCAACAATCCCTGCAACGTAGTTAGAGCTACTATCGACGGTCTCAAGCAGCTTCGTACAATCGAAGAGGTTTCAGCAATCCGCGGTAAGTCAGCTTCAGAAATTCTTGGTTAAGGAGGGTGGAACAAATGGCAGATATTAAGGTCAAGCTCGTAAAAAGTCTGATCGGTTCAAACAAGAGCCAGATTGCCACCGCTCACGCACTCGGTCTCAAGAAGATCGGCGATGAAAAGGTTCAGCCCGATAATGCAGCTACTCAGGGCAAGGTTAAGAAGATTGTTCACCTTGTCCAGGTAAGCGAAGCATAAGCAAGGAGGTGCTTGAGAATGAAATTACATGAACTTTCACCGGCACCCGGTTCCACTTCGGAGCGTAAGCGTATCGGTAGAGGTCCCGCTTCCGGTCAGGGTAAGACCGCCGGTAAGGGTCACAAAGGTCAGAAGGCTCGTGCCGGCAGAGGTATGAGAGCCGGTTTCGAAGGCGGCCAGATGCCCCTTCAGAGACGAATCCCCAAGAGAGGTTTCGTTAACATTTTTGCTAAAGAGATCGCAATCGTTAATCTTTCCGCTATCGATGAGAAGTTTGAAGACGGCGCAGTAGTCGACGTTGAAGCACTCATCAACGCAGGTCTTGTTAAGAAGGCTCTTGATGGCGTTAAGGTTCTTGGCAACGGCGAGATCAGCAAGAAGCTTACCGTTAAGGTTAATGCTTTTTCTGAGTCCGCTAAGGCTAAAATCGAAGCCGCAGGCGGAAAGGCTGAGGTGATCTGAGGTGCTGCAGACAATAATCAACGCGTGGAAGATTGCCGACCTGCGTAAAAAGATACTGTTCACAGCTCTCATCATCTTTATATTCAGACTCGGTGCAGCGATCCCTGTTCCCTTTACAAACATCATTGTTGATGCAAGCTCATGGCTCAGCGTAAACAAGGGTATCCTTGACGGTGCCGCTGAAGGCACATTTATGAGCTATCTTAGCATGATGACAGGTGATGCATTTGCTTACGGTACGATCTTCGCTATGTCGATCACACCCTACATCAACGCATCGATCATTATGCAGCTTCTTACTGTTGCTATTCCTCCTCTCGAGAGACTCTCAAAAGAGGGTGAAGAAGGCCGCAAGAAGATTGCTTCCATCACAAGATTTGTTACAGTCGGACTTGGTCTTATGCAGTCCACTGCATACTATTTCTATCTCAGAAATCAGAACTACCTGATGCAGGATGCTTCCGGTGCAGATTTCAAGGGATTCTATGCGGTTTTACAGGCACTTACAATTATCATGTGTCTCACAGCCGGTACCGCATTTATTATGTGGCTCGGCGAACAGATTAACAACAAGGGTATCGGCAACGGTATTTCAATGATTCTCTTTGCAGGTATCGTTTCCCGTATCCCCTCAATGGTTGTTATGGTTGCTCAGTACTTTACACTTGGTGCAAACGGTTCTGACACCAAAGCATACTATGCTTACTATGCACTCGTTCCGCTCGTAGCTATCATCACTCTTCTGATGATCGCTTTCATCGTATGGATGGATAACGCTGAAAGACGTATCCCCGTTCAGTATGCAAAGCGCGTTGTCGGCAGAAAGATGTACGGCGGTCAGAGCACACACATTCCGATGAAGGTTAATATGTCCGGCGTTATGCCCGTCATCTTCGCTTCATCAATTCTTTCCCTTCCTCCCACAATTGAGATGTTTGTCAACGTTGAAGAAGGAAGCGGTTGGAGTAAGTTCTTTGGAATTTTCCAGGCAACACATCCCGTTTACGTTGTTCTCTATTTCGTAATGATTATCTTCTTTGCATATTTCTATGCACAGATTCAGTACAATCCCATCGAGATGGCAAACAACATCCGTAAGAACAGCGGTGCTATCCCGGGTATCCGTCCCGGTAAGCCCACATCGGATTATATTGCAAAGATTCTTTCAAGACTCACCCTTCTCGGTGCTCTTCTTCTCAGCGTTGTTGCTCTCTTCCCGACAGTGTTCAGCCAGATTGCAACAGCTGGTCTCAAACTCGGCGGAGTTGAAGAAGGTCTCAACATCTCTCTCGGCGGTACATCAATCATCATTATGGTCGGTGTCGCACTTGAAACTGTCAAGCAGCTTGAGAGCCAGATGATGATGCGTCACTACAAGGGCTTCCTTGATTAAGGCTTAAGCCGGAAAGGACAATGTTATGAAACTTATTCTTCTCGGCGCTCCGGGCGCAGGCAAAGGCACACAGGCTGAGGTAATCAGCGATAAGCTCTCAATCCCTGCGATTTCAACCGGCAATATTATCCGCGAAGCCCTTGCCAACGGCACAGAGATGGGCCTCAAGGCAAAGTCATTCATCGATGCAGGTAAGCTTGTTCCCGACGATGTCGTTATCGGCATCATCAAGGAACGCCTTGCAAAGGATGACTGCGCTAACGGCTTCATCCTTGACGGCTTCCCCAGAACAATTCCTCAGGCTGAGGCACTTGACACAATGGGTGTTATCATTGATCGTGTCATCAGCATTGAGGTGGCTGATGAGGACATCGCTCGCAGAATGTCCGGCAGACGTGTCTGCAAGGGCTGCGGCTCCTCTTACCACCTCGAATATAAGAAGCCTGCTGTTGAAGGCATCTGTAATGCCTGCGGCGGCGAGCTTATCCAGCGTAAGGACGATCACCCCGATACGGTTCTCGACAGACTCAAGGTTTACCATGAGCAGACTGAGCCGCTTAAGGGTTACTATGAGAAGAAAGGTATTCTTCGCATAGTTGAAGGCCAGGAGGAGGTTGCTGATACTACAGCACTTACCCTCAAGGCATTGGAGGATTAAGCATGATAGTGCTGAAAACCAATCGGGAGCTGGCTCTCATGCGTGAGGCTTGCCGAATCTCGGCTGGGGCATTAAGAGTGGCAGGCGAAGCGGTTCAGCCCGGTGTAACAACCGAGGAAATTGACCGCATAGCCTACGAATATATAATTAAGCAGGGTGCAAAACCCAACTTCCTTAATTATAACGGCTTTCCTGCCACCGCATGCATTTCCATAAACGACGAGGTTATTCACGGAATTCCGAGCAAAAAGCGTGTTATCAAGGAAGGCGATATTGTCAGCATCGACCTTGGTGCAGTGCTGGACGGTTATAACGGCGATAACGCCGCCACTTTCGCAGCGGGCAAAATCAGCCCAGAAGCGGAGCGGCTGATCAACACCACCAGAGAGAGCCTTTACGAAGGCATCAGGGCGGCTGTTGCAGGCGGCAGAATCGGCGACATTTCAAACGCAGTTCAGATATATTGCGAGGAAAGAGGTTTCTCTGTTGTCCGCGATTTTGTAGGACACGGTATCGGAACCAAACTTCACGAAGACCCCGCCGTACCCAACTACGGCACACCCGGACGAGGTGTGCGCCTGTTACCGGGCATGACTCTGGCCATTGAACCCATGATTAATGCGGGTGGCTACGAAGTCAGACAACTTTCAGACGGATGGACTGTCAAGACAAAAGACGGTAGCTTATCCGCACATTTTGAGCACACCGTTGCAATCACAAACGACGGTCCGAAGATACTCACTGTTGAATGAGGTGACGGACTGATGGAGCTCAGAAAAGGAAGCGTTGTCCGCTCAAAGGCGGGACGCGACAAAGATAAGTTGATGGCAGTTATCGGCACGGACGGAAAGGCGTTGCTTTTGTGCGACGGTAAAGAGCGCAGGCTCGAAAAGCCCAAGCGTAAAAACACGTTACACATAGCGCCGACAAAAGCCGTGTTAGACGACAGTGCGATGGCGACCAATCGCAGTTTAAGAAAAGCATTGGCTGAACAAAACAGCCGGTTGACCTGAACTCATGGAGGTAAAGTTATGTCAAAACAGGATATGATAGAAGTTGAAGGTACAGTAATCGAAGCGCTGCCTAATGCAACCTTCCAGGTTGAGCTTGAGAACGGACACAGACTGTTGGCTCACATCTCAGGTAAGCTGAGAATGAACTACATCCGTATCCTTCCCGGCGATAAAGTTACGGTTGAAATGTCACCGTATGACCTGACAAAGGGACGCATTACGTGGCGAACAAAATAAGCACAGCGTATTATCAAGGAGGTATTCCTAATGAAAGTCAGACCTTCTGTAAAGAAAATTTGCGAGAAGTGCAAGATCATTAAGCGTAAGGGTAAGATCATGGTTATCTGTGAAAACCCGAAGCACAAGCAGCGTCAGGGCTAATTGACGCAAACCATTAACGGAGGTGCAACTGTAAAATGGCACGTATATCAGGTGTCGACCTGCCCAGAGATAAGAGAGTTGAAATCGGCCTCACTTATATCTACGGTATAGGTCCCAAGACCGCAAACGATATCATTGCGGCTACCGGTATTAATCCCGACACGAGAGTTAAGGATCTCACAGAAGATGAGGTTTCCAAGCTCCGTGAGTATATCGACCACAACGTAAAGGTCGAAGGTGATCTCAGAAGAGAGACAGCATTCGATATCAAGAGACTTATCGAAATCGGCTGCTACCGCGGCGTACGTCATCGTAAGAGCCTTCCCGTAAGAGGTCAGCGTTCCAAGACAAACGCTCGTACACGTAAGGGCCCGAAGAAGACAATCGCTAACAAGAAAAAGTAAGTGAAGGAGGAATAAGAAATGGCAAAAGCTAATGTTAAGAAAGCCGGCGCAACTCGCCGCCGCCGTGAGCGCAAGAATATTGAGCGCGGTGCTGCTCATATCCAATCCACCTTCAACAACACTATCGTAACTATTACTGATACACAGGGTAACGCTGTATCATGGGCAAGCGCAGGCGAGATGGGCTTCAGAGGTTCAAGAAAGTCCACTCCTTTCGCAGCACAGACCGCTGCTGAAACAGCTGCAAAGGCTGCTATGGAGCACGGTATGAAGTATGTTGAAGTTTACGTTAAGGGCCCCGGCGCAGGTCGTGAGGCTGCAATCAGAGCTCTTCAGACTGCAGGTCTTGAAGTCAGCATGATCAAGGACGTAACTCCCATTCCTCACAATGGCTGCCGTCCCCCCAAGAGAAGGCGCGTATAACCTTATTTTTCAGGAGGTGTAATTACTATGGCAAGATATACAGGTGCGGTTTGTAAGCTCTGCCGCCGCGAGGGTAAGAAGCTTTTCCTCAAGGGTGCAAGATGCTACACAGGCAAGTGTGCTATTGAGCGTCGTCAGTACGCTCCCGGTCAGCACGGCCAGAGCCGCAAAAAGACTTCCGAATACGGCGTTCAGCTTCGTGCAAAGCAGCAGGCTAAGCGTTACTACGGTATTCAGGAAGGTCAGTTCCACAAGTATTTCCTTATGGCTGAGCGCCGTCAGGGCGTTACAGGTGAAAACCTGCTCAGAATCTGCGAAAGCCGTCTTGATAACATCGTTTATCTTCTCGGTTGGGCTAGCTCCCGTGCAGAAGCAAGACAGCTTGTAACTCACGGCCATTTCACAGTTAACGGCAAGAAGGTTGATATTCCTTCATACCTTACAAAGGCCGGTGACGAGGTTGCCATCAAGGCAAAGAGCAAGGAAAGCGACAAGTTCAAGGCTCTTCTCGAGTCCGACGGTCGTCCTGTTCCCCAGTGGCTTGACCTCAATGCAGAGGCTGCAACGGCAAAGATTGTAGCTCTTCCCGATCGTGAGCAGATTGCTACTCCCGTTGAAGAGCATCTCATCGTTGAGTTCTACTCGAAATAATGTTTTTGAGTTTCTGCCTTATTTACTCAATTTATTAAGGAGGGTTTTGAATGATAGGAATCGAGAAGCCCACAATCGAAACTGCCGAATTCAGCGCAAGTGGAGATTACGGAAAATTTGTTCTTGAACCGCTGGAGCGTGGCTACGGCACAACTCTCGGCAACAGCCTTAGAAGAGTTCTGCTTTCCTCACTTCCCGGTTATGCAATCACATCTGTAAAGATTGACGGCGTATTCCATGAGTTTTCAACAATCAAGGGCGTCAAGGAAGACGTTACCGAGATCGTACTCAATCTTAAGAGCGTAATCCTCAAGATCCACGGCGACGGCCCCAAGACAATGTACATCGATGCATCAGGCGCAGGTGTTGTCACAGCAGGCGACATCAGCACTGACAGCGAGGTTGAAATCATCAACCCTGAGCTGCCGATTGCTACACTCGATGCAGATGCTCACCTGAGCATGGAGCTTACCTGCGACAAGGGTCGCGGATATGTCTCTGCAGAGCGTAACAAGTCAATTCTTCAGCCCGTAATCGGTGTTATTGCAATTGATTCAATCTATACACCTGTTCTCAAGGTTAACTACACAGTAGAGAACACACGTGTTGGTCAGATTACTGACTACGACAAGCTCACGCTTGAAGTGTGGACAGACGGCACAATCAATGCTAAGGAAGCCGTTTCTCTCGGTGCCAAGATCCTCAACGAGCATCTCAGTCTCTTCGGAGATTTGTCAGACGAGGCATTTGACACAGAGGTTATGGTCGTTAAGGACGACAACGTAATGGAAAAAGTCCTGGAGATGACCATTGAGGAACTTGACCTCTCCGTTCGCTCCTTCAACTGCTTGAAGAGAGCCGGAATCAACAAGGTTGAAGACCTTATCAACAAGTCCGAAGAGGATATGATGAAGGTTCGTAACCTTGGTAAGAAGTCACTTGACGAAGTTGTTGCAAAGCTCAGATCTCTTGGCTTTGACCTTCGCAAGGACGAAGAATAATTAACCACAACTATTAGCCTTTATTTATCGGCAAAGGAGTGATTTTAATGCCCGGTACCAGAAAGCTCGGCAGACCCAGCGATCACCGTATGGCAATGCTTCGCGCAATGGTTACTTACCTCTTGGAGAACGGCAAGATCGAAACAACCGTTACAAGAGCTAAGGAAGTCCGTTCATTAACGGAAAAAATGATCACCGTCGCTAAGGACAACACTCTCGCTGCAAAGCGTCAGGCTCTTGCTTTTGTTACAAAGGAAGACGTTGTTAAAAAGCTTTTCGACGAAATCGCCCCCAAGTACAAGGATGTTAACGGTGGTTACTGCCGTATCATCAAGACCGGCCCCCGCCGCGGCGACGCAGCTGAGATGTGCATCATCGAGCTCGTAGGCGACGAAGCTCCGGTTGAGGAGAAGAAGTCCAAGGCAAAG
This sequence comes from Acutalibacteraceae bacterium, assembly GCA_045637465.1. Lineage (GTDB taxonomy): Bacteria > Bacillota > Clostridia > Oscillospirales > Acutalibacteraceae > UBA8612. Next base: position 9,649 of record JAZTZM010000028.1, on the reverse strand, counting down.
AAAGCTTCAAAGTAAGCTTTTGACCTTCAATTCTCAATAAGTGCTTAAATCAAACACACTCTGTCGTTCGGCAGGGTGTGTTTTTTTGTGTTGATACATATGGCAAAAAAAGGATGCCGCTATGTGTGCACTTGTGTTAAAGTGCTGAATTTGCAAAATTTGCTTTACTTTAGCGTGTTAATATGTTAATATACTAACACATTAAAGAATACGAAAGGATGTATTACTTATGAAAAAGTTTTTAGCACTTCTTCTTGCACTTTCAATGGTATTCTGCTTTGCAGCATGCGGCGGCAACACTGCTCCCGAAGGTGCAACGGAAGCACCTGATGCGAACGTAGCAAGTGACCTTGCTTATGTAAAGGAAAACGGCAAGCTTGTGGTTGGTATTACAGATTATCCTCCTATGAACTATCAGGAGAACGGAGAATGGGTTGGCTTTGACACAGAACTTACATATGCTTTTGCCGAGAAGCTCGGTGTTGACGTTGAGTTTGTTGTTCTTGCCGACTGGGGCAAGAAGTTTATTGAGCTCAGCTCAAAGTCTGTTGACTGTGTATGGAACGGTATGACAATCACTGATGAAGCTCTCAAGAATGCTTCGGTTTCTGATGTTTATCTTCAGAATTCACAGGTAGTTGTTCTTGCTTCCGATAAGGCTGCAACACTCAATACTGTCGATGCTCTTAAGGATCTTGAGTTTGCTGTTGAAGAAGGTTCAGCAGGTCAGACTGCTGCTGCAGACAACGGTCTTAAGGCTGTTCCTGTTAAGGATATGGCTGCAGCACTTCTTGAGGTTAAGAGCGGTTCCTGCGACGGATGCATCATCGATAAGACAATGGCTGATGCTACAATCGGTGAAGGTAAGAGCTACGCTAACCTTGCTGTCGCTATGACTCTCAGCACCGAAGAGTTCGGTATCGCATTCAGAAAAGGCTCGGATATTACAGCAGAGCTTAATGCATTCCTTAACGAGTACAAAGAGAGCGGCGAATTTGCAAAGCTTGCCGCAAAGTATGAAGTAAACATTGAGGAATAATTTAAATTTCTGATAGAATCAAAGGCAGGAAGTCATATGACTCCCTGCCTTTAAGATGTGTTTTTAAATTAAGAAAGGTTCAGCTTTTATGTTTTGGACGGTAACGACAACATTGCTTGAGGGCTTTGCAGAAACCCTCAAACTTTTCGCATTGACCTTAGCCTTTTCTTTGCCGTTAGGCTTGATTATAAGCTTTGGCTCTATGAGTAAATTAAGACCTGTAAAATGGTTGGTTCGTACATTTGTATGGATTATCAGAGGCACACCGCTGATGCTCCAGCTTATTGTTATATATTATGGTCCTGGTCTTATTGCAGGATGGGCTCAGGAAATGATAATGGAAACCGGTACGGCAAACTCTTTTGTACTCTGGTTGACCGAGTGGAAGGTTTTAGATCGCTTTGCAGCTGCCTTGGTTGCCTTTGTAATAAACTATGCCTGCTATTTTTCGGAAATTTACCGCGGTGGTATTGAAAGCATTTCAAAGGGACAGTATGAGGCTTGCCAAGTGCTTGGTATGTCAAAAACACAGGCTTTCGTGCATGTTGTATTTGTTCAGGTTATCAAACGTATAATTCCGCCGATGAGTAACGAAATAATAACACTCGTAAAAGACACTTCACTTGCTCGTATTATTTCTGTTTATGAGATTATCTGGAGCGGTGAGTCGTTTATGAAGAGTGATGGCTTGCTTTGGCCGCTGTTTTATACAGGTGCTTTCTATCTTGTTGCATGCGGTCTTCTTACCGTATTGTTCAATAAGATTGAAAAGAAAATGGATTATTTCAGGAGTTAAGCTATGGCAATACTTGAAGTTACAAATCTTAAAAAAAGTTTCGGCAAAACCGATGTTCTCAAAAATATTTCGTTTAACCTTGAAAAAGGCCAGGTTTTGTCTATCATAGGCTCCTCGGGCAGCGGTAAAACAACCTTGCTTCGTTGCATCAACTCGTTGGAGACAGCTGATTCAGGTAAGATAGTTGTTGATAATGGTGTGATTTTTGATTCTTCCAGTACAACTAAGCTTACTAAAGAGCAAAAGAGAATCAATCAGCTTAATGTAGGTCTTGTTTTTCAGCAGTTTCATCTCTTTCCTCAGCACAATGTGTTGCGTAATGTAACTCTTGCTATGGAGTTGCAGGCAAAGGGAAAGCCCGATTTCAAGCGAAATAAAAAGGAGATTCTTGCAGAGATTGAGGAAACTGCAAAAGAGTTTGTTGCAAAAGTTAATCTTTCAGATAAGATTAACAATTATCCATGTGAGCTTTCAGGCGGTCAGCAGCAGCGTGTTGCAATTGCGCGTGCGCTTGCGCTCAACCCCAAAATCCTTTTCTTCGACGAGCCAACTTCAGCGCTTGACCCTGAACTTACTCAGGAGGTTCTCAACGTAATCAGAGAGCTTAAGGATACGGGCTGTACGATGGTTATAGTCACCCACGAAATGGATTTTGCAAGGCACGTTTCCGATAAGGTCATCTTTATGGCAGACGGCGTTATCGAAGAGCAGGGCACACCCGAGGACGTTCTTGTCAATCCGAAATCGGAAAGAACAAAGGCTTTCCTCAATAAGTTAGGCTGATTTACAGAAAAATAATTTTATGCACACTTTACCTCGTGTTCAGGCGTTAAATGCCTATACAGAGCGGAAGTGTGCATTTTTTCTGTTTGTGAATAAAATCGGAATCAGCACGTGAAAATTAAGAAAAATGAAAAAATAAAGCAAAAAACTTTATGAAACAGGCAAAAAAACCCTTGACAACCCCAAAAATATGCTCTATAATACCTAATTACAATTAAAATGGATTTATAGTGGTTTAATAGCGACTTAACTAAAATCCACGATTTTTGGTTGTGCAATATAACTAAAAATCACAGCAAATTCCGGTCAAATTTCTAACTGCGATATAGAAAAGAATGGAGTGATTTGCCTATGGCAAAAGCAGCCAAAATGATCAAGCATGGCAAGATCGAACGATTGAGCTACGGCAGGAACAATGAGGTTATGGGTATGCCCAACTTCATCGAGATCCAGAAGAAATCCTATCAGTGGTTCCTTGAAAAGGGCATGAGAGAGGTTTTCCGTGATATCGATGAAATCACCGATTACACAGGCAACCTTGTCCTCACCTTTGTCGACTTCCGTATGGAAGACAAGCCCAAGTACACAATTGCCGAGTGCAAGAAGCGTGACGCAAGCTACTCTGCACCCATGCGTGTAACCGCCCGTCTTTACAACAAAGAGACAGGCGAAATCAAAGAGAACGAGGTCTTTATGGGTGATTTCCCCATCATGACCGAGAGCGGCACATTCGTTATCAACGGTGCTGAGCGTGTTATCGTTTCTCAGCTCGTACGTTCTCCCGGCGTATACTTCGATATCGACCACGATAAGGTTGGTAAGGAGCTTTACACCACACAGATCATTCCCAACAGAGGTGCATGGCTCGAGTTTGAGACAGACCAGAACGACCTCTACTACGTCAGAATTGACAAGAACAGAAAGATTTTTGTTACAACATTCATCCGTGCTCTCTTCTGCGGAACTGAGCTTGGTGAGGGCACAAATCAGGATATTCTCGATATGTTCGGCGATGATGTCAGAATCAACGCAACACTCGAGAAGGACGAGAAGCAGAATGCAGCTGAGGCTCTTCTCGAAGTGTATCGCAAGCTTCGTCCGGGCGAGCCGCCTTCAATCGAGACTGCTCAGACTCACCTTGACAATCTCTTCTTCGATCCTCACCGTTACGACCTTTCACGCGTAGGCCGTTACAAGTACAACAAGAAACTTGCAATCTCCGACAGACTTGCAGGCTGCACAGTTGCTGATATGATCATCAGCGAGGCAACAGGCGAGATTCTTGCAGAGCCCGGCGAGTTTATCACAAAAGAAAAGGCATATGAGATTGAGCAGGCAGGTGTAAGCAAGGCTTACGTTGATCTTGACGGTCAGCGCATCTGCATCATCTCAAACGGTATGGTCGACATCGGCACATACTTCCCGCAGTTCACAAAGGAACAGCTCGAGGAAGCTGCAATCAACGAGAAGGTCAGCTTTACAGCTCTCAAGCCCATCGTTGACGCTGCTGCAGAAGAGGGTTGGTCCGACGAAGAGATTCTTGCAAAGCTCTTTGAGAATTGCGACAGCCTTATTCCCAAGCACATTGTCCGCGAGGATATCTTCGCATCCATCAACTACCTCAACTGCCTTGCAAACGGTCTTGGCAGCAAGGATGACATCGACCATCTCGGCAACAGACGTATCCGCTGCGTAGGTGAGCTGCTTCAGAATCAGTTCAGAATCGGCTTCACAAGAATGGAGAGAGTTGTCCGTGAGCGTATGTCAATCCAGGCTCAGGACAGCGATAAGCTCACTCCTCAGTCGCTTATCAGCATCCGTCCCGTTGTTGCGGCTATCAAAGAGTTCTTCGGCTCTTCACCGCTCTCACAGTTCATGGATCAGACCAACCCGCTTTCAGAGCTGACACACAAGCGTCGTCTTTCAGCTCTCGGTCCCGGCGGTCTCTCTCGTGACCGTGCAGGTTTCGAAGTCCGTGACGTTCACTACAGCCACTACGGTCGTATGTGTCCCATCGAGACTCCTGAAGGTCCCAACATCGGTCTTATTTCCTACCTTGCAACTTTTGCAAGAATTAACGATTACGGCTTTATCGAAGCTCCCTACCGTAAGGTAGATAAGGAGACCGGTATTGTTTCAGACGAGGTTGTCTATATGACAGCTGACGTCGAAGATAACTACATCGTCGCTCAGGCTAACGAGCCTCTCGACGAGAACAACCGCTTCAAGAATCCCCGAGTCAATGCACGTCACCGTGACGAGTTCCTTGATATCGAAACCAACAGAGTTGACTATATGGACGTTTCGCCCAAGATGGTTGTTTCTGTTGCAACAGCAATGATTCCCTTCCTCGAGAACGATGACGCCAACCGTGCGCTCATGGGCTCTAACATGCAGAAGCAGGCTGTTCCGCTTCTCAAGACAGATGCTCCCATCGTTGCAACAGGTATGGAGTACAAGGCTGCTGTCGACTCAGGTGTTTCACTTGTAGCACGCAACGCAGGTACAGTTACCTACGTCAGCGCTGATAAGATTGAGATTCTCACCAACGAAGGCGAGATTGACACTTACGAGCTTATCAAGTTCCAGCGCTCCAACCAGGGTACATGCATCAACCAGCGTCCCGTCGTTAAGGCAGGTCAGAAGGTTGAATATATGGAGGTTATCGCAGACGGTCCCGCAACTGACCTTGGCGAAATCAGCCTCGGTAAGAACGCACTCATCGGCTTTATGACCTGGGAAGGTTACAACTACGAGGATGCTGTTCTTATCAACGAAAAGCTTGTCCGTAACGATGTTTACACATCTATCCATATCGAAAAGTACGAGCTTGAAGCTCGCGACACAAAGCTCGGACCGGAAGATATCACAAGAGATATTCCCAACGTCGGTGAAGACGTACTCAAGGATCTTGATGAAGAAGGTATCATCCGTGTCGGTGCAGAGGTTCACTCAGGTGATATCCTCGTAGGTAAGGTTACACCCAAGGGTGAGACCGAGCTTACAGCTGAAGAAAGACTTCTCCGTGCTATCTTCGGCGAAAAGGCAAGAGAGGTCAGAGATACTTCTCTTCGCGTACCTCACGGCGAATACGGTATCGTTGTTGACGTTGAAGTATTCACACGTGAAAACAGTGACGAACTCAACCCCGGTGTTAACAAGGTTGTCCGCTGCTATATCGCTCAGAAGCGTAAGCTCTCTGTCGGTGATAAGATGGCAGGTCGCCACGGTAACAAGGGTGTTGTTTCCAGAATTCTTCCGCAGGAAGATATGCCCTTCCTGCCCGACGGTACTCCGCTTGATATCGTTCTTAACCCCCTCGGCGTTCCCAGCCGTATGAACATCGGTCAGGTTCTCGAGGTTCACCTCGGCTTTGCTGCTAAGTCAATGGGTGTCAAGGTTATGACTCCCGTATTCGACGGCGCAGACGAAGGCGATATCATCGAAGCATTCAAAATGGCAAACGAAAAGCTTATGGAAGCTGCAAGAGCAAAGGCTCTTGAGAACGGTGAAGAGTTCAACGAAGAGAACGTATTCCAGCTTCGCAGCGACTGTAAGTCAATACTCAGAGACGGCAGAACAGGTAAGCAGTTCGATAACCCCGTAACAGTCGGTATCATGTATTACCTCAAGCTTCTCCATCTTGTTGATGATAAGATTCACGCACGTTCAACCGGTCCGTACTCACTCATCACTCAGCAGCCCCTCGGCGGTAAAGCCCAGTTCGGCGGTCAGAGATTCGGTGAAATGGAAGTTTGGGCACTTGAAGCATACGGCGCAGCTTATACTCTTCAGGAAATTCTCACCGTCAAGTCAGACGATGTTGTCGGCCGTGTAAACACATACAAGGCAATCGTCAAGGGTCTCAACGTACCTAAGCCCGGTGTTCCCGAATCCTTCAAGGTTCTTATCAAGGAACTTCAGTCACTCGGTCTTGACGTTAAGGTTCTCGACGGCGACAGAAACGAAATTGACCTCAGACAGACATTTGACGATGACGATGTCGGCCTCCACCTTGTTGACAGCGAAGCATTCACAACCGTAAACGATGCGGGTGATGCACAGGGCTATTCACAGGAAGGCGAAGGCATATTTGAAAACGGCGATGCTCAGTCAGAAGAGGATGACGATTGGGGCGAGGAACTTCTCGAGCCTGATTTCTTCTCAGATGATGCCGCAGATGACGGCTACGACGAATAATCAAACCGTTCTTCAAGATTAATTAAGAAAAGAGGTCGTTTTAATGGATAACAATACAAATGAAATCACCTTTGAATCTATACAGATAGCACTTGCCTCTCCCGAAAAGATCAGAAACTGGTCACACGGTGAAGTAAAGAAGCCCGAAACAATCAACTACAGAACACTCAAGCCCGAAAGAGACGGTCTTTTCTGTGAAAGAATTTTCGGACCTATGAAGGACTGGGAGTGCCACTGCGGTAAGTATAAGAGAATCCGCTATAAGGGCAAGGTCTGTGACCGTTGCGGTGTTGAGATTACAAAGGCAAAGGTTCGCCGTGAGCGTATGGGTCACATCGAGCTTGCAGCTCCCGTTTCCCACATCTGGTACTTCAAGGGTATCCCCTCAAGAATGGGTCTCATCCTTGATATCTCTCCCAGAAACCTTGAAAAAGTTCTTTACTTTGCAATGTATATTGTCATCGATCCCGGTGACACTCCTCTTAACAAGTATCAGACTCTTTCCGAAAAAGAGTACGGCGATTGGTACGAAAAGTATGGCGACAGCTTCCGTGCAGGCATGGGTGCTGAGGCTATCAAAGAGCTTCTTGCCGAGATTGATATTGATGAGCTTGACGAGCAGCTTCGCAATGACCTTGCAAACGCAAGCGGTCAGAAGCGCGCAAGAATCCTCAAGAGACTTGAAGTTGTTGATGCATTCAAGCATTCAGGCAACAAGCCCGAGTGGATGATTATGGACGTTATTCCCGTCATTCCGCCCGATATCCGTCCTATGGTTCAGCTCGATGGCGGCAGATTTGCAACATCTGACCTCAACGATCTTTACCGCAGAGTTATCAACAGAAATAACCGTCTCAAGAAGCTCCTCGAGCTCGGTGCTCCCGACATCATTGTCCGCAACGAGAAGAGAATGCTTCAGGAGGCTGTTGACGCACTTATCGACAACGGCAGAAGAGGCAGACCCGTTACAGGTCCTAACAACCGTCCTCTCAAGTCACTTTCCGATATGCTCAAGGGTAAGCAGGGTCGCTTCCGTCAGAACCTTCTCGGTAAGCGTGTTGACTACTCAGGCCGTTCGGTTATCGTTGTCGGTCCCGAGCTTAAGATTTATCAGTGCGGTCTTCCCAAGGAGATGGCTCTTGAGCTCTTCAAACCCTTTGTTATGAAGCGCCTTTTCGAAACAAAGGTTGCTCTCAATATCAAAACTGCACGTAAGATGGTAGAGCGTGCAAATCCCGAAGTATGGGATGCACTTGAGATCGTTATCAAGGATCATCCTGTTATGCTCAACCGTGCTCCTACACTTCACAGACTCGGTATTCAGGCTTTCGAACCCGTCCTTGTTGAGGGCAGAGCAATCAAGCTTCATCCCCTCGTATGTACAGCTTTCAACGCTGACTTCGACGGTGACCAGGTGGCTGTTCACGTACCGCTTTCAGCAGAGGCACAGGCAGAGGCTCGTTTCCTTATGCTTGCTGCAAACAACCTCCTCAAGCCCTCCGACGGTAAGCCTGTTGCGGTTCCCACACAGGATATGATCCTCGGTTCATACTACATGACTCTTGTCAAGAAGGATGAACCCGGTCAGGGCAAAGTTTTCCGTGATGTCAACGAGGCTATGATGGCTTATGATGAGGGTGATATCACTCTCCACTCAATCATCAAGATCCGTATGACAAAGGAAATCAACGGCAAGCTCTGCACAAAGTTCCTTCAGACAACACTCGGTCGTGTTATCTTCAACAATCCCATTCCTCAGGATCTCGGTCTTATCGAGCGTAAGACAGAGGATGATATGTTCAAGCTTGAGTTCGGTGATATCAGCGACGTTGACTTTGAAGCTATCAAGGATGACGATAAGGCATTCAAAGCTGCTGTCAGTATGATTGCTAAGAAAAAGACAATTGGCAGAGTTATCGAAAGCTGTATCAAGAAGCACGGCACATCCGTAACATCAGAGGTTCTTGACAAGATCAAGGCTCAGGGTTACAAATACTCAACAATTTCAGGTCTTACGGTTTCTGTTTTCGATGCTACAATTCCGCAGGAGAAGGCAGATTACCTTGCAGAGGCTGAAGCTAAGATTGATAAGATCACAAAGAAATACAAGAAGGGTCTTATCAGTAATGAGAGACGTTCAAAGGACGTTATCTCTACCTGGGAAGAGTGTACTTCCAAGGTTGCCAAGGCTCTTAAAGAGGGCTTTGACCCGTACAACCCCATCAATATGATGCTTGACTCCGGTGCCCGTGGTAACGATAGCCAGCTTCGTCAGCTCGCAGGTATGCGTGGTCTTATCGCTAACACAGCAGGTAAGACAATCGAAATTCCGATTCGTGCAAACTACAGAGAGGGTCTTAACATCCTCGAGTACTTCATTTCATCACGTGGTGCTCGTAAGGGTCTTGCCGATACCGCTCTTCGTACTGCTGACTCGGGTTACCTTACCCGTCGTCTTGTTGACGTTGCTCAGCAGGTAATCATCCGTCAGATAGACTGCGGAGATACAAGCGGTGCATATATAACCGAAATCAGAGAGGGCAACGAGCTTATCGAGCCCTTGAAGGTAAGAATAGTGGGCAGATATATTATCGGTGATTTCGCTGATAAGAACGGCAATATCATTGCTCACGACGGTGATCTTATCACCGAGGAACAGTCTGCTGCAATACAGAAGGCTGTCAACGATATGGACGAGACCGAAAAGGCAAGCTTTGAGGGTGTTCACATCCGTTCAATTCTTAACTGCCGTTCAAAGCATGGTATTTGTGCACATTGCTACGGTGCAGACATGGCATCGGGTAAGCAGGTCAACATCGCTGAGGCAGTTG
>JAZTZM010000027.1:0-57792 GCA_045637465.1 Acutalibacteraceae bacterium | reverse complement strand
CACCATTCTCGAAATTATCCATACAGCCGTTATGAGCAACACGCAAAGTGTTATCTGAAATCTTCTGAACGGATTTTATGCTCGTTGCATCCTGATAAAGATAATTTTCTTTTGATGAATATTTTGCACCGAACGTGTATGTTTCTGGGTCACATTGCGTAATCGCCATAAGGCGGTTATTTTCATCGCAGTATTCTGCATCTTTGAAAACAAGGTCAAGGGTATGAGTGTCAGTATTACTGTTCTGAACAGTGACAATTGAAGCGAGGGGACTTTCTTCCCAATTCCAATCGAAATTAAGATTGCGTATTTCAACACAGTCGCTGTTTCTGATAAAAAACTTATAACCTGTTGAGGAGAAAACGAATGTTGCACCGTTTCCCTCAATCAGCAAATCTGTACAGTTGTTGGCATCAAGACCATTGAGGCTTTTGAAATAATATGTACCCTTGTCAATAACAAGCTTTGTCTGCGGATGCCCGGAACAGTAATTAAGTGCATTCTGAAAAGCGGTGAAATTATCTTCATTACTTTCCGAAAGCCCGAAATCAGAAGCATTAACCTCTGTCAGCTTTTCACTCTTCGGTCGTTGAATATAGAACCTTGTTCCAAGTGCACCGTTTATCTCATCTGCAGTTCTGTTTTCGCTTAAATTATCAAGCACTTCAACAAGTACGTCGGGTTTTTGGGGTGCTGTTACAGATGAAGTGAAAAATAATAATATTGATGCAATAAATGAAACTAATTTCAGAAGCATAGAATCTTCCTTTCAAATTCTTATTTGTCAAGATAATTATACCACCTATACCAAGAAAAACGCAACAGTTTTTTATGCTGTTGCAAATGGCAGAGGTGGTGATTTTTATACTCCGTAAAACTTTAACATACTCCGTAAAACTTTTTGAAATTTTGTACAATCAAATTTAAACTCCGTAAAACTTTTGCATACTCCGTAAAACTATTTCATTTTTACACTCCGACAACTATTACCAATACTCCGTATACGATTACTCATACAAGGTTGCGATTTTATCGGTTGGGTTGCGATTTTATCGGTAAGGTTGCAATTTGCCATACTCCGTATACGATTTGGCATACTCCGTATACGATTACACTTACGCAACTGCCGTAAAAATGAAAAAAGCACTCATTTTCAGAGTGCGTTGAGGTATAAAAAAGTCCGAAACCCCTATATTTCAAGGGATTTCGGCTGTATTACCTAAGTTGTACTTAGGTGGTCGGAGTGACGGGACTTGAACCCATGGCCTCTTGGTCCCGAACCAAGCGCGATACCAAACTTCGCCACACCCCGGAATACGCTGCCTTTCGGACAGCTTGATTATTATATATTAAGTAGTTTAAAAAATCAAGTGTTTTCGCTAAATTTATTGGAACATATTATTTGAAAACAGGAAAACCGAAGCAGAAATCAAGTTTGGTTATGTAAGTACATCTCGATTTTGCAAAAAATTCAGGATTGTCTGTCGCGTGGTAAACCATATAAATATCACCGTTTTCACGATTGAGGAAGCTGCAATGCCCTGTATGATAAAGCGATTTTTCAGGCTGCTTTTTGAACACACTTACAGGGCTCTTAATCCATGATGATTTATTAAGAACATCGTCACCGTTAAGCATCAGCATTCCAAGGCAGTATTCGCCCGATGAATATCCCGATGCAGAATAAACAATATATGTATTGCTGTCAACATTTAGCACAGCCGGACCTTCGTTCACCTTCCAGCCTTTCTTCTCCCAGTTATAAAACGGTCTTGAAATCAATTCACCCTTAGAATCATCACTGATTGTGTACGGATTATCCATCAATGAAATATAAATACACTGATGACCGACACCGAGATATGCTGAGCAAACATAATACAGCTTACCGTCCTTTTGCAGATATGTGCCATCTATGTTATTCATACCGTCGGGAGAGAGAATACCTTTAAATTCGTATTCACCCATAATATCGTCAGTTTTACTTTCAAGAACAAATCCATAGCGGTAGTAATCATCGTGTATTTCAGTGTCACTGCCTTCAGGCATAGCACCACGCGGAACAACCGACGAATCAAAAAGCGCACACGAAACAATGTACCACTTATCCCCTATTTTATGAATTTCAGGTGCCCAGATATCGCGAATAATTCCGTTTTTACCTGCACTGTAAACAGATTTTTCTGCTAAAACAGTTACATCATCAAATGAAGCAATCTGTTTGATTGAGATATTACCGCCTGTTGTGTAAGTATAATACGTGTTGCCGTTATCTTCGACAATGAACGGATCGCCACCGTTTACACTGTCAATCGGCTTTACGGGTACAGCATTTGTTGAAGCAGGAAACAGCTGTATAAAAGCAAAATATAAATATAAAAATATTCCGAAAATAGCTTTCATATTAATCTTCTCCGACAAATTTCTTAATTAAATTATACCTTTTTGTTTTTTAAATGGCAATAGCGTAAGAAAAATTGTTGCGTGAGCTGATACCGATATGATATTATAGAAAAAACAATATATCGACTGTAAATGAGGTGAATTCATTTGAACTTTTTTATGAAAATTATAGCATTTATTGTTGCGGTATTTCAGTTTTGCATTATGCCGCTTACAGCTGTACTTGGGAGGCACGAAATTATGATTGACAAATATACCGAATATCAGACATTTGAAGAATTCGGCACAAGCTCGTGCTGGTGGGCACAGACAATCAACAGCGAAGAAATGGCTGACGAAATTGCCAAAAGACTTTACAGCGAAGAAGGTCTGGGACTCAAGATATTCCGTTATAATATTGGCGGCGGTGAAGCCGATAATCCTGATTGCAGAATATGGGACACTTCGAGACGTACTGAAAGCTTTTATGTACTTAACAAAGATACCGGTGAATATGAGTATGATTTTACACGTGACTCAAATGCAAGACGTGTGATGGACTATGCTGTAAAATACGGTGCAGAAAAAATTATACTTTTCTGCAACAGCCCGCATTTTTCAATGACAAAAAGCGGTCATGCATCAGGCGGACTTGAGCAGTATTCCTCTAACCTGCCAAAAGAAAACTATGCGGCATTTGTTGACTATGTTCTCACAATTGCTGATTGGTTTGTTGCACAGGGTTATCCGATTTACGCCATCTCCCCTATTAACGAACCAATGTGGAGCTGGGGCGGTGAATGGGTAGGTCAGGAAGGCTGTCACTATACAGTCGATGAAACCGTGGAAGTGCTTGAGATGTTTGCGACAGAAATGAAAAAGCGTAACTCTCCCTACAAGCTCAACGGACCCGAAAGCGGTGAAATGAGCTGGGCATACTACGAATACGTTGAAAAATTCTTTGCAAGCGAAATTCTCAATGAATTCTGCGATACATACAGCGGTCATTCCTACTGGATGGATACAAAATCCGATGAAAAAAAGCAAGTCGGTGACAAAATGAAAAAGATGTATCCTGACAAAAAATATGAGATGAGCGAATGGTGTGAGCTTCCTCTTACAATTGACAGCACAACAATTGACAGCGGAATTTACATGGCGCAGGTAATTGTCGATGACCTTACTAAAATGAATGCAGTATCGTGGCAGAGCTGGACAGCTGTCAACGGTGACGGTCTGCTCGACAGAAACGCTGACGGTGAGCTTATAACATACAACAGGTATTACGCTTTCAAACATTTCACATCGTTTATTAAGCCGGGTATGGTGAGAATACGAACAATAGATAATTTTAAAAATTCCGCTCTTAAAACCGTTGCATTTACTGACGGCACAAATTACGTAACGGTGATTGTAAACACTGCTGAAGCCGATGAAAACATTAATTTAAAAGGTGTACTCGGTAACGCACAGATTTATCTGACCGACAGTGTACATAACTGCGAAAAGATATATGATGGCGAATTTGAAAAAGATATTACTGTGCCTGCAAAGAGCATCATGACGGTATGTGTTGAGAGTAAAATGTAAGAAAGGATGTTATTATGTCAAAAAAAGATAACCGATTTGAAAAAGTTTATTCTCAAGGCTCAATAAGCGGTGTGGAAATATTGGTTGATAAAGAAACCGGTGTAAACTATGTGTTCAGCTTTAACGGATATGCAGGCGGTATGACAGTTCTGCTCGACAAATACGGCAAACCCGTAATTACTCCTGTTGAAAAAAGTGAATAATAAAATGCCCGACAGACCTTAAATCTGTCGGGCATTAATTTTTATCTTATACCGTAGTTTTCGATGATATAGTCCATATCCTTATCGCCTCTGCCGGAGAGGTTGATAAGTACAGAACCGTGCTCCATACGCTGAGCGAGCTTCATACCGTAAGCAACTGCGTGAGAGCTTTCGATTGCAGGAATAATGCCCTCCATACGGGAAAGTTTGAAGAACGCATCGATTGTTTCTTCATCGTCGATAACATCGTACTTGACTCTGCCAATTTCCTGAAGGAATGCGTGCTCGGGACCGGATGAGGGATAATCGAGACCGCTTGCTACTGAATAAACCGGAGCAGGCTCGCCGTTTTCATCCTTAAGCATAATGCTGTTAAAGCCGTGCATAATTCCCTCTGTGCCGTATTTAAGGCTTGCAGCGTGATCACCAAGCTTCGGACCTTTGCCGAGGGGTTCGATACCGTAGATATCAACCGGATCATTGAGGAAACCTGCAAACAGACCTGCTGCATTTGAGCCGCCGCCAACACAAGCGACAATTGCATCGGGAAGATGTCCTGTCATTTCAACAAACTGTTCTCTTGCCTCAATACCGACAACGCTCTGGAAATCGCGCACCATCATCGGGAACGGATGAGGACCAAGAACTGATCCGATACAATAGATAGAGTCTTTATACTCCTTACTGTAAGCATCAAAAGCTGCATCAACAGCCTCTTTAAGAGTCTTGAGACCGTGAGTAACCTCAACAACATTTGCACCGAGAATCTTCATACGTGCAACATTCGGAGCCTGCTTTTTAATATCAACAGATCCCATATAAATATCGCATTCAAGACCAAAATAAGCCGCTGCAGTAGCGAGCGCAACGCCGTGCTGACCTGCACCTGTTTCTGCGATAACCTTCTTTTTACCCATATATTTTGCAAGAAGCGCTTCACCCATACAGTGGTTGAGTTTATGTGCGCCCGAATGGTTGAGATCTTCACGCTTTGCATAAAGCTGAACGTTGCCGCCAAGAAAATCCGAAAGACGCTCAAGATGAGTTACGGGAGTAGGTCTGCCCTGGAACTCTTTTCTGATTCTGCGAAGCTCAGCGATAAATTTGCGTGACTGGCAAATTGAATAGTAAGCCTCAGTAATTTCAGCCATTGCATTCTTAAGCTTTTCATCAATATAAACTCCGCCGTATTTGCCGAAGTAACCGTTTTCATCAGGATAATTCTTAAAATATGTTTCAAAATCAATACCGTTGTGTATCATTGTTAAATCCTCCGTAATATATAATTGCAGTTAAGTTTAAATTTCAGCTTCGCCATCGTTTGGTTAACAGACACATATTAATCACTCCGAAAATAAAAAGTCCTCGACAGAAGATTCTGTCAAGGACGAATATAAATCCGTGGTGCCACCTTGATTCACGCATTATGCGTGCACTTTGAGGATACTGACATATCCCAAGCAACTGACGTATGCTTTCACGTTGCAGAATACTCTGTGTTATCTTACACATTTGACTGCACCCTCCGCGGTCCATTTGACGAACTGTTTCCTACCCGAATTTCAGCTTTCACGGGCTCTCTGTAAGGGCGTTTTCCGCCTTTATCTCCGCATCAACGGTTTATTATTGAATTATCGGTATTATATCACTGCCAAAAAACATTGTCAAGAAATATTTATGTAACAGCAACAAGTAATTAGGACAAGAAATTTTTTATAATAATTTCTACTAATTCAGAACAGATAAATTTAGTTAAAATTATAAAGTGGGAGTAAGTTCAAAAAACATAACAGCGTTTGCTGTAAGTTCAGTTTCAAGCACTACACAGCCGTCTTTTACCTCGGCAGTATATGTGACTGGCTTGAGCTGCGAGCACTCCTCATACTTGTCATAAAGCGTTTCAAAATACAATTCACGAGCCCAAGGTTCCCTGAGCGTAGTTGGCGAACCGATTTCAGGGTCATCAGGTGACCAGGCGAAGCAATCATTGCCAATTCCGTAAGTAACCCTGTCTTCCTGCCATTCGTCGAAGTAATTGCAGCTATCATCAACGGTATAAACAGTAACATTCACCTTATCGGTGTTGAACTGTGGAACCGAAGCATTAATCTTCAAATCAACCGACTTACTGTATTCAATATCATTTTTAAAGTTGTATGCCATAATTTTCAGTGTGCTGTTTTCACTGTCATAAACACTGAGCGCATCGACATCGGCGCCGTATATAACGCCTTTGTTTTCCGGCGTTACGTCAACGCGTCTGCTGCCGGCAAACGATGAAAGTTGGTTTGCAATATGATAGCTGACGGTCGGGAAACCGTTAAACAAGCCACCTGAAAGATAGCTCCATGATGAGAAATAATCTCCACCCTGCTCAATTAGCTGTTTATGCAGCCTTGCATCATAAGCAGCCTGATATGTGTAACCTACCGTTCTTGTGTTAAGCTGAATATCATCAGCGCCCTCGTTTATTCCGCAAAGAAGTCGACCTTCATCAATACCAAAAATAAGATCTTTAAGTCCTGCTTCCTCGGCAGAGCGGCGGAGAAAATCTATCGTTTCAGGAAGAGTGAAACCTTCAGTAAACTCACCGGGACAGTAATCATAGAACGATCCTGAAAGGAAACAAATTCTTGTACCTTTTTTACCTGTTTTATAATTTGTTCCGTTGCCGCAATGATTAATGAAAATTCTTTCATCCCAAAGACCTTCAGTAACTGTCATAGAATGTGCACCTACAAAGACATCTTCGCCGATTTCATCCTGAAGCGCAGCAACTGTATAATCATAAAGCTTGCAGTAAGCAACAGCAGAATTATCAGGATCCTGATCAGGTGACATAAACCACTGCGAATTTTCATATTCTGTCATAACACCGAAGCGCCATGTGAGTACTTCTTCAGCACCGAATTCGTTGACGAGCGCGCGCGCCATAGCCGCCATATAGTTGTAGTAAACGTCGAAGTCGTCAGGCGGATAAAGATTTGTGCCGAAATCTGCACCCTGAATCGAGTTCTGAGAATATTTAAGCGGAACACTGCCGAGCTTGAGATGAGGCTTTGCACCAAGAGAAACTATGCCTCTGCAGTTTTCAATCAGCGGTGAAAAATCATAGTCATCAAGAACATCATAGTTTGTTGGATCAACAAAAAGATCACGCTGAGCGTTACCGCCGGTGCACTGCATCAGCTGTACGTACTCGACAAACTCAAAAATGTTATATTTGTCATTTACTTTGGGATTAGAAAATTGATCACCGCTTTGCATATCCCAGATGTTAATATTGCTGAAAGTGTTCGGAACACTCTCGCCGACAACACTAGCATCAATTTTAAATGAATAATCGTTAACAGATTTACCAAGTGAAGCAACGATACCCGGTAATGCCATAATCAATGATAAAAGGTAAGTAAAAAAGTACTTAATAGCTCGCATAATATATCTCCTTTCGTTGATTTTATAATACCACAATATTCATAATTTGTCATCACACAAATAATATTTAATTTTTAATTGTTATTTGTTTAAGTTATTACGGAAAAATTTAAATTTTATTAACAAACAAACTATTGGATATTGTATAATATTCTTTAAGTAAATTATTGGAGGATCAAAAATGAATTCAAAACTTGTTAAGTCGCTTGCAATCATCTTAACTGTTCTGTCTTTATTTGCTATCGTTCCTGTATGTGCTTTAGCAGCAGACGATGAACCGATACCCGATGATACTAACAGCGCACCCGTTCTCGTCCTCACAAGTGAAAGCCTTTCTGTGGCAATCGGTAAGACGATGCAAATTACAGCCACAGTGTCTAACGTTGATGTTCAACCGAGAATCAATTGGAGATCGTCTAATGATAGAGCAGCAACTGTTGATCAGAATGGTCTTGTTAAAGGAAAGGCTGAAGGTAAAGTTACGATTATTGCGTCAACTGAAATTGACGGTAAAGTTCTTGAGGGCGAATTCACACTCAACGTTATTAAAAGAGGCAATCTCCTTCAGCTGTTACTGTCAAAGCATCAGGTTCTCAGTTATCAATACAGCTACATAGACGATTATTACTACACAAACGATAAAGATGCCTGGCAGCATAATTTTGGCTTTGGTAAAATTTACGATTTCGTTTCCCCTTACCTTCTTCTCGAATACGACTATGTACGCGTCTTTTTTGAATACGAGGGTAAAGACTGGATGATTCAGATGTGGAAAGGTCAGTACGGTATGATCTTCTACGGTGGTGAAATCGGTGTTTATAACCGACCGCATTCTGATAAAGGTGTTCACGAGTGGACTATGTATAACTGCCCTGAAGAAGAAGATTGGCTTATGATGGAAATGTCACTTTATCATCAGGATCTTAACGGCAATTATGTACACGAGTTCACAAGAGAATACGATAAATATTGGTGGTGTACAGGTTTTAAAAATGGTCATCTCCGTCAGGAGGAGCCTGCTGACGAATTAAGACTTGAAGGCAGAATAACACTCAAATCAAAAGAAATGTGTGATCTTTTCATCAGCGGACTTGATTCATGCGGTTTTGGTGTCAGCGATTCTAAAGCTTCCATCGGTCTTGATCAATATTATGTCGAGGATAACGACGTTTACTTTATCTGGCAAAATATCTCTTCTGCTGAAAACACAATGTTTATTAAAGCCGGTCTCGGTACGGTTATTTCCGTATTACTTCTCCCCTATCTGCCATTGATTCTCCCCTATGCCGGTGCATTTCTAATTCTTGTACTCTTGGCATCAATATTGGTTTAAATGATAAAAATAAGACCTGCATCGTGCAGGTCTTATTTTTATATAACGTTGAAGAATTTTAACAGTGCAGGGTTGATAACAGTATCTGTTTGATCAAAGCAAGTGCTGTGTCCGCCACCTACTATCATTAATTCCTGTGCGCCGTCGATTGATTTTGTAATTTTTTTCGAGTGCCATCGCTGAATCATATCGTGCTCGCCAAAAATATTGAGTACAGGTACTTTGATTGCTGAAATATCTTTAAACGTAAGACTCGGTTGACCGACCATCATACCTTTTATATCTCGTCTTATGGCATATTCGGGATCATCATAAAGCCAGGCTTCGATGCAGAGTATTATATACTGATAAGTTATCTGAATCTGATCAAAAGTGTTTGTGCCCCAGGTGTTGATATTTGAACCCATAATTACAAGTGATTCAACCCTTTCCTGATGAGCAAGTGTGAACACAATGCCGAGGTTGCCGCCGTCACTGAAACCGAATATTCTGGTTTTTTCAACATTCAGATAATCGAGTAACGCTTCAATATCATCGCTCATAGCTTCAAATGTCATTGCGCCTTCAACCCAATCGGATTTACCCGTTGCCCTCGGTGACATACAAATAACTTTGAAATGCTTTGACATTTCGGGAAGTATACTGCCATCAAACGAATGCATATCGCCACCGTTAGGAGGAAGAAGCAGCAGAGGCTCACCGTCAGGCTGTCCGTAAATTCCGTATTCAATATTGATACCGTTAAGATTTACAACTTCATAAGCAATTGGCTGAAGCGCTGAATCCTGAGCATTGCACACAGGCATAATACAAAGCATTAATAAAACAGCTAAAACAATTGATAACACTTTCATTCTTTTAAGCATATCAGTTACCTCCGATTAAGCAAGCTTCAGGAACATTTCAAGAATACGTTTGACACAAAGTTCAAGATCAGCTCTTGTTATGCGCCCAGATTTGTAGCCTTCCATCAAATCTTCAGGATAACCGCAGTGCATCTTCATATCATTGCCTGCTTTAACTTCTTTGACAGGATCATTTTTTACACCCCAGTCAGTAACAACCATACCGTTATATCCCCACTCGTTACGGAGAATACCTGTGAGCAGCTCATAGCTTTCGGATGTGTGCTGGCCGTTGATGAGGTTATAAGAAGACATAACCGTCCACGGCGAAGATTCCTTTACAGCTATTTCAAAGCCTTTGAGATAAATCTCACGCAGAGCACGCTCAGAAAGACGCGAGTCACTTCCCATTCTGTTTGCTTCCTTATTATTGCAAGCAAAATGCTTCATAGAAACAGCAACCTTCTGTGACTGAACACCTCTGATGTTTGCAGCAGCACATTTGCCTGCAAGAACAGGGTCTTCTGAATAATATTCAAAGTTTCTGCCGCAAAGCGGATCACGGTGAATATTGAGTGCCGGAGCAAGCCAGATTGCAAGGTTGTTTTCTCTGATTTCGGCACCGCCGCCCTGACCGACTAAGAAATTAAGTTCCGTATCCCACGTACAGGCAAGCAGAGTTGCGCAAGGCCAGGCTGTTGTGGGTATGCCTGTTTCGGTGTCAAGTCTGAGACCTGCAGGACCGTCAGCAGTAGGCATTGCAGGCACACCAAGACGCTTCATAGGTCCGAAGCAACCGGTGTTAGCCACACCCGTAGGCGGCTGTCCGCCAACAAAATCCATCAATTCTTCAAGAGTAAACTGAGCAACAAATTCGTCCATCGTGACGTCTTCGCCCACTTTATCAAACATAACAGCTTTTTCGGGAGCAACTGCACCTGTAGGATCATTTTCGGCAAAATAATGACTCTCTTCACCCATAGGAAGCTCCTCGTAGGTGCCGTCTGCCAAAAGACGTTTTTCAAGCTTGAACGGCTTACACCATTTTGAAAGCTGTTCTGTAACTGTATCTGAACCAACGGTATAGATGAAATCGAGTTTATCACAGTCTCTTACGGATGTTCCAAGATAGAATTCATAATTACCTTTTTCAAGTACATAAGCAGATTCGCATATTTTTCCGAGGTCATCAAAGCTTGCCATATCGTTAACTTTGAAAGTGATAGCAAGTGTTTCCGATTCTCCGGGTGCAAGAAGTTTTGTTTTTCTGAATGCTGCAAGCTCTTTTGCAGGTTTTCCAAGTTTCCCCTGAGGAGCTGAGTAATAAACCTGAACAACCTCTTTACCGGCTGTATCACCTGTGTTTTTTACTGTTACCGCAACAACAATATCGCCACCGTCAACACCGCAAAGCTTACCGCTGAGTTCAAACTCAGTGTATGACAGACCATAACCAAATGGGTATCTTACCAAATCTTTTTTGCCGGGAATTGTTTCAAAATAGCGATATCCTACATATATATCCTCAGAATAATCAACATGATCAAAACACTCCCAGAAATCTTCCTTACAGGGATAATAATCATATGATTTTGCAATAGTATCGGCAAGCTTACCCGACGGATTAACATCACCGCAGATAATATCTGCTATAGCTGCACCGCCTTCCAATCCGCCCTGCCAGGAGAACAAAACTGCATCAACAGCATCATTCTCTGCGAAGTACTCACAGTCAATTGTTGCACCTGAATTAAGCACAATAATTACCTTTTTAAAGAGCTTTGAACACTTATCAATGATATTTTTCTCAATGTCAGAAAGATAGTAATCTCCTGCCTGCGGTCTGCGGTCAACACCCTCTGCAGAAAAACGGCTGAGTGTGACAATTGCCGTATCTGCATTTTGTGCTGCTGACTCAATAAGCTCATCGGGAACAGCAGGCTCCTTAACGTGCATACTGGCGAAAGTGTCGTATGTCATATCGTCACGCTTTGTACAGAATTCCATTGCGTTGACAATATCCCAGGTGGCATTAATCTGTGCCTGAGTGGGAATGTTTACGCTTTCGCGCTTTACATAGTCCTTGTAAAACTCAACGAGCGGCATATAAATATCAACGTCTTTTTCTGAAAAGCCTTCATAAATATTGCGGATATACGGTGTATTAACATCACCGCTACCGCCGCCACCCTTTATGTATTCAATAGTTGCCTTGCCGAAAAGTGCAATCTTTTCACCTTTTTTAAGAGGAAGGGCTTTGTTTATATTTTTCAACAACACCATACCGTCTGCCGCAGCTCTTCTTGAAAGCTGCGTGTGCTTAAGCGAAGCTGTTATGCATCTGCCGTCTTCGCCAAGCGGAATACACGGCTGATATTTAAATCTTGCATATTTTTCCATAAGAAAAACCGTCCGTTCATTAAATTTATATTTCAATTATACCACACTGACTGTTACCGTCAAGCACAAAAAAGAAAAACCGCCGAAACGGTTTTTCATAAATCAGATATTTACTTATTTTGGGGCTGTGTTGGCTGATTTGTAGTGGGCTTATCCTTCTGCTGAGGCTGCTTATTCTGCTTTTCGATCACTGTAAATCACCTCCGTAATTAGCTGTAACAACAGTTTGACCGAAAACAGAAATTATATTCAGCAATTTCAGGCAAGTTTTTTGCCGTAGGCAATGTCTGTGCCTAAAACCTCAAGTTCATCAAAACCGTATTTTTTGTAGAAATTATTTGCTGTCACATTGTTTGTACCGCAAGTTAACATAACACCTTTAATTCCTTTTGATAAAAGATGCTCAGAAAGAGCACTGAGAAGTTTACCGCCAACACCCATACGCTGATACTCAGGCAGAATATCGATATGAAGATGAGCGGGATAAATATCTTTATATTTATCGTGAAGCATATAAGCCTCGGTTGCCCATTCAATACGAGATTCACCGTATTTTATTGCACGGGTAAAATATTCCTCATCATATTTCTTTTTGAATTTATCAAAATTCTCTGCACAGATTATGTAACCTACAGCTTTGCCGTCATCATCAACAACAAAACAGTTTTCAGGTTCGTTATCAATATAATATCTGCAGAAAGTATTGAGAACGAAATCACAGAACTCATCGTTCAGATCATCGTCAGCTTCGCTGTTAAGACAAGCATAACAAACATCATCATAATCTTTTTCTTCGTATTTTCTGATACTAACCATACAATTGCCTCACTTTGTTATGTTTTTATAAGAAATTCATTCCTTGTTAATAATATTATTACAAATTGTACCAAAAAATCAAGTCTAAATATTTGAAAAAAGCAAAATATAGTGTATAATGTTTATATTAAAGAGGAGGTATTGCATGAACACGGACAAAATTGTAAGAAAAACTATCGAGCTTATTTCTCAAACCGTTATTTCGCTTATGCCCCGCAGCTACTTTACATCCGATGAAAAAGCAAACAAATATATGCTCACCGGAGATGCAAAATTCTTATATAATAAGGGAAACTGTTTTACCTGCGGATTCGGCAAAGCCGTTATAACTCCCGATGATGTAAACACAGGCAAATATTTTATCGCCGGATATGATTCTAACAACCCTGCAACCGGCGTACTTGACGATATGTACGCACGAGCAGTATATATCGATGACAATACATCACGCGGCGGTGTAATTTTATGCGCTGTTGACGCAGTAGGAATAAGCCGAAGAGATATCAATGATATAAGAAAACTTGTGCTGGAGGACAGCTCAGTTAAAAATCTCAAATCAATTAACATCTGTGCTACACATTCACATTCAGCTATCGATACTCAGGGTCTTTGGGGCGAAAAGCTTTATAAAAGCGGCAGAAACGAAGATTTTATGACCCATCTAAAGAAGAAAACAGCGCAAGCTATCATTGATGCATATAAAAACAGAAAAGACGGCAGACTTTACTATTCTGTCCTTGAAACAGATGATCTTCAGTTTGACTGCCGCACACCTAACACATTTGACCGTAATCTTACAAGAATAAAATTTGAGCCGTTTGATTCTTCCCCTTGCACATATATTGTTAACTTTGCTTCACATGCAGAGTTGCTCAGTGACACAACAAAAAATGTAAGTGCTGACTTCCCCTGCTACCTCATCAGAGAGATTGAGAGCAAAAATAAAGGCTCGGATGCAATGTTCATTAACGGTGCAATCGGCGGTATGATTTCTGCAAAAGAGATCAAGAAAGTATACCGCAATGAGATTGACTGCGAAGCATACACCAAAGAGTTCGGAAAAAATCTAGGCGAGCTTGTTAATTCAATGAATGACGAAACAGAAATTGAACCGATCATAAATATTGCAAGTGCACCTGTTAAGATTTCTGCACAGAATTTTGTTCTCATTCTTGCAAGACTTATCAAAGTTCTCAACAATGATATCTCAAAAACGTCAAAACGCGGCGTTGCAGCAATCCACACCGAAGTAGGTTACCTTGAACTCGGCAACAGCGATATAGGTATGTATCTGATTCCCGGTGAGTTATTCCCTGAGCTATACAACGGAGAATTTCTCAGTGAAGAAGAATCAGGCACAGGAAAGGCTGCTGACTATAAAGTTCTCAGCAAACTTGGCGGAGCCAAACACCACTTTGTAATTGGTCTTTGTAACGATGAACTCGGTTACATTATTCCCGATAATGACTTCGTTCTTAATGAGAGAATGCCATACATAAACAAAGGTGTTGACCGTTTTGACAGAGGTCATTATGAAGAAACAAATTCAACAGGCAGAGAGACAGCGCGAACCTTACTTGAAGCCTCTGATAAACTCATATCAAAAGTTAAGTAAAGGAGAACATTTAAAATGAAGAAATTCAGCAAATCAGTTATTTCTCTTGTAATTTCAGTCGCATTAATTTTCTCAATGGGTACTTTTGCAACTGCTAACGATGCACAGCCCGCAGACAACACCGCAATTATTGCAACAACCAATGTTGTAAACTTTATTATCAACGGTGCATTCAAGCTTTTGTCAGCCGCTTTTCCAAAGTATAACATTCCGAAACTTGAAAATTATGAATCAGCAAATTTCTACAACGGAACTGACACATTCATCGACGAGCCTGCTGAAGGAGCAAAATGGAGCCTCGGCTTTGGTGTAGAAAGCATTGTACCTGATGATCTCGCAAACAGCAGCAAAAAATATTACACAGGCGGATATTTCACCCAGAAAATCGACAGCGTACTCGACGATCAGAGGGTACATACAATTGCCCTTAATGATGGCTCAGACCGAGGCACAGCTATTTTCGCAACAATCGACGGAATCGGAGTAAGCAACGCAGATATCCGTTCTATCCGAGCTCTAGCCGAAGAAAAAATAAAGTCATTGGGTCTTGACAGCGATATCATCGCAATCAACATCAACGCAACACACTGCCACACAGTTCCTGACACTCAGGGATTCGGTCTTTCACTTCTTCCGAGAATTTTACACAACATCGCAGCAAATCTGCCTTTTATCAATCCTATAAGAAGTATTGATTCAACTGTTCTTAATGAGATGGTAACCGGTGCTGCAGATGCAATTGTTGAAGCATATACAAATATGGAACCCGGCTCTCTCTATTACTTTGAGACAGCACGAATCGGAAAAGATGAGAATAAAAACTTATATATGGACGATGAGTACGGCTACCTGAGAAATAAACGCTATGACACAGAAGGATATCAGACATTCTTTGCCTGCTTCAAATTCGTCCCTGACAACGCTGAATCCAAAGCAACCGTTTTCACAAATATCGGTGCACACCCCACCACAATTGACAGAGCTACCAAAAAGCTTTCAGCAGACTTCCCTGCATATATGGAGAAAAAGATTAATGACAATAATATGAATTTCATGTTCATTCAGGGTGCTCAGTCTCCTATTTCCGTAATGAAGGATGCTGTAAAAACCGAAGAAATTGTCAATGAAGTAGCTGCAGAACTTGAGGCTGATCCCTCACTTTCCGACTACAAAGCAGCAAAAACACTCGGATATGAATATGCAAGACTTATTCTTGAAGCTGATGACAAAGCAACCGCAGTTGAACCTATCCTTAACATCAAAATGGCTGAAACCACCGTTAAGCTCGATTCGGGACTTATTCAGCTTGGTGCAGCTTCACAGCTTCTCGGCACAACAACCGTACGCGATTCTTCAAGCGAAAGCGGATTCTCTGTAATAACAGAAGTTGGCTACATTGAAATCGGTAAGAGCATTGTTATGCTTACCGTACCGGGAGAACTTGTACCTCAGCTTGTTTTCGGTAATGTAGTGGATGCGAGCGAAGCATACCTTGGCAAAGACTGGGAAATACCCTGCACTGCAGATATCATAGGTAACGATAAAAAAGTTCTTGTAATGGGACTTTGTAACGATGCATTGGGTTACATTATTCCTGACAACGACTTTGCACCGTTTATCGCAGACTCTCTCTGGAATACCGACGCCGGTGAAAAGCTCTTTGGCGAATATCACAGACACTATGAAGAGATGTTAACAGCGGGTTCAACAGCAGGTTCTACAATAATGACAGCAATTAACGCACTGGCAACACAGGCAAAATAATAAACGGAGAAAGATTATGAAATATTACCTCGGCATCGATGGTGGCGGCACAAAAACAACCGTGGCTGTTTCTGATGAAAACGGAAATATTTTATTTAAAGAGTCCGGTAAAACAATCAACTTCTATTCCGTAGGAATGGAAAAAGCTTGTCACAACCTTAATGAAATCATCTGCAGAGTTTCAGATAAACTTGATACAAGCTTTTTTGAAGGCGTTTTTATCGGATGTTCGGCACTTGATAACGAAGCAGATGAAATAACGCTCAATGCTTTATGCAGTGGAATTAAAGCTAATAAAATCGCAATGAACAGCGACCTTTATATCGCACTGAAATCTGTCGATTCGCAGCTTTGTCCCTGTGTTGCAATATGCGGCACAGGCTCAATGGCAACAGGCGAAGACAAAAACGGTAACATCATAAACTCAGGCGGTTGGGGGCACATTATCGGCGATGAAGGCTCAGGCTATGCAATTGCGGTAAATGCGCTGAAAAAATGCTGTGAGCTTTGCGACGAAAGCAAATCTACTCCCCTTCTCGAAAACGCTGTTTCGTTTTTTAACGTCGATGATTTCAGAAAAATTATAGACATAATTTATTCAGAAGAAACCACCAAAGATTTTATTGCAGGTTTTGCGTCCGTTGTCGGTAAACTTTGTGATACCGATACTGACGCAAGGCAAATTGTGACCGAGCAAGCCCACAGTTTTGCAAAGACTACACTTATTCTGTTGAGAAAAGTAAAACAATGTTCAATACTCGGTCTGTATGGCGGAGTATTTACACACAATTTGCTATTCAGAGAAGTATTTGAATCTGATATCAAAGCTGAATTTCCTAACATAAAATTACAGCCTCTCACCACTCCACCTGAAGAAGGCGCACTTAAACTTGCGAGGAATTTATAATGAATAAATATCTTGAATATATTGAGAATTGTCAGACGATCATAAAAAAAATCAGCACCGAAGGCACTGAGAACATTGAAAAAGCTGCCAATATAATTGCAGAAACAATTCTGAACAACAAAAGACTTTATCTTTTCGGTACAGGTCACTCACATATGCTTGCAGAAGAGCTGTTTTACAGAGCAGGCGGTCTTGTAAACATTCAGCCTATTCTTGTTGAACCTCTTATGCTTCACATTTCGGCAAGTGATAGCACAATCGCCGAAAGAGTTGAGGGCTACGCTGAAAAGATATTTACAGAATACCGTATGAGTAAAAACGATACCGTTATTATCATATCCAATTCCGGCAGAAACGGTGTTATTGTTGATATGGCTCTTCTGTGCAAAGAAAAAGGTCTTAACGTAATTGCTCTGACAAATCTCGAACATACATACGCCGGAGCTTCCCGTCATAAAAGCGGCAAAAGACTTTGCGAAATTGCCGATATAGTGCTTGATAATTATGGATGTGTCGGTGACGCGTGCGTTACGGTTGACGGTGTTGACGGCAAAATCTGCCCGACTTCGACAGTTACCGGTGCACTGATACTCAACAGCATCGTTGCTCAGGCTGTTGATAACTGCGCAAAAAAAGGTTTTTGTCCGGAGCACTTTGCAAGCTCGAACGTTGACGGCGGAGACGAAATTAACAACAAACTTGTAGAAAAATATAAAAAGGAGATAAAACACCTTTGACTTATCCAGTTATTCAAAAAAACTCGCTAATCGGCTCCCCTGTCAATGTAAAAGGAGTCTGCGTTTCAGGTAAATTCAGTGACACCGCTGCGACTGTCTTTTCTACATACGGTATCAATTCCGACGCTGAATACTGTGTAGAGATAATTGTATCTGACAGCAAGAAGACAACATATATCGATGAGCTTTCACGCCTCAGCGATGAAAAGTATTTTTTAACTGTCAGCGACAGTAAAACCGTTATTGAAGCAGCAACACGCAGAGGTGTTTTCAGAGCCGCAAACACATTAGCTAAACTTATAATAAATAATGAGCTTAAATGCGGCGAAGCCGAAGATTATCCCCTTTTCAGAAAAAGAGGATATATTGAAGGTTTTTACGGAAACACCTGGGAGAGAGAAAAGCGTCTTTCCGTTATGAAACTTATGTCACAGTACGGAATGAACACTTTCTTTTATGCACCGAAAGACGATATATATCACCGTGAAAAATGGCGTGAGCCTTATCCTGAAAAGGAATTGACTGAGCTTAAAGAGCTGTTTGAAGAAGCTGACAAAAACGAGCTTGATTTTCATTGGTGTGTAGGTCCGGGTCTTACTTATCAGTATACTTCAGATAAAGACTTTGCAGATCTTATAGATAAATTCAAGTGCGTATATTCTATCGGTGCAAAGAATTTCGGGCTTCTGCTCGATGATATACCTAATGAATTTCAGTACAAAGAAGATGCTGATACTTTTGACAGCATTGTTGATGCGCACATTTATCTTATCAATAAAACTTATAATGAACTGAAAGAATTTGATAAAGATATTACACTTACCGTTTGCCCTACTCAGTATCACGGAAATGAAAGCGATTATTATATCACAAAATTCGGAAAAGGTATTCCCGCTGACGTAAATATTTTCTGGACAGGTGCTGAGATTTGTTCAAGGGTACTCACCTCTCGCGAAGCAAACGATTTTCTCAGAAGCACCGGACATATGCCACTTTATTGGGATAATTACCCGGTTAACGACTGTGAGATGTTCCAGGAAATGCACTTGGGTCCGATACTCGGCAGAGACAAAGACCTTTACAAAAATTGTGAAGGTTTGATATCTAACGTTATGGAATACGCGGAATGCTCAAAAATGCCGCTTCTCACAATTGCCGATTATCTTTGGAATCCGGTTAACTATGACAGCGAAAAGTCAATCAAAAACGCACATAAAGAGATTTTGGGCGATAAAGCAGAGCTATTCGGCTATATTGCCGACCATCTTGCAGTTTCGTGTGTTTCAAGACACGCAAGCGAATACATGAGCGAAAAGCTTTCACATATCAGCTTCCTGATGTCTACGGGCAAAACAGATGAAGCCGTTATTCAATTCAGCGAGTTCAACGCTAAGAACAGAGAATGTCTTGAAATGTTGCGTGATGAAAGCGTACCGATGTTTGCGGAAATGAATAAATGGATTAAAAAGTTTTCTATGTGCTGTGATTTGCTTGATGCTATTTTAGAAACAGCTGTGTCACCTGATGAATCTAACAAAGGTAAACTCCAAAAACTGCTTGATGAATATAATTCCGATGCAGTAATCCTTACAGGTTTCTGTCTTCGTGAAGCCGCTGAAAAGGCACTTCTTTTCTAAAGTTACAACACCTTCAGAGTATATTCTCCGAAGGTGTTGTTTTTTAATGTAAATGATTTTTAATAAATTCAATAACCGGCGTAGGATCATCCAAGCCATGCGGGTGATGATTACAACCTTTTTTAATATAAATTTCTATATCAATATCAGTTTGCTTATAAGCGTTTTCAATAATAATACCGTTTTCAATATACGGAACGATTACATCACTGTCACCCGCAACCATTACAACCGGAATTTTGTTTTTAATTAGATCAGGTATTTTGTCCTGAGGTGTATCTCTGTAGCAAATAAGCTCAGATATACTTTCAAGGTTTAGAGCACCGAGTATTTCGCTGAAATTTTCATCGTCACTTCTCTCGCCTATACCAAATCCGCAAGGACAGCTCATATAATTTATAACGGGTGCATCAATATAAATACAAGCTGTAAGCTCGGGATACTTTGCGGCAAACTTCACAGCGATAAGACCGCCACAACTCATACCAACAGGCACACATTTATCATTCAACTCATATTTATTAATTACATATTTAACAAATCTTGCTTTTCGGTCAAGATCTTCATCAGTTCCCTATCTGTTGGCATTTGTTATATATGCTAAATAAAAGCCTTGTTTAAGCAGCTCGATTTCTGTTTCAGGAAATGCACCCCAATACTCTGTTTTGATGATAAGAGTTGACATAAGAAGTGATTTTTCAGGTAAAACAATCTTCGCCTCATATCCTTCAAACTCAAACTCTTCACATCTGAATCCAAACCATAACATAATATCACCTCAGTCCGATTTATTATAGTTTAAATCAACAAATAAAAAATTCAAGAAAAAATCAGAAATTTTTTAAAAAACTGTTGACAAAAAGGAAAAAATAAGTATAATAACAGTAACGGTTATCGTTATTGTTTGGAGGTGATAATATGTCAATGAAATACAGCCGTCAGCGTGAGATGATTCTCAACAACCTTTGTTCAAGAACAGACCACCCCACAGCCGATGAACTGTATCTTGACCTTAAGGAATCTTTACCGAATCTCAGCTTGGGTACCTTGTACAGAAATCTGGCACTTCTGTCAGACAACGGCACAATACTCAAATTTCACTGTGGCAACGCTGACCGTTTTGACGGCAACAACAACCTTCACTATCACCTGATATGTGAAAACTGTAACCGTCTTTACGACATCGACCACGCTCCCCTTACTAATCTTAACAGTATATTCGCTGAAG
Organism: Acutalibacteraceae bacterium; assembly: GCA_045637465.1. Classification (GTDB taxonomy): domain Bacteria; phylum Bacillota; class Clostridia; order Oscillospirales; family Acutalibacteraceae; genus UBA8612. The sequence goes on along the minus strand of JAZTZM010000027.1, from coordinate 36,900 downwards.
ACTATAAGGGCAAAATCAATTCACACTTACTTGTTTTTTACGGAATATGTGAAGGTTGCAACTGTTCCGTTTAATTAAATTAACAAATTAAAAATTATTTTTGGAGGAAATTTATTATGAAAAAGTTTGTATGTTCTGTTTGCGGTTATGTTCACGAAGGCGATTCAGCTCCCGAATTCTGCCCCCAGTGCAAAGTTCCTGCTTCAAAGTTCAATGAGCAGAGCGGCGAAATGTCATGGGCTGCAGAGCACGTTGTCGGTGTAGCTGCAGGTGCTCCCGAAGAAATCCTCGAAGGTCTCAGAGCTAACTACATGGGCGAATGCACAGAGGTTGGTATGTACCTTGCAATGGCAAGAGTTGCTCACAGAGAAGGCTACCCCGAAATCGGTCTCTACTGGGAAAAGGCAGCTTACGAAGAGGCTGAGCACGCAGCAAAGTTCGCTGAGCTTCTCGGTGAAGTTGTAACAGACAGCACAAAGAAGAACCTTGAGATGAGAGTTGAAGCTGAAAACGGCGCAACTCAGGGCAAATTCGACCTTGCAAAGATGGCAAAAGAGCTCAACCTCGATGCTATCCACGACACAGTTCACGAGATGGCTCGCGACGAGGCAAGACACGGCAAGGCATTTGCAGGTCTTCTTGCAAGATATTTCGGCTAACTAAATCAGCGCTGGCGACAGGTTGCCGCCCACTGTTAACAACAATAACGGGCGGATATAATATCCGTCCGTTCATTTATTTTAAGTTCGCATAAAGGAGGAACGACTCATGAAAAAAACAACTACTATAATCACAATATTACTCGCTGCAACTTTATTAACAGCTTGCGGTGCAAGCCAAGTAAAAAAAGCAAATGATATTACTACGACAGAAAACACCGTAAAAACAACTGTTGCCGAAGTGATTGATGTCAACGAAAACGACACAACCATCATAACAGTTGAGACTACAGCCGCTCCTCTTACTGAAGAGCATAAAGAAACCACAACAGTTAAGAGCACTGAGGCACCAAAGGTCAACAAACCGACAGAAAAAACCACAGCACCCGTAACAAAAAATTTCGCTGTTACAAGGGACGAAGCAAAGGCTATTGCACTCAAACACGCAGGACTCAAGGCAACAGACATCAATCGTTATAAAATTGATGTTGACAGAGAAAGAAATATAGCTGTATATGAGATTGAGTTTAATGCCGGCAAGTTTGAGTACGATTACGAAATCAATGCTGATACAGGCGCAGTAATCAAGAGCGAAAAAGAATACAGAGATTAACATTTAAAATTAAGAGTGGCTGAAAAGCCACTCTTTTTTCTTATATTTCACTTCAATATGAAGTATTGCCACTACAGTGAATATATGTTATAGTTTAAAAAAGAAATATTCTACAGGTGTTTTTTATGAAAATTAAAATTGATAGTTCGATAAAATATCAAAAATATAGTGGTATTGGTGCAAGTGGTGCCTGGTGGGCTCAAATTGTTGGCGGTTGGGATAACCAAGACGAAAACGGTGAAGAAATCCGAAACGTTATTTCAAAGCTTCTTTACAGCAAAACCGAAGGCATCGGTATGAACATTTACCGATACAATATCGGCGGTGGCTCTGCTCACAGCGGTAAAGGCGAATACAGCGACTTTGCACGAAGAACAGAAAGCTTTGACACGGACAAAGATAAATACGATTTCAGCCGTGATAAAAACGCCGTATATATGATGAAACAAGCCGTAAAAGATGGTGCCGACGAGGTAATTCTTTTTGTAAACTCCCCTATTGAGCGCCTTACCAAAAACGGATTGGCTCACCTCAAAAAGCATCAGCTTTTCAGAACAAATTTGAGCCGCAAAAATTATCAGGCATTTGCTGATTATTGTCTCGATGTAACTGAGCATTTTATCAACGAAGGCTTACCGATAAAATATCTTTCGCCAATTAACGAACCGTTTTGGATATGGACCGGTGGTCAGGAAGGATGTCACTACTCGCCAAAACAGGCAGGCAAAGTAATGCGTTGCTTTGCAAACAAAATGAAAGAACGAAATTTAATCGGAAAATTCAAGCTTTCCGGTGTAGAAAACGGCGACATTCGTTGGTTCAACAAGAGCCATACAAATAATCTTTTAAAATATCCTGAAGTCAGGGATGTTATTGATTCAGTCGATTTACATTCATATTTTCTGCATCAGCCGCTCCCTTTTTTCAACGACAGAATAAAATTTTTAAACAGATACAGAAAATGGATGAACAGGCATTATCCCGATATGCCGATTAAAATGAGCGAATGGACACATATGGTCGGCGGCAAGAATCCGAATATGGATTCTGCACTTGAAACTGCTAAGGTAATGATTGAAGATTTTACACTTCTCAACGTAACATCCTGGCAGCATTGGATCGCCTGCTCACATTACGATTATCACGACGGACTTATTTATATCGATTTAAAGAATCAAACGTATCAAACAACCAAACGGCTTTATGTAACAGGCAATTTTTCAAAATATATACCTATCGGTTCAAAACGCATCGAAGCTCAATGCAGCGATGACAGTGTTTTAATTACAGCTTTTGCCGATGAAAACTGTACTGTTCTTATTATTGTCAATCCTACAACCGATAAAAAAGAATATATATCACCATCCGATTCACTGGTTTCTCTGACAGATAAGGATAATAACTTAACCGAAACTCGCTTTAATGAAGGTGACACAATTATTATACCGCCAGAATCGGTAACTACAGTAGTGTTTTAATAAATTAAAGGAGCTGAGTCTGAATTGAGTATACAAGACAAAGCAAAAAAAATTATAAACAACACAAAAAGCTATTGGAAAACACCACCTAAAGGCAGATATATGACCTATAAAGAAATTGCGTCCCTTGCAGGTGGCGGTATAGGTGTGCGTATAATTACATACTGCTTCCAGCAAATGACAATTTCTACGGGCAATACTTTGCTTGGTAACACAATCGGTATTGACCCGTTAGCATTGCAGTTGATCAATACAATAGCTATATTATCATCATTTCCGCTTACAGCTTTAAGAGCTCAGATGATTGACAATACCCGTAGTATGAAAGGAAAATATCGTCCTTATCTGCTTACAATGGGTCTTCCGACTGTTATACTCGGCTCGCTTTTTCTCTGGATGCCGTATGACAGTATGACACTATTCTGGAAATGTGCTGTTGTCCTCGCTTTCAATATAGCGTTCCAATTCTTCTTCAGCTTTTTCAATGATTCATATGAAAGCTTAATCAATGTACTCTCACCCAACAGTATTGAACGATCAGACGTGCTTTCAATCCGCTATGTAGTTGAAAACCTATCGCCGTCAATCGTCGGTATAATTTTCCCGATTCTCGCAAAACTTATTACCGGTGAAAACACACTTACCGATATCAGAATCTACCGATACCTTTATCCGCCAATGCTTTTTGCAGGATTCCTTGTATCAATGATAATTTACATAAATACAAGCGAAAAAATTGTTCAGGCTAAATCACATAAACCTAAAATCAGGTTCATTGATGCGTTCAGAGCAGTTGCAAGAAACAAATACTTCTGGATAATTTCACTGGCAGGCTGGATAGGATTTCTTGAGGTAGGATTCCAGAGCATAATGTACTGGATGTATGAATATCAGGATGGTTGCTCGGCTGAACAATATTCAATAATTACCGCCATCGCCGGAAACGCTTCATTCTGGCCGAATCTTGTTGGCCCGATTCTCATAAGAAAATATGGTAAGAAAAAAATTCTGATTATTACCAATCTGCTCAGTGTCGGTTTTATTCTTATGATGTTACCGGTAATTAATATTGCAGGTAAACCCGGTGCAATATGGATTCTTCTTATATTCACATTTATTAATCAGTTTATCACTTCTCTCGGTCATCTGCTTAATCCGAGTGTCAATGCAGACATACGTGATTATCAGCAGTATATTACCGGTGAAAGAATTGACGGTATGTTTGCCGCTGTCGGTCTTATCGGCAGTGCAGTTACAATGGTCACAGGTTATGCACTGCCCGCTATATATAACAAAACCGGTCTTAACGAAGCAACAGCAATTTCACTGGGCTTTGACGGTTCAAATGTTTATGATGTACTTAACAACACTGAATATTTCATAAATATATGCAGTGTACTTATAATTGCATCAGCTATCGGTGCCGCTTTAAATGCACTCCCTTATTTCTTTTACGATTTCACCGAAACTAAACAAAAAGCTATAATTAATGTTCTTAAAGTCAGAGCTATGTTTGAGGATATTTCTGACGGAAACATCTCAATCAAAGAAAACCATTCAGAGGCGTTGGAAATTATAAAGGAATCCTCGGTGTTATCTCAAAAACCTCTTGTTACAACCCAAAATAAGAAAGATTTAAAAGCCGTAAGTAAAGAAAATGAATCAATTCTTATTGCAAAGTTTGTGATGGATGAGTTGAATAAATACAACACACCTGAGGGAAAAGCCGAAATTGAGGAAGCTAAACTGTTGACATCTAACGGTCCCGAAAGTTTTATAAATGTGTCTTTGCCAACGAAAAAAGAAATAAAATTATGGCCTAAAGATAATCAGATGCAGATAAACAGACGCAGAGATGCACTCACACGTCTGCAAAGCATAAAAGGCGCTAAAAAGGCACTTAAAAATCATTACAGGAACGGCATTGAGACTTTTGACGCTGATACGCTTTATAAGCTTTATGAAGCAGAAAACAAGGCTCAGCAAAGGTTTATTGAAATTTCAATCAAAATAAAAAACGCTGATAAATCTGATGAAAAAATCAGTTATTACAAAGAAGCTCTGAAAGCTGTAAAAAAAGAAAAATCAGAAATCAAGCACAGTATAAAAGTTATGGAATACAAATACTCTGTTTATTCCCGTGCTGTAAAACCTTATCTCGATGCACAGCGTATATTAAAGCAGGCTGAGCTTTATGCTGATGTATCAAAATACACATTTTAACAAAAAAGAGTGGCTCAAAAGCCACTCTTTTTTTACTTCTACAAATAATTTTATAAAGTTAAATCAGCAATCACGCTTATAAGCCGGATTTTTTTAAATAGATTTAATTATCTTTATTTTTATATGTTCTGTACCACATTAAAGAAACCAAAGCAAATACCATCGGAATAACTGCATACCCGGCATTTACTGTTCCATTGGATTTTAAAACAATGATTATGCCAACAAATTGCAAAAAGATAAAAAAGATTGATAATATCAACAAAAACTTTTTCATACAATCAAACCCCTCATCAATTATTTATAAAATTATTACAGCGATAAACAAGAGACAATGGCAGATAAAATACACTGATTAATATTTTAAAAAGAATTATATTTTATTATATCTTCAAGCGGTCTGTATTTTGTGTGCAATTCACTCGGCTCAGCATCATCTGCCGGATAGCCCATAACAAGCAGAGCAACATCAATGATATTATCGGGTATATTAAACTCCTTGCGTATTGCTTCAGGGTTATAGCTCATAACCCACGTAGAACCGATACCGATTTCGTGTGCAGCTAACATCAGGTGCGTTGTAACAATACTTGCATCAACAACTCCGCACTGCACGTTATCATACCTTCTTGTCCAGCACTCATCCTTATTGTAACAGACAAGCATTGCTAATTTACAGTCAAAATGCCATTTTGTGCAATCTTTAAGTTTAGCAAGTGATTCTTCATTATTTATCACAAGAATCCTCTGAGGCTGAAAATTACATCCTGTAGGTGCAACGTGAGATGCGGCAATAATTTTGTCAATACTCTCCTGAGGTATTTCTCTGGCAGAAAACTTTCTGACGGAATAACGCTCAGTTGCAAAAGTCAAAAAATCCATATCAAATCTCCTTTATTCGCTTAAAAGTTCTTTTTTTATCAATTCGGTAATACCTGTTGTTATATAATCTGCAGTTTCTTTGATTGAGTCAACTCCGTTTTCCATTGCGTATGATTTAAACTCAGCGATCATATCCCGATCATTAATGTTATCGCCGACAGCAATTACATCTTCATATTTTGCACCGACTATATCCATCAGTGTATAAATACCTTTTGCTTTATTCATATCATATCGGACGATATCAATACAAATTCCGTTCTGCAGTGGATTGAGTGCTCTTTTGAACTGCGTAGCAATTTTTGAAGTAACCTCTGCAGCTGATTGAAAATCATCAAGAATTGTATTAATCTGATTAAAATACTTAATCTCAGGCATATCGGCTAAAGTGAATTCATTATCATTTTTACAGTTTTCAGGGTCTGAATAAACTCTGAAATCACTATCAGTCTGAACATATGCCCACTCGCAACCGCAGTTAAAGATTAACTCAATAAGTGACATAGCAAGAGCACTGTCGCAAGATGCCTGCGATATTATTTCTCCGTCTGTGGTCATAATCACAGCACCGTTATCCGCAATAAGATAATCGCAGTCAAATCTCTTTTCGTTATAAATTCTAAGCAAATCTTTGGGACTTCTGCCGCTGATTATAGCGAAAATATTCCCCGCATTACGCCAATCTGAAATTGCTTTGATTTTTTCATCATCAATTCCGCCGTGATTTAACGTTCCGTCATAATCGCTTGCAATAATCTTCATAAACCAGACCTCCGGATAATATCAAATAAATTATAACACATAAATAACAAATGTAAATGCATAAAAATCATACATAAGAACAGAATAAATGCGGAGGTAATGAGAATGGATAAATATATCTGCCCCTGCGGCTACGTCTATGACCCTGAAAAAGGTGACCCTGACAACGGTATCGCACCGGGAACAGCCTGGGAAAACGTACCGGAAGAATGGGTATGCCCGGTGTGCTCACTTAATAAAGAATCTTTTGAAAAAGTATAAGCGGATGGCAAAAACCATCCGCTTTGATAATTGAATCAATGAAATTTAATCGGTTTAGCAGGTATACCAACAGCTGTGCAATTTGCAGGCAAATCGCTTGAAACAACGGCTCCCGCACCGATAATCGTGCCTTCTCCGACACTTTTACCCTGAATAATGTTTGTGCCGGTGCCGACATTTGTATAATCACCAAGAGTTACATTACCAGAAACATTAACACTGGGATTCAGCGTAACAAAATCACCCAAAACAGCATCATGACCTATCGTACAGTCAAGATTAGAAATCAGGAAGTCGCCTATCTCAATATTAACAGTGATAATACAGCTGTTACATATTATACAGCCCTTTCCGAGTTTGACATAATCAGATATTCTGACGTCATCCGCAATTATATTCGGAAACGATATATTTGAATTGACTCTTAATTTTTCATAAATACTTTTACGTGCCTGAGAGCTTCCAACAGCAATTACAACGGCAATTTCTTTATCAAAAGTCTGAAGCCAATTTGTATCGCCTACAACGCACTGACCGTTTATTTCAGTGCCTTGCAACTGAAGCGAGTCATCTACATAACCCAGTATATTGTATTTTTCTGAATAATCGCGTGTTGATTCAATCAACCACATTACTTCACGGCCGAATCCTCCTGCACCGTAAACAACAATATCTGTTTTATTCATTTCAGTTATCCTTTCCGACAATGAAAACATAGTTAGTGGTTGCACTGCCGCCGATATTAAGCATCAGACCGTTATCAGCTTTGTTGAGCTGATAGCCTTCTGCATTACCTGAAACCTGCTTATACAAATCAAGGAACATTCTGGCACCACTTGCACCTACGGGATGACCGCATCCTATAAGACCGCCGCTGGGATTGATAGGTTTATTGCCATCAAAAGCTATTGTACCATCTTCAATTGCTTTGTATTCTTCGCCGTATTTTGTAATACCAAAGGCTGAAATTGCTGCATATTCGCTTGATGTAAAACAGTCGTGTGTTTCAAAAAAGTCGATATCATCAACAGTGAGACCTGAACGCTTATAAGCAAGCTCAACAGCTTTTGATGTATATTCCAGAACACCTTCAGATGATTGAGCGACATCAACTTTCTTTTCAAAAAGCATCGGTGCGACAGTATGGCCGTATCCCTTTACAACAGGAAATTCTTTGCCTGGCATAAATTCGTTTATAAAACGTTCAGAAGCACAGGCAACAAGCACAGCACCATCAGTAATCTGTGAACAGTCTGAAACTGCAAGCATACCACCAACAGATGCGTTTGTGTCCGTTCCCCTTGTTTTAGCCTGTTCGTAGCTCATAAACCACTTACGTGTCTGCGCACGAGGGTTACGTTTTGCATTTGCATAGTTAATCTCAGATATTCTGGCAAGATTATTAAGATAACGTTCTTTATCAAGACCGTATTTTTTTACAGTGAGGTCAGCAAGCTGACCGAAAAGCTTCGGGAACGGAAAATCAACACCCTTGCCCTCTTTGGGGTAAAAAGCTGCTCTGCCGAGATAATCACCGCAGGTTTTGGCATCAACAGTTTTCATAAGCTCAAAACCGATTGTCAGAACAATATCATAATCGCCTGACTTAATTTTAGTGATTGCTGAGTCGAGTGCAACTGAACTCGAAGCACAGGCAGCTTCATATCTCGCAGACGGTACACCGTAAAAAGCCTCATCAACCTCAGTAAGTAATGCACCAAGATGTCCTTGATCAATATACAGCTCGCCAATAAAATTACCGACAAAACAAGCAATTTTATTTTCACTATTAAGCTTTTTGATATCATCAAAGGTGAGACCGATATTACGTAAACCGTCAGTAATAACCTCTTTAAGAAGAGCGGTTACATTTTTACCTTCTTTTGTCCAGTTGCGCTCGAAATCAGTCTGAGCGCCTCCGAGAACGTATACTTTTTCCATCGGTATCACCTCTTCCCCTTAAAGAATTTTCTGTAGTCATACTCGGAATTTTCAGCCTGAGAAAGCAGATCAATATAATCGATATTCTTAAACTCAGCATCGAATTCACATTCGATTATTCTGCATATCTCTTTACTGCCGCCAAAAGCATCGATAAGAGCAAGTGGCGGAATCCAATTAAAGCCTTCAGCCATAACAGTATCGGCTGAATGAATGGTATTGCTGACGTCAGAAGCAACATAAATACCGTAAATAATATATCTGATCAGAAGTTCACGGCAAATTTTTGAAGCTACAGATGTATCATGCTTAAGTGTTGCAATAGCAGCGGCATAATCACCGCTTGCTATTGATTTAACCATTGAATCAGCAAACTCAAAATTATATTTTCTTACAGGTCTGTATTCACCGCTTGCAATATCATATACCTGACGCTGCTTAACGCCATCAACAACCAAAGAACGGTAAAGACCTTGTCCGCTTTTTTTGCCGAAATAACCCTTGCTTATAAGTTTTTCAGCATATTCGGGTGTTGCGTAACAGCTATTCTGATAGTCATCTGTGTTATTGAGTAAATTGGAAACAATAGCTTCATACACATCAAGACCAACAAAATCAGCCGTAACGATAGGAGGCATATTTCTGCCCGTGAATCCGCCGAAAATTGCATCAATATAATCAATGCCGCCTTCATTCTTAAATTTTTCTGCCAACTGCATTGCAAGATTAATAAAATAAAAACCGATTCTGTTGCCGATAAAAGCAGGCATATCCTTTGAGTATACAACTTTTCTTAAAAGTTTTTCTGAAAGGTAAGCCTCGAGTTCAGCCGTAAGTGCAGGATCCGCATTTTCAGAAGGAATAAGCTCACAAAGAGGCATATTGTATGGCGGATTAAACATATGAACACCGTAATACGAAGAACGAACACTTTCAGGGAGATATTGACTGAGCGAATTAACAGAAAGTCCGGAAGTACCTGTTGCAACAACAGCACCATCCTTAAAATTCTTCATCTGGCTGTAAATGTTCTTTTTGATATCAAAATTTTCAGATACACTTTCAAACACAAAATCAGATTCTCTCAGACATTCATCAAGCTGAGAATAATCACAAGGAATAAAGTTGCTCTTAACAACATCTGCTTTTACAGAAAGTGCGGCTTTTTTTGCAGCCAGTTCAGAATCATCTTTTTTTCGCGAAAGCAGATAGACTTTTGCATTTCCGAACGACGCAAAAATTGCGGCAACATTTGTACCCATTGTGCCGTTAGCACCGATAACCGTAACAGTTTTTATGTCAATCATTCAATAACTCCTTAATATATTTATTTTCAGGGGTTTGAAATAACAATTAATTCATCAGTTGTTCTTTTGGGAACAATATGCTTCTCATCACTCTCGCGGTAATACTTAACATCACCGTTTATAATATCAACAACTTCAACTGTCTCTGCAGGTTTACCGAGCGCGATAAAAAGACGGGGTTTGATATTTTCAGGTAACGCAAAAAGCTCTGATGCTTTTAACTTGTCGAAGCTGCCTATCATACAGGCACCTATCCCCTTATCCATTGCACCGAGAACTATCGTCTGTGCACAGATACCTGCATCAATTTCAATCTCATTTGCGATATCAGTATCATAACATATGAGTATGTATGCCGCCGGGACCTTGCCGTCATATGGCGGCTTGTTCTCTTTGATATAACCAGCCCAACCGAGCATGGGGAATATTTTTTCACAGGATGAAACCGTATTTGCATATGCAAACTTAATTGACTGTGAATTTGCAGTTGAAGGAGTGTATCTGCAAAGTTCTATAAGCTCACGCATTGTTTCATCACTGAGCCTGTAATCAGGATCGAAATTGCGGAAGCTTCTTGTTGCTTTGACAAGTTCTGAAAACATTCAAATCACCTTATTCTGCTGCACGCATTTTTGCAAGATCGCGATAGTTGATAAGCTTGATACCAAGAGAATCAATGTGCTGCTTTGTCTGAGGATCAGAGAAAAGCTTATGCTCCCATACTCTGCGCTCCCAACAGCCTGTTGTGCCCTTGAGCTCATCTGTCTCAAAAGCAGGATGAATATATGTTTCGATAACACCTTCGGGGAAACCGCGGTACATCTCATAGATATACTCTTTGAAGTTCTCATAGCTATCCTTCTGCGGACCTGACCAATCGCCGGGCATAAGATAATCGGGCATTGCGACACCGAGTGACTTAGCATAACCGACTACCTGGCTGATAAGACCCTGGATCATTTCGGGAGATACCTGAACGTCAAGCATTGTGTTGCCAAACTGTGCCTCTGTGAAGTTCATTGGCATACGAAGAGGAAGCTTATACTCACCTGCAATTGTAATCATAAGCTGAAGAAGCTCAAAGCGACCTGTTGCAACACCGTAAAGTGAGCCCATATGGTTGTCCAGATGTGAAGGATTCAGTCCAAGAGCCTTAAGCTTTTCAATCTGAGCAACAACTTCATTCTTGACCTCATCAAGGTCTGCATTGTTCTCAAAATCATCGCACTCGTGATAGAAATAGCCATCTTTATCACGCATTGAACCGTTTGCACCAACTCCAACGGGACCCCAACGATAGTTTTCCCACTCGCTTGTTGTTGTGAGATGGACACCGATTGCAAACTCAGGATGCTCTTTAGCAAATTTTACAGCTTCAGGTGCCCAACCGCAAGGAGCCATAATTGTTGAAGAAGTAATTCCACCTGACTTAAGCAAATCAAAAACTGCAAAGTTGGCTGAACGACACATACCGAAATCGTCAGCATTTATAATGAGATATCTTTCCATAATTACCATACCTTTCATAATTGATAATAATCTATAATATTATAATATTTATTGACGATATTGTAAAGCGTTTTATTTGATTTTAAGAATAAAAGAAAATTAAAGATTTATAAATTAGTTTTTCCACTTGCATAATTAATGTAATTCTGCTAAAATAGTGAAATAATGCGGGTATGGTGGAATTGGCAGACACGCAAGATTTAGGATCTTGTGCCCACAAGCGTGCAGGTTCGACCCCTGTTACCCGCACCAAAAAGCAGCAGTTGTTTCGATTTGAACTTAAATCAGAACAGCTGCTGCTTTATATATTGACTTAAAAATTGAAAGAGCCGCAGATATAAATCTGCGGCTTTGTTTAATATTATTTTTTACGTGCTTCGATTTCTGCTACCATTTCTTTCTGGCGTTTTTCGGTGATTGTATAGAAGAACATGGGAACAGCACATGCGAACATACTTACGGCACCGGAAATGATAAGCACTTTCCACAGCGCATCAGCATCACCGACGATATATGTCTTAGTATCAATTGCTGCAATACTAAGAGCCATAACACCGATGAATGCACCGACAGCCATACCGATCTTATTGATAAGAGTCTGCATAGCAAAACAGATACCTTCGCCTCTCTCGCCTGTTTTCCATTCAAGGTAGTCAACAGTATCACCAATCATTGCATAAGTGATAATGTTATTAACACCCTGAGGAATACCAAGAAGAACGAGACCGATTGCACAGACAATCATCTTCCACGGAGCATCATAACCTACGAAATACATTATAGCCATTACTACACCACCGAAAAGGTGAACAACTATGTAAGACCACTTTTTGGTAAATTTCTTGGACATCCAAGGAACAAGGATTGATGCAACAAGACCGCCGGGAACGACAAGCAGAGTGATTACACCATAGAGACCTTCCTGATGAAGGACATATTTAGCGAAATAAAGACCGCCTGTATAAGAATAAACCATTCTTGCACCGCCGAGAATACCGGAAAGAACGATGAGAAGAAGCTGCTTATTCTTGAAGAGGAGCTTGATATTGTGTCCGAATGAAGGCGGATTTTCATTGCTTGTGAAACGCTCCTGAGTGTTCTTGAAGCCATAGAAGAACATAGGCATAGCAGCAACAACAAGAACAACGGCACTTATGAAGTAAACCCACTTAAGAGTATCAGCATTTTGGTTTTCCATACCGACCTTAACTGTACCGACAAATGTCTGAATAGCTTCATCCTGGGATATGCCCTGATTAGCAACCATATTAGCAATAGCTTCAAACTTATCCTTCAAGATAAGAGCTTTATCAGCATCAGAATCAGTGTATTTGTATGCCTCAGTAAGTTTGCCTGTGATCATCGGAATGAAAACGGTAACAATACCGGCACCGACAGTACAGAACATACGGGCAACTGTAAGGATATTACCTCTTACAACCGTATCGTTGGTCATACAGGTGGAAAGACCCCAATAAGGAACGTCAGCAATCGTGTAGAAAACGCTCCACAAAACATAAATAACACCGATTATTGCGAAAATTGAAACAGTAGCAGAACCGCCGACAACATCCTCTGCGCTGAAAACAGGAAGGAAACAGAGAATTGTCATAATACCGATGGGTATTGCCATCCACTTAAGATAAGGGCGGCATTTGCCCCATTTTGTGCGGGTCTTGTCAACAACGCTGCCCATAATCGGGTCGTTAAAAGCATCAAAAACTCTGGCACCGAGCATAAGAATAGCAACAGCTGTTGCACCCTTAAGGCTGCCGATCATAACACCGTCTGCACCAAAAAGAAGTGCGTCAGTCATAAAAACAGTAATGTAGGATCCGATTATTGTACAGATAAAGTTCTGACCGAAACCTGCAACACTGTAGGCAAGAGCTTCTTTGGGCTGTACACCGACACCGGGAGTAGTGCCGAACAGCTTATGAAGCATAGGTTGGATTTTCATAAGTACCTCCTGAATTTTATAATATCGCTTATTATAACACAGAAATTAATATTTGGAAAGAATTATTTTAAGAATATAATTTATCAAGAATTTCTATTACGTTTGCAACTGCTCCGTCGTTATTAGAGCGCACTACCCTGCCGGCAACAGCAAGTGCCTCTTTGCTGCCGTTACAAGGCACAAAACCGCACTCAGCCGCAACAAGCATCTCTACATCATTATAGCCATCGCCAACTGCGTAAACACGGTTATGAGGAATCGAAAGATAATCAGCGAGTTTCAGCAGACCGGTACCCTTATCAACAGCAGTATTCATAATTTCAATATATCTGCCTGTTGTTGGCAAATAATGAACCTCAGGATGTTCGTCAGACAAAAACTTCTGAACATCAACTGAATTGCTTTCTGAAAAGATCATGACCTTTGACCACGGAGCTTTTGCTTCAGATGGGTCACTGACTTCTGAAAACCTGATTCCCTGCGAAGTAAGATGCCTTGAAGACACGTCACAATTGTTTATCACAAACGAATCAAAAAAAGAGTACATCTCAATTGAAACTGTTGGAAAACGCTTAAGCAAAGATCGTAAAGCATCAAAAATCTCTTCACCGACAGTGTCAGCAAAACTCAGACAATTATTTTCATAATCATACGCTACCGCACCGTTTGAAAGCAACACAGGCGCATTGATATATGAGCTTTCATAAGCGTGAAAACCCTGATATGTTCTGCCTGTTGACACGGTAAACCTACCGCCGTTCGCGATAAAATAGGCTATTTTATCGCGAACCTCAGCAGTTATTATACCTTCTTCATTATACAGTGTTCCATCATAGTCACTGGCAATAAGAACGTCTTTAAACTTCATAATTATTCAGCGTTTTCCTCAGTTATCGGCAGGATCGAGAAGCGGAACTTAAGACCGTTCTTAGCGCTGAAACGGTAAGGCTTGAGTGTATCTTCACCGCAGCTTGCAGTACCTGCACCACGGATAAATCCGTCGATTGAAACAACAGTTGTGTTTTCATCATGCAGGTCTTCCTGATGCTTAGCCTGATTAAGAAGATTCTGAGTGTAGTGATGAGCGCTGAAGCTGAAATTACCCTTACTGTTACAGAAGAGCAGACCGTCGCCTTCAGAGTCGATAATCTTCATCCAGCGAGTCTCACCTCTGTTGCCGTTATCCTGCGGATAAATATAAGGCTCGTGCATTTCGTCAACAGTTGTGGAATAAATACCGACTCTTGACTGTGCCTTAAAATCAGGAAGATTTTCAAATTCGCCAAGACCAAAGTATTCGATATTTTCAAATTCATGAGGCATTTCGAGCATAATGCCGAAACGGGGAAGATCATCTTCGATAAAGAATCTGCAGGGTTCAAGTTCAACCTTGACCTTGATTGTGCCGTTACCCTTGATTGTGTACTCGATTTCAACCTCAAAGAGCTTCTTGTTTCCGTTCATAAGGTAGAAGCTTGTTTCAACCTCAACTTCATTGAATTCAAGGCTGTATTTGATATCTTCGAACTTACAGATGTATTTGTCATATCCGTTTGCAAGCCATTTCTTACCCATAACAGGAGCATCATTATCTGTTATTGCACGGAAAATATTGGGCATAAAGGTTCTTGGACCAACGGGATTTGAGTTAAAGAACTTTTTGCCGTTAACTTCATAGTTGATAAAATCACCGGTAGCAAAATCAAACTCAGCTACACCCTTATTGAAGTTGACAACAAGCTTGCTGCCTTCGTCTCTGACAGAAATATCAGTGCAGTTTTTACGCATAAACTTTGTGTAAACTTCGTTAAGTGCAATCTGCTCACCGGCAATACATTCGTCGCCGTCATAATAATCAAAGTTAATATGATACTCATAATCCTGATTAATTTTCGGAATAGCGAGTCTGAATACGCGTTCCGTCTTGGGAGCAATGTCAGGATTGAACTCGCCGCCCTTTATTGCAACACCGTTTTTGAAAACAGTCCACTTGATTGTGATATAACCAGATGACCTGAAGCGGTTTGTATTGAGGAAAGCAAAGCTGTTTGCACGAGTATGTCTTGCTCTGAGCGGACGGTAAACATTCTGCATCTGACGTGCACCGGTATGAGGTGTACGGTCAGGATAAACAAGTCCGTCAACACAGAAATTGTTGTCATGCTTTCTCTCGCCATGATCGCCGCCGTATGTGTACTTATACGGACCGTCCTCGTGATAAACAGCATGGTCAGCCCATTCCCAGATGCAACCGCCCATAAGGTTATCGTATGCATAGAACAGCTTCCAATAATCCTCAAGAGAACCCGGGCCAACACCCATAGCGTGGCTGTATTCACAAAGGAAGAACGGCTTTTGGCGGTAGAGCTTGCCTCTTGTGCCCTCAGCAACCTTCAGCACATCAGCATTTGATGTATACATTTCGGAAACTACATCGTAACCAAGTCTGGGTGAACGGCAAGCACCTTCATAATGCACGGGAATTTCCGGAGCAATCTTATGAAGAACATCATAACATGCATCGTGACACTTGATACCACCGGCTTCATTACCGAGCGACCACATTGTTATACAAGGATGGTTACGGTCACGGTAATACATTCTCATAACACGGTCAATATATCTTGGTGCCCATTTAAGATCATTACTGATAAGATTAATTCTATGGTGAGGCGGACAACCGCAGCCATGAGTTTCAATATCTGCTTCATCAACAACGTAGAAGCCGAGATGATCAGCGAGCATAAGAAGATGAGGATCGGGCGGATAGTGTGATGTACGTATAGCATTAACGTTCATCTTCTTCATCAGACGAAGATCTTTTTCAATATCGGCAAAAGTCATAACATATCCGGTTTTCGGATTTGTATCGTGATGATTCACACCCTTGAACTTAATCTTCTCACCGTTGAAATAGAAGATATTCTTATTGATTTTAACATTTTTAAATCCGATATATGAACGGATTACCTGAACAGGTTCACCGTCCTTCTTTAAAACAATATAAGCTGTATACAAAGTCGGAATTTCAGGATTCCACTCAACAGGATGAAGATTATTAAAAGACATCGGAACATTTGCCGCTGCTTCAGCGCTGAAAAGTGTGCTGCCGCTGCCATCAACAGCATAAACCTCGACGGTGTATCCTGAATCGTCACCAATAACAGCAACATCAGCATTTACGTTATAGCCTTTAGCATCCTTGGTTATTTTAAGGAAATAATCATTAATATATGTCTGAGGAAGTTCATAAAGAAGAACATCACGGAAGATACCGTTCTCACGGAACATATCCTGACACTCAAGGAAAGTACCGTTGCTCCATTTATGAACAACTGCAATAAGTTCGTTTTCACCTTCTTTGACAAAAGATGAAATATCAAACTCAGCAGTGTTATGAGCTCCTTCACTGTAACCGACAAACTCGCCGTTCAGGTAAAGATCAATACACGGAATAACACCGAGGAAATTGATAAAATAAACCTTGTCCGTATCGCTGATATCGAATGTTTTGCGATAAATACCTGCTGACATATCATCAGGAAGGAACGGAGGCTTCGTTTCAATTTCATAAGGACAGTTAAGATAAACAGGCGGCTCATAACCGATTCGCTGCCAGGTTGAAGGAACGTTAATTTTATCAAACTCAACCTTTGCTGAATCAAAATCATAAGGCACATCGGCAAGATGAGCATAATATTTGAACTCCCACTCACCTGAAAGAATCCTTACAAGGTCACTCGAATAACGCTCTTTATCAATGGTTGTTGAATCGAGAGCCGATTTATCACTGTAAGGGATAAAATATGCTCTGCCTTCACGTTTGCCGAGCTCCATCGTCTCGAAGTCGCGGTAATTGGTTTTGTTTAATGTGTACTTCATTGACATTCACCTCACAAAAAAATAAGGATGTTGGGTTTCAACATCCTTATTTTATCATATCAAATTGTTTAATTCAACCGTATTTCAGACTGTTTTCAGTAAATTCACATAAATTTTACGAAAATCTCACCCAAGAAACAGGTCGGTTTTCAATTAATAAAGCTTCAATTCCGACCAGAGATCATTGAGAAGCTTGAGAGTCGCAGGATCGAGATTATGGAAATACTGAACTTTTACCTTTTCCGTGGGATAGAGGTATTCATTACCGCGCAGCGAGTAGTTTTCATGATTAATTACAGCTGTATTCGGCGAAGCGTAACAAATCATTTCAGCATTAGCAAGCGCAACCTCAGGCTCCATAAGGAAATCAATATACATCATTGCTGCCTCGTAATTTCCGCAAGAAGAAGGAATACAAACAGAATCAATAAAGATATTGGTACCTTCTTTCGGATAAACAAAAGCGAGGTCAGGGTTTGTTTCCTGCATCGTCAGGAAATCACCGGCATAATACGGTGCAATCGCTGCATTGCCGGCTTCCATCTTATTGAAAACCTCATCCATAACGTAAGCCTGGATACAAGGCTTCTGCTCTTTAAGTTTCTGAAGAGCAGCCTGCCAATCATCAACGTTTGTTGTATTGACATCCTGACCGAGCAGATACTGTGCGATACCGAATGCATCACGTGAATTATTGAACGTAAGTACGTTGTTCTCATACTTTTTGTCCCACATAATGCTCCAGCTGTCAGGCTTACCTTCGACCATAGTAGTGTTGTAAATAAGACCTACCATACCAACAGTATAAGGCACCGAATATTCGTTATTCGGATCATAATACTGATTTTTGTATTCATCCGCAATGTAGTCGTAATTATGAAGAGCTGCGGTATCGATTTTTCTTACAAGTCCTTCGTGTATAAGTCTTTCAACCATATACTCTGAAGGAATTACGATATCGTATGATGCACCGCCGTTTTTAAGTTTAGTATACATACTCTCATTAGAGTCATATTCAGCGTAATTAACCTTAATACCTGTCAGTTTTTCAAACTCAGCATTGACATCAAGAGAGCCGTCGGAACCATCAGAGATGTATTCGCCCCAATTGTAAACATTCAACACCGTACCGGCATATGCTCTGGAATAAACACCTTCAACCATAATAGTCGGACCGTTATCAGAACCCGGGAAACCGAAAACGCATACTGCAACTATCGCCGCAGCCACGGCACCTGCAACTACTCTTTTGGCAATTTTCTTCCCCTTGCTTATCGGTTTGACCGATTGCTTATTCTTATCAGCTTTCGCCTGAGAAACATTGATAAGTATAAGCAAAACAAGAATAACAACAAAAATTATTGTCGAAAGAGCATACATGTCGGGCTTGACAGACTTCTTTGTCATAGCATAGATACGAAGTGGCAGCGTCTGGAAATTTGGACCCGTGACAAAGTAACTGATTATAAAATCATCAAGTGACAACGTAAATGACATTATCATACCCGTAACAATCGCAGGCGAAATTGATGGCAAAGTTGTCTTAACGAACGCTTTTATAGGCGTGCAGCCAAGATCCTGAGCAGCTTCTTCAAGATGCGGATCGGTCTGTCTTAATTTGGGTAAAACATTCAGAATTACATAAGGCAAATTGAACGTTACGTGAGCAATAAGTAGTGTCCAGAAGCCTAACACATCCTGAACTTTGAGAAAAACTCCGACAAAAACAAAAAGAAGCATCATTGAAATACCGGTAACAATATCAGGATTCATCATCGGTATATTTGTAACAGACATTGTTGCTGATTTAAGATACTTGCTCTTCATCCTGTCAATACCGACAGCAGCTGCTGTTCCGATTACAGTAGCAATTGCAGCAGAAAGAACGGCAAGTATGAGAGTATTTCTCAACGCAATCAGAGTGGTTGAATCATTGAGTATTTCCTGATACCACTTAAAAGAAAAGCCTTCAAAAACAGCTGTGCTTCGTCCTGCGTTGAAAGAGAAAAAAACAAGAACAAAAATCGGTGCATACAGAAAAAGATAAAGTAAAACAGTATAGATTCTGGAAGCTATCTTCATACTATCGCGCCTCCTGTATCGTCACTGTCAGTAAACTTGTTCATTACAGCCATTGAAATGAGAATCAAAACCATAAGAACAAGCGAAAGTGAAGCACCGAGATTGAAATTGTTAGCGCTCTGGAACTGAGTTTCAATCGCGTCACCAATCAGCATAAAGCTGCCGCCGCCAAGTTTCTGAGAAATATAGAAAGTACTGACTGACGGAACAAAAACCATGGTAATACCGGATACTACACCCGGAAGACTGAGCGGAAAAACAACACGTCTGAGAACATCAAAACGGTTGCCGCCAAGATCCTGAGCAGCTGCAACAACAGACGGATCAAGTTTCGACATTATCGTGTATATGGGTAAAATCATATAGGGAAGATAATTGTAAACCATACCCAACACAACTGCACCACCTGTGTTAAGGAAGCCGCTTTCACTCGCAATACCGAATATATCAAGCACTTTATTAAGTATGCCGTTGCGTTCAAGGATGAGCATCCACGAATATGTTCGTATAAGCAGATTCATCCACATCGGCAGCATAATCAGCATCATCATAACACGCTGAGAGTTAGCCGAATACTGCGAAAGTATATATGCAAACGGATAAGCTATGACAAAACAGATAAGCGTTGAAAGCAAACCGTACCACATAGAAAGCAAAAACGTTGGAATATACGCTTTAAGTTCATAAATATTCTCAAGTGTAAAATTACCTTCTGCGTTGGTAAATGCATAATAAACAACTGCAAAAAGAGGCACAACAATAAAAATTATTGACCAGAGAATATGAGGAGCTGCAAGAAGATTTGAGAGAAAAGACTTTTTAGTGTTCATCTTATTCCTCCTCACCGTTATCAACGGATGCGTCGGACAGCTCGTCAAACTCCTCACTGAAAGAGCTGTAATCACCGTAGAGACCGGAATATTCACTCTTCTTCATAATATGAATAGCATCAGGTTCAATAAAAAGGCCTATTTTTTTGCCTACTTCGTGATAATCTGTAGACTGAATCATCCACTTGAAACCGCCGATATCGACAATTGTTTCAAAATGAACACCCTTAAAAGTAACGGAAGTAACCTCACCCTTAACCATTCCTTTGTCAACTTCAACAACGTCAACATCTTCAGGACGAACAACAACGTCAACCTTCTCGTTCGGTGCAAAGCCTTTATCAAGGCATTCGAACTTGTGACCGGAGAAATAGACCTGAAAATCCTCGCGCATAACACCGTCGATAATGTTACTTTCACCGATAAAGTCTGCGACAAAAGCATTTTTAGGTTCGTTATAAATTTTGATAGGCGTACCTATCTGCTGAATGACACCGTTATTCATAACAACAACAGTATCAGACATAGAAAGTGCTTCTTCCTGGTCGTGAGTAACGTAGATAAACGTAATACCCATCTGCTGCTGGATATTTTTCAGCTCATTCTGCATATCTTTTCTCAGCTTTAAATCCAAAGCACCAAGAGGCTCGTCGAGTAAAAGAACACGAGGCTTGTTGGCAAGAGCACGAGCAATGGCGACACGCTGCTGCTGACCGCCAGAAAGCGACTGTATATTTCGTTTTTCAAAGCCCTTGAGGTTAACGAGTTTGAGCATTGCCGAAACAGTCTCTTCAATCTCCTGTTTCGGAGCTTTTTTGAGTCTGAGACCGAAAGCTATATTTTCAAAAACGTTAAGATGCGGAAAAAGAGCATAACGCTGAAAAATGGTGTTAACCTGCCTCTTGTGAGGTGGAACATCATTTATACGTTTATTATCAAAAATCACATCGCCGCTGTCAGGTTCAATAAATCCTGCAATAACACGTAGCGTCGTTGTTTTACCGCAACCTGAAGGACCAAGAAAAGTTATAAATTCTTTATCCCTGATGTAAAGATTGAGGTCTTTAAGTATAGGCTCACCGTCAAAAGAAACGGAAATGTTTTTAAGGTCGATAATGATGTTATTTTCCAATTATGCAACCCCTCTCTTATTATATAATATATCGATTACAAATATAGTGCTAATTTATTCAAATGTCAACAATTATTTTATTTTTTTTGACAAAAACCAACCGTTAACTTGAACAGAATTTTATAATGCTTTGATTATCTCTCTTTTTCTCTTGTTTGCTCACAAAAGCTCATTATTTTTACTAAATAAAAAATCCGGATGCAACAAAATTGTTACAACCGGATTAAAGACATAGCTTAGCGGACTTTGCCGCCTTTCATCTTAATAAGTTCACGGTAGCTGATGAGTTCAACACCATGCTCTTTAAGATACTGATGAACGTAAGGATCCTTCATAAGTTGATATTCCCACACTCTGTCCTGCCATCTTGCAGTGATTCCCTTGAGTTCGTCAGATTCAACTGAAGGATGAACGAAGGTCTCGGTTACGCCGTCCTCAGGGATATCAGTCCAGATTTTGAGAATTGTATCTCTATATACCTCGTAGCTTACGCGCATATTGTCGTTCCAATCCGGGAAAAGAAGGTAATCGGGAATAACAACGTTATACTTCTTGCCCCACTTCTTGGAAAGAAGTGTGATTGCTGCATAAAGGAAATAAGGTGTACCGTTAGGACAAATACGCTTATCATGTTTTGTGTAGAGACGGTATGCATATCCGTACTCACCGCAAACGCGAAGTGTCATTTTTGCAAGACCGAGACGTCCGGTATAATGACCGTAAAGTGAACCCATATGGTTGTCTGTATGAGAAGGCTTCATACCCATCTTATGCGCAAGGTCAATCTGTGCACGGATTTCTCTTTCGAGGTCTTCATAGGAAGCGTTCTTCTCAACCTGATCGCTTTCGTGCCACATAAAGCCCTCTTCGTCAACAAGAGTCTTACCGTCCGTAAGGGGTTTCCAGCGGTATTTTCCCCATTCACTTGTCATTGTGAGATGAACGCCAATAGCGTATTCAGGGTGATCAATTGAGAATTTGACGGCATCTGCTGCTGTCGGGCAAGGCATCATAATAGTAGCTGATTTGAGCCAGCCACCTTCAAAAAGTTCATTTACAGCTGTGTTTGCAGCATTACACATTCCGTAGTCATCAGCATTAACAATAAGATATTTAGGCATAACTGTTCCTTTCTTTAAACACATAATTACAAATAAATCATACCACATTTGTAAAATTATTCAATATTCAAATTGAATAAAGAGGTAATTTCATTTTTGTAGTTTGTGCTAAATATACCTTTGTTTTATGGTGGATCTGAAGAAAATCGAACTCTCGACCTTTCGGTTGCGAACCGAGCGCTCTCCCAACTGAGCTACAGACCCAAAGAATTCACTTAATTATATTTTATTCAAATATTGATGTCAACTATTGCAAAAGAATTAGTTTTAATGTATAATAAACCAAAATGCGTATAATAAGGAACACTCTATGTTTAAAAAGTTTACAGCACTTGTTCTTTGCTTTTTGATTATATCACTTTGCGGATGTTCATCCGACCAACCGCAAAAAGCTGACAGCAATTCAACCACTGCTCAGGCATACGACGTCAGAATTAAGTTTTCCGACGGGTTAACCGTTGAAGAATATGCAAAAATCCTTCAAGAAAACAATGTATGCTCAGCTGCTGACTTTTTGGCTGCTGCGAATGCACCTGAATCTAATTATTGGTTTTTAAATGAAATTCAAAATCCACAAAACCGTCCGTTCTTGCTTGAGGGATATCTCTATCCCGATACATATGACTTCTATTATAATTCAGATGCTCAAACAGTAATTAAAATATTCCTTAACAATTTCGATAAAAAAATTACAGATGCTTACCGAGCCCGTGCCCGTGAGTTGGGTTATTCAATCGACGAAATACTTACAATTGCATCAATCGTGCGTGAAGAAGCAACTGACCCCGAATTAAAAAACGTTTCTTCGGTTATACATAACAGGCTTAATTCAGATTACAGAAAACTTGAATGCGACGTTACAATATTCTATCTTAACAATCACGTAAAGCCATATACAGACGATATCTCGCGTTTCAAGACACTTTATAACACTTACGACGTAAAAGGTCTGCCTGAAGGTCCGGTAACTAACGTCAGCACAGCTGCAATTGATGCAGCACTCTACCCTGCTGATTCTGATTATTACTTTTTTGTATATGACGAAAACAGAAACTACTATTACGCTGAAACATGGGCTGAACACTCATCAAACGTAAAAAAATACTATAAAAAGTAAACAATGCCAAAAGGCATTTAAATACCGAAAGGAGAAACCCCAATGAAAAAACTCGTAGCACTTCTTCTTGCCGTTGCAATGCTCCTTAGCTTTGCTGCATGCGGCGAGAAAACACCCGATCCCGTCGAAACCACAGTAGCAGAAGAAACAACAATTGCTGATGAAGCAGCAGATGCAACAACAGTAGCTGAAGATGTTTCTGCTGAAGAGCCCGCTTCCGAAGAAGCAACAACAGTTGAGGAAACAAGCGCAGTTGAAGAAACAACAGCAGCAGCTATTCCCACAGAAAAGAAGGACATCATCGATTACTACAACACAGCAATCAGCAAGGCTGTTGATGCTAAGGTTGGCTTCAACAAAGTTCGTTACGTTGATAACGAGAAGCTCAACGCAGGTATCCTTCTCAAAACATTCGGTGACATTATGTATCAGTTCATGGGCATCGGCGCTGAGAACAAATACACAATGGACGTTACAAAGGGTCAGTGGGAGTCAGACCTTCCCCATCAGTACCTTCGCAAGAGCACACTTTCAGAGGCTGATGTAACAAAAGCTACTTGCACAGAAAACGGTGAAGAGTACACAATCGTTTTCAACGTTAAGGGCGGTTCCAGCTATGCTGACAAGAAATCCAAGTCAAACAACTCCCCCATCGACAAGTGCGGTATCTGCATTGGCGACGGCGACAAGAGCTATTTTGACCATAAGACAGCTGTCGTTATCTACGATGCAATCGATGATATCCTTGGCGGCGCAAAGGTCAGCGAGAGCTATGACAACGCAACAGTTAAGGCAGTTATCAATTCCACAACAGGCAATCTTGTAAGCCTCACTGTTGAATACAACATCGATGTCGAAATCGATGTAGCTGGCGGCGGTAACGCAACAGGTTCAGCACACATCTTCTACAAGAACTTCAAGTATTAATCAATAATACGAATCAAAAAGCTCCGGACGAAAGTCCGGAGCTTTTTCTTAATCTCTTCTGAGTGCTTCGATCGGAAGCATTTTTGCGGCTCTTCTCGCAGGATAAATTCCGAAGAAAATACCTATACCGCTTGAAAATCCGACAGCTAACAAAATTGTAGAGAACTGTATTTTAATCGGAACATTAACGTAAGCAGCAGCTATCATTGCTCCTCCGACGCCAAGAACCAACCCGATAAAACCGCCTATACAACACAGTATTACCGATTCCGTAAGGAATTGAAGCATAATAGTCGATGTTTTTGCGCCTAAAGCTTTTCTTATACCGATTTCTCGCGTTCGCTCGGTAACGGAAACAAGCATAATATTCATAACACCAATACCGCCAACAACAAGGGAAATTGCACCAACAGCTGCAATAAATGCCGTAAAGACGTTGATAACCGTATCGATCAGTTCAATAAAAGTTGCCATATTGGTAACGGTATAAACTTCACGGTCAGCATTGGCGTGTCGTGCTTTAAGCACATTAGCTGCAGAAGCACCTGCACTGTCAAGAAACCTGTCATCTTTAGCGGTAAGATAAATCATCTGGTACTTCGCATTCTGACCGAAAAACTCACTGTAAGTCGTAGAAGGTATCATCATCGTAACCATAGTACCCATAGCACTTGACGATTCCATCATCTGAGCCATAGATTCAGCATCGGCATTCATCATAGAGGTATTATCGCCTACACCAATAATCTTGAATGCAACTGTTTTTCCGTTAGAAGTAAGATTGATTTTTTCACCTACACAGTTTTCATAGCCAAAAAGAGTATAAGCGCTCAGATTATCAATACATACAACATTTCTGGCAGCATCAAAATCAGACTTGTTATAAAATCTGCCATATAACATTTTAGAGCCCATAATATACTGCAAATCATCTGTGCCTGCCATAATCATCGCAGTACCGTTTTCGGAAGAGCTTTCGCAAATAGCCATATTAAACGCCATCGGCGAAACAGCACCAACACTGTCGAGCTGTTTAATTGCATCAATATCGTCATCAGTTATATAGTCGTTTGGTGTAGCGACATCTGTTGCAACAGTGATGCTGACCGTATTTGAACCCATAGATTCAATCATACCGACTATATAATCGCGACCGCCATTACCGACAGTAACAATTGCAATAACTGAAGCAACACCTATAATTATGCCAAGCATTGTCAGCAAAGATCTTGTCAGATTGGTGCGGATGCTGAAAATAGCAATACGAATGTTTTCAACAATATTCATAAATTATGCACCACCTGTCATACAGCAGCATCATTCTCATAAACAGCTGCGACCTTTTCGCCCTCTTCAGCTATTGCCTTAAGCGCTGTTGCAGGATTCTGAACAATTTTATCACCGGCAGAACAACCGGAAATAACCTGATATTGAGTATCCGTCGAAAGACCAAGCTCAACCGGCACGCGAGTTACGGTTGATTTCTTCTCGTTAAACATATAGATATAGCTGCCTGTATCGTCCGTTTCAACAGACTCAATAGGAACAACTACAGCATTATCAACTGAATCAAGTTCAATATCGATATCGACATCAATACCGATAATTATGCTTTCGTCAGGATTTTTAATTTTAACTTTAGCCGGAATTGTATTTGATGATGACGATGCCGCACCGCCGAGCATAGAGCTTATATCAATGCTTGAAGAAGATGAAGCTACAGGGCTGATATAAATAACTTCTCCTTCAAGTGTATGACCGAGCGAATTAATCGTAGCTTTCTGACCGATTTCAACATCAAGAACATCAAACTTGCCGAGTGTAAACGAAGCGACAAAGCTATCATAATACTCAACGGCAATACCGATATTCTTTGTAGAAGATGAACCGGAAAACGCAGACAGCAGACTGCTTATATCAGCATTTGAACTTCCGCCTGACATAAGACCGAGAAGTGAGCTCATATCAATCCCTGCAGAGGTTTTGGTTGCCGTAAAAGACTGACCTGCTGCAATATTCAGTTCACTTACAACACCGGAACCTTCAGCATACCAACCTTTTTTCAGCTTTTCAACCGATGATTTTGCTCTGTCAAGATCTGACTTTGCTGTATCCATAAGTGATTGATAAGTTGATTTAAGAACGTTCTGTGACTGAGTTTCAAAAAGAGTTTTCTGTGCTTTAAGACTCATAAGCGAAAACTGCGCACTCATAAGCTCTGCTTCAGCAGATGAAGCACCGAACATTGATGCAAAATCAAAAGAAGAACCAATTTTGAAGCTGTCAATAATGTCGGAAGCAGTTTTTCTGTCAGCTCCGCGAAGTGCAAGCTTTGTAAAATAATCGCGAAGCTCTTCAACGGTGTAATTATTACCGAGAAGCTTGGAAAGTGTTTCGTAATCGATTCCGTCAACCCAGTCGGGAACTTTTTTCTGCTTTTCAGAAGAATCACCGTCAGCTGAAGCGGCGAGCTTTGAAACTTCTTTTTCAAGTTCAGCTATCTCAGCATTAATTGCAGGCAGCTTAGCTGCAGCTTCATTAGCAGCATTAATTGAGTTATGATAATTAACTTTTGACATATCGTAGGCAGACTGCTTTTCGGAAAGAATGCCGTTGAGTGAAGAAGGCTCGAAAGTTGCAAGAAGCTGACCCTCTTCAACTTTATCTCCGAGCTTTACAAAAACTTCTTTTACAACAACGCCGTCAAATATTTCGTATTCTCCCCTGTTTGTCGATTCGACAACACCTTGAGTAGAAAGCGTTTGCTTGATTGTTGATGTACCAACATCCAAAATAACCGCTTCAAATCTGTCCTCATTTTTCTTATGGACAAAGAAAAAAACGCCGCCAACAATAGCCATCACCAACAAAACGGCAACACCAATTCTAATCAGCTTTTTATTTTTCACGCTGATTCCTCCCTTTTTTGTATTAGTGTCGGTTTATTTAAGGGCATCAAGTGCTCTCTTACCGATATCATTACGCTTATGTGCACCGTCAAAAGAAATCTTTTCTGTTGCAGCATATGCCTTTTCAAGAGCTGAAGGAAGATTTTCAGCTCTTGCCGTAACACCGAGAACACGTCCGCCATTTGTAAGGAATTTACCGTTTTCAAGCTTCGTGCCTGCATGATACACAACAGCACCGTCAACGTTACCCTTATCATTAAGTCCGTTGATTTCAATGCCCTTTGCGTATGAACCGGGATATCCGCCCGATGCCATAATTACGCAAGCGCAAGATTCATCAGCAAATACAACATCAATCTTATCAAGTGTTTCATCTGTAACGGCCTCGATAATATCAACAAGAGGAGTTTCAAGCAGCGGCAGAACAACCTGTGTTTCCGGGTCTCCGAAACGTGAATTATACTCAATAACCTTAGGTCCGTCAGGTGTAAGCATCAGACCGAAATAGAGACAACCTTTGAAAGGACATCCTTCACTGCACATAGCCTTAACAGTAGGCATAAAGATTGTATCCATACATTCCTGAGCAATTTCTTTTGTGTAGTAAGGGTTAGGAGCTACGGTACCCATTCCGCCTGTGTTCAGACCCTTATCACCGTCAAGTGCTCTTTTATGGTCCATTGAAGAAACCATAGGTGCAAGAGTTTTGCCGTCTGTAAACGCAAGAACAGAAACTTCCGGACCGGTAAGAAACTCTTCAACAACAATGTTATTTCCGGAAGCACCGAAAACTTTATCCTCCATAATTGACTTGACAGCATCCTTTGCTGATTCAAGATCTTCTGCAATGATTACACCCTTGCCGAGAGCAAGACCGTCAGCCTTGATAACAACAGGGAATTTACCTGTTGATTCAATATATGCAACAGCAGCATCAGAATCTGAAAAAACTTCGTAGGCAGCTGTCGGAATACCGTATTTTTTCATAATATTTTTTGAGAACACCTTGCTGCTCTCGATTCGTGCAGCAAGAGCTGAAGGACCAAATGCTTTGATACCCTCTTTTTCAAAAGCATCAACCATACCTGCAGCAAGCGGATCATCGGGCGCAACAAAAACAAAATCAACATTCTGTTCTTTTGCAAGTGCAATCATACCGTCAATATCCATTACATTGACTGCAAAACATTCAGCATCGCATGAAATACCGCCGTTACCGGGTGCACAGATTACACTGTCTACCCTATCACTTTCAAGCAGCTTTTTAACAAGTGCATGCTCGCGGCCGCCGGAACCAACCATAAGAATCTTCATAAGTAATATCCTCCAATTTTCGCATAAATTAACAACATAATTATAACATATAAATTAAAAATTAAAAGGGGTTTCAAAAAATTAACAAAATCACAAAATAATTGAAAAAATCACGTATTGTCGCACTAACAAAACGCATATAGTATCATAGTATAATTTTAGGAGTGATATTTACGGACAGTATGGAGAAACGCATCGAAGAATATAAAAAGGAATTGATGAAATACGCAAAAAAGAATGGCATAGTCTATTCTGTTAATAACGAAGGATTCAAAGAAGCTGAGATAACGGATAAAAACTTTCAAACTACTAAAACATATGATGCAAAATACGTCAGTAACCGTCCGATGCCATCAGAATTTTTGGGAGATGATGAAAGCATTATACAACAAAATACAGATATCACACATTCAACATACAACAAATTTATAGACGAAAACTCAAAGTACGGTAAATTAAGAGTTCAGACATATGCTTCCTTACAGGTATTCCCGATACAAAACGCGAAAGTTTCAGTCGAAAAAGAGTTTGACGACGGAACACACATATTTGCTGAAGAATACACAGATATTGACGGAGTTGCGGAAAATATAACTCTGCCTACCAAAAGCAAAGAGTTGTCATTAACACCTGATTCGCCAATTCCGTACGCCACATACACCGTCAGGGTTACACATCCGCAATTCGAATCAATAACATTTAGCAATGTTCCTATATTTGAAGGTATTGAGTCATTACAGCCTGTTGCGATGCTTCCTCTTAACAGCACCAATCAACGCACACAAATATTTGAAGAAAATCCTGACCTTTAAGGAGGATTTATGCCTACACCAATAATTCCAGACAGAATAACAGTGCATCTCGGCGCTCCGGATTCACCTGCTGAAAATGTGACGTTGAACTTTGCGGATTACATCAAAAACGTTGCTTCCAGCGAAATATATCCCACATGGCCCGACAGTGCATTAAGAGCAAATATATATGCAATAATTACATTTGCACTTAACAGATATTATACTGAATACTACAGGAGTCGCGGCTATAATTTCGATATCACCTCATCAACTCAATATGATCAGAAATTTATAAACAGCAGAGAAGTATTTGAAAATATAAGTCTTATCGTTGACGAAATTTTCAACGATTATGTTACTAAAGCTGACCAGATCCAACCGTATTTCACGACATATTGCAACGGCACTTCCGTTCAGTGCGACGGACTTTCTCAATGGGGTACGGTAACGTTGGCAAATCAGGGAAGAACACCGTATGAAATACTTCAGAATTATTACGGAAATGATATTAACATCGTCACAAACGCTCCGGTCGGCGCAAACACACCCTCATATCCCGGTGTAATAATTGACCTTGGTGATTCAGGAGAAGATGTAAGAACAATTCAAAGACAGCTTAACCGAATCAGTGCAAACTACCCATCAATTCCACGTATTCCCTCTACAAACGGAATTTTTGACGAAGAAACAAGACGTGCCGTAATACAGTTTCAGAAAATATTCAACCTCTCACCTGACGGAAGAGTTGGCAAAGCAACATGGTATAAAATCAAGCAGATTTACAACGGAGTAAAAAATCTTTCCGGGCTTTATTCCGAGGGTATAACCATAACGGAAGCTGAACGTAAATTCCCTAAAGTTCTTGAATACGGTGAAAGCGGTAATGAGGTATCGGTACTTCAATACTATCTGGCGTTTCTCGGCTTCTTCTATGATACACTGCCACAGATAACAGTTGACGGTAATTTCGGCGATGAAACAAGAAACGCTGTTATTGCATTTCAAAATCAATTCGGCTTACCTGCAGACGGAATTGTAGGAAGACAGACATGGAACGCAATACAAGACCAATATGACGCTGTTTTGCGCTCACTGCCCAATGAATACAGCAGCTATTCTTCGCTACTGTATCCCGGATATTACATCACAACAGGCGCTACAGGAAAGGTTGTTGAACAACTTCAGACATTTATAAACACTATATCAGAATATAACTCAAGCATACCGTCGGTAATTGTCGACGGAGTATACGGAAATAGTACCAGGCAAGCTGTACAGGCAATTCAACGGTTGGTTGGTCAGGAACCCACCGGTGCAGTCGGTCCGCTTACCTGGAACGCTATTGTAAACTTATATAATGAATATCGATGACCGAATAAAGCGAACACATCTGTAAACAATATAGTAAAACTATATGGATGTGATAAATTTTATGGAGTTAACAAAGGATTATGAAGAAAATATAAAACTGCTTGACACTCAATTGCGGGTCAAAGACAGTTTTGACATTGTATGCAGGAATTTTATATTTGCTAAAAAAAGAGCAAAACTTTATTTTATTGACGGACTTGTAAAGGACGATTCAATGGTTAAAGTTATTCAAGGTATGCAGTCACTGACTGAAGAATCGATAAAAAATGCCGAGAGCGCACGGTCTTTTGCTGATCGCTTTGTCAGCTATATTGAGACAGACATCTGCGCACAAATCAGTAAGATTATCACATTTGTTTTATCCGGTGCTCTGTGTATAATCGTTGAAGGTTATGAGCAGGCTATTATAATTGACGCAAGAACTTATCCTGCAAGAAGTGTAGGTGAGCCTGAAAACGATAAGGTATTGCGCGGAGCACATGACGGATTCACGGAAACACTTATATTTAACACAGCACTTATTCGCAGAAGATTAAGAAATCCGCAGATAACAATGGAATACTTCAACATCGGCACAAAATCACACACCGATGCGGTAATCTGCTATGTTGCTGATAAAGTCGACAAAAAAATGCTTGATAATATCAGAAAAAAAGTATCAGAAATTAAAGTGAGCAATTTGACAATGGGTCAGGCAACTCTTGCCGAATCATTGCTGACAAAACAACATTTTAACCCTTTTCCGAAAGTCAGATACACAGAAAGACCGGATGCCGCAGCAGCAAGCATAAACGAAGGAAACGTTGTGCTTATGGTTGACAATTCACCTTCAGCAATGATTGTACCTACAGGAATTTTTGATTTTTTGCAGGATTCAAACGATTATTATTTTCCTCCGCTTATCGGTTCATATCTGAGAATAATCAGAATGTTCATTTTTGCGCTGACTCTGCTTATGACACCGATATGGTTGTTGCTGATTCAGAACGAACAGTTCATACCGCCGTGGCTTGATTTTATTAAAATACAAGACGAGTATTCAATACCGCCATTTGCTCAATTACTGATTGTTGAGATAATTATTGATGCTTTAAAGCTTGCTTCTCTCAACACACCGTCGGCACTCAGCAACTCACTGAGCATTGTCGGTGCTTTGGTTTTGGGTGAGTTTGCCGTACAATCAGGTTGGCTTTCATCGGAAGTTGTGCTTTATATGGCTTTTGTCGGCATAACAAATTTCACTCAGCCGAGCTATGAGTTGGGCTATGCTTTCAAGCTTTGCAGAATGATGTTGATAATACTTGTGGCATTATTCAATTTTATCGGATTTATTGCCGGAATGTGCATAATTATTCTTCTGATTGCATTTAATCCGACATTAAGCGGAAGAAGTTATCTCTACCCTCTTATACCATTTGACAGAAAAAAACTTGCAAGTCTGCTGATAAGAAAAAAGTTAAGCAAAAATAACAACTGAATATATTATTAAATACCGGTTCTTAACAGAATCGGTATTTGCTTTTAAAAAATAATTGATTTTAACTTTTCATTTTGATAGAATATTAATATATTGCCCGACGGAGGTAGTGAAATGATCAAAGGATTACTCAAAACTGCAGCAGCTATTGCAGCAACAGCAGGTATAACTTATGCTGTTAAATCAAACATTATCGATCCTTCTGCAGTTGCAGCAAGAACAGTTAACGCAGCCAAGGTGACAACCAGAAGCAACAACGCTTACGACAATGGTGTTGCGCTTACCCCACCGATGGGTTGGTCGAGTTGGAATACATTCAGAAATAAAATCAGCGAAGAACTTATTCTCGAAATTGCAAACGCTATGGCAAAAAGCGGACTTGCCGAAGCAGGATATAAATACGTCAACCTTGATGACTGCTGGCAATCATCACAGCGTGACGAAAACGACAGACTTGTTGCCGATTACGAAGCATTTCCACGCGGTATAAAGCCACTTGTCGATGATATAAATAAGTTGGGACTCAAAGTCGGCATTTATTCTTCTAACGGTACACACACCTGTGAAGATCTTCCCGCCTCACTCGGCTACGAAGCCATAGATGCTTCAACGTTTGCTGAATGGGGTATTGAATATTTCAAGTATGATTTTTGCCACAGTAAACCCATACCTACAAGTGCACCATATATAGAAAAGCTCATAATCAGCACAGCAGACGGCAAGGAAATAGCTTCACTTAGCGCAAACGAAGCTATGCTTGACGGTCACGCAAGACTCGCCACTGACGCCAAGCATCCGGAAGAATATATCGTCGGACTCAGTTCAAATATAGGCAGTGCATTATTCAGTAACATAGACGCAGAAGAAGACGGTAGCTATATCCTCACACTTGTAATCCGTAAAAAAGGTCGTTTCTACAAATATCTCAAAGTTGTAGTAAACGGTGAAAAGGAATATGACCTTTATGCAGCTCCTACAAAGGCACCTTCAGCAGACGGCAGACTTCAGCTGACAGTTGAACTCAAAAAAGGTGAAAATACCATTAAGCTCTTTAATCCGTTTGCATCAAGAATGGATGCAGCTGCCTGTCAATATAAAAGAATGGGACAGGAACTAAAAAAAGCAACAAAAGAATTTGCCGAGAAAAACGGCACCGAAGAAAAACCGATTTGCTACTCAATTTGCGAATGGGGCTTCAACCGACCCTGGAACTGGGGAAAAGAAGCCGGTAACCTCTGGAGAACTACAATTGATATAGCAGCTAACTGGCCCTCCATCGTGTCAATTTATGAGCAGAACGTTCGTCTTGCAAAACACGCAGGCCCCGGCGGTTGGAATGATCCAGATATGCTTGAAGTAGGCAACGGTAATCTCTCGATGGATGAAAACAAAGCTCACTTCACCTTGTGGTGTATGATGGCGGCTCCTCTCATACTCGGCAACGATATCAGACGTTTTATTGATGAAGAAGGCAATGCAAAATCAGATGACCCGATTCTTAAGATACTCACTAATAAAGAACTGATTGCAATCGATCAGGACAAGCTCGGAATCCAGTGCCGCAGACACAAATCCAATATCAAAGTCGATGTTCTTGTCAAGCCTCTTGAAAACAACGAGGCGGCTGTTTGTTTCTTCAATAAATTTGGTGAGGAAACCTGCGAATCTGTCAGTATCAGCGAGCTACTCAATACAGATTACTGTCCTCTCCCTGTTTCAGAAGAATATATTTGCAGAGATCTCTGGAGCGGTGAAGAGCTTGTTTCAAGCGATACCGTCAGTGCAGCTCTCGCACCACACAGTGTAAAGATATACAGAATAAAAGCAAAAGAGGAATAACTTATGTCCCTTAATCTGACTGTAATTACAGATACCCATTACTATTCACCTAAAACAGGAACAAGCGGAAAAGCTTATGAAAACGCTTTGATGAGAAGTCAGAAGCTTTTAGGCGGAGCACGCGAATTACTTGAATCCGCTTTCAGTAAAATTGCCGCTGATCAAACATCGGATATCGTGCTCATTGCGGGTGACGTTACAAACGACGGAGAAGAAGCAGCACATATTGAATTTCGCGAAATGCTCCGTGAACTCAAAGCTAAAGGCAAAAAAGTTTATGTAATCACAGCAACTCACGATTATAAAGAAAAGAGCAAAAAATATGTAGGCGATGAAATTAAAGAAATGCCTGCACTCAGACGCAACGAGCTATTTGATTTCTACCGTGAATTCGCTCCAGATGAGGCTGTAAGCTGTAAACCCGAATATATGAGCTTTATTGTTCAGCTGCCTGATAACGTAAGACTGTTTGCGCTCAATGACGATATGGGTATCGAGGGTGAGTTTCTTGATTGGGTCAGAGAACAAGCTGAAGATGCAAGGCAAAACGGACAGTTTATTGTCGCAATGACTCACCACCCGATAATACCTCCGTCACCCATGTATGAACTTATCGGCAAGGGTGATATGCATCGAAACTACAAACAGATACGCAAAGAATATGCCGATATGGGCATTCAGCTGATGATGACGGGTCACACTCACACCCACAACATCGGCAGAATATTCAGCGACAGAGGTAATGCGTTCTACGCTGTCAGCACAGGTTCTCTTGTCGGCTACCCTGCCCCGATGAGAAAAATAACAATAAACAATGACTCAGTCAGCATAACTACCGAAAAGGTTGAAAGTGCAAACATCGATACAAATGGTCTTACACTTGAAGAGCATCTGAAAAAGCAGCTTATCGGTGTCATAGGCGATATGATAAAGGCAGCAGGAAGCGACATTGATAAATTTGCATATATGGGTCAGGCTATCAGCATCAAACCAAAAGTTATATACAAATTCGGCTGGATAATAAAACCGATATTCAAGTGGCTTAACAACGTTAAATTCGGCACGTTTGCAAAATGGACTAAAAAAGAAACAGGTCTTAAAAAGAAAGATTGGGAAAGCATTAAGAACGATAAAGTAGTTGATTTTATCATTTCACTTGTATCTAATCTTTTCTCAGGTGAAAACAATATGACGCCTGAGAATCCTGAATGCAGAATTTACATAGGATTTTTAAGAATTATCGACAGCATACTTTCAACCATTCACATTGATCTCGGCAAAATTTTAAAGGTTGCGCCAAATGCAACAGCTTTGCTTGCACCTCTTGCGTGCAAGGGTGAGTTTGACGCATATGAAACCAACCTTAAATTATATGACTACCTGTCAGAAAGCGAAAGCAGAAACGCACCAAATTACGTTCCCGAATACGAGAGCATAAGCAAAAGCAAAAAAGGGCCTGCAATCATAGTTATCACTGCAATTCTTGCTCTTGTTTTTCTTCCGCTTATTCTTATTGTTCTTCTCTTCGGATTTATTAAAAACCAAATCAAATACGGTAAAAAAATCAAAGGATGATATTAAATGGATTTCGATATTCAAAAGCTTATTGAAGCAGTCAGAAAAGCCGGAGAAATTATCCTCAATGCGACTGGCAGAGAAGATTGTGTAACCGCAAAAGAGGGTAAGAAAAACTTCGTCACAGAATACGATGTTGCAGTTCAGCATTTTCTGCACGAGGAACTGAGCCAAATTATTCCTGAAGCTGAATTTGTTGGTGAAGAAGGAGAAGGCATACAGGACAGCACCGCATTGAGATTTGTTGTTGACCCGATTGACGGCACAACAAACTTTATGCAGGACTATCATTGCAGCTGCATTTCTGTTGCACTTTGCGAAGGTGATGAGCCAATTCTCGGAATTATTTATAACCCTTATCTGAATGAGATTTTCAGTGCAGAAAAAGACAAAGGTGCTTATCTTAACGGTAAAGCCATAAGAGTAAGCAATCGCACACTTGCAGACGGTCTTGCACTTTTCGGCACTTCGCCATATCATCCCGAAAACACTGACGAAACATTTGCCCTGCTCCGAAAAGTTTTTGACTATTCAAGAGATATACGAAGAAGCGGCTCAGCAGCATACGATATATGTATGGTTGCGTGCGGAAGATGCGAGATTTTCTTTGAAAAAGAGCTTCAGCCATGGGATTATGCTGCAGGTACTGTAATTCTCCGCGAAGCCGGAGGTGTTGCCCAGACTTATGACGGACAAACACCTTGCCTCTCACACGGCAGCGATGTTGTTTTCTCAAATAAAAAAGCAATAACAGAGTTCAAATCACTTCTTTAAACAAAAAAGCGACGGAAAATTGAACTGCCCCAAATTGTGCGGACAGTACAAAAAAGCCCCTATGGCAGAAATATTTAATTAAGCGACATACTGACTTCGTTTTTCAAGCGGAGTCAGTTTTGTTTTTAATTGGATACGTTCGTTGTTATAAAAGTGAATGT
>JAZTZM010000026.1:0-41426 GCA_045637465.1 Acutalibacteraceae bacterium | reverse complement strand
AGCTGACACAGGGGGTGGGTATTATCATGGGTGCGAACATCGGTACTACCATTACTTCCTGGATTCTTAGCTTATCCGGAATTGAGAGTAGTAATTTCTTTATGAAGCTTTTAAAACCTACTTCATTTGCTCCTGTTCTTGCTCTGATAGGTGTGATCTTTATCATGTTCATGAAGAGTGACAAGAAAAAAGATGTGGGTATGATTCTGATCGGTTTTGCAATCCTGATGACCGGAATGGATACCATGAGTGGGGCGGTAAAACCGTTGGCGAATGTGCCTGAATTTACCAATATTCTTACCATGTTTACCAACCCGATTCTGGGTCTGCTCTGTGGAGCGATTCTCACAGCAATCATCCAGAGTTCATCTGCATCTGTCGGTATTTTACAGGCATTGTGTGCGACCGGAGCAGTATCCTTTGGAGCTGCGGTTCCGATTATTATGGGTCAGAATATCGGTACCTGTGTCAGTGCTATCATCTCCTGCGCAGGTGCTAACAAAAACGCAAAGCGCGCCGCGTTCATACATCTCTATTTCAACGTTATTGCAACGGCGATATTGCTTACGGCTTTCTATGCGGTAACCTCTTTTGTAGAGATACCGATTCTCAATGAACCTGCTAATCCTTTCGGCATAGCTGTTGTTCACACAGGCTTCAAGATTGTTGCTCTTGCTATTCTGTTCCCTGCATCCAATCTGCTTGTCAAGCTCGCTAACCTCACTGTCAGAGATAAGGGTGAGGACGAAAAGGCACAGCTTCTTGATGAGCGTCTTTTCAACACACCTGCAGTTGCTGTTGAGCAGAGCCACAAGGTAACTGTTAAAATGGCAGAGTTGAGCAAGGTTGCGCTGCTTGATTCAATGCGAATGCTCAGCTCTTATGATGAGAAAACGGCTGAAAGTATACGCAAGGCAGAGAAAAAAGCCGACAACTATGAGGATACCATCGGCGGTTATCTTGTAAAACTCAGCACCCATAACCTTACCGATGAGGATAGCCGCGAGCTTTCAATGCAGCTTCACCTCATAGGTGACCTTGAGCGTCTGAGTGACCACGCTCTCAACATTCTTGAATCTGCAGAAGAGCTTAAGGAAAAGAAGATGTCCTTCTCGGGCAATGCTCAGAAAGAGATGCAGAATATTGTTGCCGCAACAACGCATATTCTTGAGCTTTCATACGATGCACTTGCAAACAACAACCTTGAAAGCGCCGCTCTTGTAGAGCCGCTTGAGCAGGTAATTGACGTGCTGAAAGAAGATATGAAGCACGGCCATATCGAGCGTCTTCGCAAGAATGAGTGCACAATTGAGCAGGGCTTTGTATTCAATGATATCGTCACAAACCTCGAGCGTGTTTCTGACCATTGCTCCAATATCGCAGCCTGTGTTATCGAAACAGCTCACGCAAGATTTGATATGCACAAGTTTGTCAGAAGCCTTAAAAAAGATTCTGAGGAATTCGATGCAAATTACAACAAATTCCTCAGAGAATACTCGGTATAAAATTTTATATTATTTCTCCTTCACAGCTGTCGTTATCGGCAGCTGTGATTTTTACTTTATAATACTCTGCACATTCTGCGCCGTATGCTATTCTGACGGGTGTGTAGTTTGCGGTATATCCTGTACAGCAGCCGTTTTCATCCTTGGTTTCTGCAAGCACCTCGACTGTTTTTCCGATCTGTGATTTGAGAAAATCGGCTCTGAGCCTGTTTGTCAGCTCAATCATTCTGTGCGCTCTTTCTTCCTTTACGGCTTTCTCAAGCTGGTTCGGGAATTCTGCTGCCCGTGTGCCTTTTCGCTGTGAGTAGGGGAATACATGCACCTTTTCAAAGCCTATTTTCTCTGCAAAGCGAAGTGACTCTTCAAACTCTTCTTCTGTTTCGCCTGCAAAGCCTACCATTATGTCGGTTGTTATCGTGCAGTCTTCAAAGCTTGATCGCAGAAGGTTACAAATTCTCTCATATTCATCAGCGTCATAATGCCTGTTCATTCGTTTGAGTGTTTCTGTACATCCGCTCTGCAGTGAGATGTGAAACTGTGGGCAGAGCTTTGGCTGCGCCTTAAGTCCGTCAACCATCTCTTTTGTCATATGGTCAGGCTCAAGTGAGCCGAGTCGCACACGTTTAATCGCGTCAATTTCACATACGGCGGCAACGGCATCGCTGAGTGAAAGCGAACAGTCTGTGCCGTAAGAAGAAAGGTTTATGCCCACAAGCACAATTTCGGTGTATCCGTTTTCGGCAAGTGCGGCAGCCTCGTTCCTGATTTCTTCAATCGGCTTTGAACGTACCCTTCCTCTTGCATATGGGATAATGCAGTAGGAGCAGAAACGGTTGCATCCGTCTTCGATTTTGATTGCGGCTCTTGTCCTCTCGTCAAAGCTGCTGATACTGCACGGTACAAATTCGTCGTGATTTTCGTGCTGAATGATATTTATTTTTCTGTTCTTTTCTTTGAGATAATTAATTATCAGCGAGGGGACATCGCAGTTGTTGCGGTTGCCTGCGACGATGTCTGCGCTGTCAAGCTCTGCGGCAGCTTCGGGATAAGCCTGCGGCATACAGCCGGTGAGCACAACCGTGCTGTCGGGGTGCTGTCTTTTGAATCTTCTTACAGCCTGCCTTGTCTTTTTGTCGCTTTCGGCTGTTACCGTGCAGGAATTTATGATGTATACGTCGGCATCCTCGCTGTGTGGCACAATCAGAAAACCTTCACGGACAAGAGCTTCCGAAAGAGCCTGGGTTTCATATTGGTTGACTTTACAGCCGAGTGTGTAGAATGCCGCCTTCATATTATTTCTCCTTGCTGAATTTCACTTCATAAAATTATACCTCAAAATTGCAAATTGTGCAATGTGTAATTTAAGATACGCGTTTTTCATACAATCATATAAAGTATGAGAGGGGAGATTGTAGTGAAATTCAGATTAATAAAACCTGTCAGCGTTATATTATCAATAATAACCGGCGTGCTTGCTTGTGCTGTTTGCGCAGGTGCCGTGCAGAGCGAAATGCCTGTTGAAATCAATGCAAAATCAGCAATACTTGTCGATGTTTCAAGCGGTCAGGTGCTTGCGGCAAAAAATGAGCATGAGCGGCTTTTCCCTGCTTCCGTTACCAAAATTATGACGCTGTTGCTCGTGATGGAAGCAATTGATTCGGGCAAGCTCAATCTTAACGATACCGTAACGGCAAGCGCAACCGCTGCTTCAAAAGGCGGCTCGCAGATATGGCTCAAAGAGGGCGAAACGATGACCGTTGACGAGCTGCTCAGAGCCACTGCGATTTATAGTGCCAACGATGCGTGCGAAGCTCTCGGTGAGCATCTTGCAGGCAGTGAGGATGCATTTGTTGCAATGCTCAATGACAGAGCGGCACAGCTTGGTATGAAAAACACCCATTTTGATAATTGCTCCGGCCTTGACGATGCAACGGATACGCATCTCACAACAGCCTATGACGTGGCGCTGATGTCTGTTGAACTTCTCAGACATGATCTTATCCGTAAATATACAACTGTATGGATGGATTCCTTGCGCGACGGAGCAACGCAGCTTGTCAACACCAATAAACTTATACGTTTCTATCAGGGTGCTACAGGACTTAAAACAGGCACAACTTCCAAAGCAGGCTGCTGTATATCCGCTTCGGCAGAGCGTGGTGGTACACACCTTGTCGCCGTTATAATGGGCAGCCCTACAAGCGATGACCGTTTCAATTCTGCCAAGGCTCTTTTGAATTGGGGGTTTGCAAACTTTGAAACCGTCACTCCCGTTCCTGATTCATCGCTGCTTGCGGATGTAAACGTTATCGGCGGATTTAAAAGCAGCTTTACTCCTGCTGTTGAAACACCGAAGCCGATTCTTATGAAAAAGGGGAGTGCTGAGTCGCTCATACAATCTGTAGAGCTTGTGACGGATGTCAATGCGCCCGTTGCTTTGGGTGAAACAGTGGGTACGCTTACGTTTACCATTGACGGTGAAACTGTTGCCGAATACCGTATTGTTTCACCGGAAGAAATTAAACAACTTGATTTTACCGAAATTCTTCGACGGCTTTTGAGTTCTTTTGCAAGCTTGACAAAAGAAGAAGGTCATTCGCAGTGAAAAAATATTAAAAATGTTAAAAAAATTAGTGTTTTTGTCTTGCAATACTGTTAATTTTAGGTTAAAATAATCATTAATAATACTCAAATTATATTCAGTTCCAAAAAGGAGAGCGGCACCGAAGTGCCGCAGGCACAAATCTATGGCAATTAAGTTAAACGGTTCCTACGCAGGTGCGAATGCTTCTGCAACTGCACTTGCAACAATCGAAGCAGAAATCATCAGCGCACACGAGTCACTCCATGCCGGCACAGGCAAGGGTAGTGATTTCCTCGGTTGGGTTGATCTTCCCGTCAACTATGACAAGGCAGAGTTTGAGGCTATCAAAAAGGCTGCCGACAAAATCAAGTCCGATTCTCAGGTTCTTGTTGTAATCGGTATCGGCGGTTCATACCTGGGTGCACGTGCTGCAATTGAGTTCTGCAAATCATCCAACTACAACCTTCTCGCAAAAGACACACCTCAGATTCTTTTTGCCGGCAACACAATCAGCTCCTCCTCTATAGCTGAGGTTATGAGCCTTGTTGAC
Source organism: Acutalibacteraceae bacterium (assembly GCA_045637465.1). Lineage (GTDB taxonomy): Bacteria > Bacillota > Clostridia > Oscillospirales > Acutalibacteraceae > UBA8612. The sequence continues at coordinate 36,787 of JAZTZM010000026.1, read as the reverse complement.
GGTAAGGATTTTTCTGTTAACGTAATCTCCAAGAGCGGCACTACGACTGAGCCTGCCGTTGCCTTCCGTGTGTTCAAGGAACTCCTTGAATCAAAATACGGCAAGGAAGAGGCAGCAAAGCGTATTTACGTCACAACCGATAAGGCAAAGGGTACACTCAAATCCCTCGCAGATAAAGAGGGCTATCAGACCTTTGTTGTCCCCGATGATGTCGGCGGTCGTTACTCTGTTCTTACAGCTGTCGGTCTGCTCCCGATTGCAGCCGCAGGTATAGATATCGATGCGCTCATGCAGGGTGCAGCAGATGCCAGAGAGAAATATTCCGTTCCCTCAATCGAAAACGATTGCTACAAGTATGCGGCAATCCGCAACCTCCTTTACCGTTCAGGCAAGAAGGTTGAAATGTTCGTCAGCTACGAGCCGTCATTCACACTTATGTGCGAGTGGCTCAAGCAGCTCTACGGCGAGAGCGAGGGCAAAGAGAACAAAGGCATCTATCCTTCCTCCGCGATCTATTCCACAGACCTTCATTCACTCGGTCAGTACGTCCAGGAGGGCGAAAGACTGATGTTTGAAACAGTGGTATATTTCGATAAATCTAAGATTGATGTCAGCATCAAGGAAGATCCCGAAAATGTTGACGGTCTTAACTTCCTCGCAGGCAAGACGGTTTCGTTTGTAAACCGTAAGGCTTTCGAGGGCACACTCCTTGCACACACTGACGGCGATGTTCCCAACATCGTTCTTGAAGTCGAGCAGATGGATGAGTACAACCTCGGTGAGCTTATCTACTTCTTCGAGAAGGCTTGTGCGATTTCAGGCTATGTGCTTGGTGTAAACCCCTTCGACCAGCCCGGTGTAGAAAGCTACAAGAAGAATATGTTCGCACTTCTCGGCAAACCCGGATATGAGGACATGAAAGCAGAGCTGGAAGCAAAACTCGGCAGATAAACAAATATAAAGGAGCGATTCACTATGGTAAAACTTATTCTCGGTCACAAGGGCGCAGGCAAAACAAAGAAGCTCATCGAGCTTGTCAACGCAGCAGTCGAAAATTCAAGCGGCAACGTTGTCTGCATCGAAAAAGAGTCAGCACTCACATATGACATCACACACCGCTGCAGACTCACAGCGACCGACAACTATAAAGTAAGCGGTTACGATGCATACTATGGCTTCCTCTGCGGTATCTTCGCAGGTGACCACGACATCACAGACGTATTTGCTGATGCAACACTTCGTATCGGCGGCAGAAACTATGATGAACTTGCAGATTTCCTCCTCAAGGTTGCAGATCTCTCCAAGATGGAAGAGAAGGACGTTGTCTTCACAGTATCCGCTGATAAGGAAGAAATTCCCGCAAAAGTATTCGAGGTTTGCGAAGTCCTGTAAAAAAGTAAATTTTTCTTGACAAAGCGAGATTAAACCTATATAATACTCGTTGTGTGTTATTTTGCACAATGTGCTCTCACCCTTTACGGAGGTAGTTTCAAAGGTGTTTATTGAGCTTGAACCGATTTTTAACAACATAGGCGAAAAGCTGGATTTCGATTACGACCTCGACTTGTCTGATATCGATCTCTACACATATTATCCTTTTGCACAGCCGGTCAGGGTTAAAGGCAGCGTGTTCAACAAAGCGGGTGTTGTTCAGCTCAAAGCTGACACTACCTTTACTTACTCCGCGCCTTGTGACAGATGTGCACAGCACACAACAAAAGATCTTTCCATCCCCGTTGACCACGTTCTGGTCACTTCGCTCAACGATGAAGAAAACGATGAGCTGATTCTTGTCGAGTCACTTCGTTTTAACCTGGATGAGCTTGTTACGGAGGATATTTTGCTCGGCTTGCCGACAAGGCATCTGTGCAAAGAAGATTGCAAAGGTGTTTGTCAGTATTGCGGCAAAAACCTGAATGATGACTCATGCAACTGCTCTGCTCCGCTTGACCCGCGTCTTGCAGCACTGCAGCAGTTGTTAAGTAATAACGATGAGTAGAAGTTACACACCAGCAAGGAGGTTGGCGAAATGGCAGTTCCGAAGAGAAGAGTCTCTAAGGCAAGAAGAGACAAGAGACGCAGCAGCGTTTGGAAGCTTAATGCACCTGAGCTCGTCAAGTGCCCCAAGTGCGGCGAGTACAAGAGACCGCACAGACTGTGTGCTAATTGTGGTTACTACAATGGCAGACAGGTAGTTAACACAGAGGCATAAGCTTTAGGCTTTAAGGCAGAGAGGTGATTTGTATCCTCCCTGCCTTTTGCTTTTGTTTTTGCGGATAAATTTTGTGTTCTTCTGCGTTGTTTCGGACTCTAAATACCTTTGTATTCCTTCGTCCTCACGCCTTGAACTCAAATCAAAAAATCCTTTAATGATGGTGATTTAATGAGCGTTTTTTGTTGGGACTTTGACGGCACGCTTGCTTATTCGGTGCATCTCTGGAGCGGCAGTGTTTTCAGAGCGTTGAACGAAACCGTCACCGACCATAACGTCACGTTTCAGGATATAAGGCGGTGCAATGCAAGCGGTTTCACCTGGCACACTCCCGAATGTGATTTTTCAGACCTTATCGGTGAAAAATGGTGGGAGTTTATGAATGCTCATTTTTTCAGGAGTTTTGTTTCACTCGGTATACCTGAGGCTGATGCAAAAACTGCAAGCGAAAAAGTTCGCGATATAATAATGCAACCCTCAAACTACAACTTGTTTGATGATACGGTTGATGTGCTCAAAAAAGCAAAAGAAAAAGGTCACACAAACATTATACTTTCCAATAATTATCCTGAGCTTGAGTCTGTTACCGATGCGCTGAATATAACACAATATTTTGACAGGATGATTATTTCGGGTCTTGTCGGCTACGATAAGCCGCGAAAAGAGATATTTGATATCGCAAAATCATTTTATCCCGATGAAGATTTTATTATGATAGGGGATAATCCCGTTGCTGATATCCTCGGCGGTAAATCTGCAGGGATGACAACGGTTTTAGTCCACAAAGGCTTTGACAAAAACGCAGATTATTGCTTTGATAATCTGCTTGATATATGTTCGATTATGTAATTGTAAATCGAAAAAGGAGGTGGCAGGGTGTCAGTTAAAATCAAAGACGTTGAAAAAGATTCGGTATGTTACAAAAAAATATCTGCAGGTGACACTCTTGTTGCCGTCAACTCACACGAAATCAACGATGTGCTTGATTATCGCTTTTACACAAGCGCCTGCAAGCTCAAACTTGAAATTGAAAACGAAAAGGGCAAGCATCGCACCGTGAAAATCAAAAAAGGCGAGTATGATGACCTTGGTCTCTGCTTTGAAACTTATCTTATGGATAAGCATCATTCCTGCAAAAACAAGTGCATTTTCTGCTTTATTGACCAGATGCCCAAAGGTATGCGCGACAGCCTTTACTTCAAGGATGACGATTCGCGTCTTTCCTTCCTTTTCGGCAATTATGTAACGCTTACAAACCTGACCGATAAAGATATTGACCGCATTATTGAAATGCATATCAGCCCTGTCAATGTGTCCGTTCATACTATGAATCCCGAGCTTCGTGTTCAGATGATGAAAAATCCGAATTCGGGCACATCTCTGCGATACCTCAATCGCTTAGCTGATGCAGGCATAAAGCTAAACACTCAGCTTGTTCTGTGTCCCGGTATAAATGACGGTAAGGAGCTTGAATACAGCCTTTCAGAGCTTGGCAAGCTTTATCCTGCGGTGCAGAGCATTGCCTGTGTACCCGTTGGTCTTACCAAGCACCGTGAAGGTTTATATGAGCTTAAACCTTATCAGGCAGATACGGCGACAGCGGTTATTGATACCGTTGACGATTTTAATGCTCACTTCAAGCATTTCAAAGGTGAAACAATCGCTTTCGCTGCTGATGAGTTCTATCTCTGCGCAGGCAAAGATATTCCGTCGGCGGATTATTACGGCGATTATCCTCAGCTTGAAAACGGTGTCGGAATGTGGCGGCTTCTCAAGGACGAATATGTTTCTGCTCTTGAAAGCTGTGACTTTGTTCTTGAAAATCCGCGTAAAATTACTGCGATAACAGGCACGGCGGCATATCCGCTGATAAAAGAGCTGGCAATTCTCGCAGAAAAAAGGTATAATAACTTAGAAATAAATGTGTTTGAAATAAAAAACAGATTTTTTGGCGAAAGTGTAACCGTTGCAGGTTTGCTTACGGGTCAGGATATAATTTCACAGCTTGAGGGTGTTGACCCTGGCGATGAGCTTCTGATTCCCGATTCAGCATTGCGTGACGGTGAGGAAGTTTTCCTTGATGATATATCAGTTACACAGCTGTCCCAAAAGCTCGGTGTATCGGTAACGTCGTGCGTTGCTGACGGTTACGAGCTGCTTGAAAAATTCTTAGGAGGAGAGTGGTAATTATGGCAAAACCAATAGTTGCCGTTGTCGGCAGACCTAACGTCGGCAAATCAACGCTTTTCAATAAGCTTTGCGGTAAAAGACTGTCGATTGTTGATGATACCCCCGGTGTCACTCGTGACAGAATTTACGGCGAATGTGAATGGATAAACAGGAATATGATACTCGTTGACACAGGCGGTATCGAGCCTTATTCGGATGATATTATCCTGTCGCAGATGCGCCGTCAGGCACAGCTTGCAATCGATAGTGCTGACGTAATTATTCTTGTGTGCGATGTGCGCACGGGCGTTGTTGCGGCTGACGAAGAGGTTGCGGCAATGCTTCAGAAGAGCGGTAAACCCGTTGTTCTTTGCGTAAATAAATGCGACTCAATCGGCGAGCCTCCGCTTGAATTTTATGAGTTTTACAATCTCGGTCTCGGTGACCCGATTGCGGTTTCTTCCGTTCACGGTCACGGCACAGGTGACTTGCTTGATGCTGTTCTTTCTTATGTACCTGCAGAGGAAGAAGAGGAAGAGGATGACAACACAATAAAGGTTGCAATTATCGGCAAACCCAACGTTGGTAAATCATCGCTTGTCAACAGCGTTTCGGGTGAGGAGCGTGCAATCGTTTCCGATATTGCAGGCACCACGCGTGATGCTACCGATACCGTTATCGAAAACAAACACGGCAGATATGTTCTTATTGATACTGCCGGTCTTCGCCGCAAGAGCAAGGTTGAGGACGCAATTGAAAAATATTCGGTTCTCCGTGCGAAAATGGCTGTTGAGCGTGCAACTGTCTGCGTTATTATGATTGACGCAAAAGAAGGCTTTACAGAGCAGGATTCAAAGGTTGCAGGCATCGCTCACGAAATGGGCAAGGCTTGTATTATCGCTGTCAATAAGTGGGATATAGTAGAAAAAGACGGCAAGACAATGGATGCCTACCGTAAAAAGCTTATGAATGATTTTTCATTTATGTCCTACGCTCCGATTATATTTATCTCTGCAAAAACAGGTCAGCGAATTGACAGACTGTTCGAACTTATCAACTTTGTTGATACGCAGAACGCAATGCGTATCCAGACAGGTAAACTCAACCAGGTGCTTGCCGATGCAACCGCAAGGGTACAGCCGCCTACGGATAAGGGCAGAAGACTTAAGATTTACTATATGACTCAGGCTTCAACCCGTCCGCCAACGTTTGTTTGCTTTGTCAACCGCAAGGATCTTTTCCACTACAGCTATCAGCGTTATCTCGATAACCAGATTCGTGAGATTTTCGGTCTTGAGGGCACGCCTACACGCTTTGTTATCCACGAGCGTGACGAAAAGAAAAAGTAATTTAAAAAATCTTTCTCAGCTCAGCGCCGATTGTTTCGGAGTTGAGCTGAATTGTTTTTGTCTCCTTGCCGAAAAGTATGGCGGAGTTTACTTCTTCAACTCTGAGCATCCCGCAGGCTGTAATTGTCGCAAGGCATATCATAAAAATTAGTATATAATAATACTTCAATGTGTTTTTCAATTTGTATCATCCTTCGTTTTGCGTTGAGTCAAGCAGCTTTACAAGGGCATTGCCGAGCAGTCTGCCTGAGTATGCGGCTTCTTCAAGTGTGTTGGCACTGCTGCCCATTTCAACGAGCAGGTTGTTAGGGGAGAGGTTCATATTGTATTTTCGCTGACAAAAATAGAGCGGTCTCATCAGTCCGGGATACATCTCTTCGCAAACGCTCTGAAGCTCCATGGCAAAAGTCAGGTTTTTCTTCCAGTCGGGAAAATCCGTAACCTTGCCTTCTTCGCATCCGCTTATAATCATTATCTGCGCGGCATCCTTGCCGAGAATGTTTGCAGTGGGCTTTATTCTTGTGCCGTCATCCTGCTCAATGGCATCACGGTGTACGTCAAGAACAATCTGTATATCAGGATTTTCTTTCAGATATTTTTCAACGCTTTTTCCGGAGTGGGCGTATGCTCCCGTATATTTTTCGTCGTGTATCTGTGTATCGTGAATCACACCGTAACCCGCTTGTTCAAGCTGCTGTTTGATTTCCTTGCCGACTCTTACCATATTAAGGTCGGGCGAGTTGCTGCGTGTGATATAATCCTGCGCATACCATCCGCGGTCAAGCATTTCATAGCTTTCGGTTGTGTGCGTGTGAAAAATAAGCACCGTCGGCTTTGATTTGTCGTTAACCGTTATTTCGGGCTTGTCTTGCAAAATCTGCTCCAGGTCAAGGGATTGCTGTGTTGTGGTATTGTTTCTGACGAGCACGTTTCCTATCTTTTTGGTCACTGTGTTTTGCGCATACTGTTTGCGGATTATATTGCCGTCTTTTTTATCGTTGGCGGAATCTGCCTTAGCTGCTTCAATTAACTTCTGTATATCTTCAGGCGTTTTTGTCAGTGTATCTAAAGGGTTTACTGTGTAAACCGTGCGGTCGGATGTGAGGATATTATTATCTTTTCCGTCAGCTAAAAGGTTATTCATATATACCTTTGCTTGTGCCGACGTGTTCAGATTACGACTGATAAATTCTGCTATTGAGGCATAAGGAGCAGCTGATGCAAAAAAAGAAATTGCCGCAACCGTAAAGACTGCTGTCAGCAGGGTAACTGCATTGTATATGGTGTCGAATCTGTTTTTCAATCTTTTGTCCTCCGCACAAATAATTCGCTGTTGAATGTATATGACGAAGGAAACGTTTTTATTATGAAATCAGTTCCGAAATATCCTGTGCGCTCAGTTCAGGTTGCAAAGCACTGTTTATCGCATTTGCAATCAGCTTTGCGGATCGGTCGATGATAAGGTCTATTTCGCGCGGAGTTACCATCATATTTTCACTCTCTTTTTCATCTTCAGGGTTTACCGAAGCTCCCGTCAGGTCGTGTGCAAGCGTAGTTGCGTCAACAACCGTAGGCACACCTATTGCAATAACAGGAACGCCAATGGTGCTTTCGCTTATTTCTGCTCTCGAGTTTCCGACTCCCGAGCCGGGTGTAATGCCTGTGTTGCATATCTGCACCGTACAGCCGAGCCTTGAAAGCCTTCTTGAAGCAAGGGCATCAACCGTTATGAGTGCGGCAGGGGAAATCTGTTTTACTATGCCTGCAATAATTTCGCCTGTTTCAATTCCGTTCTCCCCAAGCACTCCGGGTGTAATCCGTGCAACTGATCTGAGCGAATCAAAACCTATACTTTTCTGTATCTCTTTGCTTATATGCCGTGTCGAAAATATAAGCGAAGCGCATCGCGGACCGAGCGCATCGGGTGTGATGTTTTCGTTTCCGAGTCCTGCGACGAGTACCACTCCGTTCTCCGGCAGCAGCGATTTAAGACCTTGGGCGACTGCATTTGTTCCGCTTTCAAAGTAACGTGTGCTTTTTGCAAAATCGGAGATTTCCACTGTGATATATCTGCCTTTTTTTCGCTTGAGTGCAGTTTCGCCGTGTCGGTCGGTTATTTTTATTTCTGTCACGGTTACGCCGTCGTTTTTTTTAACCGTGTGTTCAATGCCTGTTAAGCCTTTATCTGCGTGTATTTCGCTTTGTTCAATCGCGAGATCTGTGCGAAGATTCATGTTTTTTGCTCCTTTTTTCGTTTAATTATTATCAGTATTTGATATTTGAATATATTTTTACACTTTTCTTTAAAAATAACTTGCAATTTGTTTGGAAAAATGTTAATATACATATCTGTGTGATAATAAAAAGGAGGTGTACTCAAATGCCGAACATCAAATCCGCAAAGAAGAGAGTTCTTGTCAACAAGACAAAGGCAGCTCGTAACAAGTCTGCTAACTCTGCACTCAAGACAGCAATCAAGAAGGCTAACGCTGCAATCGAGGCTAATTCTGCTGATAAGGACGTCCTTGTAAAGGCTGCGATCAAGAAGATCGACCAGGCTACAGCAAAGGGCATCATCCACAAGAACAATGCAGCAAGAAAGAAGTCTGCTCTTACCGTTAAGTCAAACAAGGCTTAAAGCAGCTTTATTGAGACCGATGCTTTTCGCGTCGGTCTCGCAGGCTGACTACAGCCGACCTGTGTCCCTCGGCTTCGTCGGGAGATAGAGGTCGGTTGTATTTTTTTACAAAAAGTATTGACAATATTTAGTATTGAGAGTATACTCATACTACAATTAGTATTAAAAGGAGGAACATAAGAATGAAGAAGGTTCTCAAAATCGTTGGTATTATCCTCGGTATAGCTGCTGTTGTTGCAGGCGTATACTTTGCAATCACAAAGATTAAGGCTAAGAAAGAGGCAGCTAACGACGAAGAAAATTACGTTTCCTGCTCCTGCTGTGAAGCTGAATAATTAATAAATAAAAAATTTAAGGTACGGTTCATTTGAACCGTACCTTTTTTGTTGCTTTATTTTAAAAATTCATTCGGGTTGTTCTTGATATATTCACCGCCGGCAGCAAAAAGGTCTGTGTTTGCCGTAGCGTCGCGGTATTCTCCGTTTAGTCTGTCGATTTCGTGCGGTATAACGGAATAATTCTCGTTGTTTTCATCATAGCATCTGAACATCATATCGATTACGCTGTGTGTTTTTTCGTCAAGGATTTCTTTTGCTGCTGCAACAGCGTCGCTTGTAAGCGGTCGGTAGCTTGATTTGAAAAACTTTGAAAGGTTACCTTCTGCGGCGTCAGTGATAAGGTAGTAGAGCGCGTAAACGTTTTTTTCGCCGGCGGTCATTGATTCGTAAAAGCTGTTTGTGTCTTCAGTTTTCTGGCAGGTGTATTCAAGCTTTACCGCAATTCCTTCGAATAGGTCTGCTGCAGGAGCCTTTGCAATTATCTCAGCTGTCAGATCACCGTATGCTTCACGCAACTCTTTTGCACGTTTTGCTTTTGCGAGGTTTTCGTTGAACTGTTTGCTTCGCTTAGAGGATGCGGCAATTGCCTTTTTCCAGACAAATAAAGTTACGACAATCAACACAGCAATCAGCAGATAGAGATACCAGAATTCTTTGATGCTTTCAATCATAGTTACTTTCTCCTTAGGGTGGCGAGTTTAATCAGAACCCGTTTTTGCGGGGCGGATTTCCGCCATCTCATTGTTAAAATACTCGTAAATCCGTCAGGATTTACTGCGTTTTGTGCCTTGATATGCCAAAAATCCGCTTCGAAAAAATCCGTGACCCAAAAGTGCGAATTTTTGATGGATTTTTGGATGTTGAGGATGCCGACAGGATTATTTCCTTTCAAATCCGAAACGCCGAAAAACCGCAAAAATTCACGGTTTTGGGCGGATTCGGATTATACTCGTCACCCTAATCAATTAAAGCTTTGTAAATTTCGCCTTTTTTGAAGCCTGTTGCCTTGGCGGCTAACTTTGCTGCCTCGCTGGCTGAAACGCCTTTTTCAAGCTGATTTCGGGCGAATTCAACGGCTTCTTCGAGTGTTGACGGTATCTCTTCCTCTTCAGGTGCGCCTTCTATTATAAGAACGATTTCGCCTTTGAGGTGTCCGTCAGCATATTCTTCAGCAGCTTTTAGAAGCGTGGTGTGAATTACCTCTTCGTGTATCTTTGTAATTTCGCGTACAATTGCTATCTTGCGGTCTCCGAATGCCTGTGCCATATCCTTGAGTGTTGCAGGCAGTTTATGCGGCGCTTCGTAAAAGCACATTGTTCGCTTTTCGTTTTTTATCTGTGCAAGGTGTTCGCGGCGGCTTACCTTGTTTACACTTAAAAAGCCTTCAAATGTAAATCTCTTTGCGCTCATACCCGATATTGCAAGCGCTGTTACAAATGCACAGGGTCCCGGCACGGATGCAACGGGAATATTCATTTCGTGGCAGAGCCTTACAAGGTCTTCGCCCGGGTCTGATACGGCAGGCATACCCGCATCTGTTACAAGACAGCAGTTTTCACCTGCGGCAATACGCTGTGCGATGTGCTCTCCGCGCTCCATACGGTTGTGCTCGTGGTAGCTTATCATCGGCTTTTTGATTTCAAAGCGATTAAGCAGTTTAAGTGTAACTCTTGTATCCTCTGCGGCAATGAAATCGCAGGTTTCGAGTGCTTCAATTGCTCTTGGCGACATATCCGAAAGGTTGCCTATCGGAGTGCCGACAACAAAAAGTGTTCCTGTCATTTTATCACTCGGCATATCCGCCGTAAATCCTTTCAAGTTCTTTTTCGTCGTTCATATAAAGTGTCTTTTCGGTTGAAAGCGAGGCTTTTGCATCCTTTTTGCCTTCAATCAGCACAAGCCACGGTGCGCTGTTTTCGTTTTTGGCTACAAAACGCAGTCTCTTCGGCTCAATTTTATTTGCTCTCATTGAGCAGATTATGTCTGTCAGCCTTTCGGGACGGTGGCACATACACATTCTGCCGCCTGAACGAAGAAGCCATGCAGACTGGGAAACAATATCCTCAAGCGTACAGCCGACTTCACTGCGTATCAGCCTGTGTGGCTCATCCTCGCAGTCATATCCGCTGCCAACAGGGAAGTAAGGCGGATTTACCGTAATCAGGTCGAATGCACCTGCCTCAATATCTTCCTTCAGCTGCTTAAGGTCTTTGTTGATAACGTTCAGCTTTCCTTCAAGTGAGCTGAGCTCAATTCCTTTTTGTATCAGCTCGCAGGCATCAGGTTGAATTTCAACCGCCGTTACGGGGTGATGTTTTTCTTCTCTCAGCATCAGAAGGGGGATTATGCCGCAGCCGCTGCAAAGGTCGCATATTTTTTCCTTGCGTTTAGCCTTAGCAAAATCATACAGCAGAAAAGCGTCTGTGCCGAATGTATGTATGTCGCTGAGTACGGCATAAACTCCGCTGCCGAGCGATTCTGTTTTATGTTCAGCCATAGCTTTTCTCTCCTTTACAAGCAAATTTATATTATTATAATACAAATCTCAATTTCTTGCAAGTAAAAAACCGCTGTCCGTAAAGGACAGCGGTTTTGAGGTTATTTATCAGCCGATAGCTCTTGCGATTTCCTGGAAGAGAACGTAGAGTCTTGTGTCTTTAAACCATGCGATGATTTTATCAATGATTGACATATCTGATGAGTCATCTTCCCATACGAGAGGTGCGCTGCCGTCGTCGATGACGAAAGCCTGAGTTAGACACATGCCGCCTTCACCGCGAATCTCTGCACGAACGTATTTGTAGTTCTCTGCACCTTCGAGTGTGTCAAGGTCGAGTGTATATGTGCCGTTGCCGTTTACAGGCTGCTCTGCGATAACTTCACCGTTTGCAATCCACTGAATATGATTTGCGTCTGAGTAGTTAACGCTGATCTTGTGGCCGTCTGTGATAACGTTTGAGAACATCGGATAGGGGATATCCTGGTTGTCAGCTCTGATTTCTTCTTCCGGACCGATCTTGTCGTTGGCACGAATGATTCTTGTTACTGAGAAGAATGCACCGCTCTGCATTGTCTCTTTGACCTGAGCCATTGTGTTTTCTTTCATCATGAATATCATGAAGGATGTGTCAATTGTTTCAAGCCAGTGAGCGTCTGTGTTGCTGTAGCCGATAACGTTCTTGCCGTAGGGGAGGCAGTACATAAGCAGGTTGTCCCAAAGGATTCTGTCGTAACCTGTTGTGCCGTTTCTCTCATTGAAAACCTCTGTGCCGAGGCAGGAATCATACTTGAGGATGAGGTCACCGAAATATTTGACGTTTGCGGGGTCGCTTACTGCATCAGGTTTATCGTTGGACTGAAGCCAGTCACCGGGGTGGTTGATGTGAGAGAGACCGCCGTTGTCATCCACAAACTTAATAGCCTCTTCAAAGCCGTTTTCGCCGCCGTCCCATGCGTTACCGACATCGGAAGGGAGGAAGTAGCCGTTGACATGGCTCTTTGTAAGTGTGATGTAGCCGAGCTCGTTAGCACCTGTAACACAAGTCATACCTGTGCCTCTGGGCTGACCGTTTTCGAGCGGATATGTACCGCTGATGATGCCGTTGTATTCGTCGTCTGTAAGGTGATTGACTTTGTTGCCGAGAATGTACTGGTAAAGGTAAAGAGGAAGCCTTGCAGGCTCTTTGTTCCATTCAACGCCTGTTACGCCGTGGTCAGCGTTTGCAACGAAATCAAAACCGCGGTTATAGTAACCCTTGATCATTATGGGAAGATCAAGTTCAGCATCGCTGTAAGTTGTGTGTGTGTGAAGTGTGCCTTTGTATGCGCCCCATGCGTTGTCGCCTTCCCAGACAACTTCGTCATAAGGGGATACGATTGTGTACTGTGCATCGGCAGCGAAAGCAGTAACGCTGAGCTGTGCGAGCATAAGAACACTGAGGATTAAACTGAGAACTTTGATTGATTTTTTCATAATTCTTAAACCTCCTATTTATTGGATATATTATCTCATAAAAAAATAATAATGTCAATTATTTAATATAACTGCACCGTATGCAGGTATATCAACTTCGTTATATCTGATGTCATTACCGCCGAGCAGCAGCCTTGCACCGTGCCAGTCTTCGGGCAGATAGTAGGTGATGGGATGAACGTTGCGGTTGGCAATCAGCATTATACGGTTACCTGCGGTGCTTCTTACGTATGCTATGCAACCTGCCGCTTCGGAAACGGGATGAAAACTGCCGTCATAAAGTGAAGCGTTTTCTTTTCGGATTTTGCCGAGTGCCCTGTACCAGCTGATAAGCTCAGTGTTTTCGTTGCCCCACGGGTAACAGCCGCGGTTAAACGGGTCTTTATATCCCGTAAGACCTGCTTCGTCGCCATAGTATATGCTTGGTATACCGGGCAGGGTGAACTGAATTGCGGCTGCTGTTTTGAGCATCTGATTGCCTATTTCACGCTGTTCTTCGGTCAGTGTGCGGCTTGCCTGCCAGCGTCTGTCGCGCCCCTCACAGCTCTCTGCGACCATTGCGGTTATTGCACGCGCTGTGTCGTGTGTGCCTATGTGATTCATCAGCACGGGTATGCACTGCGGCGGATAGTTTTCGAGTATTGTCAGTATCTTGTCCATAAAGCCGCCTGCAATGCCGGTGCGCATAAAGTACATTATTGCATCCGCAAACGGATAATTCATAACAGAATCAAGCTGACCGCCGAGAAGATATCTTCTCCTCTTGTGGTAAGCGAGCTTGTTGGTTGCGTCTTCCCACACTTCGCCGATGATGAGTGCATCCTCTTTTTCGCTTTTTACACAGTTGTTGAGCTTGTCAAGAAAATCGTCGGGCAGTTCGTCTGCAACGTCAAGCCTCCAACCGGATGCTCCGAGTCTGAGCCATTTGCGGATAACACCGTCATCACCGAAAATGAAGTTGCAGTAGCTTTCGCTTTTTTCGTTGACGTTCGGCAGTGTGTCAAAATCCCACCAGCTTTCGTAGTCGTCATTCCATCTGCGGAATGAATACCAGGAGTAGTAGGGGGATTGCCGGGAATTGTATGCACCGACTGAAGGGTATCTGCTTTTTTTGTTGAAATATATGCTGTCATCGCCCGTGTGGTTGAAAACACCGTCGAGAATAATATCAATCCCTTTTTCTGCCGCACTCTTGCAAAGGCTTCTGAAGTCTTCTTCAGTGCCGAGCAGGGGATCAATCTTCATATAATCAGCCGTGTTGTAGCGGTGGTTTGAATGTGCTTCAAAAATCGGGTTGAGATAAATGCAGTTTACTCCGAGCGAAGCTATATAGTCGAGCTTTTCTTCGATGCCTTTAAGGTTGCCGCAAAAATAGTCGTTGTTTAATACTTTGCCTTTTTCATCAGGCTCCCATTCGGGCTGTGCACCCCAATCATCACGCAGTATTCTGTCATCGGGAATATCTTTAAGCTCTGTTTCGGCGCGGTTGAATCTGTCAGGGAAAATCTGATATATAACGCCGCCCTTAAGTCTGTCGGGTGTTCTGAAGTCTTTGGAATACACTGTCAGCTGCCAGTCTGTGCCGTCATTGCAGAATTTGCCGATTCCGTTTGAGGTCTGATAAATCTGACCTTTGCCAAACGGAATATCGTACTCGAAGTGATACCAGTAGAGTCCGGGAGTTTCAGGTGTGAAGTAAACTTTCCACCATTCTTCGTTGTTTCCCTGCATACCGTCCCAATCGAAAGAAATTCTGTTTTCGTTTTCACCGTCGCGGTGCCATACAAAGCGCACACCGCTGCACTGTATCTCACGCGGCAGAATTATACGCAAACAAACGGTGCAGCCCTCACGGATTGCACCGAAGATGTTTTTATGAAAATTCAGCCTTGAGTTGTAGGGGATATAGTGCATAAAAAGCTCCTTAAATAAGGAATGCGTTTGCAAGTGCAAAATAAATTACAAGTGTTACGATGTCTACAAGTGTAGCAATCATCGGACCTGCCATAAGCGCAGGGTCAATTTTTACAAGCTTTGCGAATATCGGAAGTGAACAACCGATAAGCTTTGCAACTACAATTGCAATGAACATTGCAAGTGAAACAACGAGGTAGACAGCAAGCGTGCCCTCGCTGAAAAAGTACATACGCACGATGTTTGCCAATGCCAGTGCCACACCGCAGATTGCTGCAACACGGATCTCTTTCATGACGATTTTAAAATAGTCTTTTATTTCGATTTCGCCAACGGCAAGACCGCGTATGATAAGCGTTGAAGCCTGACTGCCTGCGTTACCGCCTGTGCCCATAAGCATGGGCATTGATGCCGTCAGAGCAACAAAACCGGAAAGCAGTGTTTCGTAGCCTTCGATTATCATGCCGGTGAATGTGCCTGAAATCATAAGAATAAGCAGCCAGAGAATTCTGTTCTTTGCAAGCTTGAATACGCCTGTTTTGAGGTATTCATCGTCAGACGGTGTCATAGCAGCCATCTTTTCGAAGTCTTCCGTGACCTCTTCTTCCATAACGTCAACAACGTCGTCGATTGTGATGATACCGACGAGTCTGTTTTCGTTGTCGGTAACGGGTACGCTCAACAGGTCGTATTTTCTTACGATGTCTGCGACGTACTCCTGGTCATCCAGTGTGTTGACGCTGATAAGTGAAGCGTCCTCCACCATGATGTCGGAGAGGAGCGTGCTGTCATCGTTGAAAATAAGGTCGCTCAAGCCGATTGTGCCAAGCAGATGACGTGCTTTATCAATGCAGTAACAGGTGTAAATTGTCTCTTTATCAATACCTGTTTTGCGGATGTTTTCAATTGCCTGTGCTACGGTGAAGTTGTCGTGCAGCTGAACCATTTCAATGGTCATAATACTGCCGGCACTGTTTTCGGGGTAGCGCAGGAAGCGGTTGATGAGCTGACGTGTTTCTTTGTCAGCAATCTTGAGAACACGCGTTACTACGTTTGCAGGTACTTCCTCAAGGAAGTCAACCGTATCGTCAAGGAAAAGCTCATCGACAAGTTCGCTCAGCTCTCGGTCAGTGATTGAGTTAACAATGTTCATCTGATCGTCAGGCTCGAGGTAAGCAAAAACCTCAGCGGAAATGTCTTTGGGCAGTATGCGGAACACAAGCAGCTGCTGTTTTGGTTCGAGGCTGCCGAAAAATTCCGCGATATCAACTTCGTTCATTTCGCTCAGTTCGGATTTGAGTGTGCCGAACTTTCCGTCGGATAACAGCTCATAGAGCTGTTCGAATTTTATTTCATCCATAAAAAATACCCTTTCTGCATAGTAGTTCTACGCAGAAAGGGCAATGCAAAACTAATTGGCTTCTCTGTCACACAACGGGTGTGCGGAGGCCAATCACGGCTGTGCTCTGAGCGCAGAACGGATGCTGTTTTGTTTTAATAGTCGGGCAACATAAAGGTATGCTGTCTTTACTGTCCAAAACAGTTTGCCTCCTTTGAGAAGAATTTGAAGCGGTTTTGCTTCAGCTATTTAATTTTAGACTTATTATAACCCTTTGTCAAGATTTTATTTGCTTTTTTTAGCAGCCGGCTTTTTTGCCGTGCTCTTTTCTGTTTTAGCCTTTGTGGTTTTTGCGGGAGCTTTTTCTGCTTTTGCTTTCTTGGCAGGTGCCTTCTTTTCAGGCTTTGAGGCGGGTTTTACTGCAGGCTGGGTGTGCCAGATGTTTGCGGCATACTCGTTGATAGCTCTGTCAGCTGCAAATCTGCCGGCGCCGGAGATGTTCATAAGTGACATTCTGTTCCAGGTCTCACGGTCTTTCCAGATCTGCTCAATTTTCTGCTGAGCCTGGCGGTAATCAGCAAAGTCAGCAAGAACCATATAGGGATCGTGATAAATGAGGGATGCGCTGACGTCGGGGAACATCTTTCCGTTGATACCCTTGTTGATGAAATCTACAACCTTGTGGATTTCAGGGTTGTTTTCGTAATAGGTGTGAGGATTGTAGCAGGACTTGAGTGCATTTACTTCGGGTGTCTTCATACCGAAGATAACGATGTTTTCTTCGCCTACAGCCTCGTGAATCTCGATGTTTGCGCCGTCCATTGTGCCGAGTGTGATTGCACCGTTGAGCATAAGCTTCATATTGCCTGTACCGCTTGCTTCAGTGCCTGCAAGTGAAATCTGCTCGCTGACGTCTGCGGCGGGCATAAGTGCCTCAGCCATTGTAACGTTATAGTCTTCAACAAATACAACCTTGAGTCTGCCTCTTACGTCGGGATCGCTGTCAATAAGCTTGCCGAGCTCGCAGATGAAGTTGATAATTCTCTTTGCAACTACGTAGCCGGGTGCAGCTTTAGCGGCGAAGATATAGGTGTGCGGTGTGAATTCACCGTCGGGGTTTTCTTTGATAGCAAGGTATTTTGAAACGATGTGAAGTGCGTTGAGGTGCTGACGCTTATACTCGTGAAGTCGCTTGACCTGCACGTCAAAGATTGAGTTGGGGTCAAGTGTTACGCCCTGCTTCTGCTTGATAAGCTTTGCAAAGCGCTCCTTGTTTGCAAATTTGATTTTTTCAAGTGAATCGAGCACCTTCTTGTCGTCTTTGTAGTTGCGAAGGTTAATGAGCTCGTCTGCATTATAAGTGAAACCGTCACCGATGAGAGACGTGAGAAGCTTTGTAAGCTCGGGGTTGGACTGATTGAGCCAACGTCTGTGAGCGATACCGTTTGTGACGTTTGTAAACTTATCAGGTGTGTGACGGTAGTAGTCGTTGAATACGCTGTCCTTGAGAATCTGACTGTGAAGTGCGGAAACACCGTTTACGCAGTGACCTGCAACAACACAGAGGTTAGCCATACGCACTGAGCCGTTTGCAATAACAGCTGTACGCTCAACGTAGTCTGCATCCTGTGTGATTGACCATGCATAGCCTCTGTAGCGGTTGTCGATTTCCTTTGTGATCTGATAAATTCTGGGAAGAAGGCGCTTGAAGAGATCTTCGCTCCAGCACTCGAGAGCTTCCTTCATAACCGTGTGGTTAGTGTAGGCAACAGTGTTGCTTACGATTCTCCATGCATCGTCCCAACCGTAGCCGCATTCGTCGAGGAATATTCTCATAAGCTCGGGGATTGCGAGTGTGGGATGTGTGTCGTTGATATGAACGGCATTTTTCTCTGCAAAGTTGTCGATTGTGCCGTATGTGCGAAGGTGACGTGCGACAATATCCTGAATTGAAGCGGAAACAAGGAAATACTGCTGCTTGAGTCTGAGGCTCTTGCCTTCAGGGTGGTTGTCCGAGGGATAGAGCACCTTGCTGATAACCTCTGCCATAGCGTTCTGCTCAACAGCCTTGAGGTAGTTACCCTGGTTGAAGTTTTCCATATCAAGTCCGGGTGCCTGAGCAGACCACAGACGAAGTACACTGATTGCCTTGCCGTCCTTGCCGGGTACGAAAAGGTCGTAGGGTACAGCCTTGATGGGTGTGTAGTCCTTGAGCTCGACGTGATGGTAGTGGGCATCCCAGAAGTCTTCTACCCAACCTTCAAATCTGATTTCCTGAGCGCTCTGAGGACGCTCAACGAGCCATGCCTTGCCGCCGGGAAGCCAGAAATCGGGCAGCTCTGTCTGCCAACCGTCAATAATTTTCTGCTTGAAAATGCCGTATTCGTAAAGGATGGAGTAACCCATACCGTTATAGCCCTGTGTTGCTAGACCGTCGAGATAGCAGGCTGCAAGTCTGCCGAGACCGCCGTTGCCAAGACCTGCATCCGGCTCGTAATCGTAAAGCTTATCGAGCTTTATGCCAAATGATGCAAGAGCTTTTTCAACAGTGTCTGTAAGGTTGAGATTGAAAAGGTTGTTCTTGAGTGAACGACCCATAAGAAATTCCATTGAAAGGTAGTAAACGCTCTTTGTATCGGTCTCTCTTGCTTCCTGAACAAATTCCGCTCTGCCCTGGGTGAGCATATCGCGTATTACCATAGCTACCGCTTTGTAGTAGTGCTCATATGTTGCTTCATCAGGCGTAACACCGAAGAAGTGAGAAAGTTTTCCGGCAATAAGGTCTTTTGCTTGAGCCGATGTTAATGAATAATTCATACAAAACCTCCAAAAATGTTGGTAAAAAACGATGTTTTTTAGGACATCCGTATACATATTATACTAAAATCACGCAGATTTCAATACCTAACACGAAAATAATTAAAAAAACCGTTCCGCTATATAAAAATGCAGAACGGATATTAGGTTATATACTGATTGTGTTGCTGTCGAGACCGAAACTTACACTCAGCGCTTTGTTTATGCGGTTCATATCAACAGCGTTGAGGTTGCCCATCTTTTCTTTGAGCCTGCGTTTGTCAATTGTGCGCACCTGCTCAAGCAGCACAATGGAATCCTTGGCAAGTCCGCAACCGTCAGCGTTGACACGTATGTGGGTCGGCAACCCTGTTTTATATTTCTGGCTTGTTATGGCGGCGGCAATAACCGTCGGGCTGTATTTGTTGCCAACGTCGTTCTGCACGATAAGTACGGGGCGTATTCCGCCTTGCTCAGAGCCGACAACGGGACTCAGGTCAGCGTAGTATATTTCTCCTCGTTTTACATTCATAAACTCACTCTCCGATTTATATGAGCGCTGAAATTAAAGTTGCGCCGCTTTTGTTGTGTTTTTATTTTTGCCAATAAGCGGTGCACTTAAACATCGGGGAGCGTTATTTGCGTTATTTTATTGGTTCTTTATTATTTTATGCTGAATTCGTGAATCTGACAGTAATTCCTGCTTCAATATATTCAATGAAAACAGGGGTCAGGGTTTTGGTATCAATCTCCATGGTGTAATCGCCGAACTTTGTTCTGCCGTAAAGCTTATAGATGTTTTCTGCTTTTGTTGCTGTTTCGGGTATTGCCGATATCGCCAGGCATATTGCTTCTATCGGTAATGTCTGCTCGGGTGTGCTCTTTGCCGTGAATGTAAGTGAATCGAGCGAATAGGTTATTTCGCCGCCATTTACAGCGATTCCGAAGCCGTTGATTCTTTCGGGAGATAAAAAAACAGCGCTGCAGCCGTTTTCATCACTTGTGAAATCGGCTGTATACGCTGTTGAGTTATATTGTATTTCTATTTGTGAAGTAAAAATGCGATTGATGCAGATTGTTTCGGGGTTGTCAGCTGCTCTGCACGAGCAAAGAAAAACAGTCAGTATCATCGCCGTAAGTGCAGCAGCTTTTTTCAAATGCCGTCAATCCTCTCTGCTTTTATTCATAGTCGGAGAGCAGTGAGGGTAAAAGCTTTATCATATCTGTCGGTGTCATACCTGTCTGTGAAAATCTTGCGGCTGCAAGGTCACCGACAGCACCGTGAATATAAACGCCCGTAACGGCTGCCTGCATAAGGTCATAACCTTGAGCAACAAGTCCTGCTATCATACCTGCAAGCAGGTCACCACAGCCACCTCGTGCCATACCTGCGTTGCCAGTGCGGTTAACAAAGGTGTGTTCACCGTCGGAAACAACAGTGTTGGCGCCCTTGAGCACAACAATTATTCCGAATTGTTTGGCAACTGCTTTTGCCAGCAGTATGCGGTTTGATTCAACTTGTTCTATGCTGAGTCTGAGCAGCTTTGCCATCTCTCCGGGGTGAGGTGTGATTATCGCTCTGCCTCTTACTGTCTCCAGCATATTTATATTCGCAGATATAAGATTTATGCCGTCAGCGTCGATAACAATCGGGCATTTTGTCTGCTTGAGAATTCCTTCTGCAACGCTTGCCGTGCCGAGAGTCTGACCTATGCCGCAACCAAACAGCACGCAGTCTGATTTTTCAGCGGCGGGCAGTAATGTGTCCAACGCTCCTCTTGCAAGGAAACCGTCCTCACAGCAGGGGAGAGGCATCATTATCGGCTCGTTGAGTTTTGGTGCAATGGCGGCATAAGCGCTGTCAGGAAATGCGCAGGTGACTAAACCTGTGCCGATTCTGACTGCACCGCTTGCGGCAAAGTATGCCGCACCGGGATATTTTTTGCTGCCGCAGATATTGAGCAGCTTTCCGTAATCTCCTTTGTGAGAGAGGGGATTGCGCGTTGGCAATGCGGGTTTGTTCTTTTTTGAAATAACAAAAAATTCTTCCTCGGCAACGTTTGCGTCAAGTCCGATGTCAACTTTAATTACTTTTCCGCAGTATAAAACGGATGGCTTGAGCACGTGAGCAGGTTTGCGGCAGCTTATCGCAAGGGTAAGGTTGGCTTTTATGCATTCGCCGTTCACTTTACCTGTGTCGCATTCAGCACCGCTGGGCAGGTCTATTGCAACCTTTTTTGCCTTTGATGCGTTAATCGTGGCAAAAAGCTCAGCCGTAACACTGTCAGGCTCACCTTTGAAACCGAAGCCGAATACTGCGTCAATAATCACGTCAGCTTTGTTGATTGCTTTTTCAGCATTTTCTCTTTCTGTCAGCCAATCAGTGACGGTGATGCCGTTCATTCTGCCGAACATTGTTACTGCATCATCAGCAACAGGCTGTCCGCAGGCAAGAACAACTTTGACTTCGTATCCCTTTGCGCTCAGGTATTCGGCGGCAACAAAGCCGTCACCGCCGTTTTTACCTTTACCGCAAATAACGATAACCTTTTCGTTGAGTGTGAGAAACGCCTTTTCGGTTTCAACTGCGCAGGCAATACCTGCACGGTTCATCATATCGAGGTATGCGTATCCATTTTCGTTGGCATTTGCCTCAATCTGTTTCATCTGAGCGGAAGTGTAAATTTTCATCGTGACACCTTCATTCAGGTTTTATTTTACAATACCTTCAAGGAAGTTGACTTCATCTGCAACGCCATCTGCATTGATGCGGAATGTTTTGATTTCGTGAGGCAGGAAATCAACCGTAAATGCGGCATCAATCATATCGCACATGATGTATGTGCGTGTCTTTTTGCCCTGAGATTCAAAGCATCTGATGACAACGTCGCCTGAACCGTCTTCGCAGAACTTAAATGCTGTTGCAATAACGTTATCTGCAGTGATTTTAAGGAAGCTGTCAGTCTGCGCTCTGCCTGTGCCCTTGTGGTAGCTTTCGCTTACGGTAACAGGTCTGCAGTTGAACTTTGCAGCGAGCTTCATAATCTCTGTGTTTTCAACCTCGCCCTCGTGCGGGAAGATTGCGTATTCAAATCTCTGCATACCTTCATCTGTGAAGTTGAAGTCTGCAGCAGGTCTGGGTGAGTAGTGATCGGCAAAAATAACGTTTCTGATTGCTGTCAGGCGGAGCATTGTGCCGGGACAATCGTAGCTGTACTTGCTGTCGTTGATAACTGCAAGACCTGCACGCTTGCCGTCAACGGTGGATGTGATGTCTGCCCACTGCTGTGTCGGCTCTTCTTCACCGTTGCAGGGACGCTTGATGTAGCCGCAGGGGATTTCGTATGTTGAAATCTCGTTTGTGCCGCCGATATCGAAGGGCAGCTTGAGCATTGTGAACTGCTCGCTCCAGTTAGCCTTGCACTTGACTCGGATTACCTTCTTGCCCTCTGTAAGGCAGAATTCCTGTGTGAGGGTGGAAGTGTTGAATGTGTACTTTATTCTGACACTTGCACGAAGCGGACCCTGCTCAACAAGCTCAACGGACTGAACATCCATTGTGCCCTTGATGTCGTGGAACTTGAAAACGTTATGAGCCCATGTGTCTGTCTTGTGGTCGTCAATAACGGTGGGCACTGCAAGTGCGCCGTTTGCTGCATAATCAATGCCGCTTGTCTTATCAAGAAGTTTGGAAATGCCGCCGTTTGCCTTGTCAAATTCGACACGTACAAGCTCGTTTTCCATAAATACAGTGTCACCGTCACCGCAGGTGAGAGCTGATGTCGGCTCTTCTGCATCAGCATCAAAGCAAAGCCAGTATGTGCTGTAACCCATAGCGGGAACCTTAGCCATAAAGAGTGTGTCAAGATGGCTGTCGTTTGAGCGTGAGGAGCGTACGTTCTGGAAGAGAACGTCGTTGCCTTCGCTGTCTGTTACCTTTTCGCTGGGATGATATGTGCGTACGGGTACTTCAATATCAAATGAAAGGGGATTGAAGACAACGATCGGTCTGGGGAAATCCTGTCGTGCGCCGAGGTTGCGTACCTCTGTGCATACGGGATCGGATACACCCTCAACCCAGGTGTCAATCTGTCTTGCAATCTTTATAAGTGCAGTGTTGTAAATCTTGGATGCAACGTCAAGCGCATAGCCGCTGCTCTCCTTGACGTCTTCGTAAGCTTCCATAATGGAGCATCCGCAAAGGATATCGTGGAACTGATTGAAGCAGACGTTTTTCCATGCTGCCGCAAAATCCTTCGTTGCAGGTGTTGCGCCTGCTGTAAGAGAAGCGATGGTGTTGAACTTTTCAGCTGCTGCAAGACGGTTTTCGCATCTGCGGTTGAGCTGTTTTACGAGTGAAGTTGCCGAGTAGCAGCCGCTTGCGTGGTGCTGAAGGTCGTCTGTCCATACGGGGATATCAAGAGGTGTGATAAGCATCTCTCTGAAATAATCGTCGGGATTTGAGAATTCAAGTTCGCAGAATTCTTCCTTCTTCATCTCTTCCATGAGACATTCGATATCTCCTCTGGAAGGTCCGCCGCCGTGGTTGCCGACACCGTAGAAGAGCATCATGCCGTGGCCTGAGTTTTCTGAGAGCCCAGCATATTCTTCAATTTTTTTCTTAAGATGTTCGGGGCCGCTGTGTCCGTAGCCCTCGGGGATATGATATGTGAGAACGCGTGATCCGTCGGGACTCTGCCACCAGAAAGCATTCTGGGGGATTTCAGCATTCTCGTGCTTGCCGGGGCGCATCATAACATATGCGCACATACCGCTCTGGCGCAGAAGCTGCGGCATCATTGCGTTGTGACCGAATGAGTCAACGTTATAGCCTGTCTTGCAGATTCTGCCGAACTTTTCGTAGTAGTAAAGCTGGCTGTAGAGAGCCTGTCGTGCGAAACTCTCGCCGCTGGGCATATTACAGTCGGGCTGTACCCACCAGCCGTTTACGATGCACCAACGACCTTCTTCAACTCTCTGCTGAATTTCCTTGAACATATCGGGGTCAAGCTCTTCAACCCACTGATAGTAAGCTGCAGAGGAGCAGGTGAAAACAAAATCGTCATATTCGTTAAGTCTGTCAAGTGCTGAGCGGAAAGTCTGCATAACTTCGTTGCAGCCCTCCTGCCAACGCCACAGCCAGATGGGGTCGAGGTGTGCGTTACCGATAAGATGTACTCTTGCCATTTCCTTCTCCTCCTTATTCCTCAATAAATCCGTAGTATGTGCCTATCCAGTAGGCGAATGTGTAAACGTAGCAGCTCTCAACAACGTGAACGCCGCCTGAATCCTCATCCTTGAATTCCCAGGGATTACGGTCGTATTTTGCGATGAAGTGCTCATCAGGCTGCAGCTTGAATGAGGTTTCAACGTAGTCGTAGCACCAACGGTGTTTTCTTGCAACGTCGTGTCTTGCATCAATTGTGATACCTGCTGCAAGACGGCTTACGTTGAATCTTTCAAACCATTTTGCGTTCTGCTCAAGGTCAAGTCCCTCACAGCCTACGCTGAGTGCAAAGGGATATTCATAGCCGGGGTTGTTTTCGCGGCATACGGTGCCTCTCCAGGTGTCGAATGCGCGTGAGTATATATCGAGCAGTTTTTCGTCTTTTTCAAGTGTGCAAAGCATCCAGAATGATGAAACAGCAAGCATATTGTCGCCGTACATAAGCTCTGCAGCAATGTCGTTGCCCTCAAAGAGTGATGTCTGGAAAGCTCTGTCATAGTGCTTGAGTGTCAGGTCAGCGTAGCCCATACCGATGAGCTTGTTGTACTCATCAGCCCACTTGCTGTCGCCTGTGATATACTCTGCAACCTTAAGGTATGCGAGAAGCTCTGCAGAGTTAAGGCAGGCATCCGTCCAACCCATAAATGTGTTGAAGTATTCAAGATTCCATTTTGCCCATGTTGTTGGCTTGCCGTCACATTCTGTGAGCTGATAGCCGCCGTCAATGATGTGTGTCATAAGTAAAGTTGCAGTCTGCTTGATAAGCTCGTCGAGCTCGGGATCTGCGTCAGCAAGGAACATATGTGCAAAGAGCATATGCAAGAAATGTGCAGTTACTTCGTCACTGCTTGTATCGCCCTTGTAAACCATACCTTCTTCTGTGTAACCGTGCTCTGTGAAGCAACGGCGGAGCCTTTCGGGAATGGGTGCGCTTGCATCTATTTCAAGGCCTGCAATGCCTTTTTTCTTTGAGAATGATGTTTCAACGCATACTGCCTTATCACCGTTAATGCGGTAGAACAAACCGTCATCAGGGATAGGTTCGTCGTGCATCATATAGCTTCTTGAGGGGAAACCGTTACCTCTCTTTGAAAGGTACATAAAGAGAAGGCAAGTTTCGCAGGTGCGTATAGCAAACTCTTTAGCGGCAATTGTTTCGGGTGCGTCGGCACCAAGCTCTCTCTTGAGAGTGGCATAGCGGAAAAGCATACCTACGGAGAACCACGATGAGAATCCGCCGTCGTTATCGCAATGACCGTAAGGCACCTTTGAGCTGAAATCTCTTGCAACTTTAAGGCGCTTTTGTGCCATCATACCTCTTCTGCTGACAATTTCAATTGACTCTTTGAGAAGCATTTCTGCCTTTTCTCTCGGAGATATGGGTTTCATTTCAATATGTACAACGCCTGTTTCGGTCTGTACCCATGCGCCCTTGTCACCGTCGCTGATGATTGATATGACGTTGTTGTCATAGAGGTAGCGGTTTGCAGTGAAGTGCATAGCCTTATCTTCATCTGCTTCCTCAGTCGGGCACCAGCGTGTTACGCCGCCTTTTGAGCCGAGCCACATTGTGCCGTCGGCATTGATTGCGTGGCAGGTGTAATCCTTCTTGCGTGAGGGCAGGGGAATGCACACGGAAGAGAGGTCGGGCTTTACTGCCTCAGCCGTAAAAAGCTCTGCCGGTACTGCCGGGTCGTCTTTTTTGAAGAACGTGCAGAATCTGTTGAGTGTTGTGCGAAGTTTGATTGTTTTCATCTTGTCCTCCTTGGATTAAGGTGAATTGAATTGTATTGACATTTATTTTAAATGATTTTAAAATACTTTGATAAGGAGTTGATTTACTGTGAAAATTGAGAATAAAGCGCTCAGAGAAGCTTATGCTCTGCTTGAAAAAACCACTCCGCTCGGAAGAACCGATTGCGGTCTTGCGTGTGGTGCCGTCTGCTGCACTGATGCGTGCGGTGACAGTATGGAGCTTTTTCCTTATGAAAAGGAGCTTCTTGAGGGAACGGAAGGCTTTGAGATAACAGACGGTGAAGTGCCTTTGCTCAGATGCTCGGGCAGATGCGAGCGTGATAAGAGACCGCTTGCTTGCAGAATATATCCTCTTTTTCCGCTTGTTGATACGGATGAAGACGGAAACGAAAGGATACGCGTTATCTATGACCCGCGCTCAAGTGCAGCTTGTCCGCTAAGCGGTCAGCGCGTAAGGTTTGACCGACGCTTTGTGCGTGCTGTAAGGCGCGCAGGCAAATATCTGCTTACCGACAGCGAAACTGCGGCATATCTGAGAAAAACAAGCGAATATCTCAATGAGCTTATCGAGCTTGAGGTAATGCTCAAGGGCTGAATTGATATATTGAATACTGACGCCGGGGATTGTGCAACTTCAGGTAATGAAACCGATTCCTGCGGCGTCAGTGCGGATTTCGTTTTTTTTGATTTTAATTATAACCTTTTCTATTTTATAATATATCATTTGTTTTTGCAAGGATTTTCACGATTATTTTTATTCGAACGGTTCAATGCCGCCATCTATAAGTGTTTCAAAGCAGGCATCACGTATCTGAGTTTCAAATCTTACGCCGTCGATGTGAAGGTATCTTATACGAGCGTAGTCATATTCGTCCAACGGTCTGTCAAGATAATCGTCGGAGTGAGCGGCAATGTAAATTTCACCGTCATCATCTTTTTTTGTCACAATCAATGTATGGTAGTATTCTCCGTTTTCGTTCCCGAGTTGAATCATATCACCGGGTTCAATTTCATCGGCACTCACCTCATGTGCGAAAGGTCCCTGTTCCTTGTTGTTTATCAGAAAATCGTAAAAGAAACTGACACCGCTCCAGGAAGGTGTTCTGTCGTTTGAAGAAATATAATACCATCCGTAAGTCGGCGTGTAATTCATAACGCAGCTGCCTGCGAATAAGATTTGTGAAGCGAAATTTGTGCAATCGCCGCCGATTCCGTTGAAGCTGAAGAAAAGGGGATTGCGGTCAAGTGCCCATCGCCGTGCGTACCTGAGGGCGTTTGTTCGATTGTATTCTTTTGTAACAAGCATTGTAAAACCTCCCTTGCCATTTTATGAATTAAGTTGTTTTTAGTTCTTGTAACTTCTTTTTTGTAGTGATATAATACCATCTGTTTTGGAGGTGAATGCTCTTGGAAACTTTGCTTTCGCTGACGGGTTCTTTTATTAATGTTGCACTTGTGGTTGTCGGTGGATGTCTCGGTCTGCTTCTCAAAAAAGGTCTGCCCGAAAGGGTTAGTGATGCCGTGATGAAGGCTCTTGGTCTGTGCGTGCTTCTTATAGGTATTGACGGTTGCCTCAAAGGTGAAAACACACTTGTTACCGTTATTTCTATGGCAGTCGGCACAATTATCGGCAGCGTTATTGATCTTGATAAACATCTGAATAATTTTGCCGGTAAAATAGAGAAAAAGTTGAACAAAAAGTCTGACGGTAAATCAAATTTTGCGCAGGGCTTTGTTACGGCAACTCTGCTTTACTGTGTAGGTGCAATGGCAATTGTCGGCTCGCTTGACAGCGGCATTTTAGGCGATTACAGCACGCTTGCAACAAAGTCTGTTATCGACGGTGTTTCATCAATTATTCTGGCTTCTACGCTCGGCTTCGGTGTGGTTATGAGCTGTGTGCCCGTGTTCCTTTATCAGGGCTCGATAACTCTTCTCGCCGGTGTTGTTGCTCCGTTTCTCAACGACTATACGGTCGGCGAGATGACGTGTGCAGGTTCGCTCCTTATTATTGCAATTGCTCTTAATATGATGAAAATTACCAATATCAAGGTAATGAACAGTCTGCCAGCTGTGTTTTTGCCTGTGTTGATATGTCAGTTTATGAAGTGATTTTACCTGAAATACACGAAATATTATAAAAATAAGGTTGACTAACGGCATCGTTTTTTGGTATAGTGTATCAGGAGACTTCAAGTCTACCCCAATTATAAAGAAAGAAATGAGAGGGAAATCCAAATGAAAAAAGCGATTTTTTCACTTGTCGCAATTGTTCTTGCAGCTGCTATGGTATTTGCATTTGCTGCATGCGGCGGCAAAGAAGAACCCGAAACCACAGTTCCCGCAGTTACTGATGTGACAGAAGACGTCATGGTTGAGTCCGATGAAACAACAGTTGCTGACGCAGAAACTGCTCCAGAAGAAACTACAGTTGAGGAAACCACAGTTGAAGAAACAACAGCTGCTGAAGCTGCTGCTCCCGAAACTAAGGCTGATATCGTTGCTCTCTACAATGAGGCAACAAAGAACGTTGCTTCTGCAAAGCCCGGTTTCAAGAAGACTGTTACAACAGAGCTTCAGTCTCTCGAGATGGGTGCTATCGGCAAGCTCGACGCTGTTCGTGATGCTGTTGGCGGCTTCCTTGGTGAAGGCACAGAGACATTCACTGCTTCAAAGGGTAAGAAGAGCAGCGATCTCAAGACAAGCACGCTTTCCGAGTCTGACGTTAAAGATGCTATCTGCAAGCTTTCTTCAGACGGCAAGTACTACGAAGTAACAATCACCGTTAAGAACGAGACTAACCCCCTTAAAGACAAGAGCTCTCTTAACAAGTTCACAGACGATTACAAGGATATCAACGAAATGCACGAAGGTCTTAAGGGCGAAGGTGCTTCCGCTCAGACAATTACTTGTGACGTCAAGACAGCTGAAATCAAGGCAAAGATTGCTGTTGATACAAATGCTTTCGCAGCTCTTGATTACACAATCAAGATTGACGCTCTTCTCACAAAGGTTAACTATGTTCTCACAGTTAAGCAGGCAACAGGCGTTATCTACACAACAGTTAACTACTCTGATTTCTCTTATTAATCACAAATAATTTTAAAAATGAAAGGAAATAAAATCATGAAAAAGTTATTAGCACTTCTCATGGCACTCGCACTTGTTTTCTCACTTGCAGCTTGCGGCGGCAAGGAAGAACCCGAAACCACAGCTCCCGAAGTTACAGATGCAGTTGAAGATGTTGTTATCGAAGATGAAGCAACAACACTTGCAGACGTAGAGGCTGTTACAGAAGAAACAACAGTTGAAGAAACAACAGTTGAAGAGACAACAGCAGCAGAAATGACAGCTGAAGATTTCGCAGAGTTCTTCAATGCTGAAACAGCAAAGATCGCAAAGAGCGGCAAGTACGCTGCAAACAGAGAATGTAAGTACACAAAGAACATCGATGTTGGTGGCGCAACAGGCATCCTTAATGGTATCATCAGCGCTATCGATTCAAACGCAAGCCTTGACACTGTTGTCGGTGATTTCCTCGGTATCGGCACAAAGAAGGCTAACGTTCCCGCGGAAGAGTTTGACGATGATTACAAGGTAAAGGCTGCTTCTCTCAAGGCTTCCGACCTCGGTTCATTCAAGGCTTCTGAAGGCGTTTACACATTCACACTTGCTAACGCTACAGATCCCAAGAAGACAGAAGCTACTCCCTTCTCAAGATTCACAAACGACTTCATCACACACGAAGAGGTTGTAGAGGGTATCGCAGGCTTCACAACAGCAATCAAGGTTGACAGCACAACTGTTAACTACACAGCAATCAAGGCTGAAGTTACTGTTGAAGAAGGTAAGATCACAAACATCGAGTACTCATACGCATTCGATGCAAAGCTTACACTTAAAGCAGGTATCAAGATCAACGGCACAGGTGCTGCTACAACAACAGCAACAATCTCCGACATCCAGTATTAATCTGATACTAAATAACAAACGCATCCGCACTGATAAAGTGCGGAGGTTTTTTTATGCTCAGTAAATGTGATGAAAAAACAAACAGCCGCCAATGGCGACTGTTTGAAAAAATATATTCAGTTTAATGTTATTTGTTTTTGCTTTTGAGCTTTGCCGCTGCAACTGCAACCGTGCCGATTGCCGCAGCACCCATTGCAGCTCTTGATGCAACTGTAAGTGCAATACTCTGCTTGTCGTTGAAATTACGCATAATCGGTCCGAGACAGGTGCATTTCAGACCGAAATCTTTGTATTTGAACACCTTTGTTCTTACGTTTCTCGGATTATCTTCGAAAATATCGACAACTCTTACGCTGCTCTGACAGCCGTCTGTGTAGCAGCGGAATCCTGCCGTTTTGCACTGACCCAGCATAATGCCGTCAACTATGCAAGTGAAGTCGTTGAGATGGTCGTGACCGAAAAATGCGGCAACAACGTCACCTGTTTTTTTCCAGCTTTCAAACTGACCCTCGTTATATTGAGGCACGCAAGGGTCTTCACCTACGTAGCCTGCAATAACTTTTTCGTTGCCGACGTAACGCTTGTTGCTCCTGAATGCGTGACCTTTAACGGACTGATAAAATTCCCAGGGTTTGGCTTCTCTGAGTGCTTGGTTTTCTTCCGTAACCGGTATGTGCTGGAAAAGCACAGCAGGCACTGTCTCGCCGCCGTTTTGCTCTTTGAGCTCTGCCGCTTTTCGCTCATACCATTCAATCTGGTCTTTATGTACCCAGTCGTAAATTGATACGTTGGCAGACGGACACAGATTGTTTGAATCGATAAACCAAAGGTTTGCAACTGTTTTATCGCTGTCGCTTGCCTGAATGGTGAGGTTGTAATTGAGGTCGCCCGTAATGTCGGGGTCGTCGTTGAAGCAAAGTGACCCCGGTGTGTTAAGAAGTGCGTTTACAACCGGACCTTCATCGCGGTCGTGCTCGTGGTTGCCGAGCACCGCCGCAAAGGGGATACCTGCGTCTGTAATTGGCTTTACGATTTTTGCAATCATCTCATCGTGCATATCGTCGCAGCAGTACATATCGCCCATAAACACCGCAAGGTCGGGTTTGAGTCTTTCTACAGCTGTCTTCATAAGCAGCTGCATATCATGGAATCTGGCGTGATGGTTCTCTGTTTCAAACTGGTTTTCTTCATGCAGGTCACCGAAACAGAGAATCCTGAATTTACCGTTGTTGAATTTAAGCTGTTTTTTCATGTTATCACCTTAACCGAAAATGCCTTCAAACAGAGGTATGTCAAAGCCAAGCTGAACGTTGTCATAATATCTGCCGATGTTGTTGAAGAGTCCCGCAATGAAGCTGATCACCTCAACGAGAGGATAATACCACTTTGCAGGTGTCTTGTATGTATGACCGCCTTCATCAGTTGTCTTTTCAATTGTAAGGCTGCCTATGTTTGCGTCGCTTTCAAGTGTGTAGGATTTGATTACGATTGAATCCTCGTTGAAATCAATGAGGTTGTAAATCTTCTCTTCTGTAAGGTAAGCGTGGCCGATATTATCGCTCAGACCTACGTTTTCATCGTTACGCGGGTTGTTGATTGAGCCTGATACCATATAAACAGTACCCTCAGCGTTTGTTACCTTGCCGCCGTTTTCTGTTGCGGTAACGGTTTTGTTGTTATACATTACGTTGGAAATTGTGTAGTAGTGGCTGTGACCGAGAAGGCAAAGGTCAAGACCGAATTCGTCAGCGATAGGTGCCCACATCATACGGAGCATTGCGTTTTCGCTTTCACGGCTTTCAATTCTTGCGCTGTAGAGATCGTGATGGAATACAGCAACTCTCCACTTTACGTCGGGATTAGCTTCAACAGCTTCCTTTACAAATCTGCGGTGGTCGCCCATGCTGATATTGTTGCTGTCCATCATAAGGAAAAGTACGTCGCCCTTAACAAACCAGTAGTCTGTGCCGACGTATGATTTGAGTCTCATTTCGGCTGTGTTAGGCTGGAATGTGAAGAAACGGTAGTCAACGCTCTTTCTGTCGTGGTTACCGATTGTTGTTGCAAACGGAATTGACTTTATGTAGGGTGAGGAGCAAAGACCGACGTATTCGGTGCGAAGTCCGTCGCTTGCCTGATCACCTGCAGAGAGGATGAGGTCAACTGTCTTGCCCTGAAGTACGGCTTTTACTGATGCGGCAGTAATTACTGAGTTGTAATTGTATGCTTTGTCGCGGATGCTGTTTTCATCTGTGTCGCTTGCGGAGATGTGAATATCGGTTGTGTACATAGCGGTGAATGATTTGTTGCTGTCTACTGTGAATGTGTAAACACTGCTTCTGAAATCGCCTGACTGGCAGTAGTAGCTGTATACGCCTGCCTCAAGTCCGCTGATTACAGCGCCGAGTCTGTAGTCACCCTGCGGTGTAGCTTTTGCTGTTGCATTAAATGTGCCTGCTGTGCCGCCGATAGCGTTGAGTAAGGTTACCGTGCCGCTGTCAACGTCGGAGTACCACGAAACGTATCTTTCGGTTTCGTTACTGCCAGGGGTCATCATAACAGCTGCGTCGATAATTTTACCTGATGCTGCGTAGTATGCGTTCCATGCGTCCTGAGTGAAACTCTGTGCGTTTGATGAGAATACTGTGCCTGTAATGAGTATTGCAAATATCATTACAAATGAGAGCGTTTTTGCTAATCGTTTCATTGTTGATTCTCCTTTTATTTTAATAATTTATTATATATCTTCACAAGAATAAAAGTCAAGTAAAGAAAATTGCAAAGTTTTATTTTCTTTCTTTTATTGACCGATATCTGCGGATATGTTAAAATCTGTTTATATTATTTTTCAGGAGTGGATAACTATGTCTGATTTTAAACCCATACTCAGATTTGTCGCTTCGAGTGATATTCACTATAACCGTGAAGATCCCTCAAGGCTCAAAAATTACGAAAGAGGTATTGCTCTTGCTTACGAATATGCCGCAAGTCAGGAGTATGATAAACTGGATGCTCTTTATGTTGTCGGCGACTTTGCAGACAGCGGAAGTGAAGAGCAGTTCAACGACTTCCGCAAAACCCTCGATACTTGTATCAAACCCGAAACAAATTGGATGCTCACAATGGCAAGCCACGAGTATTTTTCAGAGGACGGCGAGGAAGGCGCACTTAAAAGACTTAAAGAAATTATGAATCTTGAGCCTGATAATCATATCGTAATCAATGGTTTCCACTTCATCAGCGTTACCACAACACGCGGCTGTAAATTCAGCGATGAAAAGCGCGAGTGGATAAAGAAAGAGCTTGATATTGCCGCAAAGGATGATCCCTTCAAGCCGATTTTCTTCTTCCAGCATCCTCACATTCAGGGCACTGTTTACGGCAACGTTTATTGGGGCGAGGATGAAATAACCGATATTCTTATGAACTACCCTCAGATTATCGATTTCTCGGGTCATTCTCATGCACCTGTTAACGATCCAAGATCAATTCATCAGCAGCATTTCACCTGTGTCGGCACAGGCAGCTTCAAGTATTTTGAGCTTGATGAGTTTGATAAGGTCTACGGCACTGTGCCGCCCAACGAGAAGAATGCCGCACAGTACATAATTGTCGAAGCTGATGCCGCAGGCAGAGTCCTTATAAAGCCTTATGACGTTATTACAGAGCGTTTCTTCGGCTATGAGTGGCTTGTTGAAACTCCTTGGGAGCCTGATAGCTTTAAGTATACCGATGCACGTTATCTCACCGATGTCAAGCCCTATTTTGCAGACGGTGCAAAGCTTGATTTTGCTGTTGAAGACAACAGCGTAACCGTTAAATTTGATCAGGCAAAGATTGATGAGGACAGAGTCAACGACTATAAGGTCACAATCCGTCGCAAGTCTGACAGAGCAATCGTCAAGCAGGTCTGCTTCTGGTCGAGGTATTATCTCAACGATATGCCCGAAACAATCGAGCAGAAGATTGAAGAGCTTGATAAGGGCGAATATATTGCTGAGGTTACTGCACGCGGCTTCTGGAACAACAAGTCAACAAACAAGCTTGTCGGCGAATTTGCCGTATAACTGATATTTACCTCCCTTTCTGCATATCATTTGCATAAGGGGAGGTGTTTTTATGCTTTCTGAGGTGCTCAAGTCGGTTTTTCTCGGTCTTGTTGAGGGTATAACGGAGTGGTTACCCGTCAGCAGCACGGGTCATATGATGCTTGTTGATGAGTTTCTCACCCTCAATGCAAGCGATGAGTTCAAGAGAATGTTCTTCATTGTTATTCAGCTCGGCGCAATTCTGGCTGTTACTGTTTTATATTTTCGCAGGATGATTCCTGTTGAGCTTGACAGGGGACTAAAAATCAGAAAGCAGACGGTTTCTGTCTGGCTGAAGGTTGCTGTTGCGTGTGTTCCGGGCGCTGTTGTTACGGTAACGGCAGGTGACTTTGTTGACTCTTATCTTCATACACCGCAGGTTATTGCCTTTGCGCTCATCTTTTATGGTCTTGTTTTTATCTTTGTTGAATCAAGGCTGAAGAACAAAACTCCGAGGGTAGAAACACTCGAAGAAATATCTTTTCGCGATGCATTTATAATCGGGCTTTTTCAGGTGCTTTCAATAATTCCCGGCACGTCACGCTCAGGGGCAACGGTTGTAGGTGCGCTCACAATAGGCGTTTCAAGGGTTGCGGCAGCTGAGTTTACGTTTTTTATGGCTGTGC
Organism: Acutalibacteraceae bacterium; assembly: GCA_045637465.1. Classification (GTDB taxonomy): domain Bacteria; phylum Bacillota; class Clostridia; order Oscillospirales; family Acutalibacteraceae; genus UBA8612. The sequence continues at coordinate 2,391 of JAZTZM010000026.1, read as the reverse complement.
CCGTAATGTTTGGTATGAGTCTGCTCGAGCTGTTGCGCTTCGGTTTTATTGTTACGGCAGGGGAGGCGGCAATCCTTGCTTCAGGTGCCGTTACAGCGTTTATCGTGTCGCTCATAACCGTGCGTATGCTTATTAAATACGTCAGCACCAAGGGCTTTACTGCCTTTGGTTATTACAGATTGTTGCTCGGTGCAGCTGTGCTGATTTATTTCGGCGCTGATGTTTTCGGTTGATTTCAAATTTGAAAAATAGTTAAAATCCCTCTTGATTTCTTTTGCATAGTGTGTTATTATATTCGAGCGTTAAGCACACTTGAAAAAGTAAATTTGGGGGCGTAGCTCAGCTGGGAGAGCGCTTGAATGGCATTCAAGAGGTCAAGAGTTCGATCCTCTCCGTCTCCACCATAAAAAAGCACTTGCAATTTGCAAGTGCTTTTTTTCAGTCCGTTGTTTCTTGATTTTCTTGAAATGATTTCACAATTATGATATAATCACACCAATACACAAGATAAGTTTTTTAGTGGAACAACAACCAAGAGGTTTATATCAAATATCACAGAAATCAAAAGGTGAAAATATGGAAAAACATGACTCATTGCAAATCATTTTTATCAGACATGCCGAAACAGATTATGGCGATATCTCAGACCGCGACCCGAGCGACGGCGAGCTTACCGCAAAAGGTGAACAGCAGTGTATTGAGTTAGGCGAAAAGCTTAAAGATTTGCCGATAGATGCATATATTACGAGTTCTTTGTTGCGTAGCTTTAAAACTGCTGTCGGCGTTTGCAATGCAAAACCTGACAAGCCTTTGCTTGAAATCAGTGCCGAGCTTGTGGAATGCGGCTGCACCCCCGGTTATTATGGTTGCAGTGAAGAATATCTACGGCGATATTATAAAAACACAAAAATGTGCGAAAAGTTCTATGGCACGGAGAATTACGAATTTGGCTGTGAGGCTTTTGAGGATAATGTTGTCCGTGCAGAAAAAGTGATTTCTTACATCAAGAACAGATTTTCATTTGGTGAACGTGTTGCTGTTTTCAGCCACCATGGATTTCTTGAGTATCTTATTCCTACGGCTTTAGGAGTTAAACCGCATGTTTTCAGATTTTCTCTGGATAATACTTCAATCTCCGTTGTTGAATTTTGTCGTGACGGTAATGCGGTTCTTCGCTGTGTTAATAAATAGAACAATTGATATAACGAAAATCAGCAAATCCCTATTTATCTGATAGCATAAGACCGGGCAGAGCATAAAAACTCTGCTCGGTTATTTTTATGATATCTTATCTGAAACTGCCATAAATTTCAGCTTATACTTTCTGAAAAAACTTTTTAATTCCGCCACACGATTTCTCCGTTTATAATTGTAGCTTTAACACAAGAGTTTATTTCCAAAGGATTGCCCTCGAAAATAACAATATCTGCATCCTTGCCTTCTTTAAGGCTGCCTAATCTGTGATCAACTCTGCATATGCGTGCCGCATCAATGGTAATTGCACGAAGTGCCGCTGTTTCGCCAAGGCCTTCTTTTGCCGCAATACCTGCACATAAAGGCAAATACTGTATTCTTGAAACAGGGTGGTCTGTGGTTATTGCGACCTTAACTCCTGCATTATGGAGAATACCTGCGGTTTTAAAATCCGACTGACTGACTTCGTCTTTATTGCGTGATGCAAGAGACGGACCCACAATGGCAGGATAACCGCTTTCTGCAATTTTTTCGGCAATCAGATGCCCCTCAGTGCAGTGATCAAGTGTCAGCTCAAGGTCAAATTCTTCAGCTATTCTTATTGCGGTGAAAATGTCATCAGTGCGGTGAACGTGAGCTTTAAGCGGAATTTTCTTTTCAAAAAGTTCTTTGTAACATTCCAGTCTGAAATCCGGGTTTCCTGATTGGTTTTGTGAAAAATATTGTCTTGCACGGAAAAGCTCTTCTCTTATAAGCGAAGCAATTCCCATACGGCTTGACGGCATGTTTCCGTTAAGACCGTAACAGTTCATAGGATTTTCACCGAAAGCAATTTTAATTGCGGCAGGAGCAAGAACAACCATATCATCAACACATCTGCCGTAGGTTTTTATAAAGGCAAATTGTCCGCCAACAGCATTAGAACTTCCCGGTCCTGCCATAACACCGGTAATACCGGCGGCGATAGCGTTATGAAAAGCACTGTCCATGGGATTTATGCTGTCTATTCCTCTTATAAAAGGGGTTATCGGGTTGGTGTTCTCGTTACTTGTATCATTTTGTGATGAAATTTTATCCTCTGCAATTCCGATATGACTGTGTGCATCGATAAATCCGGGATAAATATTCAGATTTTCAGCATCAAAAATTTCTGTCCCTTCTGTCGGAACAATCTTTTTTTTGATTTTTACAATTTTT
>JAZTZM010000025.1:0-74320 GCA_045637465.1 Acutalibacteraceae bacterium | reverse complement strand
GCTCGGCGGTGGAATTCCGACGACACACCACCGTCGTCCATTCATTAAACCAATGGATATCTATGCTCTGTCACTTGTCAAACTCGGTTGTGGCAATAATCTCCCTGGATACTATATGTATCATGGAGGCTCAAACAAAATCGGTAAACTGTCAACATTCAACGAATCAAAAGAGAGCGGCTACCCCAACGACTATAACATTATATCATACGATTTCCAGGCACCCATTACACAGTATGGAGAAACAAATAAACAATACGGACTCCTGAATATGCTTCATTTGTTTGTGCAGGATTTTGGTGACATGTTTGCACCGATGGAAGCTGTAGACTCACAACACTTTGTTGGAAGATACGACACAACAACGCTTCGATACAGTATGCGTACTGACGGTAACAGCGGATATGTATTCATAAATCACTATCAGCGTCTGGATGTTCTGGAAGACGTAAAAAATGCAGTAATAGATACAGGCAGCGTGACATTCCCTGCGATAGATATATGCGGTGAAACAGCGTTCTTTATACCATTCAATATCAGACTTGGAGATAACATTCTGGAATATGCAACCACACAGCCTGTTTGTAAGATTGACAACACATACTTCTTCTGTGCAATAAACAACATAAAACCTCAGTATAAATTTGCGGATGGGACCAAGTTTAATCCTGAAGCAGGCCTTGGCTCATTAGTTGAACATAACGGAATCAAAATAATTACGTTAGCGATCGAACAAGCACAGTATATCAGAAAATTGTCAGGCAAAATATACATCGGAGACGACTACGATATTTACGAAGCAAATGGAGAGATCACTGCAATCCAAAACGGAAGCTATTCATACAATATATGGAACGGAAACAATTTTGAAAAAAAATTCGTAGAAAAAGATTTTGTTAACGCAGAAATCTCCTTTGAGGATATTGACGAACCGTTTACGCCTCCATATATTAACCAGCTTAATATAGGCGGAGAAAGAAAACTGACATGGAAAAAAATAAACGTAACGTCAGACTCAGGGTTTATTGAAATTCCCTTTGAGTATGATAATGCCCAAATGTATGCCGATGGCAGGCTCATAGCAGACAATTTCTATTACGGAAAAACATGGAGACTTCCCGCAAAATTGTTATTCGGTAAAAAATGTTATCTGGTAATGTCCGAAATGAAAGATGATTTTTACAGGGAATTCTAAGAAAATATTCATAACAAATAAACAATAGACCCCGCTTTTTGATTCTACCGTTGGTTGATACTCCCCTATTCAACCGACGGTATGTTGATTTTAAGGTAAAAATCATTTATACTGAATACGAAAGGAGGAAAAAAAATGGATCAATTAAAAATTGGAAGATTCATTGCCGAACGCAGAAAAAAGAAGAACTTGACTCAAATGCAATTGGCAGAAAAACTCAACATCACAGACAGGGCAATATCGAAATGGGAAACAGGAAAATCATTACCTGACTCCTCCATTATGCTTGAGCTGTGTGATGTACTCGAAATCACGGTAAACGACTTATTAAACGGGGAGGTAGTTATCATGGATAATTACAAAGAAAAATCTGAAAAACTGATTCTGGAAATGACCAGACAAAAAGAATACACAGACAGATCTATGCTGTCTTTGGAAATTCTGATTGGTATTTTTTCAATAATAATACTCTTGGGATTCACTTTTACAGCAGCTTTTGTACAAATGGAAGACTGGTTGAGAATATTATTCATTGTAGCAGGATTCATTTTGGGACTTATCGGAATCATATTTGCACTCAGAATTGAACAAACTGCAGGATATTATGAATGTGCAAAATGCCACAACAAATACATTCCGACATTCAAAAGCGTTCTTTGGGCTATGCATAAGGGAAGAACAAGATATATGAAATGCCCCGAATGCGGCAAAAAATCCTGGCAGAAAAAGGTAATCGGCAAGCATTGATTATATGTTACGGATAAAAATAACCCCTGACGGTTTCGGCAGAAGCTGTCAGGGGTTATTACTTTATTTCTTTTCAAAAGAGTTGCAGTCAACACATTCGGGCATTGTGGGGTTTGCCTCGTGTGTGCCGATTGAAACTGTGTCGAGTGTGCAGTAGTTGGAAGTGTTACAGTGATATTTGCACTGTGAAACACTGCAACGGATGCACTTGTTTTCGTTATTACATGTCATTATTATCACCTCCGCACCGTTATTTTTGCCGTGCAGAGGCGTTATATTCAGCTTTTTTGCGAATTGAAAGAATTTGTCAGCGCACTTATTGATATCTTATCTTTGAAAAATCCTATTGTGCCCGAAAGCCTTTCAACCGCGGTCGGATTCCAGTGCGACTGCGGCGCAGGTTTTATGCCGATTTTATTGAGCAGAGGTGTTATTGCCTTAAAACGGCGCTCAAAGCTGCGGCAGTTGAGCTTTTCTTTTTTGCTCCAGCCAACCTCGGCTACAGCCGCAAACCGCGGGAAAAACATATAGCAGAGCTTGTCAAAATCGCAGATATATTCCGTCCATATCGGCACCTCAACTCCGATTACGTGTTTGCTCATAACGGGTGCAATGCCCTTGAGAATCGGGTCGAAGTTATACGTTTTCTCAAGCGGTGTCATATAGTAAGGATAGTCGCAGTAGTAGTGGTAAAAATCGCTGACAATAACCTTGCCTGCACGGTTTGCGTGGCGCACGCTGTGCTTTTTTGCGTCCATCCACATCTGCACGGTTGTGTCGCGGTCGATGTTGCCGCCTGCAAGGCTTTCGTTCCAAACGGTTACCTTTTTGCCCTTGCTCTTGAGGTAAGTTATCAGCTTTGCCGTGAAATCTGCCTGAAGTGCGGCATAGTTATCTTTGCCGAGTGTTTTCAGCTTTTCTTTACATTTCGGGCATTCTTTCCAGCGGTTGAATTTCACTTCGTCACCGCCTATGTGGAATCGCTCCGACGGAAACAGCGGCATAACCTCATCAAGAAGTGCGTACACAAACTCAAGCGTTTCTTCGCTGCTGACACAGAGCACGTCGTCAAAAATTCCCTGCTTTGTCTGCACCGGTATCTGCTCCTTGCGGCAGGAGAGGTGAGGGTAGGCGCTGATGATTGCCGTTGTGTGACCGGGCAGGTCAATTTCGGGCACAACGTCAATAAATCGCTCTTTGCAGTAGCTTACAATCTCACGTATTTCATCGTGGGTGTAGTAGCCGCCATAGCGCACACCCGTATGCATTGAGCCGAAATCGTCGCTCTCTCTCCAGGAGCCTTTTTCGTTGAGAAGAGGGAACTTTTTGCTCTCGATTCTGTAGCCCTGGTCGTCACTCAGGTGCCAGTGCATTGTGTTGAGTTTGAGGAGAGCAGCCGTATCGACAATTTTTTTGATTTCGTCAAGGGTCTGCATATGCCTTGCGCTGTCGAGCATAAATCCGCGGTAGGAGAAAGCAGGAGAGTCTATGATTTCCATACAGGGAATTGAAGAGTAAAGCTTTAACTGCTCAAGCGTTTTTTCTGCATAGAATAAGCCTGCTTCAGTCTGTGCGCAGAGTGTGATTGAGTCGATTGAAGTGCGGATTATGTAGCCTTCTTCACCGAGTGAAGCATCGGTTATTATTTCTTTTCTGATTTGCGCATTTTGTCCGACGTTGCCGTAATAATAAGTTATGCGGTTGGGAATGGGTACGATATGCAAAGATAACCCTCCTTATGTATGGGGAAATAATCCCCGTGTAAAAGCTGTTTTATTCGATTGAATCGTTGCTGTTTGTGGTAACAACCGTTGCGCCCTCTGCATCCGTGCGGAAGAGCAGTGAGATGCACCAGATACCTGCAAGAGCAACAAGTGTGTAGATAATACGGCTGGCAATTGCTGCCTGACCGCCGAAAATCCATGCCACAAGGTCAAACTTGAAAAGTCCGATGCTGCCCCAATTGAGTGCGCCGATAATAACCAGCACAAGTGATGCTTTATCCAACATTTTACTCACCCCTTTTTACCGTTTGTACGGTCGGTAATAGCATAACCGAAAGGATGAAAAATATGCATTAGCAATACGTTATTAGCAATGCGTTTTTTAAACGCAAATCATGCAAAATTTATTTTTGCAAATCATGATTTTAATACCTCAATAAAACCGGTACACAAAATAAAGATTGCAGTATCGGGTAAAGTTTGTGCCATTGCCTTTAAGTCTAAATGATTTGCTGTCGCATGATTTGGCGTAACCGCCATGATTTGTTGCGTTGCAACATGATTTGAATTGATTTATCAATTCATTATAATTTGATTTATGCGTTTGCCATTGCGCTGACCGCTTTTCTGAGCAGGTCAACAGGATCGTCACCGGGCAGAATCTTAATTGCGATGTACGGCTTTGCGCCTTTTGCGACAATTGATGCGCGCTTACCCATAGCTGTGATAAGTGCCGCAACCTTGCCCATATCGGGTCGCTCAAGGTAGAGGTGAAGCACCTTCATCTTCTGACCGATTTCATAAATTCCGAGCTGTGCGGCAGAATTGCGCAGCAGTGAAACGTTGATAAGCCCAGTAACACTCGGCGGCGGGTCGCCGAAGCGGTCGATAAGCTCGTCAAGCACGTCGTCTGCATCGGCTTCGTTTTTTATGTCTGCTATCCTGCGGTACATCGCAAGCTTCTGCGGTACGTTCGAAATGTATTTTTCGGGAATGTGTGCGTCAACTCTCAGGTCAATAAGACATTCCTTTGTCGGTTCTGTCGGCTCTTCGCCCTTCTCTTCGCTGATTGCTTCGCCCAGGAGCTTGACGTACATATCGTAGCCGACTGCCTCCATATATCCGTGCTGCTGTGCACCGAGCACGTTGCCTGCGCCTCTGAGCTCAAGGTCACGCATCGCGATTTTGAAGCCGCTTCCGAATTCGGTGAATTCTCTGATTGCTTCAAGTCTGTGCGTTGCAATGTCGCTGAGCTCCTTGCCGAGCGTGAAGGTGAAATATGCGCTCGCTCTGCGTGAGCTTCTGCCGACTCGTCCTCTTATCTGATGAAGCTGCGCAAGACCCATACGGTCTGCGTTTTCAATTATCAGCGTGTTGGCATTAGGCACGTCAACACCTGTTTCAATTATCGTTGTGCACACAAGCACGTCCGCTTCGCCCTCAATCATCTGCTGCCACACTTCGCTGAGCTCGTCTTCGCTCATCTTGCCGTGGCCGATTACGATTTTTGCGTCGGGCAATGCGTCGTGCAGCCTTGCCGCACAGCGCTCAATGTCATCAACTCTGTTGTGCAGGTAGTATACCTGACCGCCTCTGCGGATTTCGCGGTCAATAGCCTGAGCGATTATCTCAAGGTCATATTCGATAACGTATGTCTGCACGGGATGTCTGTCCATAGGCGCTTCTTCAAGAGTTGACATATCCCTGATGCCTGACATCGCCATATTGAGCGTTCTCGGAATCGGTGTTGCGGAGAGCGTGAGCACGTCAACGTGCGGATAAAGCTCTTTCAGCTTTTCTTTCTGTTCAACGCCGAAACGCTGCTCCTCATCTATAATTACAAGTCCGAGGTCCTTGAATTTGATATCCTTTGAAATAAGTCTGTGTGTGCCGACGATAATTTCAAGTGAGCCTCTGCGCAAGGCGGCAAGAATTTTCTCCTGCTCTTTCGGCGTGCGGAAGCGTGATATCATATCGCAGTCGATAGGGAATGTATCAAAGCGCTTTTTGATTGTCTGGTAGTGCTGCATTGCAAGCAGAGTTGTCGGCACGAGAATTGCGCACTGTTTGCCGTCTGCAACGCACTTGAATGCTGCACGCAGCGCAACCTCCGTTTTGCCGAATCCGACATCACCGCAGAGCAGTCTGTCCATCGGGTGCGGCTTTTCCATATCGCGTTTGATTTCGGCTATGCAGCGCAGCTGGTCTTCCGTTTCTTCAAACTCAAACCTGCGCTCAAAATCGTTCTGCATATCAATGTCGGGTGAGAAAGCGTGTCCTTGGATATTAAGGCGCTTTGAGTAGAGGTTGATAAGCTCTGCCGCCATATCCTTTACGCTTGAGCGTACTCTCGAACGTGTTCTGCTCCAGTCGTCACTGCCGAGCTTGTTGAGCGAGACCGTCTTTGTTTCGCTGCCCGGTCCGATATATTTTGTGACAAGGTCAAGCTGTGTGACGGGCACGTAAAGCACACCGTCCTTGGCATATTTTATTTTGATATAGTCCTTTATCATACCGTCGGCATTGAGGCTGTTTATGCCGTCAAAAATGCCGATGCCGTGTGTTGCGTGAACAACGTAGTCGCCTCTGTGAAGTTCATCAAGGCTGTTGAAGGTCTGACCCTTGTTTTTCTTCTTTGATTTGCGCAGTGAGCCGAGGTTTGCCTGACGTGAGCCGTAGGTGATTACAAGCGCTTTTGCCGCATTGTACTCAAAACCGAATGAAAGGCTGCCGTTGATTACGCTGACACAGCCTGCAGGAAATTCTTGAGGAACAACAGGGAAATACATAGTCGATATCCCTTCATCCTGCAGTTCTTGCGTGAGCGATTTTGCCGCCTTTTCCGTGCCTGCAAACACAACTGCACGGTAGTCTTTTGATATAGCCGGTCGCACGTCCTCGATAAGGTCGGTCAGCTGACCCGTCCAGGGAGGAAGCTGACGCGCCGAAACGGTTACAAGGTTTTTGACGGGTGTGTCAAAGCTGCCGCGCGGCAGGTTGTCAAAATAGATTGCGTGCTTTTTCTCATATATTGATGTCAGCTCGTCAAAGGTGATGGCAAATCTGTCCATTCCCTTGGAGAGCACACCCTCCTCAAACATCGCTTTGATGTCCTCGAGGAGTATTTTTTCGCTTGCCTGTGCGTGAGTTTTGACAGCTGACGTTTCGCAGACGATGAGCATATATCCCTCTGCGTGCTCAAAAACCGTTGAGCCGCCGTTGCCCAGAAGCGGCATATATCTGTCGAGCGATTCTATTCTTATTCCGTTGCGTATCTTTTCAATATCCTCATCGAGCAGTGCCTTTGCCTTGACAGAGCCCTTACCCCTGAGGGTTGCTTTGTGTGTTTCGATAATGCCTATAAGCGATTCGGGACTTTCATACAGTATGCCCGTTGCAGGCGTAATAAGCACCTGACCTATCTGCTCGGTGCGGCGCTGTGTATCGGTTTCGAAGTAGGCGATGCTGTCAACATCTTCACCCCACAGCTCAATTCGCACGGGATATTCGAGTGAGGGCGGAAAAATATCAATAAGTCCGCCTCTTATCGCAAACTGACCTCTGCCTTCTACAAGCTCACATCTTGTGTAGCCTGCGGCAACAAGGTCGTCGGCAATCATATCAAGCGGAATCTCACTGCCAACCTCAATAACCATTGTGTTTCTGCGCAGAATGTGCGGCTCAATGGTCAGCTGAAGTGCCGCTTCAACGCTCATTACAACAGCGTCAACGGTCTGCTGTGCCATTGATGAGAGCACGCCGAGCCTGCGCTGCTCATAGTCGCGCGAATGCGCCTGAGTCGGACGGAAGCTGAAATCGCCTGCAGGGTATAAAGCGGCGGCGGTGCCCATTGAGGTAAGGTCATCGCGCAGTTTTGTTGCCGAGCTTTCATCGGGTGTTATGATAAGTGCACGGCGCTTTTTTTCTTCGCAGAGTGAATGGATAAAATGAGCCTTGTGGATATGCGAAAGCCCGAGCACACCCATCGGCAGATGATTTCTGTCAACTGCACGGGAGAGCTCGTCATATTCGAATAATCCTTTTGTAAAATTTGTTATGCCTGACATTTTGCCTCCTGAAAAAAAGCAACGGTTTTATTTTATAATGTGTTTTGAAAAAACACAAATCATGATTTTGTAAAAATCAAATCATGCCGTAAGGCAAATCATTTTTAATCTGTTTTATGATTTGCTGTCGCATGATTTGGCTTTCAGCCATGATTTTTCGCTTTTGCTCAATGATTTGAATTGATGAATCAATTCGTTTTTTATGATTAAAACGGCGAAAGGCAGGGAATAGCGTTACCTACCCCCTGCAGATGTTTTGTTTTTGCGGTTTAGTGGCTGAATTTGCTCATTGCCTCGTCGATTTTTCCGTCTGTCAGATAGTCGAGTGCTTTGCAGGCTTTTTCCATCGCCTGCTTCATGAGCGGAATTTCATCCTTTGAAAAGTTGGAGAGCACGTAATCGGCAAGGTCAAAATCAGCATGCGGCTTGTCGCCCACACCGAGCTTGATTCTCGGGAAGTTGTCGCTGCCCAGGTGCTGAATAATGCTCTTGATTCCGTTGTGTCCGCCTGCGCTTCCTTTGCGTCTGATGCGCAGTGAGCCGCAGGGCAGAGAAATATCGTCAAAAATAACGATAACGTTTTCGGGCGGAATCTTATAGAACTTGCAGGCTTCGCCGACAGCTTCGCCGCTCAGATTCATAAACGTCTGCGGCTTCATAAGCAGGCAGCGGTGACCGCCGATATCGGCTTCGCCTACGGTTGATTTGAACTTGATTTTGTTTATCTTTACGTTCAGCTTGTCTGACAGCAGATCCATACACAGCCAGCCTGCGTTGTGGCGCGTTGTTTCATACTGTCTGCCGGGGTTGCCCAGACCTACTATAAGGTATTCCGGACCGCCGGAGTAAGTCTTTTTTTTGAATATCATAATTTAGCCGTTTTCCTTGTCTTCAAGTGTCTTTTTTTCAAGCTCTCCGAGCCATTGGTTGGCTGCTTTGAGTGAGTAGAAGGTGTGCATTTCCTTTTTGGGGAAACGCATCATATAGCTGAGCACTCTGTTTCGTTCAGAGCCGGGGTAAAGCCACATTTTTCTCAGCTCGTCATAGCGGATAATCTCGGGGCAATCCTCAGGCAGATCGGGGCGCGGCTTGCTGTGGTATCTGATACGCCTTTTAACAAGGTTACCAAAGCAGGCAACACGTGAGATATCCATAAATATCACGCAGTCTGCCGCAATAAAACGCTCCTTGAGGGTTGAACCGTAGTGACCGTCAATAATCCATTTGTCACCCGATGCCAGGGTGCTTGCCTTATCGAGCCATTGCTCGCGCGGCGTGACTTGCCAGCCGGGCTGCCAATATTCGGCATCAAGGTGGATGAGCGGCAGACCGAGTATTTCTGCAAGCTTTGTTGCAAACGTGGTCTTTCCGCTTCCGCAGTTGCCGACGATAACTATTTTTTTACAATCTCTTACGCCCATGCGATAAACCTCATTCCCTTTTGTTTTGGGGTATACCGTAGTTGTGTTAAGTGATTAAGATTAATATAAAAACAAACCTTAATTCTGATTAAACATTAAATCTGAACAGAACAATGTCGCCGTCCTGCATAACGTACTCTTTGCCTTCGCTTCTTACAAGACCTTTTTCCTTTGCAGCTGTCATTGTGCCGCAAGCCATAAGATCGTCAAATGCAACAACCTCTGCACGGATGAAGCCACGCTCAAAGTCGCTGTGGATTTTGCCTGCAGCCTGCGGTGCTTTTGTGCCGCGCTTGATTGTCCAGGCTCTTACCTCAGGTTTACCTGCTGTGAGGTAGGAGATAAGACCGAGCAGGTTATAGCTGCGCTGAATGAGAAGGTCAAGACCGCCCTGCTCAATGCCGAGGTCAGCGAGAAACATCTCTTTTTCTTCCTTGTCAAGTGAAGCGATTTCAGCCTCAAGCTGAGCACAGATGGGAAGCACCTCGGCACCTTCAGCCTTGGCGATTTCGCATACCTTTACGTAGCCTTCGTTCTTATCAAGTCCGTCAACAAAGTCCTCTTCGCTCATATTGCATGCGTAGATTACGGGCTTTGCTGTGAGGAGTGTGGACTGGGAAAGGATTTCTTTTTCGTTTTCGTCACACTCGATGTTGCGTGCGGGTGTGCCCTCTTCAAGCTCTTCCTTGACACGCTTGAGGAATTCAAGCTCTGAGGCAAGTGTTTTGTCGCCCTTCATTGCTTTTGCCGTGCGGTCGATACGGCGCTCAATCATCTCGATATCAGAGAAGATAAGCTCGAGGTTGATTGTTTCGATGTCGCGCATCGGGTTGATGTTGCCGTCAACGTGAATAATATCGTCGTTTACAAAGCAGCGCACAACGTGAACAATTGCGTCAACCTCGCGGATGTTTGCGAGGAATTTGTTGCCCAGACCTTCGCCCTTTGATGCACCCTTTACAAGACCTGCGATATCGACAAATTCGATAACTGCGGGTGTGTACTTGTCAGGATTGTACATCTCAGCGAGCTTGTCAAGTCTGCTGTCGGGCACGTTGACAACACCGATGTTGGGTTCTATTGTGCAGAAGGCATAGTTTGCCGACTGTGCGCCTGCGTTTGTGATTGCGTTGAAAAGTGTGCTCTTGCCTACGTTGGGCAAGCCTACAATACCAAGTTTCATTTTGTTTTCACCTGTCCTGAATAATATTAATCCATTTTAACTATACAATTATATATGCTTTTAAATAAAAGTGCAAGTATATTTTGACATTTTGCGTCGGCATTGACAAGAACGTTGCTTAAGTATTATAATAATTAGGATTATTCGAAAAACAGGAGGGGAACGTATGAAGGCGCGTAAGGAACTGTTTGATAAGGCGGTAAAGCTTGTTTCGGAACATTCTGCGTTTTCGGGTGTAAAAGAGGAAGCGCTGCGCTATGCGCTTGCAAGCGAAGATGTTCTGCTCAAGGAATTTTCAAAAGGTCAGCAGGTTTTTCCCTGCCACGGAATAAAAAAAGCAATCGTGCTTATTGTTACGGGCGGCTGCCACGTCTGTGAGAACAGAAAAATTGTTGAAACAAAAACAGACGGCTGTTTTTTCGGAATTAATACACTTTATCTGCCGGCAGACACTGATCTGACGCTTGTTGCCGCACAGGACAGCAAGATAGTTTTTATAAAGAAGTCTGCGGTAGAATGGCTTTTGCAGGATGATTTTTCGGCTGTGAAAAGCTATCTCGGTTTCTTGTCGGAAGAAATAAACAGTCTGTCAGCCAAAAAACAAAACGCTGTTATCGAAAGCGCAAGTGCCGAAAGCAAGCTTGCGGAATATCTGCTCTCACGCCCAAGAAATGCAAAGGGTGAGGTTTCACTGCCGCAGGATATGCTTAAACTTTCCAAGCAGCTCGGTCTTGACAAAAACGCACTTTTCAAGGCAATAGAAACCCTGAATTGTGACGGTGCGATTGTGCTCAGCGGCAGTGCTGTCTGCATCACAGACGAAGAAAAACTGAAAAACCGCGTATAATATTTACATTTGCGACATCAAAACTCTTTATTTTTATTAAGATATAGAGTATAATATAATTTCAGATGCATAAGTTTAACATAAGGAAGGTAAATCAATGTCTATTTTTACGAAAATATTCGGCGACTACTCAAAGAAGGAATTAAAGAGAATCACTCCTCTCAAGGATAAGGTGCTCAAGCTCGAGGATGAGTATGCACGCCTGAGCGATAAAGAGCTTCAGGCAAAGACACCTGAGTTTAAATCAAGACTCGAAAAGGGCGAAACCCTTGACGATATCCTGCCCGAGGCATTTGCCGCCTGCCGTGAGGCTGCATGGCGTGTGCTCAAGCAGAAGCATTATCCTGTACAGATTCTCGGCGGTATTGTGCTCCACCAGGGCAGAATTGCCGAAATGAAAACAGGTGAAGGTAAAACTCTTACAACAACTCTTCCTGCTTACCTCAACGCTCTGAGCGGCAAGGGTGTTCACATAGTTACCGTTAACGATTATCTTGCACGACGCGACTCTGAGTGGATGGGCAAGGTCTACCGCTTTATGGGTCTGACAGTCGGTCTTATCGTGCACGACTGTGACAATACTCAGCGCCGTGAAGCTTATGCAGCGGATATCACTTACGGCACAAACAACGAGATGGGCTTCGACTATCTTCGTGACAATATGGTTCAGTATAAAGAGCAGCGTGTTCAGCGCGGCCACAACTTCGCCATTGTTGACGAGGTTGACTCAATCCTTATCGATGAGGCAAGAACTCCGCTTATCATTTCAGGTAGGGGTGAAGCTTCAACCCAGCTTTACGACCTTGCTGACAGATTTGCAAAGAGCCTCAAGGTCAAAATCGTGCGCGAGGTTGACTCCAAGAAGGAAACCGTTGAATCCGTCGGTGATGACGGCGACTACGTTGTTGACGAAAAGGCACGCACCGCAACACTTACAAAGAGCGGTGTCGAAAAAGCTGAGCGTTACTTCAACGTAGAAAACCTTATGGACGGCACAAACCTCACAATCCAGCACCACATCAACCAGGCTATCAAGGCAAACGGTGTTATGCGCCGCGATATAGATTACGTTGTAAAAGACGGCAAGGTTCTCATCGTTGATGAGTTTACGGGCCGTATTATGATCGGCAGACGCTATAACGAGGGTCTGCACCAGGCTATCGAAGCCAAGGAAGGCGTTAAGGTCGAGCACGAGAGCAAGACCCTTGCAACAATCACATTCCAGAACTATTTCCGTATGTTTGACAAGCTCTCCGGTATGACCGGTACTGCAAAGACAGAGAGTGTCGAATTCCAGGAAATCTACAACCTTGACGTTGTTGAGGTCCCCACAAACAAGCCTATGGCAAGAAAAGATAACCCCGACGTTATCTATAAGACAGAGCCTATCAAATTCCGTGCAATCCTCGACAGAATTGAGGAGTGTCACGCAAAGGGTCAGCCTGTGCTTGTCGGTACAATCTCAATCGAAAAGTCCGAAATTCTCAGCGCACTTCTCAGGAAGAGAGGTATAAAGCATCAGGTGCTCAACGCAAAGTTCCACGACAAGGAAGCTGAGATTATCGCTCAGGCAGGTAAGTTCGGTGCGGTTACAATCGCCACAAATATGGCAGGCCGTGGTACCGATATCAAGCTCGGCGGTAACGAGGAGTTTCTTGCAAAGAGCGAGATGCGCCGTATGGGCTACACCGAGGAAATGATTGCAGAGGCAACAGGCTTTGCAGAAACAGATAACGAAGAAATTCTTGAGGCACGCAAGACTTATACCGAGCTTGAAGCAAAGTATAAGGCTGAAATTGCCGACGAGGCTGAGCAGGTCCGTCAGGCAGGCGGTCTTTATATCATCGGCACGGAACGTCACGATTCACGCCGTATCGATAACCAGCTCAGAGGTCGTTCGGGCCGTCAGGGTGACCCCGGCGAGAGCCAGTTCTTCCTCAGCTTTGACGATAACGTAACACGTCTTTTCGGCGGCGACAGAGCGCAGATGATGCTCGAGCGTCTCAATGCTCCCGAGGATATGCCGCTTGACACAAAGATATTCTCCAACATAGTTGAAAACGCACAGAAGAAGGTTGAAAGCAACCACTTTGCAATGCGTAAAAACGTTCTTCAGTACGATGACGTTATGAATCAGCAGCGTGAGCTTATCTATAAGCAGCGTAATCAGGTTCTCGACGGTGAAGAGCTCAAGACTGCTCTTATGAAGATGGTAACCGACAGCATCAGTGATGCGGTTGATCTCTATCTGCCTGCATCTGCCGATCCCAAGGATTGGAGCATGGATTCGCTCAAGCAGTACTATATGGGTTGGCTTGTTACAGAGAATGATTTCGGCGATATCGAAAATGACCGCGATGAAATCAGACTCACTCTTGTCGAGCGTGCAGAAAAGCGCTATGCAGACAGAGAGGTTGAGCTCGGTGAGCTTATGCCTCTGCTCGAGCGCAAGGTTCTTCTTGACAACGTTGATGCCAAGTGGATGGATCACCTCGACGCAATGGAAGAACTGAAAAGAGGTATCGGTCTTCGTGCATACGGTCAGAAGGATCCCATCGTTGCTTTCCGCTTCGAAGGCTACGATATGTTTGACGATATGACACGCCAGATCCGTCAGGATACCGTGCGTATGCTCCTCACCGTTCAGGTCAGAACAGAGGATGACACAAAGCGCGAGCAGAAGGTCAAAGAGGTTGCAACCAACGCAGGCGGCGACGGCACGGATAAGAAGCGCCCCGTTCGCAAGGCTGCAAGCGATAAGGTCGGCCCGAACGATCCCTGCCCCTGCGGAAGCGGCAAGAAATATAAGAAGTGCTGCGGATCACCTGCGGCACAGGCACAAAAATAAATAAAATTTTTTGTGAAGAGGTAAATCAGGGTTTACCTCTTCATTTATCAATCTTACGCAAAGGAAAGTAAAGGCTATGTATCAGTCACTTATTGATTTTTTCAAAGATAAAAAAATCCTCATTCTCGGTCTGGGCAGAGAGGGCAGAGCAACGCTCGGCTTTATCAGAAAGCATTATCCCGATATGCATCTGACTGTTGCCGACAAAAACCCCGTCAAGGTTGACGATGGCAACGTTACACTTATCTGCGGCGAGAATTATCTTGACTGTATAAATGATTTTGATATCGTTATGCAAAGCCCGGGAATTTCTCTGCGTGACGTTAAAATAGACGAAGGCACAACCGTAACGGGTGAAATGGATCTTTTCCTGCGCTTTGTGCCCTGCAAAAAAATCGGAATTACAGGCACAAAGGGCAAAACAACCACAACCACTCTCATTTACCGTATGCTTCAGGCTGACGGTGTGCCCTCTATGATAATGGGTAATATCGGCACACCTGTTTTTGAAAGCCTTGATGAAATTGAGGGTAAGATTGCTGTTATTGAAATGAGCTGTCATCAGCTCGAGTTTTCTCACGCTTCGCCCGACGTTGCTGTTTTCACAAACGCTTTTCCCGAGCATCTTGATCACTATAACGGTTTTGAGGGATATATCGGTGCAAAGCTTAACATTGTGCGCTATCAGAATGAGGACAACCTCTTTATTTCAAACGCAGATCAGCTGCTTGAGGATGTTGTCGGCGACCTGAGCTTCGTGCGTTCCCGTATGGTAAGGGTCAGCCGCAAAGCTTACGAAAACGATGAGTTTTTCAGAAAGCTTACAACGCTTACCGAGGCACTGCCGGGTGAGCTTCAGTGGCAGGATATTTTCTATGCCGCAACAGCCGTGCGTGAGTTCGGTGTAAGTAATGCGGCAATTGAAAAAGCAGTCAGCGAGTTTGGCGGAATTGCGCACAGACTCGAAAAATTTGCTGTCAAAAACGGCATCAGCTTTTATGACGATGCAATCGCAACAATTCCTCACGCTGTTATGGGCAATGTCAGAGCACTCGGCAACGTCGGCACACTTATTGTCGGCGGTATGGACAGAGGTCTTGATTATTCGGATTTTGTGGCGGAGCTTATGTCTGCCCCGATTGATAACCTTATCTGTATGCCCGAAACAGGCTATAATATTGCAGATGAGCTTGAAGCAAAGGGCTGCAAACTCAACATCGTGCGCTGCGAAACCCTTGAGGATGCGGTTGCAAAGAGCTTTGAGCTGACGGCAAGCGGCAAGGCTTGTCTTCTTTCTCCTGCGGCGGCAAGCTATAACCGCTACAAGAATTTTGAAGAGAAGGGCAACGCTTTCAAAAGAATGGTGGCAGATTATGCAGGCTGAATTTCTGATTGAAAACGAAAAGCAAATCGGGCTGAAGATTGATGCGCTGACAGCAGAAAATCCGCAGGAAGCGCTTGAGTTTATACTTAGGTTTCTTGAAGAAAATGAAGAGCTTTTTTCTCATTCGCGTGCGGCAAGCGCCTGCGTTGCAAGACTTGTCAGCCGCTATCTTATGCACCGCAAAAACAAAGATAATATGGTGCGTGTTATTACAGAAAACAGTTATCTTCGCCGCGTTTATTTCGGCAGGCTTAATACATACAAGTATTCGCTCATTTTCACCGCAAAGCGTGTGATGCGTAAGGGTGACGTTGAAATCAGCCGTGAGATAATTGAGCTTATAAAAAATAATCCCTATCGTGACGATACGGCAGAGGATTACAGCGAACGATTTTCGTGGAAGTTTATTGCAAAGAAAATCCTCGACTCGCAGGAAGAATACCTGAAACTCAGCGACGAAATTGTTGCTTTGCTTAAAGATTGACAATCCTCCGTCACGGAGTATTTAATGTAAAGACAGAGGCAAAAGCTTCCCTCGGTGTCTCAACGTACGATAGTATAGCAATTTATCTGAGGTATCAAAAATGCAGAAGATGATGAGCCATATGCGCTCGGCAATGGAAAAATATAATATGATAACAGCGGGTGACCGTGTTGCTGTCGGTCTTTCGGGCGGCAAGGACAGCACGGCGATGCTTGTTGCGCTTGCAAATATCAGGCGTTTTTATCCCGAGCCGTTTGAGCTTGTCGCAATCTCGCTTGACCCGTGCTTCGGCGGTGAAGAAACCGATTTTTCGCCGCTTGAAAAGCTTTGTGAAGATATCGGTGTCGAGTACATAATTAAACGCACGGAGCTTGGCAAGATAATTTTTGAAACCCGCAAGGAGAAAAACCCTTGCAGCCTGTGTGCAAAGATGCGACGCGGTGCTCTGCACGATGCGGCAAAGGCGGCGGGTTGTAACAAGGTGGCGCTCGGTCACCATATGGACGATGCGGCAGAAACATTTATGATGAATCTGCTCAACGGCGGTCACATAGGCTGTTTTTCTCCCGTGACCTATCTTTCGCGCAAGGATATTCACGTTATCCGCCCGATGATATTCTGCCGTGAGAGCGAGCCGGCACGCATTGTGCGCAGGATGGAATTACCCGTTGTCAAAAGCAGATGTCCTGCTGACGGTGTTACGGAGCGCGAAAGTATGAAGCAATTGCTTTCGGGTTTTGAGAAAAAATACGGCGATATCCGCTCAAAGATAATCGGCGCAATGCAGCGCAAAGGAATAGACGGTTGGGGGTATGAAAATGAGGAAGATTGAAGCGATTTTGTTTGATATGGACGGAGTGCTTGTGGACTCCGAAATTCCGCTGATGAAGTGCTGTATAAAGCACCTTAAGGAAAAATACGGCATTGACGCAAAGCTGGAGGATTTCAACGATTTTGTCGGTATGGGTGAGGATGCCGCAATCGGCGGAGTTGTTGAGAAAAACGGCGGCACTTATCTTCCGCAGATGAAGGACGAGTGCTATGAAATATATATTCAGCTTGCAGGCACGATTGTCGATGCTGCACCGAATATGAGCACCGTTCTGCCTGAACTCAAAAAGAAATATCGCCTTGCTGTCGCATCATCTGCTGACAGACGCAAGGTTGTCACAAATATAAACGTGCTCGGTGTGGAGGAAAGTGTTTTTGATGCTGTTATAACAGGCAGCGATATCACAAACAAAAAGCCTGACCCCGAGATATATCTCAAGGCTGCCGCTGCCGTCGGCATTGCGCCCGAAAACTGTATGGTTGTTGAGGATGCCGTTGCAGGTGTGCTCTCGGGCAAGGCTGCAGGCTGCTTCGTTGTAGGTGTCAAGGGCAGCTTTGGTGAGGCGGAGCTTGTTGCCGCAGGTGCCGATGCTTATGTCGATACAACCTGCGATATAGTTGACATACTTAAATAATTTTGATAAAATTTGCTTTAGAGAAAAATAGCAAAGGAGATACATTTATGAAGAGATTTATTTCAATAGTTCTTGCCGTTATTATGGTTTTCGGTGTCTGTGTCAGTGCAGGCGCTGTTGACCTGAGACCTCAGATTGATGAGCTGAGAAGCAAGTTCCTGCCGGGCGAAGGTCCCGTTGCAGGTGATTATTCCGTTGAATATATGTATTATTCACCTGTCAAGGAAGAGGATACAACAAAGTATCCGCTTGTAGTCTGGTTCCACGGTATGGGTGACGGCTCATACAACGGCAAGCAGATTGACAGAAACTACGTTGCATTCTGGGCAAGCGAAGAGTTCCAGAGCCGTTTCGGCGACGTTGACGGCGCGTTTATTCTTGCACCCCGTTCACGCGAAGAGTATGTGAATTTCTGGGGCACTTCAATGGTTCTCCCTGCACGTGCCGCAATTGATGATTTTATCAAGCAGCACGGTGACAATATTGACCTGAGCCGTATTTATGTCGGCGGTTATTCGATGGGCGGCAGAATGACTTACAATATGGCTGTTGCATACCCCGAGATGTTTGCGGCTATCTTCCCCATCTGCCCTGCAGCTTCACCCTCGGCAAGCCAGTTTGAGCTTATCAAGGATATTCCCGTGTGGCTTACATCGGGTAAGACCGATCCGCTTGTAAATTACGGCAGCAGTGTCACACCCGGTTGGGAAAGACTTTGCAACATTTCAACCGTTGCTTCGGATTGCCGCTTCACAACGCTCGATAAGGTCTGCTATGCTGACGGCGAGCCTTGCCAGAGCGGACACCATGCATGGTATGCGGTAAACAGCGATATGTTCTCATATGAAGACGGTGACTATCCCTATGCCTCAACTGTTGACGGCAAGGGTAACACGGTCAAGCTCGAAAGCCCCAACGGTATGATTTCATGGCTCTACTCGTTCACATCCGATTATGACGGTGCGCCTGCAACCGATACAGGTAACCTTGAGGATACCGAAGCGGAATTCAACATTATCAGTGTTGTTCTTGAGTTCATTGAGCGTATTGTAAAGGTTTTTGTCGATTTTTTTGCAATGTTCAGTAAATAAAATGTTTTAAGGGAGAAACCCAATCGGTTTCTCCCTATATTTTTTATATTTTTGATATATTTTTCTTGTCAGGCACTTCGTAAAATAGTATAATCAAATCACATCAATATCTACGGAGGCTTGGAAATTATGATAGTCGGAAAAATTCAGGATCTTAAAACCTATTACAGCGTATGTCCCGAGTTTAAAAACATATTTGATTTTGTAACAGAGTATTTTGCTGCCCCCAAAGTTGACGGCAGCTATGAGCTGATTGCCGATAAGCTGTCAGCAAACATTGCAACATACACCACAGGCGATGCGGCAACCAAAAACCTTGAGGCTCACCGCAGATATGCCGACGTTCAGATTGTGCTCAAGGGCACTGAGCGTATCGACTGGGCGCATATCTCAGACTGTACGGATGAAATCAGCGAAGAGTTTTCAAAGGGCGGCGACATCGGTTTTTATGCAGACCCTGCGTGCGTGAGCAGCATAGTTCTTGATGCAGGCACTTTTGTCTACCTTCTGCCCGAGGATGCCCACAAGCCCTGTGTTATGACAGGTGACAAGGGTGAAGAGGTCACAAAGGTAGTTTTCAAAATAAAACTTTAATAAGAGCGGAGTGTTTTTATGTTTGAAAAATTTTTAACGGATACTCTCAAGCTTGCCTACAGACAGATGGCAGGCGTCAAAAGTCTCGGAACTTATTTCAAAGATCTGTTTTCATTTTCACCTAAAAAGGTTGTTGCGGCAATAGTTGCAATTGCCGAAATTTTCAGTCTTGTGCTGTTTGATACACCGACAACCCCAAGAGGTCCTGAACTCGACCTTACGGGCTATGAGGTTGTTTTTGAGGATAATTTTGACGGTGAAGCACTCAACACAGACGTGTGGGAATACCGCGGCAGCGGCTCCCGCAGAGGCGGATTCAACGCAGCAAGCCAGGTCAGAGTTGAAAACGGCAATATGATTATCAAGGGCGATTATCAGACTGACGGCACCTACGGCGAAGGCTGGTACACCGGTATGGTCAAGCTTAAGGAGAGATACTGCAAGGGTTACTTTGAAATCCGCTGTATCTGTAATCCCGGCGAAGGATTCTGGAGCGCATTCTGGATTCAGGCTGATTCACCTTACACCGCATCGGTTTCAAAGGGCGGCGTAGGCGGCGCTGAAATTGACATTTTCGAGTCAATGAGCTGGGAAAAGACAATGAGCAGAAACTCTGTTTCTCAGACAATTCATTGCGCAGGCGTTGACGGTGTGCAGGAGGGCTTCCAGTCGAGAATGCTCGGCACATTCTACGGCAACAACATTTATGAAGAGTATAACACTTACGGTCTTAAGTGGACCGATACGGAGTATATCTTCTATATCAACGGCGTTGAAACAGCACGTTCGTCTTTCGGCAACGGCGTATCCGAAGTGCCTGAGGACGTTATCGTTTCGCTTGAAATTCCGGATCTTGAAAAGCTTGAGAAGATCGAAAAAGACTTCAGTACAGAGTTCATTGTTGACTACGTAAAAATTTATCAGATTACGGAATAATACAAAAAGCTTGCAGGGAATTAACCTTGCAAGCTTTTCTTTTACTTTATCATTTCAATTATTCTGTCAACACATTGCTCTGCGGTAAGACCGGAGCAGCTAAGTGTTATATCGGCATATTTTTCGTACAGCGGCTTGCGCTCGTCATAAAGCTCGGCAACGGTTGTGCCGTTTTTCATCGCAACTCCGCGTGTGTGTATGTCGCCGAGTCTGCGCTCAATTTCGCTGAGCTCAAGCTCAAGATAAACGACCGTGCCGTTTGCTTTCAGGTGGTTCATCGCCTGAGTGCCGTACACAGCGCTGCCGCCTGTTGCGATAACACTTCGCTCAAACTCACAGCCGCAGATAACGTCGTTTTCAATATTTAAAAATCCGTCCGTGCCGACGCTGTCAATTATGTCGCAAAGGCTTTTTCCGTGTTTGTTCTGAATAATCAGGTCGGTGTCAACAAAGCTGTAAAGCATTGATTTTGCGAGCAGAACACCGATTGTGCTCTTGCCTGCACCCGGCATACCGATAAGTACGATGTTTTTCATTTTTCTTTTCTCTCTTTCATTTTCTGCGACTTATTTTATAACAACGCATCAATTAAATCAACATAAAAAAGAATAAAACCTCTCTTTGTGATAAGAATAATTATCGGAAGAGAGGTTATTTTTATGGATAAAAAGACATATAAAAAGCTTGTGCACGATGCCGTGCCGAAATCGCCCAAAATCAAAAACCTGCTGATGGCTTACCTTTTCGGCGGCGGAATATGCGCATTCGGTCAGGTGCTGAAAAATGTTTATATCTTTTGGGGTGCAGATAGTGAAACTGCGTCAACCCTCGTTGCCGTAACGCTTGTTGTTATTGCCGCGGTGCTTACGGCGTTCGGTGTTTTTGACAAAATTGCCAGCTATGCAGGTGCGGGCACAATCGTGCCGATTACTGGATTTGCAAACTCTGTCGTGTCGCCTGCAATGGAATTCAGCGCTGAAGGAAGAATCCTCGGAACGGCGGCAAATATGTTCAAAATCGCAGGTCCCGTAATTGTATACGGAGTCAGTGCAAGCGTAGTTTACGGATTAATCTACTGGATGCGTACCATGCTGTAGGGCGGCAATCTGCCGCCCCATTATATTTTACATATTTTCAAAATCAGGCATATCATATGCTGTATCCGGTTTAATGGGATTATTTTCAATATATTCCCACACCGCCTGATAACCTTTGTCATTGCGTATCACACGGTCGATAAACGATTTTTGCCAAATAGAATTACCGATTTGAATAGAAACCCACCGCTTCATATGTCCCACCACCGTAGAAACTGTAGGGGCGGCAACCTGCCGCCCGCCATCATCAGCCTTGACAGACAGGAGCATATGGATATGGTCAGGCATAACACAATATTTATCCACCGAAATCATAGGATAATATTCCGAAATTTGCAGAATTGCCGTTTTCACAACCAAGCCGATTTTTGATAGACTCGGGCGGCTGGTAGCCGCCCCTACATTCCACAGAATCGGTCTTCTGTCAGAAACACAGACTGTAATGAAATATGCGCCGGGAGCGGAATAATCGTAATCTGCCATACGGATGGGTTTGCGTTTGGGCAGATTGTTCATTTATCACACCTCAATTACGTGAAGGCAGTAAACTGCCGCCCGTTATTTATTTTTTCTGTTCAAGGAGCCACTCAAGCAGCTCTTCAGAGAATGCCTGATTCCAACAGTCGTGACCTACGCCGTCGTAAAGCGTGCATTTAACGTTGGGGTTGGTTTCTTTCAGCTTTTCGATTATATCCGTTGTGTTGCGCGGTAATACAACGGTGTCGTCAAGACCGTGGAAAGCCCACACGGGCATTTTCAGCACAGGTGCGCCCCAGGCTGCACCGCCGCCGCAGCAGGGAGCAATTGCGGCAAACATATCGGGGAATGCCATTGCGGTGTTCCACGTGCCGTAGCCGCCCATGCTGATGCCGCAAAGATAAACTCTGTCGGTGTCAACGGAAAACTCGGCAATCGCTTCATCAATAAATTTTTTAATGCTCTCTATTCTTGCCACCCAGAAGCTGTCTGTCGGGCACTGAGGCATAATCAGAATACAGTCTTTAAGGTTTTCATCGTTTACTACGTTGGGGAAACCGTGAATAAGCACCTTGTCAAGCTCGTCGCCGCCGTTGCCGCGCTCACCTGCGCCGTGAAGCTGAATTATCATAGCGGGTTTTGCGCTTAATTTTTCGGGTATATATGCGATGTAGGGAAAGATTTTGTCATATCCTGTCTGCTTTATAACCTTCATTTCTTTACCTCATTAAAATCTGATTTTTCTGATTCTCAGGCGGTTCAGTGTGCAGCCGTCTTCAACTGAGCCTGCACAGTAGGCGAGAAGTATATCACCGTTTTCTGTTTCGTGAATTGCCGTATAACAAAAGCCTGAGCGCTCATCGGTTTCGATAAGCTCAGGGTCTGAAAAACTCCCTGCATCATCTGCGCTTACCGCAAGCGCAAGCGGTGTTCTTGCGCCTGTCCATACGCCGTCGGGTTCTTCAGTTCTGCCGTTATAGACAGGCACGGGGTTCCACACCGCAACAATCCTGCCGTCGGTAAGCCGCTTTGTTGACAGCGGCGATACGGCACTTGTAAAACACGAGGGCTTCGGTTCGCTCCAGCTTGCTCCGCCATCGGTAGAAAATGCTTCATACTGTCTGCCCGAATCGTTGCGGATATAGCACCACAGCTTTGATTTAAGCTCAAGCAGACCCGGTTCCTGCACACCTGTTGTGCAGCCTCGTGAAACGGGAATGGTGATGCCCTGTGTAAGGGTATACCACGTGTATCCGTCATCATCGGAAGCAAAAATATACAGCTCGCCCGGCAGTATATCGTCAACCGTTTTGCCGTCAGCAGAGGGGATTGCGCCGTGCTTTGCGGCAGGTACTAAAATTTTGCCACAGGATGTTCGGATTATTCTGTCGTTATTTACAACAAAATAGCCGCTGTCTTCGCTGCACAGCACGGGTTCGCTCCAGGTTTTGCCTTCATCGGCTGAGCGGATAAGGTGGCAGAGGCAGTTGACAGCCTGTGATTTTGCAAGAAAAAACATACCGATATCACCGTTTGCCATACGCATAAATGATACGGACATTATGTTATCTGCTTTAATTTTCTCTCGGGTGATGAGCTCGTACGGCTTGCCGAATGTTTCACCGCCGTCGGTTGAAACGCAGGCATAAATATCTGCCGCCGCACCGTCGTCGTCACCGTCTGCGCCGTAGCGTGAATAGGCAAAAAGTATGTTGCCGTTTTTAAGTGTTATGAAAGCGCCCTCGCTGTTGCGGTTGTTGTCCGCAGAGGGTGCAAAGTCACGTATTATTTTACTGTTCATTTTCTGCTCCTTTATCGTGTTTTTTGAGAGCATATTTTAAAGGATTGCTGTCAATGTATTGCCATACCTCGTCATAATCTTGCTGATTGCGGATTGTATGGTCATAAAATGATTTTTGCCAGATAGGTTTGCCGATTTGCTTTGTGACAGATCCTTTAAACTGTTTAACTATCCTCGATATCGTTAGCTACAGTCAGACCAAAAGATTTTTTCTTTTTTATTCCAACACAGGCTTATCGCAGAATTCGATTTCGGGTGCGCCTTTTATTCCGTCAGATTCGAACACAATGATTTCGTTTTTGCCTTCTTTGAGGAGAGAGGCGGGAATATACAGCGTTTTCTGCGGACCGATTTCCCAGTATCTGCCGATGTTGAAGCCGTTGATTACAACAAATCCCTTTGTGAAGTTGTCGAGCCTGAGGAAGGTGTCCTTTGCCTCGTCAACCGTGAGATAACCTCTGTAGAATGCCGATTTTTCTTCGGGTGCACAAGCCGAAAAGCTGAGTTTTTCAAGGTTATCCATCGGCAGGGGATATGCGTTCCAGTTGAAATGGATTCTGTCGCCGAGCAGACATCTGCCTGCAATACCTTTGCGTTTCATCATCTTCGGGCCGAAGTTTGTTCTGCCCATATTTTCGCAGATAATTGTCAGCATATCACCCTTCTTTGCGGTGATATCAACGCTGAGTTCTTCATCGTTTGTGTAAATTATGCCGACAAGATTTTTGTTGATATAAATCTGTGCGCGGTCACCGATTTCGGTAAGTGTCAGCTCGCTGTCGTCATAGTCTCGGTTGAGTCTCGTCTGATAAACGATGTAACCGTAGCCTGTGCCGTAGTGCTCCATACATCTGGGCACGTCTGAATGAATCGGCGATGAGAGCACGTCAAGTGCATCAAAAAAGCCGATTGCTTCGCCGAGCGTTACCTTGCCGTATGCCTTCTTTTCGCGGTTTGCAGGCACTTCGGGCAGGGGATAGTCAATATATTTTTTGATAACCTCACGCACCGCAAAATATTTTTCGGTTGTGTCGCCGCATTCGGTCAGCGGAGCATCGTAATCGTAGCTTGTTACGTCGGGCAGATATTTTGCATAGTGGTTTGCACCCGATGTGAAGCCGAAATTTGTGCCGCCGATGAACATATACATATTAAGGCTGCCACGGCTGAGCATATCGTCAACGGTTTTTGCGTAGTCCTCAGCAGAGGTTGTGTGGTGCTTGTCATCACCCCACGCGTCAAACCAGCCGTTCCACATCTCCATACACATCTTCGGGCTGTCGGGGAAAAGCTCATCGTGTGCTTTGAAGTTTTCTTCAACTCTGCTGCCGAAATTCAGTGTTGCAAGGCAGCCGTCAATTGTGCCGTCAAGCAGGTCTTCCTTGCCTGTGCCGTCAGAGGTGAAGAGCGGCACGTCAATTCCTCTGCGGATAAAGCCGTCTTTGAGGTAGTTCAGATAATCTTTATCATCACCGTAGTAGCCGTATTCGTTTTCGCACTGCACCATAATTACGTTGCCGCCGTTTGTGCACAGCAGCGGGCGGATTTCATCGCACATACGGTCGAGATATCTGTTAAAATGCTTTATGTATGCCTTGTTCATGCAGCGTATTTCAATGTCCTCATCGGACTGAATCCACCACGGCAGACCGCCGAATTCCCACTCTGAGCAGATGTAAGGACCGGGGCGCACGATTGCCATAAGTCCCTCTTCGCCTGCTGCTTTGAGGAAGGAGGCGATGTCAAGATTGTTTGTGAAGTCGTATTCGCCCGGCTGTTTTTCGTGCATATTCCAGGCGCAATAGGTTTCAACGCAGTTGCAGCCCATCGCACGCAGCTTTTTGAAAATATCAGCCCACGTGTCGGGCATATTGCGGAAATAATGCACCGCACCCGAAATCAGCTTGACGGGTTTGCCGTCTTTTATAAAGTCTTTTCCTTTTATTTCAAATGTCATAAATATACCCCTTTTACGTTAATAAAAACATACTATCACATCTTTAATCAAAAGTAAATCTTATAAAATTATCGGCAAAATTATTTTTCGATTTATGCAGAATGTATCTTGACATATCGGATTTTCGGGAATAAAATTACAGCAGTTAATTTATGGGAGGCAACAGAAATGAAAGTAAAAAATAACCTGTTAAAGCTCGTCTTTTCGGCTTTGCTTGCAGCATTTGTCTGTGTTGCAACGCTTGTGATACGTATTCCTTCTCCGCTTGGCGGATATATAAATCTCGGCGACTGTATCGTGCTTGTCAGCGGCTGGCTGCTCGGTCCTGTTTACGGCTTTCTTGCAGGCGGTCTCGGTTCGGCAATTGCTGACCTTATCGGATATCCCGCTTATGCGGTTGCAACGTTCTTCATAAAGGGTGCACAGGCGCTTGTTGCCTGGCTTTTGTTCCGCTTACTGATTAAGCCGATGGGTGAGAAGCGCAGGCTTGCGGCTTATCTTGTCAGCGGTGTGGGCGCACAGCTTGTTATGGTTGGCGGTTACTATGTTTTTGAAGGCTTTTATTATAACAGTTTTGTTTCGGTTCTTGCCAACGTTCCGTTCAATCTGATTCAGAGCGTTGCCGGTATTGTTGTCGGAATTATTGTCATTATGGCAATAAACAAAACACGAATTAGAAATATGCTCGGTTCAGGCAAATAATATGGCATAAATTGTGCTTTTTATCTTGACAACCACAACAATTTGTGTCATAATTAAGTTAATGAAAGTTACGACAACAACATTTATATAACATATTTGCGAATGGAAACGCAAAAACAGCAGGTGCTCAGGCATCTGCTGTTTTTGTATTGATATGGTGTTCCGCGTGTGGATAATGTGCAGAACGTCGGGGCGAAAAAATTACTATTAATCAACAAAGATATTGACAAAACGTATATAACAAAATATTATTACTATGTGTTTTAATATACTGTTTCAGGCTGAGTTTAGGGGGAGAGAAATTGGTAGACATCCATTGCCATATTTTACACGGTGTTGATGACGGCTCCGGTAATATGACTGATTCTCTCGAAATGGCGCAGCTTGCCGCCGCAAACGGCACAAAGGCAATCTTTGCAACGCCCCACTGCAATATGCCGCATTATTTTGAGAACTTATGGAGCGTACAGCTTGAGCAAAAGCTCTTGGATTTTCAGAAAAAACTTGATGAGCGTGGGGTTGACCTGCGTGTTTACTGCGGTCAGGAAATTTTTCTTGATGAAGGCTTTTTGCCGCTGCTCAGACGAAACGAGCTGATTACCCTCAACCGCTCAAGATATGCGCTTGTTGAGCTTGATTTTTATGAACGCACAGATGAGGCGTATCAAAAAATATCAGCACTTGCGAGCGAGGGCTACGTGCCTGTTGTGGCTCATCCTGAGCGGTATGTATTTGTTGCAGAGGATAAATATGCCGCCGCAAAGCTCAGACAGCTCGGCGCATTGCTTCAGATAAATTCCGGCAGCCTCAGCGGCGATTTCGGAGCAAAACCAAAAAGAGCTGCGGAAAGCATACTTAAAAATCAGCTGGCGGACTTTGTTGCGAGTGATGCTCACAGCCAGTACAGCCGCACCCCCGACCTTTCAAAGGCACATGAATTTGTCTGCGAAAACTTTTCTTACGAATATGCAGACCTGCTTTTCAGAATCAATCCGAAGCGTGTTATAAATAACGATGAAATACGGTGACCGACTATGATAAAAATACTTCAAAAAGCAATAATGATTTTATTTGCGGTAACGTTTGTTGTGTTTGTTGCTTTCTCAATTGCAGACAGAATTACAACAGACAGGACGGAGCCGTTGATCACGGTTCCGCAGGAGCCTCTCAAGGTCAGCATACACGACCCCGAAGAGAAGCTGCTTGCAGGTATAACCGCAACTGACGGCAAGGATGGCGACATAACGGACAAGGTTATAGTTGAATCCGTTTCAAAGTTCATACGCCCCGGTGTCTGCACGGTTACTTACGCTGTTATGGATAACGATAACCACGTTGCAAAAGCAACGAGAACGCTTGAATACACAGACTATACTTCACCCGAATTTTATATGAGACGTGTCCTTGTCTATTCGGTTGAGGAGGAGATGGATATTCACGAGGCTGTCGGTGCAAGAGACTGTATTGACGGCGATATAAGTGACAAGGTCACCATTGTTGCAACCGACTATGTTGAAAATACCGCAGGTGTTTTCAACGTCTCCCTTCAGGTTTCAAACAGCATGGGCGACACTATTTTCCTCGATATTACCGTGCACGTTGAGGGTAACGAAACAATGGCACCCCAGATTGCACTTAAAAAGAGCCTGATTTATCTCAAGAAGGGTGCAGAAAGACCCGACTTCGAGAGCTACATCAAAGAGGTTACCATTGACGGCGTTGTTATGAAGGATTACGGAATGCTTATTTCCACCAACTTTGACAGTAACGTGCCCGGTACGTACAACGTTCACTATTATATTACGACCACCACAGGTTATGAGGGTCATTCTATTCTGACCGTTGTTGTAGAGGAGTGATAAAACTTGAAAAACAGAAGCTCAAATTTTTCGATAACGTTTGAATGGAACAGCCTTATCAAAGACCTTATCCGCAATTCGTGGGCGATAATTCTTGCCGCGATAATTGCGTGGATGGGCATAAATGTGTTTGAAAAGAGTGTGTATACGCCGACGTATACGAGCAGTGCCGTTCTTGTTGTGCGTTCAAAGACCGGAACGTCGGGAATGTACAGCAGCCTTGCTGCCTCTTCCGAAATGGCAACCATTTTCACCGAGGTATTTAAGCAGCCCTCGCTCAAGAAACTTGCGGCAGAACATCTCGGCTACAGCAGCTTTAACGGAACAATTTCTGCTGAGGTCAACGGCTCGACAAACATAATGAATATTTACGTCAGGTCAGATGATCCGGAAACGGCTTTCAAGCTGCTCTCCTCCGTGCTTAAGGTTTATCCGAAGGTTTCGGAGTTTGTGTTTACGGATGCCGTAATTGATGTGCTGTCTGCTCCGAAGATGCCTGTGTCGCCGTCAAACTCCGTTCTGACCAGATACAGAAACCATATCGTTCTGCTGGCGATGCTTTGTGTCGCGGGTCTCATTGTGCTGTTTTCGCTCCTCAGGGAAACCGTGAAGGAAGAAAAAGGTTTTTCAGATAAGATTGACGGTGATCTTATAGGTACAATATCGCACGAGCGTCCGCACCTTTCTCTCAAAGAGAGGCTGCATGGCAAGAAGCGCTCAATGCTTATAAACGACGCTTACTCGAGCCTGAAATTTACTGAGGATTTTCAGCGAGTTGCGACAAAGCTCGAATATGCAAAAAGGAACAAGGATGAGCGCGTTTTCGAGATAATGAGTGTCGCCGAAAACGAAGGTAAATCAACGATTGCAGCCAATTTAGCTATTGCTTTGTCAAACAGAGGTTACCGTGTTGTGCTGCTTGATCTCGACGTGCGTAAGCCGTCAATACACAAAATTTTTGACTTTGAAAAAGAGATAGAAACGGATTTTTCTGATGTTCTGTCTCAGAAGGTTGCGTTCAGCAAATTTAACTTTTTCCGATACAGAAAGAGCAACCTGCTTATTGCCTTCAACAAAAAAGCTCTTGCCGAATCATCCGATTTGTTCAGCAATGACGTGCTTGGTGAGTGTATTGCCGTGCTGCGTGAGAAAGCTGATTTTGTTATTATCGATACGTCTCCCTCATCTGTTTCGGCTGATGCAATAACCGTATCCGGACTTGTTGACGGAACTTTGCTTACCATCAGGACAGACGTTGTTCCCGTTCAGGATATAAATGATGCGATTCTTTCAATTTCCGATGCGGGCGGCAAGCTGGCGGGATGTATTCTCAATGACGTATACAAACCCTTCACACTGTTCGGTCAGATGGGCAGCGACGAAACGGGTTACTATGGCTATTCCACTTATTACAAGAGCCATTCAAAATTCAACAGTGTTCCTGTTTCGGCAGAAGATATCTCAAACGAAGATTTTTCAGCCGGAGATCTGGACAAAACATCACTGAATTAAGAGGAGCGGTTTATTGTTATGGATGACAAAAGAATAGAAAACGAAGCCAATGAAGCCGCTTCCAGCGTGGAAATAAAGGTGTTGCTCAGCGATCTGTGGCGCGGAATAATCAAGTTTGGATGGATTGCGCTTGCTCTTGCCGTTGTGTTCGGCGGTTTTCAGTTTTACAGGAGCTACGTGCGCTTTACTCCCGAATACACCGTAACGGCAACATTTACCGTTCAGACGGAAAACAAGGTGCTTTCGGGCAAGGGCGGTGTTTCGGCATACTCTTTCTACTACGACAGAGACACGGCAGACCAGCTTGCAACGGTTTTTCCCTTTGTTGTTGGCAATTCTGTTCTCAAAATGCAGGTTTGTGACGATCTGGGTGTGCCTGTTATGCCTGCAACCGTTACGGCAAAGTGCGTTACGGGCACTAATATGGTTACCCTTACTGCTCAGGGAAACGATCCTGAGCTGACGTACAATACGCTGCTGTCGGTTATTAAAAATTACGGCTCTGTTGCCGATTATATTATCGGCCGCACTAAGCTCCTTATGATAAGCGAGCCGGTGGTGCCGTCTTCACCCTCTAACAGAATGGCTTGGCAGAAGTCTGTGCTCACGGCTGCAGCTATCGGTCTTATGCTTGGCATTGCGTGGATTATGATATATGCAATTCTGCGCAAGACAATCCGCACAAAAGAAGATATACGCAACATACTCAATCAGCACTGTATCGGCATATTGCCTCAGGTTATATTCAAAAAATACCGCCGCCAGATCAACACCGATATCATTCTCACCAATCCTCTCATCGGCAGCGGATTTATGGAATCTCTCAGGCTTTTGCGCACATCCGTGCAGAACATACTGAATGACGGCGAAAAAACCATCATCATCACCAGCACAGCACCTAATGAGGGAAAGTCGATTGTTACGACAAACCTTGCTGCAATTTTTGCAAAAAGTGAAAAGAAGGTGCTTGTAATCGACTGCGACCTTCGCAGCTCGGGTATTGAAATTGTTCTCAAAAACGAAGAGCTTAAAACGGTAAGGACCGATAAAGAGTCAAATTTCAGCATCCGACACGTTGAATCACTGGATTTTGATCTGCTTACGTTTGATTCGTCTCCTGCTTTGTTGCAGAGAGTTATCCGCACGTCGGGCATCACCGATATGCTTAACAGCCTCAAAGAGGAGTACGACCTCGTTCTTATTGATACACCGCCTTGCGGAGTTATTTCCGATGCTTCGATTATTGCAGGTGCTGCCGATGCGATTTTGTATATTATCAGACAGGATGCCGTTATGCAGAATTCCATCCGCTCAGGTATCAATATGCTTCTTGAGACCGATGCGAGATTCCTCGGCTGTATTCTCAACGGCGCAGCAGGAGGTTTGGGCGGTTACGGCGGCTATTACAAATATGGTGGATATCATAAGCATTACCGCTACGGCTATGGCTACGGTTATGGCAAAAGCGGCTACGGTCACAAAAGCAGGGGCAAGCGCCACCGTTCCTGATTGTGTATAGGAGATTTGTTATAAGACAGTGCTGTGCAGTGTTGCACGGTGCTGTCTTCTTATTTTACGCGCGCGAAAAGATTTTATATTATAAGATTTTATATTGAAAAAAGGAGCTTGCTATGTTATAATTCTATGCGTATTACTGTAAATATGTTTAACCGTCACAAGGAAGAAGAGTATGAAAAAACCGGGTGAATACAGGGCTTTGCTTCGCTCACTTACAAAAGAGTGGAAGTGGCTGCTGCACTATGTATCAAAATACCGAGCACAGATATTTTTATATATCGTTATCGGCGTTACGGGCACGGTGACGGGTCTTGGTGTAAGCGTTGCCTCAAAGCATCTTATCGATGCTGTGGTCTCACGCAACACTCAGGCTCTTTTCGGCAGTGCTGCCGTAGCTGTAGGTTTGGCTTTACTGCAGATTGTTTTCAACACTGTGATGTCGCGCGTTGCC
Organism: Acutalibacteraceae bacterium; assembly: GCA_045637465.1. Taxonomy (GTDB): domain Bacteria; phylum Bacillota; class Clostridia; order Oscillospirales; family Acutalibacteraceae; genus UBA8612. Next base: position 42,959 of record JAZTZM010000025.1, on the reverse strand, counting down.
ACCGTTGTCGGCACAAGGGTCAACAACGAGGTGCGCAGCAACGTATACGAGCACGTTATTTTTTCAGATTGGAGCCGTATCGGCAAATACCATTCGGGTGACCTGCTCAACAGAGTTGAGGGCGATGCAGGTGCCGTATCAAGCAGCATTGTCACCTTTATTCCCGGCGTCTTCACAAAGCTCACAACTTTTATCGGCTGTCTGGCTCTCGTGCTTTATTACGACCCGACAATGGCCCTCTTTGCTATGATGAGTGCTCCTTTCCTTGTGCTCACTTCGAGGATTTCGACCAAGACCATACGCAAGTACAATAAGCTCAGCCGCGAAACAAACGGCACGATACTTTCGTTCGTTTCCGAATCCGTGCAGAATCTTCAGACAATAAAAGCTTTCAACCTAACAGGTCGCTATGTCGGTCAGATGCGCGGCTATCTCGGTCAGTACCGCTCAATCAGGCTCAGGCAGGATAAGTTTTCGCTGATAATGTCGTTTTGTCTCTCGCTTATAGGTCTTATCGTTTCATATACCTGCTACGGTTGGGGCGTTTACAGGCTCTGGAACGGCGCAATCAGCTACGGGACAATGATTATGTTCCTGCAGATTTCAGGTCAGCTTACAACTTCGTTTTCTTCGCTTGTCGGTCTTTTCCCGACTGCAATATCAATCGCAACGGCAGCCGGCAGGGTGATGGAACTCACCGACCTTTCGGTTGAAACCGACAAAGACGGAGAAAAGGCTGAATCAATCAGAGCAAGCGCAGAGTCTGACGGTCTGACAGTCAGCGCCGAAAACGTAACCTATACGTATAACGATGCTGAGCACGCAGTGCTCAACGGCATATCCTTCGCGGCTTCACCGGGCGAAACAATTGCTCTTGTCGGTCCGTCGGGTGAGGGCAAGACGACAATCCTGCGTCTTATTCTCGGGCTTGTAAGTCCGGATTCGGGCAGGATGACCGTGACAACAAAATGCGGCAAAATCCTCAACGTTTCCGACAGCACAAGGCGCTTCTGCTCTTACGTGCCTCAGGGGAATGCCGTATTCTCCGGCACAATAGCGGATAACCTTCGCATTGTCCGCCCCGAAGCAACGGATGAGGAGCTTGAAGAGGTGCTTAGGGTTGCTGAGGCATGGAGCTTTATAGATAAGCTTCCGGAAAAAATGAACACGCCCATCAGCGAAAGGGGAGCAAATTTTTCCGACGGTCAGATTCAGCGTATTTCAATTGCGCGTGCGCTTTTGCGTAATGCCCCTGTGCTTGTTATGGATGAGGCAACAAGTGCCCTTGATGCCGAAACGGAAGAAAAGGTGCTTGGCAATATGATGAAGGCATACCCGAACCGCACATGTATAATCACAACGCACAGACCGAGTATGCTTAACTACTGCAACAGAGTATACCGACTCAACGAGAGCGGTAACCTTGCTCTTTACAGGGAGACATAAATTTATGACTTATAAAATCAAAGACGGATTTATAATCCGTGAAATAGGCGGCAACACAATGGCGGTGCCTGTCGGCACACAGACAAGTGAAATACACGGTATGATTGCGCTGAGCGAAAGCGGCGCGTTGCTGTGGAAAACGCTTGAAAACGGTGCGGACCTGCAAACACTTGCCGATGTGTTGACTGATAACTATGAGATCGACGGTGCTGCGGCACTTGCTGATGCACAAAGGTTTGTTGACGGTCTCAAAGAACAGGGTGCGCTGGTATGATTGACTGTGCACTTCCTTCAGACGGCTATATGCGGCAGCTCAGAAACCTGGCAAGGGAGCAGAACATTCCGCTCAATATGAATTTTGAGCTCACTCCGTTTTGCAATTTTAACTGCGTTATGTGCTACGTTCACCTCAATGATGAGGGCGCAAAAAAACAGGGCAGGGTGCTCTGCGCGGATGAGTGGCTCGAAATTGCACGTCAGGCAAAAGAGATGGGCACGCTCGAAATTTCGCTTACCGGCGGTGAGCCTTTTGTTCACCCTGAATTCTGGAAGATATATTCCGAGCTGAACAGAATGGGTTTTCTTATCACAATCCTTTCCAACGGTTCTCTTATAGATGAGGTCGCAATCGAAAAGTTCCGTGAGTACGGTATGCCGTACCGTGTGAAGCTCACAGTTTACGGCGCAAGCAACGAAACCTACCTTAAAACCTGCGGCTCAGCTGACGGCTTTACAAAGGTTTCAAAGGCAATTGACCTGCTGAAAAAAGCAGATGTTCCGCTCATACTCACATCAACCATTGTCAGAGAAAATGCAGATGACCTGCAGGATATTTACGCATTTGCCCGTGAAAAGGGGCTGCTGATGCAGCATACAATATCGGTGATGAACTCTTCAAGAGGTTCAGTCAACACCATAGAATCCTCACGCTTTGCGCTCAGCGATTTTCCCGAGGAGCTTACCATTGAAGAGCTTGAACGGAGCAAATTTCCGCCCCTTGAATTGCCGTTTGCGTGGTGCGCGAGCTACAGAACTTCGCTGTGGATAACGTGGCACGGTCACCTTCAGCTTTGCGCGTTTATGAACACGCCTTATACAAGCTGGTCGGGCAACTTCAGAAGCGATTATGAGGCTCTGCACGAAAAGCTTAATAATATAAAAAGTCCTGCTCGTTGCAGTGACTGTGAATGGAAAGAATTCTGCCAGCGTTGTCCCGGCACACTCTGTGCAGAAAGCTCAGACCCCGAAGAGGTGTCAGAGAGTCTTTGCAACATGGCAAAAAAACTTTATGAAATATATACTCGCAAAAAAGGAGAATTGATATGAAGAAAAAATATGTCGTTCCCGAGAGTAAGCTTATAGCAATCAATATAAAGGAGAGCATAGCTGCCGTATCCGGCGGTATATCCGAAGTAGCAGGTGCTGCCGTTATCAAATTCACTCACGAGGTTGACGGTTGCCGCGGATACTATATGGGCGTAATGTCTGCTGAGGTTAAGGTAACCACAAACAAATTCCTCGATTATTACAATGAGCTCAGAACATACGGTATGGAGCCGTTCTTCAACTGTCTGAGCTACAACCTGGGATGATTATCAGGATTGCGGATATTCCGCTTGAGTGGCAGACGGACTATGCGGATTTTGTCAGCGGTTTTGAGTGTAGTGCTGATGAATCGCCCGTAATGAATCTTGAGTTTGCCTCACAGATGAATTCGATACACGGAATACAGTATACACACAGACCTTCAGAGCGCGTGCTGAGGCTTGAAACCGGTGAGTTCCTGCTTGCCGATGCCGATTGGAAGAACTGCACTGTGTTTACTGAAAGAAAAAACAGCTCCGAGCATTCGCTACCCCTTGCCGCAATATGCTCAAGGTTTGCAAAACTTAATACACTGTTTATGCACGCATCTGTCATTGATTTGGGTGGCGGCGGAATAATTTTTGCAGGCTTTTCGGGTGTAGGCAAAACAACTCAGGCTCAGCTCTGGGAAAAATATATGGGCGCTGACATAATCAACGGTGACAAAGCTTTTCTCCGCTTTAAGGATGGTGGCTTTTATGCTTACGGTTGCCCGTGGAAGGGTTCGTCGGATTATTGCCTCAACACAAAAACCGCTCTCAAAGGCATTGTTGTGCTCAGACAAGCGCAGGAGAACAGAATCACAAGGCTTGATTCCGCAAGTGCAATTGAACTTTTTATGCCGCACGTCTTTTTACCTCATTGGGATACGGAATGTCTGCAGAAATCTCTCGACACGCTTGACAGACTTGCAAAGGAAATTCCTATGTGGCTGCTTGAGTGCAGACCTGATGAGGATGCGGTAAAACTTACATACAGTAAGGTTTTTGAAAATGGAAAAAATTGAGTTTTCAACATCAGAAATCTCTGCTTCCCTCGAAGAGATTATCAGCGTGGGCGGACACTTTACGCTGTGCGTATCGGGCTCGAGTATGAATCCGTTTTTAGTGCACGGCAGAGATTTCGTTCGGCTTAAAAAATACACCGGGCAGGATCTGAAAAAAGGTCGGATTCTGCTTTTCAGACGCGGTACGGGTGAGCTTGTGCTTCACCGTGTCAAGCGTGTTTTACCCGACGGCAGCCTTATAATGAACGGCGATGCGCAGGTCTGGTGTGAAACAATATCGCCCGGTCAGGTGATAGCTGCTGTCAGCGATATCGAGTGCAGGGGCAGGCTTTTCTCTTGCCGCTCGTTCAGATACCGTGCTGTGGTTTTTTTCTGGCAGCTGCTGTTTCCGTTTCGCTCGCTGATATTCAGGGTGCGCAACAAACTGAAACGGATGATAAACAAAAAAGACTGATTTTTTGGAGTGTGCCAATGGAGCGGACAACAGAAATTCTAATAGCGCTCATCGGCAATGAGGTTTGCGGCAGGCAGGTTGAGTTGCCGCCGGACTTTATGTCGGATGAACAGCTTGTTATTGATTTGTTCGTCAAGGCAAATGAGCACGACTTCACACATATTATTGCTTCAAATCTGAATAAAAGAAAATTACTCAGCGGCAGTGCCGCTCAGGCATATATGTCTCAGCTCTACAGTGCACTTTTCAGAAGCGAAAAAATGAACTACGCTTTTGAGAACGTATGCAAAGCACTGGAAGAAGGGCAGATACCTTACATTCCGCTCAAGGGTGCTGTGCTGCGCAACCTCTACCCCGAGCCGTGGATGCGCTCGAGCGTAGATGTGGATATACTTGTTCACGAGCGGGACCTGAACGCTGCCGCAGATATAATAAAAGAGCATCTGGGTTACAGACAGACCGCAAGCACAAACCATGATATAACACTTACACCTGACGGAAACATACTTATCGAGCTTCATTTTCGCCTCATCGAAGAGGAACATAAAATTGCTTCAACAAAAATTCTCAACGATGTCTGGACTTATGCAAAGCCGAGCGATAAAAACAGTTTGCGCTATGAGTTGAGTGCCCCGTTCTTCTACTTTTATCATGTGTCGCATATGGCAAAGCACGTTGTGCAAGGCGGTTGCGGAATCCGTCCGTTCCTCGATTTGTGGCTTATGAACCGCCACTGTGATTATAAAGACGAAGAAACGAGAAATCTGTTGAGAAAAGGCTCAATGCTTAAATTTGCCGAATGTGCAGAGCAGCTGAGCGAAGTGTGGTTTTCGGGCGCGGAGCACACTGATCTTACACATGTGTTGCAGGAATATATCGTCAAAGGCGGTATGTTCGGCACAGACGAAACAAAGATGCTGTCCAACCAACAGCATCACGGTGGAAAAAGAAAACATATCCTCAGGCGAATTTTTGTGTCGCACAGGGATCTTGCATATACGTATCCGATCATAAAGAAATACCGCTTTTTAACTCCGCTTTGCGAAATTTGTCGGTTATTCTCATTACTGTTCGGAAAAAAGAGAAAATTCAGAAAAACATACCTCGCCAACCTCAAAGGCGTGTCGGCAGAGTATGCGGATGAAATAAACATCCTGTTTGAAAGCGTGGGATTATAGTGAGAAAAGAGAACAACAAAAACAAAATATTTGCTTATACGACAATCATCAGAGTATGTAAACTTGTTCATCTGATACTGACTATCGGTATTTTTGCAGTCTGTCTTGATTTCTACAATTCAAGATACAACAGCTACGGTGTCGGCGACACAAGATTCCTGATTTTTGTCGGTCTTTATACCGTTTTGCTTTGTTTTTGTTTGCGGATTTATAAGGCATACAGTTTCGGAATGACAAACTGCGGCATATTGATTTATTCACAAACGCTTTCAATCTTTATTACAAACGTCGCGTTTTATGTAGTATTTGTAGTCGCTAACTCAAAAGTTTTCAACCCCTTGCCGCTTGCAGTTTTCTTTATTCTGCAATCTGCTGGGAGTTGTTTATGGACGCTCATTGTTAACCGTATTTATTTCAGGCTTAACAAACCTAAAGAGGCTGTCATTTTGTACAGTGAGAAATCAGAGCTTATCAGACTTAAAGAGGTCTATTCCCGCAAAAAGAACTTTAAAATTGTTGATACCGTGAAATATGTTGACGGCAGCGACTGGACTCAATACATCGATAACTGTGAGGTCGTTTTTGTTGCAGATCTTCTGCCGCGTGACAGAAACGCGATTTTTGAGTACTGTATTGAAAGAAACATTCAGTGTTACACAGCACCGTATACAGGCGACATAATTATGATGGGCGCAACTCATCTTGATATGTTCAGTGTACCTGCGTTTGAAATTTCAAGAGTTGTGCCTAATGCAGAGTATCTGTTTATCAAACGTGTTATCGATATAATCTGCTCGCTTGCCGGTATCATTATCTTCAGCCCTGTTATGCTCGTAACCGCAATCGCAATCAGATCTTATGACAAAGGTCCCGCGCTGTATAAGCAGGTGCGTCTTACAAGGAACGGAAAAGAATTCAAAATATATAAATTCCGCAGTATGCGTGTCAATGCCGAAAGCGACGGTGTCGCAAGGCTTGCAACAAGTAACGATGACCGTATAACGCCCATAGGCAAATTTATCCGTGCCTGCAGACTTGACGAGCTGCCTCAGCTTTTCAATATTCTCAAGGGCGATATGTCAATTGTCGGTCCGCGTCCCGAGCGTCCCGAAATCGCAGCCCAGTACCTTGAGGAGTATCCTGCGTTTAATCTCCGCCTGCAGGTAAAAGCAGGTCTCACGGGTCTTGCACAGGTTTACGGCAGATATAACACAGAGCCTGCGGACAAGCTGCAGATGGATCTTATGTACATAAACGAAATGTCAACCGTTCAGGATATCAAGCTGATTATGGCAACAATTAAAATCCTGTTCATCAAGGACAGCACAAGCGGCACAGCCGAGGGTCAGACTACAGCAATGTCGAAAAGAGATGATACAGAATCTATCGAACAGAAATAAAACTCACTAGCCGTTAGGAGGTTTTCACAATGAATCTTTATGAAAAGATAATCAACAGAGAAGAAAAGATTTCTCTTGTCGGTTTAGGATATGTCGGTATGCCGATTGCGGTTGCTTTTGCAAAAAAAGCTGAAGTTATAGGCTATGATCTCAATGAAAAAAAGATTGAGCTTTACAAGAGTGGTGTTGACCCGACACTTGAAGTCGGCGACGATGCAATCAAGTCAACAACCGTTGAATTCACCGCTGATGAAACAAAGCTCAGGGAAGCAAAATTCCACATCGTTGCTGTTCCCACACCCGTAAACGATGACCATACGCCGGACCTTACACCTGTTGAAGGTGCAAGCCGTATACTCGGCAGAAACCTTACAAAGGGCAGTATTGTTGTTTTCGAGTCAACGGTTTATCCCGGTGTTACCGAAGAAGTTTGTGTGCCGATTCTTGAGAAAGAATCCGGTCTCAAATGCGGTGAGGATTTCAAAATCGGTTATTCACCCGAGCGTATCAATCCCGGTGATAAGGTGCATCGCCTTGAAACAATTGTCAAGATTGTTTCGGGTATGGATGAAGAAACCCTTGACACGGTTGCAAAGGTTTATGAGCTTGTTGTTGAAGCCGGCGTTCACCGCGCAGAGAGTATCAGGGTTGCCGAGGCTGCAAAGGTTATTGAAAACAGCCAGCGCGATATAAACATTGCGTTTATGAACGAGCTTTCAATTATTTTCAACAAGATGGGTATAGATACGAAGGCAGTGCTTGAAGCTGCAGGCACAAAGTGGAACTTCCTCAAGTTTTTCCCGGGTCTTGTCGGTGGTCACTGCATCGGTGTAGACCCATACTATCTTACATATAAGGCAGAGCAGCTCGGCTATCACAGCCAGGTTATTCTTGCCGGCAGACGCATTAACGATGATATGGGCAAGTACGTTGCGGAAAATACCGTCAAAAAGCTCATAAATGTCGGCGTTAATGTTAAGAATGCAAAAGTTGCAGTGCTTGGCTTTACTTTCAAAGAGAATTGCCCCGATACCAGAAATACAAAAGTTATCGATATAATAAACGAGCTTAAAGAATACGGCATTGCCCCGATTGTTGCCGACCCGCAAGCTGATGCAGACGAGGCGGAAAGACTCTACGGCATTAAATTCTGTGATATTTCTGATGTAAAGGATATGGATGCCGTTATTCTTGCTGTTGCTCACGCCGAATTCAACAAGCTTACAGCTGATGATATTGCGGCAATGTTTAATTCTTCGGATAATCAGAAGGTTATTATCGACGTAAAGGGTGTGCTCGACAGAAAAGAGTATACCGAAGCAGGATATATGTATTGGAGACTTTAAAATAAAAAGCGGTTCAGAGAATTACTTCTCTGAACCGATATCAGCAGATGTTTTAAGTTCTCTATAACCTTTTACGCCTTTGCACATAACCCTGAAAGCTTGGGTAAATGTAAGATTTGCTTCTTTGTAAATGTATTTGTGGCGGAAAAGGTTGTAAATACAAAAGAGCGGTGCTGCTTTTCCGAATGCCGCACCGAAGAAAGCTCCACGGTCATAAATAAGCTTTTCGTTATACCCCGTAAACCATGTTGATGTGGTCTGATCCACACTTGCTATGGTTGCAGGGTAGGTATAAATTTTCAGCTTTTTCTTGAGCATATCGCAAATGAAGAGAGTGTCTTCTCCGGCTGAATATATTGTTCCACCGCCGAAGCAGGTGCTGAAAAAGATTCTTTCTCTGACCAAACAGTTGCGTCTTACCGCAAGCCTTGCAGCACCGTAGTTAAGACCGTTGTGTAAATGAAGGCGTATGGATTTATCATTCAATCTTCTGCCCTTGTCAGCACCGATTGTTTCAATGTTGAAAATCAGGGCATCTGCCTGAGGATTTTCTTCAAAAGCCTTCAGTACGGTTTCGGCATAATCATCCGAATAAACCATGTCGTCATCAGCTATGAGAAGTATATCTCCCGTAGCGTACTGCAATCCGATATTGCGGTTTATTCCGACACCCTTGGTTGCTGTTGTTATCATTTTAGCGGCGTTGTTGCCGAAGCTTCTTTCGCTGTACGATGTTTCGTCAGACTGATTTGCAAAAACAGCATCTGTGGATAAATTCATTTCTTCATATTTTGAAAAGTCTGTTTGGTGCATAGTTGCAACAACAACCTGCAAGCGATTTTTCTTTGTCATTTTTAAAACTCCTGTCGGAGATATTATCTGTGAGATAACATCTTTTTGGCAAAGCCGAAAATTTCTTTTATAAAATCTGCAGGGGATGCAAAAACTGTTCTGAATGCTTCAGCAATCATATTGCCGGGCTTATTGTTTCGCTTATATCCTGCGGCAAGCACGGCATGATGTCTGAACTTTACGAAGCGTACTTCTTTTTTTGTGAGTCTGTCAAAAAATTGCTTTTTGAATTCAAAAAGTGCTTTTTCACCTTTTATTTTGTTTGCACCGCCTGAAATACCGCCGTCGGGATGGCGATAGGCCTTGACATAGCACTCGGGTATATAGCTGATTTTAAGATTGCCGAGAATTGCTTTAAGCATCAGGTGAAACTCCTGACCTACTTTTACAACATCAAATCCACCGATTTTTCTGAGTTTTTCGGTCTTGAACATAAATGTTGGTGTGCCGGTCATATGTCTTGTCAGGTGGTAATGAAGAAGATACTCGTTATTAAAGCTTTCGATTTTGCTGTATTCTCTGTAATCAACCATCGTGCCGTCAGGTGTATAAATTGCAAGATCGGTAAATGTCATATCACAGCCTTTTTCGAGCATAAAGTTCAGCTGCTTCTCGATTTTTTCAGGCAGATATTCATCATCGTCATCAAGGAAGGTTATGTAGTCACCGTGCGCAACTTCAATTCCTCTGTTTCGTGTGAGTGAGCCGCCAAGGTTTTCTTCGTTCTGCAGATAAATGACATTGCTTATATTGAGTGAAGCAAAGTAAGCTTCTGTTTCTTTTTGCTTTTCATAAGCAGAGGTGCTGTCATCAATTACAATTATTTCAACATTCGGATATGTCTGGTTGATAACCGATTCAACCGCTTTTGATACATATTCCACTGTTCTTTTGTAGGTCGGAATTACGACGGATACAAGCACTTTATCCTCTGACATGGGTGGTACCTCCTTGGGCTTTACAGCCTTGCAATTATGTAAATCAATATATCATAATCCTTGCCTGTTGGCAAGTAGTTTTGAACGGAGATAAACAATGAAGATATGCATCTTAAAAGAATCGTTATGTATAGGCGGTACTGAGCGCAGTGCGGCTAATATTTCTGTTGCTCTTGCAAAAAAACATGATGTAACAACTGTTCTTTTCGATGGCAGCCAGATTGTTTATCCCTACGGTGGTAAGCTTGTTGATATGAAGTGTCCGGCACAGAAAAGCATACTCAAAAAAGCTTTGAACAACATTAAAAGGTTTTCGTTGTTTTCAAAAATAGCAAAAACCGAGAAAAGCGAAGTGTATTTTCTTTTTACAAGCTTCAATAGTCCGATTACATCAATCAAAATTAAAAATGGCGTAAAGGTAATATCTATCAGGGATTTTGGTGCGCTGGAACAAAAGCCTGAATTATATAAAAAAAGGCTCAATGTGTCTGACGGTGTTATCTGCAACTCGCAGTATATCAGAGACTATTACGTTGATAAATATCCCGAGGATGCAGACAAAGCTTTTGCTGTGCATAACATAATCGATGTTCAGTCAATTGTTTTACAGTCCAAAGAGCCGCTTGACGATGAAGGCTTTTTGAATTTCAGAAGCTCTCATAAAAAGGTAATTGTGGCTGTCGGCAGATTCTGCAAGGAAAAAGCTTTTGAAAATCTTATCCTTGCTTTCAATGAATGTAAAAGCAGGACGAGCGACATCGGCATTGTTTTTATCGGCGACGGTGAGCTGAAGGATAGTTGCGCGGACACCGTAAAGCAACTGGGTCTTGAAGAGGATGTTTATTTTGCCGGATATCAGAAAAATCCGTACAAGTATATGCATAAGTGTGATGCGTTTGTACTTTCTTCCCGCAGCGAAGGCTTTCCAAATGTGTTGGCCGAAGCAATGGCACTTTCGTTGCCTGTTATCAGCACAAACTGCCTTACAGGTCCTGCAGAAATTCTGATAAAAAATCACGATTATAACATAGCGAAAGATACTTTCGAAGAATGCGACTACGGTATAATTACTCCCCGTTACGATTCTTGCGGTGAAGAACGTGCAATTTCTCAGCTTGCCGAGGCAATTGTACATCTGCTTTCCGATGAAGAACTTATGAAAAAATACGGCAGACTTGCAGGCGAAAGAGCTGCTGATTTTTCTGCTGAAGCTGCAGTTAAAAAACTTGAAGAAATATTCACTCTTCTCAGGGATAGGAGAAATAAAAGTGATAAAAAATAAAAAACAACTTGAATATTATCTGGAATGTGATCGTGTTGCGTTGGGAATTTCAAGAAAGAAACCGAAATTAATCGGTGATGAAATATGGAAGTTTGAGCGTGTTATGCGTAAGTTGGATTATGCCAGCACCACAAAAAAGATAATAAGCCGTTTGATTTTGAAGCTGAAATACAGAAAACTCGGAATGAAGCTTGGTTTTTCAATACCGTTTGGTGTATGCGGTCCGGGTCTTGCGATTGTTCACTACGGAAGCATTGTTATTGCCTCAAATGCAAAAATAGGCGAAAATGCAAGAATACATAGCGGCGTCAATATCGGTGCAAATGCAGGAGAGGAAAAATCCGCTACAATAGGCAGTAATGTTTATATCGGACCGGGTGCAAAAATAATCGGAGATATAAACATAGGCGATAACGTTTGTATCGGCGCAAATGCTGTTGTTGTCAAAGATGTTGAGTCAAACATTACAGTAGGTGGTGTCCCGGCAAAAAAGATAAGCGACAACAGCTCTGAAAAGCATTTGAAAAAAGCAACATCAATTGTAAAATACCCGGAGGCTTAAAATGGGCTACAAGCATCTTAAATTTCCCGAAAATTCACTGTTCCTCGTGACAGGCGGTGCAGGCTTTATTGGCAGCAACCTTTGCGAGGCTATTCTCGCTATGGGTTATCGTGTGCGCTGTCTTGATGACCTGTCAACAGGCAAACAGAAAAATGTCGATATGTTTGCCGATAATCCGAATTATGAGTTTATCAAGGGCGATATAAAGGATTTTGACACATGTATGAAAGCCTGCGAGGGCGTTGACTACGTGCTCAATCAGGCTGCCTGGGGCAGTGTACCCAGAAGTATTGAAATGCCGCTTTTCTACTGTGCTAACAATATTACAGGCACACTCAATATGCTGGAGGCGGCAAAACAGAATAACGTCAAAAAGTTTGTTTACGCTTCAAGCTCATCGGTTTACGGTGATGAGCCGAATCTCCCCAAAACAGAGGGGATAGAGGGAAATCTGCTCTCTCCCTATGCGCTTACAAAAATGTGTGATGAAGAATGGGCAAAGCAGTACACAAGACATTACGGACTTGACACATACGGTCTGCGTTACTTCAACGTTTTCGGCAGACGTCAGGACCCCGACGGTGCTTATGCCGCAGTTATTCCGAAGTTTATCAAGATGCTGATAAACGGTCAGACTCCGACAATTAACGGTGACGGCAAGCAGAGCCGTGACTTTACATATATTGAAAACGTTATTGAAGCTAACCTCAAGGCTTGCCTTGCGCCGCATGAGGCTGCAGGCGAAGCGTTCAATATTGCCTACGGCGGCAGAGAATATCTGATTGATATTTATTATTCGCTCACAAAGGCACTCGGCGTTGATATCGAGCCTGATTTCGGTCCCGACCGCGCAGGCGATATCAAACACAGCAACGCTGACATTTCAAAAGCAAAAACTTTGCTCGGTTACGATCCTGATTATGATTTTGACAGTGGACTCGAGCAGGCTATTTCGTGGTATAAGGAGAATCTTTAAGTTTTATGAAAACGAGGATATCAGAAAGGCATATGCTGATGGGTTTGGTAATTGTTTTCAGTGTCTTGTTGATGCTGAGATCGGTTATCAATGTCTTTGTGTATCCTTTGATTCTTGCCGGTGCAGCTGCGGTTGCTCTTTTGCCGTTGGGCACCTGCCTTCCTGTTCTTTGTTTTTTGCTGCCGTTTGCCAATATTATCAAAATAAGCCAGGGACAGATAAGCCTTTTCACGGTGTTCTTTGCAATTTATGTTCTGCGCATTATTTTCAAAACCGGCAGACTCAATCGAATGTTCTTGCTAACAGCGTTTATTTTTGCCGGTTACTGCCTGGTTTTTTCAGGCCCGGGCAAAATAGCTGTTATCGTTACTATGGTATGTGGATTTGCAATGCTCAGAGAATCTACGGAGTCGGATGAATACGATTATCAGCATGTATTGTATGCTTTTTGTTTCGGCATAATCGTGTCATCTTGCATCGGTTTGTTCCGTGATCAATTGCCGATTATTCAATCATTCAGCAGAGAAATTGCTCATAGAATTGATGTCGGAGAATATGCCGAAAGATTTGTCGGACTTAGTGAAAATCCTAATTATTACACGATGGATATTTCGGTTGCGATGGGATGTTTGGTAAGTACAATATGCACCTCAAAAATGAAACCGATTTATATGATTCTGTTTGCTGTTTTGGCTGTTTTCGGATTAATGTCTGTTAGCAAGTCATTTCTTTTAGTTTTGGTTGTTATGGTCGTTATATTGCTTCTGAATAGTCTTAGAAGTGGTGGAACAACCTTCTTTAAGTTATCGTTTGCTTTAATTGTTGCAGGTGTGTGTATTCTCATTTTTGCCAGAGAAGCGGTTGATACATATGTTTTCAGATTAAGTAACGAGGTAACGGATGATATTTCATCGCTTACAACAGGTAGAACAGATATATGGATATTCTATATTAAAGTTATATTAAAAGATTTTAGAATTCTGTTTTTTGGTGCGGGTTTGGGCGAGATAATTGATCATGGATTACATAACACCTACTTGGAAATGTTTTTCTATATTGGAATTGTCGGTGTTGCTTCGTATTTCTTTTTGCTGAAATCATCTATTGTAATAAAGAGATTCCCGAGAAATATACTGTATTATATTCCGCTTCTTATCTTGCTCATACGGTTTATGGGTATAGGTATGTTTGTTCTGGACAGTCTATGGTATTATTTAGCAATAATTTGTTTGCTTCTCAAATACGGTAACAATAAAGAACAATTGCGCAATAAATAAAATTATAGTCTTATTGCTTTTTGTTATTTTTTGGAGGATTTCTATGAAACTTACAGATATTAAGTTAGTTATCTGGGATTTGGATGAAACATTCTGGCAAGGAACAATAAGCGAGGAGAAAATATCGATTATTCCTGAACACATTCAATTTGTTAAGGATTTAACAGATATAGGTGTTGTGAATTCAATATGCTCCAAAAATGATTTTGAAGTTGCTGAAAAAGCGCTTGAAAAAGCAGGGGTAAGAGAATATTTTGTGTTTCCGTCAATTGACTGGAACGCAAAAGGTCAAAGAGTTAAGGAAATAATCGATACGATGAAACTTCGTGCGGTTAATGTTCTTTTTATAGATGACAACATACAGAATCTGGAAGAAGTTAAGCATTTTTGCCCCGGTATTATGGCTGCACTTCCGAATGAAATCGGTGAGCTTATCGCACAGGCGGCAAAATCAGAAAAGAAAGACATTGCACACAAAAGACTCAATCAATATAAGCTGATGGAAGAAAAAGAGGGTGCAAAAGAATCTTTTTCTTCCAATGAAGAGTTTTTGTATTCCTGTGATATCCGCGCGGATATTTTTAATGACTGCATCTGCGAATTTGATAGAATCTATGAGTTGATTCTTCGAAGCAACCAGCTCAATTATACAAAACTTCGTCAGGAGAAAGACGATCTGATGGAGTTGATGAATGCATCGGATGTTGACTCAGGTTATATTAAAGTTTATGACAAATTTGGTGATTACGGAATAGTTGGTTTCTATGCCGTAAAAGGCAATGAACTCATTCATTTTGTTTTTTCATGTCGAACACTCGGAATGAAAATTGAGCAGTATGTTTATTATTGGCTTGGCTGTCCTCAGCTCAATGTTGTTGGTGATGTTGTTTCTCAGCTAAACACAACGGAAAATCCGCAGTGGATTAATCAAAAAAATTCATCGGTTAAGAATAAACCTGAAAAAACAGCATCTGCAACAAATAAGAAGATTCTTTTCAAAGGTCCATGTGATATGTCGCAGATGTATGCATTTCTGAATCTTCATGACAATGTTGTAACAGAGTTTTCATATACAAACGATGAGGGGATTCTGACAGAGGGACATAATCATACATCACAGATTGTAACTGCACTTTTTGCCGATGAAAATCGCAAGCAGGAAATACTTAGTGATGCAGAGTTTTTCGACAAAGCTATGCTGGATACAGCACTGAAAAACGAAAAGTTCGATTTTGTGGTTTTGTCTATGCTTACTGATGGCAACCTTGGCATTTATGAAAGAAAATCAACTGGCGAAAGAGTAGCTCTTTGTCAGAAATTCTATGACCTTACCGATTCTGCAAATAAACAGAAATATATCAGTGGAGAAATTTTCACCTCGAGGATAAATTTTACCGAAAATTCACTTGATAAATTTGCTTCGGAATATAGATTTGTTTCCAATGAGGATGCAGAAATTACGATAGGCAATCTGCAAAAAATCCGCGAGTTTATTGACCCCAAAACAACGCTTATTCTTCTGTTGGGTTCTGAGCGTGAATTTGCAAAAGATACCAGAGAATCGTATATTAGCAGACATTCAGAGCACGCTCGTATGAATGAAAAAATCAGACAATGGGCAGATGGTAAGGAAAATATAATACTTTTACCTTTTGACAAATACATAAAAAACAATTCTGATATGATTGATGCAATCAACCATTTTGTCAAGCGTGTTTATTATGATCTGGCTTGCGATCTGGCAACAATTTTCAGCGAAGACGGCACTGTAGAAGTTAAGAGCAAATCAGTACTGTTTAAGGCGACTGTCAGACAGAATTTAAGATACATTAAGGCGAAATTTGTCAGGTTAATCAAATGAGCATTATATATTCAGTTATTATTTGTTTACGACAAACGATTGCAAAAACGAAGAGAGGATAAACAGATGAACGCGACCGATTTTAAAAAACTACAGGACTTTCAGCTGCAGATAATGGATGAAATCCATCGTATATGTATTGAACAAGGTATTACATATTACATTATCGGCGGTACTGCATTGGGTGCAATGCGACACAAAGGCTTTATTCCGTGGGATGTCGATATTGATATTGCTATGAAAAGACCTGATTACGAGCGATTTGCAGAGGTTTGCAAAACCGAATTGTCCGAGAGGTTTTTTTATCGGTGCTTTAAAAATACAAAAAATTATCCGCGTCCTCACGCTTTGGTCTGTATAAAGAACACATTGCTGTATGACAAAAACGAGCATCTGAATAAGGGCTGGGAAAATTACGGAATATACGTTGATATTTTTCCGCTTGACAAAGCACCTGAAGATCTTCAGGAAAAAGAAGCACATAATGCAGAGATCGAGAAAATAAAAAAAATCAGATATTATAAATATGCACGTAGCTATAAAAAAGATTTTAAAAATATGGTAGTAAAAAAAATGGTATCTGCTTTGATGTTCTGGGAAAATATGGACAAGCTCAATGTAAGGTTTGATAAGGTAAGTAGAAAATATGAAGATACTGATTCTGCTTACTTGTGTTCGATGGCAAGCGGATATAAATACTCAAAGCAGTATATGCCTGCGGCCGTATACGGTAATCCTCAGCTTGTTGAATTCAGCGGCAGAGAATATTATGCACCGGAAATGCTTGAAGATTATCTCACCAGAATTTACGGTGATTATATGCAGTTGCCGTCTGAGGAAGCACGTCAAAAAAATATGCAACTATTTGAAACTGTTGTTTTTGATATGTAAGTTAAGCAGGAAAGAAGGGAATATACCACGAAAACTCGCAGTCAGAAAGCTCTTATAAATACAGCCGTTCTTGGTGTTTATCAATTGGTGCAGTTTGTGTGCGGATTGGTATTGCCAAGGCTTTTTCTGGTTAGCTTCGGCTCGGATTACAACGGTGTCATAAATTCTGTTGCTCAGCTTTTGAATTTTATTACCGTTCTTCAATTTGGTATTGCCGGGTCTACAAGATTTGCTCTGTATAAGGTTCTTGCTGACAACGATGTAAAGGGTATAAGCGGAATTGTTGTTGCCACCGAAAAATATCTGCGAAAAATCGGATTTGTGTTGCTGGCATATATAGGCGTGTTGGCTCTTGTATATCCATACTTTGCTTCAACGTCGATTTCTGCTTTCGATGCGGGAATGTTGGTTTTGATTGTCGGTGCAAGCACGTTTTCGCAGTATTTCTTTGGAATAACGTACCAGATACTGTTAACTGCCGATCAGAAGCTATATATTTATAATTTTATTGCAATAATTGCAACTGTTACTAATACAGTAGTGGCTGTTATCCTGATGAAATCCGGTCAGAACATTTTTGTTGTCAAGCTTGGAAGTGCGATAATATATTTTTTAGTTCCGGTTATTTTGTCTTTTTATGTCAAAAAATCTTATAAGATAGATAAGACAGTACCGCAGGATAAAACAGCAATCAAAAGCAGATGGGACGTTATGTGGCATACGATTGCAAATATTGTCCACGAAAATACGGATTTGGTTGTGTTGACAGTGCTGACAAGCACAAAACAAGTTTCTGTTTATACGGTATATTATTTGGTTATCAACGGAATATACAAAGTGTTGTCAATATTTACAAACAGCCTGGAAGCCGCATTCGGCAATATGTTTGCCAAAAAAGAAAAAGATACCGCATATAAGAGTCTTGAAATATATGAATTCTTTATGTGCTCGTTTGTTTCGGTTGTTTTTTCGTGTGCACTGTTTCTTATCGTTCCGTTTGTAAGGTTATATACTAATCAGGTTACGGATGTTAATTATATCGAGCCTGCATTTGCAATAGTTGCAGTTACGGCTCAAATGATAATGTGTTTACGACAACCGTACCTGACGGTTGTAAGAGCTGCAGGCCACTACAAGCAAACCAAAAACGGAGCTTTTGTTGAAGCGGTTTTAAACATAGTTGTTTCGGTTGTGCTTACATACTTTTTCGGTATTGTCGGTGTTGCGATCGGTACGCTTGTTGCAAACCTCTTCAGAACGCTGCAGTTTGTGATATACTTGAAAAAGAATATTGTTGACCGCCCCATAGTCAAGCCTTTGTTAATGATGCTTTGGACGGCAATTAACGTAGTGTCGATGTATTTTATTTCTACCGTTGCTTTAAAGACAATCAATGTTGATTCATGGTATGACTTCATTATTGCCGGCATAAGCAGTTTTGCTATAGCTTCGGTTGTTACTGTTCTCACATCGTTGTTTTTTTGCAGAAAGAATTTGTATATGATTACGGCAATGGCAAAAAAGATGTTAAAGAAGAGGAAAGGAAAAAAGAGTGTTTTATGAAAAAGATAATCGGATATACTACGGGTGTTTACGATATGTTTCATATCGGTCACCTTAATATTCTCAAGCGTGCAAAAGAGCAGTGTGATTACCTTATTGTTGGCGTCAGTACAGATGAGCTTGTTCAAAAAGAAAAGAATAAAACTACAGTTATACCATTGGTTGAGAGAGTGGAAATAGTAAAGGCAATAAAATATGTTGACGAAGTTGTTATACAGCCGGATAAAAACAAGCTTGCCGCCTGGGAACGATATCATTTTGACAAAATGTTTGTTGGTTCCGATTGGAAGGGTACAGCACAGTGGAATGAATTCGAAGAGCAATTTAGACCGTTAGGTGTGGAAATAGTCTACCTGCCTCACACAGATGGAGTTTCCAGCACAAAGCTGACTAATTATATCAAGAATGTTCTTGGATAAATTTGATGTGAAACTTATCACCCCCGAAGTCCTCAGAGTAGGATTTCGGGGCGTTTTTTTGTCAAAATACGCTCTGATTAATTAAGTGTTTAATATATAATTAATAAGAAAGCCTTGCAAAAAAGCTCAGTCTATATTACAATTTACTATGTATAATTATGTTGAAAAACAGACTGCAGAACAAGGTGGTTCATTAATTATGATAAACGTTATAGGCTTAGGATATATCGGACTTCCCACGGCGCTTATGATGGCGGCGCACGGAGTTAAGGTTGTAGGCACAGACTACAACAAAGAGCTTGTTGATACACTTAAGAGCGGCAGGACAACCTTCAAGGAGGACGGTCTTGACGAGCTTTTTGCAAAAGCTTTGGACAGCGGTATTGAGTTTTCAACCGAATATCAGGTGACGGATACTTATATTGTTTCCGTGCCCACACCCTACGACAAATTCTCAAAAAAGATTGATGCCTGCTACGTTGTCTCCGCTGTAAAAAGCGTAATGGATGTGTGCAGACAGGGTGCGGTCATTATTGTTGAGTCAACCGTTTCACCCGGCACAATTGATAAGTTTGTGCGTCCGGTGATTGAAGAAAACGGTTTTATTATCGGTAAGGATATTCACCTTGTCCATGCACCCGAAAGAATTATCCCCGGCAATATGATTTATGAGCTGCTCCACAACAACCGAACAATCGGCGCAGACGATAATGAAATCGGTGAAAAGGTCAAGTCGCTTTATGCTTCATTCTGTCAGGGCGAAATTGTCGTAACGGATATCCGCACAGCAGAAATGACAAAGGTTGTAGAAAACACGTTCCGTGCGGTAAACATTGCATTTGCAAACGAGCTTGCAAAAATCTGCCGTCAGGATGATATGGACGTATACGAGATTATAAAAATCTGCAATATGCATCCGAGAGTAAATATTCTTCAGCCCGGTCCCGGTGTCGGCGGCCACTGCATAAGCGTTGACCCGTGGTTCCTTGTCGGCGATTATCCGAGCCTTACAAAGGTTATAGGCGAATCAATGGCAGTCAATGGCAGTATGCCGGATTTTGTGCTGGGCAGAATCCATACCATAATGAAAGAAAACGGTCTGACAGATATCAGTCGTGTCGGTCTGTACGGTCTTACTTATAAAGAGAACGTTGACGATTGCCGCGAGTCTCCGGCATTGCAACTGCTTGAAAACCAAAAAAATTCTGCGGTACAGCTTAAGGTGTATGATCCCTTTATCAGCGAAGATATAGTTGAAAACCAGTATCACAATTTTGATGCGTTCCTTAACGATGTTGATCTTGTTGTTATTATGGTCGGTCATAATCAGATAAAAGAGAATCTCGATAAACTCGACGGAAAAATCGTTCTTGATACAAGAAAGGTTTACAAAACCGCAAGTGATAAGGTTTACTATCTTTGATTAATTCTGTGAGGAAACAGTATGAAAAAAGTTATGTTGGTTTTCGGCACAAGACCGGAAGCAATCAAAATGTGCCCTCTTGTAAACGAGCTGAAAAAGCACAGCGAGCTTGAAACGGTCGTTTGTGTCACAGGTCAGCACAGGCAGATGCTCAATCAGGTGCTCAAAGCCTTTGATGTGAAGCCCGATTACGATCTGGCAATAATGAAGGACAAGCAGACGCTGTTTGACGTTACAACAAATATTCTTGAGCGAATCAAGCAGGTTCTCGAGAGCGAGCGACCCGACGTTGTGCTCGTTCACGGTGATACTTCCACAACCTTTGCAACTGCACTTGCGTGTTTTTATCTGCAGATTCCCGTCGGTCACGTTGAGGCAGGACTCAGGACATATAACATTTACTCTCCTTATCCGGAGGAGTTCAACCGTCAGACGGTCAGCATTATCGCAAAATATAACTTTGCGCCCACAGAAAAATCAAAGCAGAATCTTCTCAACGAAGGCAGATGCGAGGACAATATATACGTTACGGGCAATACCGCAATCGATGCGCTCAAAACAACTGTGCGAGAGGATTATACACATCCCGAGCTTGAGTGGGCAGCGGACAGCAGACTTATTATGCTCACCGCACACCGCAGAGAAAATCTCGGCGAGCCGATGCACAATATGTTCAGGGCAATCAAGCGCATTGTTGACGAACACGAGGACCTGAAAGTAATTTATCCGATACATATGAATCCGGTTGTGCGTCAGGCTGCGGCAGAAATTTTCGGCAATCACGAAAGATTCCGTATCATCGAGCCGCTTGACGTGCTCGATTTCCACAATTTCCTTGCACGTAGCTACCTCATTCTCACCGATTCGGGCGGAATTCAGGAAGAGGCGCCGAGCCTTGGCAAGCCTGTGCTCGTAATGCGCGACACCACCGAAAGACCCGAAGGCATAGCCGCGGGCACACTCAAGCTTGTCGGCACAAATGAGGAGACTATATATAACGAGTTCAAGCGCCTTATCACCGATGAGGCTGCTTACCGCGCAATGTCGCAGGCGTCAAACCCCTACGGCGACGGTTACGCCTGCGAAAGAATTGCACAGATACTTATCGATAGCTGAACTGGTGCATACAACAGTCTGTGAGGTTAACTGATGAAAAAGATACTTATAGTAAGCGATTTCTTTTTTCCGTCTGCGAATATCGCTGCTGTTCGTCCGTCTAAAATCGCCAAGAGGCTGACCGCAGACGGATACTGTGTTGACGTTTTTACAAGATACCCTTTGGGTGAGAATGCAGACGAATATTGCAACAAATTCTTCAGCTTCCAGAGCGGCAGTGCGCTGAACGCAATGAAAAAAGAAGACAGCGTTGAAAGAACAGGCGCAAAGAAAATTCTCTTTGAAAAGTTTAATTTTCTTTATATGAGTTTGTTTAAGATGAAAAGCAGTCTGCAAACAAAACGCAAAAATGAGCAGATGTTTGATGCATTCAAGGAGTTTGTTGCAAAAAATCCGCAGGAATATGACGCAATATTTACAACCTTCGGTCCTCTTGGCAGTCTGCTTTGCGGACTGTATTACAAGAAAAAATTTCCGCAGATAAAATGGATATGCGATTTCCGTGATCCTGCTGTTGTTTCTCAACGCGGTGCCGTAAAAAACTTTTTCAGAAGACGCAAAGAGCAGAAATCCTGCAAGCTTGCTGACGAAATAGTAACGGTTTCAAACGGATATCTCAAGCGTATCTGCGGCAATAAATACACTGAAAAGCGCCATATGATTCCAAACGGATATGACCGTGCCGATATGGTGTATTCAAGCGAAAAAGCCGAAAATTCAGATAAGCTCAGTCTTGCATACGTGGGCGTTCTTTACGGCTTTATGCGGGATATTCGACCTGTTTTCCGCGCGATAAAAGAGCTTGTTGACGAAGGACTTGCGGATAAAGATAAAATCTGTATAAACTATGCAGGTTCTGATTACAAAACGATTCTGGAGCAGGCAAAGGAATGCTCGGCAGAAGACTTTATCGTAACCCACGGTGTGCTGGCAAGAGAGGATTGCCTCAGGTTGCAGTTTGGCTCAGATCTGCTTATCCTTGCAACGTGGAACACCGAAAAAGAGTGCGGTGTTTTTCCGGGCAAACTGCTGGAGTATATGCTTATCGGCAAGCCGATAGTAACCACCGTTACGGGTGACGTACCCGACAGCGAGGTTGCACAGGTGGTAAGAGAGGGCAATCTCGGCACCGTTTACGAAGAAGTAAACAGTGAAGCTGATTTTGCAAAGCTGAAAGAGTATATCCTCACACAGTATAATTATAAAGTGAGCGGTAAGGAGCTGCCGTTCAGCCCTGCGCAGTCGGTTCTCGACAGATATAACTACGACACGATAATCAAACGCATTGAAGCTTTGATAGAAGGCAGTGAAAAAACAAATGGCTAATTCTTCTCAGACACGCGTCGGCAGCAACGCGGTTAAGCTGACCGCGGCAAAATTTATCACAATGGGAATCGGTATGGTTTCCTCAATGCTGCTCGCGAGGTTTCGCTCACTAACCGAGTACGGCACATATTCACAGATGATGATGGCGGTAAGCCTTGCAACCTCACTTATTATGCTTGGTCTTCCCAACAGCATAAACTATTTTTTGGGCAAGGCAAAAAGTGATGATGAGCGGACAAGTTTTCTTTCGGTTTACTATACGCTCAGCACTGTGTTGAGCATTCTGGTTGGTGTTGTTCTTGTTGCAATAACGCCACTGCTTGAGCTATATTTTAAAAATGAACTTATCAGTACGTTCTGGTATTTTTTGGCGACTTATCCCTGGACAAGGGTTATAATGGCAGGCGCAGAGCACCTGTTGATAGTCTATAACAAATCAAATATGCTCATGGCTTTCAAGGTTGCCAACAGCATTTCTCTGCT
This sequence comes from Acutalibacteraceae bacterium, assembly GCA_045637465.1. Lineage (GTDB taxonomy): Bacteria > Bacillota > Clostridia > Oscillospirales > Acutalibacteraceae > UBA8612. Next base: position 19,795 of record JAZTZM010000025.1, on the reverse strand, counting down.
TGCAATTATTCTGATAATTCAGCTCTTGGGCAGCACGTTCACCCAGTATATTATTCTTTTCCTCGGTGTTGAGACTGCTTTCACTTTGTGGACTTATTTTATCGCAAAGCGTAACGCAAAAAAGCTGCGCATATCTTTGGATAAAGAGCTTATAAAAACCATTTTTAAGTTCTCACTTCCCATAGGCTTTGCATCAATGGTCGGAACAATAAATATCGAGCTGGATAAGCTCGTTATTACGTCAATGCTTTCGACTGAGGACCTTGCAATTTACACAAACGCTTCAAAGGAGCTGCCTGTTTCAATTATTGCAACTTCGATTACCGCGGTTTTGCTTCCTCAGGTTGTTAAGCTTATGCATAACGACAAAAAGGAAGATGCTGTCAATCTCTGGGAAAGTGCAACCACAATTTCATTTGCGATTATCTCCTTTATTGCGGCCGCTTGCTTTGTTTTTGCGCCTGAGGTTATTGAGGTAATGTACTCGGCAAAGTATCTGCCGGGCGTATCTGTCTTCAGAGTTTACTGCATTGTGCTGCTTACCAAGTGCACTTATTTCGGTATGATGCTCAACGCTATGGGTAAAACGAAGTTTATACTCTACTGTTCAATCGGTACGCTTGCGCTCAACTTATCACTCAACTATGTGTTCTTTACAGTGCTGGGCTTCATCGGTCCTGCTGTCGCTACGCTTATGGCTACGACTCTGATGAAGATTCTGCAGCTTATATACACATCAAAGATGGTTAAGGTACCGTTTTCCAAGGTTTTTCCGTGGAAAAATTGCGGATTATTTATTCTCTTCAACGGTTTGTGCGGTGCGGCGATGTACTTCATAAAATCATTTGTTGAAAGCAGGTTTGAAATCAACAGCATTGTCTGCGCAATTGCTGTCGGAGTTGTGTGGTTCGGTTTCTTTGCGGCGGTTATGTTCAAGCCGCTTAAAAAGCAATGGAATTTCCTGAATAAGGAGAGGTAACTCTATGAAAAAAATCGGTATTTTTACGTTTCACCGAAGCATAAATTACGGTGCGTTCATGCAGGCGTATTCCCTCTCAAAAAAAATTCAGAAAAATTTTCCCGACACAACGGTTGAAATAATCGATTACACAAGCAAGCTGATGGATGTCCATTACGTTCCTCGTATCAACCGCTCCACAATCAGAAACCCTCAGGGATATTTCCTCAAAAAAAGGCAGTACAAGCTGTTTAAAGGTGCGCTTGACAGGCTGCCTTTGTCCGAAAAGAAAATATGTAGCGACGGTCAGACACGGCAGGTGCTGAAAGCATATGAGGATGATTATGACGTTTTTGTCGTCGGCAGTGATGCTGTGTGGAATTGGTGCAAAAGAGGATTTCCGAATCCTTATCTTTTAAATTTTGAAAAAGACGTTAAAAAGCTCAGCTATGCCGCATCGGCATACGGTATGGATTCAAGCTATGTTAAGGATGAAGAAAGGAAATATTTTGCCTCTTCTCTTGAGCGGTTTGATTTTATCGGTGTGCGCGATGAATACACTGCCACGCTTGTAAAAAGCGTATCTTCCGCTGCATCACCCGAATATACCTGTGACCCGACCGTGTTTCTGAACCTTGACGATGTCTATTCTGAAATCGGTATGAGTCGCGAAGAATTCAGGACAAAAATTTACAGGAAACTTAATATAAACGAAAATAAAAAAATCATCGGTATGATGGGTGTGCCTGCTGAGCTTGCCGAAAAAATAGCTCGCAGATTCGGCGGCGAATACGTGCTTGTGAATTTGTATAACTATTCCAGGTTTGTTAAAACTCAGCTGCTTGATATCGATCCGTTTGAGTGGGCGGCTGTTTTTGGTCTGTTTGACCTGACGGTTACAAGCTTTTTCCACGGCACGCTTTTGTCGCTTTGCAACGGCACGCCCGTAATCAATTACGATTTTTCTGAATTCAGCAAAAAGAACGAAGGTAAAATCTGCGACGTTATGAGGCGTCTCGATTTGTCGGATTGCCATTTTAAGAGCAAAAACGATTTTGATCTGATTATAAAAAAGGCAGAGAAAGTGCTCGGTAACAGAGCTGCTTACTCAGCTAAAATTGCCGCTAATATGACTACGCTTTCAGCTTCATCGGATAAGTTCTTTGATAAATTAGGCGAGTGCTTACAGTGAAAGTATCATAGGTGCTGTGAGAGCATTCGTTGGGTAATCAAAAAAATTCTTGAGAATGAAAAACACCGCTTGATTTTGCGGTTCAGACACATCCGAAGCTTGAAAAAAGCAATAAAACTATAAGCGAAAGGGGAATATGTATGAATTTTAAGAGAATATGTGCTGTGGTTTTATGTGTGCTTGTGCTTTTTGGTGTTTGTGCAAGTGCGGCTTCTTCAAATGATAAAGAAACAGACAAAATCAATCCGTCTGTATGGGCTGCTGTTGACGGTCTCGGACGCACCCTTTCTCTCAACGGTGATGTTTCAGATCGCAGGGAAAACAAATACGTTGCAATGTTTTACTGGACGTGGCACTACCCCTGGATAAATGACCACGAGCCGATTACAACGGGCAGCGTGCTCGATAAATATCCCGAAGCTGTTAACGATTGGGAGCATCCTGCGTGGGGCAATACATATGACGGCAGACCGCATTTCTGGGATGAGCCGCTTTATGGTTTTTATACTAATACGGATGAGTATATCCTGCGTAAGCACGCCGAGCTGCTTGCCGATGCTGATATTGACGTTGTCTTTTTTGACACAACAAATGCTACGGAAGTGTTTAAAGACGGCTACGAAACCTTGCTGAAAGTCTGGAGCGAAGCGAGAGCAGACGGAGTTGATGCTCCCGACGTTTCTTTTATTCTGAATTTCGTCGGCGCGGAAGAAACACGCACACAGCTCTACGATATTTATGATAATCTCTACAGCAAGGGCAGATACAGCGATTTCTGGTTTATATGGGATAATAAGCCTATGGTTATGGCTGATCTCAATTCGCTTGATCTCACCGTTGAAAAGGACAAAGAGATTTATAGTTTCTTCACCTTCCGTGATAACGAGGCAACGTATTTTGCAGACGATACGGGATACGTGAGTGATACGTGGGGCTGGTGCTCCGACTATCCGCAGACAAAGTTCGGCAAAAGGCTTTTTGGTGGCGTTGAAGAAATGTGCGTTTCCGTTGCACAGAATGCAAATGAAAACGGACTTATTGCAATGAATTCGCCTGTCGGCACGGTGCAGGGCAGAAGCTTTACCGACGGAGATTTTTCCTACTCATACACATACGGCGGCAAGGAAATAACCGTCGATAAAAACATCGAAAACTCTCTGCTTTACGGACTCAATTTCCAGCAGCAGTGGGACTATGCAATTTCTCAGGATCCCGAAATAATTTTTGTTACCGGCTTTAACGAGTGGATTGCGGGCAGATTTGAAAACTGGATGGATACGGAAAATGCGTTCCCCGATCAGTTCAGTCCCGAATACAGCCGCGATATTGAGCCGTCTGCAGGTGTGCTCAAGGATCACTATTATTACCAGCTTGTCGAGAACGTCCGTCGCTTCAAGGGTGCGGATGCTCTGCCGAAAACCGATGCTGAAAAATCAATTGATATCAGCGGTTCACTTTCACAGTGGGACAGCGTGCTGCCCGAGTACAACCATTATCAGGGCGGAAAAGAGCGCGACAGCGCAGGCTGGAAAGGTTACTATTATAAAAATGATACTTTCCGCAACGATATTGTTCAGGCAAAGGTTGCGTATGATGATAATAACGTCTATTTCTACGTAAAAACGGCAGATAACCTCACACCCTCAACCGACCCTGACTGGATGAGACTGCTTATTGATACCGATATGAGCGGCGTTTCTTCGAATTGGGAAGGCTTCGAATTCCTGATAAACAGAGAGTCCCCGAAAGACGGCAAAGCAACGCTCGAAAAATCTCTCGGCGGTGTTGAATTTGAAGAGGTCTGTAAGACGGATTACAGCGTAAACGGCAACGTGCTTCAGATTGCTGTGCCGAGAGAAGCACTCGGACTCACCGGCGAAGAGATAAAATTCAACTTCAAGTGGTCTGACAATCTGCAGGGTGCGGATGCAACCGCATTCTATCAGAACGGTGATGCCGCTCCCGGAGGAAGATTTGCTTTTGTTTTTGACAGCACTGCTGTGGGCGAAGCTCAATCAGATGCGCAGGACAGCGGCACTTTTGACTTTTTTGACGGCATACTCGAAAAGCTCGAAAGTTTTTATATCGAATTGAGAAAGTATTTAAATTACATCTTCAGATAAAAAATTAACCCCGACCTCTCGCTTGAGAGATCGGGATTTTTATATGCGTGAGAAGTTACTTCATGTTCTTCTCGTAGGATTCGATCATCTTCTTAACCATCTGACCGCCTACAGAGCCTGCCTCACGTGATGTGAGGTGACCGTTGTAACCCTGCTTGAGGTCTACGCCAACTTCGCTTGCAGCTTCCATCTTGAATCTGTCAAGTGCCTCGCGTGCCTCAGGAACCATACTCTTAGAGTTGCTCTTTGACATTTTAAATTACACTCCTTTGCAAAAAAACTTTTTGCGTTTGCCTTATTATTGTTGCAATTGATCTGTGGTTTATTAATGTCAATTTTTTGATTAATTTGAAAGTTTTGAATATGAAACAACCCCGTGCAGTTCAGGCTGTACGGGGTTGATATATGTCATTGAATTACTGAGGAATAACTTTGGTCAAGCCGAAAATTCTCTTGAAAAATGCGAGTATCTTCTGAAAGAAACCTGCTTTTGAGGTCATTGTTTGTGTATCGGCTGAAATTATGTTACCCTCTGCATCGTAAATCAGAGCGGTGAAAGTTGTGTCGCCTGAATTTGAAGAAGTGATTTTGCAGGTTGTTCCGTCTGATGATACGGTATAGCTGAAGTTTTCATTTGACGGATACCATTCAACATAACCGCCCTCGGGAATCTTTGCAGGGTCAACGTGAAGAACGATTGAATCACCGTAGCTAATGGTTGTTTCTGTGGGATTTGCAACAAGGAATGTATCTGTTACAGATGAATCATAATCGGGTGTGTTATCGGGTGTTTCACTTGAACCGCCGCCAACAGGTCCTGTGGAATTATAATGAACCCTTGCAGAATCAAAAATTTCATTTCCGCCGCCGATTACTATTTGTTCCCAATCGGATTTTGAGCTACCGTAGTAAACATCTTCAATGCTTGTGCAACCGTAAAATGCGTTGACTTTTATATGCTCTACACTTTCAGGAATAATAACGCTCTCAAGATCAAATCCACCCGCAAAAGCAAATGTACCTATGCTCGTTACACCATCAGGAATCTTGTAGCTTGTCTTTCCGTTTCCACACGGGTACTGAATCAGATTTGTTTTATTTTTATCGAATAAAGCACCGTGTTCATCACTTGAATAAGCCGTATTGTCAGAGGATACAGTTATGCGTGTGAGTTTCGGACACACAGCAAAGGCAGACTCCCCTATACTTGTTAAGCTGTCGGGAATCACTACGCTTTCAAGGCTTTGGCACAATCCAAATGCATAATCGCCTATACTAGTTACGCTGTCGGGAATTGTTATGCTTTCAAGGCTTTGGCACAATCTAAATGCATGATCGCCTATACTGGTTACACCGTCGGGGATTGTTACACTTTCAAGGCTTTGGCACAATTCGAATGCATAATTGCCTATGGTTGTTACGCTGTCGGGAATTGTCACTCTCTTAAGGTTCATACAGCCGACAAAAGTATAAGCACATATTGTTGTTATACTGTCGGGAATCGTTACGCTTACAAGGTTTGAGCAACACTCAAACGCACCCACGTCTATGGTTGTTACACTGTCGGGGATAGTTACGCTTTCAAGGCTTGTGCAATTATAAAACGCAAGATCACCTATGGTTGTTACGGGATAACCGCCAAGAGTTGACGGAATGATGATATCTCCGCTGATTGATGTGTCAACATCGGTTATCGTGGCTTCGTCATTTGAAACGGAATATGTGTAATATCCGTCCGATGCTGCTTCAGCTTTTGTGCTGAAAAGATTAAGTTCGGGCAGTTCAAGCCCCACAAATTCTGCAAGCGGTGCGATGCCAAACACCATAACCGCAACAAGTAAAACAGATATTGCTTTTTTGATTGCGTTTTTCATAGTATAACCTCCCAAAAGTATCTGTTTGATATTGTATCATATATTTTTTGTATCTGCAATTATAAGCAATGTAAAATTTTAATTTTAAACATATGAGAAATAAGCAAAGCTGACTTTGTAAATCAAAGCCAGCCTTTTATTGATGTCTTTAGACGAGGGAAAACCCCCGTGCAGCCGAAACTGTAAGGGGTTGTGTTTTGGTGTATTTTAACTGTTATGTTGATTGTTTTTCATAGCATCGGCAAAAAATCCGATAGTAAACAAACGAGAGGATGCGGTAAATCTCCAGCCTTTAGTTTTACAATTACAAACAATGCACAGCAACTGTTTGCCGTTTCTTTCTGCGTAACTCATCAGACAATAACCGGATTCAGATGTGAAACCTGTTTTTATTCCGGAAGCTCCTTCAAAATAATATGTGCTATCCGGGTTGATCATTTCATTTGTATTATACCAATTATAAACTTCGCCGGAAACCAGCTTGCACTCAACATAGCAGGTGTTGACAATTTTTCGGAAAAGATCATATTCCAAAGCTTTTTTTGCAATAATAATTAGATCTGAAATACATGTGTACTGATTTTCATCATCTTGACCGTCAGGATTTGCGAAGTGAGAATTCGTACAGCCTAATTCCATAGCGTATCTGTTCATTTCATCACAGAAAAATTCAATTGCATCCGGAATAGGCATATCGGGGTCGTTTTTGATTTTTCTTGCAGTGTTTACGGCAAGTGTATGGACAGCATCGCTTCCCGAAGGAAGGAGGATAGCATAGAGCAGATGCTCATAGGTTATTGTTTGTCCGGATCTGATCATACTGCGGCTGGCGTCGCCAGCTATGTGAAAATCAACCTCTTCGCCGACAATGAATGTATCTTCAGGTTTGAAATGCTGCAAACTGACACACACGGATAATACTTTTACAATACTCGCGACGCTGATAATGTCATTAATGTACTTTTCAAAAATTATTTTATCTTCATTCAAATCGTATAGTACCGCGTTTGAAATGTCTTCGGTAATATTGTTATAAAAACGTTTAATCTGATTATCACTGCTCATGTAGTCTCGACAGCAAAAAAAGGAAACCGCAACTGCAATTACAACCACAATCGAAACAATTTTTCTTTCCATTGTTACCAGCCTTTCGATGTATCACACAGCGATGCAAACTAATTTTTGCACACGTAATTTTAAAAGAAAAACACCGGGTGTAATAGAAACACTATTGCACCCGGTGTGCACAAAATCAATACAAGAATATGTGTTTTGTTTTTTGCTTTTAGCTAAGACCAAGATAAGCAAAAATTTTCATAAAGAAATAGATGATTTTGTTTATAATGTTCTTAATAAAGCCTAAGATTCCGCCATCTTCAGAATCAGTCTCGGTACCGAAAGAGTCTGTATCAGTGCCGAAAGAGTCTGTATCAGTGCCGAAAGAATCTGTATCAGTGCCGAAAGAATCGTAGTCAGGAGCCATAGTAGTTTGATACGCGAAGCTTCTGTCGTCAAATGTTACTATTTCGTAATATTCGGATTCATCAAGTGCTGTACCATGTTCTCTAGTTGTGTATACTTCTGTAGTGAAATCTTCTGCAGAGGGAGCTTCTGTAACAGGTACTTCAGTTGTGGGTGCTACTGTAACATCGGGAGCCTCTTCAGCAAATGAAACGAAAGCAAAGCTTACAAGTACAAGTACTGCGATAAGGCAAGCTACAACTTTATTTGATGAGTTCATTCTTTTACACCTCCTCTTTTGTGTTGTCTGAAATTGTTTTTGTATTGATAGTTGTGCTGTCTGTATCTTCACAACGGCAACGTATAAGCGCTACCGTGATGAATATGAAGGGAGTTGCTATCGGTTGAATTATGTTGAAAAACGATTGTATACCGTAACCGATAACCGATAAAATCAGTGCTTTTTGCAAAAGACTCGTTTGCTGTTTTTTGTACAACAGAACTGCACTGAATAATATTGCAATATAAGAGCCGAGGCCAAACAAGCCTGTTGTAATAAGGTAATGTAAAAATTCATTATGCGCATTGTCAAAAAGGTATCCCAGCTGGCTGCGCATTTCAGCAAGATAGTTTTTAATCATAACCACTGAAACCGTCTCTTCGCCGAAACCGAAAAGTTTTTCTTTCAGTGAGGCTTCAGAAAAAATACGGATCAGCCTTGACCAGAGATAGCCTCTGTCTGTACCCCACGTATCATTGAAGCGAAGATAATGATTGAAAATGCCAAGATCAGCGGTTGTGTTAAACTTTGTGAAATAAACCAGACAGGATGCAACAGCAACAATGCAGAGAATAGTTAAAATTACGGTTATGTTTCTTATTTTTTTCAATGTGTTTGCAGACGGACTTTTTTTAGAAAGCAATTGATAAAGCACAAAAGAAATCAGCGCGCCTGCATATGGCGATATTGAGGTAATATATGCTTTTGTCAGTGATGAAGTATCTCTGTTGCCCTGAACGATATAATGAATTACAGCAAACAATATTGTAGCACCAAAAAAGATTGTACACAAGAGTAAAAATCTATTAAATGCTTCAACTTTTTTACAGGATAATATAAACAATACTACCAAAACAGCGGCAAACATAGCATATATACTGTCACTGTTGGATGTTAATAAAGAAATAAAGTTTGCTGCACATACTGCTCCGTAGAAAAGAACAGCCTTTGTATTTTCTTTCTGCGTGAAACAGAACATATGCATTGAAAACGGTGTTGCAACAGACAGGAAAGAAGCAAATACATTTATGTTACCGAACGGCGAAAGGAAATTTCGTCTTTTCTCAAAAGGTACAGATTTGATAAGACCAAAAAGATCCACACCTTTAAACTGGAGAAGAGAGAATACTGCAATAACTATGCAAACTATGCCAAAAGAACGCATCATACGCTCTGTCAGTTTATAACACCGCGACATCCACAGATACATAAGAAAGACGGAAAAGAACAAAAGAAAGCCCATATACCGTCCCAGGTCGCCGAAGAAAGCTGCAGACTTGTATTCAGAGAGTGCAAAAGAAAGAAAAGTGGCGGCAAAAAAACACCAGAAAGCCTTGTCTACAGTGGTTAGTGATAGAAAATACTTCTTTATTGACTCTTTAACAGATGTAGTTGAAGATAAAATTTTTATTGTGCATATCGCAAAAATTGCAATGCTTACAACACAGAAAAACATAAATCTTGTGTATGTAATATCTCTGTATCCTCTGCTGAAAATAAAGGGATATACGCACAAAAGCAATGCTACACCGATGATGGCAGTAGCATGCTCAAACTTTGTGTTATTAAAAATTTTTTTATCATTTATCTTTTTCATTTCAACATTTCGTTCAGAATATAATTATTAGGTTTTATTGAAACTGTAAAAACCAGGAATATCAAAACTATGCACAACACTACTACAGCAGTTATGGCTAATGTTTTTTGTATTCGTAGTTTTGAGTTTCTTTGCTTGAGAACTAAATCGGGAGAGGTTTCTGCTGCTTGCGCATTCTGTTCCTTGTTTGCATAAAACAACGGAATCACCCCGATGAATAAAGCGAAAAACAGAGGATAATAATATGATTCCATCGACTCGAACATTCCGCATACAACATAAGAGCTTATTATTATAACCGGATACAGAGAAAAATTATCTTTTTTTAGATAACGGTACGATCCGTAGGCTGAACAAAAAGCCAAATAAGCAAGATATAAAACACCGGCAATTATACCGCAGTTATATGCAGTTTGCAGGAATGCATTATGTGCAAACATTGGCAGAGCTTCACCGTCAATATGTATACGCTCATACCTGTGTCCGCTGATTGAAAGGTTTTTGAGGTATTCAAGATAAATCGTGATTCTGCCGGTAGAATAATTGTTAATTGATTCACTGTCTGCCAGAGTTCTGTTTGTCCACGCCTGAAAGAACCTCAAAGGAGAGATATGGTTTTCGTCTCCGATTCCTCCGCCCGGAAGAACTTTATACTCCATTTGTTCGGATATTTCTTTGAATAGATATGCCGGTCGGTCAATAAGCCCCGGAACAAATCGAACGGAAATGTACGAAACAGCAAGTCCTGCTACGGCAACGGCCAAAAACGGAGTAACAGATAAAAAAACGGATTTTGTTTTTTGTATAACCGTTTTTTTGTTTTCGCAAGTCCGTATTAAAACCGCACACATTTTGAGCAGAATGGCCGCAAATGCGCCGAAAAAAGCTGTGCGCGAAATCGTAAGCATAATGAAACCGAAACTTGTTCCGAACACCAACCAGTGTAAAAAGTTCTTTGAAAAATTGTTTTTGTCGAATATGTTTGGCAGATTGCATAAAGCGATGGCACATACAACAACAAGATACAGACCGCACATGTTAGCGTTATAGAACGCACCTTTATAGCGTGTTATGTCGTATGGTCTGAACATCAGACAATATGTAACAAACGTTGAAAACGAAAGGTAAATGCCGGTTGAGTAGTTTTTCCACAATTCCGGAAAAAAGTTTTTCCTGTTTGAAACTATTGTGAATAGCGGAAGAACAAAGTAGAGCAACATCTTTCCGTTCTGATTATATGAATTAACACCGGAGCTTATAGCACCTATATAGATTGTTAACGCACATATTAAGAAAAGCGTAAGAACAGTACCGTTTTTCTTTTCAGCTTTTATAGGATAAGAAAGCGAGCAAAGGATTATAGCAACCAGACAACAGGAGAAAATATCTGAACAAAGATTACTTTCCATGCCACGCTCAAAGAACCATAAGAGCACGGGAAGTGCACAAAAAGCAAATATCTGTATTATGTTCTTTATCTTTGCTCCGATAAATGACATCAGATATGTCAACGGTTTTAGCAGAAAAAGTATTGTTTCTTCAATATAATAAGCGAATGAGTCGATTCTACGCTCTTTGCTGAGAAATGCTTGAACAGCAAAAGCTGCAACAAGCGACAGCAATAATATAACTTCAAACTTTTCGGAAGGTTGAGAACGCGAAAAGGTGTTTTCTATTGTAAGCTTTTGAAAAAATGAGCATAACAGTTGACCGATGAAAAGTAAAAGCACACCGATATCAGCAGTAAAGCTTGGACTGTTTTTTATGTCCGGAACTCTTGTCATCAGAGAAAAAATTGAAAATGCAGCCGGGAATGAAGACATAAAAAAAAGAATGTGATTAGCATTGGTCTGGGTTGAAAACAACGCTGTTTCTATGAGCATTATTATTAAAGATACACCCATTATGAAAACAAGAGTTTGTGTTTTAAACGTGGTATCTTTTTCGCTTAATCTCACTCCGAGAGAAACAAACAGCATTGCGGAAAAAATGCCGCAATGTGAACCGGCAAAAACAGAATCTGAAAATAATTTTAATGTCTGCAAAAACGGTACAGGTAATATGCCGTATGTAGAAAAAAGCAGAGAAACAATAAATAATACTGTTGAAATTTTCAGTATGGTTGTTGTTTTTAATTTAGTATTCAATGCCCGAAAAGCGAGCACAGATAAAACTCCGGCAGGCACAAACCAAAATTCAGTAGGAAATCCACCGGTAAGAATTCTGAAAATTTGCCCGTATACCGAAGCATCTTCCTTTAACAAATGCCATATAAGCGTAACGGCTGCAGCAAAAGCGTAAAGAATACCTATGTGCTTGAGCTGATTTTTTATATTGGTTGAGGAGCAGTTCTGCTTCTGACCATATTTATATCCGGTAAATATAAACAGCATTGGATACGAAAGCGAAAGGATACCGTTGTTAAAGAATATATCCGCCGGTTCGCTGTAGTTAAAGCCGGATGACATAAAAGCTATAAGAGCTATTCCCGAAATAAAAGGAATAAAATTTATTAACTTGTCAGTTTTTCCGGAACTGTAGTTCATAATATTTCCTCGTTAACAAAGCTGAAAATCGAAAGTTGGCTTTACTTATTTTGACAATATTTAAAGATATAATATATTATTTGGAAATTAAAGTCAATAAAGTTAATCGATAATTACACACATAGCAATAAAGTTGTTGATGAAATGCAGAATTATTGCATATGATTTTTATTCCAATAGATTGTTTTTGATAAACAAATGTGATAAAATATATAAATATTCGGGAGGTTTAATCAAATATGAAACATTTAACAAAACTGTTGTCTTTAACGCTGATTATCACTATTATTGTATCTGCTGTTACTGTGGCATATGCAACTGAAACGAACGAAACTGTGGAACACTCGCAAGAATACATTGATCAGGTTATAACAGAATCATCTTGTGATGAAAACGGTCATAATTATACTGTTATCGAACATTCTGAACCTACTCAGTCGCAAAGCGGATATACAGTTTATCGTTGCTCTGTTTGCGGTAATGAATACACAGAAACAAAAGAGCACGAAGATAAATATGTTGCAAAAATATATATATGCGCAAAAAGACAGCTTTCGCCTCTGGGCCATTTATGGGTTTATATACATAACACAAGCGATCAGCCGATTGAAGTAGGTTTATATACAGTGCCTGTGGATCAGGGTGTGTCGATAGGAACTTTCGGAATCACAAGAGCAGACGGAATGGGTATTTATTATAACGTTGAAGCATATGCGGCAAACAAGTATGGCTTGGATAGTGTTGTTTGTCTTGAGGATGTTCTCACACAGTCAGAGCTTGAAGATGTCAGCCGAACCATACGAAACAGCAATGTGTGGGATCCGATTATATTTAATTGTATGACTGCAGCTTTTTCAATCTGGAATGCCGGTGCGGCGATCAAACTCATACCGCTTGTTTTTCCCATTTTAGGAAGAATTCAGATGTTGATTTATCCTCATCTGAATCAGCTGGAGATGTATTATCCTACAGAAGATCAGGTGTATAAACAAAGAGGCATCGGTAACAACGCAAAGCTTGAGAACGTAAGAGAAAGCACCTTATCACACGGTTTATAATTTTTAAAAAATCCGGTTTATAATTCAAGCCCCGTACAGTCGTCTGTACGGGGCTTGAGTTTTTATCGGTTACTGAACAACGATTCTGTTCATTCTGAAAAGGTTTTTGAAGAATGAGATGAGCTTCTGGAAGAAGCCGGCTTTGACCGTTACGTTTTCGCTTTCGGATATCTCTTCACCGTTTGCGTTCTGGTATACAACGCCGTTTGCGTCGACAAGTTTAACGGTGATAATCTTTGTTCCGCTTTCGAATTTAACCTCAAAGATTTCGCCTTCGCCCTTCAGCTCTCCGTCGATGTACCAATATATTTTTGCGTTTGCAGGTTTATCTGTTACTGTTGACATAAGCTTGAGGGTTTCACCGTAGTTGATTGTTTTTGAGCCGCTGTTGTTCTTGATTTTTACTGTCGAATCAACCGTTTTCTTAAATCCGCAGACGCAAACGTTGCCACCGACAAAAGTGTGGTTCTGAACGTTGGCTTTTGCGCCGCAGACGCATTCTTCCCAATGTTTTGCGGAGTCATGTTTTGCTGTGTAACTGTGCGGCTTAACGGGCACAACTTCCTGCTCAACCGTCATATCGTCACAGCGTGAGCAATGCTGACCTTCGGTGAGACCTGTTTCGGTGCAGGTTGCATCAACTGCTTTGTCGATGATGATATCGTGCTTGAGCGCAGGCTTTTCAGCATAGGTTGTGTATGTGCAGGCTGTGCAGTATTCGTAAGCATCCCAACCGATTTCGGTGCAGGTGGGAGCTTTAGCTGCAACCTTAACAAGTGTATCCTTGTGGTTGAGTGCAGGAACAACATCCTGCTTAATTGTTACATCATCACATCTTGAGCAGTGCTGACCTTCGGTAAGACCAGTTTCAGTGCAGGTTGCATCAACTGCTTTATCAATTACGATATCGTGGTCAAGTGCACCTTTTTCAGCATAGGTTGTATAAGAACAAGCTGTGCAGTATTCATATGCATCCCAACCGATTTCGGTGCAGGTGGGAGCCTTAGCTGCAACCTTAACAAGTGTATCTTTGTGGTTGAGCGCAGGAATTTCTTCCGTAATAACACCGTATCCGCAAACACATCCAATCGTTTTATAACCTGTTTTATAGCAGGTAGGGTCAACGCTCTCGATAACGTTATTCAGAGCATGAGCGTGGTTGTAATGAATTGTTGCGTTTTTTAATGGATCGTTATATGAATCTATCGCTATCTTTTTCCACTGTGCTTCTGTGCCGGTGTAATATACGTCTGTGAGGCTGTAGCAAACATAGAACGCATACTTTCCGATGGTTGTTACGCTGTTGCCGATTGTTACGCTTGTGAGTCTTTCGCAATTACAGAACGCATAATCACCGATGGTTGTTACGCTGTCGGGGATTGTTACGCTTGTGAGGCTGGTGCAACCCCAGAACGCACCATTACCGATGGTTGTAACGCTGTCGGGGATTGTTACGCTTGTGAGGCTGGCGCAACCGGAGAACGCATAATAACCGATTGATGTTACGCTGTCGGGGATTGTTACGCTTGTGAGGCTGGTGCAAGAATAGAATTCATAACCGCGGATGCGCGTTACGCTGTCGGGGATTGTTACGCTTGTGAGGCTGTCGCAATTAGCGAACGCTTCACTACCGATGGTTGTTACGCTGTCGGGGATTGTATAGCTTGTTCTTGTGTTGCCAATGGGGTATTGAATAAGCTTGGTCTTATTCTTGTTAAACAGCACCCCATAACTGTCACTTGAATAATATTTATTACCGGAATCAACATTAATGCTTGTAAGTTTGTCGCAATTAGCGAACGCTTCACTACCGATGGTTGTTACGCTGTCGGGGATTGTATAGCTTGTTCTTGCGTTGCCAGTGGGGTATTGAATAAGCTTGGTTTTATCTTTGTTGAACAATACACCATAGCTATCATTTGAATAATATTTATTATCGGAAGCAACTTTAATGTTTGTGAGGCTGGTGCAACCGTGGAACGCATAACTACCGATGGTTGTTACGCTGTTGCCGATTGTTACGCTTGTGAGGAGCTCGCAACCATAGAACGCCCAATCACCGATGGTTTTTACGCTGTCGGGGATTGTTACGCTTGTGAGGCTGGTGCAAGAATAGAACGCCCACTCACCGATGTATGTTACGCTGTCGGGGATTGTTACGCTTGTGAGGCTGGTGCAATCTTCGAACGCACACTCATAGATGATTGTTACGCTGTCGGGGATTGTTACGCTTGTGAGGCTGGTGCAATCTTCGAACGCACACTCACCGATGGTCGTTACGCTGTTGCCGATTGTTACGCTTGTGAGGCTGTCGCAATCATAGAACGCACTCTCACCGATGGTTGTAACGCTGTTGCCGATATTGACTGTTTTGATATTACTGCGATACCAAAACCAAGGTGCAGATGAATAATTTAACCAATCCTCCATCGTACCTGTGCCTGTGATATCAAGCACACCTGTTTCGGTATCAAGTGACCAATTCAGATTAGTGCCGCAGGTGCCGCTGCGTGTTGCAGCTTCAGCTTTTAAATCAAAAAGCTGCGGCAAATCAAGCCCGACAAATCCGCCAAGCGGCGCAGCGCCCAACACCATCACGGCACAAAGCACAACGGATAAAATTTTTGTGAACGTTTTTTTCATAGTTTTTTTACCTCCCGAAAGCATAAAACTCACGGATATTTTTGCATCTTACATTTTACCATAATTTTACTTAAAAATAAAGAAAAATTCATTCGTGCAACATCACAAAAAACATTCCTTTTTTTATTCAGAATACACTAAACAAAACGCCTTGTCATCCTGAACGCAAGTGAAGGATCTTAAAAGTTACGAATAAAAGGAACTGAAAAGATTCTTCGCTTTTGCTCAGAATGACAACATTTTCATATTGTTATATAAATGTACAATAATGCCGTAGGGGCGACCATTGGTTGCCCGCAAAGCTCCCTTTGAAAGGAGCTGTCACGAAGTGACTGAGGATTGAAGAAACGCAAAAAAATCATCCAATAAAAAATGAAAAACGCTGTGACTTTGAACGGAGCAGGCTGACGGTGATGTGCTTTTATAAATATCTGAGCGAGGGAACCGCAGGCGACAGAGGGAAGTTGAAATTCAGATTTATTTGGTAGCCGTAGCGGCGACTGAACACACTTTTGTGTTCGGTCTGCCGAGCGGAGTAAAATCCGTCAGCCGTAGCGGAGTGCTTTAAATCAAAAAGTATTTTTGGTTACTTTTGTTACGCGTGACAAAAGTGACTGCGGCTTTATGCCGCATATTATTTTTCAATCCTCCGTCTTTTGCTTCGCAAAATCCACCTCCTTTCAAAAGGAGGTTTTAATTGCCTCTTAGCAAAGACAAAAAGAAAAAACCCTTCGTCATAAGACAAAGGGTTTTTATGGAGCGGATGACGAGGCTCGAACTCGCTACCTCCACCTTGGCAAGGTGGCGCTCTACCAGATGAGCTACATCCGCACAAACAACATCTGCTATTATACATAACAAGGTGTTATTTGTCAAGCGTTTATTTTAATTTTTTTTGTTTTGTTTTTCTGCGCACAAATACAGCGTCCGTAAACATTGCAGCGGTTATGATAACCACCGACAGATAAGGGAAGTGGTATCTCGCACCGCCTACGGTGTATATGCTTGCCGCAATGCCGATAAGGTAGGTGCCGTAAAGGAAAGACATACTGCGCCAATATCCTTTTTTCATAGAATGAATTACACCGGCAAAGAACAGCAGCATTACAAACATATAGAATCCCTGCGTGTAAATTATCACAACGTCACCGAATTCCAGAGCGCGATCGCCTGTGCCCATGAGGATGTTTGCAAGTGAATATATGTATTTTCTTCCGCCGGTAAATATTTCATTGTCGAAATACACGTCACCGGAATATGTTTCTGTTGCAAGGAAGTAGAAAACTTTTTTAGGTATGAGCTTGAGATAATCAACAGGGTTTTCTTTTATCCATTCAATAGCGGCATTGCGGTAGAATTCGTTAATTTCATCATAGCTCATTTCCGCTTTTTGCTCGGGTGTAAGATAGCCTGCCTTACCTTCCTTGAAAACGGTGTTGTCATAGCTGCCGTCGGCGTCTTCGTTTGCGCCCATCAAAAAATTGCCGTCCGCAATCGTAGGCTGGAAAACAGCCTCACCGCTGTTGAAATATGTAAATGCGGTAAGAAGAGCCACAACGGATAAAAATCCTGCCGCAAATTTAACGTAGGTTTTCAGCTTTTCGCCTTTACACATAAACAGCCAGATTATCGACACGATAAAAACCGTTGCAAGTGGGCGTGACCACTGCGCATAAGCGAGCAACGCACCTGAAAAAATAACACTCATCTTTGAGCTTTTTACCGCAAGAGCAAGAGCCGCAATGGCGAGAGCTGTAAAAAATATTTCTGTTCTTGCAACACAGATTTCAGACCAGTACGTGCCGAAAAGGCAGAAATATATAGCGGTAAGGTATGCCGCCGTCTGTGATCCGGAAATCTTTTTTGCGATGTATACCGTTGAAAAAAGAATAACCTGAACAAGGAAAATACTTGCTGTGTATATGATTTTAAGGTTATCGGTTATTCGAAGAAGCAGTGCAAGGTAATTGACATATCCGTTGCCGGCAACGCCGCCAAGGTCGGTAAAGCTCTGCGCCGTAGGGTACCACGTGCCGTTTGTGGCGTGGGCAAGTCCGTTTGCAACGTATCTTACGGCATCGCTCGTAGGCTCACCCTGAAAAACAATAACGTTTCGAATCTGCATAACGAGCATAAGCACGTATGAGGCTATTGCCAACACTTTAAGCAGTTTTATTCTTGAATCGGGCACAAGAGGTGATTGTGCGCCGAAAATTTCCGCCTTAGCCTGATCTTCGCTTCTGAAGAAGAAAATTTTCTCGCGGTCGAGTTTCACTTTTTCATCCGCCTTCTACATAGTTTGTTTTATTGTACAACAATTTACATTATAAAGTCAATCAGCTGTATTGATTTAATTATTCAGATATAATATAATAATGGACGTAAATCATCCTGAACGGAGGAATAAGTAATGAAACGTTTTATTTCAGTTCTTCTGGCTGTGGTGCTTGTTTTCGGTTGCACCGCAACAGCATTCGCAACAGAAAAAGAGGAGGTAACTCCGCTTGTTATTGTACGCGGTCTTGATTTTGCTGCGCTTACGGTTGATATGGGCACGGAGGACGAAAGACCTGCTCTTTCCGTTTCCGCAGGTCCGATTATCGGCGCGGTTTTCAATCTCGTTTTTTCAACGCTTCTGGGCGGTATGGACGGCGCGGTTGATTCAATCTGCTCGTTTGTGAACACACTTTTTTCCGATATGGCTTGTGACAAAAACGGCAACACGGTTGCAAACGTTTCTGTTAAAGAATATCCGCTTGCAATGAGCAACTATCCAGAGGCACTTGAAGAATTCAAGGCTTACGGTCAGGGCGAGCTTGGCATCGTGGCACAGGCTGCCGACGAAATCGGTGCGGAAAACGTATACTACGTTACATACGACTGGCGTCTTGACCCCTACGTTATTGCCGAAAAAATCAACCAGCGTGTTGAGCTTGCGCTCAGCGACAGCGGCAGCGATAAGGTCGATATCATCTGCTGCAGCCTCGGCGGCGTTATGACCCTCGCTTACCTTGATGAATACGGCTATGAAGACGTTGAGAGCTGTACGTTCCTTTCTTCTACAATTTACGGCTCATACGTTGCATCCGATGCGCTCGGCGGTAACGTCGGCTTCTACCCCGAAATTCTCAATAACTTCCTTGCACACAGCGTGCCCGATATGCAGTGGCTTTGGGATATGCTCAATTTCTTGGGCATCACAAAGGGTCTGTGCAATTTTATAAACGGCATCACAGAAAAATATAAAACAGAAATTTATGAAGGCACAATGCGCGACAGCTTCGGCACAATGCCAGGTATGTGGGCAATGATGCAGACGGACGAATACGACGCAGCGCAGAAGTTTGTTTTCGGGGACGATGCGCAAGAGTATAAGGGCCTGATTGAGCGCACAGATAAATTCCAGAACTTCAGAAAAACAAGAGACGAATTTATCAAACAGATGATGGCTGACGGAGTTATCGTCACAATCGTTACGGCTTACGGCAGCCCCGTAACTCCTGTTTATGACCGTGCTTACGTTGACGGTGACGTTGTGCTTGAGAGCGAGCTTATGTCTGCAGGCGCAACAATCGCACCCTACGGTAAAGAGCTTGAGGAAGATTATGTCGCCGCTGACCCGACGAAGCTTTCACCCGACAGAAAAGTTGATGCTTCAACCTGCCTGCTGCCTGATAATACGTGGTTTATCAAGGGTGCACCTCACGTTCCCTGCAACTACGGCTCGGATATTGCAAAAATGCTTTTCTGGCTTATGAGCACGGATTCTCAGCCTACAGTAACAACAAATGAGCTTTATCCTCAGTTCCAGTATACGGATGCTGAGCAGAAGCTTTACCACTTCTGATAAAAACTTTGCCTCTCTCCACAGCTGTGAAGAGAGGCTTTTTTACGCATTCAAAAAAATACAGAGCAGATTCGCTTTGAACAGGTCCGTTAAAAACGGACAATGAAAAAAAGAGCCCCCTATGGTAGAATTAAAGAAACTACCATAGGGGGATTTTGTATGCCAAGAGAATACAGACACATTCAAAAGTACGAAAAAGAAATATTAGAATTAAAG
>JAZTZM010000024.1:0-41104 GCA_045637465.1 Acutalibacteraceae bacterium | reverse complement strand
TTTTGTGATGAAATTTTATCCTCTGCAATTCCGATATGACTGTGTGCATCGATAAATCCGGGATAAATATTCAGATTTTCAGCATCAAAAATTTCTGTCCCTTCTGTCGGAACAATCTTTTTTTTGATTTTTACAATTTTTCCCTCGTTTACCAGTATGTCAGCTCGTAATGGTGTATCAGTTTCCATTGTGTGCAAAAGACCGTTTATAATCAAAAGCATATTTTTCTCCCTTCAGCTTTTTTACATATATGAATAGTTTGTCGCTCATGAGGTAAACTATCCTTGTAAACTATTGAGGAGGTGAGAATATGAACAACAATAACAATCAGAACAACAGAAACAACCAGAACAATCAGAACAGCCAGAACAACCAGAACAACAGAAACAATCAGAACAATCAGAACAACAGAAACGACCAGAACAACAGAAACAATCAGAATAGTCAGAAGAATCAGAATAAATAACAAAAGTAACTTTTGCTTTTTCACTGATTCGGCTATTTGTTTTTGTTTGCTAAATTTTAATTTGTTCAGCAATTTTAATTTTAAGCAAACAGAAACTAAAAATGTGTGCTTAATGTTCAATTTATAGGTTGAATATTTGCGCTAAGACAATATAATCCGAACCTTTCTCTTTAGAAAAGGGTTCGGATTTGTTTTGCAAAAAAACTCAGGTCTGCTGAAAATATCAGTACACCTGAGTTTTAATTTTTAATATTTATCCAATTGCAATTTTGAAACAAATCGGCAAGTCGTTGTTGAATTCACCTTTGAGATTTATTTTAAGTGCTTCTTCGTCTCTTGTGAATTTAATTTTTTCATCACTGCCTAAGAGTTCGATATTTTCAATTAAATAGTCGTGAGGGATGTGCTTTTTGAGAGTTCTGATTTTAACGTTATTTGATGGACGCATCTGGAAAGCGTAAAGATAACCATCTTTATATGTGAATCTGAAATCCTCGCTTGTAAATGCTTTTTCGTCTCCGTCTTGGAAAAATCCTTCTTCTGCGTTGACTTTGCCTTCACCGAACTGTTTCCAGTAAGTTGTGCCGTATATGCCCTCACCGTTGATTCTGAGCCATTCGCCCATATCAAGGAGAACCTGTGTTTCTTCATCTGTGATTGTACCGTCAGCTTTAGGGCCGATGTTTATGAGGAGATTTCCGTTTTTGGAAACGATATCCACAAGGTCACAGATGACCTGACGTGAGGACTTGTATTCGTTATCCGCTCTGTAACCCCAGGAGCATTTACCTATTGCAGTGTCTGTCTGCCAGTAAATCGGAGATATGCCTGTCAATGCACCTCTTTCAACGTCGAATGTGGCAACGTTGGGCGGAAACGCCTCGTGCTTGTAGTTGATTGTAACTTCCTTACCCCATTCTTCGGCACGGTTATAGTAATATGCCGCAAGTTTTTTGAGATAAGGTTTAAAAGAATGGTTGTGAATCCACCAGTCAAAATAGAGTACAGACGGCTGATATCTGTCAACCAGTTCACAAGTGCGAACAAGCCAGTCTTCAAGCCATTCTCTGCTTGCACCTTTTGAATATGTATCTGCGGTTGTTATATGTATTATTTCAGGGTCGAATTCTTCACAATAAACGGCAGGACCGTAAAAATCAGCATATCTTTCATCGTTTACATCGCTGTCATAAAGTCTGCCCGGATTCATAAAGAAATAGTGTTCTGCACGGTGAGTTGATGCACAAAGGATAAGATTCTGCTTTTCACATTCTGATTTGAGTTCACCCACAATGTCTCTGAGTGGTCCCATTTTTGTTGAATTCCAGCGGTTGAATTCGGTATCATACATTGCAAATCCGTCGTGATGCTCGGCAACAGGCATAACGTATTTAATACCAGCTTTTTTAAAAAGTGAAATCCATTCTGACGCATCGAATTTTTCTGCTTTGAACATGGGGATAAAATCTTTATATCCGAAAACGTTCTGTTCACCGTAGGTCTTTTGATGGTGTTGAAAATCACGTGTATTACGGTCATACATACCGCGGGAATACCATTCGCAGCCGAATGCAGGTACACTGTAAATTCCCCAATGAATGAATACGCCTAATTTATCGTGCATATACCAATCAGGTACTTTGTGGTGAGAAAGAGATGACCAGTCAGCCTTATATTTTCCGTTTTCGTTTACTTCGTCAATTAATTTCAGATATTCTTGTGTTGTCATTTTTTCACACTCCGCAACCTGTAAATTTGAGTTTATGGTAACATAAAAAAAGGAAAAAATCAATAAAAGCGCTTGTATCGGGAGAGCGCTTGAACGGCATTCAAGAGGTCAAGAGTTCGCTCCGCTCCGTCGCCACAAAAAAACTCCGCACACATTTGTCTGCGGAGTTTTTCTTGTGTGTGGATTTGTTGAAATGTTCATACGCTTATGGTATAATTTCAAAAATAATTCTATGGATGTGTATCATGAGAAAGAAACTATATTCTATTATTGAACCTGTTGGCAACGACAATAAATTAAGCAACATATATGATTTTATAATGATGACAACTATTGTCGTTAGCATTATTCCTCTTGCATTTAAAGGAACGAATGCTCTTTTTCAATGGATTGATTATATTACTGTCAGCGTTTTTATTTTAGATTATCTTTTGAGACTGCTAACTGCTGACTATAAACTAAAAAAATCTGTTGCTTCATTTTTTATATATCCGCTTACTCCAATGGCAATTATTGATTTGATTTCCATTTTACCCTCATTAACGGTATTGAATAGCGGTTTTAGATTGTTAAAACTCTTTAGGTTACTAAGAACATTAAAGGTTTTAAGAGCTTTTAAATTTTTAAGGTATTCCAAAAGTTTTGATATAATTTCCAATGTGTTCAAGAAACAGAAAAAGATCTTATCTGCTGTTGCAACAATGGCTGTAGCCTATGTTTTAATCTCAGCTTTAGTTATTTATAATGTCGAGCCTGAATCATTTGGAACTTTTTTTGATGCAATATATTGGGCAACAATATCACTGACAACAGTAGGTTATGGAGATATTTACCCTGTGACAAACATTGGTAGAGTTGTTACTATGATTTCATCTGTTTTTGGTATTGCTATTATAGCGTTACCCTCTGGTGTCATAACGGCTGGATATCTTGAAGAGGTAAGCAAAGAAAACCATCAATAATATTAACTTAAATTCATAAACTCCGATTAGTATATATTCTGTCAGAACATATTTTAAAAGGTGGTTTCGCCATAGAGGTATGGTTGTAATGACAGCATAAGAGGGTCACAATTAAACAATTGTGACCCTCTTAAAATTAACATATCAGTTGCACAGTATGTCGGTTTCTATGTATCTTACACCCATATCGTAGAGTGCTTTTGCTTCTTCAACCGTATTTACCGTGAACAGTGAGAAGTTGATGTTTTCGCTCTTTGCAAGTTTGATGTTTTCTTCCGTATTTTTATCGTAGCTTGCCGAAAGCCATACATTATCGCCGAGTTCTTTTGCCTCAGCAATAATCTCGGGTGTCATCTCTTCTACAAGATACCATAACTCAATATCGGGGTTGAGGTCGTGTATTGCCTTGAGCTGCTTGAGATTGTATGTGAGCACAATTGCCTGCTCGGTAAGACCTCTTTCGGTTATTGCGTCAACAATGCTGTCAAGCATATCGTAGTTTTCTATGCCAATTTCAATCTGCGGTCTTGTTTTTGTGCCTACAAAAACATCAAGATATTCTTCAAGTGTAGGTATGCGGGAATCTTTATACTTCCATACGTTCGGACCCCAATTGTAGCTGAAAGTCTTAAGTTCTTTGAGTGTAAGGTCTTCTATCCTGCCGAATTCGCAGAATCTTCCGTCTACCTCTGCGTTATGTATAACTACCCATCTGTTATCCTTGGTCAGCTGAATGTCACACTCGGCTGAATAGTAGCCGTTTTTTACGGCTTCTTCAAATGAGGGGAGTGAGTTTTCGGGTGCAAGCGCATTAACACCTCTGTGAGCTGTCAGATAAACGGGGTCTTCCTCAGAGCCTACACCGTTTTCATAAAGTGAAATAAGCTCTTTGGGCTGGTTGAATAAAACAATTATGGGGTAGGTGGGCGATAAAACGGAGAAATAAATAGGTACGAGTATGAGAGAAATAATCTTATTAAGTATACTTATCATTGTTTTGTTCCTTTCGTTTGTTATATGATGAGTATAACAGATGTTATGAAATAAAACAACACATACCGGTTGAATTTATGAGCTTGTTTTGATAAAATAAAAGCGAATTCAGTTCGATTGGTATCAGGAGGATTCTATGAGAGTTTTACAGACAATTATTTCTTATATTGCAATAGCTGCAGCTTTCATTTCTTCGCTCTTTTCGTTCGGTGATCCCGAATTGGTACCGTATACGAATGACTATACCATTCCCGACAGTATTCCCGAATACACCACTATTCCTACTGAAGAAAAAGCAGATTGGATTGCCAAATGGATCTGGGATAAGGAAAACCTGACCGAGGAAAACACCTGGATGTGTTTTAATAAAAAGATTGTTATCGACGAAGTGCCTGAATCGCTTGTTGCCGATATCTCTGCCGATTCAAAATACTGGCTATATATAAACGGTGAAACCGTAGTGTTTGAGGGCAGTGTGAAACGCGGACCCGAAAAAAACGGCGGCTATTATGACAGCACGGATATTGCATCTTACCTAAAGAAAGGTGAAAACACAATTGCTGCGCTGGTGTGGTATTGGGATAATGAAACAAGCTACTCTTACAGCGGCAGCGGTCAGGGCGGTTTTATTTTCGAAGCAGTAAATGAGGATATCAGCATAGTTTCAGACAAAACCTGGAAAGTAAAAAGAAACAGCGCTTATGTTGACAGTCCGCTTTATCCGCCAAATTACAGACTTTCTGAGTACAGTGTTTATTTCGATGCAAGAAAAGATCAGCCTGATTGGATAAATGAAGGTTATGACGCTTCATCTTGGGAAAATGCAACGGAATATGCCGTCGGCGGTGAGGGTGCTTGCGGCAAGCTTTATCCGAGAGGAATACCTTTTCTTAAGGATTACGGTCTTAAAGATTATGAGAATTCAAAGGAATATGAAAACTACACCGTAAAAAAGCTTTTCGGTGAAAAAATCACTGTAGATGTTCCTTATAATGCGCAGCTGACTCCATATCTTAAAATCATAGCTCCTGCAGGCAAAAAAATCCGCATAACAACGGAAAACACTTTAATCGGCGCAGTTTCAACTACATATATAACCAAAGAGGGCGAGCAGGAGTTCGAGGCTTTGGGTTGGTTTAACGGCGAACATATTACCTATAAGATACCGAAAGGTGTTACAGTTGTTTCTTTGAAGTACCGCGAAACTGGCTACGACAGTCAATTCTGCGGCGATTTCAAGTGCGACGATGAGTTTATGAATTCGCTTTGGCAAAAATCCCTGCGCACTCTTTACGTGACAATGCGTGACAGTTTTATGGACTGTCCCGACAGAGAGCGGGCACAGTGGTGGGGCGACGTTACAAGCGAAATGATTATGACGATGTACTCTATGGACAGCAACTCTTATCTGCTGTATCAGAAGGGTGTCGAGGCTATGCTCTCTCACATTGATGACACAAAGGTGCTCCAGACTGTCGTGCCGATCAGCGGCGATTATTTTGAGCTTCCTGTTCAGCAGCTTGCAGGCATCGTCGGCTTTTTGACTTACTATGAGTACACAGGCGACAAAGCCTTTGTCGAAAAGGTTTATGACGCTTCTCTCGATTATCTTAAGCTCTGGGAAATGGGCGAGAATAATCTTGTTATTCACCGCAGCGGCTCGTGGGATTGGCCCGATTGGGGTTCGAAGGCAGATATGACGGCTGTTGAAAACGCCTGGTATTATTACGCTCTTTCCGCTGTGGAGGAAATGGCTCAGCTTTTGGGAAAAGATGAGGACATTCAATTTATTTTCGAAAGAAAAGATACTATCGCAAAGGGTTATAAGGCTCTTTGGACAGAAAACGGCTTCAAAAGTAAAGATGTAAGAAAGCCTGACGACAGAGCCAATGCCCTTGCAGTGCTTTCTGGTCTTGCGGATGAAAAACAGTATGATGTTATAAAGAATGTGCTCACAACCACTAAAAACTCAAGCCCGTATATGGAATACTATGTTCTTGAAGCTCTTTGTAAGATGGGCGAGTATGAAGCAGCAAGCGACAGAATCAAGGACAGATATAAGGATATGATGGGTGAAGATTACTCTACTCTATGGGAATTCTGGGATTCGTGGCGCGGCACAAAAAATCACGCGTGGAGCGGCGGACCTCTTGTTATAATGAGCAAGCATTTTGCTGGCATCACTCCGCTTGAAGCAGGCTATGAAAAGGTTAAAATCGACCCCGAGTACAGCCTTTCCAACAGTATGAGCTGCACCGTCCCGAGTGTTAAAGGTCTTATCACTCTTGACTATGAGAAAACATCCGAGGGTTACGTTGTAAACCTTACCGTACCTGAAAGTATGAAGGTTGAGCTGTCTGTTCCCGATGAAGCTGTTGTTTACGTGAATTCACAGCTCATTTACCAAAATGGTGAGTATGTCAATGACAGTGAGAATATTACTGTTATTTTTGATAATCGATAAAAAGAATCACCGCGCAGAAAAAATCTGTGCGGTGATTTTTTGTTGTCTTAGCTTTTGGATACGTGCTCGATATACCGTCCGATAACAGTGTATTCGCGCAGGTAAAGGCTTCTTATATCAGGTCTTTTTTCGGGGTAGGATGAGAATATTTCCATCGCTTTTTCAAGCTCGACCCATTTCGGTGTTACACCGTGCTCTATCTCGATTTTTGTAAGGCTTTGCTCTGCTGTTCCGACAGCTTCGCAGATGAAATAGTTGCTGACATAAAGCGTTTCAAAGCTGTATTCGTTAACGGTTATAAAGCGTTCAATCGGTTTTACCTCAACACCCGCTTCTTCTCTGAGTTCGCGTATGCAGCATTCCTCGAGCGTTTCGTTTGCTTCAACACCACCGCCCGGTGACATATAAACGTCCGTGTTTGTTTCGTAAGTCAGCAGTATTTTGCCGTCGTGCACCGTGATTGCTCGCGCGGCTTCACGCACTCTTTCCGGTGGGTCGGAATAAACGGTGTTATATTGGTTTATGGTTTCTGTTGGTTTTTGCATTGTGTGCCTCGTATGACAGAATATGATGAATTTTTATTTTATACCGTATCTGCTGCAATAATCTGTAACGATGTTTTTGAAATGTTCGTGTCTGAAACTGTTTTTAATATCGCTTATGTCAACATACAGCCCTGCCGTCAGGTTCTGTATTATTGCCTCTGCGAGAAATGCCTCAAACACATAGTCGTCGGTGAAAGCTTCTTCGATATCTGTGTTGAGCTGCGTGTTGATCCCCGTGATTGCTGAACGGTAAATAATATTGTATTTGCCTAAATATTCACCTGCATTGCGTATGCAATTTAGTCCGATTTTCATATCTGCAACTGAAAATCTGCCCTTGTATTCAATGCTTTTTTCTCCGCCGAGCAGAATGCTGTCAACTGATGCTTCAAGTATCCTTGCAAGGTCGGGCAGGATGGCTGTGTCCGGCAATGTTTCGCCGCGTTCCCATTTGCTCACAGCCTGAAAAGATACACCGATTCTCTCACCGAGTTCACTTTGCGTAATTCCTTTTGCTTTTCTCAATGCGGCTATCTGTCTGCCGACTTTTTGCATATCCATCGCTGAACCTCCGTATGCTTAATTCAGTCAGATTATAGCAGATACGCGATAAAAAAGTAATAACCGTACAATTGATTTTTCTGCTTTGAAATTCAACTGCGGGCATACCCGAAAAGCTTATTTTACGGTGATTTTGAAAAGTCTTGCTCCGTGAGGATTGACTTTTGCGGAGAATTTATCTCCTGTTACGGTATATTCTTCATGTGCCCACATATCACGCACGCTGTAGTTGATACCGCCGATTGAAATATCCGTGATATCAAAGCTGATTTCTCTCTCTTCGTCATCTGTGTTGAAAAATGCAACATATTTACAGTTTTCTCCTGTGGAAGTCCAGATGATTTCACCTTTGTTGTCTGTTTCCTCACGCTTGAACTGTTTTGCACCGTGTGAGTTTTTGAGCATATCAATAAGCTCTCTGTTCTGAAGCAGTGAAAGGGTGAATTCGTCGTTCTCACGCATTTCGCCACCCATCATAAGAGGGGAGCGGAAGATGCCCCAGAGAGTCATCATTGTTATCTGCTCGTCGTGGGTGAAGCGTGTGTAACGGTTTCTGTATTCGGGCAGTTCCTCGGTAATCTGGATTCTGCCGAGGGGGAGCATATCGCAATCGGGCCAGGCACCGGGCTGAACATATTCCTGCCAGGTGTAGCAGCGCTCAAACATTGCGTGCAGTTTACTCCATTCGTCCCAGAAATCGCCTGTCATACGCCACATATTTGCGTTTGCTGCAAGGTGTTCGTGCTCCCAAACGGGTGCAGGTCCGGGAGAAAGGCTGAGCACCATATCTCTGCCGCATTTATCAATCGCCTTTCGGAGCATTTCAATTTCTCTTCTTGCGGAATAGGGGTTGTCGGGATACATCTCGGTGTTGGCAATATCGTCACACTTGATGTAATCAACGCCCCAGGAAGCATACATTTCAAATATCGAATCGTAGTATTCCTGAGCACCCTTTGCATCAGGGTTAACACCGTACATATCGGGGTTCCATAAACAGATTGATGTCGGCTTTGCAATATCTTTCGCGGTAATACCCTCGCACTTTATTTTTGTGTTCTGGTGTGCCGCCTGTCTCGGAATACCTCTCATAATATGTATACCGAATTTGAGACCGAGTGAATGTACGTAATCGGCAATCGGTTTGAAACCTTTGCCGTCTGCGGATGACGGGAAACGTTCAACCGAAGGGATAAGGCGCGAATACTCATCCATACACAGCGGAGCAAAGTAATGGTAATAAAAACTGTCGGCTGTCGGCTCTGACCACTGAATGTCACAAACGACATATTCCCAACCGTAGTCTTTAAGGTGCTCTGCCATATAGTCTGCGTTGGCAAGCAGCTGTTCTTCGTTTACTGCAGCGCCGTAGCAGTCCCAGCTGTTCCATCCCATAGGTGGGGTAAGTGCTAATTTCTTGTGCATATGTTTATCCGCCTTTTATATTGTTATTTTGCTTTGCGTATCAGTTTGCAAATGCTTCTTTTACAGCGTAGTAAGAGGGTTTCGGGTTTCCTTCACCGTCTATAAGCCCCCACTTTGTTTCAACGGGGCAATCTGTCTGACCGCAGACGTAGCAGTCGCCGCTGTCTTCCCAACAGTAGATAAATGAGCCGACAACATAGTCAAGGTTGCGTATCTTAGGAATAACGTATGAGAAGAATTCTGCCTGTCCCTCAGGTGTGTGGGGGAATCCGTAGAGTCCGTAGCCTTCGGGCAGCTCTCTGTAAAGGTGGTTTGAATATTCACCGTCGAACATCTGATTAGCTCTGTATTCAGGTGTTTCATCAGCGTATTTGTCAAATTCATCGGCAAGGTCAGGGGGAAGGTTGGCAATGAATTCGTCGATGTTTTCTCTGGCTTCCTTTTCACTGCTGAAACCGTAGCCTTCAAGGATTGCCTGCTTTTCTTCCTTTGTTTTCTGTTCGCCGAGACCGATGTAACCGAATTCACACATAATAATCGGCTTGCCTGTAATGCGTCTTACAAAGTTGAGTATGGTAATGTACTGGTTAGGATTCTTGAGCACGGGTTCAAAACAGCCGAGGTACATATCAAGTCCTACATAGTCGCAGTATTGGTGGTATTCCTTCATAAGTCCGGGCAGCTGAAGTATTGCGAGACCGCCGAGGTTGTAGCCGATGATAATATCTCCTCTGTCGGGATACATAGCTTCAAGCTGCATACCGATAAAGTCTGCAGCTTCTTCAAGTGTGAGCGGCAGTGTGAATCGGTCAATGCCCATTTCGTTTGTAATCTGGAACGCACCGACAATATCTTTCAGGTCATTGAGATAGAATCTTGCGATGTCCTGAATAGCCTCTTTGTTTGCAGGGTCTCTCGGGTCAAGACCGTATTCGATAAAATCTTCGGGGTATGGTGTGATAGCCATAACCTTCATACCATTGTCAGCGTAAGCCTTGGTTTCAGCTTTCCAGTTGATGTAGCTCTGTGAAAGCGAACCGTCCTTATTGAAAGCGAAGGGGATATCGTCACGGATCCAGCCGATATTGGCGCCTTTAAGCAGGTCATACTGCGGCTCGGCGTGGCAGACACCCTTCATATATCCGCCGACCTTTTCTTCGACAATGCCGATTTCTTTGTCAAACGGAACAGTCGGGTCAACAACGATAAGTGATGCCAACGGAGTGATAATTGTGAGGAGCAGTCCGATAATTTTAAACAGGAAATTCATGGCAGAATATACTCTCCTTTTTTATTATAATAAAATTATTCTATCATTGATTAAATCTGTTTTCAATCATAGTATTTAATTTCGTTATTAAGAACAATTTGGAACAGCGGCTTTTGTTGAAAGCAACGAAAAAGCATTGCTGTAGCGGCTCAGGTGTTGTTTTTCGGCAATAAAAGTGTTACAATTAACCACATAATTTTTTATTCGAAAGGTGTTAGCTTATGATTCCGTTTATCAACAAAATTATTACACTTATTCTTGTTCCGATTTATATGTGTCCGTATATGCCTTTTGTGCACATAGCAAAGATTTTCAATCAGCCCAAGGAGCTTATCTCACTTTCCGAGCATAATATCGGCAGCGAGGAAGATCCTGTTTATCTCACAGCTCACAGAGGCGTGTCTGCTCTTGCTCCCGAAAATTCACTTCCCGCTTTTGAAGAGTCTGTCAAAAACGGCTACTATACAGCAGAATGTGATATCCACCTTACCAAGGATAACGAATGGGTTTTAATTCATAACGATACGGTTGATGCACGCTTCTGCCAGGTTGGCGAAGTTAAGGACTATACACTGGAGGAGATTAAGACCTTCAGCTATAAGAGCGGTGCAAATTTCTGGAAGTATGAAGATCTCAGAATCCCGACACTTGATGAGTATCTCGATGTTTTTGTAGGCACAAACACAAGACCGCAGATTGAAATCAAGGCAGAAAATTATGATCTGCTCTATACTGTTGTTGATGCCGTTAAAGCAAAAGGTCTTCAGGAAAGCGCAATCGTCATTTCGTTCGATCTCAAGCAGCTTCAGGTTATTCACGATATTGACCCCACAATTGAGCTGTGGTATCTTATCGATGAAATCACACCCGAAAACATTGCAGCTGCACAGGCAATCGGCAACAATGTCTGGCTTTCACCCAACTTTGAAGCGAATGATCAGGCATCAATTCAGCTCGCCCTTGACGCAGGTATCGGTGTATCTTTCTGGACTGTAAACACGGTTGAGGATGCAAAGATGCTCTATGATATGGGTGTTCGTTATATCGAAAGCGATATTCTCTGCAAATAAGACATAATAACGAAAGCCTGAGTCTGAAGGATATTTCTTCAGATTCAGGCTTTTATCATTTGTCAAAATTGGCTTTGGGCAGGCTCCAATGGAAATGAGCCGCAAGTAAACGCAGCACAAGCACAACGGCAGCACCGCCTATAACTGCAATCTGCTCGCCGAGAAAATGCCACAGAGTGATGCAGGAAACTGCACCGAAAAAAGATGCGCAGGCATAAAAATGTTTTATGAATATGTACGGTGTGCTTTTTGAAAGCACGTCTCTTAATACACCGCCGCCTATACCTGTTACCATACCGACAAAAATCAACAGGAATATTCCGGGGGATTCCATTTTGTTCATTGCTGTCTGTATACCGACAACTGTGAATATGCCGAGTCCGACCGAGTCCATAAGCAGCATTATAAGGTCATAAACCTTTTTGTTTTTGAAGAGGAATCTGTGCACGGCAGGTATGAAAATAATTACAGATACCGCAAGTGCGATAAGTGCATATACGGGATTGCTGAAGGTTGCGGGTGGAGTCAGACCGAGTATGACGTCTCTGATAACACCGCCGCCTACGGCAGTTACAATGCCGAGCGTTGAAACACCGAGTATATCCATCTTTTTGCTGATTCCCGTGATAGCGCCCGATGCAGCAAACGCAACTGTACCTATCAATTCAAAAATCAGAAACATTGTTTCAGACATATGTATTCATCCTTTTTATGGTTTCGATTCCGAATTATATCATAACATATCGGATGTTTCAATAAAAAACAAAAATATGTTAATACGTTATTAATAAAGTATTGACATTTTAATTGGGAAGGCTATAATTATAATGTTAATTTGAGAAAAAAGGAAGATGATACCAATGAGTTTTACCGCAATTCTCCTCGCAATTAAAAATCTGTGTCACTCGGTTGTTGCAGTTGTTGCAATTGTGCCGATTCTCCTCACAATGGGTATGGATGATTTGCCCGGCACAGAAGTAATTGTCAACGAAAACGCAGAAAACGCTTATATCAATGAATATGGCGATCCTGATGTTTCAGCTCATCGCTCAGGTGCAGGTGTTGCACCGCAGAATACGCTTATGGCTTTTGAGAAGATGCTCGAAAACACAGACGAGTTCGGTGTTGATACTTTTGAGTTTGACGTTCAGCTTACAGCTGACGGTGAGCTTATCCTTCTTCACGACCTTACTTTTGATGCAACTTCGGATGCTGTTGAAAAATACGGCAGAAAGAACGTATATGCTTCGGACCTCACTTTTGCAGAGGCACACGAGCTTAATCTCGGTGAAAATTTCGAACTCAACGGTGAATATCCTTACAGAGGTCTCAGAGGCGACGAAATCCCCGATAACCTCCGCGTTGCAACCTGTGAAGAGATTTTAGATCTTATCGAATTCAACAGCAACGGCAAAAAATACAGATACATCATCGAAATCAAGAGCAAAGGTGAGCAGGGTAAGCAGGCAGCCGACAAGCTCTACAAAATCGTTAGTGAAAAAGGTCTTAAGGACAGAGTTATCTGGGCTACATTCCAGCTTGATGTAAGCGCATATATGGAGGAAACTTATCCTGATATGCCCCGTTCAGCAGGTATATTTGAGGTAATTCAGTTCTACGTTTATTCCAGAATGGGCTGGAATCTTGATGATCTTGACGTTTCTTACGTTGCTCTTCAGATTCCTTACGGCGAAAGTGCTTTAAACCTTATCAATACAGGTACAAAGGCATTTATCAACTATGCTCACAAGTATGATATTGCCGTTCAGTACTGGACAATCAACGATGTAGAAGCAGCCGAATATCTCATCGAAAACGGTGCTGATACAATTATGTCGGATTATCCTGATATGATTCTCGAACTTGTTAAATCAAAATAAAACAAAAATTAAAATCGACATCTCAGCTGTAAAAGTGAGATGTCGATTTTTTTGTTCGCTTACTTTTGAGAGAGTAGTGCTTTGCCTCTTAAAACAGACCAGATAATCACAACCGGTACTGAGATAAGGCACATAATGTTGTGAAGCATTCCTAGGCCTTCTACGTTGCTGTAGCTCGGTGAGCAGATGAAAACGTAACACATAAATATAAGCACGGTGAAGAGGGGGAGGAGGGTAGCGCAGATTTTAGTCATACCTGCCTTTGTGCCGTCAATACCCCATTTTTTTGCGAGCACTGCAACAAGAGCAAGTGCAAGTATAACGGAAATTATAACGTAAAGAATCTGATTCTTGCTTTCGTCAAATCTCTCAAGAACGGGTCTGACAATGTTTACACCGATAAGGAAGCCGAAAGAAAGAAGGAATGTGAGACCTTTGTTAAATACCGGCGGAACCTGTATGAAAGCATGGTCATAAACATCGGCTTTTTCCTTAAGGTTGATCAGGTGGGCTGTTATGATTCCGCCTGCAATAAAGCCTGTGAAATATTCCCAACAGCTCCATGCGTATATCTTATCGTCGAGCGCACCGAAGTAGCTTTCACCAAGCATATGGTAACCGCCGTTTTCAAGGAAGAAGAAAATGTTGGCAGCTGTGATGGCAAATGAGAACGCACCGCATACAACAAAGCCTGTGCTTGCTGCTCTCTTGTCTTTAATGATAAATCTTGTTGTGATAAGGCAGGCAACAGCTTTTATTGCAAATGAAATCATTTCAACAGACTGGAAGTAGTTTCTGCCGCCTGTAACTTTTTTTGCCCAGGAAACGTCATCAAAGTGCTGAAGGTAAACATTCCATGCCGAAGAGCCGTCGATTGACTTCTTGGCAACTGCTTTTTCAAAAGCTTCTGCTGCTTCTGAGGGAAGTGTCTGTGTAACGAGGAGCTTAAGCTCTTCAAAGCCAATTCCTTCAAGGTTCTTTGTGCTGAGCGCGTCTATAACTGACTGATAGTATTCTTCCGGCACAAGCTCAAGCATATAACCCTTGAGACCTGTCATAAAAACTTCTCCGGCTTCGGGCTGAAGAAGACCGAGCACCCAATGTGATATGGTTGCCTTGGCGATGAGGTCTGCAACGAAGAACACCGCAAAGAGAATTATGTAGTCTCTTGTTTTCCACGGTTTGTCGCTGTAAGCTCTGCCGAGCATAATTCCGAAAAGGCTTGCAAGACCGAAACCGAGCGTCAGCATTATGTATATACCCGAAGGAACGGAACAGTAGACATCGTTCAGGTATGCGCTGTTAAACGGCGCGATGTTTGCAAGATCTTCCGCTTGGAACAAAACACCTGTTGTCTGCTTGAGCAGCGTGCCCCAGGCAGGTACGGTGAGCATAAAGCTCAGCGAAGTGAGTGCCAGCCAACCGAAGTTTAGCTTTTTGCGTTCACCGTTGAAGAGAACGACAAACATTGTGAAAAGGAAGCCTGCGCTGAGCAGTCCCCAGGAAGAACCCCAGCCGTGTGTACCTCTGACTCTCCAGAGGAAACCCATCAGCAAAGCACCGACAATTACGGTAAGAAACTTAAACGCTTTTGAATTGTTATTTGTTTTCAGCATTATATCACCTCTTGTTTTTGATACTATCACAACATTGTTTCAAATTCAACAATTAAATTAAAAACTTACTTGAATGATTAGGTATACCGTGTTATAATGTGCGGGTAATAAATAAAAACGGAGATGTAAAAAATGAAAGATATCTTAACAGCAAAGTTTGTCAAAGAGATGCAGAGCACAACAGCCAATATGTACCGTCTCGGTTGGGACGAGCGCAACGGTGGCAACATCAGCTATATGCTTGATGAAAAAGAGGTTGCAGAATACCTTGATCTCAACAATGTTATCCGCACAATTCCCACAGGCTTTGATGCAACAGACCTTATCGGTAAGATTTTCATCGTTACAGGTACAGGTAAGTATTTTAAAAACGTTATGGAAGACCCCGAGAACAATCTCGGTATCATCCGCATTGCAGCAGACGGCACAACGGCAGAGCTTCTCTGGGGCTATGCAGACGGCGGCAAGTTCACTTCAGAGCTTCCTGCTCACCTTATGAGCCATATGGCACGTCTTCGTGTTGACCCCGAAAACAGAGTTGTTATGCACTCTCACCCCACAAATACACTTGCAATGAACTATATCCACGAGCTTGATGAGAAGAAGTTCACACATACCCTCTGGGAGATGTGCACAGAGTGTATCGTTGTTTTCCCCGACGGTGTCGGTGTTCTTCCGTGGATGCTTTGCGGCACTAACGAAATCGGTGAAGCAACAGCAAAGAAGATGGAAGAGTTCCGCCTTGTTGTCTGGGGTATGCACGGTATCTACGGCGCAGGCAAGACAATGGACGAAACTTTCGGCCTTATCGAAACAGTCGAGAAGGCTGCTCAGATTTATATGCTCACAGCTCATATGCCCAGAGTCAACACAATCAAGGACAGCGAGATGGTTGAGCTTGCTGAGTTCTTCGGTGTAAAATACCGCAAGGATTTCCTTAATCTTTAATCCGAAACAATAACTAAAGGCACGGCAGTTAAATTGACTGCCGTGCCTTTCTGCATATTTGTTTAGTTTAAATTGAAATCCATCCGAAAAGGTAAGTTGTTATATCCTCAAAAGCATTTATGAACCAAGCGATGACTCTGTCAAAAAAGTTTCCGGTAAAATCTGTGATATATTCGACATAAACAAATTCTACAGTGGTGCCCGGTTCAGGTTCGTATGTATAATAATTAGTGCCGGTGTATTCGATGCCGTTTATTATAAAAACAACTCCGTCGGGATCAAAGAAATATCCGTCTTCAGTTATGAAATTCATACAGAGACAGTATCTCTCGCCACCGGCAAATGTACTAACATACTCATAGTCAGAGTCATATGCCGACACAGCATCCGGATCATAAATATCAAAGTTTACGCCCGGTGTTTCAATTGTGATATATTCTTCATAATCTTCGACATCATAGCCTTTGAGATCATCGTCTATGGTTAATTCGATGTAAGTTATTACTGTTTCTTCTGCTGCGGCAACATTGATGTTTATTATAACGTATTCAATATATCCTCTGCTGTCCTGGATATGTGCAGTGTATTCAACAGCTTCTCCGTTTACGGTTACGTTTTCAAGCTTAATGTTACCGCTTTCGTCCTTTGAAAACTCGCAACCCCTGGCAGGAGTAAGGCAGATTTCAAATGAATATTCTTCTTCGATAAAGTAATCAAAGGGATCTCCGCCCAATGCGTCAGTAACCTTGACACCGAGGTCGAGTGTTTCTTCGAACACAACGCCAAGATTGTTTATATTAACGTAACGGTAGTAATCATCAATCAGATATCCGGAAACAGGATTAACAGTAAGGTCGATTTCTGACACGGTATTATCCATTTCAACAGTTGCATAAACAGCATAGCAATCTGTTTCTTGGTTTTCTTCGTTGATAAACGTTTCAAAAAATACTTCCTCACCGTTGACGGTAACGGATTTGAAGTCAGATTCTCTGTCTGCGAAAACATAACCGTCTTCTACGTCAAGGATTACAATAATTTCATAAACGCAACCGGGTTCGAAGTATTCTGTAAACGGAGAATAACTTTCTTCGTCGATAATCTCTAAAATACCCACGTGGGGATAATCGTTGAATTTAACACCGGGAGTGTTGATTGTAACATAATCCTCATAATCTTCCATCATCATACCCGGTTCGACATTAACCGTCAGGTCAATTGTGTCGACAAGTTTTGCTGCAAATGCATTAAGCGGTATTACTGCCATAAGAAGAATTGACAGCACAACAGCCAATATGCGTTTTGTCTTCTTCATAAAAAATCATCCCTTCAAGTGTTTGAATTAAGATTTGCATCTTAATTTAATATATATCATTGATTTAAGTATTTATCAATATTTACCAAAGATAATTAAGAGAAATTTTATACAATAATTTTGAATAATCAGCAAAAAAGCCACCGTTTGTCAAACAGTGGCTTTCGTATTGTTACAGCGATTCTGCCATATCGTAAATAAGTCTTTCGGTTTTCTCCCAGCCGAGGCAGGGATCTGTGATTGATTTGCCGTAAACACATTCGCCGATTTTCTGCGCGCCGTCTTCAATGTAGCTTTCAATCATAAATCCTTTAACGAGCTTTTTGATATCTGTATCGTGTTTGCAGCTGTGAAGCACCTCTTTTGCTATTCTTACCTGCTCAAGATAGTTCTTGCCGGAGTTAGCGTGGTTTGTGTCAACAATAACACCGGGGTTTGAAAGTGAGCTGTTTTCGTAAGCCTTTGCAAGGTGAACAAGATCTTCGTAATGATAATTTGGCATCAATTGACCGTGTTTGTTCATGTAACCTCTGAGAATTGCATGTGTAAGCGGGTTGCCGTCGGAGTGTACTTCCCAACCGCGGTAGAGGAAGGTGTGTCCGTGCTGAGCGGCTGTGATTGAGTTCATCATAACGGAGATATCGCCGCTTGTCGGGTTCTTCATACCTACGGGTATGTCAAGTCCGCTGGAGACAAGTCTGTGCTGCTGGTTTTCAACCGAGCGAGCGCCTACTGCGACGTAACCGAGAATATCGCTGAGATATCTGTAGTTTTCGGGATACAGCATTTCGTCAGCGCAGGAAAATCCGGTTTCGTTCAATACTCTGATATGAAGCTCTCTGATGGCTACGATGCCCTTATACATATCGGGCTTTTCTGTGGGATTCGGCTGGTGGAGCATACCTTTATATCCGCTGCCTGTTGTTCTGGGCTTGTTGGTGTAAATGCGTGGAATGATAAATATTTTATCGCTGACTTTATCCTGGACTTTACGCAGTCTGGAGATATAGTCAATAACACTGTCCTGATTGTCAGCCGAGCAAGGACCTATTACAAGCACAAGTCTGTCATCCTTGCCTGTAAAAATATCATTTGCCTCTTTGGCTCTTGTCGCAACAATATCCGCAAGCTTGTCCGACAGCGGATACTGTGCTTTTACTTCCAGAGGAATAGGCAGTTTGCGTTCGAAATTCATACTCATGTTGAATCGGTCACTCTTTTCTGAAAATTTACAGAAAATATTTTACAATATTGCAACGGTAAATACAATAATTTTTATGTTTTTGTTGATAAAATTATTGTACTGTGATAATATCAAAGAAAAATTATGGAGGTATCATAGGTTATGAAACTTAAAAATATACTCGCAATTGCAGGCTGTGTTGTCGGTATTGCCGTTGTTATTGCAGGCGGTGCTGTTGCTGCGCGCAAGCACAAAATGAACGAGTTTATCGCTCAGGCGGTTACTCTTCCGAAATCTTTTACGTACACGGCTCATACCGGCTGTGTAGGCACTGAGGAAAATTCACTTGATTCAATCGAAGCAGGTGTTAAATATGGCGCAGGCATTGTTGAGTTCGATCTTAACTTCAACGAAAACGGTGATCCTGTGCTTGCGCACGATGCGCCCAAGGGTGGCGAAATAACGCTTGATGAAGCCTTCAAAAAGGTGAGCGAATATGAAAACATCCGTGTTAACGTTGATATCAAAAGCACGGCTGCGCTTGAAAAAGTCAGACCTGCCGCTGAAAA
The DNA here is from genome assembly GCA_045637465.1 of Acutalibacteraceae bacterium. GTDB lineage: Bacteria > Bacillota > Clostridia > Oscillospirales > Acutalibacteraceae > UBA8612. The sequence goes on along the minus strand of JAZTZM010000024.1, from coordinate 22,108 downwards.
ATACGGTATTGCTGATCGTATTTTTTACACAGGTGTTCACGATGGATTCGTTGACGCTGTGCGAGCTGACGGCGGCGATGTTGATTATTATCTTAACGTCAGTGTCGAACCGGAAAGCAAACATTCCGAAGAATACCTTATGTCACTTGTTCAGAAGGTTAAAGACAGCGGTGCAATCGGCATCAATTTCAATAAAGATAATGCTTCCAAGGCATTGGTCGATACATTCCACGCAAACGGTCTGCTCGTTTCAATCTGGACTGTTGATAATGAGTTCGATATGTACCGTATCTTGTCATACGCTCCCGATAACATCACCACACGCCATCCCGATAAGCTCGGCGAAGCAATCAAATTATTAGGCTAAAAAAAGCTACCCGTGAGGGTAGCTTTTTTCAATGTTTTTCGCAGATGTAAACGTTGCAGACAACGTCATCTTTTATCCATTTTGAGAAAAGTGCGTCAATTTTTACTGTCTTTCCTTCCATACCTTCGGGTATTTCGATGAAAAACGTATTGTTTTTATCACTGCCGCACACAGCGTGTTCCCACTGGTTAGCTTTGTAGTCAGGTGCTCTTTTCGGGAATCCTGTTACTTTGCCGTCAAATTCTGCCGTGCAGTAAACACATTCTTCGCCGTGAGTGCCTTCAATCGCAACAGCAATACTTGAACCGCTTGTGTATGAGGGAATAATAAATTCCTGCCATTTGTCAACGAGGATTTTTCTGTATCTGTAGTGAGCCTGCATATTGTTTGCAAACGGTTTGTTGAGCTTGATTTCTTTGCCGTCTTTAATGGCTCTTACTGCATAAATTCTGTCAACAGGCTTTTCAAGTCGGATATATCTGAGTTTGCCGTTGACAGGGTAGGATGAAACAATTTTTTTGCCGGGCACGTCATAAAGTATGTGCGATGTAAATGCTATAACAGTTGATGTGTAATCGCATTTTGTTTTTAGCTCAACCGTTGAGGAAACCTTCCATTCGCTCAGGTCGGTTGAGTATTCGGCAAGCATCGGTACAGTCTGTGCACCGACTTCTCTTGTAACTTTGTCACCGCTGAAAAACTCAATTTCTATGCTGTCACAGTCGATGATATCGCCGAAATCAACTCTCAGACATCCGCCGCAGATTCTCAGGTCGCTATCGCAATAGTACATACTCTGTGAATCGTAGAATGTGTCATCTTTTCCGTCAAACATATTGTCGGCTTCACAGCCGCGCAGAGCATAATGCTTCTGACCGAAGAACGCATCGCGTGCCGCTTTCACCTGAGGTATCTTTGTTTCACCTGAGCGGCGTATACTGCGTGCCTCAAGGCAGTCGTTCGTTATGGAGAACATTGCAGTTTCGTACATTTTTTCTCCGTTTGAGGGGCGTGTCGTTTTGTTGGAAAGTGTTCCGAGCAATTCAGGTGCTTTTTCTCTTCTGTCTGTCTTTTCGGTGTGGCAGAACGTTTTTTCTTCACCGTTACGGATAAGTGTGATGTCGGCATCGTCCGAAGTGAGAATCTTCACTTCAACAGGTGTGCCGTCTTTTTCCTCACGGATAATTTCGTATTCACAGCCTTTGAGCATCGGCTCGGCTTCGTCTTCGGCAGCAAGCTCAATCAGTGTCGCTCTGAAAGGCATCAGCTCAATTTCAACCGTGTCACCGTATCTGAAAAATCCGAGGTGCTTTTCGTAGGGATGATGAATGTTGACAGCTACTTTCTTATCGGTTGTTATTCCTGTTTCTTCACCTATTTTAATAGTTACCGTCTTTGTTTCCCAGGAATTATTGCCGGTAGATATAAATCTTTTTGTGTCGCTGCCGCGTGTAACAGCGTTTACGCCGTAGCTTTCGGGCAGAATCTTGCCGTCAACAAGTATTGCGGCATTTCTTGCGTGCAGGTTATATACCCTTGCGAGCTTTGGCAGCTCGTCGTCGCGCATCAGCCAGGGGTTGCCGTAAATCTCAGGTGCAAGTATGAGTGAACGGTTGAAAGCCTGATAAACAAGCTCATCTTCAAAATAATCTATTGAAGACGAAATGCATACGCCATGGTCTTCTGCAAGTCTTTCAAGGTTGTCTGTATGACCTCTTGTGAACATAAAAGCACGCGAGTGCATAGCTGTGTTGCGGTTGCATTGTGAAACGTCTACGTATGTTTCGTCACCGTTCCAAAGGTAAGTTGTTATGTGCTTTTCAGCTTCGTAAAATTCAAGTCTGTGGTTGAGCACGACAAGATCAGGAGAAAATTTGCGGCATTCCTTGAGCATATCTGCGAATACAGCAGCTTTTTCAGGTCTGAGATGTCCGCATACACCGTCGAGCTTGAACAGTGCAAAGTTGTGGTCTCGGCAAAGGTGAACAAAGAAATCAAAACGTTCTTTTTCTTCTTCGGGTGTGTCGCCGTAGCCGTCGGGGCTGCCCCAGAGACCCATGCGTATTCCGAGCTCTTTTGCTTTTGCTACAACGTTTACGTATTCTTCGGGGTATTGAGCTTTGAATTTTTCACCGTTGAGGTTGCCGTAGCCCTCGCTGGCACCGTCAAAGTTGCCTGCATCCCAGGCATATATTTTAATTTCCATACCGTAAGTGTCCTTAAGGTATCGGAAAAATTCAAGGTTTATCAGCGTTTGCTCTTCGGTAGAACCTTCATTTGTGTTGTTTATCCACGAAAAATACTGCGGAACGGATGGGGTTCTGTTATCCGCACCTGCTTCATGAGCTGTTTTGTTCATATAAAGCTCTCCTTGTATTTGATGGTTTTATTATACATTTATATAATGCTTATTTCAAGTATAACAGCTATTTGATTTTTGTGAAATGTTGTGATATATTTTATCTTGTACGGAGGTGCTGAAGAATGGATAACGGACGTTTTGAAAAACAGCTTGAGTTTATTCTCGAGGCTGATAAGGAGAAGAATATTTTTCGTCAGACGCATCTGACCGGTTATATAAGAAGCGAAAACGATGCGGAGCATGCTTGGCATATGGCAATGATGATTTATCTGCTGCGTGAGTATGCCAACGAAGAATTTGACGTTGCAAAAGCAATGATGATGGCACTTATCCACGATATAGTTGAGATTGATGCAGGCGATACCTATGCTTACGACACAGCCGCACTCGAAACACAGGCTGAGCGTGAACGACTTGCGGCAGAACGCATTTTCGGTCTTTTGCCCAAAGATCAGTACGAAGAGATGAAGGCTCTGTTTTATGAGTTTGAGGCAGGGGAGAGCCCCGAAGCACGCTTTGCCAAATCAATGGATAATTTTCAGCCGCTTATACTTAACGATTATAATAACGGCAGAGATTGGCGTGAGCATAACGTGTGCAAATCTCAGGTTGTAAAGCGTCAGAGCAGGAGTCAGAAAGGCTCGCAATTTATATGGAATTACACAAGCGGCATCATTGACCGTAACGTTAAAAAAGGGAATATAAGAGAAGATTAAAAATTTTTAAAAAAAATTCAAAAAACTATTGCATATTTTGATTAAGTGTGGTAATATATCTATCGTTGTCCGGGTGTGGCGCAGTTGGTAGCGCGCTTGACTGGGGGTCAAGAGGCCGTGAGTTCAAGTCTCGCCACTCGGACCAGTAAAAAGCAGTTTCGACTATTTGTCGAAGCTGCTTTTTCTTATTTTGTTGCTTGATTTAAGATGTTTTCGCGAATTTCGCCATATAACTCCATCTGATTTTCAATGAAGCAGATGGTTTAATTCTTTAGCGAAATAAATCGTTGAAAATACTTTTATACTATTGTATAATAAAAAGCACATTAAAAGGAGGTTTTGTCTATGAAAAACAGCTCCGGTGCCGGCTCAAAAGTAATCTCGATTATCCTCGGTGCAATCATCGGCGGATTTATGTGGAGATGCAGAGGTGACGGCGGTTTCGGCTCATCGTGGGGTCTTTACAGCGTTGGCCTTGTGCTTATGCTCCTCATTTATCATTTCTACGGTAACCGCAAGGGTATGAAATATGAAATGATACCTTTGGGCGGACTTATGCTCGGCTTGAGTGTTACGGGCTATGCTACGGTTCTCGAACAGCTTGCAGGCGTTGTTTGGAGCGACCTGCCTTATTCAGGTGAGATGCTCAACGGTCTTGAGCCTGTGTTCACAGGTCCGAACGGTGATGTTTATGCACCCATTGACCATATCAGCGGTGCCGTGATAATCTTCCTGATGGCATTTACTCTTATTCCGCTTTTCGCATTTTTTGTTACGTCGCTTTTCTCAGGCAAGGAATATAAAATCAAGCACTACATAATAGCCATAGCTGTATATATGGTATCTCAATTGATCTTTAAAGCAACGGTTTCACACTTTATTATTCAGCTCATCAACCCCGATCAGGTCGCTTATGCTGCACTTGGTCTTAAGGAATACGGACATAACTATGCAAGTCCGATGGCGGCATATATGAGCCATTTCCTCGACAGAGACTGGACTCAGGACATTCCGTTTTTCGAAAACTACTATATGAGCATTGAGCATATTTCTGATGCTCTTTCCGTTATTGCTCTTTCGGCATATGCTATTATTTTCCGTAAGGATAAATACACCGCCTTCGGCTCGCTTATTCTTAATCTGCTCACAGCAGTCACAACAACTGCATTTACCCCTCTTGTTTCAAGCCGCTTTGACTCAGGCTTCTTCAAAGGCGTTGAATTTTCTGAAACCTTCAGACGCTTTGCAACATGGGGCACATGGGAGTTTGTTACGGGCTTTTTCATAGGTCTGTTTGTTATGACTTTCCTTGCTCTTACTGCAAAAAAGCGTACGAAAGACGATGTCTGTGATATGTCACCGCTTATCTCAAATCAAAAAATCAATTTCGGTTTCAACTTTGTTCTGACAGTATTTATTCTCGGTGTGACACCCGCAAGAGCAATAGGTATCAGGTTTGCACGGCTTCTTGTTCACACAGGGGTACTTACGGATGATGAACCTCTCGGTACAATTCTGACCGTAGTATTATCCGTAATATTCGGCGTGTTTATGATTAAAATGCTTAGCAGAAATATGCTCAAAAAAGATTCAAATGCCTTTGATATGTCACCCGTAAAATTTGCAAAAATCACACTTCCGTCATATCTCGGTATGTGTTTTACCGTATATTTCTTCTTTGACAATGTGGGGATCCGCTATATCAAAGAGGATATCACCGTGCCGATTATGCTTGTTGCGTCGGCGTTGATTGCAGCGATTTATATTCCTTTAAGAATGGCACAGAAACGCTGTAAAAAACAGTAATAAAAATAAGAAATCGGTGCACGGATACTCTCCGTGCACCGACCTTTTTATATCAGATTCAGCAACCGCGGTTTTCATGGTTGCAGGCATATTAATTCTTGTTGTCAAGCCTGAAGAGCCTTGTTTCACCCTTTTGCATCTCAACGGCAACGGTGTCTGTAGAGCCTTGATAAGTGCCTCCGAGTAATTCGCTGACATTTCTCTCCTTGCCGAGGTTGATGGTTTTTTTACCTGCGGTTACGGCATAGATGCAAACATAATTCTCGTTTACATAAATAATATCATCTGTTTCACAGTAAATATGAACTCCGTTTGTTTTACAGAAAGCTTTCAGCTCATTGACTGTGAATTTGTCTTTCAGGCTCGAAGTCATAATATAAGGCACATCGTTTTCCTTGCAAATACTGATGGCTTTTTCCATATTGGTTGTCTTTGCGTTTGATAACAGAATAACTGCCTTATAATTATCGTAAACCTGTTCAAAATCATAAACGTCATATATATCGTACGGTGCGCCCATATAACCAAGCTCTTTGCGCTGGTTGAAGAAAATGTTGCGGAAAGGGCTGTTCGTGAGATACTTATATGCACTTTCATCAATGAATACCGCAACCTCTGCCTTGGAGCTCCTGTCCGTATCGGTTATGCTTTGCTCGTAAATGCTTTTGTAGGTTGCCATTTCGTTCATGATATCTTCATCGGCGTACCATCCGCCCCACATATCAAACCACCACAGAGCATTACCCTTTATAAGCTGACGGGCAAATGATTTTCTGATTTCGTTTACAGCCTGATATTTTGATTCTCTCGGCTGCCATACGGGAGCTTCAAGAAGTCCGTAAGGATCGGTTAACGGGTCTTTCTGAGAAAGAGGTACTGTCAGGTGTGTTCTTATATCGCATTCCTGGAAGCACATTTTTCCGTGCAGACGAACGGAATCGGCAGGATACATTTCAGTCCAGTCCATATCGGTAGCGCGAGTGCCGATGTATGAATTGGGTGAACATATAAAGTCGATGTTTTTATCTTTTAAGATATAGTTGAGTGCGTGATTGCCTTGCAGGGAATTGGTTACTTCAAGCGTATATCCATAAAAAGTGCCGACAACAACGTTGTCGCCCGTTTCCTCTTTGACAATCTGAGCAAAGTGACTTATGGCCTGTGCAATCTTGAGGTTTGCGAATTCTATATAGCGCGTGAGATACTCATTGTTCAGATAATCCGCTTTTTTATCCAGCAAGGTCAGATCGGGCAAACCTTTGTACTCAACTTCGGGATAATATTCTTCAAGAAATGCCTTGAAAGCCGGCTTTGCACATTCACCGTAGCCGCCGTTCATATCAAAATGAAACCATTCTTCTGTTTGTCCGCCTGCTATCTGATAACCCACGATGTGTGAGGCATATTTGCAGGAGTTTGTATATTGCGTGAATTCGCGCAAAAACTGAGATGCATCGTCACGCCATTTCTGTGAGTAGAAAGATTCTCTGCAGGGAACGCCGTCTTTTACGTTCAGTTCATCGGGGTTTTCTTCTTCCCACCAGACGGGCATACTGATATTGACTCTCGGGATTATGTAAGCATCGGGACAGGCTTCAAGAATTTTCTCAACAGCCTCGTCAAACAGTGAAAAATCGGGAGCACCCTTTTTGTCAAAAATACCTTTTTTGAACGGTGTCAGTCCGTCTGTTATGCTTATCCACCTGCCCGAGAAAAGAACGGGAACAGAAAAGAATTTATAGCCTGCCGCTGCAAAGTCATCATATTCATTGAACTTTTCCAGATAAGTCATATACGCAACTGCAGCGTGCGGTTCACCGTTGATATAAAGCGTGGGCACACCGCCGCAATCCTTGATTTCAGAATGAATACCTGCATATTTATCCATATCACGCACGACCTCTTGTGTTGAAATTTCGTAATCTGTTTCCTCCAAGGGCTTCTGAAAGTTAAAAGCATAGCCCAGAAATGTGGCAACAGCCAGAAAGAAACTGATAATTCTTTGAATAAGCATAAAACCATCACCTCATTTTAAGTATAGCAAATTAAAAAAAGAATACAATATATTTTTTCTTTAAATCAATATAAAGATGGTGAAAGATTCTTTTCGTTTATTATAAAGGTTAAGCAGATAAAGTATGGATTTTTTATAAAATTGTGATATAATCAACAGGCAAAATAAAATACGTACAAATTGGCTTGTTTTAAAAGGAGTAAATTATGAACCAAAACAAAGAGTTTCTCGGCACACAGCCTGTGGGTAAGCTGCTGTTTAAGCTTGCCGTGCCGACTGTTGTTGCACAGATAGTTAATATGCTTTATAATATTATTGACCGCATATATATCGGTCATATCCCGGAGGAGGGCAGTCTTGCTCTGACGGGTGTGGGTGTATGTATGCCTATAATAATGGTTATTTCTGCTTTTGCCGCGCTGATAAGCTCGGGCGGTGCGCCTAAGGCTTCTATCAATATGGGCAAGGGTGATAACGGATCAGCCGAAAAAATACTCGGCGGATGCTTTGCGCTTCAGCTTATCATTTCCGCTGTGTTAACAGCTGTTTTGCTTATCTGGAATGAAGATCTGCTCCTTGCTTTCGGTGCGAGCGAAAATACCGTCAGCTATGCAGTGGATTATATGAACATTTATGCCGTCGGTACGGTTTTTGTTCAGCTGACTCTTGGTATGGGTGCGTTTATCAACGCACAGGGATTTACAAAAATCGGTATGATAACCGTTCTCATCGGTGCGGTCAGCAACATTATTCTCGACCCTATATTTATTTTTGCGTTCGGTATGGGAGTCAGGGGTGCAGCGCTCGCAACCATACTTTCTCAGGCAATTTCCTGCGTGTGGGTAATTTCGTTCCTCTGCGGAAAGAAAACCTATCTCAAGCTCAGAGTGTCGAATATGAAAATTGATCCTAAGCTTGTTCTTCCGTGTGTAGCGCTTGGTCTGGCAACTTTTATTATGCAGAGCAGTGAGAGCGTTATTTCCGTTTGCTTCAATTCTTCGCTTCTTAAATACGGCGGTGATATTGCGGTCGGCGCTATGACGATTCTTATAAGTGTTGCTCAGTTTGCGTTGCTTCCGATGCAGGGTATCGCTCAGGGTGCACAGCCTATTTTAAGCTATAACTTTGGTGCGAAAAATGTTGACAGAGTAAAGAAAGCATACAAGCTTCTTCTTGCAAGCTGTCTTGTTTATTCGGTCGTTTTATGGGCGCTGGTTATGCTTATTCCCAAAACTTTTGCAGGGGTGTTTACACCCGATACTGCGCTTATTGATTTTACCGCAAAGGCTCTGCGTGTGTACGGTGCGGTTATGTTCCTTTTCGGAATCCAGATTGCCTGTCAGATGACGTTTGTTGCGTTGGGTAATGCACCCTGTTCAATAGTTGTTGCTGTTGTGAGAAAGTTTGTGCTCTTGCTGCCGCTTATCTATCTGATGCCGGGTCTTGTTGCTGATAAAACAATGGGCGTTTATCTTGCAGAGCCTGTGGCTGATTTTATTGCGGTTACGTTTACCGCAATTCTATTCGCTTTTCAGTTCAGAAAAACTCTTAAAAAAATGAAAACCGTCTGATTTTTCAGCATAAAATTCAAAGCCGCAATACTTTACCGTATTGCGGCTTTTGTTATATCTTATTTGAAATATTTCTGCCAGGATTTGTCGGAAAGGATTTCACCCTTGGCAAGGTTGAATTTGATGGTTTCTTTTGTCGTTACGACCTCAATTTCGTCCTTGCTTGTGTATTCGGCAGATATGATCTTCTCATCAGTCTTCTCAAAGAAGATTCTCAGAAGTTTCTTTGCCGCCTCATCATAATCGCCTGCGTTATCGGATACGAAAAGAACGTTACCGCAAAGGTTGTTGATTCTGCCAAGGAGGTATTTCTGCTCGTCGGTGAATTTGAGGTTGTCTTTTCTGAGGAAGAATACGTCGGGGTCGTTCATCCATACTCTGCCGTTCATATGGCGGCGGAAAATGGAGTTGTTGATTGCGCTTCTTGCGTTGAGCATTTCGTTTGCAACCTGAATACGGCTGTAGAACTTGCCCTTGTATGTAAGGTCAACGTCGCAGCTGATACGGCATGCGTCTACAACACCTATAGCAGCACCGATCGGTACACCGCAGCCGAGGATGAGCTTGTCACCGACACATTCGCGCAGGAATGCCATCGCGTCGCACATAATCTCGCCTCTGCTCTTGCCGTGTCTGGGCTTGATGCACTGGCTGTAAAGGAAGTCGAGCTTGACCATATCGTAGCCCCATTCGTTGAGAACTACGTCAAATACCTTTCTGAGGTATTCTCTTACGTTTTCGTTGTAGATATCAAATGTATAAGCGCCGCCCCATGCGATACAGCCGACCATAGGCTTGCCGTTTGTGTCCTGAATAAGCCAGTCGGGATGCTCTTTTGCCATTCTTGAAATCTTCTGGCAGTTGAAGGGAGCGAGCCAGATACCTGCCTTGTAACCCTTATCGTGAATCTTGTCGGCAATGTACTTCATACCGTGGGGGAATTTTGAGGGGTTATCGTCAAGCCAGTCGCCGATGTATGTTTCGTATCCGTCGTCAATCTGATAAATTGAAACCTGATCTTTGTAAGGATCAAGACCGTCAAGGTCGCGGAGTATGATTTTTTCGTCGATGTTCTGGAAGTAGTTGTACCATGATGTATAACCGCTCATCATACCGTTACGTGTTGCGGGCATATCCCACATTCCGAAGTACTTGTCAAATACATCTTCGTAGTCACCCTCGAAATATACGATATCAAAAACCTGAAGAGGCTCTTTTACAATCTTACCCTCAAGGTCTTTGCAGAAGTAGAAACGGTTTTCCTGCATCTTGACCTTGAAATATGTAAAGCCTGTTTTCTCTGTGAGTGAGCCCCAGAGCTTTACGTCTTTGCCATTACGGATATATGTGTAGCAGTGGCTGTGGAATTCACCCGGCTTTTCGGAATATTTGATCATCCATTCGTCGCCGGTTTTTCTTGCTATTCCCTTTGTGTATTCGGAAATGTTTGAAAGCTTGATTACGCCGCGCATAATTTCATCGGCTTTGTATTCTCTTGTCTTTGTCCAGGACTGGTAGCCGTTGCCGAAGAATCTGTCGCCCTTCTTGAATTCGTAGGGCATTTCTGCGTAAAACTCAATAACTTCAAACTCTTTTTTGGGAGTGAGTGTAACAGTGTATCTGTTGCCGTCCTGGTTTATGGCAAGTGAGTATACGTCATTTTCTTTGTCTGTAGAGGTGCGGATTTTGCCGTCAATTTTATACTTAACAGTATAATTCTTGTTCATGAATATAACCCCTTTCAATTATTCCGTATTATTTTAACAGAAAAATATATAAAATTCAATATATATATGTTTTTTGTTGACCGTAATCGCTTTTTGTGAGATAATCATACAAATAACTTCTTCGGAGATTTGCTTTATGAATAACAGAGAATGGTTCAAGCAGGCTAAGTTCGGTATGATGGCACATTGGGGGCTTTATTCATTGCTCGGCGGCGAGTGGCGCGGCAGACGCGTTAACGACTATGCCGAATGGATTCAGGCTTTTATGCCGATTCCGAACAGTGAATACTCAAAGCTTGCCGATGTTTTTAACCCGATTTATTTTGATGCAGATGAGTGGATAAGACTTGCAAAGGATTGCGGAATGCAGTATTTCGTCTTCACATCAAAGCATCATGACGGCTTTGCTATGTTTAAATCCGAGGTTGATAAGTTTAACATTGTTGATTCAACACGCTTTGGCAGAGATGTTGTTGCAGAGCTTGGCGAGGCTTGTTATAAGCACGGCCTTAAATTCGGTCTGTATTATTCGCAGGAACTTGATTGGCATCACAAGCACGGCGGCGGATATGATAAGTTTTCGGGTTGTTCGGGTGTCAGCTGGGATAACAGCTGGGATTATCCCGAAAGGGGAGAGAAGGATTTTTCAATCTGCTTTGAAGAAAAGATTAAGCCGCAGGTCAAAGAGCTTCTCACACGTTACGGTGAGCTTTGCCTTATGTGGTTTGATGTGCCGCATACAATTACAAAGGAGCAGAGCCTTGAGCTCAATCACCTCGTAAAAGAGTATCAGCCCGACTGCCTTATTAATTCACGCATAGGCAACGGCGCTTACGATTATGTTTCTCTCGGTGATAATGAGTATCCGACTGAATTCAAGGTTGATGAAAACTGCGATCCCAACAGCCTTGACGGTTTCAAATATTCTCCCTACGGTCTGTACGAAACAGCAGGCACGCTCAACAGCTCGTGGGGCTTCAAGTACTATGATCAGAACTGGATTACCGCGCAGGAAATAGTTGAGCGCAGAAAACGTCTCAACGGTATGGGGGTTAACTATCTGCTGAACATAGGTCCTGACGGATTGGGAAGAATTCCTTCTTTCTCGGTTGAGGCTTTACGTGCAGCTGCTGAACTTTATAAAGGATAAGAGATATATTATGGATATTAACAGATTTTTTGACAATAAAAATGAAAAGCCTCTTGATAATATGGTAAATGACGGCGGCTTCTGCTCAATTCTTCGCACGGTTGCCTGCGTAGGTGACAGCTTATCGTCAGGTGAGTTTGAGGCTTTTGACGAAAACGGCAACAAAACCTATCACGATATGTTTGATTATTCGTGGGGTCAGTTTATGGCAAGAATTGCGGGTATCAAGGTTTATAATTTTTCCCGCGGCGGAATGACTGCGAAGGAATATTGCGACAGCTTTGCACAGTCAATGGGTTACTGGGATAAAGATAAGGCGGCAAAGGCTTATATTATCGCTCTCGGTGTAAACGATATCTTCAACGCAGGTCAGCCCATCGGTTCGGTTGATGATATCTGTATGGATGATTATAATAAAAATGCAGATACCTTTGCCGGTCATTATGCAAAGATTATCCAGCGATATAAAGAGATTCAGCCTGATGCAAAGTTCTTTTTGGTCACCAAACCCAAGGACAGCCGTGATGAACGTCGCGATGCTGCCAAGGATATGAGTGACTTACTCTATGACTTTGCTCAGTTGTTTTCAAATACGTATGTTATTGACTTGCGTGAATACGGTCCTGTTTATGATGATGAATTCTGCAAGCGCTTTTTCCTTGGCGGTCATATGAATGCCGCAGGCTACGTGCTCACCGCAAAAATGATGGTTTCATATATTGATTATATAATACGTCATAACTATGAGGATTTCAGCAAAATCGGTTTTGTTGGTTATAATGTCTGATAAAATAAAAAAGCTTAAGGGATAACAGTCTGAATCCCTTAAGCCTTTTTGAATGACAAATACTATTAAAGAAGATCGAATAACGGCAGTGAAAGAATGCGGTCGAAAATGCTCCAGCTGAAGATGTCTAAAACTCTTACCATAATATAAGATGTGAAGAAGCCGACAAAGAATCCACCTGTGATTTCAGGTAATGTATGGCCCTCAACCTTTTTGACGTCTGATGTTTCTTTTTTGTATACAACGTCTTTGAGCATATTGAATGCTTCGGTGAGCTTTTCAATAGGAAGTCTGACCTTGATTGCGTCAAACATTACTATGAATGCAAAAACACCGCTTGCTGCAAATACGTCAGTGTCCCATCCGCTGTGCAGACCGATGCTGGCTGCAAGGGCAATAACCGTTGCGGTGTGAGAGCTGGGCATACCTCCGAGCTTGAAAAGTGTTGCGAGTGTGACTTTGTCTGCTGTTTTTCCTTTTTTCTTTGCGATAGCGTATTTGGTTGAATTGATTACAACCTTGAGCACCTGTGCGATGAACCACGCTGTCAGACATACGATGATAATTCTCATTTTTCCTTACTCCTTAACTTAACAGTTTACTATATGTTACATTATTTTAACAAGAATTTCAATAGGAAACCTTGAAAAAATTAATATTTTGTGCTAAAATTTGTAACAATTTGTTAAAAAAACAATTGCTTTATGGATATATCCTTATTATTTAAGCGATTAAGTTCTAAAAAACATTGTAATTTTCTCCGGAGGAAATTATGGCTAAGAAAATTCAGAATATGGGCAATCCCAATATCCCGAATTATTCCACTCTCAAGGAAATTATTGTTAAAGGCACCGAAACAGGCGGCGACAAAAAACAGTATGCATTCCTTGACAAGAATGAGCAGGAACAATCCAGGACATTCAATCAGACCTGGCGTGAGATTTGCGGAATCGGCACATATTTCTATCTTAATGGTCTTAAGGATCAATCAAAGATTGCTATAATCGCAGACAACTCGTTTGATTGGATGATTGCTTATTATGCAACACTCGTAGGCGGCAATATTTCCGTACCTATGGATTGTAAACTTTCTGCTTCCAATCTTTCTGATCAGTTAATCCGGTGCGGTTGCGATGCTCTCGTATACTCAGAGAGATATGAAGATATGGTTGCCGGCTTCAAGGCTAATCCTGATATGCCGATCAAGCACTATTTCCATATCAATGAGTTTGATGAATACAAGCAGGAAGGCTACAAGGCTTTTGACGCAGGTGAAACATATGCTGTAGACTGCGAAGTAAAGTCGGATGACCTTGCTTGTATTGTTTACACATCCGGTACAACGGGCAAGAGCAAGGGTGTTATGCTTTCTCATTATAATATTGCAAGCAACTGCTCTGCTTCAACTCGTGTTCTTTCCGGTAAACACGCTATCGGTTTCCTTCCGCTTAACCATACCTATGCTTGGGTCAGTGCTCTTTTTGCTTGTTACATTCTCAATGAGTGGGGCTACCTTTGCGAAAGCACCAAGACAATCCAAAAAGACCTTAAAAATCAGAAGCCGTACAATTTCTCAGGTGTTCCGCTTGTTGTTGAGACAATCTATAAGCGCATCTGGAGAACGGCAAGAAGCACGGGCAGAGAAGAGATTCTCAAGAAGGGATTGAAAATCAGCCGCTTCCTTATGAAGCTCGGTATTGACAGACGCCGTAAGATCTTTGCTACCATTATTGACAATCTTGGCGGAAATCTTTCAATGATTGTTTGCGGCGGCGCTAACCTTGACCCCAAATATGAGCTTGGTATGCGCGATTTCGGTATTGATGTTTATAACGGCTACGGTATGACGGAGTGTTCACCTGCAGTTACCTGTAACCGCCCTGATAAATATAAACCCGGCAGTGTCGGTGTTCCGCTCGACTGCTGCGAAATCAAAATCAACAATCCTGATGAAGACGGTGTCGGCGAAATTTATGTCCGCGGTTCAAACATCATGGTAGGTTACTATAACGATCCCGAGGCGACTGCCGCTGCTTTCGACGGCGATTGGTTCAAGACGGGTGATCACGGCAGAATTGATGAAGACGGCTTCCTGTTTATGATTGGCAGAAAGAAGAACCTTATCTGTCTTTCAAACGGTAAGAACGTTTCTCCCGAGGAGCTTGAAGACAAACTTTCACAGACTATTGAATATATTCAGGAAGTTCTTGTTTACGATGACGGCAGCCGCATTATTGCCGAACTTTTCCTTAATGAAGAAGAGTATCCTGATGCACGTGAGCGTATTAAGGCAGATATCAAAGCGTTTAACGCTTCTGTCGCTTCATTCAAGCGTATCAACAAGACTATCATCCGCGATGAGGAATTCCCCAAGACAACAACCCTCAAGATTGTACGTAAGTATATGGAAGGCAAAGTTGATACTGCAACATTCAACCACTGATAAAAGCAGAGCCGACTCAGACGAGTCGGCTCTTTCTTTATATTCGCGCAAAAAAAATCAGCCGTCTGCTGACGGCTGATTGAATGGTTGCGATTATTTTTCTTCCTTCTTCTTGTGGAAGAGGATCTTGTCAACAGGGAAGTAGAGGAAGAACTGAACAGCTGAACAAATCATTGTTGCGATGTTCTTTGCTGCAGCCTCTTCAAGGTTCCAGCCGACAAATACTTCCTTGAGTGTGGGGTTGAGCCAAGCTGAGAAGAAGATAAGAGCGATTGTGAAAACTATGTAGATGGGAAGAGCAACGGCGATGTTTGCGCCTGAGTTGAATGTTTTCTCTTTGTTTACAAAGAAAGCAACAATCTGAGCGATGATGTTGGCAACGTTGCTTACGATGAAGTAACCAAGACCGCCGACAACTGCGGGGTAGACGAATACCCACCAAGAGAAATCCTGGTTGTAAAGCTCTTTGATTGCGGGGATAAGGTTGAGTGTGTTGAGAAGTACAAACTGAACGATCATTGCAAGAAGGCTTACAACGATGAATTTGACAAACTGCCAGATTGTAACAAGGAGTGAGCCTTTGCTCTCGGCAGCTTTGTCGATCTGATTTAATTTACCCATAATTCTTGATCTCCTAACATTTAGATTCGACTCATTATATCATTTAACCGCTTGATTGGCAAGCAAAATGAAAAATATTTATTATTTTAACAGCAAATAATGCGAAGTGTCATTTATGCACCTGAATACTGTGCTGCCCCATCTGTATGTGCCGGGCTTGTAATAAGTTACTCTTGTTACGCTCGTGTTGTTGTAATCAATATCAAAGCCGGGGTCTGTTTTGTCAAGTCCCATAATAGTAAATATAAGGTTAGTTATAAATGCTGCGTGGCTGACGAGAACAACCTTTTCACCGTTTTTATATCTGCTTCTCAGATAATCAATGACAAATCTTGCTCTTTCATTAACTTTTCCGTTAACGTCGTGACTGTCATATCTCATCCTCGTTTCGTCGGTTTCGGTTCCTTCTGCATAAACGGAATCAGGACAAAATTCTCTTATTTCATCAATTTCAACGCCCTTATATTCGGGAGTGATACCAACCTCGCAAAGCTCAGGCATAATGTTCAGCGTGCGGCTTTCTGGTTGGTGTTTTATTATTTCTGTCGCTGTTCTTGCGGCTCTGAGCATAGCGCTTGAATAGAATACGTCAAACTGTGTGTCTTTAAAAAACCTGCCTGCGGCATCTGCTTGGCTGATTCCTTTTTCGGTCAGCACAGGGTCGGTGCTCTCTTTGAGCGTCATGTCAGTGCGACCACCGTATCCTGCGTTGCCCAGACTTTCTCCGTGGCGGATTATGTAAAGGTCAAGTTCTGTAATAGGTTCCATACTGTTCTCCGTTTCGTTTGATATGTTTGTTTTATTTTATTTTAACTCTCATTCAATGTCAAGATAATAACCTTTTACATAATGTGTAACGGTGATATAAATTATGTTTAAGGATATGACAATAGGAATTCTACTGCCGTTTTTCGGCACGGTTGCAGGAGCGTTGCCTGTGCTGTTTACCGGCAACGTGTTTTCGCACCGTGTCAGAAGCGCTCTGAGCTGTTTTGCTGCGGGAGTTATGGTGGCGGCATCTGTGTGGAGTTTGCTTATTCCTGCAATAGAGTGTTCGTCATCTTATGGAAAATTTGCTTTTTTTCCTGCCGCTGTCGGGTTTTGGGTAGGGGTATTCTGCCTGATTTTTACTGATCGTGTTGTTATGCATTTGTGTAAAAACAGACTGTTGGCAAGGTCAGGCGAATACAAAAGCACGCTTGTACTTGTTTTGGCGGTTGCGCTTCATAATTTCCCCGAGGGTATGGCTGTCGGTGTTGCATATGCAGGCCTTATTTCGGGCGACACGAATTTAAGCGTAGCAACGGCTTTTGCTTTGTCGCTCGGCGTTGCCGTGCAGAATGTGCCCGAAGGTGCGGTTGTTTCGCTGCCTTTAAGAGCCTCGGGTATGAGCAGAAGCAAGGCTTTTATGTGCGGTGTGCTCTCAGGTGTTGTTGAGCCGATAGGTGCTTTGCTTACAATATTACTGTCGTTTTTGTTTGTGCCCGTGCTGCCTTATTTCCTCGGCTTTGCGGCAGGCGCAATGGTGAGTGTGGTTGTAGGTGAGCTGATACCTGAAAACTCCGAAAGTGCAGGGAATACGCTGTTTTTTGCCTGCGGATTTACCGTTATGATGGTGCTTGACGTAGCCTTGGGATGATTGACAAAAACATAGCTTTGTGTAATACTGATTATTATAATAATCAGACGGGGAAGTGTGATGATGAGCGGTAAATTTTTTGATGTTTACCATAAATCGGGTGATGTGCCGAATTTCTGTTACAGAAGCGGTATGATGGTTTATGAGGAGAAATTTTATAACGGTGCGCTTATTTCCTGCGGATACAATGCTTCGGGTTATCCGCTCGATGTGCTGTCGAATTTTCCTTCGCACATTGATAGAAGGCATTATACCGAGCCTTATTCGTTCAATATTGAAATTGACGGACGCAGTGTTGATTACGGTCTTGTCCTCAAAGATTTCAAGGTTGATAAAACCGATAATTCCGCTCACGCTGTACTTACACTCGACAGCTGTGAAATGCCGGTAAGGCTTTATGTTCACACCATTCTCGACGGCTCGCAGATGTTTACAAGATATATTGAAATCGAAAACCTTTCCGATAAACCGCTTTGTCTGAGCAGACTTAGCCTTATCAGCGGCGGTTTGGAGGATATGGATATTGAGCGGCTCACATCCTCGCGTAATGTTGATGAGTTTTATTCTTACGGCTGTTTCGGTGATGACAGATGGGGCAGGGAAGGCGAGTTTGTATGGCGCTCGCTGAACACTGAAACCACTTGCATTGATACAAGATACAACCGTGACCGTTTCCGTCATCCTGTTATCTTCCTCAGAAACAACCTTATGGGCAAAACCTGGTTTGCTCAGATTGGGTGGAGCGGTGGTTGCCGTTTTACATTTGACTATAACGCAAAGGCGGAAAATGCTTCGTCTCATCTTGCTTTCAAGGCGGAGATGCTTTCTCACAACCCTATGTACGTAATCGCCGCAGGCGAAAAGTTCAGAACACCCGAAGTGCACGTCGGACTTGTTCACGGCGGTCTTGATGAGGCTGTGAACGAAATGCACTCTCACATAAGAAAATCGGTGCTTTGTGATGGTGAAGTTTCGCTTCTTGTCGGCGCAGGTATGGGCGCAGAGCACGATATGAGCGTTGAAACTTCAAAACGCTTTATCGATAATCTTGCTAAAATGGGTGCAGAGGTGTTTATTGTCGATGCCGGTTGGGCTTGTCCACCCGGTCTTGAAACCCATTGGGGTGAATATAACGGCATAAATATTGCCGATACCGAAAGATATCCGAACGGATTGAAAGAGATTGTTGATTACTGTCACTCAAAAGGGCTTAAATTTGGCTTATGGGTAGATATTGACAGCATCGGCAGACTTGTTCCGATATATGATGAACACCCAGAATACCGCGCGAAAAATACGCTTGATGAGCGAAGCGGCAACTTTGTCGATTATTCAAGGAATGAAACAGTGAAGTGGGCAGAAAATAATCTGACCCGTATTATCTCTGATTATAAGATTGATTTGCTCAGGGTTGACTGTAATGTAGATTATAAGGATTATTTTGGTGTGCGTGACACGGGTTACGGAATAAAGGAATGCACATCAATCAGACATTTCAATGCAGTTTACGGCATATTCCGCAGGCTGAAGGCTCGTTTTCCCGATGTTGTGTTTGAAAACTGCGCAGGCGGTGGCGGCAGAACAGATCTCGGTATGATGAAAGCGTTCAATCACACCTGGGTGTCCGACTGTCAGTGTGCACCGCATTCCGTTTACATAACAAACGGTATGACTATGGCTCTGCCGCCTGAGAGGGTAGACAGGCTTTTTGCCGGTATGGGTTGTCATTCATTCGGTTCTTTTGATCTTCATATGCGCAACACAATGCTTACTCATATGTCGCTCAACGTTATTTCTCCTGCTGCAGCGCAGATGAACACACAGCAGCTTGATTTTGTCAAACACAGCACGGATGTATACAAGAATTTTATCCGTGAATTTCTGCCTCAATCAAAGGTTTATCATCATACGCCGGATACACTTTGCGCGGAAAAATGCGGATTTATTGCGCTTGAAGTTGCGGCAGAAGACAAATCAAAGGGTGCAGCTGCGGTGTTCTCTTTACCGCTTTCATCAACCGATAAATTCAGGTTATGCGTTAAAGGCGCAGACGTATCACGCGTTTATAACGTTACCTTTGATAACAGCGGCGCAACCGTTAAAATCAGCGGTGCAGAGCTTGTTCAGAACGGAGTGGAGGTTTTTATACCTTCGCAGATGTCATCCGAGCTTGTGCTTTATGAAGCGCTGTGATTATTGACATTATCGCTTTAATTTGTTAAAATTCTCATATTAAAATATAGGAGAGCATAATTATGAAAAAGTTTTTAAGCGTACTTTTGTCCGTAACACTTGTTTTTACCTGCGTCGCGGTCGGCTTCTCGGCATTCGCAGAGGATGCAACAACAAAATTTGCTGTCGCATCTGACCTGCATTACGTTGTGCCCGAAGAAGAGCTTGAAGTTATTATCGAAGATGAGCCTCTTTTCTGGTTCGCCAACCGCAGAGCTCAGCTTGAAAACGAAAGCGGCTTTATTATTGATGAGTTCCTTCGCCAGTGCGCAGAGGATGATGACTGTGAATTTGTTCTGATTCCCGGTGACGTTGTCAACGACGGCAGAATAGAAGTTCAGCAGCATATCGATGTTGCAGCAAAGTTCAAGAAGTTCGAGGCTGAAACAGGCAAACAGATTTATGTTATCAACGGTAACCACGATAACGGTGCCGGCGAAAACGATTTTAAGTATGACGATTTTATTGAGAACTATTATGAGTTCGGCTATAAAGAGGCACTCGAAACAGTAGAGGGTACCTGCTCTTATACTGCTGACCTTAATGATGAATATCGCCTTATCGCTGTTGACAGCTGTGACCCCACTAAATCAACTGAGGACGGTATGACAAGCGATAAGGTCAACTGGGTTGTTGATCAGGCTGAGAAGGCATATGCTGACGGTAAGTATCCCATCCTTATGATGCACCACAATCTTCTTGACCATCTTCCCGTTCAGAGAATTCTCAGCAGAAACTTTATTATCAGAAATCATCTTATAACTGCCGATAAGTTTGCCAACGCAGGCATCAAGCTTGTTTTCACAGGTCACGAGCACTGCAGTGATGCAGCCGTTTACACAAGCGCACTCGGCAACAAGATCTACGATTTTGCAACAACATCTCTCACAATGGCTCCCACAAGTTACAGAATGTTTACTGTAACTGAAGATGAGATAAAATATGAAGAAAAGACTATTGACAGCATTGATGTCGATGCACTCACAAGCGTTGTTTCGGGTTATCCTCAGGAAGCTATTGATATGATGCGCAATGATTTCAGCGCGTATGCTAAGGGATTCCTTAAGGCGGGCATTCAGTTCAGACTTGCAAAGGGTATGAGAATGGAAGAGATCGGCATAGCAGAGGGTGAGCCTTTCTATAATCTCGTCTATACAGCTGTTACAGGTCTTACCGATGTCCTTGAAAAGCCTCTCTACGGTGAGGGTGGAATCCAGGAAATGGCAGCGGAGTACAATATCGAAATTCCTGATAGCGATTATTATAACTGTTGGGATGTTGCTACAGAGCTTGTCAGTGCGCATTACGAAGGCAGTGAGAATTACGACCTTGAGGGCACAGAGGTAACAATCTTCCTTCGTGCTGTCGCTCTTGTTCTTCGCAGTGACCTTGCAGCAATTGCCGATAATACTCTCCTCAGTGCCGGAAATATGCTTCTTGAAAAATTCGGTGTTGAAGACGGTGTTGCAGACGGCATAACAAAACTTGCAACCAAAATACTCGGCGGCGTTTCTACGGTTGAATATTTCCTGCTTGCTCTCGTTTCTCCGCTTCTTCTCGAGTTCATTGCTGACGATGACGGTGTAGACGATAACAACGGCACACTTCCGGGTTACGCGGTAACAGGATCTGACGTTGCAATGGACAATATCAGCGAAAATTTTAAAAATTTCTTTGAAACTGTCATAATGTATATCAAATATATCATAAAGATTATTGCAAGAGCGTTTGAATCATTAGTGCTGTAAACCGCGCAGAATCAACGATTTTTATCCGCCCTCAAGTCCTCAAAAAAGTTTTTTGAAAAAAATTAAAAAAATTTCAAAAAAACAGTTGACAAGAGGGCGGAAATGTAGTATATTAATGTGCGTCGCCGGTAATCAAGGCGACACACAAAAAAGATATGGGAGCATAGCTCAGTTGGCTAGAGCACCTGCCTTACAAGCAGGGGGTCATAGGTTCGAGCCCTATTGTTCCCACCAAAAATGGCCCGGTAGTTCAGTTGGTTAGAACGCTAGCCTGTCACGCTAGAGGTCGACGGTTCGAGCCCGTTCCGGGTCGCCATTTTTTTTAAATGCCTCTGTAGCTCAGTTGGTAGAGCAGTGGACTGAAAATCCACGTGTCGCTGGTTCGATTCCGGCCGGAGGCACCAGCAGTGTGCGGATGTAGCTCATCTGGTAGAGCGCCACCTTGCCAAGGTGGAGGTAGCGAGTTCGAGCCTCGTCATCCGCTCCATTTTTTTTACTTAAATTAATATGGCGCCATAGCCAAGTGGTAAGGCACGAGTCTGCAAAACTCTGATCCCCCAGTTCAAATCTGGGTGGCGCCTCCAAAAAGAAAAGTCGCACGAAAGTGTGACTTTTTCTTTTTGTATTATTCATTATTCATTATTAATTTGTGCTGTTGCGACTTTTCTTAATGAATAATGAAAAATGAAGTCGCTTCGCTGATGAATAATGAATAATTATGGGCGGGACACCCGCACCCGATTGTAATATCAGATTATGTGTGATATAATCAGTTCGACAAATGAGAATTTGTAGGGATGATTGAGATGATTGTTTTAATTACTGGAGCATCGCATACGGGTAAAACAGCTCTTGCTCAAAAGTTGCTTGAAAAATATAAATACCCATACTTATCAATTGACCATTTAAAAATGGGTTTAATTCG
>JAZTZM010000023.1:0-185612 GCA_045637465.1 Acutalibacteraceae bacterium | reverse complement strand
TTTAATTCTAATATTTCTTTTTCGTACTTTTGAATGTGTCTGTATTCTCTTGGCATACAAAATCCCCCTATGGTAGTTTCTTTAATTCTACCATAGGGGGCTCTTTTTTTCATTGTCCGTTTTTAACGGACCTGTTCAAATTCCGTCGCTTTTTTCTATTATTCAATATAAGATTTTGCGGCTAAGATAATCGGTGCATCTACCGCTTCAAAAACTTCGGCAGCAATAATACAACCATTAATTTCAGGCAATCTTCCGCCGAATACAACAGCATTAATTTTTTCACCTTTGTACTCAGGAATGCCGAGTTTTTTAACCGTTTCAATATTTGAACCTAGTTTTCTCTCTTCACCAAAAACTCTGACCTCGGAATCCGTATAATCAGTTGCGTTGAAATACATAATCTCTGCACCGTTTGCTTGAGCAAAAGCAACAGCTTCATTAAGTGCGGTATCATTCATCGAAGAATTTACGAGCACCGTATCGCCATCCATTCTGTCAGCAGCAGCTTTAAGTGCGTCGTCTCTTGATACCTCAACACCGTCAACGGTACACGCTTTTACTCTGCTTGGATTATTAAGTTCCGCAAAACCGAATGCACCTGTTTTGCAAAGAATGCCGCCATCCGCAGGCTCACAGCGTACGACAGTCTTACCGCAGGTGTGCACATTCATCACACAGCGTTTTGCGCATCCTTCACACACAGTTTCTTTAACAACTGTATCAAGCGGAACATTTTTTCTGAAAGGAGTTTTAGGTTCAAGAGCGCCTGTCGGGCAAAGAGCAACACACTGACCGCATGAGATGCAGCGTGAAGAATCAAGCGTATTACCGAATTCAGGTGAAACAACTGTGATAAATCCGCGATTAACAAGACCAAGTGCAGTAACACCCATAACTTCATCACATACTCTTACACATTGACCGCAAAGTATACACTTATCATTGTCGTGAATTATATAAGGATGGGAAGAATCCTTACCAACAACTGTCTTTTCGCCTGCATAAACAGACGGCTCAACATCGTACATTCTCGAATACTTCAAAAGCTTGCATTTAAAATAATCAAGACAACCGCATTCAAGACAACGTGAAGCGTCAGCCTTTGCCATTTTTTCGGTAAATCCGAGAGCTACCTCTGTAAAGCTACACTTTCTTTCAGTGGCATCAACAACAGGCATTTCGGGTGCAGATATTTTTTCTTTCTCAGCAAAATCATCGGCACTAACCTGCTTTTCAACAACGAATGGCTTACGGTAACCGACTGTAAATCCGTTAAGATAGCTGTCAATTACGTCAGCTGCCTTCTGAGCTTCACCGATAGCTGCAACAGCAATTGAAGCACCTTTGTTAGTCGCATCACCAACAGCAAAAACGCCCTCAATATTCGTCATAAATGTTGACTCGTCTGCAACAATTGTATTCTTTCGGGTCAGCTCAAGTCCCTCAAGACCGTTTATATCTGTCTGCTGACCGATAGCCATAATCACGCTGTCAACATCAAGAGTTTCAAACTTGCCTTCGACAGATACAGGTGAACGTCTGCCGCTTGCATCGGGTTCACCAAGCTCCATAACTTGAAGCTTTATCGAGTTGACTTTACCGTCAGAGCCGATAATTTCCGCGGGATTAGTAAGGAACTTATAAATTACGCCTTCCTCTTCAGCTTCTTTGATTTCAAGCTTCTCCGCAGGCATTTCGTCGCGTGTTCTGCGATAGATAACATAAACTTCATCCGCTCCGAGTCTGACCGCTGTACGGCAAGCATCCATAGCTGTATTACCGCCGCCGCATACCGCGACACGTTTACCGATATCACAAGGATTACCTTCTATAACACTACGGAGAAAATCAATGCCGCCGTAAACACCATCAAGGTCCTCGCCTGCTACTCTCATCGGACTGCTCTTCCACGCACCGACAGCGACAACAACTGCATCGCTCTCTGATTTTAGAGAATCTATTGTGAAATCAACACCGAGAGTTTTGTTGTTGATCATCTCAACGCCAAGGTCTTCTATAAGCTTAATTTCCTTATCAAGAAGTTCTTTGGGAAGTCTATACTGAGGAATACCGTAACGGAGCATACCGCCCATTTTCGGCATCTTATCGTAAATTTTAATACTGTATCCCTTTATGCGAAGAAAATAAGCTGCTGTCAATCCACCCGGACCGCCACCGATAATACTTACTTTTTTACCGTTAGGCTCTGCCATTTCGGGCACATATGAATTTTCGCTGTTAAGATCAATATCAGCTGCAAAGCTTTTGAGATATGCAATCTGTATAGGCTCTTCGACGAGTGCTCTGCGGCAGGCTGTCTGACAAGGGTGAGGACAAACTCTGCCTATAGCCGCAGGAAGCGGAATACGTTTTTTAATAAGTTTTAACGCCTCTTCATACTCTCCGTTTGCAATAAGACCAACATAGCCCTGACAGTCAGTACCTGCGGGACACGCAAGAGAACAAGGTGCCTTGCAGTCGCCCGTATGGTTGGAAAGAAGCATATCAAGCGCAAACTTGCGTGATCTGATTACCCTTTCTGACTTTGTATTTATATCCATACCGTTACTGATTTTCGTTGAGCAAGCTCGAAGAAGCTTCGGCACACCTGCAGCTTCTACAACGCATATACCGCAAGCACCGTATTCTTCTATACGCTTGTCGTGACAAAGTGTAGGAATTTCTATACCGACAGATTCAGCTGCTTCAAGAATAGTGATACCGGGAGCAGCCTGAATTTCTACTCCGTCAATCTTTATATTGAGCATATCACTCATAGCTTCTCCTCCTCTCACTTCTTTTCAACTGCACCAAAGCGGCAGGTATCCATACACTGACCGCACTTGATACACTTTTCACTGTCAACAGAAAATGTCTTTTTAATTTCACCGCTTATAGCACCGACAGGACACTTCTTACTGCAAAGCGAACAGCCGACACATTTGTCGGGATTGATACTATATTTTACAAGGTCAATACACTCGCCTGCAGGGCAACGTTTCTCTTTAATGTGAGACTCATACTCATCTCGGTAGTACTTAATAGTTGTCAACACAGGGTTAGGAGCAGTCTGACCGAGACCGCAGAGAGCACCTGATTTAATTTCGTTGCAGGTTTCCTCAAGAAGCTCAATGTCGCCATCTTTACCTTCGCCTTTACAGATTCTGTCAAGAATTTCGAGCAGACGTTTCGTACCGATGCGGCAGTGTGTGCATTTACCGCAGGATTCTTTTGCTGTGAAGTCAAGGAAGAAACGAGCCATACCGACCATACACGTGCATTCATCCATAACAACCATACCGCCAGAGCCCATAATTGCACCCGTTGCGGAAAGCTTCTTATAGTCAATAACAGTATCCTGCATATCCGCAGGGATACAGCCGCCTGAAGGACCACCGAGCTGTACACATTTATAATCCTTATCGGTCTTCATACCTCCGCCGATATCAAAAATAACGTCAGAGAGCTTTTTGCCCATAGGTATTTCAACAAGACCGCCGCGTTTTATCTTACCGGTAATTGCAAAGACTTTCGTGCCCTTGCTGTCATCTGTGCCGAGCTTTGAAAATTCTTCGCCGCCATTTTCGATAATCCACGAAATGTTAGCAAAAGTTTCAACGTTATTTATATTAGATGGCTTATTCCAATAACCCGACTGTGCAGGGAAAGGAGGCTTAAGTCTGGGCATACCTCTCGAGCCTTCAAGCGACTCGATAAGAGCGGTTTCTTCACCACAAACAAACGCACCTGCACCTGCTTTAATACGAAAACTGCAGGAAAATCCCGAGCCGAAAATATTTTCGCCTATTATCCCCTTCTCCTTTGCCTGTTCAATCGCTCTTTCAAGGCGTATGATTGCAAGAGGATATTCTGCACGCACATATACTATTGCTTCTTTTGCACCGATTGCATAGGCACCGATAAGCATACCTTCAATAAGGTTGTGCGGATTACTTTCGATAACCGCTCTGTCCATAAATGCACCGGGATCACCCTCATCAGCATTACAAATCAGATACTTTTCTTCACCCTGACTGATTCTTGCGGCATTCCACTTAAACCAGGTCGGAAAACCTGCGCCGCCTCTGCCCGCAAGTCCAGCAACCTTGATTTCGTCAATAACACTTTCAGGAGTCATTTCGGTAAGTGCTTTTTTAAGAGCATTATAACCACCGTTTGCAATATAGTCGTCAATCTCATCGGGATTTATAATGCCGCACCCGCGAAGAGCAATACGGGTCTGAGAATCAAGAAAATGCTTGTCTTCATCAGAAACAATAAGCTTCTCAACAAACGATAAATCACCTGATTTTATATAATCAACTATCGACTGTACATCGCTTTCTTTAACGCGGACAAGTCTTGTGAGAGTGCTGTTTTCATCATACATATCGACAATCGGCTCGAGATAACACATACCGATACAGCCGGTAACTGAAAGCTGTACGTCAAGATTATTATCATTAATTTGCTTTTCGATTGCAGAATACACCTTAGAGGCACCTGCAGATATACCGCAACTACCCTGACCTACTTTTATGTTAACCATTTTCAGCCGCCTCCTTAAGTGCTTCATCTTTGAGACGTGCAATAATGTCTCTTACTTTCTGAGGTGTAAGAGAACCGTACGTTTCATCATTAATCATCATAACGGGAGAAAGTGAGCAACAGCCAAGACAAGCAACATTTTTAAGTGTAAACAATCCGTCCTGTGTTGTTTCGCCGTCTTTAATGCCGAGCGTATCGTATATTGTTTTTTCAAGCATAAGTGAGCCGTTTACATGACAGGCAGTACCATGACAAAGCATAATAAGATACTTGCCAACAGGCTTAAATCTGAACTGAGTATAAAAGGTTGCAACGCCAAAAACTTTAGCAGCAGGTATACCTGTTACTGAAGCAATATGATTAAGCACATCTGACGGCAGATATCCGTAAATAGCCTGTGCTTTCTGTAATATCGTGATAAGGCTACCGGGTACCGATGCATAATGATCGAGCGTTTCGCGGATCAATGACAAGTCACTGCAAGATGAGCAATTGCAAATCATTTAAAATTCCTCCTAAAAAGAATTATAAATATTATACTCTTGTTAATATAAATATCAAGTAAAATAAAGAAAATTTATATATTTGTTGAATTATGGTTTAATTTATGTTATCATTTGAAAATAAAGTTAAAAATCAGCATTACATATCGATTCAATTTCCCTTAGGAGGAGTATAATATGCAGGAAAATTCAACTAACGTTCTGCAGAGCATTGAACCTTCGCAATCTCCGAAACTAGATAAACAAAACCGCAGATTTTTGACCCCTAAAGAAATTGCAGCGTATGTTCTCACATCATACGGCACCAAAAATCTTAATTCATATGTTGACACATGGAAACAGTATTTCCTTCTCAATTACACAGGTCTATCCGGCTCGGCAATTGCTTCAATGAATGCAATTACCAGCATCTGGGATGCTCTTGATGATCCTCTTTCGGGTATTGTCATTGACAGAATGAGAACACGTTGGGGCAGACTCCGTCCTTTCCTTGTTCTTCCAATGCCTTTGTGGGCCGTCTGCACAATGCTGTTTTTCCTTGTTCCTTACGCTATCCCAATGGCTTACAGACCTATGTACGCTATTGTTATCAGCATATTGAACAGTATCGGTTGGTCGTATTATAATGCATGGACAATTTTGCTCTACAACATAACTCCAAATCTTAACGAACGTAACACACTGATTACTGTTCAGAAATTTGTTGAACTCTTCGGTGTATGGATACCGTCAATGGTACCGGTAACCATCGACTTCCTCCCCGGACTTACAGGCTGGTCTCAGGAAGGCATTTACGGCGGATTTGCTTTGTTCTTTGTCGCAATTCTTGTGCTTTGTTCTGTATTTGCGTTCAGAAACATCCAAGAACGTGTTCCCATTGCATCAAAAGAAGATATGGAAAACGTTTCGATTTTCCAGTCCATCAAATACACCATCCGAAACAGACCACTGTTCATACTTATTCTCTCAAACTTCTTCGGCAGCGTAAAAGGAATAGGTGGAGCAAACGAAGGATTGTTCTGGCAGAACTGTACAGGCAAGCTTACCAACGGCACAATCTGCGGATTGTTCACCGGTATACCCAACTATATTGTCACACCGCTTGCACCTAAGCTTATCAAGCGTTTCGGCGCAAGAAAGTGCGCAGCATACGGCGGTATTTTCTCAGGCATCGCATACACTGCACTTTATTTTATCGGATACACACCTTTTGGCGATGAATTCAACGTTGTTAATCTCGCATTTGTAACATTCATGCTTACCGTTTGTGGTCTCCCCAACTGTCTGATGGGTGTTTGCGGTCCCGTACTTCAGGGCGATGTTTACGATTACCTCGAATGGAAATCAGGCGTCAGAAACGAAGGTCTTGTAAATGCTGTTCAGGGTTATGTAACAAAGCTTTCAGGTACTCTTATAGGTGCTCTGTCCGGTCTTGTGCTTGAATTTATTCATTATTCGCCAATCAAAGACATCGCAGGTAACATCCTGCCGCACACAGACCCGACAGTTCTGCAGGGCATCTGGGGAATTTTCTGTCTCGCTCCTGCTGTTGCAAGATTCGGTTACGGATTGTCTCTGCTGCTGTTCAATGTTCACGGCAAATTCCGTGAAGATATGCTCGCTGAACTGAACGCTAAGAGAAGCGCAAAAACTCTCAACGACAAGGAAAACTGATTATGAACATACAGATATTCGGTAAATCAAAATGCTTTGACACAAAAAAAGCTGAACGGTATTTTAAAGAACGCAGAATAAAATATCAGATGATTGACGTTGCAAAATACGGTATGAGCAAGGGCGAATACAACAGCGTAAAATCCGCAGTCGGAGGTTATGACAATCTTGTTGATAAAGACTGCAAACTTTACGAAGAGCTGTTTATGGCTTATCTTGCAGGCAGTGATGCAAAAGAAGAAAAACTGCTCGAAAATCCTGCTCTTTTTAAAACACCTATTGTACGCAACGGGAAGAAAGCTACGGTCGGTTATCAACCGGATATCTGGAAAACCTGGGAATAAACATAATACACCGCCGGATTCAGAAAGAATCCGGCGGTGTTAATTTTTCATGATTCAGACTTTTTAATTCCGAAAATCACTCTTAAAACAGACTGCAAAGCTTTGGGACTGCGAATGACAACAATTTTCATTATGTATATCCCCTTTCGTTTCTTGATACATATTATGCATAGCTGAACAAAAGGTGAAACTTTATTTCAATTCCCAATCTTTGATATCTTTTACGTCATTATACATTTCAATATAGCTATCATGGCGGGATTTCATAATCTCACCGTTTTCTACTGCCTCACATATTTTACAACCTTTATCTGCAACGTGAGTACAACTGGAAAACTTACAAGTGCCAAGATAAGGCAAAAACTCCTTGAAACAAAAAGGAAGATTTTCTTTTCTTATAAGAAGCTTTGATTCAGTCATATCAATTGCTGCAAATCCGGGCGTATCTGCGATATAGCCGTCGCCAACCTTAAACAACTCGACTTGTCTTGTAGTGTGCCTTCCGCGGCCTAATTTATCGCTTATTTCGCCTGTTTCGAGCGAAAGCTCAGGGATAAGAGCATTAAGCAATGTAGATTTGCCTACACCGGAATTGCCTGAAAAGACACAAATTCGACCATTTATCGCAGCTTTGATATGGTCAATACCTATACCGGTTTTGGACGACACGGAAAAAGTTTCAAAACCTGACTTTCTGTAAACATCTGCCAGACCGTCATCATCCTTGAGATCTTCTTTGGTAAAGATAATCGAACACTCAATACCTTTATCCTGTGCGATAGCCGTCATTTTGTCGATAACAAGAGTGCTCGGAAGAGGCTCGCAGGTTGATGCAAGTATAAACAGCTTATCGACGTTAGCAACAGGCGGTCTGTTAAGAAAGTTTTTACGCTCACAAACACAGTCGAGCGAGCAATAGCCCTCATCATTAACTGTTATCGTAACCGTGTCGCCTGCAAGCGGCGAAATACCTTTTCTTCGGTTGACACCCTTAGCCTTGCATTCGTATATAGTTCCGTCAGCGGTTTCTACGTAATAGAAACCGCCGATACCTTTAATAAGAATTCCGTTTTTTGTTATCATCCGAAAATTCCTTTACCAACAACTAATACAATAACAGTATCCATTGAATAAGGTCTTAACTTATCAATACCGGAAAGTGAAGGTGTTTGCTCAATAACTTTACCGACTTCATTCGGATTAACGGTATTTCTTTGTTTAACGGTTATATTATAGAATCCTTTGGCGGTAAGTGCTGCCTTAGCCTGAGCCTCAGTCATACCGACAACCGAAGGAATAATTGTGCTGCTGACACCGTTGTAGAATGAATCCTCAAATGCATCTTCAATCGTCTTTATATTCTTGAGACTAACAGGATCCTGTGTAAAATCGATAGTACAGCTGTAAATATCAGAACCGTCAACTTTTACAATAAGATTGTCATCTGTACCGGAACCGCTTACCGTAATTGTATAATCATCACCGGTAAGAAGAAGGTCGGTGCCTGAAGGTTCAATGGCAACATTATTTAAATAAACCTTGAGCGTGCCCTCTTTTCCGCTTTTGTATGGAAGAGGTATAGTTATATCAGTTGAAACAACAGGTGCTTTACCCGTGCTGATATAAACATCAATCTTATCACCGGGATGTGCAGCGTCATTTTTTTCGGGAACTTGTTTGATGATCAAATCAGCGTTATCTTTCTGATCTTCATAAAAAATTTCGCCGATTTCAAGATTAACGGATCTCGCGAGATCCTGAGCATCTTCAAGAGAATAACCGACAAGGTCAGGAACAAGAATCGCATTCTCATCAGTGTGAGTTGAAATATAAATCATAACTGTTGAACCTACTGCAGCAGCAACACCGCGTTCGGGAGAAGTGCTGATTACCGTGCCTTCTTCAACGGAAGGATTATATTTCATTTCATACGAAACAACAAAACCGCTTGCTTCAAGAGCCTGTTTGGCTACGAGGTAAGACTGTCCGTATACGTCATTGACGGGCACCGTTTTATTGGTGTTAACAGTAAGATAAATAATCTCATTGTCGTCGATTTTCTTACCCTTTTCCGGACTCTGTTTAATTACAACACCGTAATCATACTGCGTATTAAATTCATATTTTACATCAATTCTGAAATCGTCATAATTCTTATTGTTTTTGATTTCGGTTTCATAATTCATATTTATGAAATTAGGAACACGATCACCGGAAACTCCGCCGTTTACAAAGAACATAATCAGCGCAAACACAGAAAAAACAGCTACACAACCGCAAACTGCACCCGTAAGAATAGGAATAAGCTTGGAGTTATTCTTCGGCTCTTGGTCGGCTTTGCTTGTGGCATTTTTGCTTTTATCTTTATTTTGCTGAACCGTGCCGCTGTTTGTTTTAATATTATTCATGGTTCTGTCGATGTACTTAGTCGGCTCATTATCAACAAAATAAGAATAATCAAATTTGATTGAAGGATTACGCTTAAACTCATCAAGATCAAGCAGCAACTCAGCCGCTGACTGATATCGGGCTTTAGGATCTTTCTGCATAGCGTGCATTGTAATCTGCTCAAGACCGATAGGAATACTGCCGTTAATGTTATGCATATTAGCCGGCTCGTCGTTCATATGCATCATAACAACAGAAATCGGATTTTCTGAAGTAAACGGAAGCTGACCTGTCAACATTTCGTACATAAGTACGCCAACAGAATAAATATCAGCTTTAGCATCCGTAAAATCACCGCGTGCCTGTTCGGGACTGATATAATGAACTGAACCGATAGCACCGTTTTCAGCAATAGTTGCTGTTTCACTGCGGCTGAAGCTTGCAATACCGAAATCGGTAACCTTGATGCTTCCGTTCTGAAGAAGCATAATGTTCTGCGGCTTTACGTCACGGTGAACTATGCCTTTATCATGTGCATGCTGAAGTGCACGAAGAATCTGAGTCAGAAAATGAACAGCCTCTTTAGGTTGAATAACTCTTTGCTGTTCGATATATTCCTTCAGAGTAATACCCTCAATAAATTCCATAACGATATACTGAAGTCTATCACCGAAACTCATATCAAAAACCTTGACAATATTCGGGTGTGAAAGAACCGCAATATATTTGGATTCATTTTTGAATCTGCGACGGAATTCCTCGTTGGCAAGATATTCTTCTTTAAGAATCTTTATAGCTACAATTCTGTCGTCAATTCGGTCGTATGCTTTATAAACAACAGCCATACCGCCAACGCCAATAATTTCGAGAACCTCATATCTGTTATCAATGCGCTTATTTACATAATTTTCCATCACTCTGACCTCCTCATGATGTGATTGAAACAACCGTTATGTTGTCTCCGCCACCGTTTTCGTTTGCGAGACCGACCAATTTTTCAGCATATTCAAAGCAGCCTGTATTTTTTACAGATTCAACAATCTGTTCATCACTGACAAAATTGGTAAGACCATCCGTACAAATCAAGAGTGTGTCACCTTCATCAAAGTCATGCTCAACAAAATCAACCGCAACTCTTGAATCGACACCGATTGCTCTGGTTATTATGTTTTTTCCGGGGAAAGTTTTAGCTTCATCAGCTGTGATACTGCCGCTTTCAACAAGATCCTGGACCATTGAATGGTCACGAGTAAGCTGACATATTTCACCGTTGCTTGATATCTTGTATGCACGACTGTCACCAACGTGGGCAACGTACACTTTAGATTGTGCAACAATTGCAGCAACACAGGTCGTACCCATTCCGGTAAGTGACTCATCTTTCTGAGCCATATCAAACAAACTGGCATTAGCACCCGCAATACCTGATTCAAGCATATTATAGACTGATGATGGTTTCATACCGTCACGGTAACATTCATTTATCGTATGTGAAATTATTCGCACAGACGTAGTACTGGCGACACTGCCGCCGGCAGCACCTCCCATACCGTCACACACGACTGCCCAGGCAACACCACCCGAAAGCTCACCGGCTGAGTACGAGTCCTGGTTGCTTGAACGCACCTTTCCGATATCTGTTTTAGCTGAAATTCTCATAAATTGCAGATTGCGATAAAAAACCGCATCTCCTTTCTTGAGTAATGCTCTATGTTATCAAGCTTTAATATGCTTGCTGCGTAACTGACCGCAAGAAGCGTCAATGTCTCCGCCGAGACTGCGCCTTACAGTAACGTTTCTGCCTAACTTCTCAAGTATTTCGCAAAAGCGTTTTATTCGCTCAGGTGTGCTTGAATGAAGTCCGCTTTCTGTTACGTCATTTGCGGGAATAAGGTTAATATGTGCAAGTGTGCCCTTTAATTTAGAAGCTAATTCATAAGCGCATTCATCACTGTCGTTTACACCGCCAAACATTGCGTATTCGTAAGATATTCGTCTGGAGGTTGAATCGACATACTCTCTGCAAGCTTCAAGAAGGTCATCAACTTTATATTTTTTATTTACCGGCATCAGTTTTGAACGAACCTCATCATTAGGTGCGTGAAGAGAAACCGATAAGGTCAACTGAAGATTTTCCTGCTCGAGTTTCTTTATACCGGGAATAATTCCGCAAGTAGATAAAGAAATATTTCTCATACCGATGTTCAGTCCGTCATCATTATTGACAAGTTTGAGAAAACGAATAACATTATCATAATTATCCATCGGCTCACCCATGCCCATCAGCACAATATGTGAAACTTTAATATCCATATCGTTCTGCGCTGCGTGAATCTGGCTGAGTATTTCAGATGCTGAAAGATTTCTGATAAATCCGCCGACACCTGTAGCACAAAAAGCGCAATTCATACGGCAACCGACCTGAGTCGAAACACACAAAGAATAACCGTATTTATATTTCATCAAAACGCTTTCAACAAATTCACCGTCAAAAAGTCTGAAAAGATATTTAACGGTACCATCAAGAGCAGATACAGACTTCTTTTCTATATCGCAAAATTTGATGACGTAATCCTCTTTTAATTTTTCGCGCAAATCCTTTGAAAGATTTGTCATCATATCAAAAGAGTTGACACCTTTTTGCTGAAGCCACTGCCAGACCTGTTTAGCTCTGAATGCAGGCAAACCTGATTCTTTTAAAGAAGTTAAAAGCTCATCAAAATACAATGATTTTATATCAGTCATTATGCTTTCACTCCTTATCAAAAACTGCAATAAAGAATCCGTCAGTGTGGTTAATATGAGGCATCAGTGTAACAAATCCGTCACGAATAAACGTATCATCAGATAAAAATTCAGGTGTAACAACCTTATACTCCGGATGAGCTTCAAGAAATTTCTTGCATACGTTTTCATTTTCTTTAGGATTCAGAGCACAGGTTGAATAAAGAAGTCTGCCACCGGATTTAACGTATTTTGATGCATTCTCTAGAATTTCCAACTGAATCGGTGGCAGCGTTTTCAGTTCATCAAGCGGTTTATTTCGGATTTCAGGCTTACGTCTGATAATGCCGAGACCCGAACAAGGAACGTCACAGAGAACCCTGTCTGCAAGAGGGATGTTTGAAGAAAATTGGGTTGCATCATTACAAATACAAGTAATATTGGAAATACCCAATCTTGACGCACCGTCGCGAATTAAGTCAAGACGGTGATTATGTATGTCACATGCAATAATCTTGCCTGAGTCTTTCATTTTCTGAGCTATTGTAAAGGATTTGCCGCCGGGTGCAGCGCAAAGGTCAATAATTGTTTCACCCGGTTGAGGAGCTAATGCAGAAACACAAATCTGCGAAGCGGCATCCTGAACGTGAAACTTACCCTCAACAAAGGATTCGAGCTTTTCAACACTTCCGCACTTACCGAGATTGAGTGAATCTTCCACCTCTCCCGCCTCAACATCAATGCCGATAGTTCTGAATTCATCGATAAGTTTTGAGCTGTCGGTTTTGAGCGTATTTACACGAACCGTAAGCGGTGGTCTGCCTGCACAGCAGCTCATAATCCCCTGCGTATTTTCTTCGCCGTAATTTTTTATCCAGAATTTTACTAACTCAATCGGAAAAGAATAGGCAACTGAATAATAGGCAGCCTTATCCGACTTATCAGGTAGACACAAACCGTTTTTTGAAATGTTGCGCAAAACAGCATTCACTAAGCCGCCGGCAAAAGAACAACCGTTGGATTTTACAAGCTTAACACTCTCATTAACCGCTGCAGAAGCAGGCACTTTATCCATAAATAAAAGTTGATAAGCACCGAGCTGCAAAGCAGTATAAACCTGAGGTTTAAGCTTTTTAAGCGGCTGTTTAAGGTTAAGCATAAGCTGATAATCAAGCGTATGCGATCTTTCAAGCACACCGTAAACCAAAGCACTGACAAATGAAGAATCAGCATCATTCAATGAAGAATCTGAAAGCACATTATCAACAGTCAGGTTAGAATATGAAGAATCTCTTCTTATTTTTGTCAAAATTTCAAAAGCGGTCTGACGTGCGTTTTTCATTAGTCTCTCCGATTCAAACGAAGTATAAGTCTGAGCAGGTTCGCAAGCGAAACAAGCAACGCTGTTATATATGTCATAGCAGCTGCGGTCAATACCTTTTTTGCTCCTCCGATTTCATCAGGCTGAAGCATATTGGTTTCTTCAATAACATTAACAGCCCGTCTGCTCGCATTAAGCTCAACAGGTAAAGTAACAAGTTGGAAAATCGCGATAAAAGAATAAAGCAACAAACCAAATGCGATAAGCGGTTCAAACCCCATCCAATAACCAATCAGTGCCAAAGGAATACCGAGATATGAGCCGATATTGCATATAGGTAATATCTTATTACGTATTATTATGGGCAGATAACCCTGAGCGTGCTGTGCGGCATGACCTGCCTCATGGCATGCTATACCGATTGCGGCAACACTGTTGCTCCCAAAAACGCCTTCTGAAAGACGTATTGTTTTTGATCTCGGATCAAAGTGATCAGATAACTTACCTGACGGTGAAAGTTCAATTCTGACATCATTGATACCGTAATGATAAAGCACACGAGCTGCCGCTTGCGCACCGGTTATGCCACGTGTTGACATAACTTTCGATTGTTTGGCATAGGTAGATTTAACCATAACCTGAGCAACGACCGAAAGTATAAGCATCGGTACAACAAGAACGATATAATAATAATCTACAAAAAATCCGCCGAAATACGGCATATATATCACTCCGAATTAATATTACTTTCTTAAATAATTGTTCCCTTTTCTACCCTGAAACCACGAAGGAAATCTGAGGCAGAAAGTTTATTTTTTCCCTGAGCCTGAAGTGAAGTGATTTTAACAGTATTGCCGTCACCACAACAAACTTCAAACTCTTTGTCACATCTTACAATTTCACCTGCCGCTGCGCCGGAATAGCCGCCAAGACGCGAGCCATAAAGCTTTACAACCTTATCATTGATTATAGTTGAAGCTACAGGCCATGGTTCAAGACCTCTGATATGATTGTGAACCTGCTGAGCGGATTTTGTCCAATCGACAGCAGAAATCTCCTTGCTGAGCATTGATGCATAAGTTGACTGTGAATCATCCTGTTTAATCGGTAACAGAGTGCCTGCAAGCATTGCATCAATCGTTTCGATCAGAAGCTGTGCACCAAGAACTTTAAGTCTGTCAAACAGCTCGCCTGAGGTTTCGTCAGGCTCGATATCTGTCTTTTTTACAAGCAGAATATCACCTGTATCGAGTCCTGCATCAAGTTGCATTGTTGTAACGCCTGTTTCTTTTTCACCGTTAATAACTGACCACTGTATCGGTGCTGCACCTCTTAATTTCGGCAGAAGCGAAGCGTGAACGTTTACACATCCGTATTTCGGGATATCGAGCACTCGCTGAGGAATAAGCTTACCGTAAGCGACAACTACAATCAGCTCAGGAGCAAGTTTTTCAAGGATTTCTGCCGCTTCACCGTCTTTAAATGAAACAGGCTGATAAACATCAAGACCAAGCTCAAGTGCGCGGACTTTGACCGCAGGAGGAGTCATAATCTGTTTTCTGCCCTGAGGCTTATCGGGTTGTGAAAAGACACCAACAACCTCATGACCTTTTTCTACAAGGATATCAAGGCAATCAACTGCAAAATCAGGTGTGCCCATAAAAACTACTCTCATCAGATTGCCCTCCTGTTAAAATTAAGCATTGTTGGGTGAAAGTCTGTCAATATAAAGATTGCCGTCAAGATGGTCAATCTCATGGCAAAAAGCTCTTGCTTTCAGACCGGAACCTGAATAGAAAAACCACTTACCGTCTCTGTTCTGAGCCTTTACTTTGACACTCATAGGACGAAGTGTGAGACCGCTTTCACCGGGAAGCGAAAGACAGCCTTCAACCTCCTCCTGAACACCTTCTCGCTCGATAATTTCAGGATTTACAAGTTCAAGAAGTCCGTCACCGCAATCAATGACAACAACTCGTCTGAGTATTCCTACCTGAACGGCAGCAAGACCGACACCTTCTGCTTTGTACATTGTATCAACCATATCGTCAATAAGCGTTGCCAGACGTTCATCAAACACTTCGACGGGTCTGCTCTTCTTTCTGAGAAGCGGATTTTCTTTTGTGATAATATTTCTGATTGCCATTTATATTGCCTCTTTTAATTTATAGTATGCTCTCCGGATTGATATCAGCAAAAACACTGATATCGTTAAATTTTGTATCTTTTCCGAATTCTTCCAGAAGTTCTGAAATAAAGCTTCGGAGATTTGAATTATTTTTACATTTAACAATCATACGGTATCTGTATTTACCGCTGATTTTTGAAACTCTCGGCTGCAACGGACCTAAAACGATCAACTTAAGGTCAGGATACTTTTCTCCTGCCAGACGTTTAAAACTGTTAAAGAACATTTTCGATGCAACTCTGGTTTTATTTTCATCAAAACCGGAAAAACCGATCACGCAAATATCACAGAACGGAGGATAAGTCATTAACTTACGCATCTGTATTTCTGTGTCGTAAAAAGCACCGTAATCCTGCTTTTCAGCCAGGCGTATAATCTCATTTTCGGGGGTAAGAGTCTGTATAACTGCACTTCCGCGATGCTTTCCTCTGCCTGCTCTGCCAACAACCTGGGTGAGCAGAGAAAACGTTCTTTCAAGCGATCTGAAATCGTCATTATAAAGTTGCTGATCAACAGAAATAACACCGACAAGTGTTACATTCTCAAAGTCGATACCCTTTGCAACCATTTGTGTACCGAGCAGAATATCATACTCGTGGTCAGCAAATGATTTAAGCGCTTTCTCGTGTGAATTTTTACGCATCGTAGTATCCTGATCCATACGCAGAATACGCGCTTCGGGTAAAATATGCGCCAGCTCATCTTCAACCATCTGCGTACCGAAGCCTGCATATTTTATGTCTTGTTTGCCGCACTCAGGACAAACCTGTGTTATCGGCTGAGAATATCCGCAATAATGGCACATAAGTCTGCCATTAGCGTGATGATAAGTCAGCGAGATACTGCAGTTCGGGCAAGTAACAACACTTTTGCACGAAGCACAGGAAGCAAAAGTATTATATCCTCTACGATTCAGGAGAAGAATCGCCTGATTGCCTTGAGATAAGGTTAATTTCAGTTTTTCAGCTAAAGTTTCACTGATTGCGCTGTTACTGTCATTACCGAAATGAGATGCAAGATCAACAGTAATTACTTCCGGAAGCTTTGCACCGGCATAGCGCTGAGTCAGCTTATTTACTGTATAAATACCGCTCTGCGCACGTGCAAAGGTTTCGACACTCGGTGTAGCAGAACCAAGAACGAGCAACCCCTTGTTTTCTTCACACCTGAAACGAGCAACTTCCTTTGCGTTATAACGTGGCGATTGCTCAGATTTATAGGTATGCTCCTGCTCTTCATCAATAATTATCAGACCAAGTTCTTTCACGGGTGAAAAAACAGCAGAACGTGTGCCGATTACAACACGCGCTTCTCCCCTTTTTACACGCTTCCATTCATCCATCCGCTCTCCGAGAGACAGTGCCGAATGAAAAACAGCAACCTCTGAACCGAAATGTGAAACAAACCTGTCAATTATCTGCGGAGTAAGGGAAATTTCAGGCACCATCATTATAGCGCCTTTGCCAAACTCAAGCATTTTTTTAATCAGAGAAATATAAACCTGTGTCTTACCGCTGCCTGTTATGCCATACAGCAGTGAAACAGTTTTTTCACCTGACTGATACTGATTTATGAGAGAATCAAAAGCTTTTTGCTGTTCATCAGTCAGAATAACATCATCAACAACGGAAGATTTTTTATTGGTCACAGGGCTGCGATAAACCTCGTTTTCATAAAGCTCGACTATATTCTTTTTTTCAAGAGTTTTAATTACTGCGGCTGTAACACCGGTGAAGTAACATATTTCTTTAGTGCTTGCGCTGCCTGTTTTATTAAGCAGATCACAAACCAACTTTTGTTTTGCTGTCAACGAAGGACTTAGCCGTTCATACTCAAAGCTGTCAACAGACAGATGAACAAGTTTCTCCATCTTGTCAGCTATATTGCGCTGAGCATCAACGTTGCGTACGAGAGCACCTTTTTTATACATACGTTCAAGTATGTTACTGTCAGATTTAAAACCAAAGGCACTGAGAAGTTTTGATTTTTCAACAAATTTACAGGTCTTGATAAGAGAAAGATAAATTTCTCTTTCATCTGCCGGCAGTGAATTTATCAAAGCCTCATCTGCCTGAGGATCTGCACCGTAAAAATAATTGAGTTTAAGATTGAATCCGGTAGGAAGAATGCAGCGAAACGCATCAAAATAGGTACAGAAAGTTCTGTCTTTAAGCCAGAAAATCAGCTTATACAGATCGCCGTCCAACAACGATTCATTATCCTTAATTTCAACAATATTTTTAAGTTTTCCCAAAGGTTGCTCATCGTTGATTCTAAGAATTACACCTTGGCGTCTTGCATTTGATTTACCGAACGGCACAATAACACGATTGCCCGGTGATACCTTATCCGCCAGATCGGCAGGAACAGAATAATCATAGAGCTTATCAAAGTGATATGCCGTATTCTCAAGCGCAACGCCTACAGTAATTGTCTTTGACATAAAAATCAGATATTTCTGATTTCTTCAGGCTCAACAAGCACGTAATCGCCTGTGAGAAATTCATTAAGAGCAAGGCTGACAGGCTTCTCAATTATTGATTCACCATCTTCTATAGCCTTATCTGAAATGATGCGTGCACGCTTAGCTGTAGCGATAACAAGCGAGTAACGACTTGTGTGATTCTTAAGAACACTGCTGAGATCGGGATTAAATTTCATTTCGTTTTTCTTAACTTCTGACATTGTATAATTCTCCTTTAAAGGTTTTTGATAATATTATATATTTCGTTAATTGCACGGTCAACATCATCATTGACCACGCGATAATCGAATTCGTTCTGCCTTGCAATTTCAATCGGCGCAATCTCAAGGCGCCTTTCAATCACTTTGGGGTCATCAGTCTGTCTGCCGCGAAGACGCTTTTCAAGTTCTTCAAGCGACGGAGGTAAAATAAAAATACTTACACTGTCAGGGAATTTTGCCCTGACTTTTTCAGCACCCTGAACCTCAATTTCGAGAAAAACAGTTTTTCCTTCATCAATACATTTCTCAATAAAAGATTTTGGCGTGCCGTAATAGTTACCGTTAAACTGTGCGTATTCAATAAACTGATCTTCGTCAATCAGTTTTTCAAACTGCTCACGGCTGACAAAGAAATAATCCACACCGTCCTGCTCTGTAGCTCTTGGCGACCTGGTTGTCATAGAAATTGACAGAACAAACGATTTATCTTCTTTATCAAGATCAAAAAGACCGTGAAGTATTGTACCTTTTCCGCAACCTGATGGTGCTGAAATAACAACAAGCTTTCCTTTATTATTCATTTTCATCATTATCCTCGGCTTCTGTTTCTTCATCAAAATCATTAAGTTTGTTGGCAACTGTTTCTGACTGAAGATATGTAAGTATTACGTGATCACTGTCGGTAATTATAACAGCTCTGGTGCGCCTGCCGTGCGTTGCATCAATGAGCATTCCGCGCTCCTTACTGTCCTGTATAATACGCTTGATAGGTGCAGATTCGGGGCTGACAATCGCAACAATTCTGTTGGTGTTGACAAGATTACCAAAACCAATATTAATCAGTTTCATTGATATTACTCCGTTTTATTCAATATTCTGGATTTGTTCTCTTATTTTTTCTACTTCAGCCTTGATGTTGAGAACGCGCTTTGTAATGTCTACATCCTGCGCTTTAGAACCGATCGTATTAGCTTCTCTGTTCATCTCCTGAGCAAGGAAATCAAGTTTTCTGCCAATCGGGTCGCTGCTTTCAAGAAGTGCGTGGAGCTGGTCAATATGACTGCGAAGTCGTACAGTCTCTTCCGCAACAGCAACTTTATCTGCAAATATGGCAGCTTCAGTCAGCAAACGCTGTTCATCAACATTGATATCACCGATAAGAGTCTTGATTCTTTCAAGCAGTTTATCGTTATATTCTTTAACTGTCTGCGGTGAACGCTCTTCAATAAACTCAACATCTGAAATAATTGTCTTGCTGCGGGAAATAACGTCAGCCTTTAATTTTTCGCCTTCAATTTCACGCATACTGATGAATGATTCTGCAGCTTTAAGAGCAACACTCTTTACCGCTTCCCAAACAGCATCTTCATCTGCTGCGGCTTTACGTACAACAAAAATATCATTGCTGCATCTTGAAAGTGATGACACAGATATATCATCACGCAGAGAGTATCTCTCCGCAAGTTCTTTGAGAGCTTTATAATATCCGCTTGCAAGGGAATGGTTGACTTCAACAACGCAGTCATCGGTATCAAGTGCACTGATCATAACATAGCACTCGACCTTGCCGCGGAAAATGACACTCTGAAAAAGAGATTTCAACTTATCGTCGAGGAAGCCGTAAGTTCTCGGCGTTTTGCAGCTGAACTCAAAGCCTTTATGGTTAACACTCTTAAGCTCAACAGATATGCTCATACCATCAATTTCATTCTGAGCTCTGCCGAAGCCTGTCATGCTTTTTATCATTTTGCTTCAAACTCCTTATATATTAAACATTAAAATGTATATCTTCAAACATAATAACAAACTATTTGCCGGTCGGTCAACAAAATGACATTTTATGACATTTTGTTGTGATTACAACTACAGCAACCCGAAAGCAAAAACGGAATTTCACCGTATAATACGCCTTCTTTATCGCTAAAACCTAATGCGCGAGCAATAACATCAAATTCAGAAGGAATATACTTGCACGCAAAAACATTACGGTTTGCAGCAGCAGTGAGCGCACTGCGGATAAGACCTTCAGCAGTTTCGTCGTTCACAGCTTCTATTAAACGTAATGAACAGTGAGTCGGTGAATCAATTATAAGAGTAACACAGCCTGTTTGTTTCCCGTCTTCGAATGAACGATAAACAACTTGATTATCATTAATTTCCGGCTTAAATTCAATCATCGCGGCGTCCACCCTTCTCTGCAGCAAGCATCAGCTTACGTACTTCTTCCTCATCAAGTTCACGCCATTTGCCCTGAGGAAGCATACCGAGCTTAATTGAGCCGACAGCAGTTCTTTTGAGCCTTGCAACCTCAATTCCAAGCTCTTCAAACATTCGTCTGATCTGACGGTTTCTGCCTTCGTAAAGTATGACTTCAACCACAACTCTGCCTTCAGATTTATCAATAACACGTATATTGGCAGGTGCAGTCATTCTGCCGTCAATTTCTATGCCATCCTGAAACGCCGCAATCTGCTCATCGGTTATGGTCGGTCTGATAGTAACACGATAAGTTTTGGGTACGTGCCTTGTCGGATGCGTCATAGCGTTTGAAAACGCCCCGTCATTTGTCATCAGAAGCATACCTTCAGATTCTCTGTCAAGTCGCCCCACGGGATAAATACGCACACCAACATCCTGAACAAGCTCAGCAACACATTTTCTGCCCTGCTCATCCTGCATTGTCGTGATATAACCTCTCGGCTTATGCAGAACAATATATTTCATATTATCCTGAACGGAAAGTTTGCGTCCTTTGACACTTACTTTATCTTTTTTGGGGTTTACTTTATCACCGATATGAGCAGTTACTCCGTTAACTTTAACAAGACCTTGCTCAATCATTTCTTCACATTTTCTGCGAGAAGCAATACCGTTATCGGCCATAAATTTTTGCAGTCTGACAAGATTATTTGGCATAGCTGAAACCGACGGTAATTAATATACCGTCTGCCTTTCTTTAAAAATTTCTTTAAGTTTTACAGTAACGTTGTTTATAAACTGATTAAAATAGTTTATAAACGAGAATTTATTTTTGTTTAATACAGGTGCCGGCTTTATGCTTTTTGCCGCAACAACATCAACTGTATTTATCGGTTTTCCATCCAGTAAAACACAGACAGAACCCAAGATATCACCTTTTACAA
Organism: Acutalibacteraceae bacterium; assembly: GCA_045637465.1. Lineage (GTDB taxonomy): Bacteria > Bacillota > Clostridia > Oscillospirales > Acutalibacteraceae > UBA8612. The sequence goes on along the minus strand of JAZTZM010000023.1, from coordinate 164,091 downwards.
TCGGAGCAAAATCATAATTTTTCAGCTTGAAACTTAATGATACATCCGCTGCATCAGAAAAAACAGGAACATTAATCGGTTTTGAAAGGCTAAGCGAAAGCTCAGAAGACTCACCGCCCAAAATATGGATATCAGGCAAATTACATTCAATTGATTTAAAGCTTATATTTTCAAAACCGAAATCAAGAAGTTTTTTGTGGTCATTCCAATCATCTGAAGCACTTAACGTCACGCAAACAAGCGTGACACCGTTGCGCTCTGCAGCAGAAACAAGACAGCGACCACTCTTTTTTGTGAACCCTGTCTTTATTCCGATAGCTCCGTCATAGGTTTTAAGCAGCTTATTATGATTTGATAAATAGCGAACATACGGCTTATTTCCATAGCAAAGCTTAGCGCTGACGCAACTGCAAGCTTCACGAAAATCAGGATTTTTTAAAGCATAACAGGCGAGCAGTGCCATATCGTAAGCCGTTGAATAATGATTTTCATTATCAAGACCGGATGGAGTAACAAAAAAAGTATTCTTCATCCCTATCTGAGCTGCTTTTTTATTCATTCGTACAGCAAAACGCTCAATACTGCCGTCAATTGAAATGGCGGCTGTATTAGCAGCATCGTTGCCGGAAGCAAGTAGCATTCCGTAAACAAGATCGTTAAAAGTAACCTTATCACCTGCAAGTAAACCCATTGACGTTCCTTCAACGTTAACCATTTCAGGTGTGGTTATAACCATCCTCTGTGGGGTAGCACATTCAATAGTCAACAACGCTGTCATAATTTTAGTAGTGCTTGCCATCGAACGCCTTTCATCAGCATTTTTTTCAAACACAACCTCACCCGTATCCGCAACCATAAGCACTGCGCTTTTGGCAGAAACATCGGGTGGTGATGAAGCTGAAACATGCAAAGGAAAAGCTAATAAAAAAGACAACACAAGACAAAAACGCTTTTTCATCATATCACCGCCGACATATAACTATATTAACTATATGCGGCGGTAAAATAATGATTACATAAATTACTCTGTGACAGTTGCTTCCTTTGATTCTTTAGCCTTATTAATAAGACCGGATACGGTATCAACAACTTCAGGAACCATACTGATAATCTTCTCAGCCGAATTATCGCCTGAGGGAACAGACTTGATTGTAACATTGCCGTTATTGATAACAACAAAAGCAACGGGAGTTATCGTGATGCCGGCTCCGCCGCCACCGCCGAAGAGCTCAGCGTTGGACTTTGAGGGGAAATCAGAACCGCCTGAAGCAAAGCCGTATGTAACCTTTGAAACAGGAATGATTGTGATACCCTCTGCAGAAAATACGGGCTCACCAACGATTGTGCTGACATCAACAAGGTCGCGGATCTTATCAATTGCTGTACCAAGGATGCCTGATGCTGACTGATCTTTCATAATTTATTTTCCTCCTTGAGATTATTCTCTTCATTTTTTTCAGAGCCATTCGAATGTGTCTTCTTTTTAGCAGAAGATACATTTACGGTGGACTCAGAGTTTTTATTCTTAAGCAGTTTGAAAACCACTTTAAATAACAGCTTGAACGCAAGAACTATGACAGCATTTGTGATAAATATCGGTCGGAATGACATTACAACTCTGAAAACTGCTGTTTTGTCTGCTTGCATAAAGTTAGGCTGAATATCACAGCAATAGTCTTTGACTTTGCAGGTGCTTGTAATAAGACCCATTGCAGGAAAAACATAAGAACAGGTTTTACCGTAAAGTATTGCAGTTTCGGCAGAATCACCTGCACCAACCGTAAGATATAGTTTAAGCTCGTGAAAAACAAAATGCCTGAATATTGAGCCAAACATACCCTTTATTGCTGAAACTGTATCGCTGAGCAGTTGCATAACGCCTGAAAAGCCTTGATTCTTGTAAAAGGAAACAAGTATGTTGTCCTTCTTCTGTTCATTCTGTTTCTTCTCTTCTTCAGGCTTTTCCTTTTTAGGTTTATTTTTCTTCTCTTTTTCAGGTTTTTCTTCCTTCTCTTCATCGCTGCCGGGAAGAATCTGCTTTTTGATGAAAAGCCATTTAACATCAACATTAAATTTCTCGTTATATGTAAGCGAAACTGTAAATTTGATTGAGAACAATATGATTATCAATGCTATAACAGCAATAATTATCCACAGTGCAATCAAATCAGTCACCTCAATTCGTAATAAAAAATCTATTTATTGAAAGTCCTCATTAAAAATATCGTCATCAGACTCATTTACAAGACTCTCATCAGCTGAATTCTGATCATCGTCCGGAAGAACCAATGTTTCAGTACCTTTGTTTTGAGCATTTGCTTCACCGGATTCAAGAGCCTTTTTAAGTTCATCCTCATTCTTTTCCGGAAGCGGAGGAAGTTCACTAAGGTCAGAAACACAGAAACATCTTAAGAAATCGGAAGTCGTGCCGTAAATCAACGGTCTGCCGGGGAGTTCAAGTCTGCCCATCTCCGCTATAAGACCGCGCTGACAAAGTGTAGAAATAACACCTGAACAGTCAACGCCTCTGACCTGCTCAACAAAAGATTTAGTGACAGGCTGATTATAAGCAATAACGGCAAGAACTTCAAAAGCAGCGGCGGAAAGCGGTGTGTTACGCTTAAGATCAAGTATTTCACGTATAAGCGGAGCAAACTCCTGACGCGAACACATCTGAGCTTTATCACCAAGTCTCATAACACACAGACCACTGTCAGCTTCATCGAGTTTATCGGCAATATTTATAATAATATTTTCAACCTGTTCTTCATCGCAACCGAGCACTTCAGCAATTCTGATTATTTCAAGCGGCTCGCCGGATGCGAAAAGCATCGCTTCAACAGCCGCATTCAGTTCTTTTGCATTCATTGAGCTTCACCCTCCTCAATTAATTCGACAGTTGCTGTAGTTTTTTCACCGTCAATATATATTTGCTTTGATTTAACAAGAGACAGAATCGCAAGGAATGTCGCTACCATTTCTGAACGTGAAGTTGATCCCTCAAAAAATTGTTCAAAATTTCGCTTTTCACCAATGCGAAGCTGAGACAAAATAATGCTTACCCTTGAACCTACAGAGACAATTTTTGCAGCAACAATCTTTGTAAACGCTTCAACAGGCGGCGGAAGTTTGCGCATACTCTTGCCTATCGCAGAGATATAATGCTTGAGCAGTTCATCAGGACTGTGTGTTCTTGTATACGTCATATCAACTTCAATCTTTTCAGGTGGTGTTTCAATGTAATCAAAGCCATTTGCAATTTTTGACAGTTTGCCCGCCATCAGCTGACAGTCAGCATACTCACTGAGTTCGCCACGAAGCTCTTCCTGAAGCTTTTCTCCGTCATCATATACGGGAAGAAGCGAAACTGTTTTAATATACACAAGTCTTGCCGCCATCTCAAGAAATTCACTGGCAATGTCCATATTCTCAAGCTGCATAGCGCGTATATATTCAATATATTGATCAATCAGATCTGTAATAACGACATCGTTTATGCTGACCTTATGCTTGCTGATAAGAAACAACAGCAAATCAAGCGGTCCTTCAAACACTTCTGTTTTGTACTGAATAGCTTCCAAAAAAATTCTACCCCTTTATATTGCGGTAATAAGTTCAAACGGCAACGTTGCCACAAAGTAGAGCGCATTATACACCCAGCCTGAAAGAATTGACAAAGGCGTTGTCAAAATACCGGTAAAAAGAAGTACCATAATGACAATCATTATAACTCTTTCATATTTCATAATATTAAAATATATCTTATCCGGAAGTATAACACTGATAATTCTTGAGCCGTCAAGAGGCGGTATCGGTAAAAGATTAAACACCGCAAGATTGATATTTATAGACGCACAAAAGCTAAAGAAAAGAGTAAGAATCTGCATAAGAAGGAACAAATCAGCGCCAATATAATAGCTCATCAGCGTAACAACATTGAGAAGAATCATTGAAATAAACGCCATAATCAGGTTTGATATCGGTCCTGCAAATGCAACAGCCGCCATACATCTCTTGGCATGAGCAGGATCATAAACAGTATCACTGCCAAGCATATAAATATTATCCTGAGTATTATTCTTTCTTTTTTTGCGGAAGTTGCGCATATTGACAGGCACAGCTTTTGCAAAGCCGAAGCCGCACAGCAACGTCATAACAGCACCGATCGGGTCTACATGCGCGAACGGATATAAAGTTAATCTTCCTTTAAGCCTTGCTGTATTATCACCAAGTTTATCGGCAATAAACGCATGCGCAAACTCATGAATGGGCAAAACACAGATAATAACGAAAACTCTGACAAGCAGTTTCATAATTAATTCAATTGAATTTCCGTCACCTGTGAATATTCTGAAAACATCAAAAAGCATTTTTCATTACTCCATAATTTTATCTGTTGCGGTAACAACCCGGTCGTTACCGGAAAAATCTCTAATTACGTTTACCTTTTTAAAGTATTGGCTGAATATTTTACTGACATCATTCCCCTGTTCTTCACCGATTTCAACAGCAACCATACCGTCGGGTTTGACAGCGCAAAACCATTTTCCAGCGATTGCACGATAAAAATCAAGACCGTCGATACCGCCATCAAGTGCCATTTCCGGCTCAGAAAGAACTTCTCGCTGAAGAGATGAAATCACTTCACTTCTGATATAAGGCGGATTAGAGAGAAGAATGTCGCATTTTTTGCCTGCAAACAAATCGACTCCGTCAAACAAGTCGCCTTGTATAACGGTTACGTTATCTGCCGAGTTATGCTCCTTGTTTTTGCGCAGATATTTAAGTGCATCATCAGATTTTTCAAGCACGGTAACTTCTGAACCGTTAAAAAGTTTAGCAACCGTTATTCCGATGCAACCGCTACCTGAACACAAATCAAAACATGATATATTATTTTTTCCCTTAGCAAATTCGATCGCAATATCAATCAGTAATTCAGTTTCCGGGCGAGGTATCAGAACACCTTTTCCGACAAAAAAGTCAAGTCCGTAAAACTCCCATTTTCCGAGAATATACTGAAGCGGTTCGCCTTTGAGCCTTTGCTTTACAAATGATTCGGCTTTTAAAACAGTTTCAGTACTTATATCGGTTTCACCTATGATTCGCAAAGCTGAGTTTTTTACTCCGAGAAGGTCGGCAACGATACAGTCAGCTTCAAACTCGGCTTCTTCTGATGAACAAGGCACCAGAGCAGCAGTCAGTTTTTTGCGTAAATCTTTAAGCTTCATCTGTGTCATCGTTTTTTTCTTCTGAAGCATCATTGATTTCATCCTCAGACACTTCTTCTGCTTTATCTTCTGTTGGAGGCTCGATAACAGCTTTAATAGCCGCAATACCAACTTCTATTATATCGTCTTCAGGCTCTTTTGTTGTAATTCTCTGCATAAGAAGACCCGGTGCAGAAAGAATACGGGTAAAAACATTGTCGTGCTTGCCTGCAATACGGATACATTCGTAACCGATACTCATAATAAAAGGAAGCATCAATACTTTAACGGCAATCCAGAGCCAGAGACTTGTCTGACGAAGTTCAGGAAAAAGAACGTTGATAACAGAAGAGATGATTATGCTGAGAATCAGCGTTATGAAAATAAAGCTTGTACCGCAGCGGGGATGAAATCTCTTCTGCTTGCGAACGTTTTCAACAGTAAGCTCAAGACCGTGCTCAACGCAGAATATCGACTTATGCTCAGCACCGTGATATTTGAAAACTCGCTTTATATCACTCATCTGCGAAACGCCCCACATATACAGAATGAAAATAATCATTCGCATAAGTCCTTCAATTACCGGGATGTAACGGTCAAGCGTGCCGTTAGCGAGATGCTTATTGATGAGGTCAGAAGTTAATGTCGGCAGATAGAAGAAAATCAAAAACGCCAGGCCGAAACCGAGAACCATTGCAACCAATCCGATCACACCCATAAGTTTGGGACCGAGATGTGATTCAAGCCATTTATCTATCTTTGACATTTCTTCTTCCTTCATATCAGAAGTGTCAAACGCTGTTTTTTCAGCAGATTCCATCATACATTTATAGCCGAAAATCATCTGTTCAACAAAGCTGATAGGACCTCTGATGAAAGGTGCTTTAAGAATCTTGTATTTATCAGTAACGGAGTGAACTTCCTTACGTGTAAGATCAATTGAGCCGTCCGGCATTCGGCAAGCCATCGCTGCACCGTAAGGACCTTTCATCATAATTCCTTCAATCAGAGCTTCGCCGCCGACACCGGAATATTTTATCTTTTCATTTTTACTCATTTTGTTCCTTCCTTTCAAGCGTTTCATTTTTGGCGTTAATAACTTCAGTTGTTTCAACAGGTAAGGTTACGGTAACAGTGGTACCTTCTCCCAAAACACTGTTTATCTCCATTTTGCCGTCATGGAGTTTTATAATTTCATCAGCAACAGCAAGACCTATACCTGTGCCGTGCACCGACATATTTGCCCTAAAAAATTTTGCTGTAACTCTCGGAATATTTTCAGGTGCGATACCGCAACCTGTGTCCGTAAAAAATATTACAAGCTCGTTATCACGTATTTCAGCCAAGACAATAACTTTGCCACCGTGTTCATTATATTTGATTGAATTGTCAAGCAAATTAACAAAAACCTGTCTGATCTTCGGAGCATCACCATACATAGGCAACGGCAGATGCGGAACATTATAAATAACTTCAATGCCCTCTCTTACCGCCCTGTCTTTAAGTGTAAAAACAGCATCGTCAAGCTCGGCAAGAACGTCAATTTTAGACTTGTTCAGCAACATTTTTCCGTTCTGCATACGCGAAAAATCAAGCAATTCCTCAACCATATCCGAAAGGCGCTGAGACTCACTGATAATAACCGACATACCTTTACGGGTTGTTTCAGGGTCGCTGTCACCTAACTGCACCAGGGTTTCACCCCAACCCTTAATAGCTGTTAACGGTGTACGAAGTTCGTGTGATATAGTAGAAATAAAGTCATTTTTAAGGCTTTCTGTCTGATTAAGTTCATCAGCCATATTGTTGAATGTTGCACAAAGCTGGTCAATTTCATCGTGAATGCCGCTTGTATTTACTCTTGCAGTAAGATCACCTTTCGCAACTTTTTCAGCGGTTTCATTGATCCGCAACACAGGTCGTACAATCGACCTGATAAAATACTGACCTGAAGCAAAAACAAGAACAAGAATTATCGCAGCTATAATAAACACAAAAAGAGCTATAAAAGCAAGGGTTCTGTCAACATCTTCAAGTGAGGATATATATCTGACAGCACCGGCATATTCGCCCTTAACATTCTGAATCATTACGGTAATTGCCATAACTTTTTCGCCTGTTGAAAGCTTACCTGTCCATTTCCCTTTATCGGTATCAGAAATCTTTGCAAGATCATAATCCGGCATAACCGTTTCAGAATCAATATCAAATCCTGATGATGAAACAATGGGCATACCGCTTTTGTCAATAACCCATACTTCCATAATATCTTTGTCAGAAAAGTCTTCAACAAACCTTACTGCGCCAGAAGTGAAAGTTTCATCATTGCTGCCGATATATTGCGAAAAATATGAATTAACAAGATCTGAAGCTCGCGCATCAAGAGTCATCGAAACATAATTGTAATAGTGATTTAAAATAAGCAAAAAAGATGAAACCGAAAACAGAATAATAATACCGGCGATAACACAAAACGTACCGAAAAACCAACGCTTTGATATACCGCTCATCCGTTTCATCTGTTTTCACTTCCTTCATTCTAAATTATGATTTCTTAACTTATCCATTTATATCCCATACCCCAGACAGTGGTCAGATGAACAGGATTTGACGGAACATCTTCAATCTTCATACGCAGACGTCGTATATTGACATCAACAACTTTATCTTCACCGAAATAATTCTCGCCCCATACATGGGAAAGGATGTCATTTCTGTCGAGCGCAACCCCCTGATTAGACAAAAAGTATTCCATTATCTGAAATTCAACCTGGGTAAGTTCAATCGGAAGATTGTTTTTGGTAAGAGTACGAGTTCTGAGATTTAAGGTGAATTCATCACTGCGCAAAATATAATCGCTTTCAGGAGCTTTGTCAGATACATTACTGTGAATGCTGACACGTCTGTACATAGCGTCAACTCTTGCCATCAGTTCAGACGGTGAAAATGGCTTTGTCACATAATCATCAGCACCAAGTATAAGGCCGGTAATTTTATCCATTTCCTGAGTCTTAGCGGTCAGCATAATTATGCCAATGCTATCATCCTGTGAGCGAATTTCTTTGCAGACAGCCAATCCGTCAAGTTCAGGCATCATTATATCAAGAATTGCAATATCAATTTTTTCTTCTGCTGTATTGTAAGCCTCAAGAGCCTGAACACCATTTTCTGCCTGAGTGACTTTATATCCGTTTCTTTTAAGATTGATAACTATAAATTCGCGAATCGCAGATTCATCTTCCGCAACCAATATGTGTTTCATTTTTTCACCTCAAGATTCAGATATTCAATGAGAAATAACTCGCAATGTCAGATACTGTTATTTCGTATTGTTCACCGATATCAGTAACTGTACAGCAATAAACCGTATCATTCTGCACCATAATCATTTCCGAGTTATCGGAACTATTATCATCCCAGTCAGAAAATGAATGTGCCGATATCGTAAACAAAACACCATCATCCTCATTAACAAAGTGCCATTTTCTCTGAGCATTTTCACTCTTCACAAAAACTTTGTTCTTCCAACTCTGGGGATAATAGAGCGTATAGTTTTCAAGAAGATTAACAACATAATGCTCACAAGGAATAAGTCCGTTTTTGCCGGCTTTACACCATACCAACAAATATCCGAGTGATGTGTCACTGTTTACACTTTCTGACATTGCTTTTTTCAACGGAATTTCAACAACACCGTCATTGTCAACGTCTCTGCACAAGAGTTCACTGCTTCGAAGAGTAATATCCGGGTCATCCTCATCATTAAGCACAGATACAAATTTTGCGGCGTTGGCGTTCCATCGGAAAACCTGCGTAATACACTGACCGTCAGCAATCATTGCATCGATAAAAAAACGTTGTGTAGCTGTATCCGGTTCAATATCCGAAAGCAAAGATGAAAGGCTTATTATTCTTTCATCAAGGGCAGTTTCATTAATCAGATTAACATTGTCGTTTTCATCTATGCCTATTAATCTGAGTGTTGATTTTTTATCATCACGTGTCATATTGGAATAAGCGATGAGCAGCTGTTTACCGTTGTCTGAATAAAGATTTGCTACACTCATCAGATTATAAGGTTCACTCAAACAAGCAGAAACCGCCAGAGTATCTTTTTCAAAAGCAGAAGTATATACCGAAAGAACCTTCTGTGATTTATCATCAAAAAGGAACCATGTTGCCATTATCTCTTCGTCTTTATCACCATTCAGGTCGGCGAACTCAACTGTATAAATTCCGCTGCCGTTGCCTGAGAAATCGCCTGCAAGCAACCAACCCTCATTTTGTTTTGTGAGGACGCACATACGCACAACCGTAGTGTCGCTATTATTTACATAAAAAACAATCGCTTCAACGATACCGTCACTGTTGATATCACGGATTGTAATTGCGGAATGATTTTCGCCTGATTCGGGCGTACGATAAGATATCTGATTGCCGAGAAGCTTGTTGATTGAGCTTTTAAGCTCGCTTTCCATAGAAGTGTGGGGAGGGCGCATAAGACTGTCAATTGATCTGAGTTCGAAAGAACATCCACTAAAAACAGCGGCTATAATAAGAGCAATTGCAAAAAGCACAGCAATATGTTTTTTCAAGTCTCATACACCTCCCTGATGTAAATCATATCATTTTAAAACGACTTTATATTCACCGCTGACCCAACAGTCGTTACGGTTTATGACACTTAATTTTGCTGCAACCGACTGATTTTTTGCTGCAATATCGATATCTTTAAGATCGACGTTTGCAACAATATCGGCAGCGCGTATTTTTTCAAGTGAAGCAGCGGGACCGACAACAGTAACCGAGCCGATCGGTTTTTCGGTACCTGAAACTTCGAATCCGTCAGGAATATTGACGAAATTTACATTTTCTTCAGGAATAACAAGAGTTTTGGTCGAGCAATTTTTAACATCGACAGTTACGGTAAACGACTTTGTATCATCGATAATATAGACAGACGGGATTTCATCTACATTAACAGTAAATGTGTTTTTACCCGGCTTCAGGTGTGCAAAATCAATTGCCGTAATGCTGATTGTTGCCGGTGCTGTGTTCTTGTCAACGCCTTGTATACCGGCTTTAAGTGTCGCAGGTGATACGGTATAATCGAAACCTTTCTCAATATAAGCGAGCGGAGTGTTTTTAAAATCAATTGAGGTAGGCTTATCAACCAGATAGTATATCGGCAACGTAATTGTTATTTCGGAGTTGCCGTAGTTGAAAGTGATGTAGTGAAGCACACCTTCATTTTCGTTATATGCTTTAATTTCGGCTGGCTGAGTTGTTGTAACATCGAGTGGTCGCTCAACCTCCATCTCGGCATAAACCTTTTTGATTGAATCAATTTCAGTCGCCGGACCTGATACAGTAACGGTATCGGCAGAAATGATAGGATCACCGGCAATATAACCGTTTTTGGCAAGATTCTCTTTTCCGACAACTCGCGGTTCAATAGGCAGTTCAAGCTCTTTATATACATCGAAGTAAACTTCAATCTGCTGTTCGGAAACAGATAAAATTTCAAATTCGTCATTTTCATTGGATTTGGTTACTTTAAGCAAAAGCCTGTGTTTTCCTGCTGAATCAACATAACCGGTCTGCGCAACAACCTTTACTGAATCTTTGTTAACGGATGCTGAATTAACGATATAGCGTTTACCGGAAACTTCAACATCAACGGTAAATTCGGACTGACCGAAAATCTGAAGGTCAAACTGAGCAGGCAGGCTGTTTGTTAAATTTATTTCAACAGGTACATCCTTGATTACAGCTGTATCAATCGGGCTGAGTGCTATTGCTACCACCAGCCAGATGAGCACTGCGAAGATAAAGGAAAAAACCATCAGGACTTTATTATCGTAAAAAACTTTGTGAGTAAGACTCGCTATTTTATTCGCTATTTTGTTCATCCGGTTCTGTCCCCTCCTCTCAATTTTTCTTACCAAAACGTGATACTAATCTGCCGAGTATGCCTTTTTTCTTTTCATCATCCTGAACAATGAGATAATCCTGCAATGTATCACGAAGCTGAGCAGATGTAAGTTCACGCTTTATGTTGCCCTTGCTGACAATTGAAATTGTACCGGTTTCTTCAGAAACCACAACTACAACAGCATCGCTCTCTTCAGACATACCGATTGCAGCACGGTGACGAGTGCCAAGCTCTTTGCTGAGTGCATTGTTTTTAGTCAGAGGAAGAATACAACCTGCAGCAACAACCCTGTCACCTCTGATTATCGCAGCTCCGTCATGAAGAGGTGTTTTTGGGAAAAATACGGTACCGATAAGTTCCTCGGTAGCGAGCGCATCAACCGTTGTGCCGGTTTCTATTATTGAACCGAGCAGCGTCTGGCGCTCAAAAACGATAAGTGCACCGATTTTATTTTCACTCATTGATGAAACAGAACGGCAAACTGCCGTGATCATCGAATTAAGCTTTTCGTTCATAATCTGTTTTGAGCTCTTGCTGAGTGAGATGAGCGAAATATTGGAAAATCCGTTTCTGCCTACACTTTCAAGCGCGTGGCGGATTTCCGGAGTGAATATGATAATAAGAAAAACAACTGCATTGGAAGCTACGCTGCGGAAAAGATATGAGCTTGCCTGCATTTCAAGCACGGTAATAACCGCATACACAATACCAAAAAGAAGTATTCCTTTGAAAAGCTGAATTGCTCTTGTTTCACGGACAAATTTAACAACACTGTATACAACAAAAGCAACAAGACATATATCAAGAAAATCAGCAAGGCGGAACGAGCCGATAACTCCCAAAACCTGCTGAAACAAACTTGTTAATTGATCGCGATAACTCATAGATAATATCACTCCATTCTTGAGTTTATATTATAACACGCGTATTATTATAATGCAAATAAAATAGAGATATTTTAATATAAAATTAAACAAAACTCAAAGAAAAACACACTTTGCAACATAAAAATGCCACAAAGTGTGTTGAATAGAATTTAATTTGTACGAAATCAGAACATCATAGAGCGGATAAGCTGCTCACACTGCTCCTCATCCATAAGCTTCGGAACAGGATAAAGCGGATTTCCTTCATACATTGCACGCTCAGCAATTGTCGGAATATCCTCTTCCTTGATGCAATCAAATGATGCGGGAATCTTCATTCTTGCATTCATAGCGCAAATCTCGTCGATGAAATACTCTGCCTTTTCGGAAACAGACATACCGTCTGTATTAAGACCGGCAATATCAGCAAGAGCTGCAAGCTTATCGTAAATATCCTCACCGTAAAAACGAAGAACGTAAGGAAGAATAATAGCATTGGCAAGACCGTGAGGTACATTGTAAAAACCGCCAAGATTGTGAGCAATTGCGTGAACGTAGCCAACATAAGCCTGAGTAAATGCAATACCTGCATTAAAAGAAGCAATAAGCATATTGTTTCTTGCGTCGATATTTTTAGGTTCGTTGTATGCAGTTTCAAGGTTTGCAAAAATCATCCTGACAGCCTTTTCTGCAGCTGCTGTTGTTTCGGGTGTATTGCTGCGACCAATGTAGGCTTCAACAGCGTGTGTCAAAGCATCCATACCGGTTGTTGAGGTTATGTGAGGCGGAAGACCGATTGTAAGTTCGGGATCAAGAACAGCCATTTTGGGACGAAGGCAAGGATCGTTTATTGCAAACTTCTCATGAGTTTCGGGGTTGACAATAACTGCAGCAATTGTGGTTTCAGAACCTGTACCCGCAGTTGTAGGAACAGCATAGAGCGGAGGAAGCTTTGCATGAACTTTAAGAGTACCTCTCATTGAGGGAATAAGTCTGTCAGGTGAAGCAACACGGGCTGCAGCAACCTTTGCGCAGTCCATCGGAGAGCCGCCGCCAAAAGCAATAACAGCTTCACAGTTGTGATTGATATAAAGTTCGCGTGCCTCTTCAACGTTGGGAATAGTGGGGTTAGGCTGTGTTCCGTCATAAACAACATAGTTTATGCCTTTTGCTTCAAGACCTTCTTTTAATGAGTTGAGAAGTCCGAGACCGTGAAGGCCCTTATCGGTAACAATCATAACGTTTTTAACACCGTTGCCCTTAAGTACAGCAGGTAATTTTTTAACGCTGCCGGGACCTTTGATTGTCTGAGGACCGGTCCAATCAAGCACCTTGCTTACCACTCTGAAAACAGACTGATAGCTGCGGCAATATGCACCGTAGATTTTGTTCATAGTATCGCTCTCCTTTATACAGTTTGTAATATCTCATTTAAGCGCCCACGCAAAATCGCAATGTAACGCGAATTTTACGCGGAGCAAAATTTCACTAAGTGACAGTAAAAAAACAAATATTATACGTTCGGTAATTAATTAAGTCCTACAAGAGCGAGCACAGGTGACAGCAAACCGTACATTGCAGCAGTCATAATAAAGCCTGCAATGATAACACCGAGCGCAATAACACCTATAGATTTGCGAACAGGCAAATTCATCAGTGCGGCAATAAGTGCACCCGTCCATCCGCCGGTACCGGGAAGCGGAATTGCGACAAAAATCAGCAATCCCCAAATTCCGTATTTTTTGATAGTTTCGCTCTTTTTTTCCGAACGGTCTTCAAGTTTCTTTATTATTTTTCCAAAGAAAGGCTTAGTGCGCAAAAAGCTGAAAATCTTACGGATAAAAACAAGTATAAAAGGTATCGGAATCATATTGGCGATATATGAAACCAGAAACGCCGGAACAACATTGATACCCAACAGCTTTGCCGCAATAATTCCGCCCCTCAATTCGAGAACAGGCAAAAGAGAAATTATAAAGACAATCAATTCTTCGGGAATCTTATTCTGAAAAAAAGCAACAATACTCTCTGCAAAGGATTCAGCCATTTTTACCTCCGTTAATCGGCGCTTATGACGCCGGTTCTGATAAGAAACTCGTTAGCTCTCTCAAGAATTGATCTGTCGTTTTCAAACTTAAGTGTCTTAATAGCTTTTGCATAATTGAGCCAGATATAATCTTCTATTTCTTCTTGCTGAATTTTTGTCTGCGTATCGGTTGTAGATGCAACAAAAATCGAAACAGATTTTTCAACCTTACCCTGTATTGTATATTCGGAAGTTGAAACAAAACCGGGAATTATCTTGATTCTGATACCAGTTTCTTCAAGCACCTCACGCTTGGCAGTTTCTTCTTTAGTCTCACCGTTTTCAATGTGACCCTTTGGGAATCCCCAATTCGCACTACGTTTGTTCTTGATGAGAAGATAACGTATCTCACCGGCTATATTGCGGAACACAACTGCACCGCAACTGCTTTCATACAAACATTCAAGCGTGTAATTGTTTTCGTCGCCTTCGGCAAATGCAATTGCTCTGCGAACGTCGTTAATAATAAATCTCGTACTTTTCGGAGCCGCAACCCAGATTTTCTCACCGTTCTTGCGGTGGATGATTGCAATAACTCTGCCGTCAAAATTACGAACGGGATGATCAATGCCCATTATGTATGCAAACTTGACATTGGAATTCGGATTATTTTCTACACGGCCGTAATTCAGCTCGTAGATAAGACCGTTTTCTCTGTCCTGAAAATTATAGGGCTTTGTAACATTTACCCGCACATACTTACCTAACATTCGGCAGTTAGTCTCCTTTCATAAAAATATAACAGTTTCACACATATGGATTTATTATATAACTAAAATCAAATAATTACAAGTAGTATTTAAAAATAGAGAAAAAAATTCGGGCAGACAGATGTCTGCCCGAAGGAAATTAAGTTTATCAGTCGCTTGCAAGTGCCTTAATATATCTTTTAAAGAACACAACGGCTTCACCTACTGTATCAACAGGCAAGCGCTCATTTGTACCGTGTGTGCAAAGAAGAAGCTTTGTATCGGCAATAAACGGTGAATAACGGTAAACGTTTTCACAGACACGCTCATAATAATATGCATCTGTGCCGCCCATTACAAGATAAGGAGCAACAATTGCCTGAGGATAGTCAGACATTGTAATGTTCTCAAGAGCCTTGAAAGCTCGTGAATCAGTCGGAGAGAAATTCGAAGCCTCTTTTGCCTTAAGGCATTTTACAATTATCTTTTTATTCTTAACGACTTTACGAATATGCTCTTCTATATCTTTTGTTGTAGTGCCCGGCATTGCACGGAAATTGACAACAATGCTGGAACGCTGAGGAAGCACATTTGCTGCAGGACTGCCCTGAGCCATAGTTACACCTGTTGTTGTGCGGATAAGGCTCGCTCCCGGAGGTATAAGCTTAAGAACCTCTTTTATAACGGGATTAAGCACCGGCAGATTGCAGGTGATGAGCTTTGCAGGATAGCTGACTCTTCTGCCGATTTTATCAAACAAATCCTTAAGGAAAGGAAGCATTTCAGCTTTAAACTGATTGTTTTCAAGGTCACGGATAACCTCTGCAAGCTGACCTAAACCGCTGTGTTTAGGCGGCTGGGAAGAGTGTCCGCCTTTGGTTTCAACGGTTATTTCAAAATCAGCATATCCCTTCTCGGCAATACCTATGCCCGCAATAAATCCGTCAATAATGCCTTTGACTTTGACGGGCAGAATTGCACCACCCTCGTCAATTACACAGTCAAGATGGATACCTCTTGATTTGAAAAGCTCAGCAATTGAGCGTGCACCCGAATGCTCGGATGCCACAATTTCTTCATTGTGACCGAAGCAAAGGTAAACGTCGCGCACAGGCTTATAGCCGTCAGCAAGGAGAGTTTCCACAGCTTCCATAACACAGATGAGATGGTTTTTCATATCCATTGCTCCCCTGCCCCAGATAAAACCGTCTTCAACATCGCCGCTGAAAGGCTCATGCTCCCAATCCTGCTCTGTACCCTTTGAAATCGGGACAACGTCCTGATGGGCAAGAAGAGCTATCGGATCAAGTGATGAATCTGTTCCCTTCCAACGGTAAAGTAAGCTTGCTCTGTCAACAATCTCTTTCTCAAGGTTTGCAGCAACAAGCGGATAAGCTTCATCAAGAAAAGCATGAAAACGCTCAAACTCTGCCCAATCCATTTCTTCGGGATCAGGATATGAAACAGTTTTATAAGTTATAGCCTGACTGATGTGCTTAACAGCAAGGTCTGCATCGCAGCTTTCAGGCGGCAACTTTGCTGTTGTTTTATTTTCAGGCTTATGCACAGCGGCTCTGACACAGTTAACAGCCGTTGCTACGCCGAGCGCACCGAGAACAGCCTTAGTTTTAGTTTTCATATCCTAACTCTCCTTTTCAAATAAAGAACTTTCTTGAAAGCCAAGCTCTCAGGCGCTTGTTGCTTTTAACTGATATAAAAAACGCAATAAGAGCCAGACAGCAAGCAAAAACAATAATTGAAACAACAGGCAGAAGCCTCAGGGAATAATAATACCTGAACAGCAACTCAATTGCAAAAGACAGCACAGAAACCTGCATAAGAATTGAAGTTACCAAAACAGGCCAATCAAGCCGTTTGTATTTTATCCATTCAACAACTGAAAAGACAAAAGTAAAAACCACCAAAATAAGCGGAATTGCTAATTTGAACAGCCAACCTTCACCATGCTGAATGCTGTAAAAAACAGCCGTATATAGTATGACACCAATTGCATCAACAGGTATAATTATGTAACTCTTTGGTTTGCGCAACAAAAACGGAAAAACAAAAAGCAACCAGATAATTGCACTTGTTGCATTAAGATAAATAGCCCACAAATAGCCGAAATTGAGCAGAAGATTGATTACCAAACAAACAATGTTAGGAATCAAAAACACCATTGATGCTATAAATGCCGCATATCTCCTTCGTACGCCTGCAGGTATAACCATTCTTGCAGGAAAAGGATCAACAGCATCCTCCGGAGAAACAGACGCATTAGGATTGATAACGGGTGTTGAGCAAAGCGCACAACTTTTTGCACTGTCATCAAGCTCGACGCCGCAGTTAACACAGTAGGACATATATTACCTCCTGTTACTTTCTATTTTGACATGCAGACCCATCTGCACCAGCTTTGTAAAAAATCTGCGCTCAATATCACTTTCAACATAAATATTTGCAAAATCTATAACGAACTTGTTGCCAAAACCGCAACCGCCGCACCTGGCGGCATTGAGCTTACCGGGGCCGGCCATCACCTCAACAAAATCGATATGCTCGTGCATTTCAGGCGGAAGATTGATTTTACCGAGATTGGTAAACAAAGCCGATGTAGCCTTTTCACCCGTAAGCAAAAAGCCGAGACCGATTGCAAAATCCTTTATAAAAAGCGGAACAGCTCTCATAAAAGGCGAAGTTGTAAGCTTAAGATTCGCGCTTGTCATAGCCCTGAGAGTTTTTTCGTTATTTATGTCTCTCAGATAAAGCATGACGTGACGCAGTACTTCTTCAAAGGTGTATTCACCCATGAGTGGATCAATATCAATAAGATAAAAAAGCGAAAAGTTTCGCAGAGTTTCAACGCCGAACGCTTTTCGCAGGCTGACAGGTATCTGAACGCTTACCTTTCGCTGCTTGCGTTTTTCATCCCTTTGCTTTTCATAGTGAACAAAAAGCAGCAATGCTCCTATAAACTCGGTTATCGTAGCGCCGTAACTCTTGGCAAGCGCATGAATGCTGTCAAGCGGAATTATACCGCGCGTAATATTAACAGTATGAGCCGGCATCTTAGTGCCCAAAGCATGATAAACACGTTGGATTTTTCGGCTGACTCTACCCTTTGAATTGCCGCATTTCAGATAGGGATCATCAAGCTCCGACTGTTTTGCAGGAACGGTAATATCCAGAACATGACCAAACGGTTTAATCTCTACACCGCAAAGCCTGAGATATTCAGCAGCAAGTGTACAAACAAAAAACGCAGCACCCATTCCGTCAGTCAAAGCGTGATAAAAATCACCGGATATTCTGTTTTCATAATAATAAATCCGAAACAGGTATCCCCTGTTTTCCTTAAACTTAACCCGATGACAGGGATTGACAACATCAGGCTCAACAGGCGGTGCTCCATTGGGATTTTTCTCAAAATAATACCAAAACAATCCGTACCTCAACCTTACATCGTAACACGGAAAGCGCACAATCACATTTTGAAGTGCTTTTTCAAGCAATTCAGGGTCTATTTTTCGATCGATAGCAACCGAAAAACGAAAAATATTTGACCAGCGCGAAGTGTTCTGTCCAGGAAAGATTGTTGCGGCATTATCAAGCTTAAACCAAATTTTGGGCGGTGACATAGGTCATCTCCGTTCATCGCTTATTTTTACTGTTCATTTGAAGGCCAGATTCTTTTATGGAAGCAGCTGCTTTTGCCCTTATGGCAGGCAAAACCTGTCTGATGAACTTTTATAAGAAGTGAATCATTATCGCAGTCAGCATAAATGCTGACAAGGCGTTGCGCTGATTCGCTGCTCTTTTTCCAGAGCTTATGACTTGACCTGCTGCAATACCATACATAACCTGTATCAATCGTCTTCTGAAGCGATTCGTGGCTCATAAAACCTATATTGAGTATTTTGCCCGTATCCTTGCTTTTTACAACGACCGGAATTAAAGTATGACGCTGAAAATATTTTGAAATGTCCATATCTTTTTTCACCAAATTAAAAATCAAACAAACTTATCTGCATACTGTCGGGAAGACCTTCAAGAGCACCTGCTTCACGAAGCGCTGTAATAACGCTGCTTGAAACGCCTGCTCTGCGCTGAAATTCATCAACACACATAAACTCACCCTCACCGTCATCACGAGCTGCAGCAATAGCTTTTGCGGCATTTTCGCCTGTGCCGTTGAGTGAGGAAAAAGCAAGTCTGATCTTTCCGTCTTCAATTTTGAAAACTGTAGCATCGGATTTATAAAGATCAATGGGAAGGAATTCGATTCCTCTTGCTTTCATTTCAAGAAGAACCTGAAGCGCGGTAAACTGAGACAACTCCTTCGGAGTAGCTTCCTTACCCTTATCAGTGATTTCTTTCATCTTGCGTCTTACCTGATCAATAGTGCACATAATCAGTGACGCATCAAGGTCACCTCCACGCACCGTAAGATAAGCGGCATAATAAGCAACCTTGTGATAAATTTTGTACCAACCAAGGCGAAGCGCAGCAATAACATAAGCCGCAGCATGAGCTTTGGGGAACATATACTTGATCTTCATACAGGAATCAATGTACCATTCTTCAACACCGTGCTTTCTCATAGCATCCATATGCTCGGGTGTAAGGAGTTTGGTAGCATTACCCTTACGGACAATTTCCATAATCTTGAAAGCCATATCAGGCTCAAGACCTTTGTGCATCAGGTAAACCATAATGTTATCACGTGTGCCGATAACTTCGGAAATTGTACAGACATTATTATGAATTAATTCCTGAGCATTACCGAGCCAAACGTCCGTACCGTGCGAAAGTCCCGAAATCTGAAGAAGGTCGGCAAAGCCCTTAGGCTGAGCTTCAAGAAGCATCTGGCGGACAAAGCTTGTACCCATTTCAGGAATCGAAAGCGTGCCTGTTTCACAGTCAATATCTGCGGCAGTAATGCCAAGCGGCTCGGGACTTACAATCATCCTGTACAGCTCTTTATCACATACGTCCGCATCAAGCACTGAAACGCCCGTAAAGTCTTCAAGATACTTATAGAGCGTGGGCACATCATGGCCGAGATTATCAAGCTTAAGGATTGTATCGTGAAGTGCATGGAAATCAAAGTGTGTGGTGATTGATGCAGCATCAACATCATCTGCAGGATGCTGTACGGCAGTGAAATCCTCCGCCTCATATTTGTTGGGAACGATAACCATACCGCCGGGATGCTGACCTGTTGTACGTTTTATACCGGTACAGCCCTTGCAAAGTCTGTCAAGCTCGGCATTATGAAGAGAAATACCCTTCGCTTCAAAATACTTTTTGACAAAACCAAAGGCAGTTTTATCGGCAACGGTAGATACGGTACCTGCTTTGAAAACGTGAGTTTTACCGAAAAGTTCTTCTGTATAGCGATGAGCATAAAACTGATACTCACCCGAGAAGTTAAGGTCAATATCAGGCGATTTATCGCCTTTGAAACCAAGGAATGTTTCGAACGGAATATCGTGACCGTCACGAATCATCGGCTCACCGCAGACAGGACAGTTTTTAGGTGGAAGGTCAAATCCCGAGCCTACCTCACCCTTAAGGAAAAACTCACTGTGCTTACACTTCTTGCAAAGATAGAAAGGTGCAAGCGGCATAACCTCAGAAATACCCGCCATTGAAGCAACAAATGAAGAACCGACCGAACCTCGTGAACCGACGTAATAGCCGTTATCTTCTGAATTTTTAACAAGCTTCTGAGCAATCATATAAAGAACAGCGAAACCGTTCTTTATGATTGAAGTGAGCTCTTTTTCAAGACGCTGAGCAACGTATTCGGGAACAGGGTCGCCGAACATATCCTTTGCTCTCTGCCAGCATATACGTGTAAGTTCTTCTTCTGAACCCGGAATATCCGGAGGGAAATTACCGTTGGGAATGGGAATGATTCTGTCAACGGCATCTGCAATTTTATTCGGATTAGTTATTACAACCTCACGCGCAGTATCCTCACCAAGATAAGCAAATTCCGCAAGCATTTCATCAGTTGTTCTGAAATAAAGAGGTGCTTGCTCATCCGCATCTTTAAAGCCCTGACCTGCCATCAGAATTGCTCTGAAAATGCTGTCTTCAGGATCAATAAAGTGAACGTCACAAGTTGCGACAACAGGTTTTGAAACTTTATCCGCGATGTGGATAAGCTTTCTATTAAGGTTTTCGAGGTCAGAATAGCTCTGGATATGGGGAAACTCCTCAGACCTTACAATAAAGTCATTATTACCAAGAGGCTGAATTTCGATATAATCATAGAACGATGCGATATCAAGAAGTCTTGAATCAGATTCGCCGTGAAGCATCTCTCTGAAAAGCTCGCCAGCTTCGCAAGCACTGCCGATAATCAGACCTTCGCGGTACTTTATAAGCTGACTCTTCGGAATTCTCGGTCGCTTATAAAAGTACTCAAGATTAGACATTGTTATCAGCTTATAAAGATTTTTAAGTCCGGTGTTATTCTTTGCAATAATTATGATATGATACGGAATCAGTTTTTTATAGTCGGTTTCTTCACCGTCAACATCATTGACAAGATAACCTTCCATACCGAAAAGCAGCTTAATATCGCTGCCCTTTGCAGCTTTGACTGCATCAGGATAAGCCTGAACGACACCGTGATCGGTTATGGCAACAGCCTTGTGTCCCCATTTAATCGCACGTTTTACAAGATCCTTAACGTCAGTCATACCGTCCATTGCAGACATACGCGTGTGCATATGGAGTTCAACACGCTTTTCGGGCGCATCATCGGTTTTTGAAATCTTATCAATCTGAGCAATCGCACGTGCATCAATAGTGTTTTCACGTGCGTATTTATCGTACATTACAACGCCTCTGATAAGTACAGTCATACCGTCCTTGAGGTTTTCGACAAGATAGTTTGTTTCGGAAACAGGTCCGAAAATTTTAGCCGCATATGATCCTGTGTTATCAGAAAAGTTAAATGTGATTATTCTGTTTCGTCCGTCTTTGGTTGTTCGGGTTTCAAGTGAAAAAACATCGCCCCAGACAACAACCGTACCGCTTTCCTGGGAAATATCAATAATCCTTGAAGGCAGCTTTGAAGGGATTTTTTCACCGTAGATTATCTTTGCATAATCGGTGCAAATAGGCAAGCCTTCGAATGTAGGTTTAATAACCTTTTTAATTTCTGTCGGCTGCTTTGCAGCAAGCTTTTCATCCTCTTTGCGCTGCATTTCCTCGATTGATACAGCATTCTCTTCTTCGCGTGCTACAACGGTTACAGCAACATTTATGCCGTATAGTTCATTAATAATTGACGCAAGCTCTTTTTCGGCGCCCATACTTTTGAGCACAGCTGCACCCGCTGCAGAAACAGTGAGTGTATATTTATTGCCGTTAAGCTCAGAAGCGGAATCGCTTAAAAAACCACTTGCGGGAATAATACGCTGCTTAAGCAATGCATTAATTTTTTCCGGATCAATTTCAACATAAACCGGCTCCGGCAAAGGATCGGTTCGTTGAGAAGGCAAAAGATTTATGTTGATGATTGCTCGTTCTAGCTGAAGAGCACTGCAAAGCTCACGCTCTGCTACAGATTTATTCGGCGCGTCATAAGGCGCATCGAAAACATCCATAACAAGAACGCGTTCAACGGAATTTATATTAATTTCTATGTTGTCATATTCCAGATATTCACGGCATAGCTCTGCACCGATAAGTGGTGTAAATAGCTCAGCCAACTGTTTGCCGGTCATTCGCTTATCCCTTTCAGTTACATATTTTCAATTTCTTTCATTAATTCTTCAACAAGCTTGTCTTCACTTACCTTGCGGATAATTTCGCCTTTCTTAAATATGAGTCCGCAACCGTCTCCGCCTGCAATACCGATGTCAGCTTCTCTTGCTTCTCCGGGTCCATTGACGGCACAGCCCATAACTGCCACTTTAATAGGTTTGCGGCAATCTGCAAGCAAGTCCGTTACTCTGCCTGCAATATCAATCATATTGATTCTTGTTCTGCCGCAAGTCGGGCAAGAAACGATTTCAACACAGTTTTCACGCAAATTGAGTGCTTTTAAAATATCGATACCGGCTTTAACTTCTTCAACGGGTTCATCGGTAAGTGAAACACGGATTGTATCGCCTATGCCGTGAGCAAGAAGAGAACCGATACCTGCGGCTGATTTTATGATGCCCATATGTTTTGTACCTGCCTCAGTAACACCGAGGTGAAGCGGATAGTCGCACATTGAAGCAACAGTTTCATAAGCCGCAACAGTATTCTGAACATTAGAAGATTTGATTGAAATAACGATGTTATTAAAATCAAACTTTTCGAGAAGTGAAGCGTGATACATTGCACTTTCAGCCATTGCCTGAGGTGTAGGAGAACCGTATTTAGCAAGTATCTCTTTTTCTACCGAACCGGAATTGACACCGATTCTGATTGGTACACCTGCTGCAGCGCACGAATCGGCAACAGCCTTTACACGGTCTTCCGATCCGATGTTACCGGGATTAATACGGATTTTATCTACGCCTGCGCTGACACATTCAAGAGCAAGTCTGTAATCAAAATGAATATCAGCAACAATCGGGACACTTACATTGTTTTTGAGCACGTCAATCAACTTTACAGCTGCCATATCCGGCACAGCTGCACGGATAATGTCACAGCCTGCAGCTTCAAGCTGTTTTGCCTGAGCAACACTGCCTTCAAAATCGTCAGAGCGTTTGCTGAGCATTGACTGTACGGCAATCGGTTCATTGCCGCCGATAAAGATATTACCTATCTGAACTTTACGTGCTGATCGTCTTTCAAACAACGTCGTCACCCCTTTATCAGTTTAAATATATCGCTGAACGTTATCAGAGCCATAAATATAAGCAGTAAAACCATCGCTACAGCGTGAACCCAATTTTCATATTTTGCCGGTACACGCTTGCGGAAAATCATCTCGATAAGAATGAAAAGCAATCTGCCGCCATCAAGTGCAGGAATCGGAAGAAGATTAAAAACACCGATATTGATTGAGATAAAAGCCATTATATTGAGAAGCGCAGAATAATCCGTTTTCTTCGTTGATTCTTCGGCAATATCTGCAATTACGCCGACAGTACCAATCGGACCTGACAAATCTTTTAAGCCGTATTTACCTGTAATCATATCACCAAGACTCATCCATACCATTCTTGCAACAGAAACTGTCTGTTTAACAGCGCTGCTGCCAACTGTCGTAAAAGTTTTGTCAACGCCGAGAATTGTCATATCAAACTTGATTTTCTCAACACCATCCTCTTCAACCGTGGTGAATCTGACACCCTTGAGGTCAACCTTTTCGCCGTTACGCATAACTGTAATATCCAAAGATCCGTCAGCATCAGAAAACATAAGATATGATAAATCAGTATCCGAAAAAACATATCTGCCGTTAATTTTTGTGATAACGTCACCTGCTCTGAGACCTGTTGCCTCAAGCTGGGAGCCCTCATCAAAAGAATGAATCTGAGTTGTGCCGACAAGATTCTGCTGACTTATCAGAATTGCAAGAATAACAGTGCCCATAGTGATGTTGATAACTGCACCTGCGCAAACGATAAGGAAACGTTTCCAGGCAGATTTACGGCAGAATGCACGTTCATCTTCACTCGCTTCATCCTCGCCTTCCATACTTACATAACCGCCAATAGGAAAAATACGAAGAGAATATTTTGTCTCCTTACCCTTTATTTTAAAAATTGCAGGGCCCATACCCATTGCAAATTCATTAATTTTTACTTTAAATAGCTTTGCAAGACTAAAGTGTCCGAGTTCATGCGAAAAAATGATAAAGCCGAAAAAAAGTATCGCCAAAAGTATCGGCCAGGCTTTTGCCCAGACACCTGCAAGCGTATCAATTGAAAGCAATACAGATTACCTCCTAATGCTGTTTCTTACAAACTCCCTCGCCCATTTGTCGGTTTCGAGAACATCTTCGAGTGAATAGTCATCAACGCGCCCGCAGTTTTCAAGTGCATCGGCGACAACACGAGCAATATCAAGAAAGCCGATCTTTCCTTCACGGAAAAGCTCATTTGCCATCTCGTTAGCAGAATTTACGGCAGCCGTACAAAGACCGCCGAGTTCAATTGCTCTCCTGCATATGTTTATGCATTCAAACGTATCATAATCAGGTTTATCAAAAGTAAGTGTCTGCCAATCCTCAAGCCTGAGCTGTTTTACAGGAGATTCAAAGCGCTGAGGATAAGTGAGCGCATACTGAATAGGTATTCTCATATCCGGAACACCAAGCTGAGCAATAACAGAATTATCAACAAATTCAATCAATGAATGAACAATGCTCTGACGGTGAACAACAATGTCAACATCTTTGGGTAAAACATCAAACAGCCAGACAGCCTCGATAAGTTCAAGTCCCTTATTCATCATTGAAGCAGAATCGATGGTTATTTTTGCACCCATACTCCAATTAGGATGCTTAAGAGCCTGTGCAACCGTGACGTTTTCAAGCTCTTTACGCGATTTGCCGAAAAAAGGTCCTCCTGAAGCGGTAAGTATAATGCGTTTAAGTTCCTTCTTTTCATTCATTCCTTGCAAAGCCTGAAAAATAGCGGAATGCTCGCTGTCAACAGGAAGGATATCAACACCCTTTTCAGCAGCTTTATGCATAACCAATTTTCCGCCTGCAACAAGAGTTTCCTTGTTGGCAAGGGCAATTTTGCAGCCTGCATCAACAGCGCTGAGTGTAGGCACAAGACCTGCCATACCGACAATACTGTTAAGAACAATTGCGTCGGAATTATCAGCAGCACATTCACTGACACCTTCAACACCTGAAAGCACTTTTATATCAGTGTCAGCAAGTCTGATTCTAAGGTCAGCAGCGGCATTTTCATCAGCCATTGCAACCTTTTTCGGCTTAAATTCACGAGCCTGCTTTTCAATTATATCTGTATTTTTTGACGCAGTGAGTGCATTTATTCTGTAACCGTGCATTCGTGCCACATCAAGAGCCTGCTCACCAATTGAGCCTGTTGAGCCGAGAACCGTTATCATTTTATCCGACATTATTCCCTATCCTTTCAAAAAGGCGAAGCTGCTCTTTCAAGCTAACTTCGCCGTAAAAAATCAACCTATTGAAAATATCTTGAAAGAGAAAAGCAAAACGCTGTATACAAACGGCAAAACAATTCCTATGCTGTCAAGTCTGTCCATCATACCGCCATGACCGGGAATAAGATTACCGAAATCTTTAACACCGTAATTACGCTTGATGGTAGAAGCAATAAGATCGCCTAACATACTGACGGCCGGAGTGACAATAGAAAGAATTACCATAAACCATACAGGAATCGGAAAATCTTTTTCACAAACAGCATTGCAGATAAGAAGTGCTATTATGTTACTTGCGGATGCACCGATAACGCCGCCAATTGCACCTTCGACAGTCTTCTTGGGGCTGACTCTCGGACAAAGCTTGTGTTTGCCGAATTTCATACCGGTAAACAGCGCGAACGTGTCTGCCCAGACTGCGCTGCCCAAAACAAACCATACAAGGAATCTTATGTGACCTCTTGTGAAAACACCATCATATTCGAAATAGAGATTCCTCAATTTCATATAAGAGGCAACCGCACTTGGTAAAACAACAGAAGCAATAATTGAAAGGCCTATGTGTTCAAATCGCGTTTTTCCAAAGTCAATAACAATTATCGACAGCATCAGAATTGTATAAATTACAAGTACAGGGAATATCGGAATATCGATATTAAGCAACGATGCATAGCCGTGGTAAGCCATAACTAAAGCCGAAAAAGCAATCGACAAAGCAAAAACAGCCTTATTCTTCACACCAAAGGTCTTATTAAGCTCAAACATTGCTATAAGCGTTGAAGCAAAAACTATAATGTCAGGCAACGGAGAAGGCCAGAACGGGAAAATAACAACAAGCAGTCCGAGTATACCGAACATTACACCAAACAGAATTCTGTTTTTCATAAAATCACCTATTTTCTCAGACACCGCCAAAGCGTCTGTGGCGACGGGAATAATCCTCAATCACCTTATCAAAATCATCAGTAGTAAAATCAGGCCAGAGCTTATCGGTATACCAGAATTCTGAATAAGCTGATTGCCAGATCATAAAATTGGAAATTCGCTGCTCACCGCTCGGACGAACTATGATATCAGGTTCCGGTTGACCGGCGGTATAAAGACCGTTTGAAATCATATCCTCAGTAATATCTTCGGGGTTTAACTCACCGTCCTTGATACGTTGAGCAATATTTTTGACACTGTGGAGAATCTCAGCTCTTCCGCCGTAATTAACGGCAATGTTAACTACTGTTCTAGTTTTTGAGCATGATTCACTTTCAGCGGTATCGAACAAATCAAGAATATCCTGAGGCATACCTTCGCGCTCGCCCATATAATGCATATGCATACCTTTCTGTTCGTTTTCTGCCTTTCGATCCTGAGCTTCGTGCAGATAATCACGAAAGATATTCATAAGTGCAGCTACCTCTTGAGGAGGACGTTTCCAGTTTTCGGTAGAAAACGCATAAAACGTCATGCTTTTTATACCGAGGTCGCAACCATATTCACAGATTCTGCGAAAAGTGTCGGCGCCGGCAATATGACCTTCTGAACGGGACAAGCCTTTTGAAGTTGCCCAACGGCCGTTACCGTCCATAATAAATCCGATATGGCTTGGTAACACAATGCTCATTGTCAGATCTCCATTACTTCCTTTTCTTTGTCAGCAGAGATAGCTTCAATTTCTTTGATATATTTATCGGTTTTGTCCTGAATCTGCTTTTCACCGTCTTTAAGATCGTCCTCTGTAATTTCAGAAGCTTTTTCCATCTTCTTAAGCTTATCCATACAGTCGCGGCGAATTGAACGGATAGCAACCTTTGAATCCTCAGATGTTGCGCGGATTGTCTTAACTATTTCCTTACGTCTGTCCTCAGTAAGAGGCGGGAATGTAAGGCGGATAACAGTACCGTCGTTCTGAGGGTTGATACCGATATCAGAAGCCTGGATTGCCTTTTCGATAGCGCCGAGAACGCTCTTATCCCAAGGCTGAATTGTGAGGATTCTTGCCTCAGCAACAGATATTGCAGCGAGCTGGTTTACGGGTGTGGGTGTGCCGTAATAATCAACTCTGATTTTATCAAGAACAGCAGCAGATGCTCTGCCTGCTCTGATTGAAGCGTACTCATTGTTAAGTGCGCTGATTGTTTTTGTCATTTTTTCATCTGCATAACTGAAAACAGTTTTCATGATATTTTCTCCTTATGTTTTATTCTTTTACGATTGTGCCTACTATTTCACCTTTGACAGCTCTGAGAACATTCTCAGGGTCGTTAAGGTTAAATACAAGAATTGCTATGCCGTTTTCGCGGCAGAGTGATGATGCCGTGCTGTCCATAACCTTAAGCCCTCTTGCAAGAACTTCGGAATGTGTAAGCTCATCAAACTTGACAGCGTCATCAAACTTGTTGGGATCCTTGTCATAAACGCCGTCAACGTTCGTTGCTTTGAAATAAACCTCAGCGCCTATTTCTGCAGCGCGCAGAGCAGCGGTTGTATCAGTTGAGAAGAAAGGACAACCTGTTCCGCCGCCAAAGATTACTACCCTGCCCTTTTCAAGATGACGTACGGCTGAATCCTTGTTATATGTCTCGCAAATCTGAGGAATTGTGAGTGACGTCTGTACTCTTGCGTCAACACCAAGTTGAGAAAGTGCATCACCGAGTGCAAGCGAATTCATAACAGTTGCAAGCATACCGATATGGTCGGCTCTTGTTCTGTCCATATTCTCGCTAGACCTGCCACGCCAGAAATTACCGCCGCCAACAACAACGCCAACCTGAACGCCGAGATCACAGCACTCCTTGATAACACGGCAAACCGACATTGTCATATCGTTGTCAATACCGTGTCCTTTTTCGCCTGCAAGAACCTCACCGCTTACTTTAAGCAGGATTCGCTTATATACAGTGCTCATTTCTGATCAACCTTTCATAATTACTTATCTAAGTTATTTTACTTTATAAAATCTTATAAGTAAAGGGGTATACCGAAAAATTAACTATTTTTTAAATATTATACAACATCAGTTGACCCTGAAGAAACTCATAGGCTCTACAGTAATGCCGCTTACGGTTACCGCAGCATCTGTGTAGTTAACATAAATACGGGTTGTAGACTCATATTCGGTGCAGTAAACACCGTTCATAACAGCGTAGTGATCCGTAATTCTGGAACCTCTCAAATCGTTGAGAACCGCGCCAACCGATGCATATGAATCATACATCGAATTAAGATTTTCATCAACAGAGAACAATTCAGCGTATTCATCGCTGTCATCGAGTGAGTCATTGGTAAGCACATATCCGGGCACTGCACCGTATTCAACGCATCTGAGCAGAGCAACCTTATCATTTGAAGAAAGATTGATTTCATCATAGGTAAACTCAACAATACCGTGAAGAATAATCTGAACAAAAGGCACTGATATGTAGGATTGAGTGGCTGTACGCGAGCAATTCATCGGCAAACCGGATATAACGTCAGCGTTTTTGACTGCATAGAAGTTACCGCCGCGCAACATAATCGGGCTTTCCGTTGACAAAGGTGCAGTTTTTTTAGCAACATTCATAACTACATCCTGCCTGTTTAATGATACTCCGGACTCAGTAAACGCATAACTGCCGGCATCTGTAATGCAGTAGCCGCTCGAATCAAGAGAATCAAAACGTTTGAGCACTGAAAGAACCGTATCCTCGAGGGAAGATACGCCTGTAAAATAACGTCTGTTTTCAGCAACATCAAATCCCTTATCTTTTAACGGATCTGATGAAACGACTGAGTGCTTTGAACCGTCGAGATTTTTCAATGACGATAATGATGAATTGCCACTGACTAAATCAACATCGTAAAAAACGCTGAAATTAAGTCCGGATGCATATTTATCAAGCTCTTTAACGGCAGACCTGCCTCCCATTGAGGCTAAAACAGCAGCATCAGCCGCATTGCGTGCGTTTAAACCACCGGAAAGAGCGCCGGAATATCTCAGATAAACGTTGTCGATACCTTTTGATTTAAGTCTTCCGAGAATATCAACTGCTTCGTTATAGTCGGTAAGCTTTTTGCCAAAACCAATCAAGCCGCTCTTTTTGACTTTACCGATTACATTTACCATAAGC
The DNA here is from genome assembly GCA_045637465.1 of Acutalibacteraceae bacterium. Taxonomy (GTDB): domain Bacteria; phylum Bacillota; class Clostridia; order Oscillospirales; family Acutalibacteraceae; genus UBA8612. Next base: position 134,102 of record JAZTZM010000023.1, on the reverse strand, counting down.
GGCATATATTCGGTTACCTCAACACTTCGTGTTGAAAGCGTATAGTTACGGATAAGCTGCTCACGGCATGCTGCAGCCATTCCGGCATACGTTGCATTTGCTCCGTTTAAGAAACGGAAACAAATCAGAACGCTGTCATTTACCTTTGACTGAGCAAATCTGAACTCGTTATTCTCTTTATCGTTTTCGGTTAAAGCAAATGTAAATACGGGACCTACACGATTATAGCCGACACCGTTATTTGCCTTATTTGCGCTGATTGAAGTGAACGCATCACCTTTTTCAATAACAGCAGAAAAAGCTTCGTTTCCGCACTTCATACCGTAAGCGGCGACAACGCTGCTGAATTGAGCTGAACCGCCGATATCGTTACCGTACACAGCGATACTGACAGGCGGAACTTCTTCTTCCGATGCAGTATCTATAATCGCTCCGCTGCCGTCAGGCACAACTATATAATCGCCCGGCGCTGCAGTGTTTGCGGCACCGAAATACTCAAGAAAACCGATATTAATCAGCACATCATCTTCATTACCGAGATTTACCCATTTCATATCGGCATAAAAACAGCCGTCTCTGAGGAAATATGTTGTAATTACCTTGAAAAGAATACTTCCGTTTGCAGCTGATTTATATTCTTCATCTGAAAAATCAGGTTTTATGTTTTTCAAACACTCTCCGTTATCGGTAATAAAATAAACCACTTCAAAGCCGTTTTTACCGTTACTTGTGTAAACTCCACCGTAATTCAGGCTGTTGTCCTGAGAATTAAGGAAATATTTTTTTCCGGCATGAATAACTTCAAGAGATAAAATTGCCGCTTCATTATCAGGTTCAACACCTTCAGAAACCAATGGCAATGATGACCAGATTTTACTCTCCTCGCCATTTGTTACACGCACACCAACAGCACTGCTTATTTGATCATATAGCAGTGTAATAAGACCTGAATTACTGACTTCGGTCATATTATCGGCAATACAGCAGTGCAAAGAAGTTTCCGATGACTGCAGATTAACCGGTTCAGCAGATAAAGGTATGCTACCGACGTTAACCTTACCGACCGCACAACCGAAACAAGCTGTCAGCAAGGAAAAACATATAAATAAAGACAAAATAGATTTAAATTTCCTGTTCAAGTGTCTGTTCTCCTGAAAAAAATTTGATTTATGAAAAGCAACAAGTTAATGCCAAACTCCAAATTAACTGTTAAATCTGTACCCGGTTCCCCAGATTGTTTCAACAAACTGAACGCCTGCTGAATTTTTATTTATTTTATCGCGGATTCTATTAATATGTACGGTAACAGTAGATGTTTCGCCAATAGAATCATAACCCCATATTTCGTAAAAGAGGTCTCCTCTGCTGAACACGATATCAGGATTTGAGGCAAGATACCAGAGGAGATCAAACTCCTTATTGGTCATAACAACCTCGTCACCGTCTACATAAACCTTTCTTGAGCTCCTGTTAAGCTTTAAACATCTGAAATCAAGTTCATCAGTTGTGCTGTTTTTCTTTGAAGAAATAGCTTTGTACCGCTCAATTCTTGCAGTAACTCTCGCAGCAAGCTCCCTAAAATTAAACGGTTTTGTAATATAGTCATCCGCACCCAGCGAAAAACCTTCAATAACGTAATCAGGCTCCTGTTTTGCTGTTACAAACAGAACAGGCGTATCTTTTGCAGCCCTCAGCTTTTTACACAGCTCAAAGCCGTCAAGTCCGGGAAGCATAACATCGAGAATGATAAGACTGTAATCATTCTGAAGTGCCGAACCATATCCACTAAGTCCGTCGTTACATATATCAACAGCAAAGCCGTTTGCTGTAAGATATTCACGCTCAAGCTCAGCTATCATTTTATCGTCTTCAACAATAAGAATTTTTTCATTCATAACTAATTCTCCCGTTTAAGCCAACGCACAGGTTTCTTGTCAGAGCGCTCAAAAAGAGCAAAAACGGTCAATCCGTCGCCGTTGTTTCTTGCCCATACACTTATATTATTGAGATTGAGTATCTGCTTTGCAATAAACAGACCGAGACCGCTTCCTTCGTTTGTGTTTCTTCTGGCAGTGTCACCACGGTAAAACATCTCAAATATCATATTTTCAGCACCGGGTTCAATACCAACGCCGTTATCGGCAAGCGAAAACAAAATCTTTCCGTCAGGATTATCTTCTAGCGTTACAACTATTTCGCAGTTACATCCCGGCTTTTTATATTTGATTGAGTTATTGATAAGATTGACCAGTGCACGTTTGCAACTTTTAACATCAATCATTGTAACAGCAGGAGACTTGCATTTATTGATGAAATCAATCGATATGGATTCATCGTTAATAAAAAGATTAAGATCGGAAAAATATATTCCGAGCACTTCGCCGATATCAATAGGCTGAAGATCCATCGAAATGCCGTGATCATTGTATTTTTCGATGGCGGCAAGACTTTTAAGCATAATGTTTATATCTTCCGTATTGCGCAATATCATCGTCGCAAAGCGCTTTATGCTTTCTTCATCGGTCACCATACCGTCTTCGATCATAGAAGCACAACCGTTAATACGTGTAATTGGAGTTGCAATATCGTGCATAAGACCGCTGATATAAATTTTCTTAAGTTCGGCGGCATTATTCTCGTTTTCGCGGTATTCGCTAAGCTGCACACGCACCCTTTCAACAGCCTTGAAAAGGTCACCGATTTCGTCGTCTTCGCTGTGTATTACAGGTTTATCGTAGTTACCGTGTGCAAAGTTGACTATATGGCTTTCAATCTCACGCAGCGGAATAACAATTTTTTTATTGACCAGCGTTTCATAAACTTTTCTGAGAACCAACAAAAGTATCAACACAACAAAGTTAATAAAAGTTGCAATTCCCATAACGATAAAAGTATTGGTCGAAAAAACTTCGAACCTCGGAGATATTATGACATAAACCAACCCTGCAAGTATACACAGGTTGATGCCTATAACAACTATTGCAACTGCAACTACAACCGCAAAAAGAGAACTTTTTACAAGCGTATTCTTTTGCCTTTTATTGTCTTTCATATTAATACTTACCTGTAGACTGCTCAAAATAGCAGATAAGATCTTTTATTTCAAGCTTTTTACCGTCATCAGTAACAGCAGTGCCGCTCATACGACCGAACATTATTTTTTCGTGCTGTCTCATGACAGAAAGATCGTGTTCATTCTCACAGCAATAAAGCGGCTCGATCTTCATTTCAAACCGTTTATCATTTGATTTTACGGTGCACACCTTCTCATTACCTAAGAAAGGATAGTCAATAAACACCTTATCGAGTTTATGACATTTGCCATCATAGAAAAATGCATTCTCGCTTGCATATTCAGTTTTACCCAAACCGTATCCTATATTAAAACCAAAGGGTTTACCGTCAACAACACTGCTGCCTGTACAGAAAATGCGTCTGCACTTATCAGACCACACACCTCTGCCCCAATCAAGAATAGCAAAATCCTCACCGGGGTTAAACTCAAACTTTATATTGTCCAACAAAACATAGCCGCTCGCAGGCATACATACAATACTCTGATTGCAGTAAAACTGAGTATTATCATCATTCATCGGTAAAAGAACAGCAAGAGAATCTGCAGCGTTATCGTATGACACGTGCAGGTTCGCTTCGACATTCGCATCAAACATCTGCGTATATTTACAGTAAAGATGTCTGTCATCAGCGTTGACAAGATACATAAAATCGCAGAAAAGACCTTTTACAACGCTGCTGCCCTTTTCACTTGAGCGGGATAATGATATCTTGCCGCCGTGAAGAAACTTAGGATTAAAACACTCGTATTTGGTTTGGTTTTTAATATCGTAAAAGCAGGCACTTACCTGACCTTGCGCTCTTTTATCAGCAAGGTGCATTGTAAATGCATAATCACCGCTTGAACTGATAAGAATATAGCTGTCCCACTCTTTCATCTTCATACGCTCAAGCTTTATGTTATGAGGCTCATAATCAAAAAGAAGCTTGGTTGACCAACCCGGTTCAATTATTTTACCCTGCGCATCAGGAAGAATCTGAAAATCGGTAAGCTTGTTTTGCATAACATTACCTCCAAAAATACAATGGTGAGAAAAATGGAAAAATTCAAAGAATATACGTTTGTTTACTTGCTCGGAGGCGTAATATACGGCCTTATTGAGGTTATGTTCCGAGGCTTTACGCACTGGACAATGGCACTGACAGGCGGACTCGCATTTCTTCTGATTTATATCATAAACATAAAATCAAAAACCAGAAGTCTGATACTGAGATGCCTTGCCGGTTGCGTGATAATAACAACACTTGAATTTATTGTAGGATGCATAGTAAACAAAAAATTCGGTATGAACGTGTGGGATTATTCGAACCAGCCCGGACATCTGCTCGGGCAGATATGTCCGCTGTTTTCAGCAATATGGTTTCTGATAAGCTTTCCCGCGATGCTTTTATCTTTTTTCATCAAAGGAAAGCTTTTTTCAGAAAACAAGAAAAACAATTAGCTGTTTTTAAAATAAGCAACAAGGCCGTCAACAGTTGCCTGAGCGAGAATATCGCGGTTTTTATCATTCACAAGCGCATTACATTCCGTAACATTGGTGACAAAACCGTATTCAATAAGTACGCTCGGACATTCTTCAATACGTGTGACTCTGAAGCCCTTGAACATTGCTCCCTTGTCAACCTTACTTGCCATTGCTGAATTACTTGCATAAATCTTCGACTTATATGCAGAAACTATGCTTGTGCTAAGATGTTTTGCAAGAGGATAGGAATAACTCTTGTAATAATATGCCGATGTACCTGAGGCAGATGACGACGTCTCAGACGCATCGCAGTGAATTGACACAACTACATCAGGATTCTTTGCACGGTGCAATGCAGCTCTTGAATCAAGTTCAAGAGTTGTTGAAGAGGACTTTCGGGTCATAATAACCGTTGCCCCCAACGCTTCAAGCTTTGATTTGACTTTGTTGGCAATTGCAAGATTTATTGTTTCCTCATAAATCCTTTTACCGTTTACAACAGTTGTACCTATTGCACCCGGATCGTTGCCGCCGTGACCGGGATCAAGCATAATTACCTTGCCGCTGATCGATGTGCTCTGGCGTTCTTTAATTGATAACGTAAGTGTGCCGTCGCTGTTGTAATAGTATTTGATGCCGTAGAAGCCGGCTTTTTTCTTAAGAGAAAGTCGCAGAGTAACGGTGCCGTTACTATTTGTAATCCACTGTGCCCCGGAAATAACGGAAGTGTTTATCGAAGGCATTGAATCCACCTTGGTTGTATGATAGAAAACAATATCAACATACTCTGCAGTAAAGTTCCTTACACTGTACGGCCTGCCGGAAATCTGAGTATAGAAATCCTGCGGATGTTCACGAACGTTGAACGGGACTTTCCACTTCATTGAAAGCGTAATCTTTGTTTTATCAGATTCTTTAGCGATTCCTACGGTACGAATTTCATTAGAAGGCATATTATAGCCTGCTGAAAGATATTCAACGTCAGTCTGATAAACTCTTCTGCCTGATGAAAGAACGTAGTATTTGATTCCGTCAAAAGAGCTTGTATCAACAACGTAATCAATTGTACCCTTGGGTAATGCAGTGAAATAAGGAACAGAAACGTCATTCATCGTTGATGAAGGTAATGTTTCTGCATATTCTTTTTTGATAACAACCATCTTTGATTTACCGGAAACACCGTTATTTTTATAGGGAGTCAGCAACTCAAAGATTTCCTTCGGCTCATCAGGCAGCTCGTCCGGCTTAGTCGGAGCATCCGTGGAGCTGTCTGTATTTTCAACAGAGGAATCTTCTCCTGACGGTTGGGTTGAAGAATCGTCAACTGAAGTATCTTCAGAAATTTCTTCTGCAGGAGGAACAAATTCCTGAAGAGCATTTACCGTAACTTTAGCAGCGGACTTGGTTTCTGTCATACCCTGATACTTGGCTGTGAATTTAATTTTGCCGAGATCTGCATCAGTTTCTGCCGATTCAGGTAAATTAAACGTTCCGACAAAGTTTGTGTAATCTGATGAATCATCAACAGACGTATTGTCATCATATTCATCCGAACGGACAAGAGATATGGTAACTCCGCCGAGTGTAGCTGTAACGTCAGCTGACTTATGCGCAACAGCAATTACATCAAGTGCTGTGCTACCGGGCGCAGAAACGTTGCTGTTAGGCATAACAGAATCAATCAGCTTGATTTTGTAAGTTATTGTATATGTGATTTTTTTGCCATTGTGCTCGAAAACAAAAACATTCTCACCGGGAGTAAGCTGTTTTTCAACAGAAAAATAACCGTCATCAATCATTTTTACAGCTTGTCCGTTGAGTGTAAGCGGTTTAGTAATATCGCCGGTACCAACAAAAGAAACAAGCGACTGATTGGTTTCAAATTTTGTCTTTTTGGGCGAAGAAATTACAAGCTCCTTAAAGTAATCCTTCAATATACCGTTTTGTTTAAAGTCGATTATTGCATTTCTGAGATCATTATTCTTCGAAAGCACACCGTAACGGTAGAAAGAATAGCCCGAAGATTCAACAGAAGTGACTGCTGAAAATTGTTTCAATATTTCATCGGGTTTCTCATATCCTTTGGAGTTACCGATAAATTCAGTGTGCATACAGAAAATATTATCTTTTGTAGTGCCGTCACAGTAAGCAGAAATAAATTTAGAATAATCACCGGCTACTTCGGAAGAAGGAATTTTAACGTCAATGTATTTATAATCAAAAACATCGGGAACACATACCGGATTATACTGCTTTGAGGCTTGTGCATATACGCCGATATATGCCGATGGTTGAAGCTCACGGATAACGTTAGCCGCAAGAGCTACCTCGTTAATTGCAGCACCGCCTGCAGGAGATATAAGCAGCGAATCAACGCCGGTGCTCAGAAGCGAAATTGCCGCTTCTCTGTTTGGCACACCTGATCTGACAACCATATCAGAACCGATCATATATACGCTGTAAAGACCATTGCTTTTAGCCTGTGATGCAAGCTGAGTAACATCAGCAATATCACAGCCGCTGAAAACAACGGTATTAAAATCCCAGGAAGCTATATCAGAGAAAAGGTCAAACGCTTTCTGTGCTTCCTTAAAGTCAACACCTTTTTCGATAACTATTGCATTCATACCGTTGACAGGACCTTGCGGCTCGTCTGCAAAAACAGGTTCAGTTGCAATCAGCGTTTCGCTCTCTTCTTCTTTTGAAAAGAAGTCGGCAATTTTCGGAAAAAATCCGCCGATATACATAACCAAAGTTATTATTCCGGCGATCATAACGAAAACGCATGCTGCCATACCGATTTTTTTACCCACATCATTTTTCATAAACAATACTCCCTATTCAGATAAAATGATACACTATCCGAATATAAAATTACAGAGTAATTATATCACAACACAGTGGGCATTACAACACTTTTTATATTTACGGTATATTAAAAATTGTTATAAGAAAACAGCACGTAACCGCAAAAACCTTTGGTCCTGACAGATTCTTTCTGCCGCTCAATAATATCTTTATCCGTTATCCATTCGCGTGCACCGCTGCCGGCAAATTCATCTTCATTCCCCTGCTTATACAGTGCAAGCCCGCAAACAAGCCGGACACTGTCGTTACGCTTGAGATTGCCCCACTCTTCAGCAACTTTCTCGAACGGCATCTTTTCATTTTTAAATCCGAAATATATCTGCGGAATTATGATATCAGCAAAGCCCTCGCTCCTCATCCACAGCTTAACGTCGGCATAATATTCATTTAAATTCTTGTCAATATCAGCAGCGGGACTTATACTGAAAACCTTACCGTCATACAAATGAACGGTAGAATACAAAGACGCAACCAAAGCATTTACATTTTCAGTTCTCCATTTTTTAAGATCGAGCTTTCCGCCGATATCACAATATGACTTATAACTTTGAGCATCAAAGCTTTTATCAGTTGTCGGATAGAAATAATCGTCAATATGTATGCCGTCAACTTCATAGTTATCCAGAATCTCTCGCACACCGTCAAGAATCAACTTACGGCTTATGTCAGAGGACGGATCAAGAAAAACACCTGATGAAATCTGGACAGCAGCCTCCTTTACAGTTTCTTTTTTTGCTATGCTGTCTGACGGAAGTTTTGAAAGGTCACTGTCGTAAGAGATTCTGTATGGATTAATCCATGCGTGCACGGTATAACTGCGCTCATGTGCAAGCAGAATAAACGTTTCAAGAACATCAAAATCCGGTTTTTTGCCTGACGAAGATAAAACATACTTTGATAACGGATAAATATCAGACGGATAAATTGAATCGGCAAACGGTCTGACGTGAATAAAAATTGTATTAAGCTCTTTTTCATCACATTCATCTAACATTTTGTTGACGCTTTTGATAAAATCGCTTTTTTTACCGCTTTTAAGCATCGCGGACAGTTCATAACAAGTAAGCCATACGCCGCGTATGGTAAGTTCACTTTTTGTAACAGGCGGTGACTTACTATCATCTTCGTGACGTTGGCTTTCGTTACAAGCAGACAAAAAAACAAAAACGCAGCAAAGTAAAATGATAAGTGTACTTTTAAATCTCATTATAAACTCCTTGTTAAATTTATTGACAACAGACTGATAATATATTAAAATCAATACATCAAAGCAAATCGAAAGGTCGGTTTAACCGTTCGGTGATGAAATGGCTGAAAAACTAATTATTCTTTTATGTTTATATTCCATCATTGCATCTTTTGCAATTATTATAACTGTTTATGATAAGAGTGCCGCACGCAAGAGAAAAAGAAGAATTCCTGAAAAGTTTCTTTTGCTCACAGCGTTCTGCGGCGGCGCATTGCCGATGCTGATCACGATGAAGGCTATCAACCACAAAACTCAACACAACAAATTTATGCTTGGTCTGCCCGCCATAATACTTATCCACGTATTGGGCGTCATAGCACTGATGTACATAAAATACGTATAAACCAAATTTAAAATAGCGGCTGCTTTATAAACATAAGTACCCATTCGCTTATGTGCATAAAGCAGCCGCTGTTATTTTTTTATTCTGCTTCGGTTTGTTCCTCTGGAGGAATGTAGGGTGCAGTCGTTTTTTTGACGTCTACCCTATCGTACATACGCATAAATCGGACTGAAACCCTGGTCATCTTACCGCAGTAAGGACATTTGAACACCGTGCGGAAGAATCGGTTTGAATACTTCCATTCCTTGAGTCGCTGAGCATTCACCCTGCAGTCAGGACAAACATAGGTCAGCTGCTTTTTATCTATAAGCGGATTTTTCAAATTGCTGATCGGATGAGGTTTAAACGCAAGCTTTGCATAAAACTCCGTGCCGCAAGGTCTGATATAGCTTTGAAGATCATTAAAATCAAAAACACGCTTCAGGCACTCTGCACTAAGTCTGCTGTCATCAAGAGCACGGTGGAGCGAATAATCGCCTCCGTCAATCCCCAGAGCCTCCGCAGCTTTTCCAAGACCAATCTGCTGACCTTTTTCTGTGGGTACCTTACGTTGAACATAAGTCTGCAAATCAACGTAATCCGTCAGGAAAGGTATATATGCAATTCCGTTGAGATATTTATAATTCTCAACCAACACTCTGATATCGCCGTCACCCCAGGTAAGTATGACTGTAGGCTGTGCACCGATCCATTTTCTGAAAGCGGAAAAGACCTGAGTAAAAGGTTCACCGCCAAGAACATCATCGTTTGTTATGTTTGTTAATTTCTTTACGCTTCCTCTGAGTCTCTTGCCGATGCTCGGTTTTACAAAGCTTGAGAAAGACGATATTTCATTGAGGTTCTCATCAAGTTTTACGGCACCGATTTCAATGATTTCGTTAATAAAACCTTTGATTTTTCTGCCGTAGACATTGTTCCATTCAAGGTCAAAAACTACATACTGCATTATGAAGAAACCTCACTCCCTTTCCTTTTTATTTACCGGCATACAACGCAGCAACATCCGCAGCCCGCTGTGCAACAACAGCACGAAGCTGAGCCGGACGCAGAATTTCAACAGAATTGCCGTATTGCAAAAGCCAGGATAAAAATCCTTCACCGGTTACAACATTAATTTCAGCCGTGAAATTATCAGCATTTCTGGAAGAAAAACGAATATTTTCACCAAAACGCTCAACAATTTCTTCCAAGAATCTGTTAGCGCAACGCAACGTTACAGTCTGAGCTGTGCCTGAGAACATATTGAACAGTTTGCCTGCATAATCGGCAGAATCAAAACTATCCTTATAATCACAAACCTCGCTGAAATGCCTCCACGGCTCATCGGTGCAAGTGACGCTTTTCATTCTGTCGATACGCGCATGCATAAGATTATCATAATTTGCGTTATTACAAACAAGGTAATAATGGTCATTTGACCAGATAAGTGCATAAGGACTGACGGTAAATTCCCTCTCGTTTAAAACAGGTTTCAGATCGTCCGAAACGCTGAGATTGGAATAAGTGAATTTAACCTTAAGCCGCTTAGCAATAGCATTATGAAGAGTATCGATAGTATAATATATCTCTTCGTTTTTGCGTTTGTGCCCCTTATCGATATACACCTGTGATTTGAGCTTTTCAGCCTGAGGCTCGCTGAGAAGCGAACCGATTTTGTTGACAAGTGCATCTGTTTTTTTGACTGTGATAAATTTCGCCGCACTTACGGCATCAATCATAAGTCTGACCTCAGCCTCCTCAAATTCTCTTGAGGCAAGGAAAAAGCCTGCTTTAGGACTTCTTGTGCTGACAATATCGTAACCAGCAAGCTTAAGCGCATCAATATCCGAATAGAGCGCCTTGCGTTCAGCCTCAATACCGTTAGCAAGAAGGTATTCAATTATCTGAGAAGCTGAATAAATATGCTCTTCATCGGTTTTTGATTCAAAAAATTCAGCAAGGGCAATCAAACGGCGCTTACCGTTGTTCATATTATCACCGCTCAAAAATAATCATAGTATACAAATTATTATTATATTAAGCAGATCGGTTATTGTCAATAATCATTAACATTATTTATTAATTGCCATTGCAAGACGGATAACGTTTTTGGCTGTTTGCTGAAGCTCACCGATTGTTATTCCGTCGGGTTTACCGTAAGTTTTAAGTAATGTGCCGTCAGGCTTTCTTTTGCCTGTTCTTCCGCCGCCGGGCATAAGCACGTCAACCTGTGCACGTACACGGTAGGCGTTATCTCTGAGTTTCGGGAATTCAGGGCTTTTGCTCTTTCTCATCCACCAATCGGTCATTACCATACCCTTATATCCCCACTCTTTACGAAGAACGGTAGTGCAAAGCTCATAATTATAGTGACCCCATACTCCGTTGATTTTGTTGTATGAAGTCATAATGCACTTCGGCTCGGCTTCCTTTACGCATATTTCAAAGCCTTTGAGATAAATTTCTCTGAGCGCTCTTTCCGATAATCTTGAATCATTATAGCACCTGTTTGTTTCCTGATTATTACAGGCAAAATGCTTAGGACAAGCACTCAGACCGCTCGCCTGAACACCTCTTACAACACAGGCAGCTATCTTGCCGCTGACAAGCGGATCTTCTGAAAAATACTCAAAATTTCTGCCACAGAGCGGACTTCTGTGAATATTCATACCCGGTGCAAGCAGCACGTCAGAGCCTTTTTCAGCCATTTCTTTGCCGACGAGAGTATAGAGCTCTTCAACAAGCTCCTCATTGAAAGTAGAAGCGAGTATCGCACCGATAGGAAGCAGAGAACAGCTTGCGTGAAGTCTGATACCCGAAGGTCCGTCGGTAGTTGTAATGGCAGGAATTCCCTTATCTCTCAAAGATTCAAGAACTCCGCCGAGTGTGCCTGCGTTACCCTTTGCGCCGAGAGGACTGTTCATTACATAGTCGCCACGGCTTATTGCCTCAAGCTCTGTGAGATCAAGCTGAGAAACAAAAACGTCAAGAGCAATTCTGCCCTGCTTAACATCGGAGAGCTTATATCCCTTATCGCCTGTAATTGTGAATCCCTGGGGTATATCAGCTGAAATAATTTGCCTAAGATCCGTTTTGCTTTCAGGCGTGCTGTGCTTAACAGGCACCTTTTTGCCGTTATTTTCCGTATATGAATCAATTCTTTCAAACGGAACTTTTGCAGCCGAAACCTGTGTTAACTGTTCAACACAATTAGTTTCATCAATTTCGAATTTCATGCAGGGTTCTGCACTTGCGCAATCAGTGCCAACAAAGACAGTGTATTCACCTTTTTCAAGCACCCACGCATACGCATATTCCGTAACACCGCTATCATCATAAGAAGACAATGAATTGAGCGGAATCACAATATCAAGCTGTTGAGACTCAGAAGGAGCAAGCAGTTTTGTCTTTCTGAATGCTATAAGCTGGCAGTCAGGATTTATAAGCTTTGTACCGTTTGAGGAATAATAAAGCTGCACGGTTTCTTTGCCAGAAAATTTATCAGAAATATTCTTAACATTAACTTTTATATTTAATTTATCTTCTGTTCTTTCAGCTGCGATACACTGCACATCAAAATCTGCATATCCAAGACCAAAGCCAAACGGATACCTGACTTTTTCAGGCGCAAAGGTCGAAAAATAGCGGTAACCGACAAAGATATCCTCGGTATAATTATTATATTTTTTCGCACCGAAATCAGCAGAAGATGGATAATCCTCAAACGCGCAGGCAACAGTATCGGTAAGCTTACCGCTCGGCGAAACTTTACCGCTGAGAATGTCAGCGAGTGCGTTACCACTCTCCATACCACCCTGCCAGGTTATCAGCACAGCGCCTATTTTATCGCTGAATTCGTCCATCCAAGAAAAATCGATAATACTGCCGATATTAAGCACTATGACAATGCTTTCAAACTTTTCGGCAACCATTCCGATAAGTTTCTTTTCTTCCGATGTCAGGTAGTAACTGCCTTCTTCGAGTGCATTCTCTCTGTCTTCGCCTGATGAACGGCCTATAAAAACAACAGCTCTGTTGCTTTCTTCAGCGGCATCAGCAATCAACCCGGCATCAAAAGGCATTTCAGGGAAATATCTCGGCCAGCGTCCCCAGACACCCTCATCAACAGGATTGGCTGAGCACCATTCGATATATTTATCAGCAAGTTTCTTGTTGATTTTAATACTTTCGCAATTCTTTATGCCGTCGAGATAGCTGACCTTATAAGGCTCGTTTACATCGCCACCCGAGCCGTAACCGACAAAGAAAGTTTCAATCTGATTTCTGCCGAAAAGAGCAACGTTATCATCAGATTTAAAAGGCAGAACACCGTTATTTTTAAGAAGAACTGCGCCTTCGCACGCAACAGCTCTAACGAGCTCCGGCATACCGGGAGTTATACTTTTGTCATTTTTATCGCCTCCACCCTGATTCTGTGCAAGAGAGTTGGCAACCTTACCGGCAAAATTATAGACTTTTCTTTTGATTTTTTCACTGAGTTTCATAACATTCACCTCGAAATGTTTTTTGAATTAATTCTTTTTACAGCAATAACAATAATCGGAATAATAATCAGTTGAAGTATGATACCGGGAATAGCCTGAGCAAAAGCACCGGCAATAAACATACTAACTGAAAACTGAGAGTAACCGAGACCGTAAATTATCAACCTGACTAATCCCCATACAATTCGACCCGCAATCATCGAAACAATCAGATTAAAATAGATAAGAACTGTCTTTTGCGGCAGGCGTTTGTTAAAAAAGCCTGTCATAAAACCGTAAACGGCAAGCTCAAAAGCCATTGAAACCGCCTGTGGAAACAAGATAGGGGCACCAAAGATAAATGAACGCAAAAGCGGCGCAACAAAGCCGACCAGCAAGCCATATTGCCAGCCGCACAAAAAGCCGCAGAGCATAACGGGAATGTGCATAGGACACAGCATATTGCCGATTTCGGGCACCTGACCCGTAACAAACGGCAGCAACATACAAAGAGCTAATGAAACCGCTGAAGCCGTTAATTTCTGAACTTTTTTATTGCCTTGTACCGACATTATCCTGCCTCCCATACAAAAACTTAAAAGGCAGAGAACAGAACACTGCTCTCTGCCCTATTAGAAAATTTGAAGAATTACTGAACCATCTTTGCGATTTCGTCAGCAAAGTTGTCCTCACGCTTCTCGAGACCTTCGCCCTTGCCGTAACGGACAAAGCCCTTGATCTTGATTTCAGCGCCCATCTTCTTAGCAACGTCAGCGATGTAGCCGCCTACTGTACCGTCGAAGAGGTCGGAACGAACGAATGTCTGGTCAAGAAGGCAGATTTCCTTAAGCTGCTTCTTGATACGGCCATCAACAGCACCAGCAAAAATCTTGTTGTTAACATACTCTTCTTTACCAGCAACAGCAAGCTGTGCAAGAGTTGCAACTGCTTCCTTTGAAAGGAAATTGAAGAGGAACTTATTGTTCTTCTCTGCCTCATAAGCAGCAATATCTTCATCGCTGAAGAGTTTCTCGTTAACAGCTGTTTCAAAGAGCTTGTTGAGAATGGGCTTGGGAAGAGAATCAGGCTTGTTGAGTGAGCTGTCAATTGTGATTTGCTTCATATTTTCAAGCTCAGCCTCAGACATATCTTCCTTGCTGAGATACTCGGGGTTCATAGCTGCAATCTGCATTGCAATATTCTTGCCCATAGCAACGAACTCTGCATTGTCAGCAGCAACATCTGTATCGAAGTTAACAAGAACACCAACGGAACCGCCGCCGTGGATGTAAGTTGCACAAACACCTTCAACTCTCTCAAAACGGCGAACCTTCTGGTTCTCGCCTATTGAAAGGATATTATCCTGAAGGTTCTCCTGAACTGTTCTTTCGCTACCGTCAAGCTTGCAAGCAAGAAGAGCATCAAGATCAGCGGGATTATCATTGATAACTGTATTAGCAACAGCCTTTACGAAGCTTGTGAACTTATCGTTCTTAGCAACGAAGTCTGTTTCTGCGTTAACTTCAACAACAACACCAACATTCTTGTCAGCATCGTAGTAGGGATAAACCATACCTTCAGCAGCAATTCTGCTTGCCTTCTTTTCAGCAGCAGCAAGACCCTTTTTTCTAAGGAAGTCAATTGCCTTCTCCATATCACCGTCTGTTTCGGTGAGAGCCTTTTTGCAGTCCATCATACCAACGCCTGTCTTCTCACGAAGAGCCTGGACATCTTTAGCTGTAAATGCCATTGTATTAGTCCTCCTATATTAAAAATAAAGTAGAATTTAAATTATTCAGCAGCTTCTTCAGTTGCTTCTGCAGCAACCTGCTCGCCCTGCTTGCCCTCAAGAACAGCGTTTGCCATCTCTGCAGCGATAAGCTTAACAGCGCGGATAGCATCGTCGTTACCGGGGATTACGTAGTCGATCTCGTCGGGATCACAGTTTGTGTCGACGATAGCAACAACAGGAATACCGAGCTTCTTTGCTTCTGCTACTGCGTTCTTCTCCTTGCGGGGATCAACAACGAACATAGCAGCGGGCTGCTTCTTCATACCTGTGATACCGCCCATGAATCTCTCGAGCTTCTCGATCTCGAGCTTGAGCTTAATAACTTCCTTCTTGGGAAGCATATCGAATGTACCGTCAGCTTCCATAGCCTTGAGCTGAGCAAGTCTCTTGATTCTCTTCTGGATTGTCTTGAAGTTTGTGAGCATACCGCCGAGCCAACGTGCGTTGACAAAGGGCATACCGCAACGGATAGCTTCCTCACGGATTGAATCCTGAGCCTGCTTCTTTGTGCCGACGAAGAGAATTTCGCCGCCTTCTGCTGCGATATCTGTAACAAACTTGTAAGCCTCATCGAGCTTCTTTACTGTCTTCTGAAGGTCGATGATGTAGATACCGTTGCGCTCCGCAAAGATATAGGGAGCCATTTTGGGATTCCATCTTCTGGTCTGGTGACCGAAGTGTACACCTGCTTCGAGCAGCTGCTTCATTGATACTGTTGCCATTTTGTTTTTCCTCCTTAGTTTTTCCTCCGCAGAGCTATTGAAATTTACCGAACAGCCCACAGGACTGCACTTCGGCATGAACACTCTGCGTGCGAAATGCACGAGCAATTATATCACAGAGTTTTATGTTTTGCAAGCATTTTTATGATATTTTTTTACTCTTTTAACATATTTTTTCAGCAAAAACTGCGGGAAGTGCGTTTCAACACCTCTCGCAGTTTTATAAACCTATTTTAGTCGAGTTCTACGACTGTTTCATAAAGATTGAACCAATTATGTGTAACAAAATTTCTTGCTCGGAGAATAACCTTATCCTGATAGACTTCCACCTGATATCCCCTGCCGCCAAGAAGTGTGCCATAGCGGCTGAAGAGACCGTATGAGGGAAGATTGAGGTAGTTCACACCGTTTTTGCGATCATAGCTTGATACGCCGAACTGATCCTTCGTAAAGTTACCGTTAAGTCCGATATGAATATGTCCGCTGATATAGAAGACGTTCTCATACTTTTCAAGTATCTGCTGAATCTGAGCCGAATAAGGCTCACCTATATCACCGTCATCCCATGCAACCTCTTCACCGTGTGTGCCTGCAAGCGGCCAGTGAGAGATAACAAAAACAGGCTTATCGTCAGAGCCGCTCTTAGCAAGCTCTGCATCAAGAAAATCAAGCTGTTCCTGATAAAGATCGGGATGATCCCAAGAATCGTCAGATTCATCGGTAAGAACAATGAATGTATAGCCTTTAATTTCAGTGCTGTAATATGATTTTTCGATTCCGAGACCCTGATAATCGTTATATTTTTTTACAAAATACTGTCTTGCTTCTTCATGAGTCTTATCTTCTACGTGACCGATATCGTGATTGCCCATAGCAACAATTGCTTTACCGTCCCAATTCTTTTGCATCGTATCAAAAAACTCGTCAATAGAGCCTTCATCGCCGTAGTTGGTAAGGTCACCGGTGACCGTGACAACGTCAACAGGTGTTTTTGCGTTGCGCATATCACTCAGACCGATGCCGAGAAACCAGGCAAGCGGAGAAAAAGCCTCATCAAGGTGAGTATCGGAAATAACGGACATATTGAGAAGTACGTCATCTTCTTTTGACTCAAAAGGTGACGGCGCAAGGGCGCCAAACAAGGGACCGAATGCCGTAAAAGCTGCAACAATAGTTGAAATAATCACGTTTATAAATGCCATTTTAATTCTCCTTTTTATTTATTATCTTTATCGTGTTTCAGATTAATTACAACACAAATACCGAGCGCTAACAAAATCAGTGCAGCAACAGCGGCATAAGAAAAGCCCTTTTGTATTTTCAACTGATTTACTGTCAACACCGTTGTTTCTTCGCCTTCCGGAATTCTGCGCGTTGTTTCATACCAATAAGGAAATGAAGTTGTCTGATTTGTTTCAACTATACCGGTACTGTCATAAGTAATATAATCCGTGGTTGTGATTTGAGTAGTTCTAACTGTTTTATATTTTGTGGTTTTGGTCTTTTTAGTTGTCGGCTGTAAATCTTGTTCTTCCTCTGCAGCTGTAGTTTTCTTGGTGGTTGTAGTTTTTTGAGTTGTTGGCTTTTTAGTGGTTGTCACTTTCTTGGTTGTGGTTTTCTTTGCAGTTGTTTGCTTTTGTGTTGTAGGATTCTGTGCCGGAACAATCTGCTCTGCTGCGTCCAATTGAGTAGTTTGGATTGCAGTTTCCGCTTGCGTAATTATTTCACCAACGTTCAGAGTATAAACATTCGACGGCTCACCGTCAGAATCAAACACTCTGACTTCAATATTATCAACGGTAAAAAGACCGTATTTGATGCCTGCCGCAATTTCAGCGGTAAAATCAGTCTGAGAAGTTGCGCATACAACACCCTCAAAATAATATTTATCACTGTTATATTCCGAAACCGTATCAGGCGTAATATAAACAAATTCATCATTATTGATCCGAACTGCTACGCCGTAGTTCGCACTGTCTTCGACAAATCCGGGTACTTTAACCTTAAAGCCGAAAAGCAAACGGTTTGACGACTCTTCAGCCAAAACAGAAACTGTTGCAAAATACACATCGCAATTGGATTCACCAGAAAGAGTCACGATAACTTCCGGTTCAATATTACGCCAATCGTTCTCGCTCATTATGCCGTCAAGATCAATTGATGCGGCAGTAAAACCAAAGCAAAAAGCGGACAGCACAAAAACAATTAACAAATAGGATAAAAGCTTTATCTTCAAGATTCTCACCGCTCAAACAAAATATTAACGGAATATTTTTATAAATCTATCCGCTATTGACCAGAACAAGCGCCATACGTTAACAAAAAAAGCTCTATGCCGAACATAAAATAAATATTTGTTATCGGTAACTTCAATAATTTTACCCTTTCGGACAAAAGCTGTGGCAACACCTATAACGTCAGAATCACCTGAGCAATGCTCGGTAAGAACGCTGTTATCGCCTTTGAGTGTATAACCACCGTCGACAGACACAACTCTGTGAAGAACAAATCTGTTGTCATCTGTTTTGCACAAAGCAACATCACCGACCTCAAGCGGTTTATCAGCATTTTTGAGAATTACTCTGTCCCCTCCGTCGCGCAGTAACGGCACCATACTGAAGCCGTGAGTTTCAAATTCAACTAATTTTCCGCTTTGTAAAGAAGAAACCATATCCGGCAGTTGAGAAACAAGGTCATTACTCTTATTCAATGAAACCTGCTCCTTCAATCTTTGAAATAAACTCCAGTGCGTCAGCCTTTGCCGTTGTTTCGTCTATACCGTATTCTTCAATAAGAGCTGATGTAAGATCGCTTATTTCTGCGCCTTCTGCAAGCTTGTTCCACAAAATCTCACCGCTCTCATTAAGAGTTACCATACCGTTAAATTCAGCCGAAGCTTTTCCTACAGCAACTACAATGCTGGAGCCGCACATTTTTCTGAGCTTATATCCCGGTTTGATCTTCATTCAAGTTCACCTTTCTTTAACTGCAAAACGCTTATTTTCGATCATAACTTCTTTATTACAAACACTAAGTGCTGCTTTTTTATGCGAAACAATAACACAGGTGCAGTTGTCAATTGTTTTTATATTGCGCAAAACGCGCTCTTCAGTTGATTCATCAAGCGCGGATGTTGCTTCATCAAGGAGCATAATCGGCGCATCGTGAAGGATAGCACGCGCAATAGCTATACGCTGCACCTGACCCTCCGAAAGTCCTCTGCCGCGTTCACCGATTACTGTATTCAAACCTTCGGGCAGTTCATCAACAAAATCACTGCAGCAACTAAGTTCAACTGCTCTTCTGACTTCTTCGTCAGATTTGCCTTTGCTCATAAATGTAATGTTTTCGTATATAGTGCCTGAAAGAAGCATATTGCCCTGCGGCACATAAGAAAACATCTCACGGTATTTTTTAGAGGGTTTAAAGCATCCGTCTGCTGTTTTAAAATTAATAGCGCCGCTTTCAGGCGTGATAACGCCGAGCATCATTTTAAGCATTGTGCTCTTACCGATACCGGAAATACCGGTAATTGCAACAAAGTCGCCCTTATTCACAGAAATTGAAGAATTTTCAAGGACAGTGTCTCTGTCATATTTAAAGGTAACGTTATCAAACTCAACGCTTGTGAGACGAGAATAAAACTCTTTTGTATCGACTCTGTCATCTTCATCCTCATCACTTGAAAGCGCAATAATCTCATACAAACGCTCTGCAGAAGCAATCATCTGATAATAAGCAGGCAAAAGCCCGGAAAGGTTTTTGAACGGATTCTGAAGCTGAGTTATAAGCTGAAGCACAGCAGTGATTGTGCCGAATGAAATCGTGCTCGCCAGAAGTTTAAATCCGCAAACAACGAAAGCGAGCATATAAGCAAATCTGAAGCCAAGCGACATAAGAGTTGTTGTAACAGCCTGAAAACCCGCTCTGTTCCACTTATTCTTATTGTGCTCGCTAATCAGCTCTTTAAACTTTGCCTTAACTGACTGAGATGCATCAAAAACAGTTACAACAAGAATATTTTCAATTACTTCCTGGGTAAAGGAGCGCACTTTGCTTTCGGTTTTCTGAGTTTTAATATAAAGATTCTTGAGGAAATTACGTAAGAGTCGCGCAATAATAAAAGCGGCAATTCCGAGCGCCGAAAACAAAAGAGCAAGCTTTTTATCAAGCCAGAACAGCGCTACAAAAGCAGAAACAATACGAAAAACAAGACCGATAACCGTAGGGAGAAGCGTAATCATACCGTCAACAACACAGCTGACGTCGCTTGAAAAACGCGTCATAATATCGCCACTGTGATAAGAAGTTATTTTAAGATAATCTTTATTAAAGATATTACTTATAAAATATGTGCGAAAATCAGCTTCGATATTGATATGTAAGCGACTGTTAAGCAGCTGATAAGTAAGACGTAAAAAAAGATGCACAAATACGATCAGAATAACAGCTACACTGACTTTAATCAGCCTTGACTTGTCACCCGCAACAGCAGAATCTATCAGATCGCGGCATACATAAGCATTGACTGCAACCATCATCGACATCAGAGCGTTGACAATTATAAGGATAATAATTCTTCCCCAATACGGTCTGACACGCGATTTCAGCCACTGCGTTACGTCTTTATTTTCAGTTTTGAGTTTAGAAAACATATCACTCACTCATTTCACGGTATGCTATGATTGCTGCTTCAGGGCTGATATTGCAGCGAAGCACATAAGCAGGTATTTCTGTAACAACCGATTCAAGATTTTCAAGCAGCTTATCCATCAAGTCTTCATCTGTCGGACGCAGAGTCTGATCAAGAACTAAAGCTGCAGCTTTTAAAGGTGTAATTCTGTTGATAGAATTAGATTCGGCACGTTCGATAAAGCAAAGCGCTTTAAGCGGCACCGAAGTATTTACGTTGATATTATACTTGCCGCTGAACGGTGTACCGTAGACCATCGGTATGCCGTCAACCAGCTTGATTGCAGGCTTATCATCATTAATTATATAAGCTCCTCTATCGGCAAATTCTTTTAACCAAAGTGAAGTATGGGTTGACTTACCCGTGCCGCTTGGAGCGGAAAAACAGTAAGCAACACCGTCAACTACAACAGCGGAAGCGTGAAGCAGAAATCCGCCATTATCAATCAGCGCAGTATAAAAAAGACTGCCGACACGCATATATTCAAGTGTCTCAATATCAAGAAGCGGATATTGAGGCAACGATTTTTCAAGTTCATTATAATCAAGCGAAACAGTTACCCCAACAGGCTGAGTGCCTTTATAAAGATACGGTTCGCTGCGCTTTTTCAGTTTATCATATTTAGCTTTATATCCGATAACAATATCGGCAATAGAATAGTAATTCATAATTACTCCACAAATCAAAACAGATAAAGGGAAAACGGGCAGACAGTAATCTGCCTGCCCGTAAAAAGGGTTTGTTTAAATCAGAACTCGTCGCCGACTTCAATGCCAGCGGAAAGCTCACCGATATCGGTATCAACGTTGGGATTGTCTACAACGGGAGTGCTGTCAGTGATAATATCAGCAACTGTGAACTTTTCAATCTCAACTGAGGGCTTTGCATACTTCTTCATTATTGTCATCTCCATTCGTCAAAGAATAGTTAATTAACTTTAGGATTAAAGAGTACCGGAAACGATGCTTGTGTAAACTGTCTCTACAGCACCTGTATCAAGATCCTTGTAGATGACATAGCCACGGCCGTATACTGTACCGGAAGCTGTCTTAACACCAAGCTCATAGTAGAGGTTATCAAGAAGGTAACCGTCATCGCCGTATGCGTCAGACTTCTTAAGAAGGACACCGGAAACACCGTTGAGTTCAAGTGTCATCTTATCTTCTGTTGCATAGTCAGCATTCTTAGTTGCGATGATACCGACTTCGATAGCCTTCATGTTGTCGGGAAGGTTAACATATGTACCGAAGTATACACGGCTTGTAGCAGTATCAACATTAGCAACGATATCCTGATCAACAGGAATCTCTACATTAAGCTGTGAATCGTATACAGCGTATACAAAGAAGTCATCTGTTCTGTCTTCGATGGAAGCGATAAGATCATCATCGGAGAGAGCTGCATCAGCAGCTGCAGTCTTGTCGAGTGACCAACCTGCAAAAGCCATGCCTCTGTACTCAGGAATCTCGAAGGAAGTGAGATCGAGGTCTGCAACAGCACCGTCAAAGTCACCGATCCAGTTGTAGCCGAGGTTATCGTCAGTAAGGAATACGATGTTGACCTCTTCATCAGACTGGCTGTTCATTGCGGAGAAGTTAAGAGTGATTGTAACATCACTACCTACACGGAAGTTAGCAAGAGAAGAAACAACCTGCCATGTACCGTTGGGCTGTGTGTAAACATAATCACGGAAGAGAGGATCTGCATCATCATACTCTACGGGATCAACAGTGAAGAACTCACCCTTCTCAACCTTGTATGACTTGAGAACTGTCTCTTCTTCGCCGTTAACTGAGAACTTACCGTAACCTGCAACCTTAACTGTAACGTTACAGTACTCAACATTCTCGTCAGCGGGAGTTGTGATAACAGCATTGTCAACAAAGCTGAATACGTTGAAGTAGTCACCTTCGACCTTGCTGTTGATATCAAAGTACTTTGTGGGGTTCTGAGCGATATCGAGAACCTTCTCAGCATATCTCTCGCAAAGCTCGGGAGCTCTGCTTGCATACTTTTCAATAAGGCCGGAATTCTTAGCGTCCTCATACTTAGACTTAATTGTCCAATAATAACCATTGGGAGCCATAAGCTTGTCAGCATATGCAAGGAGCACGCTTGCATCACCGAAGTTGTTGGAGATAATAGCTCTGAGGTCGGGATCCTCAAGGAGGTCGTAACCATACTCAAGAAGCTCGATAGCTGCATCAACGATCTCGATGATCTCTGCATAATTTTCGCCTACATAGTAAGCAGCAGCGCCGATGTCATTGAAATCCTTGTAATCAGCAGTAAGAGCAAGCTCCTTAACAGCTGCATAGTGTTTGTCGAAGAGCTCAAGGAGACCGATACCTTCGCCGATGTCACCATTGAATGCGTAGAGAGAATCAGCTACGCCGTCACCGTCTGTATCAAAGATCTTACCAAACTCATTCTGCTGGTTATTAAGAGAAGCCTCAATTGCCTTCTTCTTGATTGTATCATTCCAGTTGGGATTAATCTGAGAAACAATACCTAACTTGCCAGTGTTACCTGTGAAGTCCATACCCTTGAGAGCATAAACAACACCCATAAACTTACGGACAGATTCCTTATTCTTAAGACCGTCTACTGAATAGTATGAGCCGTAAACAAGATCAAGGTACTCGTTTACCTTGCCGTATGCTCTGTCGCCTTCGAAATCTTTGATGAATCTGCCGATGATTTCGGGAGCATTTTCAGCATATGACTTAACCATATCGAGAGCCTTGAGAACGATTTCCTTCTGCTTTGCGCCCATCTTAACGGAAAGCTCATAATCAAGCTCTGCGTCAAGAGTTGCGTTTGCACCGATATTCTCAAATGTAGCTGCGAATGTACCGTCAGCCTGCTCTGCAAAGTCAGCTGTTACGCCGTCAATTGTGCAAGTGTCAGGTGTATATCTGTAGGAGTATCTGTTAGCAACATCAGCCTTGACGTTTTCTGCATCTGCCTGAGCAATAACTGTGAGAACGTCAGTCTCTGCATCGTACTCGCTTGTGGGAGCTGCGAAGGTGGGAGCTTTACCTGATGCGATAACAGAAGCTGCTGAAAGATCACCCTGGCTGTTTGTAAGAGCATCGAGGTACTTCTCTTCTGTAGCAGAAAGAGAAACGCCGTCCTTAAGGAACTCCTTGAGGAAATCGATTGTTCTGTACTGTGTGTAACCGTCAGCAAACTGAACCTTTGTAAGGATGTTAGCTGCCTTGTAGATACCAACAAGGATAGCATCTTCAACAACAACATTTGCCTTTGTGTTATCGAGAGCCTTCATACCAACAGCGATAACGTCCTTAAGAACAACGTTACCTGCGTTTGCGTTGATACCGTTACCGTTTGTGATCTCAACAGTGTGGCTGTTGGGGATACGGATTGTTGAACCGATTGCTGTAATGCACTCAAGAGTAACATCGCCGCCATTGATAGAAACTGCAGGTCTGTAGTCCATGAGTGTGCTTGCAAAGTCTTTTACTCCACGGTAATCTTCGCACTGTGCGTAGAATGTACCGTTGTAAAGAGTAACTTCGCCGCCCTTAACATTGACAACTGATTTGCCGGGAGCACCGGTAACTGTTGCATTGTTAAAGTCGATGTCGATGTCACCGTCGATAACGAGAACATCTGTGAGTGTTACGTTGCCGCCTGTCCACTTGTAGGAAGCATCACCGTTTGCAATAGCAGCGTTGATGCCTGCCTGAAGATCTGCACCATCAGCAGCAAGTGCGCTGAAGCCGGTTGCAAAACAACCAAAGATCATGCACAGAGTGAGAACTGACGCGAGGATACGTTTGCTTGTCTTCACTGATTTCATCTCCTTAAAATTTTGTATGGACCAATACAGCCACATACTATATCAAAAAAATTATAAATAAATATTATTTCTTTGTCAAGAACAACAAAGGAAAAATTTACATATTTGTAACTTTTAATCCACGAAAAAACTTAAATCCGGAAACTGACTCAGGAATCAAGGAAATCTCTGAGCTTTTTGCTTCTGCTCGGATGGCGAAGCTTTCTCAAAGCCTTGGCTTCAATCTGTCTGATTCGCTCACGTGTAACATTGAACTCCTTACCGACCTCTTCAAGGGTACGCGGATGACCGTCAGCAAGACCGAAACGCAGCACAATAACCTTTTTCTCTCTGGGTGTAAGTGTGTTGAGCACTTCGTCAAGCGACTCTTTGAGAAGAATGTTGGATGCTGCATCTGCAGGTGCGAGAGCATCATCATCGGGAATAAAATCGCCAAGATGGCTGTCTTCCTCTTCACCGATAGGTGTTTCAAGTGAAACAGGCTCCTGTGCGACACGGAGAATTTCGCGCACCTTATCAACGGGCATATCAAGCTCTAACGCAATTTCTTCAGCGCTGGGGTCACGACCGATTTTATGAAGAAGCTGGCTGTTTGTCTTTTTGACTTTGTTGATTGTTTCTACCATATGAACAGGGATACGTATGGTTCTCGCCTGGTCAGCAATTGCTCTTGTAATCGCCTGTCTGATCCACCAGGTTGCATATGTGGAAAACTTAAAGCCCTTTGTATGATCGAACTTGTCAACAGCCTTGATGAGACCGAGGTTACCCTCCTGTATAAGATCAAGGAACTGCATACCTCTGCCGACATAACGCTTTGCTATGCTGACAACAAGGCGCAGATTAGCTTCGGCGAGACGGCTCTTTGCTGCCTCGTCGTTATTTGCAATCTTCATGGCGAGCTCAATTTCTTCCTCGGCTGAAAGAAGCTGAACATGACCGATTTCTTTGAGATAAACTTTAACCGGATCATCCATTGCGGCATTTTTCGAATCGCCTGCTGCGCCGCCGTCACCTGCTGTTTTGACATCTGTTTCGAAAGTGAGCTCTTCAAGAGCTGCATCACCGAGGTCGTCAATAATTTTGATATTTGACGTTTCTATGGTCTCATAAAGCTCGTCAAGTTCTTCGAGCTCGAGATTCATCTCCTCAATCGCAGCATCAATTTCACGGGTGGTAAGCTTACCCGTCTGCTTTCCGCGTTCTACGAGAGCACGGAATGCGCTTTTTTTGTCTGCAGTTTCAATTCCCATTCTTGATTTCTCCTTTATTGTTAGTTGAATAATTTCCTGAAATCATCATCGCTTAATGCCGAGGGATCTGCCACATCCGATTTAGCTTTCTCCTCAATAAGCTTTTCTATGCAATCGCTGCATTCAGCAGCGCTGTTGCCTGTGTTGATTGCCGTGTTTAAAATACGCGAAAGAGCCGACGCCTGATCGTTATCAAGGTCGCGGATAACCACGCTGTATTCGGGCGTTTCGCCGCTCTCAAGATAAGGCAGCAAAGCCGAAAACACAGCTTTGCCGAACTCACTGGGAAAAATATCTTCCGAGAGCTTGTCCGCAACTTTTTTATAATTGCCAGGCGAACGCATAAGGTTGGCAAGAAGTGCTTCTTCTGCCTTACGCGCTCCTATATTGCTGACCTGCACGGAACGTCCGTTTTCGGTAAATGAAGAAGCCTGAATTTTACGGAACTCTTCCTTCTCCCTTGCCCTGACGTTTCGTTTACGAACCGACTTGACCTGAGCCGTTATCGCTTCCTTTGATATTTCAAGGTCATTGGAAAGACGACTTATATATACATCGCGTTCAATCTCTGAATTTATGGCTGCAAGCACATTAACGGCTTCACGCATAAATCCGACTTTACCGTCGTCTGTCATCGTATTATAACCGGCACGGATATTCTGTAAGCGGTACTCAATATCGTTAGCTGCACCGTTTACAATATTGCGAAATCTTTCCGCACCGTATTTCTTTAAAATTTCATCAGGATCTTTGCCGCCTGAAAGTGCAAGCACACGCACCTTGACACCCGTTTTTGAAAACGCCTGAATGGCTCTTTTAACTGCCTTCTGACCCGCTTCATCAGAATCGTAGGCAAGAAGAACTTCATCAGCATAGCGGCTGATAAGATTGACCTGCTCATCAGGCAACGCAGTGCCCAGACAAGCAATGGTATTTTTGAACCCTGCCTGATGAAGGGCAATTGTATCCATATAGCCCTCTGTTATGATAAGGCTGCGCTCACCGCTGTCTTTAGCAAGGTTGAGTGCAAACACACCTGAGCCTTTTTTATATACAAGGGTATCGGAAGTGTTTATATATTTAGGCTTTGAATCGTCAAGCACTCTGCCGCCGAAAGCAACAACATTACCCCTTACGTCAATAATGGGTATCATTGCACGGTTGCGGAAATTGTCATAATAATTGAACTTGCCGTTTTTTTCGCTTTTACGAACAAGATTCGCATCAACCAGCTCACCCGGAGTGTAACCGAGAGAGTGAAGATGGTTATATAGCGCACGCCAATCATCAGGAGCATATCCCATACCGAAGCGGCGGATAGTGCCCATACTGTAACCTCTGCCAAGATAATAATCCAGACAACCTCTGCCCTGCTCACTCATAAGTGCGTTATGGAAAAATCGTGCCGCCTCACGGTTTGCTTCAAGAATGCGACGTCTGCGCTTACTTATAACATCATCAAAACCATCCTCAGGCAAAGCCATACCTGCACGCTGTGCAAGGCTCTTAACAGCATCTATATAGCCAAGGTTTTCAATGCGTCTGATAAAGGTGATAACGTCGCCGCCTGCACCGCAACCGAAACAGTAAAATGACTGCGTATCAAGATAAACGGTAAACGACGGCGTTTTTTCGTTATGAAACGGGCAAAGGCCGTTCATTGTTGTGCCTCTCCGGCGCAAATTGACATAGGGAGAGATAACCTCGGAAATTTCATTCTTTTCCCGAAGCTCACGCAAAAAATCTTCATTCAAGCGATTAGCCATTTCTCTCTCCAACTACACTTTATAATGTTATATAATATTATATCTACTATATATTGACTTATGACCACGAAAGCGGAATAAACAGTTCTTCAAATTTGCGCACGGCAAAACGGTCCGTCATACCGGAAATATAGTCACACGCCGCACGGTCCGGACCCTCACGAAGACATATTTCTTCGTATGCATTCGGCAGCTCCGCAGGGTTATCTGCAAAATACTGGTAGAGCTGTTTGAGCATTAAATCCGCCTTACCTTCTTCACCTTTGCAGTAAGGGTTAGTATAAACCTTAGCAAACATAAAAGAGTGAAGCTCTTCCATCGCTTCTGCAACTTCACCTGCAAGGGTTATATCAGTCTCACTGTTTTCAATTGCGGAAAGAACAAGTGTATTGATGCGCTCTGACTTTGAAAAGCCTAGCACTTTGCGGATTGATAAATCAATATCATCCTCCGACAAAACACCGGCACGAATCGAATCGTCAATATCGTGGTTGATGTACGCTATTCTGTCGGCAAGACGAACTATTCTGCCTTCGAGTGTTTTTGCTTTTTCACCGTTAGTGTGGCGCTCGATACCGTTGATTACTTCATACGAAAGGTTAAGACCAAGACCGTTTTTTTCGAGCTTTTCGCAAACGCGAACACTCTGCTCATAGTGGCGGTATCCGCCGGGATGTACAGCGTTAAGCGCACGCTCACCCGCATGACCGAAGGGTGTATGACCAAGATCATGACCAAGAGCAATTGCCTCTGTCAGATCTTCATTGAGCCTTAGTCCGACCGCTATTGTGCGGGCAATCTGAGAAACTTCGAGCGTGTGAGTGAGCCTGGTTCGGTAATGGTCACCCTCGGGTGATAAAAACACCTGCGACTTGTGCTTCAGGCGACGAAAAGCATTAGAGTGAATAATTCTGTCACGGTCACGCTGAAAACAAGTGCGGATATCGCAAGATTCTTCTGCTCTTTCTCTGCCGATACTCTCATCAGCAAACGCAGCATAGGGCGAAAGAATAATATGTTCGTTTTTCTCTGTTAACTCCCTTATACTCTGCATAACCCGACTTCACCTGCCTTTTTTCAGCCATATATAAAAGTTATACTTGTTTTTTCAGAAAAGTCCTTTAATATTTTTATTTTGTTTCAAGGAATATTTTGTCGGTAACGGTAGAAAACACCTTGCCAAAGCTCGCTTCCGTAAGCTGAGCTGTAAAAGAGCCGTAAAGATCCTCGGGCATATTAAAGCAGACCTTTACAATATCGGTAAACTCACTGTTTTCCACAGTGCCGCCACATTCAGGAATAAGCGAAGCGAGCTTGCCATAAAAACCGTAATCACACTCACACTCGGCACGCACACTCATAGCCATACGAATTACCTGCGCACTGTCAACGGCAAGCTTTGCCGCATGAGAATAAGCGCGTACAAGACCGCCGCCACCGAGAAGAATTCCACCGAAATAGCGGGTTACAACAACAACGCAGTCGGTAAGCCCTTCTTTCTGAAGAACATCGAGCACAGGAATTCCTGCTGTGCCCTGCGGCTCACCGTCATCGGAATAGCGTCTTGTCTGACCGTCACGAAGAATGTAAGCATATACGTTATGCTTAGCATCCCAATGCTTGGATTTTATATCGTTTATAAATTTCACGGCATCTTCCTGCGTCGTTACAGGTTTGGCATAGCCTATAAAGCGTGAATGTTTAACAGTAAACTCATCACAGTTTTCATTTTTAAGAGTAAGATATTCCTGCATGAAAACCCTCCTACAGAAAAGTTAAGGCGGTGGAAAAACCACCGCCTTATATCTTTCTTATTTGCTTTCGAGGTTGTAACGCTTCTTGAATCTGTCAACACGTCCGCCTGTATCAACAAGCTTCTGCTTGCCTGTGAAGAACGGATGGCACTTTGAACAAATATCAACACGCATGTTCGGCTTTGTGGAAGATGTCTCAAGAACAGCACCGCAAGCGCAGCGAATCTCTGTCTTCTCGTACTTGGGATGGATACCCTGCTTCATTTGATTTCACCTCTCATTAGGATATTGGAATACATAACGAATGGATTTTATCACACTATTTTAAAAAATGCAAGTGTTATTTTACTGTTTTTTCAATTTTTTGTAAATTTCTTCAGCTTTACAGCACTTTAATCTCTTTTTTAAGTGAAAGCGAATAAATATATGCCGCTTTTACGGGAAGATCGGTGCATTTTTCCATAGCTTTTGCGTAAATGCCGAGCTGTTCGCTGTGACGACGGATTATCTCCGCTTCGTCAACTCCCCTATCCGTCTTATAATCGACAATAACAATGCCGTTATCTTCAACAAAAGCTATATCGAGCATACCCTGGACAACGATAGTCTCATCTTCGACGATTTCCGGTAAATCGGGATAAGCTTCCCTGACTGGCATAAGCATTGCAAACTTTTTCTCACGCATAACCTGAGAAGAAGCATTAATGCGCGAACAGATATCAGAAGAATAAAATGCCTCTATCTCATCAACACGCAACTCTTTTGCCTCTTGCTCAGACAGTTTGCCTTCAGATATCATCAGATTAATCTGCGAAACAATATCGATGTTTTTCAAATCACAGTACTGAAGATATTTATGGGTAAGCGTACCTTTTTGCGCCGCCGTCAGACCGCCGCTGTTCATAAAAGCAGGTCTTGATGAAGCAAAATGCGTCTCATCAAAAGTTTCATCAGCAAAACCGGAAGCCTGTTTTTTTGCAACAGCACCGCCGAGGCAGGCATAAGGATACACATAATCGATACGTTCTCTGATAACAGCCATAAGTTTTTCATCAGGTAACGATACTGTTGATTCGGTGTTCTCGGTAATTTCAGATTCAACTTCCGAAACGGATTTGCATATCTGAGCTTTAAGCGAAAAGTCCGCATTGATTACAGAAGATGATAAATTCGAATCGTCAAACATACGGAAATCGCACGCATCAATGTGCCTTGTAAATATCGGCAAGAGCCAATCAATATAATTAGAACAGTTGGCAGCATATCCGTATGACAGGTGTCCGTTTTTGTCAAACGCTGATGAAACAGCTTTAAGCTTTTTTTCGTAGTTGCAGGTTGCAACCATAACAAGCAGTTCTTTTGCTCTGGTCATAGCAACATACAGTACTCTTGTTTCTTCGGAAATATCCATCATTCTCGAACAGAAATCGCCCGAAACAAACGGCAGAGTCATAATTGATTTATTGCTGAATTTATCTCTAAGCAGCATTGCTATACCCTGATTTTTATTAAAAACAACATTGCCCTTTTCAGAATGAATCATAGAATTTGACAAATCGGCAAGAATGCACACCGGGAATTCAAGTCCCTTACTTTTATGTATTGACATAATTTTTACTGCGTGCGAATCTTCATTTATATTAAACTCTGTGCCGTTTTTATCAGAAGAGTCGATAAAGCGAAGAAAGGCGCCGAGACCGCAAGCACCCGTTGCATCAAAACTTCCGGCAAGATTAAGCAAAGAATGAAGGTTTGCAACCCTTTGCTCCGGCTCATCAAGTGCTCTTGCGATTGAAACAACGTCGGTTTCATCATACAAACGACGCATAAACTCAGCAGCACCTAAACCGATGCTGATTTTTCTGATCGAATCCATTTTATCAAGGAACAAACGGCATTTGGCGTCACCCTTTGATGCTGCCGTTACGACACTTCGATAAACGGGCTCGCCTCTTTTTGCGCCTATGCGTATTTCCGAAAGCTCCTGTGCGGTAAAGCCGAAAACAGGAGACATCATTACAGCAGTAAGATGAATATCAAGAAGCGGATTATCAAGCACACGAAGAAGCGAAAGAATTATACGCACCTCTGCCGAGCCGCTCAGCTCACCTTCAACAGAACAAACGGCGGGAATACCTATTTCTTCGAGAGCCTGAACATATTTTATCATACGCTTATTGGAGCGAGTGAGTATGCTTATATCACCGGCCTCAACCGGTCGCTGAGTATCGCCGCTTTTTATAAGCTTACCGGAAGCGATAAGATCACGGATGTATTTTGCTACATATTCAGCTTCGCTTTCATTCTCATCAGGCGCACGCAGCATAAACTCAACATCGGGTGTATCCTTATCGGGATAAACCGCTTTCGGATTAAGCTGCTCATTTTCATCATACACTATTTCGCCGAGACGCGGTGACATAAGGCGGCTGAAAACAAAGTTAACAGCAGAGGTTACGCCAAAGCGGCTTCGGTAATTTGAGCTGAGATTAACTCTTGCAGGGTAATTCTTGCCGTCAAATGCAGGCAATTTGTCACGTCTGCCAAGGAATATCTCCGGCATCGCCTGTCTGAAACGGTAAATGCTTTGCTTAACGTCGCCTACAAAAAACAAATTGCTTTCATTATCTGATATTGCTGAAAAGATCATATCCTGCAGCATATTGGTATCCTGATATTCGTCAAC
This sequence comes from Acutalibacteraceae bacterium, assembly GCA_045637465.1. Taxonomy (GTDB): domain Bacteria; phylum Bacillota; class Clostridia; order Oscillospirales; family Acutalibacteraceae; genus UBA8612. Next base: position 102,146 of record JAZTZM010000023.1, on the reverse strand, counting down.
GATAATCTCTTTATACGTTTGAGAAAGAGAAACTGCAAGCGGTGTTTTTACAACATTATCACCGTCACGCTCAACTAAAAGCTCAAGCGCAAGATGCTCTACATCATTGAAATCAAACTTGTTATTTTCTGTTTTCAGCGCACGAAGCTCTTCACCATAGCTGATTATACATTCAACAAGACATTCAACAAGAGGCAAAAGCTCTTTGCGGTCACGGTCAAATTCAGCCGAATTTACGCAAACGTAGTTTATCAGCTTTTCTTTTACCAATGTTTTGGCGGTATCGCGTCTTATTTTTACTGAATTTTTAATTGCAGGGTCAAGGCTGCGTTTGGTGCTGAAAGTCGGAAAAATATGATATCTGAGTCTGTAATGAAGCTCATCCCATCTGCCGTTTTCAGCCATATCAAGCGAGTCTCTGTAAAGAGTAACTTCACCCGAAATCAGTTTATCTAGATTTTCACCAACATCCTCTTTTGCCACATCAGGCTGATTGAGAATGCGCATTGCATCGGTAAGAAGCTCAAGACAGTACCGAAGACCTTCAGCAACTTCATCAAGTATAAATTTGCCCCAGATGCTCTCACCGACAGATACGCCCGACTTATACGGTTCTACATATTTTTTTAACTCAACTTCAGGAAAAGGAAACGATGCAACAACCGAATAAATACTTTTTATTGTATCTTCAAGGGCTCGATCAGTGTTGCCGGAAGAAACGGTACTCGCAAGCTTTCTGAATACATCACTGCCGGAATTGTACATACGTGCAAGAACCTTCTTAACGGCGGTATCCTCGTATCTTGCGAGTTCACCTTTATCTGCAATGGCATAATCGGAACTGATGCCCAGCTGATGAAAATTCTCACGCACAAGATCTCCGCAAAAGCTGTCAATAGTACAGATTTTAGCCGACTGCAAAAGCAGCTGCTGTTTCATAAGCCAAGGATCACCTGTTTGTGAAATCCGCTTGCTGATTGCCGATTCAATACGTTCTTTCATCTGAGCAGCAGCAGCTTTAGTAAATGTAACAATAACAAGCTTATCTGCAGGGCAAGGATTCTGCGTATCGGTAAGGCGCTGAATAACGCGCTCAACGAGAACGGTTGTTTTGCCGGAGCCTGCGGCTGCACTTACAAGCAAAGAGCCGTCACGTCCGTCAATAGCAAGCTTTTGCTCAGCACTCCATTCATACATTTTCCTCACCATCCTCTTCAAGTATTTGCAGACATTCGTCAAATTTCATACCATTATATTTATTTTCTTCTGCGTTGCCCTCGTAAAGACAGACGTCAATATAAGGACAGTATTCACAGTGCGGTGTTGAATAAGTGCCGCCATAAACAGGCTTTGCAGGTATTTCGCCCCTGTGCAGTGCAGCTCCCATTTCGCGCACGGTATCGGTAACGCGTTTTTCAAGCGCAGCAAGCTGCGAAAGTCCGATAAGATTATCGTAAACACCTTTTTTATTTAGCGGTATGACAGTGCCCGTATGCTCGGTATCAATTGCGTGAACAACACGGTCATCGTCAAGAATCAAGCCGGACATTCGTCCTTCATTTATTATCTTTGCATGCAGCATTTCCCGTGTTTCATCACGGCTCACTCTGCCCGAAGCAGATTTTGCAGGAATATAAAGCACACCTGCCGGCACAACGTTACCGTAACGCTCAGTGCCGTTTGCTTTGATCGCAAACAGATAAAGAAGCATCTGCATATTAAGTCCGTGCATAACGTCGTTCAGATCAAATTTCTTTGATCCTGTTTTATAATCCATTACACGCACGAAAGTTTTATCCGCTGTTTTAAGAACGTCAACACGGTCCACCATACCGCTGAGTATAACTCTGCCGCCATCTGCCAGATCTATTTCAAACTGCTTGATATCCGATTCCTTGCCGCCTATATTAAGTTCAAAATCCGCAGGCTCAAAATCGCTGAGCTTCATCTCGTTGACAAGACACATCACAACAATGCAAAGAGAATCGCAAAGACGTCTGTAAAGGAAATCAAAACGTTCATCACGCTTATCAGCGCCGAGACTGTTAAGAAGGTACTCGTCGAGAATGTCCGTCACTTCTTTTCTTACTCTTTCAGCGTCTAGATTAATAAGCTCTTTGCCGAAACGGGAAACAATTTTTTCAAGCACATAGTGTGAAACCGTGCCGCTGAGTGCCGCATCAATCTCAGCGATTCTGCGTTCATTGAGTTTGATGCCGTGACGGCAGAAATACATAAACGGACATTTGCTGTAATCTTCAATTTTTGTTGCCGAAACATAGATATCATTGCCAAAAAGAGCTGATGCAACAGCAGCGTTTTCAATTTTAAAATCATTTTTACCGCCAGCGCGGTCAAGAGCAGCCATACGCTGTGCATACCCTTCCCTGTCAGCAAAGCAAGCCTTGAGCGTGCTTTCAAGCACACTGTCACGCCGCCAACCTTTTGCGGTTGCTTGAAAGGCAGAAGCCTCACTCTGAATCAGATCAATTTCATCAAAATCGGATTCATCCTTTAATGCACACTTGGGAAGAAGGCTTGTAATGTGACCGATAAGCTCCGATGGATTCTTTTCTGCTCCCGAAAAATCTGTTTTGCAGTGAGAAACGTAAAGCCGCTCATATCCGCAGCAAAGCGCGCTGTATGCAATATAACGCTCTTCAAGGAAATCGCTCTGTGACGGTGCGGCAACACTAAGACCCATATCGTTGAGAATCTGTCTGTCAGCGTCACCGAGCACTCTGCCCGAAGACGGCTTTTTCGGGAACACGCCATCATTAACACCGACAACAAATACGGCACGCGGACGGTTGACACGAATACGCTCCGCCGAACCGATAATTATTTCGTCAATGCCGTGAGGTATTACACCAATATCCTGCACACCGAGCACAAGATTGAAAAGGTCAAGAACACGGTGTGAGTCAACCTTGGTATCGGTAAGAGCGGATGAAAGCTGATCCAAAATGAGCATAAGTCTGTCCCATACTCTGCCAAGTTCAACCGCATCTGCAGTTTCACCGTAGGAATCAAGCGCAACAGCCAGCTTTTTAAGATTCTGAGGAGCCTTAACGTCAATCAGATATGAATAGAGCGCCGTCATCATCTGCGTTGTATTGGTGCTGAGCCTGAAGCTGTTTCTGAATTTTTCAAGAGGAACAACACATATTTCACGCAGTTTATTTATACTGTCAAGCTTTTCTTTATCTTTTTCGCTCAGTGCAGAGCCGAGACCCGAAGGATTGTTACTCCAGGGTTCAAGCCAGCTTCTGCCGTCAATCTGCCAGAGATAGACATAATTTTCAAGCTCACTCACCTGCTCAACGTCAAGCTGCGTAAGCTGAGTTTTAAGAAGACGGAACAACGCATCAGTTGAATAACCTCTCGCCGCAATTTCCAAAGCAGCCCTTGCCATAACGACCGGAGGCTGTGAAGCCAATAACCTGCGTTTGTCTTCAAACACGGGCACACCGTGCTTTTTGAGCGAAGCACGCAGAGATTTAGAGTATTCGTCTTCACTGCGTGAAATAACCGCTATATCGCGACAGCGATAGCCTTCTTCACGCAGAAGCTTTTTAATCGTCAGAGCGACAAAGTCGCATTCTTCGTAAGCAGTTCTTGCTGAATAAACGGTTACCTCATCAGCAGGACCGTCATAAACATCTGAATTGACAGCGTACAGATTTTTTTCAAGCGCTTCAAGACATTCCGAAGCATAACGCCCTTCATACTCGGGCACACGCACCTGCGAAACGGAAACGCCTGCTTTCTTTGCCGTATTTATCAGTTTTCTTGCTGTTTCACGTACGCTGGAAAAAGCTGTAATATCGTATTCACCTGCATAAATCTCATCAAGGCAAAGCGTGATATAAACGTCTTTGCTTTGTGAAACAATCCGTGAAATAACGTCAAATTCCTGCTGAGTAAAGCCTTTGAATCCGTCGATGACAACGGTTGTGCCTTCAAAACATCTGTTATCAAGAAGCTTGTCCGCAAGAAGCGTAAGATCATCTCTTGCATCGGAAAAACGCTGTGCAACCAACGCATCAAAAGCAGAGATTATCAATGATAAATCAGCGACTTTTTTGCGAAGCATACCGTTTTCAAGCTTATGAGATGCATCTTCAAGCATCTGCGAGGTAACCGCACATTTTTTTAGTTCATCGGATATTTTGAGCATTTCGGAAACAACACCGATACTGCGGGAGAATTTGCCGTAGACGTTAAGCTTATCGGATGTTTCTTCGAGAGCTGTGCTCATCAGAGCTACCCTGCCTGCTTCATCAAGCCTGCATAAGCCGTGAATATCGCCGAGAATATTCTGAGCTAAACGAGAAAAACTGCACACCACAACTGAGAGCGCATCTTTTTCACCGAGAAGAGTGAGAATCCTGCGCTCGCTTTCAAAAGAAAACTGCTCGGGCACGATAAGGTAAACACCGTTTTCGCCTGAGCTTACTTTCTCTTTTATTATATTTTGGACATAGGTTGTTTTACCGCTGTTTATTCTGCCTGTGACAATTTTCAGCATAGCACATTACTCCCGGATAAGCATTTTGATTATAATAGCATATTTAAGGCAGATATTCAATCTCGGCTTACCAATATTTATGTAATGAATCGTCGCGTAAAAAATGGTATAATCAAACCGACTCTTTCATTCGGCAAGTAACTGAAAAGGAATGATTTATCACAATGCGACGATGCATTATCACCGTGCTTATCGCAGTCATAACGGCGGCATTTGTTTCGATTAATGTTTTTGCCGCCACAACACCTGCCGCAGGTACGGTCACAACTGCTTCAGGCTCACTTTATGTGAGAAGTTCGCCCGGAGGCAGTATTGTATCAAGCCTGGAAAAAGGCAGAAGCGTTATGCTCTCAGGTGAAGAAAACGGATGGTATAAGGTTGAGTATGAATCGGGCAGATACGGCTACAGCTCGAAAAGCTATATCACACCGATAACATCAAGCGAATACAAGACGGTTAAAACAACTTCAGGCAGACTTAATGTAAGAAAATCCGCAGGCGGTGAAATTATCAACTCCCTTGCAAGCGGAAGCAAGGTCGCCGTGTTAAGTAGCTCAAACGGTTGGAGCAAGGTGGTTTACAACGGCAGCTATATCGGCTTTGTCAGCAGTAATTATCTGGTTACTTCCACCGGTTATCCTGCAATAAAACTTAACGTACCCGATTTTAAGCAAACCGACAGCAGATGGGCAAACCACAAAATCGGCAACACACAACAAACAATAGGTCTTATCGGCTGCACGACAACAGCAGTAGCAATGGCTGAAAGCTACCGTACAGGCACGACCATCTATCCGCATAAAATGGAAGAACGGCTGAGCTATTCATCAGGCGGATCACTGTACTGGCCTTCCAACTATGCTGCAACTACAAATTTTAACGGATATCTTTCGGTGATATATACAAAGCTGAAAGAAGGCAAGCCCGTAATTGTAGGCGCAAAGAAAGCCAACGGCAGCCAGCACTGGGTTGTAGTTACGGGAGTTAAATCAACCAACTCACTGAAGCCTACTGACTTCATCATCAACGATCCGGGCACGGCAACGCGGACAAACCTCGGACAGTTTTTCAGCACATACCATTATCTTCACAAAATAGTCTGGTACACAAACTAAACAAAAAGAATCAGGAGGATTTTTTATATCTTCCTGATTCTTTTAAATTGTTTTGACAACATCATATTTATCAACTATAATGTTCTCATTATTTAGTTGGAGAATATTATGAAACCAAAAGCATTAAAGCTTACAATGACCGCACTGTTCGCGGTTATAATATCAATCTGCTCTATGCTCAGTTTTCCTGCAGCTGTGCCGTTTACGCTTCAGACTTTCGGCATTTTTCTGGCGCTGTTTGTGCTTGGCGGCAAATTCGGAACGCTCAGCATTGCAGTATACATCTGTCTCGGTCTTGCAGGTCTGCCTGTGTTTCACGGATTTACAGGCGGTATCGGCATACTGATGAGCGGCACCGGCGGATATATAATCGGCTTTGTGCTTTCGGGATTACTTTATGCGCTGTTAACGAAACTAATCAGTGAAAAAGCGTGGGTTAAGCTGATTTCAGCTTTTTGCGCGCTTGCAGTCTGCTATATTTCAGGCACACTGTGGTTCACCTTAACATCAACACAAAGCAATGGCTTTTTGCCTGCTGTTATGACCTGCGTTGTGCCTTATATAATACCCGACACGGTAAAAATTCTGCTTGCATTTTTTATTGCAAAACGAACAGAAAAATTCACCCGTTCAGACGCACACTGATTTCGCCGCTGTTAAGCACATCACTTGTGCCGTCATCTTTTTTTATTATCAATCCGCCGCATCCGTCAATACCGATGGCTGTGGCGGTATTTTTTTGTCCGTTTATAAAATAGTCTATACTCTTACCGATAACAAGGCTTTTAGCGCGGTATTCATCAAGCGTTTTTTCATCAAGAGCACCGAAGTTAAGAGAAAAAAGTTCATCGGCAACTGCGGCAATAAGCTCTTCTCTGAGTGAAGGGTCGCAACCGAGAGTGCCTGCAACGCCATCAAGCTCAACCGGGAAATCACAGTCAGCAAGATTTATGCCGACACCGATAATAACGCTTTTTACCCTGCCCTTTTCGGCAACAGCCTCACATAGTATACCGCAGACCTTTCTGCCGCCGTAATACAAATCATTAACCCACTTGATAAGGGTTGATTTTCCCGTAACGGATTCAACAGCGCGGCTGACAGCAACAGCAGCTGCAGTCGTGATGCCGACAGTATCCTCAAAAGGAAGGTCAGGATGAACAACGGCAGTCATATAAACAGAGCCTGTGTTCTCAGAATAAAAGCTCTTACCGTTGCGGCCTCTGCCGTCTGTTTGTCTGTCTGCCGCAATGAGCAGAAGCGATTTTTCGCCGCTGTTCACCATACTTCGTGCAAGAGTATTGGTAGAATCAACGCTGTCTACGCAAACTGTTCTGACATCCGCTGTTTTCAGATTTTTTGTAATTACATCAGCAAACATCGTTATCACCTGCAATATCAGCTGTTGAAAAGCGTATTACTTTGCTGAGGTCTTTAAGACTCAGCTCAACGTGACGACCGATTTTGCCGCCGCTGAAAACAACCGTATCAAAACTCTCTGCCGATTTATCAAACGTAGTGCGGAAAAACTTTTTCATACCTATGGGTGAACATCCGCCGTGGATATAACCCGTAAGCGGCAGAAGCTCTTTGGACTTTATCATTTCGATTGATTTTTCATTTACCGCTTTTGCAGCCTTTTTTAAATCAAGCTCTTTTTCGACGGGCACAACAAAGCAGTAATGGTTGCCGCTTTTGCCGACGGTTACAAGCGTTTTAAAAACTTTTTTAGGGTCAAGCGACAGTATATCCGCAACCTCTGTGCCGCTTGCCGCCTGCTCAGCTTCATAAGCGTGCGGAATATATTTAATTTTTTTCTGGTCAAGTATTCGCATTACATTTGTTTTTTCAAGCATAAAAACATCCTCGGTAAGTTATATGCGACTATTATATCACTTTGCTTATATTTTGCAAGCGACAGATTTTTTCACTTTTGATATTGAAATATTATGATTTTAATGGTATAACTTGAAATATATTCACATTTCAGCGATATATCTGCCGATTTCACATTTTCGACAAATAAACCGCTACCAATTGTATAATCATCACATAAAGACACAACACTTAAGCCGGAGATGTAAAAAATGCAGATAGCAATATGTGAGGAATGCAGCAAAGATGCAGCTGCAATCGAAGAATGCCTGAAAAAATATTCGCAAACAAAATCACTTTCATTTTCCGTTTCTCAATTCGTAAACGGCAATGACCTTATTTATGAAATTGAAGACGGCAGACATTTTGACATCATCTTTATTGATGACAGAAACAACTACAGCGGAATTACTACAGCAGAAAAAATCAGACGGCTGAATTACTCCGGTGAAATCATATTTACCGCAGACACAGCCAAACACGCAATTGACGGATATGAAGTCAACGCCTGCGGATACATCGTCAAACCGTTGAGCCACCTGAAGCTATTCGGCGCATTAGACAGAGCTGCAGAAAAGTTCGGCAGCGACGTATACCGTTTCAAGCAGAGAAGCGATATAATCACAGTCACTCTCAACGACATAATGTATATTGAAAGCCGCAACTCCAAATGCATAATCCACTGCCGTGGCGGCAAAAGGCACACAGTTTACACAAAACTTAGCGAAATTGAAAAAGAGCTGAATGACTGCAGATTTCTCAGGTGCCACCAGAGCTACCTTGTCAATATGAACCACATTATCAAAGCGGACAACTGTTTTGAGCTGACAAACGGAGATAAAATACTTATACGGCAAAGAAGTCTGAAAGAAAACAAAAAGATATTCTACGACTACATCGGAGAAAAATAGAGAAAAAAACAGCCGGATGCCTATGCACCCGGCTGATATTATTTAACCTGCTTTGAGCTGAAGCCTGAATTTATCGGCAAGCATTGCAATAAATTCAGAGTTTGTCGGTTTGCCGCGCTGTGACTGAATCGTATAACCGAAATACGAATTAAGCACCTCAACGTCTCCCCTGTCCCAAGCAACCTCTATAGCGTGGCGGATTGCACGCTCGACACGCGAGGAAGTTGTTGCATACTTTTTAGCAACGCCGGGATAAAGAAGTTTTGTAACGGCATTTATGCTTTCAGGGTCCTCAATAGACATAATTATCGCTTCACGCAGATACTGATATCCTTTTATGTGCGCAGGCACACCTATCATATGCAGTGTCTGAGTGATTTTCATTTCAAGGTTATCCGTACTTTCTCTGAATGATTCATGCTGTTTATCTGTAAACATTGACTTAATACGGTTTGCCATTGCTTCATAATCGAAGGGACGCAGAAAAAAATAATCCGCTCCTGCATTCATAACGTCGCTTTCAAGTGAGGGGTTATCGAAACCGAAAACAATAATAAATTTTGTAGTGAGCATAGGATGCTGGATTTTAAGCGAGCTTATGACGCTTATTGCATCCGCACCGGGCAGGAACACATCCATTATAACCGCATCGGGTCTTGTTTTTGACACAATTTCAATAAGACGTCTGCCGTCTTTCTCTATACATTCCGCATCCATTCCGTTGTTTTTCAAAGCAGCACGACAGGGTTTGCCGAAATTATCGCTGATATCTGCAATGAGAATTCTGAGCTTTTTCTCCATAAAAAATCATTCCTTAACTTAAATTTATGTTTCATAACGTGATTGCTGTGAATAACTTAAATTAACCGTGCTTTCCGCTCACCTCCGACAATGTTTGCTTTCACACCTTGACACTGTGGAAGATATTAGCAGATAGAGCGATTAAAAGGATGTATTTTATGAAAATGAAGCGATTTATAATGAATGAGGCTGACGAATAATAAGAGAAAAGAAAAAAGTGTACCGAAAAAGCAAACGCTTAATCGGCACACCGTAAATATTTAATTAACAGAATCAATGCTTACAACAGTCAACACACCGTCACACACTGAAAAACGCACCTCTAACCCTGCAAAACTGAAACCGTAAATCCGCTCAGGGTCATTCTGATATGACGGGCGCGGATCCTGCGAGAGAATAGCCTTGAGTGTGCTTCGTTTTTCATCAGGCACACACGAAAGCAAATCGTCACTCACTTCGACCCTAAGGCTTCTTTCAGGCAGAGTTTGTGTAAAACCGCAAACGGCATCGGGATGCGAATCGGTATAAGCAAGGTATGGCTTTATGTCATATATCGGCGTGCCGTCCATCAGGTCACATCCGCTCACATAAAGCACAGGACCTTCATCGGCAGTATACTCAATTCTTTCAAGTCTGACAGAAGACAAGCCGATTGAGTTTGGTCTGAACGGTGAGCGTGTTGCAAAAACACCTACCCTTTTATTACCGCCGAGCATTGGCGGACGCACCGTCGGAGACCAACCGTCCCTCACAGCTTCGGAAAACTGCCAGAGAATCCAGATATGTGAAAAATCCTCAAGACCTCTGAATGCTTCCGGGTTGCGGTATTCACGCTCAAACACAATTCTGCCCATTATGCCTTCGACCAAGCCGCTCTGACGCGGCAGACCGAATTTTGTGGGAAGATCAGTCGAGATACGGGCAATTATTTTCATTTGGATTCCTGAGCTTTTTTCTCCTGCTCTTCCTTATCCTTTTTTTCCTGCTCTTCAAGCTTCTTTACAAGCTTTGCATAGTTCTCTGCAGGGATGTCGGGGTTACCCTTTGAGTAACCGGGAATGAGCATATCACCGGCAACCTTCGGATCTGTGCAGCGTGTATCGTTACGCCAGATGTCACGCTCCTCCTTGTTGCGGAGATTGGGAACGTCCATAGGCTTACCGCCTTCAAGAACCGAATAATAAGCAAACATACCGGGCAGGAACATATCCATAGCCTCATAAACGTCGATAATATCGGCATCCTTATTTCCGTTGAGATACTCGATGAAATTGTACATTACATAGAAGTCGGAGCCGCCGTGTCCGTAAGGCTCTGCCTTATATGCAAGCTCATCAGCAGTAGATGTGAGAACGCTCTTTGAATCGTTATCGCCCTCGTTTTTGTCGCAGTTGACATAAAGAGTATGTACATAGCTGTTGTTAAGATCATCTTCACGTGCGCTTTCCATTCTGCCCTTTGAGCCGTAGACAGAGTACCAGATAGAATCCTTTGACGGACCTACACCGTGAATACTCTTGAGGACTGCACCGTTTTCGAGCGTTACCATCTCAATACCGATGGGGCCTGCCTTTGCGCCCATACGCTCCATTCGCTTATTGAAAGGAACCTCAAAGCCGCTGACCTTGACGGGACGCATACCTGTGATATGTACAAGCGGACCTAAGGAATGTGTGCAGTAATAGCAAGCGTGCATCTGATTACGCCAGTGATCGGGCAAGCCTCTTGTCCAGTTATGCCAGCCGCCCTCACAGTTGTGCATATACTCGCCCTCGCCGTACTCAAAATCGCCGAGAATGCCTGCACGGTAGAGCTGACGCATCTTGCGCGGTGCTGCCATATAGCAGTAGTTTTCTGCATAAGCATAAGTCTTGCCTGTACGCTCAACAGCTTCGATAAGCTCGACAGCCTGCTTGAGAGTCTGCACGGGAAGAACCTCACTGATAACGTTAAGACCCTTTTCCATACATTTTATAGCCAAAGGAGCGTGCTCTGTAGCAAAGTTAGCCAGAACAACAGCATCCATATCGTGCTCAAGGAACTTATCAAAATCATCATAGAAAACAATGCTGTCATTGCCGTATGCAGCCTTTGCTTTCTCAAGTGTGGGAACGTGATTATCACAGATTGCAACAAGCTCAGCGTTATCCTGCTTTACGCAGTAATCCATCATTGTTTTGCCTCTGCCTGCGCCGACAACACCGATTCTGACCTTACGGGGCGGTGTATAACCCTCACGGTAGACGGGATAGCAATAAACGCCGTTTTCATCAACAGCATCGACTTTATCTATGCCGTACTCTGTGAGCACAGCCTCCCAACGCTCCTTCATACCCTCATCGTATTCGACGGGATGGAAGCCTGAGTTGAGATAGCTCTTTACAGCGCCCTTGCGCCACTCATCAGTTGTGAGATAAATATATTTAACGCCCTGAGCGTTGAGCTTTTTGATGGCGATATTGTTGAGATACTTGACAAGACCCTTGCCTCTGAACTCGGTTTTTATACCGACCATATGAACCTCACCGCAATTCCTGTCGGGGTGTAAGATAGCAGTTGCAGTGCCGACGTGTTCGCCGTTGTAATCGATAAAGAAAACGTCAGTTTCAATATTGACATCGTCGTGGTCGGTGATTCTATCATCAAATGTCTCTCGGTCAGCATCATCGCCTACGAGACCGTTTTTACAGCAATCAATCCAAGCCTGAACATCTTCATCGCTTGTTGTGCAATTTGAAAACGAATAACCCTCAGGCAAAGTAAGCTCCTCGATGGGAGTACCCGTTGTCCAATACATCTTGAGTTGTCTCATTTTTTCCACCTCATATTCAAAATAATACAGTTGTGAGTATCGCACATTTTGTTGTTTTTTTCAAGCATATTCACAAAATATATTGAAAAAAAACAAAAAAAGTATTACTTTATCTTTATAATCTTTTCATAGAAAGAAGATGTTTTTTCAATGTGGAAACAAAAACTTTGCCTGAGCACAACAAGTGATTCCGAGCTGAGTATAAAAGAACAGATAAAACTGCTCAAAAAATCAGGCTTTGAGGCATTTTTCACCGAATGGAAACCAGGTGAACCTATTAAGGAATATGCCGATTTAGCTGATGAAATAGGTATGATATACCAGTCGATTCACGCACCTTTCGGAAAAGCCGCCGATATGTGGCACGGTGATGAGGCTGAAGGAAAAGCGGCGGTTGACGAGCTGATTGAATGTGTTCACGCCTGCGCAGAATGCGGTGTAGGAATAATGATTATGCACGCGTTCATCGGATTTGACGATGACAGAAAGCCAAACGCAAAAGGTCTTGAAAGATTCGGCAGAGTTGTTGAGGAAGCGAAAAAATACAACATAAAAGTAGCTTTTGAAAACACCGAAGGCGAAGAATACCTTGCCGCCTTGCTCGAACATTTCAAGGACAGCGACACCGTCGGATTCTGCTGGGATTCGGGGCACGAGATGTGCTACAACTATTCAAAGGATCTTCTCGCACTTTACGGTGACAAGCTGATTGCAACTCATCTCAACGACAACCTCGGAATCAGCGATTTCGACGGCAGGATTTACTGGACAGATGACCTGCATCTGCTGCCCTTTGACGGCATTGCAGACTGGGACGACATTGCAAAACGGCTTGACAGATGCGGTTTTGACGGAATAATGACGTTTGAGCTGAATATCCGATCAAAACCCGACAGACACGAAAACGATATTTATACAAAAATGACGATTGAAGAATATGTTGCAGAGTGCTACAAAAGAGCCTGCAGAGTTGCTGCGAAAAGGTGGAAATAATTTTTCTATATAAAAGTTTACAATTAATATATAGATTTATTGTAACTTTTCTGTTACAATTACTGCATTAATTTAACGCAAAAGGAGATGCGTAGAGTTGAAATTACAAAAGCTTATTGACAAAAAGAGTGACGCTGCCAAGTACATGGTCAAGGAAATCACGCACATCATCAAGACGTTTGAGAAGCGTGACCCCGGCTCAAAGGGCGAAAAGCAGGCCTGCGATTATATGGCTGAGGTATTAAAAAAGGACTGCGGCTGTGAAGAGGTAAAGGTTGAATCGTTCAAAGAGAATCCCCGTTCATTCTACGGCTGGATTTATTTCACAATGAGCTTTGTACTGCTCGCAATTGTTCTTTTCTTCTTTTTCCCGATTGCCAGCATTTTACTTATCGGCGCAGGTTTCTTTATTGTTCTCGCTCAGTTTGGCGTATACAAAAAGCTGATTGACCCTCTCTTCCCCGAAAAGACAGGTCACAACGTAACAGCAATTAAGAAGTGTACAGGCGAAACAAAGAGAAGAATCATATTTAACGGTCACCCCGATGTTGCTTGGGAATGGCCCGTAAACTATGCACTCGGCGGTGTAGGCTTCGAAGGTCATGCAATCATCTGCGTTCTCGGTGCTGTTTATTACCTGGTGCTTTCGGTCATCCACATTATAACCAACGGTTTTACTCCCGAAATAGACCTTGACAGCACAATTATCAAGTGTGCTCTCGGCGGTCTTGCATTTGTTCCGTTTATGATCGGTCTTTACTGGATGGTCAACTACAAGCGTCCCGTTGACGGTGCTAATGATAACCTTTCCGGTTGCTACATGGGTATTGCAATCCTTAAAGCACTCAAGGATGAGGGAATTGAACTTGAAAACACAGAAATCGGCGTTGTTCTTACCGGCTCTGAGGAATGCGGTCTCCGCGGCTCAAAAGCATGGTGCGAGGCTCACAAAGACGAGTTCAACGATGTTCCCACATTCTTCTATGCATACGACACAATCTATGATCCCAAGTACCTTATGGTTAACTACCGCGACCTCAACGGCACAGTCAAGGCTGACAAGGACGTTTCCGATCTGTTTATGGAAGCTACCCAGGAGCTTGGCATCCACTGCAGTAAGGGTATGGTTCCTCCCCTCGGCGGTGCTACAGACTCCGCAGCATTTGCTCAGGCAGGTTTCAGAGCAACAGGTATCACAGGTCTTAACCACAAGCTCGAAAACTACTACCACACAAGACGCGATACATACGACAATATGAACGAAAAGGGTCTTGCAGACTGCTACGCAGCAAGCGTAAGAGTTCTTGAGAAATTTGACGACGGTGCAAAACAGTAAGCTATGAAAGAAAAAGAACTTATATTTAAACTCAGCAAATCTGATAAATCCGTAATAATACCGATGTTAATTTTTATGATTGTTACAGGCGGTATTTCATTGTGGCTGTACCTCTCAGACAACGGCTTCTTTATATTTACGGCTCTGTTCTTCGCTTTTATTACAGTTCTTTTAATCCACGCTGTTTACTGCATTTGCTTTATTAAAATTTTGATTTATGAAGACGGATTTCTTTATCAACCGAATATTTTTACAAAAAAGTATTTTGATTATTCAGAAATTTCCGAAGCATGGGACACTCAAAAGCGATATCCAAACAACACTGTAACCTGGTGTTTTAATTTTAAAACAGTTGACGGTCAGCAGTTCAGCTTTACGTGCCCGATGAATCAAACCGACGGTATTGATTATATGCTTGATAAAATCAATAATTAAAAAATGGGTTCTGTTCAAAGTGAACAGAACCCATTTTTTTGAAACTTTTTTGAAACTTACAGATATATATTTTTTAAAATAGTCTTAACCTCATCAACGCTTTCTTCTGCGCAATTTATGTATCCTGCATAATTATCAAAACAAATAACTATTTCATAACGTATTTCCTCAGACAATTTACCGTTTTCGTCTTTTTCCTGTGTGTTTATTTTATAGGTATAACTCAAATAGTTATTTATTTGTTCCTTTTCCGCATCAACATCATTTTTAATCCACATTCCAATCAATTCTTCTGCGCTGTCATTGTCTTCTAAGCAGTAAAAATCCATCACACAGTCATTTGACTTATCAGCACTGATTCTCTCAACAACACTTTTGTACAAGGCAACTCCGGGAGTATTATCATAAAATACTCTGTACCCGTTATCACCCAATATTTCAATTAGTTCTTTCAGCTTATCATCAGCATTCTCATATTCTTTTTTATCAGGAACTATTTGAGCCTGTGTTGTATAGGTTTGTGAGCTGTACGAATCTTCACGATCAATAAGCCGACCATCCTTGATCACTTTATCAGTAACAAACATATACATAAAAAACACTAAACCTGCCAGCCAAAAACAAAGAAAAACATATGCAGGTATATTGGAAACTCTGAATACAAAACGATTTTTATATTTTCCGCTTTTCCAATTTGCAGAATAATTGGCTAACATCTGAGAATCATAATCAGTTATACCGCGGTTTTTAATTTTATCAAGTATATTTCTTTCTGCAAATTTATTATATATTATTCCCGATAAAATCATTAAAACAAAAAACACGCCGCAGATTACACCAATAACATTCAAAAAATGATTTAAATAAGATATATCAGAAAAATATCCGATAAAAGAAATCATTCCGCCTATTACAGGCAACACCTTGAAAGCTGAAGGGAAATACACTAACACCATTGTTTTATAGGGCGTCGGAGATGTATCAATAAGCCAATTTGATACGCTGCTTATTTTATGACCTGCTTCTTTGAGCTGATAATTAAACACCTCATCCTCGTATTTCAGTGAAGAATGACAAGCTGCTTTCCATACCCACCTTGTACTTAACTCTATGAGCAACGACATAGCCATAAAGTAAATTATCCTCAGTAATTGCAGTGACATTTCATCCCTCAAATCTTATAGTATTAGTTAATTGAAAATTTGTGTTGACTACCGTTGAGCTTTTTCTTAATTTCACCACAGATAAACTCGGCTGAGACGTTTTCGGGTAGCTCTATGTCAAAACAAACGCTGTCGCCTGTTTTCTCATAAGAAACCGAGATTTTTCCTCTGACAGTTGTGATATAGCCGCTCACTTTATTCAGACCGTTTACAAGGCAGGGCGCGATTCTGATTTTTTCAAAGCCTGCGCTGTCTTCACTCTGAGTAATACCGAGAAGATATGTGAACAGGTAGCGTGTGAGCGCACCGAACATCGGGTGATTGAGCGAGCGCTCAGGCAGCCAATCCTCCCAGAGGGTTGTTGCGCCGTGCTCCATCATATAGCCGAATGAAGGCGATTTGCGCGCTGACATAAGCGTAAAAGCAACCTGTGCGTTGCCGCTCTCAAACAGGATTCTCGGCAGAACATCTGTTGCGACGATGCCTGTATCAAAGCGCTCTCTGTCAGCATATTTTTCAACCGTCATCTGCAAGGTTTTTTCGTCGCCCAGACCTGCATCGAGAGCAAGGCAGTTGGCGCCCTGCACGTCGCCACAATAGCAATGAGTCATCGGGCTGAAGTAAGCGACATTGACCATTTTCGTCGCATTTTCTATAAGCTCAGCCAAGTGTGAGACACAGTCCTCCTTGCCGATGAGCTTTGCAAGCTCGATAACCATTTTCATCTGCTTGATAAAAAGCACGGTGTTGACATAGGTTTCGGGGATAAGCACACGGCTTTTTGTATGCGGTTCGGGCTTATGAAGCTCCATAGGTGCACACCAATCGCCCAGACACCATTCGGTTTCTTCACGGCAGACAAGACCGTTTTCACTGTGAGCAACCATATAATCAACATATTTTAACATATTGGGCAGATACTGCTCAATTACGGACTTATCGCCGAAGGTTTTATAAAAGAAATAAGGTACAACAACGATTGCGCCACCCCAGGCAGCAGGACCTCCACCACCGCCGCAGAAAGGTGTTGTATGCTGAACGTGACCTGTTTCAACATCCTGACAATCAGCAATATCGCCCATCCATTTGAGATAAAACTCCTTACTGTCGATCATAAGCATAACGGCTTCGGCACAAAGCTGACCGTCACCCGTGTAGCCAAGGCGCTCAATATGAGGGCAATCCGACGGCACACCGCAATGCATATTATCAAGCTGTGTGCGAAGATAGGTTTTGTAAAGCCAGTTAAGCACCTCATTGTCCGAATCAAAATCACTTGTGACAGGACAATCGGAATGCACGACATTAACTGAGACAATCTGAGCATTGTTTGAAAGCTCAATATAGCGGAATGCGTGCCAGCAGAAATGAGGATAATAATTCTCCCCTGCCGAGGTGTTTTTGAAAACTTCCTGCTGAAGCTTATCGCGTTCACCGCCGCTCGGGTAGAAATCGAGCGTATAATCCGCTTTAAGCGCATCGGCATAGCGCACGGTTACGGTTTCACCGTTTTCAAAAGGAGTAACAACGGCATAGCCCGTTATTCCCTCGCCGCAGTCGTAGATGCTGTAATCGCCGAAATCCTTGATTTTTGTTGCACTCAAAGTTCGTGTCACTCTGTCGGGAGGACAAGTCTGAATCATAAATTCACAATCCGGTGCGCATGACATATTTACCGATGACCAGGCAGAATCGTCATAACCTACACAGCTGAAACCTTTTTTGGCAAGAGAATAATCATGTCTCTCTCCGCCGTAAATGCTGTTAAAGGTGATTTCGCTTTCTGCATATCTGAGGCTTTCGTCACTGAAAAGCGCGACGGAGGAGCCATCAATATAATCAATATCAATTTTATAACAGAGCTTCAACTCACCGTAGCTTGTCCAGGTCGGGTCACCGTCACCCTCATCGTCAAGGTTATACCAACCGTTACCAAGAAGCACACCGAGCGCATTTGCACCGTCTGAAAGATAAGATGTGATATCGTATCGCATTGCATAGGTGCGGTAGCTCATTATATCCTGACGGATTTTATAATGCGCGCTGAGATCTCTGTAGCAATACTGCGAAAAAGCAGGCACAAGCAGGTCATCACTGACCTTTTTGCCGTTGATATAAAGCTCAAACATACCAAGACCGCAGATTGTGACGGTTGCATTTTTCACATTCTCTGCGAAAAACTCCGTACGAAAAACAGGTGCAGCAATATTTTTATCGGCGCTTACCCACTTTGCATCGCCGAAAAGTTCAAAATGAGTCATAACAAATCCTCCTAAAGAAAAAAGCCGCGGACATGCCACGGCTGTATTGTTTTATTCAAGCTCTGCAATCCAGACGAGGTCGAAGCTATCTTCAGGTTCGAGTGACTGAATGCCGCGTTTTTGTGAAACATCCTCATATCTGATTCTGTCGTCATTTACACCGTACCAGGGCTCGATGCAAACATAAGGTGCATTCGGCTTTGCCCAGATACCGAGGAAGGGTGCATCGCCGAAATCGAAACGGACGGTGCGTGAGTGATTATCACTTTTAAGTGTGACAACGTTTGAGTTAAGTTCTGAGAAGATAAGTGCATCCTCTGCAAAGAGATCGGGTGTAAGACGCAGACGTCTGTCCTCTTCAAGCTCAACATCAAACTTTGTGCCGATAATTATGTTTTCTTTATCTATCTTCTCAACCTGTGCGCCCTCTTCGCTCTCATCAAACTCAAGATAATCGCCTATCTCGCAGTTGAAGCCGGGGTGTGCACCGAGTGAGAAATACATCTTCTTATCATCAAGGTTTGTTACGGTATGAGTAACCTTGATTGCTCTGCCGACAAGCTCAAAGCAGACCTCAAGCTCAAAAGCAAACGGGAACATTGCGAGCGTATCTTCGTTTGAGCGAAGAATAAACACAGCTCTTGCACCCTCAACATCAGCAGCTTCAAAAAGCATCTTGCGTGCGAAGCCGTGCTTGGCAAGCGGATATTCCGCACCGTCATAGCGGAATTTATCCTCATGAAGCTGACCTATAACAGGGAAAAGCACAGGCGCCTGACCGTACCAGACATCAGGATTGCCCTGCCAAAGATATTCACAACCGTCATCCTTTGTTATAAGCGAGTGAAGCTGTGCACCCATATCATCAATCTGAGCACTCAGATATTCGTTTTCAATACTGTAATACATCGAAAAATTCTCCTAATATCAATAATTTATGCGTTCTGTTTTTGTCTGTATGATTCAACTTCCCAGTTTGTGATAAAATCGGAAAGCTCGTCTGTCATATGAAGAGGTCCGCCGAATGATTCGGAATACGTTGCAACCTTGAGAGCATCGTTGAAAAGAGTTGCAGCTGTTTCGCTGCCCTTGGGTGTGAGATCAACCGCAAAGAATCCGCAACCGCTGATGATGATAATCTTGGGCATATAGCCGTGCTCGTCAACATATTCGTTAACTGCACCCTTGATACAAGCCTGACAGAAACCGTATACAGGCTCAGCCTTGCAATAAACTATATGGTCCGGAGTAAACGGCTTCATAACAGCCTGTGCGGTTTCGGGACTTTCTGCAAAGCGGAGTGCCTCAGCGCTCGGCTCGTAAGTGATAACGGCATCGTCACCGTAAAGCTCATATATTACATCAAAGCACTTCTGTGCTTTTTCACCGTCATAATCGCCGCTGTCAAAATCAGGCTCAAGGACAACAGATGCATTGAGCTTTGACATTACGTCAGCAAGCTTATTGCCGATTTCCTCGGTTGTATCTGCCGCAATGAATATGCCGTGATTCTGAAGCAGAAGCATATCAGCATCCTTGCCATTCTGTGCTTTATATGCAGTCATTTTATCATAACATATTTTTGAGAGTGTATAGCCGGGTTTACAGGATTCAATCCAGATAAATCCGTCACCGAAAAGCTCTTCAGCGGCAGCTTTGCCATTTAGAGAGCAGGTAAGACCATTGACAAGAGCAGGATGGATATGCAAGACGAAAGTATGAGGGAAAAGGCTGTGAAGAAGAGTTTCAACGCTGGGACGCTTATTCTCTTCGCCCGGCATTTTTGCGGCTGTAAGGTCAGTAAGTGCCTGTGCCTCACGCGCATCATCGTCAGAAGGATATTCCTTTGTGAAAATGTCAGCAAGTGCTGCCCTGTTCATTTTTACAAAGCCTTCAGCGGTGATTGTTGCAAGCTGAGTGCCTGAGCCTTTGATATACATAACGTCGCCGTCTTTTGCAGAGGTGTTACCGCCGCCTGCAAGAACAAGTTCCTCGTTTGAACCGTAGATATTTGAGAGAGAAACCAACTCATTAAGTATCATATTATAAGCACCTTCATAAGTAATAATTAAATCAATGATAAACGAAAAGTGCACAAAATGCAAGGATTTTGTGGCAGCTGAAAAAAATTTCGCAGAATGTAGAAAAATACTTGACAATTATTGTGCAAAAGGTTATAATCAGAACAGTTATCGAACATTTGTACTATACCTTTCGGAGGATTAAGATATGGCAGAGAAAACAACAGTCAGAATTGCAGACAAGAACAGCGCACTTGAAACCGCTCTTAAGCAGATTGAGAAAAGCTACGGCAAAGGTGCAATCATGCGCCTTGGTCAGAACTGCGGTCTCAACGTAGAGGCTATCTCAACAGGCTCACTTACACTCGACAGCGCAACAGGCATCGGCGGTCTCCCCCGCGGCAGAATCGTCGAAATTTACGGCCCTGAATCTTCCGGTAAAACAACACTTGCACTTCACGTTGTAGCAGAAGCACAGAAGGCAGGCGGAGAAGCAGCATTTATCGATGCTGAGCACGCACTTGACCCCGTATACGCTTCACACCTCGGTGTTGATATCGACTCACTTCTTGTTTCACAGCCCGATAACGGCGAGCAGGCTCTTGAAATCACGGAGGCACTTGTTCGCTCAGGCGCACTTGACGTTGTTGTTGTCGACTCTGTTGCGGCTCTCGTTCCCCGCGCAGAAATTGACGGTGAAATGGGCGATTCACACGTAGGTCTTCACGCAAGACTTATGTCTCAGGCTCTGCGTAAGCTCGCAGGTGCAATCTCCAAATCAAATACAATCCTTATTTTCATAAACCAGCTTCGTGAGAAGGTCGGCGTTATGTACGGCAACCCCGAGGTTACAACAGGCGGACGAGCACTTAAATACTACGCATCAATGCGAATTGACGTGCGTAAGGTTGAGCAGCTTAAGGGCACAGGCGGCGAATTCATCGGTTCACGCACAAAAGCAAAGATTGTAAAGAACAAGGTTGCTCCCCCCTTCAAGACTGCTGAATTTGACATTATGTTCGGCAAGGGTATTGCGGTCGAAGGCGAAATTCTTGATCTCGCAGTTCAGTATGACATCGTTCACAAGAGCGGTGCATGGTTCTCTTATAACGACGAACGTCTCGGTCAGGGTCGCGACAACGTAAGAGAGCTCTTCAAGACAAACAAGGCTCTTCGTGAGGAAGTCGAAGCAAAGGTCAGAGCAAAATTCTCTGAAAAGACCGACATCAGAGACGAAATTGCAGACGAGGAAACCGAGCTTCCCCCTGCACCCGCACCGGTTGTAGCTCCTCCCGCTCCCAAGAGCAAGCTCAAGGCTAACCTCGATATTGCAGTGGATGACGACGAATAATTATGATAATCACAGCACAAAAAGGTAAAGCAAATAAGATACACATCAGCATCGACGGTGAGTACAGGCTCACCGTTGATGCTGATTTCTGGTTTTCAAGCGGTTATGTTTCGGGTGATGAAATAGACGAAGACCAATACAAAGTGCTTGCGGACAGAATCGCCAAACGACGCTGTTTCAACCGTGCACTGAACATTCTCTCACGCCGTGACCACTGCGAAAAAGAGCTGTTCAATAAGCTCAGGCGCACAGATGGCGACGAAGCAGCTGCTCACGCGGTTGAAAGAGTGATATCGCTCGGTTATATCAACGATGAGCGTTATGCACAAAACCTCGCAGAAGAGCTTGGCTCACGTAAGGGATACGGTCTGAGGGCAATCCGCAGCGAACTTATAAAACGCGGAGTTGACCGAGAAACCGCAGATAACACAATTAATACATTAACACTTGACGAAAGTGATAATATTAGAGTATTATTAGAAGGTAAATTTTCGCGCAAGCTGACCACAGAAAAAGGCAGGAAGCAGGTTTTTGCCGCTTTGATGCGCCTTGGTTACAGCTATTCTGATATAAGAAGCGCTTTGAGCGAATACAATGAATTTAACGAGGATTACGACATATGAGTACTGTTGGTTTCATTTCACTCGGTTGCCCCAAAAATCAGATTGACGGTGAGTGTCTGCTTGCTCTTCTCGATGCAAACGGATTTGAAATTGCCGACCCTTATGACGGTGTTGACGCAGTTATTATCAACACCTGCGGTTTTATTGAATCTGCCAAAAAAGAGGCAATCGAAAGCATACTTGAGATGTCTCAACTCAAAGAAGACGGTCTTGTCGGCAAAATAATTGTAACAGGCTGTCTTGCAGAGCGATATAAGGATGAAATTCTCACCGAAATGCCTGAGGTTGATGCAGTTGTCGGCATCGGTGCAAACGGTGATATCGCTGACATCTGCCGCAAAGTTATCGAGGGCGAGAGAATCGGCTGCTTCCCCGCTAAAGAAAATATGCCGCTCAACGGTGAGCGCGTGCTCACAACACCTGAATATTACGCATACCTTAAGATTGCTGACGGTTGCAACAACTGCTGCACCTACTGTGCAATTCCCTCAATCCGCGGCAGATACCGCAGCCGTGAGATGGAAGACATAATTGAAGAAGCAAAGAGCCTTGCCGAAAAAGGCGTAAAAGAGCTTATCGTTGTTGCTCAGGATACAACGCTTTACGGTAAAGATTTATACGGCAGACTTATGCTGCCCGAGCTTCTTGCAAAGCTCAACGAAATCGACGGCATTCACTGGATAAGAATGCTTTACTGCTACCCTGATGAATTCACTGACGAGCTGATTGAAGCTATGGCAACTTTGCCGAAAGTTCTCCACTACGTTGACCTTCCTCTTCAGCATGCTGACGATGAAGTGCTCCGACGTATGAACAGACGAGGTACACAGCAGCAGGTTAAGGAACTTATCACAAAGCTCAGAGAAAGAATGCCTGATATAATCATCCGCACAACGTTCATTACCGGATTCCCCGGTGAAACCGAAGAGGCATTCGAAAATCTTGCACTGTTTGTCAACGAAATCGAGTTTGATCATCTCGGCTGCTTTGCATACTCCGCAGAGGAAGGTACACCTGCCGCAGAGTTTGAAGATCAGCTTGATGAGCGCACAAAGCTTGACAGACAGGATATAATAATGAGAGATCAGTATGATATCGTTGCCGACAAACACAACCGACTTATCGGCAAGAAGGTTGAGGTTATTGTAGAAGGCTACGATGCTTATACAGACAGTTACAACGGCAGAACATATATGGATGCGCCGGAAATTGACTGCTGCATCAAATTCACAAGCAGCTACGATTACGGCGAAGGCGATTTCTGCACGGTAACAATTATAAACACAGATGAGTACGACCTCATCGGAGAGGCTGAATAAATGAATACACCAAACAAATTGACAATTGCACGAGTCATAATCACACCGTTCTTTATGCTTGCAATTCTCAGCTCAATCCCCCACCGATTTATTATTTCCGCAATTATTTTTTCACTTGCAGCAATAACCGATGCACTTGACGGTAAACTCGCAAGAAAGAACAATCAGATAACAACATTCGGCAAGTTTCTTGATCCCGTTGCTGATAAGATGCTGACTACAGCCGCACTGCTTGCTTTTATACAGCTTGATATCTGCAGCGCCTGGCCTGTTTTTATCATTCTCACAAGAGAGTTTATTGTAACATCAATGAGGCTTATTTCTGCATCACAGAATATTGTCGTGCCTGCAAATATCTGGGGCAAAATCAAAACAGCATCACAGATGGCATTTACCATTATTATCCTTCTTTGGGGTGAGTTGGTAGAAACATGGGGCTTCCTCAGAAATGATTTCCATACAGTTACAAACATCATGATATGGATCACCGCAGTGCTCGCTGCAGTTTCAGGAATCATTTATCTTATTCAGGCTAAAAAAACAATTGACTTTTCAAAATAAATTGCATATAATTGATTAAAATATAATCAAATGCGTTGAATGGGACCAGTAACCTAAAGCGTTAAACTCTTCACAGAGAGGTGTACATTTTGCTGTAAGTACACTGTTGAGTTGCAAGGTGAATGCACCCACGAGCAGACGGGAGGAAATAACAGTATTCCCGTACGGCAGGCACCGTTATCAGCCCAAGGCTTTATTGAGCCTTAACGAGTACAATGTCGGAGTGGAACCGCGAACCAAATCGCCTCCGTCACCTTTTGGGTGACGGAGTTTTTTATTTAAAGAGGTGATATTTTTGTTCAGACAGCTCAGAGAAGACATACAATGTGTCAAAGAGCGTGACCCTGCAGCACGATCTGCACTTGAAATATTATTCTTATATCCGGGCATCAAAGCAGTCAGAATGCATCGCAAGGCACATTTCTGTTACAACCACAAGCTGTTCTTTCTTGCAAGATATATTTCACAGCGATGCGTAAGAAAAACAGGAATTGAGATACACCCTGCCGCAAAAATCGGAAAGAGATTCTTTATCGACCACGGTACGGGAGTTGTCATCGGTGAAACAGCTGTTATCGGTGACGACGTTACAATATACCAGGGTGTAACGCTTGGCGGTACGGGACATCACACAGGCAAACGTCACCCGACAATCGGCAACAACGTGCTTATAGGTGCCGGTGCCAAGGTACTCGGTCCGTTCAAAATCGGTGACCACACAAACATTGCCGCAGGTTCAATAGTACTTGATGAAATACCGCCGCATTCAACGGCAGTTGGTGCACCTGCAAGGGTTGTCAAGCAAAACGGCAAACGAGTTGATGACCTCGATCAGATTCATATTCCCGACCCGATTGCTATGGAGCTTTGCAAAATGCAGATTCAGATTGATAAGCTTAAAAAACAAATCCAAACTTCAGAAGAGGAGAAAAATAAATGAGAATATTCAACACCCTCACACGATCAAAACAGGAACTCAAGACAATTGAACCCGGTGTGCTCAAGGTTTACGCTTGCGGACCTACGGTTTACAACTTCATCCACATAGGCAACGCAAGACCGCTGTGTGTTTTTGACGTGCTTCGCCGCTATATGGAATACCGCGGTTATGACGTAAAGTTTGTCCAGAATTTCACAGATATCGACGATAAAATTATCCGCCGCGCAAATGAAGAAGGTCTGACATACAAAGAGGTCAGCGAAAAATACATTGAAGAATTCTGGAAAGATGCAAAGGGAATGAACGTGCGTGAAGCTACGGTCCACCCCAAGGCAACAGAAAATATTGATGAAATTATCAACATCATCTCAACCCTTATCGAAAAGGGTTATGCATACGCAGTTGACGGCGACGTTTATTTCAGCCCCAAGAAGTTTGACGAATACGGCAAGCTTTCACATCAGCCGCTTGAAGAGCTTGAGGCAGGCGCTCGAATCAACGTTGAAGAAATCAAACACGAACCGATGGATTTCGCACTTTGGAAGGGCGCAAAACCCGGCGAGCCCTATTGGGAGTCACCCTGGGGACACGGCAGACCCGGCTGGCACATTGAGTGCTCAGCAATGGTACGCCGCTATCTCGGCACAACAATCGACATTCACTGCGGCGGTCAGGACCTCATATTCCCCCACCACGAAAACGAAATTGCACAGAGCGAATGCTGCAACGGTGCAAGCTTTGCAAACTACTGGATGCACAACGGCTACATCAACGTTGACAACGTAAAGATGTCAAAATCACTTGGCAATTTCTTCACAGTGCGCGATGTTGCAGACAAATACGGCTATGAACCTGTTCGTTACTTCCTTATTTCTTCACATTACCGCAGCCCCATCAACTACAACACCGAAATCATTGAGCAGTGCAAAGCTTCACTTGAGCGCCTTTACAACTGCCGCGAGAACCTCGATTTTGCACTTGAGAACGCTGCTGACGGTGAGCTTGACAACGAGTTCAACGACAAGGTTCACGGCAGAATCCAGCAGTTTATCGCAGCTATGGATGATGACCTGAACACTGCTGATGCAATTGCTGCAGTATTTGAGCTTGTCAGAGACATTAACACAGCTATTGCCGCAGGCGCAAACAAAGCAACACTTGAGCTTGCAGCCAAAGCGTTTGACGAACTGACCGACGTGCTTGGACTTGTTTATAACAGAAGCAAGGCAAGCCTTGACGATGAGGTTGAAGCGCTTATCGCACAGCGTGCACAGGCAAGAAAAGACAAAAACTGGGCACTTGCAGACGAAATCCGTGACAAGATAAAAGCAATGGGTATTGTGCTTGAAGACACACCGCAGGGTGTTAAATGGCACAAGGCATAAACTTAAAATGGCTCAGCCTGTCAGGCTGAGCCATTTTTTAATTAATACTGTTCAACAAACAAATTTAAGAAGAAATTACGGATATCTT
The DNA here is from genome assembly GCA_045637465.1 of Acutalibacteraceae bacterium. GTDB lineage: Bacteria > Bacillota > Clostridia > Oscillospirales > Acutalibacteraceae > UBA8612. The sequence continues at coordinate 75,625 of JAZTZM010000023.1, read as the reverse complement.
CAAAAAGTGTTTTGAAGAAATAAATAAGCTGATCAAAGAATCCGTCGCCGACAAGGTCAACTTCCGTTTCGATACAAATATATGTAATTTCCGTACCGTCCTCAGCTGTATAACTGTCTATATAATAGTTATAATTGCTGTCACCGTTTATTGTAACGCTTTCAACAACATCATCCAACGGGAAGAAATAGCCCTCTTCGGGTCTCAGGCAAATACAGATTGAGTAAATATTGCCTTTAGAATATTTTTCAACATAATTACCAAATCTATCAGTTGCCCAGACAGCAGGATCTCCGAGATAATCCTCAAAGACAATTCCGTCTGTTTTAATTGTGATATAATCTGCCCAATCGTTGACATTTACGCCATCAAGGTCTGTATCAAGGTTAATGGAAATGTCATTTATAAATTTAGCTTCTTTCGCTGTCACCTGACAGGTAACCTTGATAAACTCATAATCGTCATTCGTTGTGTAAGCGCCTATATAGTATTCTGCGTCTTCACCGTTAACGGTTACGCTCTCCATAAAATAAGCACCTGAATCATCTTTAGAGAAATAACAATCCTCCCTGGGCTCAAGGAATATTTCTAATGTATAGGTTTCACCTGCTTCAAAAGTATCTACTTCATTACCTTCAGCGTCATAGCCTTTAACGGGATATGTGTTGCCATAGTAGAAGTAAAAACCTTTGTTGTTAATATCGATATAATCGTAATACATTGATGTTGTCCACTCACCGTAAAGATCAACAGTAAGATCAACAACAGGAAGAGCACCGTTAAGCGGATAATAATAACCGACTGCAAGACCTATATTACCTGACTCGTCTTCAAAGAAATAGAAATTAGCTTCTTTACCATTAACAAAAGCACCGTCGAACTCATACTCACTGTCAGGGAAAACATAGCCTTTATCTGCAGTGAAGTATATTTCAAAATAATATTCACCGCCTACTTCGAACTCGCCTTCAGTTGATAAATAATTTTCGTCATATACGAAAAAGCCGACATAATCATCTTCTCTTTCTATTTCAATACCTGTAGTATTGACAGTAAGATAATCTTCCCAATCGGCAATGTTTACGCCGGGAGCAATATCAAGCTCGAGATCAACTGACTGAATACCGTTTGCTGCAAATGAATTGATGGGCATTACACAAAGCAGAATAACTGCTGACATAAATACCGCAAGGAAACTCTTGAACTTTTTCATTTTTCTTTACCCCTCTCTTTTTTCTCTTATACTCTTGAGATAATTACCATTGTTGCTACTGCTGCGACCGCGATGATTGTTGCTGTGATAACTGCTGCCATTGTTTTTATCCTCCCTTTTTTGTTAATCAGAATCTGCTGATGATTGCGACTGCTGCTACTGATGCTACTGCTACGATTGCTGTTACGATTACCATTGTCATTTTTGTTTACCTCTTTCATTTTTTGTTTTTTTATTTTCGGGAAGTGTGTTTCCCTGTTGACATCTGCATCATAGCGCACTTTTTCGTACTTTTGTAATAAATGTAATTTTTGATGTGTTTTTTGTAAGTTTTGATAGTTAAATAAAAATCACAGCCGAATTAACTGTCCCAAATTGTGTTGACAGTTCATTCGGCTGTACTTTTTGTTATATTATCTTTTTATTATATTATATTTTTTTACATAAACTTTGTATTCGTAAGCGTTTTCTGTTTTGACGCCCGGCAAACCGTGATACCTGTCGGGACTGCCAAGAGAATTGGTAACAACCTTGTATTCAATCCCTTTTACAGAAAGCTCGTCGATACACTTTCTTAGCGTTATCAAATCAGAGGTAACAAGAATCTCTTTGCGGTTAAACACAGTAATCATAAATCATATCATCCTTTCGTTTATCCGCAATAATTTTTATTTTGTCATTTTTTCCTGCTTAACCTTATGGTCGATAATATGACGTGAGGAAAGTTCATCCAGAATATCTTCAACAGAGATACCCATTTCAACCATCATAACCATTACATGGTATGCAAGGTCAGCAACCTCATAGATAGTTTCTTTCTTATCGTCTGCTTTAGCGGCAATGATAACCTCTGTTGACTCCTCGCCTACCTTTTTGAGAATTTTATCAATTCCCTTTTCGAAAAGGTAGCTTGTGTATGAGCCTGCAGGCGGATTAGCTTTGCGCGATTTGAGAAGCTCTTCAAGGCTCTGAATAGAGAAATCCTGATAGCCGTCCTTCTTGTAAACTGTCTTTGTAAAGCATGAATCTGTGCCCTTGTGGCATGCAGGTCCGTCCTTCTTGACCTTAATTACAAGCGCATCCTTGTCACAGTCGGCAGTGATGCTCTTTACGTGCTGGAAGTTACCTGATGTTTCACCCTTGCGCCAGAGCTTTTGACGTGAGCGTGACCAGAAACAGGTTGTACCTTCTTCGAGAGTGATTTCAAGGCTCTCTCTGTTCATATATGCGAGAGTGAGCACCTTTTTTGAAGCATAGTCAACAACAATCGCAGGAATAAGACCGTGCGAATCAAACTTGAGTTCATCAATATTAAGCATTTTTCTTCTCCTTATATTCTGACATTTATTCCGTTTGACAAAAGCTCGCGCTTGAGCTCGTCTATTGTAACCTCACCGAAGTGGAAAATTGAAGCGGCAAGACCCGCATCAACACCCGGAAGAGTTTTGAACAGCTTTGTAAAATCGTCGATACAGCCTGCACCGCCCGAAGCGATAACGGGCACGGAAACGATATTGCACACAGCTTCAAGCATTTCAAGGTCAAACCCCTGCTTGACACCGTCGGTATCAATGCTGTTGACAACTATCTCACCTGCGCCGCTGTCTACACCGAACTTTATCCACTCAAGCGCATCAATTTCGGTGTTTACTCTGCCACCGTTTTTGAAGACCTTAAATTTGCCGTCAACACGCTTGATATCAGCTGAAAGCACAACACACTGGTCACCGTATTTTTTGGCAGCTTCTTCAATAATTGACGGGTTTTTGATTGCGCCTGAATTGACGCTTACCTTATCTGCACCGCATTTGAGCACGCGCTCAAAATCGTCAAGCGTTGTTATACCGCCGCCGACAGTGAGCGGAATAAATATCTTTGATGCGGCTTCTTTGAGTATGTCGGTGAAAATCTGCCTGCCCTCAACAGAGGCTGTTATATCGTAGAAAACAAGCTCATCTGCGCCTGCTCTGCTGTAATAATCAGCAAGCTCAACGGGAGAAGAAACGTCCGAAAGACCTTCAAAATTAACTCCCTTTACTACCCTGCCGTTTTTAACATCAAGGCAGGGAATTATTCTTTTTGTTATCATTTATTTATCCCCCGATGTAATTTTAACTGCATCCGCAAGGTCTATTGCACCCGTATAAAGTGCCTTGCCGAGGATTGCACCGTAAATATCCATTTCGTTAAGTGCGCTTACATCCTCAAGCGTTGACACACCGCCGGAAGCCACTGTATCAAACTTAAAACGCTTTACCATCTCTTTATAAAGCTCACGGTTTGTGCCCTGCATTGCGCCGTCTTTTGAAATATCCGTGCAAATTACGGTTGCGACACCCATTTCATCAAGTTTCTCACAAAATTCAAAGCCGTCAACCTCAGAGACGTTTGTCCAGCCGTGCGTTGCAACCTTACCGTCAAGCATATCAACACCGACAGCAATTTTATCGCCGTATTTATTTACCATATCGGCAACAAAATCAGGATCAGAAATTGCAACCGTACCGAGAATAACACGCATAACGCCTGCATCTATATAACGCTTGATTATCTCCTCGTTGCGTATACCGCCGCCGATTTCAACCTTGAGACCGCTGTTTGCAGCGAGTTCGGCAACGATAGAGAAATTGGGGTTATCGCCGTCTTTGGCACCGTCAAGGTCAACGACGTGAAGATACTCGGCACCCTTTGCCTTGAAATCCTTGGCGGTTTCAAGCGGATTTGTGCCGTAAACCGTCATTTGATTGTAATCGCCTTTATAAAGGCGAACAACCTGCTTATCTTTTAAATCAATAGCGGGAAAAAGTTTCATCCGATTCACCTCTTACAGCTCGCAGAAAGCCTTTAAAATTTTCATACCGACGTCACCGCTCTTTTCGGGGTGAAACTGACAGCCGTAGACATTATCCTTTGCAACAGCTGCCGTAAGCGGAGCACCATATTCGGAAACGGCAATTGTATCCGCTGCACAGTCTGCCGCATAAAACGAATGAACAAAATAGACGTGATCACCGTTTTTGATATATTTAAACAGCTTACTGTCCGCAGTAAACTCAAGTGAATTCCAACCGATATGAGGAATTTTAAGCTCGGGAGGAATTACGTCCGCAATAGGTCTGACACTGCCTGAAATAAGACCCAGGCCGTTATGCTCGCCATACTCGAGGCTCTTATCAAAGAGCATCTGCATACCAAGACAAATACCCATAAGCGGTTTGCCGGATTTCACCTGCTCTTTTACAACATCTGCCATACCGCTCTCGTCGAGCTTACGCTTTGCATCGGCAAATGCACCGACACCGGGCAGAATTATATGTGAACAGGAATCAATAATTTTTTTATCGTTAGTCAGCACTACATCTTCGCCGATAAACTTGAAAGAAGAATAAAGCGAAAAGATGTTACCGACACCGTAATCTATAATTGCGAGCAAGATTAAAGCACTCCCTTGGTTGACGGAATTTCGTCGATATATTTTTCATCAATACTTACGGCACCTGCGAGCACACGCGCAAGAGCTTTGAAGCTGCCCTCAATGATGTGGTGTGTGTTTGAGCCGTAAAGCAGTTTGACGTGAAGAGTCATTTTAGCGTTGCGTACAAAGCCGAGAAGGAATTCGGAAACAAGCTCGGTATCAAAATCGCCGACAGTGGGTTTGATATCGCCGAGATCAAGGCTCAGGTGTGCTCTGCCCGAAATATCGACAGCGCACATAACAAGAGACTCATCCATCGGAAGGATAATATCGCCGTAACGCTTAATGCCTGCCATATTGCCAAGTGCCTGTGCAAATGCCTGACCGAGGCATATACCGATATCTTCGACAGTGTGGTGATAATCCACCTGTGTGTCGCCCTTGCAGTAAACTGTCAGATCAAATCTGCCGTGCTTTGCAAAGAGAGTAAGCATATGGTCAAGAAAACCACAACCTGTATCAACCGTACTTTTGCCGCTGCCGTCAAGGTCAAGGCTCAGCTCAATCTGAGTTTCGGCTGTGTTTCTTTTAATTTCACTTTTACGCATCGTTATCATCCTTTCCGGAAAGAATTTTATCAAGTGAATCAAGCAAGGCATCCATCTGCTCCCTTGTACCTATTGTGATACGCAGAAAATCGGAAAGCCTCGGCTTATTGAAATAACGCACAAGTATACCGTCTGCTTTCAGAGCTTTATAAAGCGCCTCTCCGCCTGCCGTACAGTGTGCAGCAAAGAGGAAGTTTGTTTTTGAATCAAGCACCCTGAATCCGCGTTTTTTGAGCTCATCAGCCGTATACTCACGGTTGGCGATTATCTGACTTCTTGTGCTTTCAAAATAAGCCTTGTCCGTTATTGCCGCCTCACCTGCAAGCAGTGTCAGGCGGTTGATGTTATAGGGGTTGGTTGAAAAGCGAACCGTATTAAGGTCAGTTATTATATCCTCGTTTGCAATCGCAAAGCCAAGCCTTGCACCTGCAAGCTGACGGGATTTTGAAAAAGTCTGAACAACTATGAGATTGTCATATTTGCCGACAAGGCTGACTGCGCTGTCTGCGCCAAAATCAACGTATGCCTCATCTATAACAACTATATTATCGGGGTTTGAAACGAGAATCTTCTCAATATCGCTAAGGCTGACAGCCATACCAGTAGGTGCATTGGGATTAGCGATAACAACGGTTTTATTGATGCCGCAATAATCCTCAACATTGAGTGAATAATCATCAGCGAGCGGAACAACTTGCGACTCAAGACCGTAGAGCTGAGCGAAAACCGAATAGAACCCATAGCTTATATCGGGGTATGCAACCGGCGTATCCTTATCGCAAAAAGCCTGGAAGATAAAGGAAAGAATCTCATCAGAGCCATTGCCGAGGACAACGTTTTTGCTGCTCACTCCGTAATAATCCGCAATCGCCCTGACAGTGAGCTTACACTCGGGGTCAGAATAAAGCCTGAGCTTTGCAACCTCAGCGTTATTAACAGCTTCGATAACAGAGGGTGACGGCTCAAACGGTGACTCGTTTGTGTTGAGTTTTATGTAGTTCTGATCCTGCGGCTGCTCACCAGGAGTGTAGGCAGCAAGAGAATCGAACCTTCTGCTGAAAAATCTGCTCATAGTGTGTTCTCCGAAAAATTAATCTTCAAATCTTACAGTAACCGATTTGCCGTGTGCCTGAAGGCCTTCCTTCTGTGCAAAGGCATCGATTTTTTCATATACGCCCTCAAGTGCAGACTGGGAATAAGAGATAAACGAAGATCTCTTGACAAAGTCATCAACTGAGAGAGGGCTTGAGAAGCGTGCCGTGCCGCTTGTGGGAAGCGTATGGTTGGGACCTGCAAAATAGTCGCCGAGCGCTTCGGGACAGTTTTTGCCCAGGAAAACAGAGCCTGCATTACGAATCTGTGGAAGAAGATCAAACGGTCTGTCAACACAGACTTCAAGATGCTCGGGTGCGATTGCGTTGGACATTTCAACCGCCTTGTTGAGGTCATCAACAACAATAATCTTGCCGTTGTTGTCAACTGACACGCGTGCAATCTCAGCACGTGAAAGCTGAGGAATCTGAACCTCAAGCTCTGCGCTGACTGCGTTTGCAAGCTCAAGACTGTCTGTTACGAGAACAGCGCTTGCATTCTTATCGTGCTCTGCCTGAGAGAGCATATCTGCAGCAACGTATTTCGGGTTACAGGTGCCGTCTGCTATTACAAGGATTTCACTCGGACCTGCAATCATATCAATTGCAACCTTGCCGAAAACCTGACGCTTGGCTTCTGCAACAAAGACGTTACCGGGACCGACGATTTTATCAACCTGCGGAACGGTTTCGGTTGAGTAAGCAAGTGCTGCAACAGCCTGTGCGCCGCCTACCTTGAAGATACGGTCAACACCTGCGATTTTTGCGGCAACGAGAATTGCGGGCTTGATGCTGCCATCCTTTGAGGGCGGAGTGACCATAACAATTTCATCACAGCCTGCAAGCTTTGCAGGGATACAGTTCATAAGAACAGATGAAGGATAGCTTGCCGTGCCGCCGGGTACATAAAGACCGACGCGCTCAAGCGGAATAACACGCTGACCGAGCACGACACCGTCACGCGGTGTGATAACAAAACCAGTCTTTATCTGATGGCGGTGGAATTCACGGATATTATCTGCCGCTTCTTCGATAACAGAGATAAATTCGGGTTCAAGAGCAGAAAAAGCCTCTTCAATCTCCTGCTCGGTAACCTCAAGAGAATCAAGCTCTGCACCGTCAAACTTTGCGGAATATTCTTTAAGTGCGGCATCACCGTTTTTGCGGACGTTTGCAATGATATCGGCGACTATATCGCCAACGGTATTCTTTTCTTCACTGCGGTCAAATATATCTTCGGGTCTGAGACCGCCTTCATAAATCTTAATCATTTTTAACTACCTCTGCGAGTTTTCTGCGAATGTCAGCAATCTGCTCATTCTTAAATTTTGTGCTTGCTTTATTGGCAACAAGTCTTGCACTGATAGGTACGATCGTTTCGATAACCTCAAGGTTATTCTCTTTGAGTGTTGTACCTGTTTCGACAATATCAACAATAACGTCGGTCATACCGAGAATGGGTGCAATCTCAATTGAGCCGTTAAGTTTGCAGATTTCAATATCTCTGCCCTTCTTTGCATAATGCGCACGGGCAATATTGACAAACTTTGTTGCAACACGCAGCGTCTTTTCGGGATTGTCGCGGAAAGTATTCTTTGCGGCAACACACATACGGCATTTGCCCGTATCCATATCGAGAAGCTCATATATATCCGGCTCATATTCGAGAAGAATATCCTTACCGACAACACCGATATCGGCAGCACCTCTCTCAACGTAAATGGCAACGTCAGAGGGCTTTGACCAGAAATATCTGACCTTGTTCTCTTCGTTTTCAAAAATCAGACTTCTGTTCTTTTCTCGGATAGCGGGACAACCGTAACCGATTTTTTCGAACATTTCGTATACTCTTTCACCGAGTCTGCCCTTAGGCAGTGCAATGTTAAGATAATCCATCGTTTACGCCTCCCCTTCCTTTGAAAGTTTAACAAGCTGCTTATATTTAACACCGTCAGGAACATAAGACATAACCTTTACGCTCTTGCCCTGCGAGGTGTATTCGGTTGCTTTTTCGGCAATCTGTTCGGGTGTAACGCTCTTATCGTAGCAGAGCATAACGTCAACGTCATATTCTTTTTCGTGATTTGCATAAAGCTCAAGCATATCAACATAAACGGCAAAGCCCATTGCCTGACAGTTTTTGCCGAGTTTAACAAGAAGGTTATCGTATCTGCCGCCGCTGAGCACACTGCAAGGCACAGACTCGATATAACCGCGGAAAATGACACCGTTGTAATAGCTCATATCGTTGACAATCGAGAAATCAAGGTTGATATGCGCGCCTTCACCCGTTGCCTTAAGGAAAGAGTAAAGCGACTCAAGCTCATTTACTGCATCAATCATGGCAGGTGTTGTTGCGAGTGCTTTAATCTGCTCATAGGTTGATTCAAAATCACCGTAAATCTCACACAGTGCAACTATACGCTCGGTAACGGCACTGTCGACACCGTATTTCTCACAGCTGAATCTGAGCTCGTGAGCATCCTTCTTACCGAGGAAAGCAACAAGCTTTTCCTTGCGGCTGTCGGATAATCCTGCCTCATCAAGAAGCGCGGAAACAAAACCCATATGAGAAATATCAAGCACGTAGTTATCACTGATTGAATGGAGGCTGCGCGCCGCAAGAAGCACTACCTCACCGAGAGTGTAGGCATCAATGTCACCTACATATTCAAGACCGAGCTGTGTAATTTCTTTATATTCCTTTGTTTCGGCTGAAGCACGGTAAACGTTCTCTTTGTAGTAAAGCTTCTGTGTTTCGCCCTGCTTTGCATTCTTTGCAATTGAAAGCGTTATATCGGGTTTAAGTGCATAGAGCTTACCGTTAAGGTCTGTGAAAGTGATAATGTTTTGGGTTGAGAGGAATTTTTTATACTCGAGATATAAATCATACTCCTCAAACTTGCTCATCTTAAAACGCTTATAGCCAAACTGCTCGTAGAGCATACGCAGGTTATAAAGCGTTGTATCGTTATAATTAAATGTACCCATTGTGAACTCTCCTGATTATCAAAGAAGCTTCTCAACATCTGCAAGGCGCAGACGCTTTGAAACAATATATGTGTGACGCTTTTCGTCGGCAGTAAAAATACCGTAAGTGGATGTTACAAACGTACCGTCGGGAAGGACTACGTTGCCGCAATAGCCGCAATCGCCGTTAGCAACAATATCCGGCTCATTCTGATAATTGAGGTAAGTATGCGCAAGCTTGATACGGAACTGACCCTCTCTGCCGTTTTTCAGGTCATCGTAAGTGCCTACCCAGGCAATCCAGCCCTCGCTGTACCAATCACGGCGCTCGTGACCTTTTTCTTTGAACTTTTTGTTCTTTTCGGGGTCACGCTCAATTGAGCGGAAGGTTATGATAAGTCTGCCGTCGGGCAGGTAATCTGCCTTGTGGCGCTCACCGTTGAGTGCTGCGGGAAGCTCAACAGGCTCAGACCAGGTTTTGCCCTCATCAGTTGAAAATGTTATGAGCGAATTTATCTTTTTGGTGTTGCTGCGTGTCAGCAGGCAGATTTCGTCACCCTTGCCGGCATCGGAGCGAATACACTCAACCTCGCACATATTACTGCCCTTTTCGATTTTACGGTACGCTGAGAAATACTTTTCAGGTTCTGACCACTGCATCTTACCGTCTTTGTCGAAAGAGAGTATTGTTTTGTAATTATGGAAATGTCTGTCGTGGAAAAGTGCCATCCACTTATCAACAAACTTTCCGTTTTCTTTTAGTCTTGTAAGCGATGCCATTGCAACAATGGTATTCATACCCTTGTAAAACAGCTCAAACTCCGTCCATGTTTCACCCTCATCAACTGAGAGCGAACAGTTGAAGCCGCCCGTTGTCGGCTCTGTGCCCCATTTGGGATTGCCGCAGACAAGCAGAAGCTTATCGGGTGTTGCGGGGTCGTTAAATTCAAGGCGGTAAACGGTAGGTGTTTCACGCGAGCCTTCCCACGATTTGGGAGGATTCTTTACACCGTCTTTATATGTGACACCGCCGTCACTGCTTCGTCTTGAAAGAGCCGCACCCTTACCGTGTCCTTTGGGGAAGAAAGTGAGGATATCACCATTTTTGAGAAGAACAGAATCGGGATGACCGAGATAGCCTTCACCGTAATCAACCACGCTCTGCTCATAGAGATATCTCAGCTCATCAGGTGTATTTGACGGAGCAACAGACAAATCAACCTGCTTTATTTTATAATCGGAGCCTTGACTTTTGATTTTATTGAAAAGACACATCAGAGATTACCCTCCTCAAATAATTTTTCCGCACACCTTACGGATGCCATTGCATCCTTACAGTAGAAGTCTGCGCCGATTTCAGCGGCAAACTCCTCAGTCAGCACGGCACCGCCGACCATAATGCGGCAATCGTGCTCTTTGCGGAGCATTTCTATTGTCTGTGCCATATTAGGCACTGTTGTTGTCATAAGCGCACTGAGTCCTACAAGCTTAACGCCGTTTTGCTTTGCACAATCGGTTATCTGCTGAGCAGAAACATCCTTGCCCAGGTCTATAACATCGTAACCGTAGTTTTCAAGCAACACCTTAACTATGTTTTTACCGATATCGTGAACGTCACCCTTGACAGTGGCAAGTATGATTTTACCCTTAGTTGCACCATTCTCACCGTTTTGTTTGAGTTTTGACTTTATGATATCGAATGCGGCAGTTGCAGCCTTTGCTGAAAGCAGAAGCTGCGGCAGGAAAAGTTTTTTCTCTTCAAAAAGTCTGCCGACTTCATCAAGTGCAGGGATAAGCATACCGTCGATTATATCAAGTGCTGTCATTTCAGCGATAAGTGTTTGGGTAAGCAGAGCAGATTTTTCTGCAAGACCGCTGATTACAGCTGATTTAAGATTATCGGGCTGTGCCACCGGCTGTTTCTTTACAACGGCTGTCTGTTCACTATGCCCGACAACAGCATTGTTTGCAATATATTCAAGGCAACCCGTATCGCGTGCAAAAAGTGCATTGAACGAATAGTAAGCGTCCATCATAGCCGCATTGAGCGGATTAACGATGCCTGCGCTCAAACCGTTCTGCATTGCAAGGGAGAAGAACGCCGAATTAATCTTCTCTCTGTTGGGCAGACCGAACGAAATATTTGAAACACCGAGAACGCTGTGAACACCAAGCTCATCCCTGAGGATTTTGAGAGCATCAAGTGTTGGAAGCGCACCGTTTTCGGCAGTGCTTATCGTCATTGTAAGGGGGTCTATAATTATATCGGATTTATCTATACCGTATTGTGCGGCACGGTCGATTATTCTTTTTGCTATTTCAATACGCTCTTGAGCTGTTTCGGGTATACCGTTTTCGTCAAGAGTAAGACCGACTACCATTGCACCGTATTTTGCAGCAAGTGGCAGCACCGTGCTCATTGATTCTTCAGATCCGTTGACGGAATTAATGAGCGGCTTGCCTACATAGACACGCAGTGCTTTTTCAAGTGCCGAGATATCGGAAGTATCAATCTGTAAAGGCAGTGTTGAAACCTGCTGCACACGGCTGACAGCCTGAGGAAGCACAGTTGCCTCATCTATTTCAGAAATACCAACGTTAACGTCGAGAATGTCTGCGCCTGCATCCTGCTGGGCAACAGCCTCATCGCAGAGATAATCAAAATTATTCTCACGAAGTGCCGCTTTAAGTTTGGGCTTACCCGTAGGATTGATTCTCTCACCGATAAGCACAGTCTTTTCATCAAAGAAAACCGTTCTGCACCGAGAAGAAACAAAGCTTTTGCGCTCTGATTTTTCGGGAGTGAATATGCCGAGTTTACTGCAACGCTCAACAACAGCGGCAATATGCTCGGGTGTTGTGCCGCAGCAACCGCCTACGGCAGCACAGCCGAGGCGCACAAGCTTTTCGGCACTTTCTGCAAAATGCTTTGCATCAACATCGTAGGTTGTTCTGCCATCAACAACAACAGGCATACCAGCATTCGAGTTGATGAGCACAGGGAGCTTTGTAAAGCTTAAAAGCGAAGGAACAAACTCAAGCATCTTATCGGGACCGAAGCCGCAGTTAAGACCTACACCGTCAGCACCGAGGCTTTCGATAAGGGCAGCGGCGGTTATGATATCGGCACCGTTCATAAGCCTGCCGTCTTCGTCAACGGTAAAGGTAACGACAACGGGAAGAGACGAATTTTCCTTTGAGGCAAGGACAGCTGCTTTGATTTCTGCAGTGTCCGTCATTGTTTCGATGAGTATGAGGTCGGCTCCTGCCTGCTCGCCTGCTTTAGCCGTGCGTGCAAAGCCTTCGTATGCTTTTTCAAAAGTGAGAGAACCGAAAGGCTCAAGCAGCTCACCGTGTGAGGTCATATCAAGTGCAACAAAAGCATCCTTGCCGCTTTGGGCAACGGCATCTTTAGCAACCTTGACGCCGGCAGAAGTAATTTCCTCCGGTGAATATTCACCGCCTGCCGGAGCTGAGAAAGTGTTTGCAGTGATTATGTTACATCCACATTCGAGATAGCTTAAATGAACGCTCTTAACTTTTTCAGGTTGTTCGATGCTCCAATGGTCGGCACGCTTGCCCGCAGGCAGACCGAGCGACTGAAGCATTGTGCCCATCGCACCGTCGCAAAACAGAAGCTCAGAGCCAAACTTTTTTCTGAAACTCAAGTTAATTCCTCACTTTCCGATAATATCCGAAAGGTTTGACATAATGCTTTCGGCAATATCGGGTTTATTCATTGTGTAAATATGTATATTGTTAACGCCGCTTGCGATAAGGTCAATTATCTGGTCAGTCGCGTAAGCTATACCCGCCTGCTTCATTGCCGCAGGGTCGGAAGCAAACTTGTCGGCAATCGCTTTAAAACGTAGCGGAATACCCGAACCTGAGAGAGAAACTATTCTGTCAAGCTGTGCACTGTTTGTGACAGGCATAATGCCTGCAACAATCGGAACGTTGATGCCTGCCGCAAGAAGACGGTACATAAACTTGTAGAAGACATTATTATCGAAGAACATCTGGGTGGTAAAAAACTGACATCCGCTGTCTGCTTTTATCTTGAGGCCGTCAAGGTCAGCCGTAACGCTCGGTGATTCGGGGTGACATTCGGGATAACACGCACCGCCTATGCAGAAATCACCGTGAGCTTTGATAAGACCGATAAGCTCACTTGCGTGTGCAAATGCACCCGGCACTGAAAGCTCACCCTTATCACCTCTGAGAGCAAGAATGTTTTCGATTCCGTCAGCCTTGAGCTGCTCAATAACACAAACGAGTTTTTCTTCATCTGTTGAAAGGCAGGTAAGATGTGCAAGGGCTGTAACACCGCAAGCCTGCACCTCACGACTAAGGTCGACAGTGTGCTCGCTTGTGCCGCCGCCTGCGCCATAGGTAACACTCATAAACGACGGAGAGAGCTTTGCAATATCTCTGACAACCTGCTTAGCGCCCGAAACCTGTGACCATACCTTGGGCGGAAAAAGCTCGCAGGAAACATTGACCTTGCCGTTATTGAGAATATCAATAACCTTCACAAAAAACACCTGCCCCGATTATTAAATAAATATATTATAATATAACACAATGAGTATGGATATGCAAACAAAATCTTCAAGAAATTAATATTTCGTCATATGGTAGCATTTTACGGCAATGCCAAGGTAAAAATATGTACACTTTTATGATTTACCGTATTAAAGCGACGTTTTACATTGCTCTCTTTAACAAAAAATTTACATTTTCGCATTGTACGAAATCGGTTTTTAATGTAAAATAAGAAAGATATTTTAAAAATACCTATTAAAGGAGGAAGTTTATGTTAAAGGTTATCAGCTACCTGAAATATGCCGCTGGCTTCGTTGCTCTCAGCCTGTCTTTTCTGGTTATTCAGGCGTTGACTGAGCTTTGGTTGCCGACAATAATGGAGAGTATCGTTGACACAGGTATCGTTAAAATGAACGGCTCAGATGCTCAGATGCAGTTTATCCTTACAGAAGGCGCAAAGATGCTCAGCATTGCACTGCTGAGTGTTGTGTCAGCAGTCGGTGTCAACTACTTTGCGACCAAAACATCTTCGGTAATTTCACGCAGAATGCGTCACGATGTGTTTGAGCGCGTTTCCCATTTTTCAAACACCGAGTTCGATAAGTTTTCAACCGCTTCGCTGATCACACGAACAACAAATGACATTCAGCAGATTCAGTTTATACTCAGCGGCGGTATCAGACTTATTTTCTTCGCACCGATTATGGGCGTTGGCAGCATTATACTTGCGCTGAGCAAAAGCAGAGATATGAGCTGGATTCTTCTGATTGCCGTGCTCGTGCTTCTGGGTGTAATCAGTGTGGGGCTTGCAATAGCAATGCCTAAAATCAAAATACTCCAGTCGCTTATCGACAAGCTCAACCTTGTCAGCCGCGAAAATCTTTCGGGTCTGATGGTAATCCGTGCATTCGGCAACGAAAAGCACGAAGAAGAAAGATTTGAGCAGTCTAACAAAGAACTCAGACTGACAAACAGATTCATTCAGCGCACCATATCAATTCTGCAGCCTGTTATGACAATAATTATGAATTTCACCAGCATTGCCATTGTCTGGTTCGGCTCAAATGCGATTATCGAAAGAAACCTTGAGCTCGGTCAGATGATGTCGTATATCCAGTACGCAATGCACGTAATTATGTCATTCCTTTTCATTGCAATGATATTTATCAATATCCCAAGAGCGCTTGTTTCGATACGCAGAGTCGGTGAAATTCTTGAAACAAAGACAACTATTACTGACCCTGAAGAACCTAAAAAGGTTGAAAAATTCAAAGGCAGAGTCGAGTTTAAAAACGTATCGTTCAGATACAGCAACGCTGATGACTGCGTGCTTACGGATATATCATTCGTCGCCGAACCGGGTCAGACAACTGCTTTTATCGGTTCGACAGGCTCAGGTAAATCAACACTTATCAATCTTATACCGAGGTTTTATGACATTACCGAAGGTAAAATTACAATAGACGGAATAGATATACGTTCCGTTTCACTCAACACACTCAGAGAAGCAATCGGCTACGTTCCGCAGAAGGGTCTTCTTTTTTCGGGTACAGTTGAGTCGAATATGCAGATAGGCAGACCCGATGCAAACAGTGAGCTTATCGGAAAAGCACTCTCAACCGCACAGGCACGCTTTGTTGCCGATATGCCCGAAGGTATTCACTCTGAAATTTCGCAGGGCGGCACAAACGTGAGTGGCGGTCAGCGTCAGCGTCTGGCTATCGCTCGTGCACTTGTAAAGCAGTCGCCCATCTATATTTTTGATGACAGCTTCTCGGCGCTCGACCTCAAAACCGATGCAGCACTGAGAAAGGCACTGCGAACATACACCGCTGACGCAACGGTACTGATTGTTGCACAGCGAGTCAGCACAATTCTCAATGCTGAGCAGATAATTGTGCTCAACGAAGGCAGAATTGTTGGAAAAGGCACACACAAAGAGCTTATGAAGAGCTGTGAAGAATACCGTGAGATTGCCGAGTCTCAGCTTGCAAAGGAGGAATTATAATGAGCGCAAAAGAAAAACGCCGTCCTCCGATGCACGGCAAAGGCGGTCCCGGTCCCAACGGAAAACCCACTGAAAAAGCCAAGGATTTCAAAGGCACCGTCAAGAAACTTCTTAAGTTTTTGGCACCTTTCAAGATAAGATTTATAGCAGTAATCATACTCGCTGCCGGTGCTTCTCTTTTCAACGTTATCGGTCCGAAAATACTTGAAAAGGCAACAGACGAGGTTGCCGCCGGTGTTTTCCGAATGAACGAAAACTCAGGCAGCATAAACATTGCTAAAATCGGTCAGATTCTTCTGATTCTGCTGTGTGTTTATCTTGTCAGCGCAACCTTCAATTACCTTCAATCATTCCTGATGGCAGGTGTCACAACAAGGCTTTCGTTCAACCTGCGTAACAATATTATGCAGAAAATCAACAAAATTCCGCTTGGCTTCTTCCATAAGCAGAGTCAGGGTGACGTACTCTCCCGTATCACAAACGACGTTGACACACTTGAGCAGGCACTTACACAAAGCATTACGCAGTTTGCAACATCATTCACGACAATTGTCGGCATTCTGACAATGATGATTGTTACAAGTCCCCTGCTGACACTTATAATCGTGATAACAGTGCCTCTCTCAATGCTGATTGTCAGAAGCATCGTGAAGCTTTCACAGCCGCATTTCCGCAAACAGCAGAAATACCTCGGCGCTGTTAACGGACACATTGAAGAAATGTACGGTGCACACCTTGTTGTCAAGGCGTTCAACGGTGAAAAAAGGTCAATCGAAGAGTTTGACGAGTTGAACAACAACCTTGCTGAAAACGCAAGAAAAGCTGAATTCCTGTCAGGACTTATGATGCCGCTTATGGCCTTTGTCGGTAACCTCGGTTATGTGCTTGTTTGTGTTGTCGGTGCAATTCTCGTTTCAAAAAACAATATGACAATCGGCGGTATTCAGGCTATGCTTCAGTATGTCCGCAACTTTAATCAGCCGATAAATCAGCTCGCCAACATCTCCTCACAGATGCAGAGAATGGCAGCTGCTGCAGAGAGAGTATTCGAATTCCTCGATGAAAAGGAAGAGGATGACTCTAAGGCTACTCTCAAGGTTTCCGACGTAAAAATTGAAGGCAATATCACCTTCGATCACGTTAAATTCGGCTATGAAGACACCGATAAAATTGTCATTACAGATTTCTCCGCTAAGGTAAAAAGCGGTCAGAAAATCGCAATTGTAGGCCCGACAGGCGCAGGTAAAACCACAATGGTCAAGCTCCTTATGCGATTCCACGAGCTGACCGACGGCGCAATTTACGTTGACGGTCACAACCTCACCGAGTTTGACAGACACGACCTGAGAAGTGAATTCGGTATGGTTCTTCAGGACACCTGGCTTTACAGCGCAAGTATTATGGATAACATCCGCTACGGCAAGCTCGACGCAACAGATGAAGAGGTCATAAAAGCCGCAAAAATGGCTCAGGTTGACCATTTTGTGCGTACTCTGCCTGATGGCTACAATATGGAAATCAACGAAGAAACGACCAATATTTCGCAGGGTCAGAAGCAGCTGCTCACCATCGCACGTGCAATACTCGCCGACCCGAAAATACTCATTCTTGACGAGGCGACAAGCTCAGTTGACACAAGAACAGAGATTCTTATTCAGCGCGCAATGGATAACCTTATGCAGGGCAGAACAAGCTTTATAATTGCTCACCGCCTTTCAACAATACGTAACGCTGACCTCATACTCTGTATGAACAACGGTGATATTGTTGAACAGGGCAACCACGATGAGCTGATGGCACTCGGCGGATTTTACGCCAACCTTTACAACAGCCAGTTTGAACATCCGGTTGCATAAATCAATAACGGGGATAACACGTTTTGTGTTATCCCCGTTATTTTAATATGCTGAAAAATCTTTGATTGTAGCAAATTTTCTTGCTTTCAGAATCACAAGCTTAATTCTTCTTGTGCGAATATGAATGCCCATTTCAATTATGCGCTTGCGACCGATAACCGTACCAGTTTCGACCTTTTTCCACTTGCCCTCTTTCTCAACGTACAGGGCAAACTTCTCAATCTGCTGACCTGTGCGGATGTTTTCGCTGAGCACAACACGGTCAACATCATATTCATCACCCATATCAAGAATAAGCTCGGCACCTTCGGGATTGTCACCCGAATGCCAGAAGCCTTCCTTATCGGGCAGTGCGCGTGTCGGAGAATGAAGGTCGTCAAGTTTGCGGTTGCCCTGCATTGAAGACTCAAGCGCAAGGTTGTCCTCAAAATGGATTGAGAGCACGGCACCCAAAGTTACAAGTGCTTCAACATCTTTCTCGCCTATAAGTCCGTCAGGCTGCGGCGCGATACCGACAAGCATCGAAGCGTTGCCGCCGACAGAGCCGTTATATATCTTTTCGAGCTTGGAGAGCGGCTTTATCGAAAGCACTTCACCGTTGACATAGAACCAGCTGTCACGCAGAGGGAATGAAACTTCGGCAGGATACCACGTAAAAGAATCACAACGCTTGATTTTACGACGGCTGCCAATATCTGTCTGTGTGAAATTAACCTTGCCGCCGGAAACAGAAACCTTCTTATCGGAATCGATATCAAATGCTTTGTAAGCAGAAGGCACAACGCTCCACTCACTGATTCTACAGACACCGGAGTTGTTGCCGCACCAGCGAAAATCAGGTCCGCAGTTAGTAATTGCAGCATTCGGCTGAAGCTCACGGATAAGCTTGAAATAGCCCTCCCAATCGTAAGCCTGAGTTTTTGCATCTTTGCGGTTATCAACAGCACCGTCAAGGCTGACACAGAACAGCTCACCGTAGTTTGTAAGAAGCTCACGGAGCAGGTTTTTAAAGAAAATATCGTAAGCTTTACCCGTGCCGAAGGTAGGTTCATGATAATCAAGCGGTGAAAGCGAAACGCCAAACTTCAAATCATATTTACGGCAGGCATCGCTTACCTCACGCACAACGTCACCCTCACCGTCACGCCAACAGCTTGACTTAACGGAATAATCGGTCTGCTCAGTCGGCCAGAGGCAGAAGCCCTCGTGATGCTTACAGTTGAGAATAAGACCGCTCATTCCGGAACGTTTTGCTACCTTTGCCCACTGTTCCGCATCGAAAGACGTAGGATTAAAAAGATCAGGTTCTTCGAATCCTGTACCCTTTTTACGACCGGTAAAAGTGTTCATACCAAAATTAATTATGCAGTTGTATTCGGTGTCCATATAAGCTATCTGACGCTCTGTAGGGACAACCGAAACCGCTTTATTAAGATAATCTATTGCCATAGCTTATCCTTTCAAATCAAACAAAATCTTTTTTGACGAGCGCATCGACAAGTGTCGGATTAAACTCAAAAGCTGCAACATCGCCTATGCCGCAATCAATACCGGTTACGTCAATAATAAGGTCAGTCAGACCTACCTTGCCGATAACCTGAGCCTTTTTGCCGCAAACAACACAGCTGAGTGTTTCGTCAGCGCCAAAACGCTTTACCTTACGGAGAAGAGAGTTAACCTTATCACCTTTTGTAAAGGCAATTTCGGTTTTGCTCAGACCGTAACCGTCACAAGTGCCAAGCGGCACAACGGCAGCTTTTGTCTCACGTGTTGTCTTATATGCTTCGCCATAGCCGACAAAATGACCCGCAGGCAGATTTTTAACCGATATAATTTCACACTCCATAAAGCCGACCTTTTCAAGACCGACCGATGAAGCGGCAACAACTCTGCCAAGAAGAGCAGAGCCGAGACGCACGGCATCAAAATGATATTCGGGATATTTAACAGCACCTGCCGAAGAGCAGATATGCTTTTTAAGTCCCGTAACACCTGCTTTTTCAATAGTTTCAACAGTTTTGTTAAAGCGGCTGACCTGCAGCTTAACAGATGAAGAATCTGCAGAAAAAGCATTGTAAAAATGAGAATATATGCCCTCAAAGCTGATGTTTTCACACTCGCGCACAGCGGTGATTATATCATCCTCTTCGCCCGGCATAAAGCCAAAGCGTGCAAAGCCGGTGTCAAGCATAATGTGTGCGGACACCTTTTTGTCCTTAGCCGCTTTGTCAAGCAACCTTGCGGTTGCAAGCGAATCAACAGTGGCTGTTATGCTGTTTGTTACGCAAAGCTCGGCTGACCTGTCATCAAACGGAGGGCTGAGGAGAAGGATAGCCGTATCAATGCCGTTTTCACGCAATGCAAGTGCCTCATCAAGCCTTGAAACAGCAAGCGTACCGATATTGTTTTCACACAGCAGCTTTGCCATTTCAAGCAACCCGAGACCGTAGCCGTTGCCCTTGATTACGCCGATGACTTCAGCAGTCGGGCAATGGGCACGCATTTTATTAAGATTGGATGCGATATATTCCTTCTGAACAACGTATCTCATAGGAGATTAATGACCCTTTCTTAACTTTTTACGAAGCTTCTGAGCAAACTCCATACAGTTGTAGACAAGCGGATTGTAGATATAGTAGAAATCACCGATAAACTCGGTAATCTCGGGGCAGAAGCCCTTCTTGAAGCGGTAGAGACCGTAGAGAGGATTATTCTCATCAAGGTCACCTGAAATGCCGCGGAAGTCGTAAAGACGGCAACCGTTTTCAACAGACCAGCGAATCATTTCCCACTGAAGCAGATAGTTGGGCATCTTGTTACGCTCCTCATTGGAGGATGCGCCGTAGAGATACCACACCTTATCACCGCAAAGGATTGCGAGTGTGCCTGCAATTGCTTTGCCTTCGCTGTATGCCATATAGATACGAGCGTTATCGCCGTATGCTTCAACCATACGTCTGAAATAATCTGCAGGGCGGATTGAGAAGTTATCTCTCTCGCCTGTTTCAACCATAATCTTGTGAAATTCTTCGGCTGCCTCAGCACCCTTGATAACAACCTCAACGTTATTCTTCTTGGCAACACGCACCTTGTAGCGGTGGCGAGAATGGAACGAAGCAAAGACCTCATCCTCTGTTTTGCCCTCAACGTCAAGACGGATTACGAAACGCGGCTGAATACCCTCAAAGTTCTTGGAGCGAGGACCTGCTTTGAAGCCGTAATCAAGCGCAATTTTTTCATATTCCGTATCGTCGATTTTAGTATCAGTATCAACCTGGAGCACGTATCCGCCAAACTCCTTGGCTATCTGCTTTGCGGCATCCATGAGCTCAGTAAACACAGCCTTATCGTGAAGGTCACAAACGGGACCTCTGGGAGAATAAAGCATACTGAAAGGAATACCGCCGGGCAGACGGCGGATAATAACCGCCATTGTACCCTTGATATTATTCTGCTCGTCACGGCAGATGATGCCGCGCCAGATCCAATTGTTTTTTACTTTTGCCCACGCACTCTGCTGCATAAAGTGACCCTTGGGGTGACTTGCAACAAATGCGTCAAATTCTTTTGCCGCATCGGCTTTAATAATTTCTGTCAAAGCTAAATCCTATCCTTAAAATTAGTATTCTACAGCGACTGCCTGGGGGAACTGATTATTAGCTGCACCCATTGCAAGAGCAAGACGGCGTGAAACCTCTTTATTCTTGATAGCTTCGCCATCGTTAACAAACGTATCGGAGCCGTAAACTGCAAGAGGAACGTCTACAGCTGAATGTGAACCTGAATTGAACTTGAATGAACCGTCATCCTCAATGGAGATTGCACCTGTTTCGTGGTCTGCTGTGATAACAACAAGGGTATCACCGTTTTCTTTTGCATAGTCAATAACAACCTTGCATGCCTTATCAAACTCAAGTGCTGCTGCTACCATTTCATCTTTGAGATTGCTGTGTGAATGCTTGTCGATGTGTGCGCCCTCTACCATAAGGAAGAAGCCATCCTCATCGTCATCGAGCATATCAACAGCCTTTTCTGTAAGAGTTGAAAGATTGGGAGAATCTGCACCTGTGTCAGCATTCCAGAGATTGCCGTCAAATGCACCGAAGGAACGCTCACCCTCTTCAAGAGCTTCGAACTCTGCAGTTGTGTTCACAAGAGTCCAACCGTTCTCATTTGCCCACTCGTCTGTAACAAGACCGTTGTTGTGAGCCCAGATAAGGTCAAGGTTGGATTCCTCAATCTGCTGTCTTGTGATTTCTTCTGCTTCACCACGGTCAAAAACGTGAGCGGAGAAAGAAGCAGG
This sequence comes from Acutalibacteraceae bacterium, assembly GCA_045637465.1. Taxonomy (GTDB): domain Bacteria; phylum Bacillota; class Clostridia; order Oscillospirales; family Acutalibacteraceae; genus UBA8612. Next base: position 53,616 of record JAZTZM010000023.1, on the reverse strand, counting down.
AGTTGCACCTGAATTGTCGTCTGATGTGACAACGCCGCTCATTCTGCCTGTTGAGTGAGCGTATTCGGAAAGGTTCATTGCGTAATAAGTTACAGCAAGCTGATCCTGCGGGAAAACACCGATTGCGCTGTTTGTTGTGCGGGTTGCACAGGCAAGAGCAGTGCCGCCTGCAGCAGAGTCAGTAACAGCTGCGCTTGATGAACGTGTCTGTGATGAGCCGATGTGGTCTGCCATTTCAAAGATATTGGCTTTTACGCCGTATTCTTTTTCCATCCAGCGAAGGTGGTTATAACCCATACCGTCACCAATCATAATGATTACGTTTTTGTATTGACCGGGATCAACGTTCTGCTTTTCATTAGCAGAGTAAGTGAAATAAAGGTTGATTGAGAGAAGTGCTGACATTAATACTGAAAGAATCTTTGCAAAGAGTGCCATGGCTTTTACCTCCATAAAATAAATTTTTACCAATAAATTATAGACCTATTTACTTTATATGTCAATAAAATAATATTAAAATATAGGTGTTGTATTTTTTTGTAAATATGATATACTAGAAAAGATAATATTCACCAACAAGGCTTAAGGAGGTAATTTTAATATGTCAAAAAAGCCATACTATATTACGACGGCAATTGCTTACACATCACGCAAGCCGCACATCGGTAACTCATACGAAATCGTGCTGACCGATGCTATTGCTCGCTTCAAGCGAATGCAGGGTTATGACGTATTTTTCCAGACAGGTACTGACGAGCACGGTCAGAAGATTGAAGAATATGCAAAGGATGCTGGTATCTCCCCCAAGGAGTACGTTGACAAGGTTGCAGGCGAAATCAAGGACATCTGCGACAGACTCAACACAACATACGATAAGTTTATCCGCACAACAGACGATTATCACGAGAAGTGCGTACAGAAGATTTTCAAGAAGCTGTACGACCAGGATGATATCTACAAGAGCGTTTACGAAGGCTGGTACTGCGTACCCTGTGAGAGCTTTTTCACAGACAGCCAGCTTGTTGACGGCAAGTGCCCCGACTGCGGCAGAGAAGTTAGAAAAGAAAAGGAAGAAACATATTTCCTTCGCCTTTCCAAATATCAGAAGCAGCTTGAGGATTATATTGAAGCAAATCCCAACTTCATCTATCCCGAAAGCCGTAAAAAGGAAATGCTCAACAACTTCATCAAGCCCGGTCTTCAGGACCTTTGCGTATCTCGTTCAACATTCAAATGGGGCGTGCCCGTAACGTTTGATGATAAGCACGTTATTTACGTCTGGATTGATGCACTTTCAAACTACATCACAGGTCTTGGCTATGACCCTGACGGCAGTGATGACCTTTACAAGAAGTATTGGCCTGCAGACGTACACATCATCGGTAAGGATATTGTACGTTTCCACACAATCTACTGGCCGATTATGCTTATGGCACTCGGCGAGCCACTTCCCAAGCAGGTTTACGGTCACCCGTGGCTGATGGTCGGTGCAGATAAGATGAGCAAATCCAGAGGCAACGTTATCTATGCAGATGACCTTGCAGACCGTTTCGGTGTTGACGCAGTAAGATACTATCTGCTTGCAGAGATGCCCCACGCACAGGACGGCTCACTCACATACGAGACACTTATTGAGCGTTACAACTCTGACCTTGCAAACACACTCGGCAACCTTGTAAACCGCTGTGTCGCTATGGTCAAGAAATATTTCGACGGTGTGCTTCCTGCTCCCACAGCACCCGAAGAACTTGATGACGAGCTTAAGGCCGTTGCACTCGAATCAGTCGGCAAATGCGCCGCAAAGATGGACAGCTTCTGCATTGCCGATGCAGTAAACGAAGTAATGGCAGTTGCAAAGCGTTCAAACAAATATATTGACGAAACAATGCCCTGGGCACTTGCAAAGGATGAAGAAAAGAAAGAGCGCCTTGGCACTGTTATGTACAACCTTATCGAGAGCATCCGCTTTATTGCAGTTCAGCTCAAACCTTATATGCCCGAAACGGCAGAAAAGATTTTTGCTCAGATTGGTTGCAACATCGACACATACGAGAGCCTTAATGAATTCGGTGCAACACCTGCAGGCACTGTTATGGGTGAGGCTGCTCCCCTCTTCGGCAGAATTGACGCAGAAAAGCTGCTTGCAGAAATCGAAGCAGAAAACGCTGCAAAGGCTGCTAAGGAAGAAGAGAAGAAGCCTGCATTCGAAGAGATGCCTCAGATTCCGATTGACGATTTTGCAAAGGTTGACCTCAGAGTTGCAAAGGTTGTAGACTGCAAACCCGTTAAGAAAGCAAAGAAGCTGCTTGAGCTTACCCTTGACGACGGCACAGGCACACCCCTTACAGTTGCAAGCGGTATCGCACTCTACTACAAACCCGAAGAGCTTATCGGTCACAACGTAATTGTTGTTGCAAACCTCAAGCCTGCAACACTCTGCGGTGTTGAAAGCAGAGGTATGATTCTCGCAGGCGGCGAAGATGACGTAAAGGTAGTATTTGTTGATTACCTTGAACCCGGTACAAAAATCAGATGACGTACACGGGAATTTTTGACACACACGCACACTATGATGACGAGTGTTTTGACGAGGACAGATTTGAGCTGCTCAACGAAATGCTCGCATCTAACGTGAGCGGAATAATAAACTGCGGCTGTACTGCAAAGAGCAGCGAAACAAGCATAGCTTTCGCTGAAAAATATCCTCAGATATATGCGGCGGTCGGTATCCATCCGCAGAATGCAGCAGAAGAAAGCGAAGACGCACTTCAAAAAATTGAAGAGCTTGCAAAGCACGAAAAGGTTGTTGCAATCGGTGAAATCGGTCTTGATTATCACTACGATTACACACCCAAAGAGATGCAGATTGAATATTTTGAAAAGCAGATATTGCTTGCGAAAAAGCTTAATCTGCCCGTAATTGTGCACGACAGAGAAGCTCATCAGGACTGTGTTGAAATGCTGTTGAAATACAAACCGAGAGGCGTTATGCACTGTTTCTCCGGCAGTGTTGAAACGGCAAAGCAGCTGACAGACATAGGCTTTTATATCGGTCTTGGCGGCAGTGTAACATTCAAAAACGCAAAAAAGCCTGCCGAGGTTGCAGCAAGCATCGACCTCGATAAGCTTTTACTTGAAACAGATTGCCCTTATATGACCCCTGTACCGTTCAGAGGCAGGAGAAACAACTCCGCACTGATTTTACACACTGCAGAAAAAATTGCAGAGCTGCGAGGAATTACGGCACAGGAAGTTATCGACAAGGCAAGAGAAAACGCATACAGACTTTTTAACATTAAATGAAAAAAGCAGAGTTGATTTTTACGTCAACTCTGCTTTTTTTGATAATTATTCTACAGTTACGTTTGCGCCTACTTCACAGTTTTCTGCGAGGTTGAGGTTCATAACGGTGATGGGCTTATCTGCCCAAACAGATACTACCTTGCCGTTTTCCCACTTGAAGGAAAGCTGAACACCGCCTGTGACGAGGTTGCTGATTTCGCCGTTTTTCCAATCAGGCGGAAGAGCGGGAAGAAGCTCTGCCTTGCCGTTTTCGCTGTAAAGCAGAAGCGAGTTTACGCCTGCGACAAAGCCGAAGTTACCGTCAATCTGGAAGAGATAGGGCGGATGAGTATCAAACAGATTTGAGAATACGGAGTAAGTGAGCATATTTGCGATAATCTCCTGAGCTGTTTCAGGCTCGTGAAGTGTGCCTGCAAGGCAAATTGCCCATGCTGCAGACCAGCCGATATAACGCTCCCAGTTCTTCTTGCGGAAGTGATAAAGCTCACGCACCCACTCACGCTCGGTTTCATTCTCATAATACTTGATTGTGTTTGAGGGATAAAGACCGTAAAGCGGTGAGAAATGTCTGTGACCGGGCTCGTGAAGCTCACGCTCCTCAGACCATTCCATAATGCCGTAGCTGTCACGCTTGTTGGGACGGAGCTTTGCGAGTTTATCTTTAATCTGCTCTGCAAGCTCACCTTCTGACTCAAAGTCAAGATATGCAAGCATACCTGCCTTTGCAACAGCCATATCAAATGCGCAGGCATAGTCAACAGCAATCTCTCTGCCGTTGAATTTATACTCGTTTTCGGGTGAAGTTGAGGGAGCGATAACGTATTCGCCGTTATGCTCAACAAGATAATCGTTTATAAACTCGGCAGAAGCCTTGACAGCATAGAAAATCTTATCCTTATACTCATCAAGACCGCCGTTTTTATAGTGAGTATAAACCTCGTTTACAAGCCATGCACCGCAAAGAGGAGCATACATAAAGCAAGGACCGCCCTGAACGGGTGAAGTCTTGCGCCAGAGATCAGAGTTGTGGTTACAGCAGGCACCCTTGCAGCCGTAGTTGACCTGTGCAGTCTCCCTACCCTGCTGCATAAGCTCATAAACCATATTTACAAGCGGCTCTGCACACTCTGCCATATTGCTTGAAGTTGCAGGCCAGTAGTTCATTTCTGTGTTGATATTGACAGTATAGTTACTGCTCCACGGCGGACGCACTCTTGCATTCCAGATACCCTGAAGGTTGAGCGGCTGACCGCCCTTACGGCTGCCCGCAATCATAAGATACTTGCCGAAATTATAGAAGAGCTCAACAAGCTTCGGGTCAGGCTTGCCTTTTTTAGCTGTTTTGAGAAGGTCAACGGTACAGATTTCACTCTCACCGCCGATTGAAAAACGCTGTCTGTCAAAGATAGACTTGTAATCAGCGATATGGCGAGCAAGGAGGGTATCATAATCCGTTTCGGTCTTATTCAGCGCATCAATACACTGTGCACAGACCTTTTCTCTGTCAGTCTCGGGCATCTTATCGTAGCCGAGGAAGCCTGTTTTTGTGGTTGCAAGAATTGTGATATTCTTTGCTTTTTTAACTGTTATTTTCTTGCCGTCATCGGTTACCTTACCGTCAGTGATAACCTTGACAGCGAGAGTATAAGCCATAGCTTTGCCCTGATCATACATTACTGCATTGGGAATTTTGCCAAGGTAACTGGGCATAGCAACATCGGGTGCGTTACCGACAAGGCAAAGTATACCGTCCTTGACAACGCTTGCGTGGTGAAGCTTTGACGTTACCGAAATAACAGCGTCTGTTTTTTCATTAGCCTTCATTCTGTAAACAACCACGTCGTCAGGATTTGAGGCAAAAGCGGTACGTGTTTCATTTTTTGTTGATACGGTATGTACGGCATTATCAATATCAAGCTCGCGGCGGTATCCGCAGGTTGACTTTGAGCCGAATTTGATTTTGATATCGCCAAGCGGCATATAAGCCTCGCTGTAACCGCCATCCATTTCGTTTTCGACTATTGTATGTGCTTCATCCATCTTGCCTGCAAAAATAAGCTCGCGTACCTTTGCAAGTCTTTCAAGGCTTTTGGGGTTATTCTGATTCTGCGGATAACCTGACCAGAGCGTAACATCATTGAAGCAGAGTGTTTCTTTCTTTCTGCCGCCAAAAATCATTACGCCTGTGTGACCGTTACCTATCGGTAACGCTTCGTTCCAGAGACCTGCCTGCTTCTTGTACCAAAGTTTGTTCATTACTATTCTCCTATCAGTTTTCTAACAGTTTGAATACAACTGTGAATGTTATCTTATTATCTTCGATTGCCGCACTGATTGTCGCTTTATGCGATTTTACAATTGCGCCGGCAATGGAAAGTCCGATTCCGTAGCCGCCTGTTTGACGTGAACGCGATTTTTCAGAGCGATAAAATCTGTCAAAAAGTCTGTCTGTATCAACGTCAACACCGGGAACAAGAGCGTTTGTTGTTTCGAGTATGACCTGCCTGCTCTTACGGTAAAGGTTAAGTTCAACTTTTGAATCTACGGGTGCATATTTTACGGCATTATCAAGCAAAATATTTGCAAGCTCAGCAATTGACTTTTCGTTGCCCCAGACATTGAGAGCCGGCTGAACCTCGGCATAAAGACGTTTCTGTGAACGCCGTGCAACAGCCGAAAAAGACGCAACAGTTGCCGAAACAATATCGCTGATTGCAACCTTTTCGAAGCTTTCTTTCTGCGATTTTTCCTCAGCCTTTGAAAGAACAAGAAGGTTTTTGATGAGAGAAGACAAACGGTTTGTCTGATTATGAATCGACGTGAACCACTCGTTTTCACCGTACATCATTTCAAGCACTTCGGTGTTTGCGGAAATAATTGCAAGCGGTGTTTTAAGTTCGTGACCTGCGTCGGTAATAAACTGCTTTTGTCTGACAGCGTTTTCGACAATAGGTCTGACTACTCGTTTGGAAAAGAGTATAACAATAACCAACAGACTTAACCAGCCGAGTGCACCGATAACCAATGACACGGTTGCCATAAGCCAGATTGATACAATCATTTCACTGACATCCATAAAGTAAACCGTCATACCGTTATATTCGGAATGGTTTATAATATATTTGTAATAGCCTTTTATATATCCCCTTGGCTTGCCTTTATCAATTGCAGCGGCAGCGTAGCTTTTTGCCTGATCACTGCTTATTGTTGACGCACGGTCGGTATTAACCGTAACAACCTGACCGCCATCCGTAAACCTGACGTAGAAAAACCTCGAGGTGTAAGAAACCTCTGCATCAAGAGAATCGGCTTCGTATAATGGATTGAGATAGTCCAGCACGTTGGCACGGTAATCGGATGAAATATCAATTGCAACACCGTCATTCTTTGCAATGTCCTCAAGCATATAAGTAGTAGTGCTGTCCATTGTTAAACTGACTATAAGGTTTATTGATACCAGAACGACAACAAGCAGCACAAGTGCCGAAGCCATAATCGTAACGATAAACCGACGGCGCAACTGATTTATCATTTATCTGCGCCCCTTTTATCCTCTATATAGTAACCTGCATTTCTTGTCGCCTTTATCTCAACATCTGCGCCGAGCTTGGCAATTTTTTTACGAAGGTTCGAGATATAGACCCACACGACGCTGTTTTCCGTTTCGGAATCATATCCCCATATACGTTCCATAAACTGATCAACGGAAATAAGTCTGTTCGGATTTGACATAAGCATCTCTATCATCTGATATTCTTTACCTGCAAGCCTTATACTTTCATCACCGCAGTTAAGCTCAAACGTCTCGCGGTTGAGCGTGAGATTACCGACATTAAGAACATTAGGCGTATAACCTACAACACGACGTGTCATTGCACGCACACGCGCCAGCAGCTCGCCCATTGCAAAAGGTTTTGTGAGATAGTCATCGGCACCTGAATCAAGACCGATAATTTTGTCTTCAACCTCAGCTTTTGCAGTAAGAATCATTATCGGTGTTTCAATTCCGCTGAGACGAAGTTTTCTGAGCACATCAAGACCGTTCATTTCGGGCATCATAAGATCAAGCAATATTCCGTCGTAATTGCCCGTCATTGCCCAATCAAGAGCTGCTCTGCCGTCATAAACCGCATCAACCGAATAATTATTATGCTTAAGAATTGCTACTATAGCGTTAGACAACTCTCTTTCATCTTCGGCAAGAAGAAGTCTCATAAACACACCGCCTTTCATCTTATCTAAATTATTATACCATAATGATACAAAGATGTATATAGAAAATATTTAAAATAACAGTACATAAGCTAAGTGAATACCGAGGCTTATATACTGTTAAAACTATAAAATATTGCTATCAATTATAATTTATGATAAAATAGCAAAAAAGGAGGCTAAATTATGTCATCAATAGATAAAAAAGCATTGTACAGTCTTTCATACGGACTTTTTGTACTCACCACAAACGACGGCACAAAAGCTAACGGATGCATTGTAAACACCTGCATGCAGGTGACAGAAAATCCGACTCAGCTTTGCGTTTGCGTCAACAAGTCAAACTACACGGCAGAAACAATAAGCAAAACCAAAAAGTTTGCAGTAAGCATCCTCACAACAAGCACTCCGTTTTCGATATTTGAACACTTCGGTTTCCGCAGTGGCAGAGACGTTGACAAATTCAGCGATTTCAGCGGATACTCGCTCACTCAGGACGGTCTGCCCTACCTCACCGAAAACTGCAACGCATTTTTCGAAGCAGAAGTCACACAGGAAATCGACTGCGGCACACACATTATGTTTATCGCACAGGTAACACAGGCTGAAGTGCTCAGCAGCGAAGAAAGCGTGACATACGCATATTATTTTGCAAACATCAAACCCAAGCCCGAAACAGCAAAGAAAAAAGGCTACGTATGCAAAATCTGCGGCTACGTACACGAAGGTGAAGAATTACCGCCCGACTTTATTTGCCCCTGGTGCAAACACCCTGCTTCAGACTTCGAACCGCTAAAATAAACAGTATACAAAAAATGCTCTGTCCGTATATGTTCGGACAGAGCATTTTTCAGTTAAACATTATGCAAAAAGCTTCATAATTCCACCGATGAGTGCTGCAAGAGCATCAAGCGGAAGGACAGCGAGAAGGACTCTTACAGGTGTGTCACAGATTGCGCTTGCGATGATACCCCAATCGAAGAAGTAGGGTCTCTCCTGTGCTTCGGGTGCACCGTCATACTCAAGGGCAAACGGCTGTGAATAGACAACACCGCCGACACCGTATGCTTCCGCGCGGACATAGCTGCCGATTTCAGCTGAATAATCGTCAAGGTCGATTGTATCACCAACGTGAATAACCTTGCCGTCAGCAATCCAGTGAATAATAAGTGCGTTATTTGCCTCAAGTGCGATTGTATCCTCAGCTTCATCAACTGTTACGTTTGTGAAAAGAGGTCTTACAGAGCCTTCGGGAGCTTCGTATTTCTGACCGCTGTCACCCTCTGCCATCTCGATTTCGCTCTGTGCGATGATAGCGTCAAGCTGAGCTGCAAGTGCAACAGCATCTGCAGTGCCGAGAGCCTTGAGCTCTTTGCTGAGATTTACAAGCTCATCGTAATTGCCGACATACTTGCTTGCGGGGAAGAACGCGCCTTCCTGCATATTCTTCTTAAGGTTTTCGGATGTATTTTCTGCCATATAATGCATTGTGTAACCCGAATCAACGATATCAAGGTTATGAGCATCGGATGTTGCAATTGCAAATACGTTTCTGCCGTGAGGGATAAGGTCAACAAGCATAATATCCCAGAGCTTTCTGTCGAAACGTGTTCTGCTGTCACCCTTGCTGTTGATATCAATACCTATACAAGTCTTATACTTGAGAAGAAGATTCTCAAACTTGTTTATCTTATAGTTGTATGTGGAATCATCCTTGTTATAAGCATCTGCAGTATAAACTTCGTCACGTGCGTTTGTATACTCACCGGGGTGATTGATAACGGAAAGACCGCCGAGAGAATCAATTTTGCTGATTATCGACTCATATTCGCTTGTGCCGCCTACTCTGCCATTGCCGTAATCGACAAACCATGTGTTGACGTGTGCATTGTTGAAGGACGTACCGTTCTGCTCATTGCCGAAGGGAACAGAAAGCATTGCCTGTCCGCCATCCTGTGCGTAGAACTCATCACCTGCAGCTGACTTTGTGACTGTGTAAGCCTTGCCGTTTGCAGCCGTGCCGTTCTCTGAGAGAACTTCGCCGCCGATAATACCGTTCTTGACGACGCCGAGAACCTTCATAGCAGGAACATAGTCGTGAGTGAGGTAGCCGTAAGAAATAGTGCTGTGGTCTGTTCTTGCGTAAATATCGAAACCAAGCTCATAATGACGCTCTGTCATCTGGGGAAGAGAATCGTTACCGTCACTGAAAGTTGTGTGGCTGTGAAGGTCTGCCTTATATGCCTTATATGTGTCGAAATCGACGTTGGCATAGGGATTTTTAACTTTGTAATCGACATCAGCATCGGCTGCTGATGCTAATGCAGCAAAGCTGAAGACCATTGCTGCGCTGAGCGCAAGGCACAAAGCCTTTTTGTACATTTTCTTGATTTTCATCAGAATAACCTCCTTGGTATATTTCCAAAATAGCAAGTGTATATTAGCACATTTAGCAAAATCCGTCAATAAATATTGATAAAACTATGCAAATTTACTGACAAAATTTTACGCCTGCTCCGCAGAATATTTTTCTGCAACTGTAATCAAAAACCTGTAAATAGGTTCAAAAGACTCGTAAATCGGTCTTATTTTCTCGATAAAATCAGAATTTTCAAGCTCGTTAAGATTCGGAAAATGGAACAAAAAGCAAAAACTCTTACAGTTGTAATAAGGCTCAAGCACAGGCATCGGACAACCTTCCTTTGCGCGCTTGTAGAAATCTCCGCTGAAAACAGCACCGCTTCGCTCTGCAACAATAACGGCATCGTAAAAATCGTCGGGACGTGCAGCAATTTCCTGCCTGAAAATCTCCATCATACGAGGAGGAGCATAATAAGTTCCTACACCGCCCGAATAACCGTTCTGAGCAACCTCAAACCATATACACGGAAAATGAGGCAGCGCGTGCTTATCACGCGTAAACATAGTCCACAGATTCTCACGGTACATATGCTTATCCTTTGTGTAGCGCGTATCGCGTCTGACACGGGAGACCATCTTCTGCGGAATTATAGGAATATCCTCATCAATTTCTATTATAGTATCCGAAAGGGCACAGATAATCTGCTGAAGAGGAATTGTGATACCCTCTTTTATCCTTTTTTTATTTTCTTCGTAGAAATCTCTGCTGTTGCGGAAACGGTTTTCGCTCAGAAGCATAAGAGTTTCCGGCTTTATTCCGTCGTATCTGTAAGTACTCATTTAAGAAGTCCCCTCTTGAAGATTTCCTGCGCGGCAAGCATTATGCCGACCTTTCCGCTGTCGAAATTGAGTGAACCCTGCATCCATACAGCAAACGGCTCACGCAGAGGAGCATCGGATGAAAGCTCGATTGATGAGCCGCCCGTAAACGCACCCGCGGACATAATAACCTGATTGTCATAACCGGGCATATCCCAAGGCTCGGGGCAGACGTTTGAATCAATCGGTGCACCCTTCTGCATACCCTGGCAGAAGGCAATGAGTGTTTCACTGTTGCAAAGCTTAAGCGCCTGAATTATATCAACACGCTTTTCTGCGCTGTGAGGAGTTGTTTCGTAGCCGAGCTGTTCAAACAAAGAAGCTGCAAAAACAGCTGTTTTAAGAGCTTCGCCGACAATATGCGGCGCGTTGAATAGACCCATAAACAGCCCTCTCGTCTGACCGAGTGAAGGTCCGACTTCTCTGCCGAGACCCGGAGTAGTCATACGGTAAGAGCATTTTTCAACAAGGTCTGCGCGACCTGCGATATAACCACCGCATTTTGCAATACCGCCGCCGGGATTTTTGATGAGTGATCCTGCAATAATATCTGCGCCGTGCGAAACAGGCTCAGTACGCTCAACAAATTCACCATAGCAGTTATCAACCATAATAACGGCATCGCTCTTATTACGGACAATTTTTGCGATTTTTTCAATATCCTCAACACCGAGGCTCGGACGAAGAGAATAACCTCTTGAGCGCTGGATATATACCATTGCAACCTTTTCTTCAAGAGCTTTTTCAATACACTCAAGGTCAACCGTGCCGTCGGGAAGCAAATCAACCTGCTTGTATGTAACACCAAAATCCTTAAGTGAGCCCATGCCGCTGCCTTTGATACCGATTACGGAATGAATCGTATCATAAGGTGTGCCTGTAACACAGAGCATTGTATCGCCCGGACGAAGCAAGCCGAAAAGAGCAACGCCAAGCGTATGCGTACCGCAGGTAAGGCTGTGACGGATAAGAGAATCCTGAGCACCGACACAGTCAGCAAGCACACTGTCGAGCACGTCACGTCCTCTGTCACCGTAGCCGTAACCCGTTGACTCGGTAAAATGGCTCTCAGTTACACTGTTTTTTATAAAAGCGGCAAGCACTTTTTCCTGGTTATATGCACGGATTTCGTCAATGCGTGCAAAGGAAGCGGATGCTGCTTCAAGCGCTTTCTCGGCTGCCGCCGCAACTTTACTGTCAATGTTAAAAAAACTGTTCATTATTCAAAAATCCTTATCTGTTTTTAATCTCTGCCCAAACATCTACACACTTGTAACCTATACGCTCATAGAATGAATTGAGCGCAGGAAGACAGCGCAGATAAACCGTATATCCGCCGAATGAATTGACAAGACCTGTTGCAAGACCCTGACCGCGGTATTCTTTATCTGTTGCAACCGCACCGAGCACCGCCTTATCACCCGCAATATGCAGAAGTGAAGCTGTTGCAACGATTCTGCCGTCTTTTCTGATAATACGCATATCGGCAGTGCCGCAATTGATTCTGCGGCAGATATCGGTAAACCACGGGGCAAACTCACCTTTTATGTCAAGGAGCTTATAAACTTCTTCATAATCAGCCGCTGTTTCAGGCTTTTCGTAGGCATCATTCTGCGAATCAGCTTTCTCCTTGCGAAGAACCTGACCGCAACCGCAGGCAAACATTTCAAGACTTACAACGTCCCTTGCCTGGCAGAGAATGTTGCTGTAACCGAGTGCATCAAGGAACTCTCTCAGCTCCTCAAAATCAGCCTTGAGGGTTGTGGAGATTACAACCTCACCCTCATAGCTGCACACAGCAGCCGTCATATAATCGCCCGTAATCTGAATCCAGTAGCGGCAGATATCCATTTCGGGCGGATAAGCTTTCAGCATAGACAGGATGTTTATACCGAAGCTGTCCTCACAGAATTCCTCAAGAAGCTCTGCCTCTTCTTTATTTTCAATAAGTTTAAGCATTTGCAAATTCCTCTGAAATATATTTTACCGCAAGCTTCATCTGCTCAATATCATCTTTATTGATTATGCAGGATGCAGAATGAAGATAACGTGTTGCAAAGGACACTGTAAGAGTCTTAACACCGCCTCTGCTGTTTGAGATAACTCTTGCATCATTGCCGCCAGCAACAACAGTTTTTGTCTGCATTTTAAAGCCTTTTTCTGCAGAAAGTCTGCCTGCAAGCTTATAGAGCTGAGTGTTATAGACACTTGCGCCGTCCATAAACGGAATTACAGCGCCTTCACCGAGCTTACAGACCTCTTTTTCACCACTGACACCAGAAATATCAGCAGCTGTCGTTGTTTCGATAACGATCGAATAATCGGGCGCTACATTAAATGCTGCGGCAGCTGCACCGCGGCAGCCGACCTCCTCCTGCACGGTAAAAGCAAACCACGTATCATACTCAACACCGTTGATAATCATATCAAGCATAAGCGCACAGCCTGCTCTGTCATCAAGCGCCTTGCCCTTGAGGAATGAACCGAATTCAACACATTCACTATCAAAAACGATCTTATCACCGAGCGATACAATACCTTCGAGGTCTTCCTTTTTATCGGCACCGACATCAATATAAAGCGAGCTTTTTTCGGGCATTTTAAGCTCATCATCGCCTCTGCGAAGATGAATCGGCACAACACCGATAACACCCGTAAGCTCATTTTCGCCTACCTTTACACGCTTACCGAGAAGAGCGGAAACTTCAATACCGCCGACATTGCTGAATTTTATCAGACCGTCATCGGTGATATATGTGACAATCATACCGACCTCATCCATATGAGCGGCAAGCATAACCTTGTTTTTTGCCCTTTGCTTACCCTTGGCAAAAACAAGCAGATTGCCCATTGCATCAACTGAGCATTCTGCCGACTCGGGAAGCTTTGAGATTATATATTCTCTTACCTTTTCTTCTCTGCCTGAAGTGCCGCCGATAAGACTGAGCTCTTTAATCATTTCAAGCATTTTTTGCACCCTCCCTGCTGAGAATATAAGCAGCCATAAGCTGTGCCGTGCTCTCAATATCGTCAAGGTCGATAACCTCAACAGCTGTGTGCATATTGCGCTGAGGGATTGAGAGAAGCGCAGTCTTTTTACCGCCTGCGGAAACTGCTATATCATCGGCATTGGTACCTGTGCGTGAGCCCATAACCTCAACCTGATATTTAATTGAATTCGCTTTTGCAAGCTCTTCAAGTTTACGCGACATATCAAAATTTAGTGACGGTGCATAACCGACAAGTGTGCCCTCACCAAGCTTTGCTTTGATGCTGTCGTCTGTGCCGGGAGCTTTTGCAAAGCTGACATCGACCGCAATCGCCTCGTCTGCACCTGCGTTGAAGCCGCCTGCAACAGCACCTGCGCTGCCTGTTTCTTCACAGGCAGAGAACATAACCCTGACAGGAAGCGAAGCGAGCTTATCGCCGAGAATTTCGAGACAGCGGAGAATTGAAGCCACACCGCAACGGTCGTCAAGCGCCGCACCGCAGACACGGTTGCCAAGCATTTTCTGAAGATTGCCGTTCATTGTTATTCTGTCGCCGATGCTGATAATCTCTTCAGCCTGAGCCTTTGTCATACCGACATCTATTGCAATATCGCTGATTTTGCTTGCTTTTTTCTCATCACCCTTTGAGAGATGAGGAGGAGTTGAAGAAATAACACCGTAAACATCGCGCTTACCGTGAATTGTAACCTCTGCAGCAGAGAGCACAATGGGGTCAATACCGCCGACACGCGCAACCTTGATAAAGCCTTTATCGTCAATTGAAGTGACGGCAAAACCAATACGGTCAAGATGTGCGTCAAGCAAAATCTTACTGCCCTCAACACCTGTGTCACCAATGACGTTTCCCATAGCGTCTATGCTCGCAGGCATATATCTGCCGAGCATTTCGCTTGCAACTGCGGCGGCAGAACTTTCATCGCCCGATGTGCCGTTTGAATGACAAAGAGCACAAAGAATATCAAACATTTCCAAAATATTCACCTCAAACAAAAACCAAAAGGGCGGTCAACCGCCCTGTTTGAATTTATATTACGTTTACGCCGCCAACAGGTCTGATTGAGAGAACGTAACAGTTGCCCTCACCAAACACAAGCTCCATACGGCGCTTGAAATCAGCAAGCATATCAATCGGGACAAAAGCCTGAATTGTGCCTGCAAATCCGCCGCCATGAACACGCCATGCACCCTTGCCGTCAAGAAGTTCTTCGCAAAGGCAAAGACCGAGAGAAACGGGCTGAGAGATGGGGTCTTTAACGGAGAAAACGTTCTGATTGTACATATATGAAGACTGACCGCTCTTGATAACGAGCTTTTTAAACTCGCCGAACTCTTTGTTTTCAAGAGCGTTTACTTCCTTATCTACACGGTCGTTCTCGCTGAAGAAATGCTTAGCTCTGAGAATTGCTCTGTCACCTACTGCGCCGCGCATAAGGTCAATTGAGTTAAGGAACTGTGCCTGATCAGCATCACGCAGGAAGCCGTGACCGAGACGCTGTGCTACAGATATCATTTCATTTTTAACGGCTGCATATTCATCGGTAAGGTCGGAATGGCTGCCGCCTGTGTTCACGATGCAAAGAGCGTGTCCGCAAGACTCAAATTCAAACTTGACAGGCTTGATAATCGGAGTTGAAGGATCGTTGAAATCCATAAACACAAAGCCGCCTACAGAGCAGGTCATCTGATCAAGCAGACCGCAGGGCTTGCCGAAAAATTCGTTCTCTGCATACTGAGCAATCTGAGCGATTTCTACAGGTGTTACCTTGCCGTCGTTGTAGAGATAATTAAGGATTGTACCGACAAGAACCTCGAAGGATGCTGATGAAGAAAGACCGGAACCGGAAACAACGTCGTTTGCTGTTGCAGCATCGAATCCGCCGATTTCATAACCTCTTTCAACAAAGCCTGCGCAAACACCGCGGATAAGAGCCTTGGACTTTGAATACTCACTCTTTTTGGGTGTAAGGTCTGTGATATCGACCATATCCATATCATAACCCTCGGACTTAAGACGGATTACATCCTTGCCGTTTTTTGCAACAGCGGCAATAGCATCAAGGTTGATTGCGGCTGCAAGAACCTTGCCGTGGTTGTGGTCGGTGTGGTTGCCGCCGACTTCACTTCTGCCGGGAGCAGAGAAGAAGCTGATCTCGTGCTGCTCGCCGAAAAGCTCGCCGAAAGCGTTGAGAACGCGGATATAACGGGGCTTCTGAACTGAAGCGGAAGCACCGTAAAGAGAAGTAAGAGCAGAATCAAACTCTACACCCTCAAGACCTTTTTTAACAACATCGTAACTGAACATACTTATGTTACATCCTTTCGAGAATTTTGTGTTTTTTTATAACGGTTTATCAGTAAGTTAATGGTAAGTATTGATATACCGGAAAGTGTAAGAAGAATAATGATGGGTAAGAAGAACGGAAGTGAAAGCGGATCGAAAACATATACACCGATGAAGGTATAAGAAAAAATCTTGGGCAGAAAACTCAGCACGGAAATTATCATATATTTGCTGAACTTAAAGCCTATCGCGCCGTAAATCTGGCTGACGGGGTTTGTCGGCAGACCGGGAATCGTGCGGAGAATAAACAGAACCCAGGGATTGCCGTTGCCGTGATAATCGATAAGCAGGCGGCTGAGGCTGTTTTTACGCAGAAGCTTATATGCGTTACCGCCGCCGTATCGCTTGCCGAAATAATATCTGAGTACAAGCATAATGCTGTAACCGATGACGTTGATTATAAGCGCAGGCATTGGATCGTAAACCATACCTGAAAGCACGCACAGCGCAGGAATCGTCGCAAAAGGAACAAAAGTTTTTATTGCGAACAAAGCAAAAATAACAAGAACAATCAGCTCGTTATGACCTATTGCAAGCACCTTGTTATCGAGCCACAAAAGCATTTCTTCATACTTTGAGTACCAGAGCTGAATATCATCGCTCGTAGCAAAAACATATAACCCGATAAACACACCGGCAAGGAGCAACATCATAACACCCGTAAACGAAAGTGCCGAGCTTCGCTTGACATCATTTTTCAATTATTCCCCTCACCTGCCTTTCTTTTGCGCACAGGATTGCATTTTACAAAAATATATGTATAATTATATATAAAAAACAGTCGCAGGTCAACTAAAACGGAGTGATTTTTTTATGAAAGCTGTTATTTTAGATGGTTACACAACAAATCCCGGTGATTTAAGCTGGGATTGGTTAAAAGAAATGTGCGATCTGACTGTATTCGACAGAACACCTGCCGAAAAAATAGTCGAAAGATGCACGGGCTATGACATCATCATCACAAACAAAACACCGCTGAACAAAGAGACACTTATGCAGCTGCCTGACTGCAAATTCATCGCACTGCTCAGCACGGGTTACAACATAATCGACTGTGAATATGCAGCATCGAGAAACATCCCTGTTTCAAACATACCTGCATACAGCACGGCTGCCGTTGCACAGCTCACCTTCGCTTTTGTGCTTGAGCTTTGCAATAAGGTTGCAATCCACAACACAGAGGTAAAAAAAGGCAAATGGAGCGAATGTAAGGATTTCTGTTTCTGGAGAACTCCCTTACAGGAGCTTTCGGGCAAGACGTTCGGCATTGTAGGTTACGGAAGCATCGGCTCAGCTGTTGCAAAAATAGCCGCCGCATTCAATATGACGGTAATTGCGCACACGGCAAACCCCGCAAAATATGCTGACGTTAAGGACGTTGAGTTTGTATCGCTCGATGAGCTTCTTGCAAGAGCGGACATTGTCAGCATGCACTGCCCTCTCACACCGAAAACAACAGGAATGGTAAACAAAGATTTCCTTGACAAAATGAAAAACACTGCATATCTTATCAACACATCAAGAGGTCCCGTGCTTGATGAAGCCGCAGTTGCAGACGCGCTCAAATCAGGTCAGATAGCAGGTGCAGGCGTTGACGTGCTCTCAACAGAGCCGCCTGCAGAGGATAATCCGCTGCTCGGCTGCGAAAACTGCCTTATCACACCGCACATCGCCTGGGCGGCGTTTGAGACAAGACAGCGACTTATGAGCATACTTGAGCAGAATGTCAGCGCATTCCTCGCAGGTAAGCCGATAAACACAGTAAATATGTAAGCAAAAAGCCGATGCTGATGCATCGGCTTTTAATATTTTATTTTGAAAGCTCACAATCCGCGCAGTTTTCGGGCGGCGGATCATTCGTAATATCAAACATCGCAAGGCGCAGATCTTTGATTTCAAGCTTACGTGCAACAATATCAACATAGGATTTTTCGTCAACCTCAGCACCGTTTGCATACTTTTCAGCCGTAATCGGACAGCGGAAAATCTTGCCTTCAACAAAGAGAGTATGCGTTGTTTTACAGTATTTGCATTCGGTCGGTTTATCTGTAATTTCGTAGTTTATCTCTTTTTCTTCAAAAAGAGCTTTTATTTCGTTAACCTTGTCACCGCCGGCATAGACAATTGCGGTAACACCGGGGTTGCGCAACACGTCAACCACAGCTTCATCGGGCACAATGTTGCCGTTTGTCACAACTTCAATGTGCTTGATTTTCGGCATATCACGCAAAACAACCTTAGCTATGTCGACAAATCTGCCGTAAGCAATAGGATCATCACCGACAAAACGGAGCTTTGTCATAAAATAATTAAGCTCATAAAAAACGTGGAGCGTATAATCAAGGTTGTCGTAATCGGCTTCATAGCTGCCGCCCGATTCCTTGGTGGTAAGGATAACGTCTGTGCATTCGGGCGTGAGATTCTGAATATTATAAAGCTCACTGTTGGCAAGAATGCTTATCCAAAGCCCCGGATAACGCAGAATATTTATCTGCTTGAAGGCTTCGGGAAGCTTTGCATAATGTGCCGAATAGCATCTGTTTACAATGTATCTTTTTCTCTCTTTGCTTGTCATTTCTTCGTTCCTTTATGTAAATGATTTATACAGTTCAAGTGATTTGTATCTGCGCTGTGTACGGGCAAGAAGATATATTTCACTTATCTCCGACAGACTCTTGAGACCCAACGCGGAAAGTGTAAAAGAAAAGACTTTTTCCGGGTCGGAAAGGCAGATATGTCTGAGCGCCGTCACAACACCGAGACTCAGTTCAAAAGTATGATGTGAGGGTCTGCACGAGCTGCAGTAAAGCTGAGAATGCTCAACGTCAAAAAACATTGTGTCATCACTGTATTTGCCGCAATCGGTGCAACCGACAAGATTTGGCATATAGCCCGTAAGGCTTAACAGACGCATCTCAAAAATAGCTTTGAGCTGATGGGTCGGCAATTTGTTGTTCGAAAGCTTATAGAGCGTATTGAGAGCGAGTGAAAGTATCTCCTGCGAATCGCTGCCCTCTGGTGCAAGCTCACATATCAGCTCGCAGAAATACATTGCAAGTGAAGTTCTTGCAAAATCCCCTCTGACACCGAAGAAAACCTCAATCGGTTCAGCCTCATCAATTGTGTAGATATCACGGCTCATATATATCGAAAAGCGGGAGTAGCCCAACAGCTGAGTTGCTGAAAGGGAGCGGCTTTTGATGCTTCGCGCTCCCCTTACAAACGCTTTGATAACACCCATATCACGGGTGAGAACAGTTACAAGTCTGTCCGCTTCACCCGTCTGCATTTCCCGTATTATCAATCCGTCCGTGTTCAGCCTCATTGGCTATCTCCCTGTACTTAAGATAATCTGTGATTTTTCCGCTCTTTGTAAAAATTTCCCACGCTTCGTTTTTATCCAACTGAAACACAACCTTTCAAAAATAAGTTGTGAAACGACGGATAAATTATGAATGGAAATAAATATCAGTCAAGTCCGAAATTGTGGATAAGACCCTCTCTGTTGCGCCAGTCTTCCTTGACTTTTACCCAACATTTGAGATTGACCTTACAGTCAAAAAAGCGCTCCATATCTTCACGCGCACGTGTTGAAATGCGCTTGAGCATATCGCCCTTTTTGCCGATAATTATGCCCTTATGGCTCTCTTTTTCGCAGTAAATTATTGCCTCAATATCTATAATTTCGGCATCATCACGCTCACGCATACGCTCAATGCTGACCGCTGTGCCGTGAGGAATTTCTTTATCGAGGTTGCGAAGCAGCTTCTCACGTATCATTTCTGCGGCAAGCACACGCTCGGGCTGATCGGTGAGAGTATCTTCGGGGAAGAAATGATAACCGGGCTCTGCAAGCTTCATAAGCTCATCAAGAAGCGGCTCCATATTGTCGCCCTTGACAGCCGACACGGGAACGATTGCTTCAAAATTATAAAGCAGTGAAAACTCGAGGATTCTCTTCATAAGATCCTCTTTATCGGGAATTGTATCCACCTTGTTTATTGCAAGGACAACTCTTGCCTTCTGTTGAGCAAACTTCTTGAGAAGCTCCTCTTCGGTAGGACGAAGCTCACCCTTGGGCTCAATAACAAAAAGGCAGGCATCAACACCCGAAATTGTTTCGTCAACAGCCTTAATCATCTTTTCGCCGAGCTTGGTTTTCGGTCTGTGAAAGCCGGGTGTATCGGTAAATACAAGCTGTGTTTCGTCAGTTGTGAGCACACCCATAATACGTGTGCGTGTTGTCTGCGGCTTATCTGAAACAATTGCGATTTTTTCGCCAAGAAGCTTATTGAGAATTGATGATTTGCCAACATTAGGGCAGCCTACAATTGCAATAAACGCAGTTTTCTGTTCATTCATATATTTATTTTCTCCTGAAATTTCTGAGATAGGTTTTGGGGCTGATAAACATAAACAGCACCGCAACAACAAAACTTAAAGCAAACAGCACAAGGCTGAGAGGATTTGCCATCCAATAAGCAAAAAGAGCACTGAAAGCCGCAGGCTGATAAAGGATGATAATACCGACAGCTACGGCAAAAAAAGTAGCCACAAGCACGGCACCTGCCGCAGTGTCTTTGGCAATTCGTGCAGATTCGCTTGTTTCGCCCTTGGATGCGGTATCGACTGCACGCTCAACAGCAGTGTTGATATATTCGGCAACAATTACAAGAGCCGCCGCAAGGGCAAGAATCGCCGCCTGAGTGCGCGACACCTCAAAGAAATCGTACCTGAGCAAAAAGAACATCATATAGCCAAGACAGCAAAGATGCACACGCATATTACGCTCATTTGCTACAGCAAACACAATGCCCCTGAAAGCATAGACAAAGCTTTTAAGAAAACTACGCATAATCAGTCCTCGTCATCATCACCAAGATAATAGCTGCTTGTGCGGTGAAGGCCGAGCTTGATAAGCACTTCCTCTTCTTTTTCCCTCATTCTTACACGCTCAAGACCGCCGTTGACGTGGTCATAACCGAGCAGATGAAGCATAGAGTGAACGGTAAGGAATGCTACCTCGCGCTGTAAAGTATGTTCATAAAGCTCAGCCTGAGCAACTGCGTGCTCCATTGAAATAACGATATCGCCGAGCATTTTTACGCCTGTTTCGGGGTTTTCGTCGTAAACACCGTCTTCACCGAGAGGAAATGAAAGCACGTCAGTTGAAGAATCTATATTGCGATACTGCTTATTGAGTTCCTGAATGCGCTCATCGTCAACAAAAGTAACGCTGACCTCTGCAGAGCCTTCAAAGCCTTCGTTTACAAGTACAGCCGTACAGCTTCTTCTGACAAGCAGACGTAAGCCTGTGGGTATTTTTACCTTTGCCTGTTCATCCGTAATAATTACCTTGTTTTTCACTTCATTTAACTCCTCTCTTTATTCTTCTTACGTTCTTCATATTTAGCGTAAGCCTTGACGATATCCTGAACAAGTCTGTGACGCACAACGTCTTTATCGTTAAAAGCTATTGTTTCGATATCATCGACATTTTTCAGTATTCTGATTACTTCGACAAGTCCTGAACGCTTACCGTCGGGCAGGTCAATCTGTGTAACGTCGCCCGTGATAACCATTTTCGAATTGAAGCCGAGACGTGTGAGGAACATTTTCATCTGTTCGGGGGTTGTATTCTGCGCTTCGTCAAGAATTACAAAGCTGTCATCAAGCGTTCTGCCTCGCATATATGCAAGGGGCGCAACCTCAATACTGCCGCGCTCCTGATATTTCTGAAAATTCTCTGCGCCGAGCATATCAAACAGCGCATCGTAAAGCGGACGAAGATAAGGGTCAACCTTCTGCTGAAGGTCACCCGGCAGGAAGCCGAGCTTCTCGCCTGCTTCAACAGCGGGTCTCGTGAGGATAATGCGGTTAACCTCTTTTGCACGGAAAGCATTGACAGCCATCGCAACGGCAAGGTAGGTTTTACCCGTACCTGCAGGACCGACACCGAAAACGATCGTGTTGTTGCGTATTGCCTCGATATAATTCTTCTGACCGAGGGTTTTGGGCTTTACAGGTCTGCCTTTTGAAGTTATGCACACACAGTCGTTACCCATTGAAGAAATCTGCGTTTCGTTGCCCTCACCTACAAGAGTCATAACGTAACGCACGTTCTGGTCAGTCAGCGCTTCACCCTTATTGATAAGAGTAAGCAGGCCGTTGATTGCGCGCACAGCCTTTGACACGCCGTCAGCCTCACCCGCGACCTTGAGCTCTGAGCCGCGGCTCACAACGGAAACGCCGTACTCATTCTCAATTTTCTTTATATTTTCATCAAAGCTGCCGAAAAGAGAAACGGCATGCTCCATTCTGTCGATATTTACCGTCTGTTCAAACAAGGGCAATTCTCCTTACACTGAAGTTTGAGAAATAAAATAGTATAAATTTACAGAATTATAGCACACTTTTTGTGAAATGT
The DNA here is from genome assembly GCA_045637465.1 of Acutalibacteraceae bacterium. GTDB lineage: Bacteria > Bacillota > Clostridia > Oscillospirales > Acutalibacteraceae > UBA8612. The sequence continues at coordinate 31,082 of JAZTZM010000023.1, read as the reverse complement.
CACTACTTTTTCATTTAATTTATACAATTATTCTTTATTCTATTATATTATTGACTTTACGCAATAAAAGTTGTAAATTTATAGATGTATAAATATATTCGGTAAGGAGAATTGGTACTATGGCTTGTTTCAAACCCTTCAAGGCTATACGCCCCAACAAAGAATTCGCAGACAAAGTTGCCGCTCTGCCATATGATGTTATGAACAGCGCAGAAGCTGCTGAAATGGTAAAAGGCAACCCTTACTCATTCCTTCACGTTGACAAAGCAGAGATTGACCTGCCTGCAGACACATATCTTTATGACCCTGCTGTATATGCAAAGGCTGCAGAAAACCTCGGAAAGCTCGTCACGGACGGTATATGCAAAAAAGAAGACACACCGTGCTTCTTCATATACAGACAGATTATGAACGGCAGAAGCCAGACGGGTCTTGTAGGCTGTGCATCAATTGATGATTATATCAACAATAAAATCAAAAAGCACGAGCTGACAAGAGCTGATAAAGAACAGGACAGAATCAACCACGTTGACATCTGCAACGCGAACACCGGTCCTATTTTCCTGACATACAAAAACGGTGAAGCAATAAAAGAAGCTGTAGCCGCTTGGCAGGCAAGCCGCGAGCCGGAATATGACTTTGTATCAGACGGTGTACAGCAGACGGTCTGGGTGATTGATGACGTCACGGTAACAGACACAATCGCTGCTGAGTTTGATAAAATAGATTCACTCTATATTGCTGACGGCCATCACCGCTGCGCATCCGCTGTTAAAGTCGGACTCAAGAGAAGAGAAGAAAACCCCGACTACACGGGCAACGAGGAATTCAACCGCTTTCTTGCGGTTTCATTCCCCTGCGACGAGCTTGAGATAATGGATTACAACCGCCTTATACGCGACCTCAACGGATACACTCGCAACCAGATTCTCACACTCATCAGCGAAAAATTCACATTTGAAGCAGTCGGCGGTACAGAGCCTTACAAACCGACTCAGAAGCACACGTTCGGTATGTATGTAGATGGCAGATGGTATAAACTCACAGCAAAAGAAGGCACTTTTGACCCGAATGATCCCGTATCTCAGCTTGACGTTTCAATTCTTCAGAACAACCTCATCTCCCCTGTTTTCGGCATCAATGACCCACGCACAGATAAGCGCATTGACTTTGTCGGCGGTATCAGAGGTCTGAAAGAACTCGAAACGAGAGCAAACAAAGATATGAAGCTCGCTTTTTCAATGTATCCCACCACACTTGATGACCTCATCGCCATAGCTGACGCAGGTCTGATTATGCCCCCGAAATCAACATGGTTTGAACCCAAGCTCCTCAGCGGACTCTTTATCCACGAACTTTCATAAGAAAGGTAAAATTATAATGTTTGTAGACGTAGCAAAAATAACAATAAAAGCAGGCAGAGGCGGTGACGGATGCGTTGCCTTCCACCGAGAAAAATACATCGCTTCAGGCGGACCTGACGGCGGTGACGGCGGCAAAGGCGGCGACATTGTTTTTCAGGTTGACACCAACCTTTCAACACTCGCTGACTTCCGATACAAAAGAAAATACACCGCACAGAGCGGTGCAAACGGTCAATCCGGCAGAAAGAACGGTAAGCGCGGTGAAGACCTTGTTATCAAAGTGCCGCTCGGCACGGTTATAAGAGAGGTTAAAACGGGCAAAATAATGGCAGACCTCTCGGACGATAAGCCGTTTATTGCCGCAAAGGGCGGCAGAGGCGGTTGGGGTAACCCCCACTTCGCAACCGCAACCCGTCAGGCACCCCGTTTTGCAAAGCAGGGTGCACCCGGCGAAGAATGGGAAGTTTCACTTGAACTTAAGCTGATTGCAGACGTAGGTCTTCTCGGCTTCCCGAACGTAGGCAAATCAAGCTTTATTTCTGTTGTAAGTGAAGCAAAGCCGATTGTTGCCGACTATCACTTCACAACAATCACACCCGTACTCGGCGTTGTGCGTATGGGCGAAGGTAATTCATTTGTAATTGCTGATATCCCCGGACTCATAGAGGGCGCAAGCGAAGGAATAGGTCTCGGACACGAATTTCTGCGTCACGTTGAGCGCTGCCGTATGCTTGTTCACATAGTTGATGCGGCAGGCAGTGAGGCACGCGACCCGATTGAGGATTTTGAAAAAATCAATCTCGAGCTTACACGATTCAACGAAGAGCTTGCCACACGCGAGCAGATTGTTGTTGCAAACAAAATCGACCTTGCAACCGATGAGCAGCTTGAGAGACTTGAAAAATATATGGAAGAGCACGGACACAAGCTTTACCGTATGTGCGCACCCATTTGCGAGGGTACGCAGGAGGTCATCAATGCCGTTGCCGAAAAACTTTCAAAACTTCCTCCCGTTGTAAGATTTGAGAGCGAAGAAATCACCAACCGTGATATGCCGCTCAAGCAAGGTGAAAACTTCACCGTCAGGGTTGAAGATGACGTATACTTTGTCGAGGCAGAATGGCTGCTCAGAATTCTCCAGCGCACCGACCTTGACGACTATGAATCACTTCAGTATTTCCAGCGCGTGCTTGAAACAAGCGGCATACTTGACAAGCTTGTTGAGCACGGCATAACCGAGGGTGATACCGTAGTAATCTACGACCTCGAATTTGACTACGTCCCCTGATGGGAGGAATCAACTTGGAAACTCTGCTCGGATGCGAACAAATCAAACCAAATTCACTCAACCCGATATCACTCGCATACATCGGCGATGCCGTATACGAAATACTTGTCAGGGAGTATCTTGTGCTTGAGGGCAACAGACCGCCCGAAGAGCTTCATAAGCTTGCGGTAAGCTTCGTCAGCGCAAAAGCACAGGCGGCGGCAATTGAAAAAATCGCCCCTATGCTCACTGAAGAAGAGACCTGCGCATTCAAGCGCGGCAGAAACGCAAAGGTTTCTCACGTGCCCAAGGGTGCTTCTGTTGCGCACTATCACAACGCAACGGGATTCGAGGCGCTTTTCGGACATCTCTATCTGACGAATCAGACCGAGCGTATGCGGGAACTGTTCAAAATTATCTGCGAAGGTGAAGCAATTGAGCAAGAAAAATAAAAAAACTCTCTCACCCAAAACACGAAAAGCATTAGACCTTGCAGTTGATAACATTGTCTGGATAATCGGCTGTACACTTTATGCGGTGGCAATCAACTTTTTCAACGTGCCCAACCGTATTTCTCAGGGCGGATTTTCGGGTCTTGCAATTGTTATAAACTATCTGACCGACCTGCCTGTCGGTGCAATCAACCTTGCACTCAACGTGCCGATCCTGCTAATCGCGCTCAAATTTATCGGTAAGAAGTTTGTTTTAAAAACGCTCTGGGTTACCGTTTTGCTTTCGGTTATAATTGACCTTGTGGCACTTATTCCTTATGAATACACGAGTGATACATTGCTCGCTTCAATTTTCAGCGGCGCACTTATTGGTGTAGGTGTTGCGCTTGTTGCGGCAAGAGGCTCAACAACAGGAGGCACAGATGTCCTCAGCAAGCTTCTCAGGCTTGTTTTTCCGCACATGTCATACGGCAAGCTCGTTATGTTCAGCGACCTGGTTGTTATCGCAATTTCAGCAATTGTGTTCCGCAGCATTGAAAGCGCGCTTTATGCCGCAGTCGTTATCTTTGTAAGTTCAAAGGTCATTGACTATATTCTCTACGGTATGGCAAAGAGCAAGATGCTTATGGTTGTAACAGACCGCGCAGATGAAATATCACAAGAGCTTGTCAACAACTCACCAAGAGGTGTCAGCATAATCCCGGCAAAAGGCGCGTTTACCGGTCAGGAAAAAAATATGCTGATATGCGTGCTTCGCAGTAACGAGGTAGCACCGGCAATCAAGCTTATAAAATCAATTGACCCCAACACATTCACAATCATCACAGAGGCAAATGAAATTATAGGAAAAGGCTTTAAGCCGACAATTAACGAATAAGGAGAAAAAATGAACACAACCTTCAAAAAAGCTGTATCTGTTATTTGTGCAGTTATGATGCTCATTCCGTTTATTTTCACTACATCAGCTTCATACGAAGCTCCGTTTGACAACAGCTTTTATTATGAAGAAGGTGAATACACACTCCACTACCGCGTATTCAACGCCGAAAACGAAAAGGCAAAGGTACTTATGATTCACGGTTTCGGCTGTTCAACAAGCACCTGGCAGCCTATTGCTCAGGAGCTTGTTGATGACGGTTACACCTGTGTGCTCGTTGACCTTCCCGGTTTCGGCTACAGCACAAGAGAAACAGAGGTTTCCGATGAGGATTACAGAGCACGTGAAGAGCTTGTAATCAATCTTATGAAATCAATCGCTCCGATCAACGAGTGGCACGTTGCAGGCCACTCAATGGGCGGCGGTGTTGCAATGAACATCGCTTGCCTTGCCCCCGAAATCAAGTCACTTATGCTCTTCTGCCCCTGCCCGATTGCTTCAATGGAGGGCGGTATGGGCGATATGATGAGCTCAAAGATCATGGGTGTTATGGCAAATTTCATTTTTGAGCATCTGACAAAGGTCACTCCCCTGCTCAGACTTGTTGCGCTGATGGCATTTATGGATTTTGATTTTACAATGGACTATGACCTTTCGCTTTTCTCTGCACCGCTTCAGATACATAACACAGGCTACAGCAATATGATAACGTCTGCAAAAGCGATGCCCAACGATTTTGAAAAAATTTCTGCTCTTAAAATGCCCGTGCTTCTTGTGCAGGCTGACAAAGACCTCGTGCTGACAGGTGCTATGAAAGCTCAGGTTGACGAAGCGTTCCCCAACGCCGAAAAACACACCATATCGGGCGGCGGACACCTTTGCATAGAGAATTACAACGAAGAGCTTGCAAAGATTATAGACGAATTTATAGGCTGATTTCAGCCACTTAAAAAGGCTTGCTGAGGATACCCTCGGCAAGCCTTTAATTATTTCAGCTTATTTTGTAAGCAATTCATAGAGCTTCTGACAGTGACCTGACTTTGAGATAAAGAACTCTTTACAGCGCTTTGCATAAACCTCATCGGGCTTCATATCGTTGACAATGAGTTTTTCGAGATTGGAAAGAAGCTCATCCGCATTCATTGCAAGCGCACCGAAAGCTTCTTCAAGCGGAAGATCAAGTTCGTTATAATCGTGCGTTATACCTGCTCTGAAAAGCTCATAATCAGGCACGAAATAAAGAATCGGCCTGTCAAGATAAACAAAGTCGAAAACGATTGATGAATAGTCGGTAATCATAAGTGCGTAACTATCCATATCGTCAATCTTCTGAGTGACGGAAACCCTCGGATTGTTCACCTCAAAATATTTGTCATAATCCTTGAAAATGGGATGATTCTTGAAATCAAGCTGATAATCATACTTTTCAAGAAGCTGCGCAAGCTCAGGCGAATTGAGGAAAGCATTGATTTCTTTATAGAAATCGGATGCAAGGAATTTGCGCTCAAGAAGCTGACGGGTATTATTTTCGTATTCGCCAATCAGATCTTTACGCCAGGAGGGAGAAAAAAGAATCTTTCGCTTGGCGACAGTATCTGTTGCAACAGCGTCAAATCTCGGCATACCGCTCGGCAGAAGGTCAGCATCCTTGAAATTGTAGATGCGCTTGAAATTCTCACGCTCAAACTCGGAAGAAATTACAACCTTGTCAACGTTTGCTCTCTCCTTGGAATAAAGAATAGGCAGACGTGCGTGAAGAATACCGTGCTGAAGATAGACAAACTCACACTTGAGAATATCCGAATACCAACGAAGAGGCAGACCGTCAAAAGGACTCATAATAGAAAGTGAATTGAACGAAGTGAGCACCTTTTCGCAGTTGAAGAAAAGCATCTTATGCTTAAAACTCTTGAACTGAACAAGTCGCTTCCTCTGTTCAGCGGTAAACTTATCTTTTTTATCCTTGATATTGTCCGTTATATAGTATCTTTCTATACCGTCTTTAATCGGAAAATCGTGGATAAACTGATAATATGCATTGTCAAAAATACCCTCACGGTCGCAATAGAGCCAGATGCGTTTATTGCTTGCAGACTTCTGAGCCATTTTGCGATAAACAAATGCAGCCTTGCTCTCCGTCATAACAGCCTTATCTGCGCTGTTTCGTGCAGCAGCAAGTGCTTCGGCTGTGCCTTTTTTCAGAGAAAAAGCCTTGGTGTTAGGATCAAATTTAATGACATATCCACCGTTTGCAACGTTACATTTGACCTTATTGACTGTGCTCTTGAAGCCGAAGAAAAGGTTAGGTGTGCAGTTGTGACCGTTGACGCAGGCATTGAAAACCAAGCCTACTTTTTCGGGCAGATCAATAACGATATCAAAGCCGGCAAAATCGTTTGTCAGCGCTTTGCCCTTGTAATAGCTGTAAGAAGACTTTTCAACCGGTATTTCGATGTTGCGACCGTCGGAAAGAGTGCAGTAAAGCCTGACATCCTCTGCGGCACCGACACCGTTTTTGAAGAAACCGGAAGCATAAAGTTTGCCGTTAACCACTTTAAATGTGTTGAACGTGATTAAGTGAGGCTGGCAATAAACAAGACTGTCATCTAAGTAGGCGCACTGAAACTGAGAATTTGAAACAACCGTATATTCCTGACCCTTAAGCTTCATAAAAAAGTCAACGTGGTAAGGATCAATATATATGGAATCGGTAATTATTCTGTTATCAACGCGGCTGAGAAGATTATGTATTATATCAAGCTGTGCTTTTTTAACCGCCTCATCATTTTGCGAAACAAGAAGGTCGGATGTGATACGCCAGCCAAGATTATAAACAACAAGCGCCTGAGCGACAGGATGAGGTCTGCCGTTTTTATCTTTGAAAGAATCAAGCAGATTTGAGAAAAAGCCGATATACTGATCAAAACAATAGTAAGGCGAATTCATTGTGCTGCTTGCAGAGCCTGAATGGCGGTAATAAGTATAGACAGCTTCTTTGCAAAAGCCGAGCTTTTCTTTTCTCATCAGCCAGCTGAAAATAAACCACTGATCTTCACCGAGAGACAGTCTCTCATCAAAAAGGATTCTGTCTTTTTCAGCAACGTTTTTGACGCAGATATTCATCGTCGTCTGAAGAATATTTGCGTTATCGCTGATATCGTAAACTCCGCTTTCGGTAAGAATATCGAAGCGTTTGTGAGTTGTTATCTCGCCTTTTTCATTGAGATAATCAATTGAATATGTAACGAGGTCAACTTCGTTATAATGAGCCTCAAAAAATTCGTATATTGACTTAAGACTGCACGCGTTAATTGTGTCGTCAGCGTCGAGGAACATAATGTATTTGCCCTGTGCAAGTTCGATACCTTTATTACGCGCGCTCGAAACGCCGCCGTTTTCTTTTGCAAAATATACGATATTTTTATCCTGACGGGCAAACTCCTCGCATACAGCTCCGCCGTTATCGGAAGAACCGTCGTTGATAAATATTATCTGAAAATCGTCGGCAGGCATTGTCTGCTTTTTAAGGCTTTCAACACAACCTTTGATGTATTTTTCGCAGTTGTATACGGGAATGATTACAGAAATCTTGTATTTGTATCCGGACATACTTCAACAATCCTTTGCATCATAATATTAGTATAATACTATATATTGGTAAAAATTGCAATAGTAACATAGTTGAGATAAAAAACTGCCCTCACAGATGTGAGAGCAGAAAAATTTAAATTGTAATTATAAATATCTGATTATCGAAGCAACAACTGCGCCAAACATCGGGTGTGAATGCGAGTCAGCACCGTTCCAGTTTTCCCACAGAGTTGTTGCGCCACATTCACGCATATAGCGGAACGTGCCTATTCCATCCTTGCTTGTGAGAAGACGCTTTGCAAGCTCCTTATCCCCTCTTTCGCAGAGAATGCGGATAAGAATATCCGTGCCGAAAATGCCTGTATCAAATTTGCCCAGAGCAGAGTATTTTTCAAGCACGTTCTTATATGTGCGTTCATCACCCAACCCGAGGTCTGCAGCATAAGCATCGGCACCCTGTACACCTGCGCAGAAAGAGCCCGTTGCACAGTCATAATACTTATCAAGCATTGCCTTTTCGGCAACAGCAGAGCGGTTATCCATATCCTCCGCATTATCTATGCCGAGGATTTCACCGATTTCTTTAACAATACGGACAGCTTTGATATAGAAATAAGTATTGACAAACGGCTCTGGAAGAATAACCTTCTCCGGCGGACACCAATCACCAAGACACCAGCCGCCCTCTTCACCTCTGACAACAAGGTTACCCTCGCTGTGTGTTTCCATATACTGAAGGTATTTGAGCATATTCGGATAATATTTTCTCAGCACACTTTCATCGCCATAGTGCTTATAGAATGTATACGGCACAAATACGATTGCACCGCCCCATCCTCCGGGACCGCCGCCACCGCCGTAAAACGGTGCCGTATGCTGAACGTGACCGCCATATATATCCTGACAGTCAGCAACGTCCTGCATCCATTTACGGTACATATCTTCGGCATCAAAACAAGTCATAGCCGCGTCACAGGCAAGCTGACCGTCGCCCGTGTAGCCAAGACGCTCTCTGTGAGGACAGTCTGACGGCACACAGCAATGTACGTTATTGAGCTGTGTGCGGATATACGTATCAACAATCCACTGAAGCATATCGTCATCACTCTTATAATCAGTGATGACCTTCATATCTGTATGGACAACGGCAAACTCTGTAGGATATGCCTGACCCTGCACCTCGAAATAGCGGCATCCGTGCCAGGTAAACAGCGGATAGAACTGATGATCTTTATACTCATCACAATAAACAAACTCGTCACGCTGCATACGGAAGTGCAGACCAAGGGTATCGAAATGAAGCGAGCCGTCTTCGTTAAGCTCCTCAGAGAAACGGACAAATGCTCTTTCATCAGTTATTGCTCTGTCAGTATTAAACACAATTCTCGGATATCCTGCAACGTTTTCGCCAAGGTCATATATTGCAGTATCACCGAAAGAATAAATCTTCTTCGGAATTATTGTGCGGATTTCACGGTCGGGCAAGCAGGTCTGCTTTGTGAGAAGAGTAAGCGGTCTGTCGAGCTTAACAGCCTTGCGCCACTCACCCTTACCGATAAGACGGGCATCGTGAGTTTCACCGAAAAAGATATTGGTGCGGGTGATGTATGAGTTTTTCCATTCAACATCGGTATCGGACTTTGAAACAAGCTTTTCGCCCTCAAGAATCTTAAAAGCAAGCTTGAGCTGACCGTATTCAGCCATACCCTCGTTGCGGCTCTGATTCTGACCGTACCAACCGGCACCGATATGAAATTCGATAACGTTTTCACCCTGTTTTACGAGACTTGAAATATCGTTTTCTACATAATGGATGCGGTGAATAATCGTATCATAAACAGGCATATTTATTTTTGTCAGATCACGCTTTTCGTAGTTGGTCCACGCAGGTGTTAAAAGTGCATCCGTTACAGGTTGACCGTTAACAGTGATGTGCGAAAAACCGAGTCCGCTTGAGATGAGTGTAACTGCAGATGTATCCGTTACATTAAATGTTTTACGGGCATAAACAGCAACACTGTCTTTTTCAAAGCCGACCCAATCGCAATCGTCAAATACAAGATCCATCTGCATATCGACGTGAGGCAGATTCTCTTCCATAAACTCAACGCCTGCAATCGCAAAGCCGAACTTTTCATAAAAAGGTACAGCGTGAGTCTGACCGCTGATTTTTATTGTTTTTGAACCAAGCTGTTTAGCTTTTTCAATCAGAGCCTGAGTAACATTTGCGCCCAGCCCCGTGCCGCGCATCGACTTTTTTACAGCAATTCTGCCGAGCTTCCATACATATTCCTCAAGTTGAATCAGTCTGCCTGTGGCAACAGTTTCGCCACCGTCTTCAACTATATAGTGCCAAGCTTTATTCTCATACTCATCATCTTCAAGATGTGCAGGAAAGCCTTGCTCAGCTACGAAAACCTCATCTCGAAGAGGCTTTGCAAGCTGATAACCTTCTGAACCGTAATACCATTTTTCTGTCATAATAAGCACCTCACTGTTCTGCTGCTGTTAAAAATCCAAGTATTTCTTCCTTACCTGCATTTACACTGCCCTGAATCATTTCGGGCTTTCCGCCTCCCCTGCCGTTCAAAGCAGAATTGAACTGTTTGGCAAACGCAGAAAGGTTTATGTTCTTACTGCCAAGGCAGTATTTGTAGCCGTTTTCGGCTGCGGCGAATGCACCGAATATGCCGGCGCACAGTTCCTTGCCTGCATTTACTATTTCACGCAGACCGTCACCGTCAGCATCATCTGCAAAGACACAGACATTACCCTCGGAAGAAGTCAGACGTCTGATATATTTCTCTGTCTTTTCTTTATTCAATCTTTCAATTTCAAAATCGAGCCTTGCTTTTTCCGTTTTCAGTTGTTCTACAGCCTGAGCAATTTCATTCTCCTTTGCACACAGAGAAGCTGAAACCGCGCTGACACTTGCACACCTTGCACAGTAATCTTCAAGTGCATCATAGCCGCATTTGAGAAGAAGCCTTGTGCCGCCTCTATGGCTCTGATGAGAAAGAATTTTGATAAGACCGATTTCACCCGTCCTCAATACGTGCGGCGCACAGCAGGCACAAAGGTCATACCCATCTATTCTTACAAGGCGAACATCCTCTGTCAGCTCGAGCTTGCTTCGGTAATCTATAGTTTCAAGTTCCTTATCCGAAGGATAAAAGCAGCTGACGGCAACGTTTTCGAAAACAGCTTTGTTTGCAATAAGCTCAATTTTTCGTACATCATCTTCGGTAAGAGGTCCGCTGAGGTCAGCGGTAATACCGAACGTGCCCATATGAAAACCTGTGTTTTCATATCCGAAAAGCTTATGTGCAACACCGCACACAATATGCTCACCTGTATGATTCTGCATCCTCGGAAAACGCACAGACCAATCAATCTCACCGTGAACCATAGCGCCGATTTCAAACTCACGGTCAACGCTGTGATAAATAACGCCGTCAATTTCATTAACATCTTTTACGGCTACACCGTCAATCGTGCCTTCATCAGCAAGCTGACCGCCACCGTTAGGAAAAAACGCCGTTGCCTCAAGAGCAACTAAGAAACCGTCGCCATCCTTTTTACACTCCGTAACAACACAGTCAAATTCTTTTATATGTCCGTTATCATATAGTCTTTTTGTAACAATCATATTCCTTGCTCTCCAAAAGCTGAAAATTCTAAAAAAACCACTTCGCCGCGTAAAACGGGAAGTGGCATTTAGTTAAAGACTAAATATTATTTATTCTTCGGGGATCGCAACTATATAGCCGTCGCTTTCGATGTAGACTTCTTCTTCAACCGCATTCTGTGCGAACGGATTAAATAATGAGCTGTTTGTAATAACATCGGCAATATCAAATTTTGTGATTTCTACATCCGGCTTGATATATTTCTTCATTGCCGACACCTTCTTTCATACTCAAATATACGTAGACGCACTAATATTAGTAAATTACACCGTGATTATACAACATATAGAACATGTTGTCAATAAAATATTCAAAAAAAGTATAAAAATTTGAAAAACTTTAAAACCGAATAGAAAGAAGCTCCAAAAACTTGTATTGACATCCATTAACCTCTAATATATAATTTATTATATTAATTTGAAGGAGGTTTGAAAGTGGCAAAAAGAGAAGACTTGATTCAGCAGTTCGGCGAAGCCGAAGAAAAAAAGCCTGCACAGGCAAAAATCGAACCGCTTTCCGTTCCATCTTCCCCTGTCACAAAAGACGAACCTAAAGAGGATAACGTAAACTATCACGGCGGAAAAAACAAAATCAAACGCAAAAGAGCCAAAAAGAAGTTTTTTTCAGCCGTGCGCAATATATTGACAGACAAAACGCTCAGCAAGATGTTAAACGTTTTTCTGTTCTGTATGATTGTCAACGTAGTTGAATACTTCTTTATCATCCGTCATCTCGGTATACAGACAAGAGGCGCACTCGGCAAAGTTCTCGGTACGCTGATAATTCTCGGATATATGTACACCGCAAGGCTCAAGCCGCACAACGTAGGCCTCAGCACAAATCCGCGAGCCATCAGAAGCGGATTCAGAAACGCATTGATTTTCAACCTTGCAATCCTCCCCGCTTATGCGCTTGAGTTTATAGGCCTCAAATTCTTCCTGAAAAAAGATGTAATCATCAGAGCATTTGCTTACGAATCCCCTCTGTCTGAGGTCGGTCCGTTTTATTTTATCGCCAACACGCTTTTGCTCTTGGCAGTAACAGCGCTTTCAGCCGTAATGCTCGAGGTGCTTTTCAGAGGAATCCTCATCAAGATGGGCAAAAGCAAGTTCGGATTCTGGCAAACAGCGGTTATCGTTTCACTCTTCTACTCTTTCTGGTATCTCGTCGTTCCGCTTTCGAAGCTTGTAAGAGGTTACGCTGTTTCAGACATTCTTATGCAGTGCCTGTTCTACATAATTTTTGAGTTTTTTGTTTCACTCAAGTGGTGTATGTGTTCAAGAGCCACCGGCTCTATCTGGCTCAGCGTATTTGATCACTTTATTTTCAACTCGGCACTCAACTTTATTCACATTATCAATTCAGTTTCAGGAAAAGTTGACGTTGACCTTCAGACAAGGCTTATCATTGTTCAGGCTGTTTCGTTTGCCATCTGCTTCTCTTACTATAAAATGAAGATGAGAAGGAAAGAAAGACTTCTTCAAAAAGTTGGCGTACGCAGCATATACTCGTTTGACAGTCTTGCAGATATGAGTGAAGAAGATGTCAGCAGACATGCCGAACGAATCAGAACAGCTGAAGGCGAAATCGATTCAGAATACCTTAAGCTGCTCGAACGTAACGAACAGAAAAACCGCTATTGATTTATTCAAGCACACAAGGTTTACGGCAAGCACAGCCGTAAGCCTTGTTTTTTATAACCCAAAATAAGTTGACGGTTTGCAAGGTATAATGTATAATATTTCAGCAGACCAAATAATCGGCATTATCAAGGTGTAAAAAATGAATCATTCATATACCGTTAAGCGGAGCAAGCGAAAAACAATATCGCTCACCGTAAAACCCGACTGCACGGTTGTAGTGCGCGCACCGCTGACAACAAGCAAAAAAAGAATTGACGAATTCGTGTGCGCAAACAGCCTCTGGATAGAGAAAAACATTCTGAAAATGCAGCAGCTTACACAAGCAAAGGAAAACTTTACACTCGATTACTCAAGTAAGGTTTATTTTTTCGGCAACAGACTCCCTATTGAACAAGCTCAGGTCCGCAAAGCAAAGCTCGAAGATAATCGGATACTGATGCCACCTGACCTTGACAGCGAGAGTATCCGCCAACAACTCGTTTCACTGTACAAAGACACTGCCCGCAAATATATCAGCGCTCAACTTTCTCTTTATTCACAAAAGCTCAGCGTAAACCCGAGCAAACTTATGATAACAAGCGCAAAAACCAACTGGGGAAGCTGCACGGCTGACAGAGTTCATTTTTCGTGGCACATTATTATGGCAGAAAAAGAAGTGATAGACTACGTCATTATACACGAGCTGGCACACATCATCCACCATAACCACAGCCTATACTTCTGGGCAGAAGTTGCAAAGCACTGCCCAGATTACAAAGCACTGCGTGCGCGGTTAAAATATTACTCCGAAATATTAAGCAAAGAAAATTGGTAAAGGAAGGAAAAAACATGAGCAAATCAAGCTCCAAAGCAAGAATAATAATCAGCATAATTTGTCTTCTGCTTGCCGTCGCAGTTGCAGCGGCAACAATACTTATTGTTCGCCCTTATTACTTTGAGAATTATTATTTTGCAACAATCCCCTCCAACCTAAGCAGCGGATGGAGCAACGAACCCGAACCGATTTTCAGTGATTTTTACGTATCTGCTGATGCTCCGAGCGGCGGCAACGGTACGCTTGAGCGTCCGTTTTCATCAATTGATCAGGCGATAAAAGCTGTAAGAAGATTGGGCAAAGACCAGTTAAGCCACGCAGTTGTCGCAATAATGGCAGGCACATACAAAATCAATTCACTTGAATTCACAAGCAAAGATTCGGGAACGGAGATCTGCCCTGTTATTTACAGCTCATACGGTGACGGCGAAGTTATTTTTGACGGCGGCGTTGAACCCGGCACATCTTTCACCGCAGATAACAAAACAATCATCGACATAAAAGATGCAAAAAACATTGCCTTCAGCGGCATTACGTTCCGCAATTCATCAGGTTGCGCAATAAGAGCGAAGGGCAGTAACATTGATATAACAAACTGTAAGATAGAAAACACCGGTGCTAACGGCATTGAAATAAACGGCACAATGATAAACATTAACAACTGCCACATTTCAAACACAGGTGCATCCGCAATCAAAATTGAAGGCGGCAACCGTAAAAACCTCACACCCGGCAACTGTTCAGCAGACAACAACCTCATTTCCGCAACCTCACGATTTGATAAAACCGCACCGAGCGTAATCATCGGCGGCACAGGAAACGCATTCACAAACAATGAAATCATCAATTCACCTGCAACAGCAGTTTATTATTCTGGCAACGCAAACAAAATCGAATACAACTACATTCACAATACATGCTACGAAGTAATCGGTGCAGCTGCCGTTGACTCACCTGCACGCTGGGATTGTTACGGCAATTTCATCCGCTACAACCTTTTCAGCACAGTCGGCAACGGTACCGACCCTGTTACGGCTGTAAAAGCATGCTCAGGCACACAGGTAAGAGGAAATATGTTCATCAACATCAAGGGTGTTGCAATGGATTTCAACGGCGGAAGAAACATTGAATTTACAAACAACATTGTACACAACTGCTCAACCCCGATTCTTTATAAAACCTGTGAAGCAGGAGCCGATGACCCTGCGTGGAAGCAGCTTAAAGATTCGCCTTACCAAAGCAAAGCATGGAAAGACGCATATCCAGACTGCGCTTCACTCAAAACAGACTATGCCGCAATGACTGATCCGCAGTTTGCCGTAAACCCCGCTAACAGTCTGGTCAAAGATAACATTATTCTTCACGCAAGAAAATACAAAGGCGAAATCAGCCCCGAAGCCAACAACTTCAGCAATATTGAAAAAAATATGATTATCAACTTTGATAACACAGATATATTCATTGATGCCGAAGGAGGCAACTACAGAATTGCTGACGGAAGCGAAGTTGAAACCATACTCCCCGATTACAGAGACATTCCCTTTGATTCAATCGGCAGATATTAAAGAAAAAACGGTGAGAGATTCGTTTGAATCTTTCACCGTTAATTTTATGCAAATATCTTACGCAGCCACTTTATGCTCTGTTGACCCCATTCGGATGATACAGGGTCATATCTGCCGTTGCAAACGTTGGGTGTGGAAAGCGAAAATCCGTGACCGCCGTTACGGTAAACGTGCATCTCGAACTCGACACCGTTTGCCGCGCAGGCTGAAGCAAAAGCAAGCGAATGTTTTATGGAAACAAGACCGTCATCGTTAGCGTGAAAAATAAACGAAGGCGGTGTATCGGCAGTAACATATTCGTTGGTTGAAGGCACGTCACACGCAATCACGTCACCGATTTCGGCAAGAATACAGGGATACGCAAGAACAAGAGCGTTTGGCTTATTTTTGCTGATAGTACCGAGGGCACTGCAAAGATGACCGCCTGCAGAAAAACCGATTGCGGCAATTTTATTCGGGTCTACGCCAAACTCTGCCGCATTGTCACGGATGTATTTAACGGCACGCTCACCGTCTGCAAAAGGCTGTTCAAAGCAGTAGTCGCCTTCTCCCCTTTTGCCGACTGAATAGCGCAGCACGAACGTATGATAACCCTCAAGCGCATAAAGCATTGCAATAGGCTCCGCCTCACGGTCAGAACAGCCCACATAAGCACCACCGGGAATAACAAGCATTGCGGGGCGCACGTCCATATTGGGCATTTCACGCGAGTTATCAAGCAGATAAGCCGTAAGGCTTACACTTTTGTCTTCATTGAAATATTCGGTAAAAACTTTCATCAATTATCACCTCGATTTAATTTTATCAAAAACATAAAAAAAGTAAATATGTTTTCAAACATTTACTTTAAATATTTATAACTATTATATCAAACGATAATATCGGTGATTTTAATGAACAGAGAACAGTATCTGCGAACGCGGATTGCAGAAATTGCCGAAGAATTATCGGGCAAAAAAATGCCGCCCGCTCAAAGAAGAAACCTTGAACGGGCGCTGAAATTTTATATAGAGGATTTAAGAAAAAATCAGTAAGTGAGCTTGGAATTGATGTCGCGGAGCATATCCTCATCAAGCTTGACTATCTTACGGTCGTAAGTGAGAATGCCGTTGACCTCGTTCTCAACGTCACTGACCTGGGTGTAGACAAGTGCACAAAGACCGTGCTTGATAAGAGGAATTACCTGAGTAGTATGAAGGCGTCTGTATGCATCGGTAAGAGATTTCTTATTCTTAAACATAAGGTAGCCGAAACACTTTTTGATATTCCATACGTGATCCTTCAACACGTTGCTGTATCCACCGTATTCACTGACGACAAATGCACGGTCATCAAGGAAATAAGGATGGAGCGGAACGATATATCTGTGAATGCTCTTGAAATCGCCGCCCTTCTGATCGTGCCAGCCGCTTGCGTGGTCAACAAAGCGTGTAGGATCAAGGAACTTGACGTGAGTGGCAACATTCTTTGCATCGAACTGACCCCAGCTCTCATTGAAAGGAACCCAGGTGCAGATAGAAACGCAGTTATAGAGCGTTGCAATCATCTCATCAAGCTCTGCAAGGAAGTATTCCCTGCCCTGCTTATCCTTACGGTCATAAAGTCCGCTTATTTTATCGGTCATATTCTTGATACCGATGTTTGGAAGCACACCTGCAACAAGCTGATTTACACCGCAGCCGTTGGGCATATCCTGCCAAACGAGCATTCCGAGTCTGTCGCAGTGATAATACCAGCGCATAGGCTCAACCTTGATATGCTTTCTGAGCATATTATAGCCGAGGTCACGCATTTTTTCGATATCATAAATAAGTGCTTCATCAGTGGGTGCAGTCATACCGCCATCAGGCCAATAGCCCTGGTCAAGCAGACCCTTCTGGAAATAAGGCTTATTATTCAGGCAAAGTCTTACCTTGCCCTTAGCATCTCTGCCAAGGCTGTACTTACGCATACCGAAATATGATTTTACGGTATCGATAACCTCATCATCACAGACAAGCTCAAGCTTGAGGTCATAAAGGAAGGGAGATTCGGGCGACCAGAGTTTCTGGTTAGGAATGCTGATCTGACTTTCGCCGACAAACTCCTTGCTTGCTACAGCTGTTTCGCCGTCATATACGGTTGCACGCACGGTTGCTTTTCCGTTAACGCTGACAGCAACGTTAACCGATGAAGAATCAATATCAGGGGTCAGACGGACAGATGAAATATATGCCTGAGGAACAACCTCAAGCCAAACCGTCTGCCATATACCCGAGGTTGAAGTGTACCAGAAGCCGACAGGCTTTGAAATCTGCTTACCTCTTGGCTGTGTACCCTTATCCGTCGGGTCAACAACCTTGACGATAAGCTCATTCTCCTGTGAAAGACTGTCAGTTATATCAAAGCTGAAGGGACAATATCCGCCTGTATGACCGCCGATATTTGTGCCGTTGAGATAAACCTCACACTTCCAGTCAACCGCACCGAAATGAAGAAGAACGCGCTTGCCTGTATAATCCTCGTTTACAGTGAATGTGCGGCGATACCAGAGCGCTTCGTTTTCGCTGAGCGCACCCTCAACACCTGAAAGCTCACATTCAATTGCAAAAGGAACAAGAATTTTACCGTCAGGCTGACCCATTTCACCCGCATTTATCGGTGTGATTGCGTAATCATACTCACCGTTGAGGCACTGATAACTTTCACGCACCATCTGCGGACGAGGATACTCGCTGAGCGGACACTGCTTGTTTACTTTTTCCGACCATGTAGTTCTGATTGTACTCATCTGAAACTCCTTTGTTTATTGTTATGCCGCTTACGCAGGCAACTGATTGATAAATGTGTTGTTTATACAGTAATTCTGCAGGAAGATTGAATCTGCTTTATCGACCGTGCCGTCGTGATTGACATCTGCGGCAATGTACTGAGCATAAGTGAAATCTTCAGGATACAGTGCACCGTCAGCAAGAAGATTCACAAAATAAGCATCTGTATGATTTATAAGTCCGTCACTATTGACATCGCCGTAGATAACAACGTTTGCCATATGAAGCCAGGTACCGTCATCGTCAAGAAGAACAACCGTAACACCTGTATATAGCTTATCCGTGCCTTCGAGCTCAAAAATGATATCCTGATCATAAATCTGAATGTTAACGTTGGAAATATGACTCTTCAGCTGATTGACAGTCATATTAAAGCTCGGATATACTCCGTAGATATATGAACCTTCATCTGTATGGTTTATTTTCAGGAATGATGTCGGCAGGAATGATACAAGACCGGGCTCATCGAAAATCGCACGAACCGTCATATTAGCAACAACGTAATCAAACGAAGTATCCCACCGGACAAACTGATAACCCGGCAACTCTGGCTCAGGCGGTGCTGCAACCTTACCTTCTCTGTGTGTAGCAGCAACAAGATAAGTGTCATCAAGTGTTGTGAAAGTAACGGTATAGATAACCGCATCTGATCCGTCTGCCTTAGCAAAGACCGGATGTGATTCGCCCTGCGCCCAGATAAGCTCCGTGCCGTTTGCATTGAGAAAATAAGCAGTCGCGCCGTTAGTAACCTGATACTCAGTCTGTGCCAAGCCAACAACGCTTGCACCTTCACCAGCGGTACCTTCAAGATAATAGCAAAGATCAGCCTGATAAGTTTCATCATACTCACTGCAGATCGAACCGAAATATGATGTGGCAGTAACGTTACCGCCGTTATAAACCGAATACATATCGCCAAACGAAGTTCCGACAATGCCGCCGATATAGCTAACACCCGAAACAGCGCCCGTGTTACCGCAGTCAGTTACCGCGCCGAAGTTTCTGCCGACGATGCCTGCACCCTCGGTTGCGCTACCTGAGCCTGTGACATTGCCCGTGTTATAACAGCAGCAAACCGTGCCGTTATCATTCGAGCCGAGAATGCCGCCGTATGCAACCTGACCGCTGACATCTGCTAAGTTATTGCAGTAGTACAAGTCACAGTTGCTGTAACCGACGATGCCACCTACACACTGATTGCCGCTGACAATACTTGAGATAACCGAACACTCAGAAATATAGCAGTCTTCAGCACAGCCGACAACCGCACCTACATTGTTTATGCCGCTGATATCAGCGCTTTCAAGAACAATTGTCTCAATCAGCGAATTAACAGCACAGCCGAAGAAGCCGACGTTGTCACTGCCACTGATGTTGACGTTTTTAATTATATGATAATCGCCGTAGAAAGCACCTTCAAACGGTTTATCCGATGTACCGAACGGTATGAAATTGTTTTCAGCTTCCGGACTGTGCAACGTGATATCCGCTGTTACGACATAGCTGCCGTAGTTATAATCTTCTTCATTATTGACAAAAGCTGAAGCGAGGTGAAGATCACGCTCATTTTCAATCAGATAAGTGCCTTTAACTTTGCTTTCTTTGAGTGCTAATTCAAAAGCAGGATTATCCTTATCGGCAAACACGGGATACCAACCGTTATGTGCCCAGAAATCGCTGCCGTTTTCACGGTTCATTACACCTGAAAGGTAGCCCGAATAAAACCAGGTATAATCAGCAGCTATACCGTAATCAGAACCACCAAAACGGTCACAGTAATATACGTTTACCGCTGTTACCGAGCCTGCTGACGGACATATACTGTCAACCGTTGCACCTTTAAGATGAGAAAACGAATGTGCCTGAGTCACATTGACGGTCGATGCCTCACCTGCTATACCGCCTGCTGACGTAACACCGCTTACATCTCCGGCATTGTAAAAATGATTCATATTAAGTGAGCCGGTGCCGAGAATACCGCCTGCAACAGCAGCACTGACATTACCTTCATTAACATCAAGCGTACCATTCAGCTCACCACTCGCCATAATGCCACCGGCATACGTGCCGCCGCTGACATCGGCATTATTCACCGTACCGTTTATCTGAGCAGTCTGTGCCAAAGCGATAATACCGCCCGCGTTATTGTCAGCCTTGACTGCACCGCTGTTTGTACAGCTGAAAACAGTAACCGATGTGCCGTCTGCAAAACCTACAATGCCGCCGGCATAATTATAACTTCTTACGGGAGCAGTGTTTTCACACAGACCTATCGTGACACCGTCAGCGGTGACACGGCCGACAATACCGCCGGCATTAGTTCCGCCAATATATGAGCCTGACGAACCATATCTCTGAACAGTGACTTTACCGCTGAACGAACAGTTGCTGATGTTGGCAGCGGTCGTACCCGCTATACCGCCGACGTCTTCGACACCGACAAGTATGCAGTCTGCACTGCATCCGCTGACAGCGCCTTCGCTCTTACCGACAACCGAACCTATTCGTCCGTAGCCTTCAAAATATGACCTTGTGACATTGAGATCTCTGATTGCGGCTGTATTTGTTATAATGCCGAAAACACCTAATTCAGATGCATCAGCTGACATCGCATCGTGCTTGATATAAAAACCTGACAGTGTGTGACCGTCGCCGTCAAATTTACCCTCGTAAAACTTCACATAGTTGTCTTCGTTGCGGTAATCGTAGCCGCCGATAGGTTCCCATATTTCAGCATCGTCATAAAACGAAACAACGCCGCCGACAACCGAATATTTACCGTTGTTCATTTCAATATCGGCAGTGAGTCTGCCGTTGATTGCTGTGTTGCCGAATCTGACTTCATCTCTGAACCATATAAGCTCACTGAGATTCGAGATAAGATAATATCCGTCAGAATCTCTGGCGGGAATAAACCTTGCATAGACATCGGTCTGTTCGACAATCTGCGTTGAGAAATCGAACGTTTTACCGTTTTTATCGGTCCAACCGACAAAGGTCATACCCTCGGGCGGAGTCGGATCGAAAGGAACTGAAGCCGTAGATCCGTGATCGACAACCTGTGTTGAGATAACAGAGCCGTTAATATTACGGAAAGTGACGTCATAATTTTCTCTGACAAGACCTGTTACCTCAATTGTCTGATCCTCTGTGATATTAGTGATTGTGTAAATAATTCCGTATTTTGCGTTGAGCTTTTTACCGTTTGACGTAACGGTAATATCGGAATTCATATAGATATCCGCAAGTTCAACAGAAAAAGCAAAGCTGCCGCCGTATTCAACCTCGGTCGAATACTCAGGCAATGGATAGATTATAAACGCTTCACTTTCGGGTACATTGACCGTATAGGTATTAACCGAAAGCTCGCCGACGGTGATTGTGATATTCTCCGTTACGTTATCAATCGTATATTTACCGCCTCTGAGTACGACACGCGCCTTGTTAGCCCAGACTAAAATTTCCGACTGGGTATAAGCAGGGTCAACCTCAATTGTAAAAGAATAATCCTCACCGTAATAAACAACCGTACTGCCGCTTTCGGGAATTACTTTAAAATATTCCGACTCGGGTAAAGTAACGTAGAAACGGCTTGTGACATCGCCCGTAAACATATAGAACTCAGCAGATTTTGGTGATTCGGCACTGGACAGGAAATTTGTGCCGTCGCCAAGAGCCTGCACGGTAAAGTAATATTTGCCGTATGACGTAAAGTGACCGCCGAAATTGCAGCTGAGCGCATCGGTTACAGTAAAGCTCTCTTTAAGCTCATAACCGACATCGTTAAAAAAGTAAAGATTTACAACATAGCCGGATGCATTGCCGACAGGACTCCACCTTGCAACGGGGTTTGTCATACCGGAGCTTGAGTCAATAACAGTATCGTCCCAATAAATTGAACGCGGAGGATTAAGAACCGGAACCCCCTCAAAGGTTGCACGGAAATATTTCTCTCCCGAATACTCTGTTATTTTTGAGCCCGGCGAAGAGCTGCCTGCGCCTACCTTACCGTTTGCACTCCACTCAACAAAAGCCTCTTCACCGTAAAGCGCAAAAGCCTTTGAGGTGGATCTGACCTCAACGTCGGTATTGCCGCCGCTGAGGTAGACGTTACCCTTTGAAGAGTAAAGACCGTCGCTGCCTGTAAGGCGCACTCTGCCCGACGTAATGTTAAGGTCGCCGAAGGTATACATACACCTTGTAGAAGTGTGAATATTAACGTTTGCCGACGTGCTGATATCTATACCTTTAATGGCCATAATACCTGCAAGAGCGTTGATGTTAAGAGAAGCGTTTTCCGTTATCGAAACCCGGTAATCGGTATTGATTGCATATGAATTGTCGCACACAATGGTAAGAGAGCCGTCGCCGATAAATTTGACATTGCCGATAATAATCATTGCGTTTTTTGCTGACGAGTAGATATAGTTGTCACCCTTGAGCTTAATGGTGAGATTACCGCTGTAAGGATAAACAAAAAGCTCTGATTTCGGCTTGATTGTTGTGCCGAAATTCTCAAGCGTAAGCATATCTTCAGAGGCATCGTAATGCCAGTGTGAGAGTGCAAGAGAGCCAAGGTCAGTATACTCTTTATAGTAAGTTATGTCGTCAATAACCATTCGCATAATGCCGGCTGCCCTTGATATGGGAACAGAAGACAGCATAAAAACTGCAGCAAGCATAACGCTCATAGTTGCAAAAAGTATTCTTTTTGCAGTTTTCATAACCGCACCTCCAAACAAAAAAGTTATATAAAAACAGTAATATATAAATATACAGATTAATTATAATACAAATAAAATGAAATGTCACCTTTTAAGTTGAATTTTGGTGTAGAAAATCTGCTCAACCACTTGTTAATTTTGACTAAATATGTTTAAATAAAACAGTAAAAAATCAAGGAGGAAATTATGTAATGGTTACTCATATCGTATTCTGGAACGTCAGAGATGACGAGAACAAACAAGCAAATATGGAGCATATGAAAGAAATTCTTCAGGCTCTCGTCGGCAAGGTTGACGGACTGCTCAGCGCCCAGGTAGGTTTCAACTTCAACCCCAAGGGATATGACCTTGCGCTTTACAGCACGTTCGAAAGCCAAGAGGCTCTCGAAGGCTATCAGGTACATCCCGAACACCTGAAAGTCAAGGAGTTTGTTCACTCTGTTATCACCGACAGATGTGTGGTTGACTTCGAAAACTAAAAATCACATAAAATATTAAAAAATTGTATTGACAACCGCCGCTTAATTTGGTAGAATATTGCCGTTGTCAATTTTGCGGTAACAAGGTTGTCACGTTCGCGGGTGTAGTTCAATGGTAGAATCCCAGCCTTCCAAGCTGGTCGTGTGGGTTCGATTCCCATCACCCGCTCCATTGTGCGCTGGTAGCTCAGCTGGATAGAGCAACTGCCTTCTAAGCAGTAGGGCGGGGGTTCGAATCCCTCAAGGCACGCCATATTTTAATATGGTGGGTATAGCTCAGTTGGCTAGAGCGCCAGGTTGTGGCCCTGGAGGTCGTGGGTTCGACTCCCATTGTCCACCCCATAAAAAAAGACGCACAAAGCTCCGCAAAAGCTTTGTGCTTTTTTATTTACAACCGAATATTGGGGCGTCGTCAAGCGGTAAGACAACAGACTTTGACTCTGTCATTCGCTGGTTCGAATCCAGCCGTCCCAGCCAGGAAACCACTACGACTTTGATACAAAGCCGTAGTGGTTTCCTTTTTTGCCCTATCCCCTACAAATGGCTATATATCAACGATTATGCAAACAAAGCACGATCATAAAAAGCTGTGCTTTGTTCTCTTTTTATTATATTTCGTGTGTCTGTGAATTTTACTAAATACGGATTTTAGACTAATTTTATACAATAGTTTGACAACCCTATTCTTAATTAATATTCATCAGGTTTGGTTGGTGCTAAATTGTGTATTTTGCTTCAAACAATAATATGTAACGTCAATACAGCAAAAGACGGCAGATTGCTCTGCCGTCTTTAATGTTTGTTATACTTATTTAACTATGAATGAGAAGACGAGGTTGAGAACCTTTCTGATGAAGGTAAAGATTTTGATAATAACAATTGAGAATGTGAGTTCTTCCGTTTCATCAGGAGTTTCAGACTCGCTTGTATCGGGAGTAGTTGTATCGTCTGTATCTTCATCGGATTCAACATCAAGTCCCGCGGACTGGTCGATGAGTGAAGCGTACTCGATATATGCTGCCTGAAGCTTAAGTTCGGAAAGGCTGCTGTTCTGGTCGATATCGTTTCTTCTGACACCTGCACCCATAAGTAAATCGACGTCTGTTTCGTTGATTTCGCCGTCATGGTTACAGTCAGCAGCCATCCACATATATTCGGGAAGGTCATGCTGTTTGAGCATACCCTTGACAATGAGATTAACAAGGAATGCATCATTACCGTCATACCAGCCGTCGCCGTCAATATCGCCGTAGATAAGGATTGTGTACTCAGCTATAATATTGTCGCCGTCCTTGAGTATAGCCTTTGTGCCTGAACCGAACTGGTCAAAAATGCCGAGCTCGTATTCCCATTCAGCGCCGTCAACAAGAATGTTGATATAACTGTCAACAGAAGTGATACCTGCATCAAGGCCGAAGATCATACCGTTTTCGCAGTTAACAACCGCACCGTTTACGGCAGTGAAAGCAATCAGGTCGCAGACAGCGCAGATGCCATCATTTCCGGACCAGTCGTGATCAAGGGTTTCATTGGTATTGCTGTACTTTGCGACTTCATTCTTGCAGTTATTTACCTGATAGACCTTTGCACCGCCGAGAATGGGGTAATCATCGGTGCCGATGTTCTGGCCCCATGCTGTGCCCAGCTTGTAGGCCACCTCGCCTGATGCCAGCTGTTCATCCGTGACGGTGGTGATATAGCTGTCGTGTGTACCGTTGGTGGTAATATACGGCGCATTATCCAGCGCATAGCAATTTGTTACACTGCCGATACCGTTCAGTGTACCGAATGCGGAGATGTGTGCCTTTTCGCCAAGGTTTGTTTCGTTAATTATATTACCTGCCCAGAGAGTGTTTTCGATATTAGTCTGTGCAGATGATACGCTGTTTGATACGATACCGCCGATATAGATGGTATCGAAGCTGTTGTAGCTGCCGCTCTGATAAGAGGTTTTGATTGTGCCGTATGCGCCGCAGTTGCGTATGGTCACGGCAGAGTTGTCATTCGCCTTGCCTACAAGACCGCCGACGCCGTCCTGCGCACGGTAAGGACCGAGGTCAAGCGTGCCGTACCAGGAGCAGTTTTCAATCAGAGTTTCGTGGTTGGCGTAGCCTATAAATCCGCCCACACGGTTGGAGCCGTGAGAGCCTTCGCCAAGGGTTACGTTAACGTAAGAGGTAATATTGCGGATTGTTGCGCCGTTATGGTCGGGCACATCAGAGTTTACACCGGGTGCAGAGCCGATGACACCGCCCACATAGTCATACTTGCCGATGAGCTTTACCTCACCGTAGATGGTGAAATTCTCAACCGTACCGAGTCTGACTTCACCGAAGAAGCCGAGACCTGATCTGCCGCCCTCTGCGTACAGACCTGTGATGGTGTAACCCTGACCGTCAAAGTGGCCACGGAAATTGTTGTTACCCTCACCGGTAGAGCCGATAGGTGTCCAAGCTCTGTTTTCAAGGTTGATATCGGCCGTCAACTTTGCGTTTGCGGTTCTGTCTACAGTGTTGATATATTCGGCAAACCAGAACAGATTGCCGCCGTTGGTGATCTGATAATAGCCGTCAACCAATTCCGCAGGCTGATAACAGCCCTTTTTGCAGAAGCCGTTGGTATACACGCAGTCATGGTCACGGGCGCCGCAGACACATTTGGTATTTGTGAAGGTATGTTCCTCAGTGGCTTCAAGCTTACAGCAGGTCCAGGTAAAGCTATGGTTATCGCCCTTGTTGCTGTAATTCTGCTTGGTACCGCTTTCGTGGGTGCAGACCGCCTTGACGGTGATGTCGCCCTTGTCAGTGATACTCCTAACATTATCTCCGACGGATAGCATGGTGTCCCCTGCCCAGTAGGCATAGCCCTCGGCAAGGATTTCGTTGAGGGGGTTATTCATGCTACGAATTCCGTCCAGGAGGGTGGTGTCTGCCAGCGTGACGGAACCACCTCCTGCAATATCATAATATCCACCGGTGAGGCTACAGCCGGTGACGGTTGCTGTATTTCTGCTGTATACGTATAGCGCATCTTCAGCACCTTGTACCGTACAATTCGTAAGCGTCAGTTTCGCGCCCGTTCCCTGTAAATTGATGCCATCGCCATTCTCGGCACTTACCCGTATGCCAGTGGCAGTCAAATTGAGATTCGAGCCCATATATATCGCTCCCCTATCTTTGCTTTCAACCGTGCCACCGGTTCGGGAAGAGATCAGTGCAATATCTGTGCCGGAGTTGTAGATACACAAGGTATAAAAATCGTTACCGGAAAGCGTGCAGCCGTTCAGGTCGATGGTGAACACGCCGCTGTCGATTTGCTGATAGTTACTGCCCAGGTCGATATCCTGCAGAATAGTCACCACAGCCTTGTCGGCGGCTGTGCATTTTTCTGCCTCGGTGATGACCGCATCCAGCGTGGCGCCCGCAAAGACGTTCTTGCCGTTCTTGCTCAGGACTGCCACGGCATCGGGGATATACGCACCGCAGTGGGAGCAGATGCCGTTATTGTAGGTATGGTCAGCATAGACGGCATACAGGGTGGTATTGCCGCTGATGGAAATGGTACCGTCGGGCTGATAAGCCGCTGTGGTGGCAGATTTATCCGCAGACCAGCCTAAAAAGCACTTGGAAGCGTGGGTATAGCTGTTATTGGGAATTGTAAATTGCACGCTCTGCTTCGCCACGGAAGAGGAACCGGCGTTGATGTACTGGGTGGCACTCTGGGCAGAGGGCGCACCGCTGCCGCCGTTGGCATCGTAAGACAGTTTCACATTTGCAGAGTAAACTGCACGGTAGGTCTTGTCGCCGGTGATATAGGTAACAGAGGGAGAGGTGACAGTTGCCGCACCTGCGGTATTGTCCTCCCGCCAGCCCTTAAAGGCGAAGGTTCTGCCGTCATAGGTCACCGAAGTGGGATAGGACGGCACCTTGGTCATGGTCTCCAGATGGTTCTTCACCGTGGCAGACTGGGTGGAGTTGGTACGGTTGCCGTTGGCATCCAGATAGTGATAGGTGGACTTCACCGTTTCGGAGAACCGCTTGTAGTGCAGATACAGATATTTTCCGCCTGCCCCCTGGTTCAAGTCAATGACACTTCCGGAGTTATTAGTGGCGGTTTCATAACCCGTCTTGGAGCTGTTCTCATCGACGGTGATGGCAGTCAGAGGCGCACCGTAGCCGGGATCTCTGGTGACATACATATAAATGTAATCACCGCCCGCTTTTGCATTCAGGTCAATATATCCACCCTCACTGGCGGTGTTGGTTTCACCTTTGCCCACCAGATAGAAGTAGGCCTTGCCGTTGTCGGTGATGCGGTCGGGAGGATTTTCGCCCACACGGAACAGAATGCCCGTGATGGCCTTGGAGGGATCGGTGGTGGTTTTGTAGCCCATGTAGACATAATCACCACCCGCACCGTCGTTCAGGTCACGGTCAATGATGGTGTGACCGGAAAGCTCACTCTTACAGTCATTGACGCCGGTGCTGCCGGTGCTGCCGTCCTGTGAAATGCCGATAGACGCAATATAGGTGGGTGTTTCCGCAGCAAATGATAGAAAAGCCGTCAAAGGCAGCACAGACAGCACAACAAGCACTGACAATATAACGGATAAGATTTTTTTCATATATTTTCTCTCCTTTCGGAAGAATAAAAGCCTTAGGTTATTTATTGTTAAGTTTCTTAACTATTAGAATATTTACAAGACACAATAACCCAATTTCATTTTACCATATCATGTTATCCAATACAATTATAAAAAACGTAAAAATTTCTTTTTTGCATTTATGAAAAACAGATAAAATAAACCTTAAAGCTTCCTTTACGCCCTTTCAAATCCCTGACTATATTATTAAAACATAAAGAGGTAAGATAACTTTCGTTACCTTACCGTTTTATCTGGTGGAGCGGGTGTTATAAAATCCGAACTCAACATTAATTTTTTAATTTCATCTATTCATACGGCTTTTATATCCCAAATTAGAGCCATCATACTTATACTTCGTTTCAATCTGAATACTAACAGAATCTTTTTACACCTTTATTGAATTTTTTACATCCCTACACCGTATTTTTACACCACTGCACCCTTGGGGTCGTTTTTACACCCTTGAAAGAAAATTTGCACCCTTGAGTTCTTTTTTACACCCCTAGGTAATTTTTTGCACCCCAAGCAACTTTTTTGCACCCCGGCATCCGCCGGTTCAAAAGCCGCCATCACACCCAGGTAATCACTACGACTTTGATACAAAGCCGTAGTGATTTTCTTTTTTGCCCTATCCCCTACAAATGGCTATATATCAACAATTGTAAAAGCAAAAGCACGACTTCAACAGTCGTGCTTTTTCCGTTTTATTTGTTTCAGTGTATCTGGGAATTTTAAGAAACACAGTAAACACTCATTAAAGTTACCCTTTATTATCTGCAATCGCATAAAATCAAAAGCGTCTTACTTTCAAGGGCTTGAAAAATATCGGTTTTTTCTCACCGGCTTTAACCATTTCTCTTGCAAGCAGCCCTCTCATTTTCCGCAGAGCATCAAGGTGTTTTTTATTATTTACAAGGTTATGTCTTTCGTCAGGATCGTTTTTCAGGTCATATAAAAAATCATCATAATAAACCCGTGCGCTGTGTTTAGTATTTCCCGATCCGAGTGCTCTGGCAGAATACTTCCAATCCTTTGTACGTACTGCCCTGCCGACCTGTGATTCGCTGATTTGAACAAAAACACAATCTCTTTCGGGAACATCCTTCCTGTTAACCGGGAGAATATTTCCGGAATAAGCTTTCGGCACCTCAATTTCTGCAAGACTCAGTAGTGTAGGCGGAATATCGATAAGACTGGCAAGACAATTCATAACCTCATCTTTATCTACTGCCCCGCCACCAAATACAAGAGGCGTATGTATACTCGAATCGTGACAGCTGCGTTTATATTCGGCATTTCGCGTTTTAAAATGACACCCGTGGTCACTTGTGTAAACTATAACCGTATTATCATACAGTCCTTTATCCTTCAGGGCTTTAACAAGTCTTCCGACATTTTCATCAAGGGAATGAATAGCGGCAAGATAATCGGGATACTCTTCTTTGTAATTTCCCTTAAGAAATGTTAAATCCTCAGGCAAAGGATATTCACGGAAATCATCAACTTTATCTATCGGCCCTTCAAAATGACCGCTGTCATTCTGGTGGTGTGGTTCAAGCTGCGAAACAAACATAAAAAAAGGCTTTTCGCCGTTATGGTTATTTACATATTCAACCGCAAAGTCATTTATACAATCCGCCCTGTAACCTTTAAAGTCAATTTGATTGCCGTTACCGTCAAAAACATATCCGTCATAACCGTGCGAGGTAAACTCCAGAACATCTGCCGCACGCCAATATTTATAACCGCCTTGCCTTTGAGTTGGAACAGCAGTTTTTTCACAATGAACACCGATACCCGGATAACGATCTGAAGCAAGATGCCATTTTCCGATATACGCTGTATCATATCCGTTTTCATTAAAATAATCGGCTAAAGTTTTCGTATCTTCTTTCAAAGCAATACCATTCCAATAGCAACGGTTTTCCGTTGCAAACTGACCTGTCTGCAAGCAGGCACGGGCAGGGCCGCAGACAGGCTGGCAGGTAAAAGAATTTTCAAACAGCACTCCCTCTTCTCCCAATTTCCAGACATTCGGCATAAGACTGCTGTTCAGAGTGTCCCATCGCTGTTGATCGGAAAAATAAAAGATAATATTAGGCTTCATTATTTTTCTCCTTAATGCTTATAAACATTTCCGTGTATCCATCAGACGTATTATAGTAAATATTGTAACACAAATATATCAGCGGTTCAATAAAGCTATCCACTTTTAAGTAGAAAAATTCTATTAAGGTTAAGTCACTGAATTGGCAGCCATTTTGAAGCTGCAACCTACTCTTTGAAATTGCAACTTGAACACTCAAATTGCAACCCACCCCAATTTTGTATTAAAGGTGGAGTAGTTAGACAAAAACGACTGAAAACTAAAGGTTTTCAGTCGTTTTTCTTTTATTGTTTTACTAGTTAATTTATGATATAATCAACTCAACAAACTTGAATTTGTAGGGATGAAAATGGTTTTAGAAACAGAACGCTTAATATTGAGGGAATACATTTTGGAGGATTTTGAAGCCCTATTTGAAATCCTATCCGACGCAGAAACCATGCAACATTACCCAAAACCTTATGATAAAGAAATGACAAAGCATTGGATTGAATGGAATATTCAGAACTATCAAAAATTCGGTTTTGGTATATGGGCGGTAATCTTGAAGGAAACAGGCGAATTTATTGGCGACTGTGGAATGACAATTCAAAATATAGATGGAGAATTACTTCCTGAAATTGGGTATCATATTCATAAGAGTTATTGGAGAAAAGGGTTTGGGAGTGAAGCCGCGAGAGCAGTTAGAGATTGGGCATTTGAAAATACGGAATATGATTGTCTGTATTCCTATATGAAATATACAAATGTTGGGTCATATTCTACCGCCATTGCAAATGGAATGAAAAAGGTAAAGGAATATCCCGATGATAAAAATAAGATTTCTTACGCGTATGCTATAACACGCGAAGAGTGGAACTCACTTAACCGATAAATTCCAATTTGTCAAATATATCGTTTATTTAATCGGAGGCTTATCTTATGTTCAAACTGATTCCTCAGCCTGTAAAAATATTTACCGATAAATCTGTAACCGGTTTTGTTTTAACTGACAATACAACCGTTTCCGCATTTGATTTTTCTGATGATTTGATTGTTTTCGTAAAAAAAGTATT